>CAVPZU010000006.1:0-17491 GCA_963710355.1 uncultured Phycisphaerales bacterium | reverse complement strand
CTGCGATAGTTTTAATTTGTATTTCGGGCGACGAGTCACAAGCGACGAGCGACGAAATACGAGTCACGAGCGACTAATTATGCTTGAGCAATTCAAAAAAATTGGTTCCGAAGCCCTTGCCGACCTCAAAAAATTAAAGAACCTGTCAGAGCTTGAAGAGTTTCGTCTGAAATATCTTTCCCGAAAAGGGCAAATTCAGGAAATGCTCAGCCAGGTCGGCAAATGCCCGCCCGACATAAAGCCGCAGGCTGGCCGGATTGCCAACAGAATTAAAAAAGAAGTCACCGAGGCCTTCGAGCTCCTTAAGCAGCAGCTTCTCCAGTCCAGGCCGCAGACCGCTGAACTGCCGGATGTCACGCTGCCCGGCATCCCTGTCGCTGTCGGCAAGACCCACGTCATCACACAGACCATAAACGAGCTTTTGGAGATTTTCGGCAGGATGGGTTTTGATGTCGCTTATGGCCCGGAGGTCGAGGACGAGTGGCACAACTTTGTCGCTCTCAATATTCCGCCGGAACATCCCGCCCGCGACCCGCTCGACAACTTCTATATCACCGACAATATGCTCCTGCGAAGCCAGACATCCACCATCCAGATTCGCGTTATGGAAAAACAAAAGCCGCCTATCCGCATCGTTGCGCCCGGCAGGGTCTATCGACCCGACACCGTCGATGCCACGCATATGTTTATGTTCCACCAGCTCGAGGCCCTCGTCGTCGATGAGGGCATAACAATGGTCAATATGAAGACGACCATTGACCAGTTTATAAAGGCCTTTTACGGCCCCGATACAAAATGGCGTTTCAGGCCGGGCTTCTTCCCATTCACAGAACCCAGCGCAGAGGTGGATCTGCTTATGGCCGACAAAACCGGCAAAGAAAGCTGGGTTGAGATGGGCGGCTGCGGTATGGTTGACCCGAATGTTTTCGATGCCGTCGGCATTGACAACGAGAAATATACCGGCTGGGCTTTCGGCTTCGGCATCGAACGCCTCGCTATGCGTAAATACTCCATCCCCGACATCCGCCTCCTCTTCGAAAACGACCTCCGCTTCCTAAAACAATTCTGAATAATTTAGCCACAGATTAACACTGATTGACACAGATTTTTTGTTGTTATATTTAGCCTGCCGTTTTACGGCAGGTTTTCGTTTAGCCACAGAGATCACCGAGACCACAGAGATTTCTGCACAAATATGGGATTTCGGCGGTCACTGTGACTGCTTTTGATTCCGCATTGCAGAATCCCCTTGTCCTGATTAGCCGTTGGGGGTATACTGGTTTCAGCGGACTGCGGTTGGAGTTTTGCACAGATTATATAATCAACGTTATATGGAATCGACACAATGGTAAGCACCCGAACAGTAGATATAAGGAAATTGACTGAGTTTCAGGCACCTGGTGTGTTCATGCGTATCGATCCAGCGATTGAGCCGTATCTATTGGGAAAAGAAGAGACTTGTGAGAGGGTTGAGGGTTGTGTTCAGTTTTGTTGGTATATAGCATCTGAGGGTTCAAATAAAGATGAAGAACCGAATAGACGGCGTAAATATCTGCGTGCAGCGTTAGCCGAATACGCCAGTATTGAAGAAGCGGCAACGCGCGATCTGGGAACGGTTGCCCCTAAGATGGTTAGTTTGGATGATCCAAGAGTGCATATTGTGCGATTGCTACGACATGCAAATGTGCATCTGTCGGCGAGCAATATTCGAACAATTGACAAACCTGCTCGTTGGAATGGACCAAATGGATGGGAGGATTTTACCTTCACAGTCTATTTCATTCCTGATATTGAATGCATTAGGGCAACTGAGAAAGCAAAACAATATGCTCCGAGCGATTTAGCTGCAATGATTAATTGGCTAGACCAAGAGCAACGTCGTTGGGGAATTCAAAACGTTATTATTCGTGCTGCTGAGCAGTATCTTTTGCATCTGCCCTTGTGAACAGTTGGGGATAAAGTACCAATAACTTATATGTGCAAACATTTTATAAAATGAAAAGCAAAGCTAAACTTACCAGTTCTATGCAGAAAACCATTATTGATTTGCTTAAAGGTAATCAATGCAGGCATAATAGTAGTACGATAAACACTCTCGCAAGACGTGGTCTGGTAACAGCACAGGGTATGCTTACTCAGGAAGGCCGTGAACTTGCCATTGCTTTTCTACCTATTGAACAACAATGTGAGCAATTAGGACTTCCTATATACGAGGCTGTAGGGCCTTATAATTCAGAGCCCGAACATTTTCTTTGGCAGCATTTCAAAGGGTTAGGCTTCTGTGCAGCATACTGCGAGGGAGGCGCATTTCTGACTTTAATTAAAGCGGCAGCACTTTCAATCTTGGCTGAAATTAATACCTTTGGCTCAAGGGATGATGCTTGCACTAGATTTCTTGAGGCTCAGTTTACTATTCATAAAGAAAAGGCGACAGATATTTTAGATGTGATTGAACATGCAACCTTGAATGATGTAGAATCGCATTTTGAGGAAATATACGAGCATAGGATTGTTCAAGAAGTCTATCCCGGATTGGCAAAGGCTTTTATTTCTGCATTGTTTAGTGCTATTGGTTCCAAATGCCTACGCAACATTGCTGAGTTTCTATTTGAAGACCCTTATTGCTATAGAAATGGTTGGCCTGATTTGACATTGGTTAAAGATGGCAGGATATGGCTTTTTGAAGTAAAGACGACGGATCGTCTTCATCTATCACAGATAAAGACCATACCGAGGATACAAAAGATAATTCCAGCACAGTTTGCTGTTATACATCTTAAGCAAGGTTCGGAAATTGTGGCTAAAAATTATTAACGTCCTACGATGGCGATGCCTAATTTGTCCGCGAGGGCGAGGGTTTCGGGTTTGTCGATGATTATTACCTTGCCGGCCTCGACGACAAGGCACCTGCAGCCGTTTTCGGATAAGGCTTTTATCGTATCACTGCCGATGCACGGCACATCAAAACGCATATCCTGATTACGTTTGGCAACCTTAACCAGCGTCCAGCCGCCTCTTTTGCATAGCCCGCCCGCCCGCTTAATCATTTCCGCCGTCCCCTCAATCGCCTCAATCGCAATGACGTCTCTTTCCTTTACCGCAACCGATTGACCGATATCTAATTCCGCAACCTTTTTTGCAACTGTAAAGCCGAACTCAATATCGTTCCCGGTTTCTTTACTCGGCTTATTGTTTGTCATTAGGCCATTGCTTGCCAGATGCTCTTTACAGTATTTTGTGGAATCTTCGAGTATTATTCCTCCTTTGGCCAGCTCATCAGCGAGTGCGGTTAAAAGAATTTGGTTTTGTTTGCTGTTCGCCCGCAGCGTCCAGTACCAGATTTTCAATGCCCGCCAGTCCGGCAGATACCGCAGAATCCGCCAGGGCGTAAAGATTTGCGACTTTTGGACCCTGCCGACCATAACCGCGTTTGTCACGCCGTTGCTTTTCAGTTTCCGTATCCAGCTTCCGGGCCTTGCAACTGCAATGTTGTAAAACTTATCAACGCAGTTCGCCAGTGCAGGCTCGGCATTATCTCGCAGTCCTGCGCAGATAACCCGCAGGCCCGCTTTGTGTGCGCCGTCGGCTATGATAAAGGGCAATCTGCCTTGGCCCGCAATCAAACCAACTACGTTTCGTTCGGCTGTCTCCATCTTATTTGGTTTTATTTTCCGCCTCTTCCAGCGATTTCTGTAATCTTTCAACTTCTTTTTCGAGACTGCGAATCGTCTTTCGCATATCGGGCAGATATTTGAGCATACTGTATGCCCGCCTCGCAATGTTCGCATCAATCGCCGGCGAACCCACAATCACCTTCCCGTCGCCGACACTGTTTATTACGCCCGATTGTGCGCCAATCATAACGCCGTTACCGACGGTTATATGTCCGGTGATACCGACCTGACCTCCGACGATGCAGTGATGGCCGAGCGTCGTCGAGCCTGAAACGCCGACCTGCGCCACAAGCAAACAGTGCGGACCGATTTTTGTTCCGTGGCCGATAGTGTTAAGGTCGCCCAGTTTGCTTCCCTTTTCGATGATAGTGTCTCCCAGCGTTCCTCTCTCGATGCCGCAGCACGCCCCAATCTCGACATCATCCTCTATAATAACAATTCCTATCTGCGGTATTTTGTGATGCACGCCGTTATGCGTTGCGAAGCCGAACCCATCTTCTCCGATGGTTGTGTTCGAGTGAATGATGACGCGATTGGCGATTTTGCAGCCGTTATAAATGCTCACATTGGGGTAAATGATGCAGTCGCTGCCGACCTCTGCGCCTTCGCCGACAAAAACGCCCGGGTAAATGGTGCATCGGTCGCCGATTTTTGCATCGTCGGATACGGTGACAAAATTATGAATATCGCAATCGACACCGATTTTTGCACTGTCGGCTATAAAAGCTAATCTGCTGATTCCGACTTTTTTGTGTTTGCGATGACCGTGAAGCAGAACCATAATCTGCATAAACGCATAATACGGGTCGTCAGAGACCAGCAGAGGCACCTTTGACTCGATTGATGTGTCTTTGCCTACAATGACTGCACTTGCCTTGGTTGTCTCTATCTGCTTTTCATACTTTATATTCGCAAGAAAACTTATGTCTCCTTCGTCGGCCTTGCCTAACGTTGCTGCAGACCTGATTTTTGTATTCGGGTCGCCGCGAACCTTGCCCACGACATATTCAGCCAGTTCACCTAATGTCTTCGTCTGCTGCATTGTTTGCATCCTGTTAAAGCGTAATAATTGGACAATAGTATATCAAAACAACCCTGCCGGTCAACCTTCCAGCCTCTACCATTGTTTAGTTTTGATTTTGCTCTGTAGAAACTTTGTCATTGCGAGCGAAGCGAAGCAATCTAAAAACCATAAAAACGAGATTGCCGCGGCCTAAAAAACAGGCCTCGCAATGACTTTTTCCAGACTTTTCTACAAAGCATTTTGAATTTTTAGTTTTAAGTTTTTAGCTATTTGTCTATCCAGCCGCCACCGGCGACCTTTTCGCCGAGATTGTCTCTTATATAAAAAACCGCCAACTGTCCCGGCGTTATGGCGGCAACCGGCTCGTCGAATTCAATCCTTGCGTTTTCACCTTCCGGATGAACTGTTGCAGGGACGACCTTGCTGTTATAGCGAATCTTGACGCCCGCCTCAAAGGCCTTTGTCCGCCGCAGGCGGGTCAGCCAGTTCACATCCCTGGCAATAAGGGTCTTTCCAAAAATCTTATTTCTTGGCCCGAGTGTCACCGTGTTCTTTTGAGCATCTATATCAACGACATAAAAAGGCACACCCATCGGCACCCGCAGACCGCGTCGCTGGCCGATTGTGAACCTGTGAGTGCCGCTGTGCTGGCCGAGAATGTTGCCGCTGCTGTCGATAATGTCGCCCCTGCGGACAATTTCCGGACATCTCTGTTCTATTACAGCCGCATAATCGTCATTGGGTATAAAGCAAATCTCCTGTGATTCTTTTCTGCCTTTTATTTCAAGGCCGAATTCCGCTGCCAGTTCCATGATATTTTTTTTGCAGAAACTTCCCAGGGGAAAAATTGTTTTTCTAAACAAATTCCTGTCAATCATCGCAAGGGCGTAAGACTGGTCCTTTGCCGAATCGACTCCTCTATACAGTCCCACTCCTGTTTCGCTTTCGAGAATCTGCGCATAATGTCCCGTGGCGAAAAAATCTGCGTCGTTCTCTCTCGCAAAATTCCACATTTTGCCGAACTTAATTGACCTGTTGCAGAATACGCAGGGGTTCGGCGTCCTGCCTCTTTTGTATTCGTCTATAAAATAGTTCCAGACCTGCTCAAATTCACTTCGCAAATCGAGAATATGAAGTCTTATACCCAATCGTCCGGCCATTTCCTCTGCGTTTTTTTGTGCAGTTTCAGAATTGTCGCAGGTAATCATAAAGACGCCGCTGCAGTCATAGCCATCTTTGAGCAGCAGGGCAGCTGCCGTTGAACTGTCGACCCCTCCACTCATAGCCACAAATACCTTGCTTTTTGTTTCGGCCATAGTTTGTAAAGCTTGGGATACAATCTTTGGCGCCAAAAATCTTACATTCGCCAAAATACTAATCCTGCGGATAAATAATGATTCGGTCGTGAATCAATGTCACCAAATCTGCCTTCCCGTCGCCTGTGACATCCGAGACCTCCAGCTCCCTCGGCTCAAAGCCTGCACGCCCCATTTGTCCGGTGTAGGATTTTTCCTCGAATATCCTGAATTTCGTTGCCGATATAGGATTTTTTTTATCGTCAAACGTCAGTATTTCGATATTGTTGTTCTTATATTCGACCATTATTATATCCGCAATTCCGTCGGAATTAATATCGCCGGCGGTAAGATTGCCGTATAAGCCGTCCTTTATCTTTGTCTCGTAAGTGAAAATTGGTTTGAGGTCCTCGATGTCGTTTGAATCAGAAGGCGGCGTAATGACCGCAAACTTCTTCCCGTCGAAAAGCAGTATGCTTTTTTCCTTTCCGCCGGTAAGCGGCTCGTTGAGCATTTTCAAATGCTCCGCAGATTCCCACCTGCCGACATTAAGCTCCTTGTCCAGCCGATAGGTTTTGTCTTCGCCATATCGCAGTATCTGAAGCTGTCCCTTTTGTCCGTCGAGCAGCAAAACTTCAGGCCGTCCCTCTGCTTTCTGGTCGATATCGAATGCTGCCGCAGCGACAATGCGGTTGTCGGTGCTTTTTGCGTTATACTGGTCTAAAACCGTCCAGTTTTTGCCCTCCGAAAAAACAAGACTTCGGGCAAAGTTTCTCTGTGCAATTAACAATTCCTTTCCCTCTTTGCGGCCAACATCGCAAACGGCTGTTGAGGTTAAGGTCGCCTCCTTAATAAGGCTTGCCTGCGCCGTCGGCCAGTCAACCACCTCAAATTTTCTCTTCTGCGTTTGGCGAAGAAGAATCGGCGACTCGTATTTGACAAAAATCAGAACATCGTTAAGACCGTCATGGTCAACATCTACAACGGCCAATCCGTCAGGATTGGAAGTTAATTTTTTGATTTCAACGGCAGGTTCAAGTTTATCTATATCGTTTGGCCCTGCAGGTCCGCCGCCGCTGCGGCCCACATCATAAATTACATGCAGAAACATCGCATTATCGGCATTTTTGGATATATAAAGGCAGTCTGTTTTTCCATCGCCGTCCACATCAGCCAGTTCCATAGCGACAGGTGCGCCCGTCAGCTCTAATGGTTTCGGAAAAGACAATCTGTTATCTTCAAATTTCGATATGCCGATTATTTTTTCCTTAACGCTTAAAACCGCAAGTTCGCTTTTCCCATCGCCGTCAATATCGGCTGCCGACAAACTCGTAATATCCGCCAGTGATGGAAACGATACCGGCTCAATCAGGCCATAAAGCGCCTGTTGTTTATATAATGTAATCTCTGCTGCGGATGGGTTGCTTATCGCCACATCGGTCAGGCCGTCGCCGTCAAAATCGGCTGCTGCAATGTCACGCAGATTGTCCGACTCGCTGCTGACTAAAGGATAAAAATACATCGGCCAATCGGCACCCTTTTTAGCTGTTTTGCTGAATTTATAACAGACCAACCGACCGCTTTTGGCATCGACAATCAGGATTTCCTCACCGGGTTTTCCATCCACATTAAACGTTTTTAATGCCCACGGCCTTTCAATGAAAAATTGCCTTAAGGGTCCGAGTTGGCCGTTCTTCAGGCCAAATCGTATTTGAAGGGGTTTTTCGTTGTCCGTTGTCAGAATAATAAGGTCATTAATCCCGTCGCCGTCCACATCCGCAACATCAATCCCGATAACCTGTCCCATAGCCGGATACTTTACCGGTTCCGCTAATGAGCCGTCTTTTTTCTGCTCTATTAGATATATTTTATCGGGTGCTGCGACAATTAAATCCGCCTTCCCGTCGTTGGTCAAATCGGCACAAACAAGGCCGCCGGGTCCCGGCAGGGCGTCTTCAATCTTAATTTTTTTCCACGTCTCCCAGGCGATTTTTTTTGGCTTTGCCTCGTTGGCGTCCGGTTTCTTCTGGAGCACTACATAGAGACCTTTCGGGTCGCCGTAATACGCCAAATCGGGCAATCCGTCCGAATTGAGGTCTCCGCAGACAAGACTGTAAATATTTTCCGAAACCGCCAGGGGTTCATTTTTGAATCTGGTTGGCTCATTATCAATTAATGTATTGATGTCTGCATCCTGTATGTCGGCTGCCGTCCAGGCATCATTTGAATCAATTGCTTCCTTTTGAATCAGCAGCTCAATTCTCGATTTTTTGTTGTTGGCTGCGATAATGTCGTTACGGCCGTCGCGATTTAAATCGCATATCCTCATATTACTGACTCCCCAGTCTAATTTTATAATCTCAATGTCGCCAAACCCGAAATATGAGGAAATGTTGTTCAGATTTTCCTGCTCTGCGGCAATACACGAAGCCGCCGATATAACTAACAGAACTGCAATATTCCCGACCAGTTTCATTAATAAACCTCCGTCAATTTCTGCTGCCTCGACTTGCGTCGAGGGACGCAGAGGCAAGCGATATTATTTTGAAAACAACCAGTATATGTGATTTGCCCTCAAATATCAATCTTTTTATCTTATGGAAAACAGACTTTGATGGGTTTGTTTATTTATAAGAACCGGGCTGTTTTAGCATTTTTTTAACCTCTGAAAGCAATTCCGCCTCAACCTTCACTCCAAGTTTCTCTGCTATTTCCAGGTGCTTCCAGGCCGATGTGTAATCCTGCAGACTGTAATAGCTGTAGGCAAGGCCGTAATGAGCGTCTCCGAATTTCGGGTTGATTTCAACCGCCTTGAGATACGCCTCCACCGCTTTTCTTTGGCTCTGTTTATTCGAATATGCCGCACCGATATTGTAATAGACCGTCGATTCGCCCGGCATTAACTGAACAGCTTTTTCGTACAGCTCAATCGCCTCATCATATTGTTTCCTGCCGAAATATATATTTCCGAGATTTATCATCGCCTCCGCCATATCCGGCTTAATCGCAAGGGCCTTTTTGTAGGCTTCAATCTCGTTATCGGCCTGCCCGAGTTCCTTGAAACAAAGCGCCAGATTAAAATACGCCTCTGCATAATTCGGCTTCCAGTTCAGAGCATTTCTCAATTCTGTAATTGCATTTTCAAAATCACCCCTTTCCTTGTAGACCTGTCCCAATTGCAGATAAAGGCCGGCGTTTTTAGGCTCGATTCGAATTGCCAGATGCAGCTTCTCTTCTGCCCTGCCGTACTGCTTATTATTGCCGTAGATGGCCGCAGCGTTCTTGTATGCCTCAACCAGATTCGGGTCGAGCCTAATTGCCCGCTCATATTCCGCAGGCTGCATCGTTTGACCATCCCTTTTTGAAAAATGCGTTGCCTAAATTATTTCGCACCTTCGCATCATCGGGGCTCATCTGCAGGGCGACCCTGTATTGCATTATAGCTTCGTCTGCTCTGCCGTCCTGAAGGTAAATATTTCCGAGGTTGGTCCGAGATTCCGCAAGCGCAGGATTGATTTCAACAGCCCGCTCAAGTGCCACCTGTGCCTGCTTCTTATTGCCGACCGCCATATAGCTGTTGCCAAGGTTATTGAAAAAGCAGCCGAGCGTTTGCAGCGGATTGAGGTTCTTCATATAAATGCCGTCAATTGTTTCGACGGGAACATTGAACTTTTTTATGTAGCTTTCATCTGTTGCAGTGCCGCCCTTGCTTGTTGTCTCGATATTGAACCGTATCCGCCCGTCATCGTATCTTACGAAAAAATGCCCCGGCACAACGACGCCGTATAAGGGCAGTCCCAGTCGTTCGCCGATTGATAAATACAGAACCGAAAGACTCAGACAATACCCCTTTTTATTTTTCAGCACGCTATGAAGAAACAAATCATTAGGGTCGTCAGCCTCTTTGACCGATGAAAATCCCTGCTCCTCGAATAAATACTTGTTGATAACATCTATTGCTCTTGCATCTGCCTTTATCTTTTTTGCCTGCAGCCTGTCCCGTATCTCGTGAGCCATTTCATCGAGCTGCCTCTGACAGTTCCTGCCGGCGACCGCATCGCTCCACTGCTCGGAAACAATCAAAACTGCCGTTCCAATGTCAATTTGCTGCGGCTCTAATCGCAAAACCTGTTCAATCGACTTTGCGTACAGGCCATACTTGTTCTCGTTGGCTAAAGGCTCATTGCCGCCGATGCAAACGACCGCTGACGCCAATACAATACAGCCTATTATTAAATATCTTTTTTCCATAACCCTTATTATTGTTGACTTACGGCTTGTTATATTCTTCTAATCTGCTTGTAAGTTGTTCAGCCGTTACGCCGAAATCTGTATCCGTTTGACGGGATTGGTTTGTCCTGAAAGGATTCTTACGTCATTTTTTCTGACGCCGATCCGCCGAAGGCGGACTGCCAGAAAATCAATCAGGCTTTTGTTTGCCTTGCCCTTTTCCGCAACCGCCGCCAGCTTTATTTTCAGCATCCCGCCGAGATTGCCCGCTATACACGTCCTGCTGCTGCCCGGCACAACCTTAATGGTAAGGACAACTCCTCCCTCAATTTCCTCTATTTTCAAATCCTTATCTGCCACAGGTTTAACTTAGAACTCAAAACTAAAAACTCAATCCGCCTCTGGCGGATTACATTTCCTTCAGGTTTCTGCCGACCGCCATTTGCACGTATTTTTCAACCTGCTCTGCCAGTTCGCCCAACGATTCAATCTGAAAATCCTCGTAGTAGCTCGGTATCAGTTCGCCGTTGATTGCCCGCTTGGCAATCCGCACCCTTATTACCGGCGCCTGCTGACCTTCTTTGCTGAAATCGCTTTCCTTATGCTCAGTCAGCTCCACCCGCCAGTCCTCGCTCACAAAGACTAAACACTTGCCGGTATAAACCGCCATCGGAAAATAATCAGATAGTAATTTCAAAGTCTCCATTTTTAGTTTTTATTCTGTCTTCTGTCTTTATTTAAGAGAGCCGACCAATTTTCCAATGTTCGATATATTTTTGCGGACGCAATATTTTCTTATTCCGTCGGCAATTTTTTCCGCACAGGCAGGCTCGATGAAGTTTCCCGTCCCGACCGCCACCGCCGTCGCACCTGCAATCATAAACTCAATCGCATCGCTTGCCGTCCTTATCCCGCCGATGCCCAGAATCGGTATATTTGCCTTTTGGGCAGCCTCTCGATAAACCTTGTTCACTAAATAAACCGCTATCGGCTTTATCGCAGGCCCGGACAAGCCGCCCGTCCTGTTCGCAAGGGCAGGGCGGGCAATTTCAATGTCGATAACCATAGCCGTAAAAGTATTTATCAGGCTCAATGCATCTGCTCCGCCGTCAATCGCCGCCCGTGCTGTTGCGCTTATATCCGAAACCTGCGGCGTCAGTTTTACCATTAAAACCTTCCTGCCGGCCGCCTTCTTCGCCGCCGCCGTTATATCCTCGACAATCGCAGGCTCAGTCCCGAAACTAATGCTGCCCATCTTTACGTTCGGACAGCTTATATTCAATTCAAATCCCGCTATCGCCTTCTCATCAGAGAGCCTTTCTATTACCGCTGCATACTCATCGATTGTTTCGCCCGCCACACTTACAAAGACCGTTACGCCGAAAGCGGACATTCTTTTAAGGATTGGCAGCTTCTCTTTAATGAACTTTTCCAGCCCGATATTTGCCAGCCCTATTGCATTGAGCATCCCGCAATCTGTCTCGACAATCCTCGGGTCGGGATTTCCTTTTCGCGGCTTTAACGTTATGCTTTTTGTAATAAAAGCGCCGATTTTTTTCAAATCCATAAAATCAGCCAGCTCATCTGCATATCCGCACGTCCCAGACGCCAGAAACACAGGATTCGCCAGACGCAATCTTCCAAAATTTACTGATATATCAATTATGTTTTTCATTATCTGTTATTCTATTTTCTTTCTATCTTTTTTTCTCTGTGTTCTCTGTGGCTAAAAAACAACCTCCTTTGAATCAAAGACTGGCCCATCTGTGCAGCACATCTTATATACGGTTTCGTTTGAGCCTTCGAGTTTGCATTCCACAGCACAGCCGAGACATAATCCTATCCCGCAGGCCATCCGCCGCTCCATACTAATCTGGCAGTCAATTCTGTGACTGTTTGCAATCTCGGCTACCCTCGCCAGCATCGCCTCAGGCCCGCAGCCGTATATTATCATTTCCGCCTCCTTGCATCCCTTTTTCTCTATCCATCTTTCTAAATGCTCGCTTACAAATCCCTTTAATCCAGCCGAGCCGTCATCGGTTGTGATAATCGTCTCGATTTTGTTTTTGGCAAACCGCTTTGGATTAAAAGGAAAATCCTCTTTTGTTTTTGCCCCTGCAAATGCAATTGCATTTATTTTGGGATAATTTCTGACCAGAACATTCGCCAAATGCTGCAGAGGCGGGCTGCCCATCCCGCCTGACACAAGCAGGGCGGTTTTCTTTTCATTAGGAATACTAAATCCATTTCCCAACGGCCCAATTACGCTTATCTTATTGCCGGCTTTTAGAGTTGTCATTCGCAGGCTTGCAGGCCCGACAACGCAATACAAAATCTCGACAATGGTCTTGTTGCCGCCGGTTATCATATCGCAAAAACTAAATGGCCTGCGCAAAATTATATCGCGCCTGCAGACGTCTTTCAGTTCTTCAGGTATTTTTTCCGTTGGCGGCAGGGCGGCCCCGCTTAAATCAATCTCGGCAAACTGTCCGGGGACAACTTTTCTGAAGGCCTTTGCTCCTTCGCCTTCGAACTCCAAATCCATCCTGTAAAAACATCTGCTTGCCCTCCGAAGCTTTAGCGTAGGAGGGCCTGTCCGCTTATTAGCCTTGACTAAAGCATTAAATGGGCCTTTATTTTGAATTAGACGAGTGTTTGTCATTCTAATCTTGTCTTTTTTACTTTTTACTTTTCAATTTTTAATTTAAACAAAACCCCCCCCATAGTCAAGCTATTATTGAGGGTTTTTGACTGAATTGTCAAGTTCCTCATCATCATTTGCTGTACTAATTATGCCCAAAAAGATGCAGGCTAAAAACACCGGTTTTCACATTTGCTCCACATCTCAAAATAATTGAAAATCTACTTGCAATTCAGGGATGATTTTGATATTATGTTCTGATTCGAAAGTGGAAGAATGTCTCTAATTTCGCGGGAGTTCCCCGCCTGTGAAGGCGGGGGTGAGAGCCATTTCCAGCAACGAAGTTGCTGGACAGGCAAAGCCTGAAACAATAAGTGCCACGCCTGTAAAGGCGTGGGAATCTACAAGATTTTAAATGGGAAATCCCATTTTAGCGATTTTTGGAGGAATGGAATATGAAAAGCACATTTCTACACGGCTGTATTATTGCTATTATTGCGGCAGGATTGCTCTTTACAACTCTGTTTGTTCCCTATGCCGCGGGGTATGAAATAGTTGTCTGGGGCAACCCAAAACTGCCTAATGCACCTTTGACTAATATTAATAAAATTGCCGCAGGCATGTCTCATAGTCTTGCCCTGAAGTCCGATGGCACCATCGTTGGCTGGGGGGACTTAAGCCAGGGTGAGGGTACACCTCCGGCAGGGAATAACTTTATCGCCATTGCCGCAGGCATGATTTTAGTCTTGCCCTGAAGTCCGACGGCAGTATCGTCGGCTGGGGCAGAAACGATTTAGGTCAGGCGACGCCTCCGACAGGGAATAATTTCATAGCCGTTGCCGCAGGCTATTCTCACAGTCTTGCCCTGAAGTCCGACGGCAGTATCGTCGGCTGGGGGCAAACTAGGCTATGGTCAGGGCACGCCTCCGACAGGGAATAATTTTATAGCCATTGCCGCAGGCTGGTTTCACAGTCTTGCCCTGAAGTCCGACGGCAGTGTCGTTGGCTGGGGGGACAATTACTATGGTGAGTGCAATGTTCCAGCCGGAAAAAACTTTATCGCTATTGCCGCAGGTTGGGATTTTAGTCTTGCCCTAAAGTCCGATGGCAGTATCGTCGGCTGGGGACGGAATTGGTATGGTGCGGCGACGCCTCCGGCAGGAAATGATTTTATTGCTATTGCTGCAGGCGAGTATCATGGTCTTGCCCTGAAGTCCGACGGCAGCATTGTCAGCTGGGGGTACAATCCCTCTGGTCTGACACCTCCGGCAGGGACTAATTTCACAGCCATTGCCTCAGGCTATGGGTATAGTCTTGCACTGAAGTCCGACGGCAGTATCGTTGGTTGGGGGGAGAATGAGTATGGTCAAGCAACGCCTCCTCCTCCGGCAGGGAATAATTTTACAGCCGTTGCCACAGGCATAGACTTCGATTCTCATAGTCTTGCCCTGAAGTCCGACGGCAGTATCGTCGGCTGGGGGTATGATGGTTATGGTCAGGCGACACCTCCGGCAGGCAATAATTTCACGGTCGTTGCCGCAGGCGGTTCTCATAGTCTTGCCCTCAAGTCCGACAGCAGTATCGTCGGCTGGGGGTGGAATTACTATGGTCAGGCAACGCCTCCGGCAGGGAATAACTTTATCGCCATTGCCGCAGGCAGTGATTTTAGTCTTGCCCTTAGGTCCGACGGCAGTATCGTCGGCTGGGGGAATAACTATGATGATTATTCTATTAATTATTATGGTCAGGCGACGCCTCCGCCAGGGAATAATTTCATTGCCATTGCCGCAGGATATTGGCATGGTCTTGCCCTTAAATCCAACGGCAGTATCGTCGGCTGGGGGTACAATTCCTATGGTCAGGCGACGCCTCCGCCAGGGAATAATTTCATAGCCGTTGCCGCAGGCGAGTATCATAGTCTTGCCCTCAAGTCCGACGGCAGCATCGTCGGCTGGGGAGACAACTCCTACGGTGAGGCGACACCGCCGGCAGGAAATAACTTTATCGCCATTGCCGCGGGCATATCTCATAATCTTGCCCTTAAGTCCGATGGCAGTATTGTTGGCTGGGGGAGCAATAGTTACGGTGAGACGACGCCTCCGGCAGGGAATAACTTCATAGCTATTGCTGCAGGCGATCGGTTAAGCCTTGCCCTGCAGCAAACAGTTCCCGGTCCCATCCCTTGTATGGCGCCATCGTGGTGCGGCGGGGCGGATATCAATAAGGATGGCCGTGTTGATTTTGAGGATTTAGCGATAATTGCAAACCATTGGCTTGAAGGAGTTAATCCGTAAGACCCGGATTAGCGTCCCTGATTCTGGAAAATAGGATAATCGCTCTTGATTTAAGAGAAAATATCAACTATCCGGCGGGACATAGGCTCAGTATCAAGAATAATCCCGTCAAGGTCAAAAATCACTGCTGTCACTGCTGAATACTTTGCCATCTGTCACACCAAAATTGCCCGGTTTAAATCCGGATACCTATCCGGCATCCTGAACAATTTTATGCACAAAAAATCCTATAAAATCTGATTATATAATTTATTGTTGTATTCTGCCAGACAGAAAATATAATATCCGTCAAATTTCAAACAACAGATATAATAAGGAATTAACGTTGGGGACAAAAGAATGTTAGGGATATTGCTTATATAAGGAGAAAAAAGTATGCATGGTATCGCCCTAAGTCACGTCGATTATCTTATTATGTGTATTTATTTTGTTTTTGTGCTTGGCATTGGCTTCGCGTTGAAACGCTACACCAAAACAAGCGAGGATTTCCTTTTATCCGGCCGGTCAATCCCGGCATGGATCACGGGTCTGGCGTTCATCTCGACCAACCTCGGTGCGCTGGAAGTAATGGGCATGGGCGCCTCGAGCGCAAAATACGGTATTATGACCTGCCACTTCTACTGGGTCGGTGCGATACCGGCAATGGCGTTCCTGGGCGTGTTCATGATGCCTTTCTATTATGGTTCCAAGGCCCGCTCGGTGCCGGAGTATCTCAAGATGCGATTTGATGAAAAAACCCGCGGATTCAACGCCTTGTCCTTTGCGATCATGACAATCTTTGCCTCGGGTATATCAATGTATGCCATGGCCAAGTTGATGGAGGTACTCCTCGGATGGAACTTTCATTTCAGCATTGTGTTTTCTGCAGTCATCGTGCTGATATACACCTTTCTGGGAGGTCTCACCTCCGCGATCTACAACGAAGTGCTTCAATTCTTCCTCATAGTCGCCGGCCTAACTCCGCTGGTATTCCTTGGTCTTAAGGACGCCGGCGGCTGGGAGGGCGTACAAAAACACCTCCATGCAGTAGCGCAGCAGAACCAATTTGCAGCCGACGCCTGGACTCGGAGCTGGGCATACATGGGCAGTTCCAACCAGAATCCGATGGGAGTCGAATGGTTCGGCCTTGTGTTTGGCCTCGGCTTCGTGCTGAGCTTTGGATACTGGTGTACGAACTTTCTGGTGGTCCAGCGGGCGATGGCGGCAGACTCAATGAGCGCGGCACGCCGCACACCTTTGATTGGCGCCATACCGAAAATGTTCATCCCCATTCTGGTCATCCTTCCCGGCATGATAGCCATCTCGCTGACTACCGGCGGCGGCATGAGCGGCTTCAAACTGCCCATGAAGGGCACCGGCTACGACTATGACATGGCGATTCCGATGATGCTGGGACACTACCTGCCCAATGGCATATTGGGGTTGGGGATCACGGCGCTGCTGGCCTCATTTATGTCCGGTATGGCCGGCAATGTCACCGCGTTCAACACGGTTTGGACCTACGACATCTATCAGAGCTACATCCGCCCGGGACAGTCCGACAAGCATTACCTCTGGATGGGACGCATGGCGACTATTTTCGGCATTGCCGTCAGCATCGGTGCAGCATATGTCGCAACCAGTTTCAACAATCTGATGGACTTTCTCCAACTCATCTTCGGGTTCATCAACGCTCCGATCTTCGCCACCTTCCTGCTGGGTATGTTCTGGAAGCGGGCGACAGGCAACGGCGCTTTCTTCGGGCTGCTTTCCGGCACGCTGGGCGCAGTGCTGACGCACGGCCTGACTATTGCGGAGGGCAAGGGCGGTTGGCTTGGACACATCTACCAGTTCAGGTCATCCATGGCCCAGAACTTTTGGATCGCCGCGATCGGCTGGACTACCTGTTTTATGGCAACTATCATAATTTCACTTATCACCAGGCGAACCAAATCTGATAACGATTTGAAAGGTCTTGTCTATTCGCTTACACCGAGAATAAAGGAAGAAGGCCTTAAGTGGTACAAACAGCCTGCAATACTTGCTATAATCGTGCTGGCACTTACATTAGTTCTTAATATAATCTTCTGGTAAAAGGAGTGACTATGAAACTCGATATTAGATTCCCAATTGGACTTATATTCGGAATATTCGGCGGTATAATCACGGTGTTTGGCCTCATTTCAGACCCAGCCATTTACCAACAACACTCGCTTGGCATCAATATAAATCTACGGTGTGGAATTATTTTGATAGTCTTTAGCCTGTTTATGCTTGTAATGGCCTGGCGAGCGGAACGAAGACAGAAAAAAAATCTGTCTGAAAAATAAGCAATGCGGTAAACTGTGAGTATT
>CAVPZU010000005.1:0-13015 GCA_963710355.1 uncultured Phycisphaerales bacterium | reverse complement strand
AGTCGCCGAAAAACAGGCGGTCCTCTGAGGCCGCGACGCCTTGTACGAATGGCGTGGCCAGAGTGGTGCTGGGAATGGTCCACTGGCTAAACGTATTGTCCAGCAGGTCGAGCGCGCCTAGCTGCGCACCAGAAGCCTGCGAGAACCAGATACGATTGCCAATGGGGCTGGCGGCAATGCTTAGTGGAGTGTGAGGGCCTCCCGGCACCGTCCACTCGGTGATCCGATTAGTGAGCAGGTTAAGCCGGCCGACCCTCCCCGCTTGCTCGGTAAAGTAGATTTCAATGCCCCCTTCAGCGACCCGGAGCGGGCCAGAGCCGAGCGTTGGGAGTGTCCATGTCGTCAGTTGATTCGTGAGCACGTTCAACATGTTCATCGTGCCAATGTTCTGGTCGGCGAACACCACCAACGGGCCCAAGGCAACCACGCCCTGAGGGCTGCCCAGTGCGGCCCCAGTCCACTCTCTTACCGTGTTCGTCCTCGTGTTCAACATGCCGATTCTGGGGGTGCTGCTGCAGGGCGCGTCTGTAAAGTAGATTACGTCTGCGAAAGCGGCAGCCAAGCCGAAGGAGCAATTGGAAGCCGACGGGACCGCCCATTCGGTGAATTGGAGCGTAGATTGTGCCAGGGCTGACACCACCGATACATAGAGCGAATGCAATCGCTGTTGCAGTGAGAATCCGCACGAGCCCTTGTGGCTTCCTCATAAAGTTTCTCCTCAGTCTTCAGGCGCAGATCGAGACTTGGCCTGATGTTTTCAGCGAAATCGCTGAACCTGTTTTGGTTTTCGGTTTCCGGTATGGTTCGTTCGGCCCGACCTTGGGGGAGTCGCCTCGTAGAGGCAGGCGTAAACGTCATATAGTGCGGGGCTTACAGCGCTAAATTTGGTCTTCGCTAGCGCCGCGTGTCAAGCAGTAATTAATTCTGTTCTGAAAACAGAACAAGTGTGAGCCTTGACCACGCCCATGTGACGTAAAACACACATTCGGTCGGCGGATGCATGGCCCCCTTCGCCGGGTCACACTGTTATGGTAGAAAAGCTTACTTTCCCGGCATCACCAGCTTCGACGGCGCGAACTTCTCCACCAGCTCCGCGTATCCTTCTTTTCCAGTCCGTGGTCCTGCCGGTTGTACTCGTCCACCTTGGCGGAGTAGTTCATGGAGCAGAACTTCGGACCGCACATGGAGCAGAAGGCTGCGTCCTTGTAGTAATCGTCGGAGAGGGTTTCGTCGTGCATAGAGCGCGCGGTCTTCGGGGTCGAGGGAGAGCGCGAACTGCTTCTCCCAGTCGAAGTTGTAGCGGGCGTAGCTGATGGCGTCGTCGCGGTCGCGCGCGCCCGGGCGATGGCGCGCATGTCGGCGGCGTGGGCGGCGATCTTGTAGGCGATGATGCCGACCCGTCCTTTACGTCCTTTTCGTTGGGCGTACCGAGGGTGTTCTTTGGGCGTGACTCGAGCAGGTTCTGGTGATGAACGGCTTGCGAGGCAGGGTGAGAATACAAGTTGATGGCCAGATGAGGACCGGAAGGGACGTCGTTATTGCTGCGATGCTCGGTGCAGACCGTTTTGGTTTTGGGACGGCTGCTCTTGTATCGCTGGGTTGTGTCTTATTGCGTAAATGTCACGAGGGGGCGTGCCCGTTCGGCATCGGCACACAGGACCCGCAGCTGCGAAAAAGATTTGCAGGCAGGCCGGAATATGTCGAGAGGTTTATGTTCTTTGTGGCCGAGGAAGTGCGACAGGTTATGGCCCAATTAGGTTTTAAGAAATTAGAGGAAATGGTCGGCAGGTCAGACCGATTAGCAGTGCGCAAGGCAATTGAGCATTATAAGGCGAAAGGACTGGACTTTATCGCAATATTTTATCAGCCCCCGCACTCAGATGGCGAAGCAATCCGCTACGAAGGAATTTCGACCAATAAAATCAAAGACCATATTGACTGGCAAATTCTGGAAAAGGCCAAAAAAGCTGTTGAAAACAAGAAAAAGATGGTCATTGAAATGCCGATTCGCAATACCAACCGGACGGTCAGGGGCGATTCTTAGCAATCGTATAGTGAACAAATATGGCCCGCAGGGACTGCCTGACGGCACGTTGGAGATTACGTTTAATGGTTCTGCGGGACAAAGCTTCGGTGCTTTTTTGGCGCCGGGTGTGACGCTGAAATTGATAGGCGACAGCAACGATTATTTAGGAAAGGGGCTGTCGGGCGGGCGAATTGTTGTAAAGACTCCCGAGAATTCGGCTCTTGCGGCTCACGAAAACATTATTGCGGGAAACACGGTGCTTTACGGTGCAACTTCCGGAGAGGTGTTTATTAACGGGGTAGCCGGCGAGAGATTTGCCGTCCGCAACAGCGGTGCGACTGCTGTTGTCGAAGGTGTAGGCGACCATTGCTGTGAATATATGACCAGAGGGACGGTGGTGGTTCTCGGCAAGACGGGCTGCAACTTTGCCGCCGGTATGAGCGGAGGAGTAGCTTATGTTCTCGACGAATTGCAGCTCTTCGATACTCTTTGCAATCTGGATATGGTGGAACTGGAAAGCGTATGGCACAAGGAGGATAAGGAACTTTTGTATGATTTGATACGCAGGCATTTGTTCTGGACGGCGAGCAGGCAGGCTCAGCGAATTCTGGATGCCTGGCCCGAGATGATCGGCCGTTTTGTAAAGGTGTTCCCGATAGACTATCGCAAGGCACTCGACAAGATGCGTGCAGGCGAACAAAGGCATACTGAAACAACTCCTGCAACTGAAGAGGTCTTTTATGGGGGAAATTAAAGGTTTTCTAAAATATAAGCGGCAGGCAGTTTGGCACAGGCCTGTTAAGGAGCGGGTAAAAGATTTTGCCGAGTTCGAGCTGCCAATAACACCTGACCAGGCTCCGGCAGGAGGCGGCACGGTGTATGGACTGCGGGACGCCCTTTTTGTCATGGTTTCGGCTGTCCGCTGCAAAATTGTGTCCCCGACATCAACGACCTGATATACAAACAACGTTGGCAGGAGGCCTGCCAGATGCTTCATTCAATGAATAACTTTCCTGAATTTACGGGTCGGCTTTGCCCTGCACCGTGCGAGGCGGCCTGCACCCTGAGTATTAATGATGAACCCGTTATGATTAGGAAGCTTGAGCTTCAGATTGTCGAGGAGGGGTTCGAGAAGGGCTGGATAAAGCCGCAGCCGGCGGCGGAGAAAACCGGTTTTCGTGTGGCGGTGGTGGGTTCAGGGCCTGCGGGCCTGGCCGCCGCCCAGCAGCTTGCACGAGCGGGCCACGGTGTCGTTGTATTTGAAAAAGATGACAAACCTGGCGGCCTCCTGCGATACGGCATTCCAGATTTCAAACTCGAAAAACAGGTTATAGACCGCCGGCTGGCACAACTGTCCGCTGAAGGCGTAGAGTTTCGGACTTCTGTGGCGGCCGGCGAGGATATTTCCGTCCGCTACCTTCGGAAGATGTTTGATTGCATCTGTCTTGCGATGGGTTCAGGCAAGCCGAGGGACCTGCAGGTGCCGGGCAGAGGATATGAGAATATTGTTTTTGCGCTGGATTATTTGAAGACACAAAACAGGCTAAACGTAGGTCAGCAGTCGATAACCGACGCAGACGATTTGACTGCGAAAGGCAAGGTTGTCGTTGTGATAGGAGGCGGCGATACCGGCAGCGATTGCGTGGGAACTGCGAGGCGCCAGGGGGCAAAGGAGATATACCAGCTTGAGATACTGCCTGAGCCTCCGCCGAGCAGGCCTGCAGATACACCCTGGCCAATGTGGCCGCGAGTAATGCGAACATCGTCATCGCACGAGGAAGGCGTAAGGCGTATGTGGAGCGTGATGACCAAAAGTTTTTCCGGGGTAGAAACGCAGGTATCGAAATTGAATTGCTGCAAAGTCGAATGGATAAGACAGGCAGACCGCTGGCAGGCGAGGGAACTGGCCGGCACCGAATTTGTCCTCGCAGCAGATATGGTAATCCTGCGCTTGGATTCGAACACGTGGTTTATGACGGACTTGTTAAAAGTCTGCGGCTGCAACTCGACCAGCAGGGTAATATAGCAGCGAATAATTATCAAACCAGTGAGCAGGGAGTATTTGCAACGGGCGATGCTGTTCTCGGAGCTTCATTAGTTGCCCGGGCAATTTATTGCGGGCGTCAGGCTGCCTCTGCAATCGACAAATGGCTAAGAAATAAAATTTAGGAGAAACAAGGAAGGTGCGAATTGCTCTGGCACAACCAAATGTTACGGTAGGAGACATCGCAGGCAACGTAAAGAAGATATGCCAGTTTTATTCTCAGGCGGTAAAACTGGAGGCGGATGTGGTTGTGTTTCCAGAGCTGTGTATCAGCGGCTATCCGCCGGAAGACCTGCTGTTAAAAAGCAGTTTCATAGAAGATAATCATATTGCCCTCGAACAGCTTGCCAAAGATTGTTCCGACAAAGACATCAACGTAATAGTGGGTTTCGCAGAGAAGAACCCGAAAGGATTTTTTAACTCGCTGGCGGTTCTCCAGGCCGGTCAGATAAAAAAGATTTACCGGAAGACTATTTTGCCAAACTACGGCGTATTTGATGAAAAAAGATATTTCCGAACAGGAAATGAACCTGTCATAATAAACATCAAGGGAATAAACGCTGTGCTTACAATTTGTGAAGATGTCTGGCAGCCCCAGTGGCTGGGGGCTTTGTTGAAAGACTTTCCACAGACAGATATAATAATTAACTCATCCGCTTCCCCTTTCCACACCGGCAAAATCCAGCAGCGCCGGCAGGTACTTGCCGACTGCGCCAGATACTTTGACTGCGCCGTTGCATACTGCAACCTTGTTGGGGGTCAGGATGAGCTGGTGTTTGACGGCCGGAGCATGTTTTTGGACCAGAGAGGTGCGACTATCCGCGAGGCAAAGGCCTTTGCCGAAGACCTGCTGGCGGCAGATATCGATTTAACTGCAGCAAAGAGAAATGGCGGCAAGGTCAGGGTTATGCCTGTGAACGGCAAAAAACGCTCTCCGGCTGATTTGGCAGATGATGTTGGAGAGATTTATGAGGCGTTAGTCCTCGGGACGAGGGACTATGTTCTGAAGAACCGCTTTCGCAAGGCCATAGTTTCCTTAAGCGGAGGCGTAGATTCATCGGTGACTGCTGGGATTGCGGTAGATGCTTTGGGAAGTGAAAATGTGGTCGGCCTTACAATGCCGTCGCAATTCAACAGCCGAGAGACGATAAGGGACGCGGGAATGGTTGCTGAAAACCTGGACATAGAATTTCACACAATACCGATTATGGGTATCCTCGAGAGGTTTAACGAGACCCTCGGCGAGGTTAAAGGCTGGGACGGCAAAGGCGTTCCTTATGAAAATCTACAGGCAAGGATTCGTGGGACGATACTTATGTCACTGAGTAATCAGTTTTCGTATTTGGTTTTAACGACAGGCAACAAAAGCGAGATAGCGGTCGGCTATTCGACGCTTTATGGCGATACGGCGGGCGGTTTTGCGGTCATAAAGGATGTCCCCAAGACAATGGTTTATCGGTTGGCTGATTATGTGAACAAAATACATCAGCGTCAGATTATACCGAAAACTGTTTTGGAGCGGCCGCCCAGCGCCGAACTAAAGTATGGACAAAAAGATACCGATTCCCTGCCGGAATATGACTTGCTCGATAAGGTGCTTAAAGGATATATTGAAGAGGACAAGTCATCCACCCAGCTCGCCGAAGAGGGTTTGGCGCAGGGGATGGTTGAGCGAGTCATCGGGATGGTTGATTGTAACGAGTACAAAAGAAGACAATATCCGCCTGGGATAAAGATTACACCCAAGGCGTTCGGCAGGGACAGAAGGATGCCTATTA
Organism: uncultured Phycisphaerales bacterium; assembly: GCA_963710355.1. Classification (GTDB taxonomy): domain Bacteria; phylum Planctomycetota; class Phycisphaerae; order Sedimentisphaerales; family Anaerobacaceae; genus Fen-1359. The sequence continues at coordinate 7,167 of CAVPZU010000005.1, read as the reverse complement.
CGAATTTTTACAGACGCTAAGGCGGTCATTAGAAATACCGAAAAGGAAAAAAGATTATGCCCAAAAGAAGGGACATTCACAAGATACTGATAATAGGGTCCGGGCCGATAGTCATCGGGCAGGCGTGCGAATTTGATTATTCCGGCGCCCAGGCGTGCAAGGTTTTAAAGAAAGAAGGTTTCAGGGTAATTCTTATTAACAGCAACCCTGCCACGATAATGACAGACCCGGAACTGGCGCACAGAACATACATTGAGCCGATTACGCCGGAGGTTGTAGAAATGGTCATTCGCAGGGAAAGGCCGGACAGTCTGCTGCCGACACTTGGAGGGCAGACCGGCCTTAATACGGCGGTGGCTCTTGCGGAATCGGGTGTGCTTAAAAGATGCGGCGTTCGCCTGATAGGAGCAAATCTGGCGGCTATCAAAAAGGCCGAGGAGCGCGACCGTTTCAAAAAGGTGATTGAAGATTGCGGGCTGGAGGCGCCGAAGAGCGGTTATGCACACTGCTGGGAGGAAGCAAAAAGAATTATTGAGTTTGTGGGTTTTCCTGCAATCATTCGTCCTTCATATACGCTCGGCGGCACAGGCGGAAACATAGCCTACAATGCCGAAGAGTACCGGCAGTATATTAACTGGGGTCTTAATCTCAGTCCGAAAAGACAGGTCCTTGTGGAGCAGTCTGTTATAGGGTGGAAGGAATTTGAGCTGGAGGTTATGAGGGACAGGGCGGATAACGTCATTATCGTCTGCTCGATTGAAAATTTTGACCCGATGGGAGTTCATACCGGCGACAGCATCACTGTTGCGCCGGCACAGACGCTCACCGATAAAGAGTATCAAATAATGCGGGATGCCGCCATAAAGATTATAAGGGCGGTCGGGGTGGAGACAGGCGGTTCAAACATCCAGTTTGCAGTCAATCCGGAAAACGGCAAACTCTTTGTCATCGAGATGAACCCGCGGGTATCCCGAAGTTCCGCACTCGCATCTAAGGCAACCGGATTTCCCATTGCAAAGATTGCCTCACTGCTGGCCGTCGGGTACAGGCTTGATGAAATCCCCAACGACATTACAAAAAAGACGCCAGCCTGTTTTGAGCCTTCGATTGACTACTGCGTTGTTAAATGGCCTCGTTTTACATTTGAAAAGTTTCCGAAAACAAGCCCAGAGCTGACCATACAAATGAAATCTGTCGGCGAGGCGATGGCAATAGGCAGGACATTCAAAGAGGCGCTGCAAAAAGCCATTCGTTCGCTTGAGATTGACTGTTATTCGCTCGACAACAGGCACATAAACAGCGAGATTACCACCAGTCAGCTCAAACAGAAACTGGCAAGCAGCTGCTGGGACAAAATCTGGTATGTGGCAGAGGCGCTGCGAAGAGAGATTTCGGTCGATGAGATTTATGGTCTGACAAAGATAGACCCGTGGTTTCTCAATAACATCAGGGACATTATAAAGCTCGAAAAAAAGATTAAGGCTGCCAGCTTATCAAAAGTGAATCGCACATTTATGCAGAACATCAAGGAGTATGGTTTCAGCGACAAATACGTTGCATCTCTGATGAGGGTCTCGGAACAGCGATTTCGTGAGCATAGACAAAAGCTGAATGTCTCGGCTGTCTATAAAACAGTCGATACCTGCGGGGCGGAATTTGAGGCGAAGACTCCCTATCTTTATTCAACGTTTGAGAAGGATTGTGAATCAAACCCGACAGGCAAGAAGAAAGTCGTCATTCTCGGAAGCGGCCCAAACCGTATCGGGCAGGGAATTGAGTTCGATTACTGCTGTGTCCACGCTGCATTTGCGCTGCGGGAAATAGGCATAGAATCAATTATGATAAACTGCAACCCCGAGACGGTCAGCACGGATTACGACACATCGGACAGGCTATATTTTGAACCCTTAACCTTCGAAGACGTTATGAACGTAATCGAAAAGGAAAAGCCCGACGGCGTAATCGTGCAGTTTGGAGGGCAAACCCCATTGAAACTTGCTGTGCCTCTGGAAAAGGCGGGCGTGAAAATTATCGGCACGTCCCCTGACAGCATCGACATAGCGGAGGACCGCAAACGTTTCAACTCGCTGGTTCGAAGGCTGAAACTCCGACAGCCCGAAAGCGGCACCGCCACGACATACGCACAAGCAGTTCGGACAGCCGGCCGACTCGGGTTTCCTGTGCTTGTCCGCCCGTCTTTTGTCCTCGGAGGGCGGGCGATGGAAATCGTTTATGACCAGAAGTCGCTCAAGGCGTGCATTGAAAGGGCCATAGAGGTCTCGGGCGAGCATCCTGTGTTAATCGACAAATTTCTCGATGTTGCCATTGAAATTGATGTCGATGCCGTCAGTGACGGAAGAACAGTCGTAATCGGTGCTGTTATGGAGCATATAGAGGAGGCCGGCATACACTCAGGCGACAGCGCGTGCTGTCTGCCTCCGGTTTCGTTAAGCAGGAAGATTGTAGATGAAATCAAGCGTCAGACAAAGATGCTTGCCCTTGCTTTGAAGGTAAAAGGGCTGATAAATATCCAGTTTGCGGTAAAAAACGACAAGGTCTACATACTCGAGGTTAATCCGCGTGCATCGAGAACCATCCCGTTTGTCAGTAAATCAATCGGAGTTCCTCTGGCAAAGATAGCGGCGAAGGTGATGACGGGAATGACTCTCGACGAACTGAAGTTCACAAAAGAAGTGCATCGCAGCTACTTTGCGGTAAAGGAGGCGGTTTTTCCTTTTTTGAAATTTCCCGGCACCGACACGCTGCTCGGCCCGGAGATGCTTTCCACCGGAGAAGTAATGGGCATCTCTGATGATTTCGGCATAGCTTTTGCGAAGTCTCAGATAGCTGCGGGAAACACCCTGCCGGTTAAAGGAAATGTTTTTTTCAGCGTCAAGGATGCCGACAAGCAATGGGCGGCTGATATCGCACAAAAATTTCATCGGATGGGGTTTAAGATACTGGCGACGAAAGGAACATGCATCGAGTTTATCAGGAACAATATTCCCACAGAATTCGTATTGAAGGTTGCCGAGGGCCGTCCAAATGTGGTGGATTTGCTGATAAGCAAAAAAATAGACCTCGTAATAAACACAGCCATCGGCAGCCGGGCGGTGACGGATTCGTTTTCAATAAGGAGAACGGCTCTCGAAAAGAATGTGCCATACGTAACGACGATGAGGGGCGCTTCGGCAGTCGTAAATGCCATTGGGGCGCTGAAAAATGAAAAAATCAGCGTCAAACCCATTCAATTATACTATCGCAGATAAGGAATATCGAAAGTGAAAGCAGACTCTTTTGTTAGAAGACGGGATGGTTTTCGAGGGATTGTCATTCGGCGCACGCGGGATGAAGTGCGGAGAGGTCGTTTTTAATACGAGTATGACGGGTTATCAGGAAATTCTCACAGACCCATCGTATCACGAGCAAATCATAACAATGACGTATCCTTTGATTGGCAACTACGGCACCAACAAGAATGACCGGGAGTCGAGAAAGGTTTTTGCTGCCGGTTTTATTGTCAAGGAAAATTGCGACCACCCCAGCAACTGGCGAAACAAAGAGTCGCTGGCAGAATTTTTAAAAGCCAATAATGTCATCGGCCTCGAAGGCATCGACACCCGGCAGCTTGTAAGGCATATCCGAACGGCCGGTGCTATGAGGGGTGTCATCTCCTCGACCGAATTAGATATTAAAAAACTGGCCAAGATACTCTCCAAATATCCCGGACTGGTTGGCAGGGACATTGTAAAAGACGTCACAGCCGGAAAACCTTATACCTGGGATGAGGGAGCAGCTGATGTATTAACCGGTCTTGAGCATAAACCTCCCAAAAAATTTAACGTTGCAGCCTTCGATTACGGAATCAAGCGGAACATACTCAGACTGCTCTGCTCTTATGGCTGCAATGTAAAGGTTGTTCCGGCACGAATCTGTGCCAAAGAGGTTTTGGCGCAGAGGCCTAACGGCGTATTTTTAAGCAACGGCCCCGGCGACCCTGCGGCGGTAAGTTATGCGATAGAGACCGTCAGGCAGCTTCTCGGCAAAGTGCCAATTTTCGGCATCTGTCTGGGTCATCAAATCCTCGCGCTTGCGCTCGGGGGCAGGACTTACAAGCTGAAGTTCGGGCACCACGGCGCAAATCATCCGGTTAAAAATCTGCGGACAGGCAAGATTGAAATAACCTGCCAGAACCACGGCTTCTGCGTCGATATGGATTCTCTGAAAGGCAAAAAAGTGGAGCCTACGCATCTGAATTTAAATGACGGAACCAACGAGGGAATCGCCTGCCGAAGGATAAAAGCCTTTTCAGTTCAGTATCATCCTGAGGCATCGCCCGGCCCACATGATTCAAGCTATCTGTTTGAAACCTTCATTAGTTTGATGAGCACCGGCAGCCTCTAAAATCCCTTATTTATCTGCAAACCAGCTTCAACTGCTCAAAGATTAAATATCTCAGTAAACTACTACGGGTGAAACCCATAGTAGTTTACTCTGTCTCATTTTTGCTTAAGACATACAGTTATGTCCTTGCCCCCATTAGCGAAAAAAAGGCCCAGAGCCGCTATTTACTTCGCCTCCATCCCGTGCACGTCGGGCACACTCGGCTCCCAGCGCACCTTCGCCGCTCCCAAAAGCATCCCCGTCGCGTATGCTAAGTCAACCTGTGCTATCTGGTATTCCGTCAGAGATTTTATCTCAGTGCTTTGGGCGTTTGCAAATTTCGCCTGTGCATCAAGCACGTCGGTTGAGGTCCGAAGTCCGAGTTCAAATTGTCTTTTCTCGGCTTCATACAATCTGCCGGCAAGAATTGCGTTCTGTCTGCTCGCAAGGATGCTCTGCCAGTTCGCCTCCAATTGGTCTATCGCGACAAGAACCTCCGTCTCAATCTGTATCCGCCGATTCTCCTTAGTGAATAATCGCTGCCTTTTGCGATATTGCGCCTCAAGAAGCCGGTTCTTCGCCGCCTCATTACCAAGGGGCATAATCAGGTTCATCCCAACCGTGTAACTTTCAGAAGTTCTGTCAAACATCATATCATAAGCATCGCTTCTCGCTGCTCCGATGCCGTTCATATTGTATGTGTAGTCCATCGCAACCAAAGGCAGCATCTGATTTTTATAATAATCCACTGTGCTCGAATCCTGCGCAAGCTGCAATTCCACTTCCAGCATCTCCATCCGGTTCTCCACCGCGGATTTCGTCAATCGTTCTTTATCTATCTCATATCGCACGGGGTCCGGATCAGTCATCGGAACTACCAGAGCAGGCGAGTCAATGCCCAGGCCCGCTTCATTCATTATCTGTTTCAGCTCTCTTTGTCTATCCCCCATCGCCTTTTTGGCCGTGATTATCCCGTCTAATCGTTCCGCCACCCCCGCTTCCGACCGCGTCTCCTCCACCGCCGCCTTTTCCCCAAGAGCCACCATTCTTCTCGTCTGCGCCAACTGCGCCTGCGCCGACTCGTATTCCTGCTGGCGAACCTCAAGCTCTTTCCTGGCCGCATACAACCGCCAGTACCCACGGTCGGCATTGGCCAAAACCCGTATCACCTCTAACTTTGTCATCGCATCGGTTATATGCTGCTGGTATTCCAGAACCCTTATCGAATATGTATTCACACGCTTGCCAGCACCTCGCAGCAATGGCTGACTTATCGAAAATGTAGTCGTCGGCGTGTAACTCACCTCACTATAGTTCCCAATGGAAATGTTGGTGCGATTATCCGCGAGGTCAAATTTTGCTGTTCCGCCTGTCTGCAACGGGACCTGAACCCCAAGGTCGGCCGTTTGGCTTTTATATTTCGGTACTTGGTCAACTATAACCGACGGCTGGTCTATATTACCGTAAGTTAAATTCGAGAAAAATGATGATTCAAACTTCGCCTCTTCTGCGCTGACCTGCTGGGCCGCTATTGCCGGTGCTATCAACTGAACCTTCAAATCCAGATTGTTCGCAAGCGTCATCGCCCGGCACTGCTCTATGCTCAGCTTAATCTCGCTCTGGGCCGGTTTGTTCACCTCAGCGGGCTTGTTTCCATCCGCTTTTAGCTCCAGCTTTAGTGTCTGTATCTCCCGCGTCTGCTCCGGCTTTACCTTTATAGTGTAGAACTCCTCTTCCTTCGCAAGCTCCTCGCACCCGGCCGCAAACACCATCACCGCACACACCAATACCAGCAAAACCAATTCCAGTTGCCATATATTGCATTCTGACTTATTGCGTTTTCCCATCATCAATCCTCACCTTCGAGTATCGCGCATCGAGCATTGATTTTCTACTCGTGCCTCAGTGCCTCAATCGGGTCTAACCTTGCCGCCTTTATCGCAGGGAACATCCCGAAACATATCCCCACTGTTCCCGCAAACGCAAACGAAAGAACTATCGCCCACGCAGGTATATATGTCTTATCCAGCATCGGATTTATACTTGATATCGCTAAAGTCAGAAGTTCCCCCACCCCTAATCCAACAAGGCCGCCCACAAAACACAGTATCACCGCTTCCACAAGAAACTGCGTCAGTATCGCAGACCTCTTGGCGCCTACCGCCTTGCGCAGCCCTATTTCCTTTGTCCGCTCCGATATTGAGACAAGCATTATGTTCATAATGCCTACTCCACCGACTAAAAGCGAAATGCCGACTATACCGCCGGCGACCAGCGTTACCACAAGCGATATATTATTGAAGGTCTGTATCGCGCTTTTGAGGGACTCAACCCTGAAGGTGTCCGGCTCATCGGGACTCAGGTGTCTCCCTCGGCGGAAGAAGAATTTCAACTCTCCCACCCCTTCTTCGAGGACATCTGCTGACTTACCCTCGGCAAACGCCCATATCCATAATTCACGCTGGCATTTTGAAGCAGTGTCGAAAGGAATTATTATTTCGTATCGCTCCTGCCCGCCTCCGCCTATACCGAGGTCAGTTCTCTTTTCGATAACCCCGATTATACGGAAATTCCTGGATCCTCCTCGAATCGTTTCGCCTATGCAGTCCTGGTCCAGTCCAAGTTTGTCGCGAAGTTCCGGCTCTATCAGGCATACCATTCGCCCAGCATCTATCTCCGATAATTCCCGACCTATTACCATCGGCCTGTGTTCAATGTGGTGCCACGCCGGCTCCACACCATATATGTGAGCGTTCTGTACCGACTTCTCTCCGTATTTGACTG
>CAVPZU010000004.1:0-15822 GCA_963710355.1 uncultured Phycisphaerales bacterium | reverse complement strand
CGACATTGGCGCCGCTTTTGCCGCCTTCGACGAGAACGGCGAGAGCGATTGAGCGGCCAGAATTATCTTTGACAAAGCCTGCAAACCAGGCGTGCTCGGGATTTTCGGTTGAGCCTGTTTTGCCGTAAATGGTAATGCCGCTGCCTGAAAATCTACGATGCGAAAATGCGTTGTATGCGGTGCCTTCGGGCTCATTAACCACCGCCCACATACCGTCATAGACAGTATCGAGGAATGTCTGCGAAATTCCGAGAGACTCAGGCTCAATTTTCGTATCGTTATTATCCTCAATGAAAAGGCGAGGAGCAATATACAAGCCGCCACGAGCAATAGAGGCCATTGCATTTGCGGCCTGAAGCGGTGTTGTGCGCAGGCTGCCCTGCCCGATGCCGAAATACCTTCTCTCGCCTTCTGTAAGGGGCGGCAGCTGTTCGAGATGTTCAATAGTCTCTGTCGGCCTCGAGCTTGATATAATTCCGCCGGCCTGTGTGAAATTCCTGACCGCTTCATTATCCGGGTCGGCTGACGGGGGCGGGAGAATCCTGCGGCCGTAGCCGAAATTAAAAAGCCATCTCTGTAAGACGGCAGGGTCAATTCTATCGGCCAGATGCGAAAAGTAGATATTGCAGCTATGTTTAATTGCGTTGCGTGCGTTGACCGGGCCGTGCGACCTGCCGGGGTATTGCCTGGATATCCAACACTGGGGCCAGCCCTGAGGCGGCCTGTGAGGGGAACAATCTATGGTCTCCTGAGGCGTGATTGCACCGGACTGAAGGCCCGCAATGAGAATCAAGGGCTTAACCGAAGAGCCGGGCGGGTAAAGCTGGTTTATGGCGCGGTTTCTCAGCGGCTCGTTTGCATCGTTGCCAAGAGCGGTGTAATCATTTCTGACACGATTTAAGTCGAAGGTCGGCAGAGAAACAAGAGCGAGAATTTGGCCGGACGGAACATCTATTATCACAGCCGACATTCCCGGGCCAGCGTCAGCGGGAAGGTTGTATCCTGTCATATACTTTTCGATTCGGCTCTGCAATTCGATATCGAGGGTAAGCCGGACATCCTTTCCGAATTCGGTTTCCAATCTGACTTCGTTGCCGTCCGCATCATAATATATTTCGCCTCTCTTTCCGCGAAGGGTAGTTTCGCAGGTGTATTCGACGCCATCTCTGCCGCTTGTCTCGCCGGATAAATACCTCGAATACTTGTCGTCGGCAAAGAACTGAATATCTTTTTCCTGCGGCAGGCTGACCCACCCGATTGTCTGGGCGGCAGCCGAACCGAAGGGATACGTTCGCTGGGACCTCGGCATAATTTTTACAGCTTCGATATTCATAAATTCGATTTCAGCCGTGATTACATCATCGTCGGTCTTAAGCTGCAGCAGGGGCAAATCTTCCCGCATCTCGGTAATATCGGTTCCGGCAATTTTTATAAGGCGGTCGTTAGGGTCCGGGAAACTATTCTCAAAGTCAGCAGTGAATTCCGACAGTTTAACCGCCGAAAGGTCGTTCTCATACCGTTTGTAAAGAGTCGTTTGTTTGCAGTTTTTCCGCCAGGCCTGAAAGAGACGCAGATTCCAAATCTGGTCGTTTCTTTTTCTGATTGTTTCCTCCTGTTCTGAGCGGCTCGACCCGAAATGGGCACTTTTTTCGATGACCTGGCGAAGGATTCCCGAATTGCCCTGGAGTTCTTCAACAGTCTTTTTTATGGCCTTCTGGGGGTCTGAGCCGGTTTCGGCGAGAAGGAGTTTTGCCCTCGATAATCGGTCATCGAGGGTGCTGCTTAACCAGTAACTAATGTATAACTCAAAGACCGGCTCATCGACGGCGAGAATTTTTCCGTTTCTGTCAATGATTTTTCCCCGCAGGGTTTTCAGCTGTCTGCTGCGGCCCTGCTGTCGTTTTAGTTCGGCAATTTTTCCCGATATTTCATAATCCGGCGCAAGCTGCAGCCTGGCAAGGCGAAATAAAAAAACCGACAGGAGGACAGCACCTAAAACCACGAAAATTTTTATCCGTTTGTCATACATAGCAATTTACCAAAATAGAGGCACAAAGGAACATAGGAGCAAAGAATGCAGGAGTAAAGGTGTGAAGGTGCGAAAGTGGGAAGGTGCAATATAATTCGGCATAGTGAATTTTTTGTTTTGCATCATATGTTCATTCAATAATTTCTGCGGCTTTTAGACGGTATATCCATCAGCCATTTTGTCGGATAAAAGAGAAAAGGACCCGCAACGGCAGAATAAAGGGAGGTCCAGACCGCCGAACGGAGAAAATCGCTTCCTGCCGGCGTTTTCAAGAAGCTCAAAAAATACATTATCACGCCGCAAGACAAGCCGGCAATAAAAATGGCGACGGCCTGAAACGGTGATTTTCTCAAAGAGACAACTCGCTGCAGATAAGCGATGGCCGACCCTGTCACGCCGAAACTTATAATTCCCACGCCCATCGGCTGACTGCTGATTAAGTCATAAGCAAGGCCTATTGCATAAGAAGTTATTATTGCATCAGCGGTTGTGCCGTAAGCTGCGAAAAAGACCATCATAATAAGGAGCAGGTCGGGCCTGATTTTGAGGTTGGAGAGCAAACCGGCCTGCATCAGCATTACAACGATTATGAGTATGGCAAACCGAAACCATCGCATCTTATTTCCTCAGGCCGCTCCTTGTTCTGCTAAAAAAAAATACCAAATCTCTGTCATTGCGAGGATGAGCTTGTCGAAGCCGAAGCAATCTCAATCGCAATGAGTTAATAGATTGCTTCGTCGCTGCGCTCCTCGCAATGACAATAACGAGGTTTTCTACAAAGAAACCTGTCCTTTTAATACTTTATAACACCGACGCTGCTTAAAGCCGATATGTTGGCGGCTGGTTTTATCGTAATATCCCAAAGATGAGGATTTTCGCTTACCCGGCATTCAGATACAGTCCCAACGATTATGGGTGTCTTAAGCAACCCCTGCTTCGGCTGACAGAAGACGGGCTCGCCGGTCTTTATATCGCACGTTTTTGGAAGGGTTTTAATTTTGGCATTTTTTTTGTCTCCCTGCAAGACAGCGGGTTTGTCGGCTATCCTTACTTCCATTCTGCAAAGAGGACTGGTTATTAATTTTACCTTGGCCGTCGATGCGCTTACCTCCGCTATTTGGCCGATGATGCTGTTGTCGGCCAAGACGAACAGGCCCGTCGAAAGACCGTCATTAGTTCCGCAGTCAATAATCAGCTCATCGGGAGCAGCTCTGGTAATGTTGGCAGAGATAAATTTTGCCCCTTCGAGTGGATACTTGGAGCGAAAGCCGGCAAGCTGCTCATAACTTTTCTGCTGTTCAGCAATCCTTGCGTTGAGATTTGCAATCTGGTTCTGGTATTGAAGTTCTTTCTGGCTTAGGGTGCTGCTGACAGGCTGGACGGCTACCGCCGAGAGCATAAGATTTCTGCTGATATTGAGAGGCCAGTGAAAGATATGAGCAAAGAGGAGCTGAAATTTGCCGGTAATCGCCTGCGGACTTAAAAGGAATATAAATCCGCACAAAAGAAACCAGGTAAATAACGCCCGTTTGGTGATATTGATGCGCTTCCTTGCCATAAGATAAAGAGGACCGGTTTATTCCCAACTATGCTGGTCGTGGTCCATAGTATCTTTCCAGAGTTCGAGGTTTTCAAGATAGACACTGGTGCCGAGAGCAACTGCGCTCAGAGGGTCTTCGACCCTTTCAACCCGCAAACCCGTTGCATTAGCGAGGACCCTATCGACTCCCCGCAGAAGAGCCGTTCCGCCGCAGATATGTATTCCGTTGTCAATGAGGTCTGCAGCGAGTTCCGGTTCAGCTTTTTCGAGAGTTCTTGAGACGGCGTCAATGACAGCAGATATGGGTTCCTGAAGGGCCTCGCGAATCTCTTCGCTGGTTATGGTAATTTTTCTCGGCAGTCCGGTGATAGTATCCCTGCCTGCGACCTCCATAGTCACTTCTTCTTCGAGAGGAGCGGCTGAACCGATTTGGATTTTTACCTTTTCGGCTCTGGGTTCGCCAATCAGCAGATTGTAGGTTCTTCTAAGATGGTTGATAATTGCCTCGTCAAGGTCGTCGCCGCCGATTCTGATGGATTGGCAGCAGGCGATATCGGCAAGACTTATTATTGCAACTTCGGTGGTTCCGCCGCCCAAATCCACAATCATTGATGCCGTCGGTTCAGTGACGGGCAGTCCCGCTCCGATACCTGCGGCCATAGGTTCATCCACCAGAAAGACCTTTCTTGCTCCGGCCCGTTCGGCGCTATCGATGACGGCCCTGCGCTCGACGGCAGTTATGCCGCTGGGGACGGCAATGACGACTCGAGGCCTGATGAGGTTTCCGCGACCGTGAACCTTGCGGATAAAGTAGCTAAGCATCCTTTCTGTTATTTCGAAGTCGGTAATAACACCATCCTTGAGAGGTCTGATAGCGGAAATGGAGCCCGGTGTTTTGCCGAGCATATCGCGGGCAACCAGTCCGACGGCCTCGCCGTTATTTAAGACTATGTTGGTGCCCTTGCGCACAGCAACGACAGAAGGTTCGTTGAGGACGATTCCCTTTCCCCGGACACAGACAAGCGTGTTGCAGGTACCGAGGTCGATACCCATATCCATGCTGAACCAGCCTGCAATCGTGTCCAACAGCACTTTCGACTCCCTTCTAAATTCCTTATTTGCCCAATAAGGAAGTATTTATATGATGCAAGCAGAAATGTCAATATCTTTTTTTAATTATGGAATTGAAAATAAAGAGCCAAACTGGTTGTAACTTCTGGCGACTACAAAGAGAAGCGTGGCCAAAGCGGCAGAAAAGGCAATTATAAGCAGGACAGTATAAATATCACTGGGTGCCTGGGGTTTTAACGGTTTTGTGCGTCCTTCAGGACTCATTTTGCTTTCTCATAAAAAGGAACAAACGTTAGGTCTTTTATAAACTATACTTTACAGATTGGTCGCAGCAATATCGCCCGCCTTCGGCTCCTGCTGAACAAGCTCGAGAGTGCCGACCGCCTCTTGTGCAGCGACGTCAATTATCAGGATATCACAGATATATTCACTACCTCTGCTGATATGGAATTTCATTCCTTTTTTCACGCCGTCAGATTCGCCTATGGAAATTTTGGCGAGGGACCTGTTCATATCGATAGCGGTTACCTTTGCCTTAAGGCCGATTTCAGCTCGTATTGCAGATGTCGCGGGCTGGACAAGCTGGGCTTTATCTTTCTCCATAGTTACCGGCTGCTCTGAAACCGCTTTCTGACCATAAGGCTGAAGGAACTTGCCAAGTTTATTCTCGAGCGAGGTCTTCTCCTCTAAAAGACGTTTGGCATCGCTCTGGAGCATATTTAATGAGCGACTCTTTTTCCATAAGTGCAGTTGCAACCTCGTCGTATTTTTTCTTTTCATTAGTGAGGTCGCCTTTGATATCTACTAATTCTTTTGAAGCTGCATCAGCTATCTTTGTCTGCTCTTTAATTGCGGTAGCGAGAGCTAAATTCTCGCTTTGCAGCTTCTCGGCCTGTGCCTGAAGGGCCGCCTTTTCGAGTTCGAGCTTTCTAATCGCATCCTGCAATTCAGAGACTTTGGCCTGTTGGACGGAAATCTCCCTGTTTTTGCTGTCAGTCAGATTTTGCCCCCTGGCGGTTTCATCCTGAAGCTGTTTTGTGAGGCTTTCTCTATCATTTTCGAGTCTGCTGACCTTGCTTTTTACATCGTCATATAACTTCTTATAGTTGTTGGTGTTAGCGACATACTGAACAACGAAGCCGCAAAGAAACAAACTCGAAAGCGCCAACAGAATTATAAAGATTTTTGTAAGGGTACTCAAAATCAGGCTCCTTTCACAAAATTCGGCACTATTTTGCTTTTTCCACCACCATTTTCATAAAGAGACCAAGTCCTAATACCGTAATTTTACCTTTTTAACTTCAAAAGGTCAAGCTATTTTTACTAAATACCCCAAAACATACTTTATTCGACATTTCCCATATTAAGCCGCCAGAGGCGGATAAAACGCCTGGCTACGCAACCAAGCCTTTCGATCCCATAATAATATCAAAATCTTCCTCGAATTACAATAATCCTTTAATAATGGCCAAAGTTAATCCGCCGGACGAGCGGCGGATACATATTTGAAATCCGGGTTTAATTAAGTTTTAGAATCGAGTTTTTCTTTCGGCCTATATTGTAAAAGATTAGTCCGACCTTTGGCAAAGGAGAACTGCCATTGCTGCTGTCAATTTAACAAGTTTCGACTCATTTTTCATCAGTTTAGGTAGATATTTTGTAAGTTCGGGGGTTTTTATCTGACCTATCGCCTCCGCTGCCAGGCTGTTCACCTGTTCTACCCCCTGGTGGTCCATCCCGCTTGTTAGGTTTTTTGTGAAGACATCAAGGACCTCCGGTTCGCCAGTTTTGTAGCCTAATTTTCCGAGCTCTTCAGCGGCGACAAGCCTGACCTCAAGGACCTGGTCCGATAATTGTGTTGTTATCGCCCCCCTTGCCTGCTCTGTACCCAGCGCACCCATCGCCCGGACGCCGAGAATCCTGACGTCAGCATTAACGTTCAAAACGATGGTCCAAAGTTTGGGATAGATTTTTTCGTCTCCGAGCCTGGCCAGCGATTCGGCAGCATCCAGCCGGACTTTATCGTCGGAATCTTTTGCCTCCATCGTCCACCACAAAAGCGGGATGCCGTTTTTGCTGCCGCATTTACCGAGCAGAAGGACGGCATTTGCCCTTATGTTCGTATCTTTGCTTTGTAGTCGCTCTGCTACAATTGAAAATTTAGTCTCGTCGCCGAGTTTATATAAGGCATAAGCTGCCGCCAGGGCGGTATTTTCATCCGAGGCTTTCAGGAGCTGATTGAGCCTGATTTTGGCTGGGGCGTATCTGGTGTCTCCAATGGCGAGGGCAGCAGCAAATCTTACAGGCACAAATTCGTCCGCCAATAATTGTTCAACCCTCGGCATCAAATCCATTGTGCCGGTCGTCGCAACCACTTCAACAGCATTTGTCCGAACCTGAGGGTCAACATCCTCCAGAGCCGCCTGTACAATCTTTACCGCCTGCCCTGCAAGGTTTTCGATGCTGTCGCCTTGCATATTGAACAGCGGCGTTTTTGTCCCGCTGCATCCGCCGATACAAAAACCGAAAAAAATAAGAAGTGCAAAAAGTCCATTGTATCTGTAGATTTGCGGCGTGTTCATTTTGAACTCCTTTTCTTCGCCTGAGGTTTTGAAATCAGGCTCGTTGTAATAGCTGCTGCGATTACCAGACCGAGAAAAAACGCACAAAAATTATCCAACCATTGGCCGTATCTGCCAAAAAAGGTTACCCTTTTATCTATCGTCATTTTATCGACAAACCAACCAGCCATTCCTTTGCGTTCGAGAGCCTTTCCGGGCAAAGTTCCTGCCAGAAAACCATCCCTGATTTTTCCGGAGGAATCAATAATACAGGAAATACCGGTGTTGACGCTTCGGATAACAGGAACCCTGTTTTCGACGGCCCTGAAGACACAAACAGCGGCGTGCTGTGCCAGTTCTGTGGTGGGTTCGGCTCTGCCGCCGATAAAATTTACAAACCACCCATCGTTGCTGATGTTGATGAGCCAATCGACCTGCTTTTGACCTGCTTTGTTCAGAACAAAACTTCTGGCAATTTTGGGGACTGAATCTTCATAGCAAATCATTACGCCGAATTTATAAGTTTTTTTAGCTTTTTCGCCGCCAGCGTTTATCTGAAATATCGTAAATTCATTGCCCGCATCGAGCGTGTAATCGTAATCATAAGGCGTAAATTTCATCAGCATCTTGTGGAGGAGAGGGATTGACTTTTTGAAAGGCACATATTCGCCGAAGGGGACGAGATGAATCTTATTATACTGGTCGATGGATTGGTAACCATCCGGCTTATAGAGAAATGCGGAGTTGTATTTCTCGGCCGGTTCGATTGTGTAATCATCATTGATTTTGGGTGTGAGGCTGGTGGCTCCGACTAAAATATAAGAGCGGTCTTTTGCAACTGCACAAAGCCGTTTATGAAAATATTTATGCATGCTCGTATCCGCTAATAATTCGAGCAGCCTGTCATCGAGGTAAGCGGGAACCATAGTTTCGGGCCAAATGCTCAAAACGGCGCCGGCATCGGCAACAGAATTACTGTCGGCTGCCATTTTATTAAAGGTTTCAATGGCCACATCGTTTGATTCTGCGGCACTTTCCTTGACCGACTGCGGGATACAGGACTGCACCGAGCCGACAAGCGGCCCCTGTTCAGTCACCTTATCGAACTGGTCAATTCGCCACCGGCCGTAGAAAATCGCCGCTATCACAGCAACGGAGACAAAAACGGTTTTCAGGAACAGACTTTTCGTAAAAATTTTGCTTTGTTTTGCGGAAAGAATAAACTCTGCGACAAGGGCGTTGACCATAGCGATAAGAAAGGAAACGCCTGCGGCGCCAAAGATGTCGGCAATCTGAATAAAGATGAGGTTGTCATACTGGCTGTGCGACAGATACCTCCAGAAAAAGCCTCCGAAGAAAAAACCCTGCAATCTTTCTGCACCAACGAACAGAACAGGAACAGACAGGAGTAGCGGAATCTTTTTTGCTGCACAAAAACGCAGTGCGACAGCGAGTATCGGCCGGAGGATAGCCAGATATAAACACATCACAAACCAGCCGGCGGTTGTCACGGGAATAAGCCAGTATAGATTGCCGAGCCAGTAAAAAAATGAAACCACATAGCAGGCCAGCAGCAAAGGCCATAATTTTTCGGCATACAGACAGGCGAGGATAAACGGCACAAGTGCAACAAACGCAAGAATGGAAAGATTGAACGGCGGCTGAATGACCGTCAAGAGACCCGCAGAAAGTATCAGGAGCAGCCATATCTGTAATTGTTTATTTTTTTCTGTTGTTATCAACTTTCATATCCATCAATACAGGAACAATTGTCTGGGTATCAAATTTTTTCCGACTGCTCAGCCTTACCGAAAGCTGATTTATAAAAAAATTCAGCATTTTTTTATCTTTTGCAATCACCTGTGCGGGCAAATTCATATCTATCAGGAGCCTTTTCAACTCATTAAACTCTTTTATGTCCAAAAAAAGATTTGTTGTTTTCTGTTTCTTCAGGGCATCGAGCCTTTTTTGTGATTGATGGACATACTCTTTTGATATTTCAATCCCGACATAATTTCTGGCGAGCTGGCAGGCTGCTGCCGCCGTTGTGCCTGAACCGCTGAAAGGGTCAAGGACGCAATCGCCTTCATTTGTGCTTACAGAGATAATCCTCTGGAGGAGGATTTCGGGCATCTGGCAGGGGTGCCAGCCTTGTCTTTCCTTAAAAGTGCCGCACACCCTCGAAAATTCCGTCCAGACGTCATCGGGTATCCTGCCCGCGGAATTTGCCCGCCTGTCGCTATAGATTAACTGCCTGTCAGAAGGCACACGGACAGCAAAATCGTTAAACGTAAAATTCTTTTTATCATTTACAAAATAAAATATGTGTGTGTGCGAGCGGGCAAATTTCTGTTTAGTCTGCTGGCCAAAAGTGTAATGCCAGATAATCCAGTTTCGCAGGTGCAGGCCGAGTTCGTCGGCTATTGTTTTGACGTTCGCAGCGTAATCGTCGCCAATGGTGATATAGAACGAGCTGTGGGGCTTGAGAACCTTTTTGCAGACGGCCATCCACAGGCGGGTCCACTCGATATATTTTCCCTTTTTTAAGCTGTCGTTGTAGCCATCGTATTTATAGCCAATATTGAAAGGCGGGTCGGCGAAAATCAAATCCGCAAACGGTTCTTCGACCTTGTGTAAAACCTTTATACAGTCGCCGCATATTATTTGGTTTAAAAAGTCTTTCATAATTGGGGTATAGGGTATAAGGTGCAGGGTAAATCGTCAATAGAATTAGGTTCGACTTCGCTTACTATGAAGTAGAATGCAAACGACAGATTATTGGGGCTTGATTACCTTTTGTTCCTCGAAGATTTTCCCGCTCAGATAATCGGTAAATTTGATTTTTACTGTCAGAGGCCTGTCAAATTTCTCAACGACGCCGGCGATATTGAAACTCAGCCGGTAATTGACCGTTATAAGCGTAGCAAACCACAACTTCTTAAGTTCCGCAGGGGAAACCTGCCACTGACCAAGAAGCGGCTGGCCTTCCTTTCTGTCCAAATCCCAGAGCTGGACTTCGACCAGCCCTGTAGCCTTGACGACGTCGCCGTATTCATCCATCGGTTGTATATAGACCAATAGTGTATCCTTCTTGCCGTCATCATCGTTGTCGTAAAGGTTGGTATATCTTGTAATGTTGATTTTCTGCAGGTTGTAAATATCTTCGGGTTTGAAATTTTCCCCGAAGTTTCGCAGCGCCTGGATTTGTTTTTTAAGCTGCTCTGACTCTTTTTGCGACTGCTGAAGCTTGACTGCAAGGTCGCTGTTTTGAGTTTTCAATTTCTCGATTTGGGATGAGGCGTTTTCGGTTCTTTCCTTCTGGCATCCTGCCAGAGAAAACATCAGCAGAGCAAAAAAGACTTTTTTCACCGAAATTACCTTTAATTAAGGACGGTTTTATTATTCCTGTTCATTTCCTTTTTGTTTTACAATCGATGGTGCCCTCTTCAATATTCTGTCCGCCAGTCCGTAAGTAATAGCTTCTTCTGCGTCCATCCAGAGATTCCTGTCGCAGTCTTTTTCAATTTTGTCGGTATCTTTACCGGTATGCTCTGCAAGTATTTTATAAAGTCTGCTGCGCAGACGCAATATCTCTTTTGCCTCGATTTCGAGGTCGGTTGCCACGCCTTCCAGAACCCCTGTGACCAGAGGCTGATGAAGGAGGAGCCTGCTGTTTGTCAGCAGGAATCTCTTCCCTGCCTGCCCCCCTGCCAGCAGGACAGCGGCCATACTCGCCGCAAGTCCGACGCAGTAGGTCGCAACTTCGCACCGCAGGAAGCGCATCGTATCATAAATGGCAAGGCCTGCTGTTATGGAGCCGCCCGGTGAATTGATGTAAAAATGAATGTCGGCATTAGTCTCTTCGTTGCTCAAAAAAAGCATCTGGGCGATAATCAGATTCGCCGCCGAATCGTCAATCGGGCCCTCCCAGAAAGATAATCCTGTCTTTGAGCAGCCTTGAATAGATATCATAAGCACGTTCGCCTCTGCCGCTCTTTTCAATCACAATCGGTACTAAGTATTCACTGCTCGCCATTTTTGGTTTTTTGCCTCGCATTTCCCTTATTATTTTTCAGTTTTTTCCTTTTTGGCGTCTTTTTTGGTTTCTTCATAGAGGACTATATCAATGAGGCCGTAGGAAAGGGCCTCTTCGGCGGTCATATATCTGTCTCTTTCGGTTTCCTGTTCAATTCTCTCGACGGGCTGACCCGAATGTTTTGACAGCAGCTCATTTATAATTTTTTTTGCCTTGAGGATTTCCTCGGCCTGTATTTTTATGTCGGCAGCCTGTCCTGTGACACCGCCCCAGGGCTGGTGGAGCATAATCTTTGCGTGCGGCAGGGCGTGTCGTTTGCCCTTGGCACCCGCCGCAAGTATCACCGCCGCCCCTGACTGGGCGCTGCCGATGCAGTATGTCGCAACAGGGGAACTGACAAATCGCATCGTATCGTAAATAGCCATCGTGTCGTCAACGCTTCCGCCCGGCGAATTGATATACAGGCTGATTTCAGTGTTGCGGTTAAGGTTGTCCAGATAAAGCAGTTTCATAATCACTTCTGTTGACCTCTCGTAAGAAATGCCGCCGACAAGAAAGATAATCCTGTTTTCCAGCAGCATATCATCGAGCGTCATCTGCCTCTGAAGGTTATACCTTGCCTGCTGATTAAAAATACCTGTCTCGTTCAAGATTTTTTTATAAGGTTGCCTGTTGTTCATTAAAAAATCCTTTGAACCTTATGATTTTTGACCCCCAACATAAAGTTGGGGCTAAACGACCCCGCAATAAATTGCAGGGCTATATATAACGTATATATAACGGCGTTATACTTTTAATCCGCCTGCGGCGGACCGAATAATGTATTATCGGCAGATTTTACCTGCCGGTTTCCTTTTTTGTCGTTGTTTTGGCTTTTGTTTCTTTTTTATCAGTCTTTTCTGAAGACTTTTTTGCCGCCTTTGGTTTCTTTTCGAGAGGCTCCTTGACGGTTTTTTTTGCAGGTCTGGCATCGGTCTTTTTGGTTCCCTTTGCCGGTTTTTTTTCGCTTACCGGCTTCGGTTCAACTTCGGTAATTTTTGCGGATTCGAGCAGTTTAGACAGGCATTTGTCATCGCGGACCTGCAGTTTCAGCTGAATCAGAGAACCGTCCTTTTCCATTGTTTGCCGCAGCCGTTCCGGCCTTTGCCCCTGACCGATTGCAAGTTCTGCGATAAGCCCGTTGATTTCCTCTTCGCTCGTTTCGATGCCCAGCTTTTCCGCAATTTTATTCATAATGAAGATTGTCTTTATCTCCTCTTTTGCCTGCTGCTCGCTGGCGGCCTTGAGGGCTTCCAACCTTTCCTCGACCTGCTCTTTGACAAGCCCCATCCGCAGCAGATTGATATATTGTCTTTTCAGGATTATCGACGACTGCTCGGCCACGATGTCCAGCGGCAGGTCAAAATTGGTTTTTTCGAGCAGGTACTTATAGACCTGGCTGGTCATTTCTTCCTTTGTCTGCTGGTCGAGCCTTCTTTGCAGGCTGGCGTGAACCTTTTTCTGCAATTCGCTTTCATTGGACACCTGCAATCTTTTAAACAGTTCTTCGCCGAGCTCAGCGGGCTTTAGCCATTTAATATCCTTTATGGTGATTTTAACCTGGGTCTTTTTGCCGCGATATTTTTCGACATAATATGTTTTTGGAATATCCACGGCTGTTTCTTTTGTATCGCCGGTCTTTGAGCCGACAAGCAATTTGTCGAGGTCCTTTACGAGGACCGGGCCTGCAAAGCCGTTTTGCCTTACAAAAATCTCGCAGTTATCAATTTTTTCGCGCTGCTCGGCGTCTTCGGTTTTTACAACGACATCCGCAATGACTTGGTCGCCGTTTTCAATACAGCCATCCCGCGGCACCCACATCCCCGCCCATTTCCGAAGCTGCTCGATTTCCCCGTCAATTTGGCCATCTGTAACCGCCGTTTTTGTCTTTGTAATTTCAATGCCTTCGAGAGGGGGCAGGTCAAATTCGGGCCTGACCTCGACATCAAATTCAAATTTCATCGGCCCGCTCGCAGGAAGCTCAATCTTCTCAAAATCAATATCCGGCTCCCGCAGGTAATCAATCTTCTCATTTTTCAGCGCCGCCTCGCTCGCATCTGCCAATAGCTTGAGCTTTATCTGCTCTGATGTCTCCTTTCCAAAACGCTTTTCGAGAAGCCTTCGCGGCGCCCTCCCTTTTCGAAAGCCGGGCAATATCGCATCCCTTTGGAGGGTCTGATATTGTTTATCGATTGCCTTTTTTATAGTCTCTTCGGGTATTTCCACCGCCACTTTTTTTCTACAGGTACCGGCATCTGAAACTGATACCGTATTGCTCAATGCGAGATTTTGCTGTTCTTCGGTCATACAATTGCTCCTGTAAAGTAAGCCTTTATAAATAAAAAAGCGGGTGATGAGATTCGAACTCACGACATTCACGTTGGCAACGTGACGCTCTACCCCTGAGCTACACCCGCGATATTTCCGGTTAAGTATAAGGTTTTTCGGCTGTCTTTCAAGACCTTTTAACAAAATTTTTGGGAAGTGTTTTTAGTTTTAAGTTTCAAGTTTTTGTGGTATATTTTGTGAAATGCCGCAAAAAAGTTCGTTTTGGAAAAGTGGGCTTGAGATGCGAAATTTTGAGAATGCCAAACGGATAGTGATAAAGATAGGCACAAATACGCTGTCAAAGGAAGGCGATATTGATACGGAATATATCAGCCAGACAGCCAAAGAGGTAAGCGGTCTATTGAAAGAAGGCAGGCAGGTTGTCATCGTGACAAGCGGCGCTATCGGGATGGGTGCGGGTCAGCTCAATATCAAAGAGCGTGCTATTGATACGAAGATGCGCCAGGCCTGTGCAGCGATAGGCCAGCCGTTATTGATGGCTGAATATAGAAAGGCATTTTTGCGCTACGGTATTACGACAGCACAGGTGCTTCTGACGACAGATGTATTCAATAACAGAAAAACGTATCTTAATCTGCGTAATTCAATCGAAACGTTATTGTCGCTCGGTATAGTCCCTGTTCTCAATGAGAACGACAGCGTAAGCACCGACGAGATTGGCTCGGCCTTCGGTGACAACGACAAATTAAGCGCATTGGCGGCAAGCAAGATAGATGCGGACCTGCTGATAATCCTCAGCGACATCGATGCACTTTACGATAAAGACCCTCGAAAATTCCCTGATGCAAAGCCGATTCCGGTTGTTTATGAAATAACAGGAGAAATTCTAAAAGGCGCAGGCTCCGGGAGCAGCGAATTTTCGACCGGCGGAATGAAGACGAAGATAGAGGCGGCAAAAATCGCCGCCAATGCGGGCTGCCGGATAGTGCTGGCAAACGGCAGGGTAAAAAGTGTTATCACGAGGATTCTGGCCGGCGAACAAATCGGCACCGTCTTTATGCCAAAGAGAAAATTAAGCAACCGGAGCAGATGGATTTTGAACAGCAACCCAGCAGGCACCATCATTATTGACGAAGGCGCTTTGAAAGCGATACGAAATCGCAAAAGTCTGCTGCCGAGCGGCATCGCAGGCGTAAAGGGAAGTTTCGATGCGGGAGAGGTTGTGCTGATAAACAATAATGCAAAGGCTGTTTCCAGCCTGAGCAGCGCCGAAATCAAGGCGCTGGCCGGCAAACACAGCAGCGAGATTAAAAAAGTTCTCGGGCCGGCACGCAGGGATGTTGTCGCCATACCGGAAGACATAGTTTTTCTTGACTACTAAATGCCGCTGCTTTAATCTGTTGTCGTTTTTTGTCGAATAGAAAATTTTGAGGTCAGTGTCGGGCGGCGGCAGAGGCCGAAGTGGCGGAACTGGCAGACGCGCAGGATTCAAAATCCTGTCCCCTTAAAGGGGGTGAGGGTTCAATTCCCTCCTTCGGCAGTGAAAAGAAATTATGGTGAAAACAACAAAAGGTTTAATCCTGTGAATAACAAAACAATATTGCATGCAACCGCCAAGTCGCGGGTATTCGTTTCACGGCTTTTCGGGTTATCGATTATTTTCCTTTTGCTTTTCACGGGGCACTCCTTCGAGCAGAAGGAAATAGTCGATACCCTCTTTGAGATATCCGGTTTGATTTTGATTTCGATATGCAGTTTCGGGAGGCTCTGGTCGCTTGTTTATATAAGCGGGTACAAAAGCAATACACTGATTACCGAAGGGCCATACTCAATAGTGCGTCATCCTCTGTATTTTTTCAGCTTTATAGGGGCATTGGGAATAGGGTTAGCATCGGAGAATGTCCTGGTGCTGGCACTTATAATTTGTTTTTACCTGCTGTATTATCCTTTTACGATGCTTTCGGAGGAAAGCAAACTGGCAAACAGATTCGGAGAAAAGTACACAGAATATAAGAAACGGGTGCCGATGTTCATACCGAAGTTATCAATTTACAAAGCGCCGCAGGAGTACACCATAGCAATCAACAAATTAGCTCGCAATGTTGCTGAAGCGATGCTGCTTATCTGGATATTTGTCCTTTTGCACCTTATCGAAACGCTGCAGAATACAGGAGTGCTGCCGGTTCTTCTGAAGTTTCCGTAAGAAGACAGCCGCCCGTGACTCGTTTCTCGTCGCTCGATTCATAGAAACGGAGTA
>CAVPZU010000003.1:0-1168202 GCA_963710355.1 uncultured Phycisphaerales bacterium | reverse complement strand
TGACCATCTTTTTCTTGTTTTCAACAGCTTTTTTGGCCTTTTCCAGAATTTGCCAGTCAATATGGTCTTTGATTTTATTGGTCGAAATTCCTTCGTAGCGGATTGCTTCGCCATCTGAGTGCGGGGGCTGATAAAATATTGCGATAAAGTCCAGTCCTTTCGCCTTATAATGCTCAATTGCCTTGCGCACTGCTAATCGGTCTGACCTGCCGACCATTTCCTCTAATTTCTTAAAACCTAATTGGGCCATAATCTGTCGCACTTCCTCGGCCACAAAGAACATAAACCTCTCGACATATTCCGGCCTGCCTGCAAATCTCTTTCGCAGCTGCGGGTCCTGTGTGCCGATACCGAACGGGCACGCCCCCTCGTGACATTTACGCAATAAGACACAACCCAGCGATACAAGAGCAGCCGTCCCAAAACCAAAACGGTCCGCACCCAGCATCGCAGCAATAACGACGTCCCTCCCGGTCCTCATCTGGCCATCAACTTGTATTCTCACCCTGCCGCGCAAGCCGTTCATCACCAGAACCTGCTGCGTCTCTGCCAATCCAAGCTCCCAGGGACAACCCGCATGCTTAATTGACGAAAGCGGGCTCGCACCTGTCCCGCCGTCAAAGCCGCAAATTACCACCTCGTCCGCACCGCCTTTGGCAACACCCGCAGCTATAGTCCCCACGCCGACCTCTGAAACGAGCTTTACGGAAACCTTTGCATCAGGGTTGGCGCATTTGAGGTCATAAATAAGTTGTGCCAGGTCCTCGATTGAATAAATATCGTGGTGAGGCGGAGGCGATATGAGAGTCACGCCCGGCGTCGAGTATCGAAGAGCCGCAATTTCATCGGTCACCTTATGTCCTGGCAGTTGCCCTCCCTCTCCGGGCTTTGCACTTGCGCTATCTTGATTTGAAGTTCCCGGGCATGTAAAAGATAGTTTATAGTCACCCCGAATCTGCCGCTGGCAACCTGTTTTATAGCACAATTCTTTGAGTCACCGTTGGGCTCCGGATTATATCGCTCAGGGTCTTCGCCGCCTTCGCCGGTATTGCTTGCCGCACCCAGCCTGTTCATAGCAATAGCGAGGCATTCGTGCGTCTCTTTGCTGATTGAGCCGTGGCTCATCGCACCGGTGCAGAATCTCTTGACGATTTCGCTCGCGCTCTCAACTTCACTAATATCTATGGCTTTGCCCGGCACAAACTCAAAAAGACCTCGCAGCGTGTAAAGGCTGTTGCCCTGCTCGTTTATTGCTTTTGCGTATTGTGAATATGCGTTTGCGTCCTCCGCCCTGACCGCCTGCTGCAGTTTTGATATTGTTAACGGATTCCAAAGATGCCTCTCGCCGTTAACTCTGAAATGATATTCACCGCCAAATTCCAGTTCGAGCCCGCTGTTTGCCCCTGCTGCTTCGGTTTGCGAAGCAAAACGGCTGGGGCTGCGGGGCTGGCCAAATGCCGACCGATGTCGGGCGATTGCCTCTCTGGCGATTTCTTCAAGCCCAATCCCGCCGATTCGTGAGCTCGCTCCCGAAAAATACCGGTCAATAAAATCGCTATTCAGGCCGATTGCCTCGAAAAGTTGGGCGCCCGTATAACTGCG
Source organism: uncultured Phycisphaerales bacterium (assembly GCA_963710355.1). Taxonomy (GTDB): domain Bacteria; phylum Planctomycetota; class Phycisphaerae; order Sedimentisphaerales; family Anaerobacaceae; genus Fen-1359. The sequence goes on along the minus strand of CAVPZU010000003.1, from coordinate 1,166,600 downwards.
AAGTGTTGAGATGCCCATCTTGCTCATTGTTTTGAGAATCCCTTTTTTGACCGCCGCTATGTAATTGTCCGCTATCTGAACCGATTCCATCTTTGTGGGCAGCTCACCCCGCCGGTGCAACTCATCCAGCGCCTCAAACACTAAATACGGGTTGACCGCATTGCATCCGAAGCCGCACAAAAGACAAAAATGCATAACCTCTCGCGGCTCACCGCTTTCAACAATCAACCCTGCGTCGCTACGCATCCCGCTGTCAAGCAAACTGTGATGAACAGCAGATACCGCCAGCAGCGATGGAATCGGCACCTTGGCAGGTGTGATTCCGCGGTCGCTGATAATCACCAGCGATGCCCCCTCTTTAATTGCTCTTTGGGCAGAATCGACAAGCTCTTTCAAACCATTTCTTAATGCTGCTGCGGGATTGTCGGCTTCAGAATCAAAGAGTGCAGAAACAGTAGCCACCTTAAAATCATCCCGCCTGACAGTTCTTAAACGTTCGAGGTCTTCATTTGTCAGGACAGGGTGCGGCAGCTTCAACTGCCGGCAGTGTTGAGGCGTCTCTTCGAGCAGGTTGCGTTTTTTACCCGTATAAATCATCAGGCTCATAACCAAACCCTCCCGAAGAGGGTCAATGGCGGGATTAGTCACCTGTGCGAAGACCTGCTTGAAATAATCGAACAATAACCGAGGCCTGTCCGACAATACCGCAAGCGGCGTGTCGCTCCCCATCGAACCGATAGGCTCCTGGCCGTTAAGCGCCATCGGAGTTAAAATCATCCGCAGTTCTTCTCGCGTATAGCCGAACGCTCGCATTCTTTCAAATATCGTCTTAGGGTCGCTCTTAACCAATTTCGGTGCATCGAACAGCCCTCGCAGTTCGATTCGATTCTCTTCGAGCCATCTTCGATATGGTCTTTGTCGGGCAACCTTGCTTTTTATCTCATTGTCGGTAATTATCCTTCCCTCTGCTGTATCCACCAGAAACATACGCCCTGGCTGCAAACGTCCCTTCTGTCGGACTCTTTCAGGCGGGATTTTTACGACGCCGGTTTCGCTGGCCATAATTACAAGACCGTCGGTCGTCACTGAGTACCGGCAGGGACGAAGCCCATTGCGGTCCAGAGTCCCACCGACAATCTGGCCGTCAGTGAACACTATTGCTGCCGGACCATCCCACGGCTCCATAATGGTGGCGTGATACTCGTAAAATGCCCGCTTATCTGTGCTGATGTGATAACTCTGTCCAAATGCCTCCGGAATCATCATCATTATCGAATGAGGCATACTTCTGCCTGCTCGAATCAAAAGTTCGACCGTATTGTCAAAACATTCCGAATCGCTGCCCGTGGGCGTCAGGCTAGGATTCAGGTCGCTTATGCTGTCGCCAAAAAGGGGGCTTTCCATCTTGGATTGTCGTGCGAGCATAGCATTGCGATTGCCTCTGAGGGTATTGATTTCGCCGTTATGAGCGATACATCGGAACGGCTGGGCAAGACACCAGTTCGGAAATGTGTTGGTGCTGTAACGCTGGTGAACTATAGCCAGCGCAGATTTGAGCCGTTCGTCCCCAAGGTCCGGGTAATACGCAAAAAGCTGCCACGCCATAAACATTCCCTTGTAGCAGATAGTCCTGCACGAAAGAGAGGCTACATAAAAATCTTCTCCCTCCTCGCCGGGCGTTCCCATAACGGCTCTTTCAGCCCTCTTTCTGGCCAGATACAGACGACGCTCAAACCCCTCGCCTTCGAGACCGAGACCATCGACAAAAATCTGCCTTATCGAGGGTTCCGCTGCCAGCGCAATCTTCCCGAGACAATTGTTTAATACAGGCACATCGCGCCACCCGATTACCTTCATTCCATAGTGTTTAATGGACTCTTCTAATATCCCATCGCAGCGGCCTCTGATAAAATCCGACTCTTTCGAACCGAATACAACACCAACAGCGTATTTGAAGGGTTGAGGAAGTGAAAAGCCGATTTTCCGGCATTCGTCCAAAAAAAATTCGTGTGGAATCTGAAACAAAATGCCCGCACCGTCCCCTGTGGTTTCGTCGGCTCCTGCCGCTCCGCGGTGATGAAGATTTATCAGTATCTCTTTGCCGTATTCAATAATCGAATGGTCTTGCTGGCCGGAAATGTTCACAACAGCGCCGATACCGCAGGCGCCGTGCTCGTGCCTCGATTCATACAAACCCCGATTTCTGGGTAATCTGGCCATTTGATTCTCATAATAACCAACCATCGACTTTAAGCGACGATTTTCTAACAGCCTGTCGCGAATTAGTAAAGAAAAATCGGATGAGAATCCGGGTTTTTTCCAAAGAAGGTGACATCATCCACCTTCTTGACCTGTTCGCCTTTGGTTAAGGCAAACAGTGTCCGTTCGATTCCGATGCCTCCGCCGAAGGTATCGGGGAATAGACTGTTCCCGTTTTCGTCCTTCTGTGCTATAGCCACAAGAAAGGGGCCGTAACCGCCCAGCTCGTCGATATTTTCCAGCTCGCCATCGATTATCTTCGGCCGCACACCAATCACGTTGTTGTCGATAAGCCTCTCGATAATCGGTTCATACAGCCATTCTCTGATAGCCCCTGATAATATCTCGTAAGTATCGCCGTATCTGCCGGTTTTACGCTGGACGGACTGGCGCACAGGTCATAATTGTAAATCATATCCGAAGTAAAATCGGCAAGCGGTATCTTGGAACCATCTGGTCTTAAATACGGATAAATCAGGTCATAGTTTTCACGCAGCAGGCCGGTTATCCAGAAAAACTGCGAACCGGCCTCCTGTCCTAATTTGGCCTCAAGGCCGGCGGCGCCATATTTCGCCGCTGCTTTATCCTTCCTGAACCTTGGAAAGGGCGTCTTCGGAACTTCAACGGCAACACCAAGCGCCTTCAAGTCCTCATCATTTTTATCAGCCACAGCGTCATTGAATGGATAACCATTTCCTCGAAAAATTTAAGGGCCTTTTCCATATCCTCTTTAAGTATCCCCGTCACCTTCTTGGTATTGTTCAGATACTCGTCGAGCAAAACGCCCCGATTACGCCGCAGCTCAACATCCATCTGGGAAAAGTCACAGATGTACTTTCCACGCTGCACGCCTGTCGGACTTTCAATTTCGAGGCGGATGTTCGGCGAGTCCACAAAGATGCCCTTAAAATTCGGGTTCATGCACGCAAGAAACTTTGAGTATATCATTGAATGTGTCAGCTTGTAGTCGTGCCCTTTGTAGCTGATAGTAGGAACATGCTCCACATCGTGCGCAAGCGGGTCGGTCAACGGACTCATTGATACCTTCTCCATATTGAAAAGTCCGCAGTTCGTCAGAAAGTTATGCATGGCGTTGACAAATGTTGTCCGTATGGCTGAGGCGTGATATAATGTATCACCTCGCCACTTTGAGGTATAATTCTGCCGGATGAAATCATCGAAAGTCTGGCCGTTCTCTTTCAGCGCCGCCTGAAAATTATACAGGCTCTGACTTATGGATTCTTCATTACTACTGCGCATTTTTTCTCCTTTACCTTAAAATATGGCCTAAATTTCTTTATTTTAACAATCATAATACAGATGGAACTCATAAGGATGCGGCCGAAGAGCCATCAGGTCAAGCTCCTTTTCTCTCTTCCATTGTATCCAGGTCTCAATCAGGTCATCAGTAAATACGCCGCCTTCGGTGAGGAACTTGTGGTCCTTTTCGAGAGCGTTGACTGCCTCTTCGAGAGAGCCGGGCGCCTGCTTGGTCTTGGCCAGCTCTGCCTTGGATAGCTCGAACACGTCCACATCCATCGGTTTGCCAGGGTCAAGCTTGTGTTTGATGCCGTCGTTTGCAGCCATAAGCATTGCGGCAAAAGTAAGATAGCCGTTGCAGCTCGGGTCGGGGCAGCGGAACTCAACTCTTTTGGCCTTCGGGCTCGGCGAGTACATCGGGATGCGGCAGGCCGCCGAACGGTTGCGGGCAGACATACACAGATTCACCGGCGCCTCGAACCCTGGGACAAGCCGGCGGTATGAATTCGTCGTCGGCGCCGCAAAAGCCAGAATGGCAGGCGCATGGGTAATCAGACCCGCAATCGCATGCATAGCGATGTCAGACAGACCCGCATAGCATTTGCCTGCGAACAGGTTGACGCCCTTCTTCCAGAGCGAAAAGTGCGTATGCATACCGCTGCCGTTATCTTCAAAAACAGGCTTCGGCATAAACGTTGCCGTTTTGCCATGCCGCTTGGCCACGTTCTTGACGATGTATTTATACCACATAAGTTTGTCTGCCTGCTCAACCAGCGGCGCAAACAGCATATCGATTTCTGCTTGTCCGCCGGTGGCAACTTCATGATGGTGCTTCTCGACCACAATCCCAACCTTCTGCATTTCCTCGACCATTTCGGTCCGTATATCCTGCTGGGTGTCGGTCGGGCTTACGGGGAAATATCCGCCTTTGTATGATGGTTTATATCCGAGGTTCGGCTCTTCAAAACGGGCGGTGTTCCACGACCCTTCCGCAGAATCGATAGCATACATCCCCGTATGCTGATTCTGTTCGTAACGAACTTCGTCAAAGATAAAAAATTCCGGCTCAGGACCATAATACGCCGTATCCGCCAACCCGCTCTTTTTCGCAAATTCTGCCGCCTTCCTGGCGATATTACGCGGGTCGCGATTATACTCTTCGCGGGTAATCGGGTCGATGATGTCCGCAAGGACGCTCACCGTAGGTTTGGCGAAAAACGGGTCCATCACCACGGTGCTCAGGTCGGGAACCGCCATCATATCAGACTGGTGAATCGGCTTCCAGCCGCGTATTGACGAACCGTCAAAGCCGAGACCTTCCTTAAGTGTCTTTTCGTCGAGGAACTCTATTGGGAATGTGCAGTGCTGCCACGTTCCTAAAAGGTCGGTGAACTTTAAATCAACCATTTTCGCATTGTTCTTTTCAGCAAACCCAAAAAACTCTTTCGGCGTCATTTTTTATTTCCTTTCCAATAATACAAAAACTGCTTAATCTTTATGCAACTCGCATTATGTCCCGCAAACGCGTTTGCTTTATATCCACACTTCTAACCTATCGCCAGAGAGCCTCTTTCGCCGGTGCGAATACGAATGCACTCTTCCAGATTCAGCACAAAAATCTTGCCATCACCCATTTTCCCGGTTTGTGCCCCTTTGGTAATGGCCCTGATTGTCGGTTCCACAAAATTGTCATTAACAGCGATTTCCAGCCGAATTTTTCGAATAAGATTACCTGTCTCTCTTAAAACCACGATAGACCTCTGTAACACCTTTTTGTCTGCCGTGACCAAGAACTTCACTTACGGTTATCAGGTTCACCTCTTCTTTATATAGTTCTTCTTTTACCTGGTCAAGTCTGTGCGGCTGAATTATAGCGATTATCAATCTCATAGCAAATTTCCTTTCAATTCCACCAAAGGCGGACAAGATTTATTCCAACATTGTGTAAGCCCGTTCGTTGTGCTGCGTCAGGTCTAATCCCATAGCTTCTTCTTCATCGACAACCCGCACACCGATTATCGCATCCACCAGTTTATATATAATGAATGTACCGATGAAGGCGTAAACTGTCGTTGTGACCGCTGCAACAAGTTGAATGAAAAGTTGTCTTGCATTTCCCGCAAGTAGACCGTTGGCGCCGGCAGGATTTATAGCCGTGGTTGCAAACAATCCTGTTGCTATTATTCCCCAAATGCCGCTTATGCCGTGTACGCCAAATGCATCCAGCGAATCATCATAATGAAATGTACGTTTCACAAAACCGACAGCAATAAAACAAAGGATGCTGGCCACAATACCAATTACCAATGCCGCCGCCGGTCCGACAAATCCTGCAGCCGGCGTAATTGCCGCAAGCCCTGCAACGGCGCCGCTGATGGTCCCAAGCATCGTCGGTTTACCGTTAAACTTCAAGTCCAGCAAAGCCCACGTCAAAGCCGCTATCGCACCTGCGGTATTGGTTACAACAAAGGCATTAACAGCCACGCCGTTTGCACCGAGTGCACTGCCCGCATTAAATCCGAACCACCCGAACCAGAGCATCGCAGCACCGAGGACGCTGAAGGGCAGGTTATGAGGCGGAGTGGGATTATGACAATAGCCCTTCCTTTTGCCAATAATGATAGCCGTCACCAAAGCGGCAATACCTGCATTTATATGGACAACTGTTCCGCCTGCAAAATCCAGCACTCCGAGGTTTCTCAGCCATCCGCCAACTCCCCAGACCATATGCGCAACCGGGTCATAGACAAAAGTCGCCCACAGCAGTGTGAAAATCAAGAAAGGCTGAAAATTTCATCCTCTCGGCAAAAGCACCAATAATAAGTGCTGGTGTAATTACGGCAAACATAGCCTGAAAAATCATAAACGCCTGGTGCGGAATCGTGGCCGAATAGTCCGCGTATGGCTCAAGCCCGACGCCTCTTAAACCGAACCAGTTCAAAGAACCGATAAATCCGTTGCCGGGCGAAAATGATAGGCTGTAGCCGATTAATATCCATTGCACACTCAGCACAGCCAGTATTATGAAACATTGCATCAAGACACCAAGGACATTTTTTCGTCTGACCAGCCCGCCATAAAAGAACGCCAGCCCAGGCGTCATAAGCATCACAAGCGCAGCGCTCATCAGCACCCACGCCGTGTCTCCTGTGTCGATTTTCAGTTTTTGACTTGTCAAAGAGCTCACTTCACCTGACGGTTTCGTTTCGCAAAACGCTGTTGCTGTGGTTAATAAAAGGACCGCCGCTACAGTCAGCACTGTTTTCATTTCTCTGTGCTCCTTAATTTAATGCTTTGAACGAATCTTCTTAGTGTTTTTGTAAAACGGCTGTATTACATAACTATCGCAAACTTCGTGCCAAGGTGCCTCTTCAACAGTCATTTTTGTATAACGTCTTGCGTAAGCTGAAGTTACACACACTAAAAGCCATGGAGTCGTCAGAGAATAAAGCTACATTTTTGTAAATACTTCCGAAATAAATTTACATTTTTGTTGTTTTTTCGTATTAAAATTGGGCTCTGCCAGCCGTGGTCAGAGCCCTTTTAACAGAACGGTCCATGCGGAGTCCTGTTATATTATTACTGTGTCACCTGTTATCCTATGGCCTCTCCGCCTCTTTCGCCGGTGCGAATGCGAATGCACTCCTCCAGATTCAGCACAAAAATCTTGCCGTCACCCATTTTCCCGGTTTGCGCACCTTTGGTAATGGCCCGGATTGTCGGTTCCACAAAATTGTCATTAACGGCAATTTCAAGGCGGATTTTCCTCATCAGATTGCCGGTCTCCTTGAATCCGCGATAAACCTCTGTAATTCCTTTTTGTCTGCCGTGACCAAGCACTTCATTGACGGTAATCAGATTAACCTCTTCTTTGTAGAGTTCTTCCTTTACCTGTTCGAGTCTGTACGGCTGAATTATTGCAATTACCAATTTCATAACGGATTTCCTTTCATTTCCGCTAAAGGCGGACAAGATTTATTCCAACATTGTATAAGCCCGTTCGTTGTGCTGGGTAAGGTCAAGCCCCATAGCCTCTTCTTCTTCGACAACCCGCACACCGATTATCGCATCCACCAATTTATAGAGAATAAAAGTAGCAATAAACGTGTAAACTATTGTTGTACCAACCGCAACAAGTTGTATCAAAAGCTGTTTTGAATTTCCGAAAAATAAACCATCTGCGCCTTGAGGGTTGATAAGCTTCGAGGCAAATAATCCTGTTGCGAGAGCTCCCCAGATGCCGCCGATGCCGTGAATACCGAAGGCGTCGAGCGAGTCATCGTAACCGAATTTGTGCTTAATAAAACTGATGGCGATAAAACAAAATACGCTCACCAGTAAGCCAATTGCAATTGCGCCGCCTATGCCGACGAAACCCGCAGCCGGAGTGATGGCTACAAGTCCTGCAACGGCACCGCTGATTGTGCCGAGCATCGTTGGCTTTCCATTGAATATCCAATCCAGTGATGCCCAAGACAGTGCTGCCGCTGCGGTAGCAGTGTTGGTAACAACAAAGGCATTAACAGCCAAGCCGTTTGCACCCAGTGCACTGCCAGCGTTAAATCCGAACCACCCGAACCAGAGCATCGCAGCACCGAGGACGCTGAAGGGCAGGTTATGAGGCGGAGTGGGATTATGACAATAGCCCTTCCTTTTGCCAATGATAATTGCTGTTGCCAATGCAGCGAGTCCTGCATTGATATGGACGACCGTTCCACCGGCAAAATCCAACGCCCCCAGATTCCTCAGCCAGCCGCCAACTCCCCATACCATATGTGCAAGCGGGTCATACACAAATGTTGCCCACAGCAGTGTGAAGATAAGAAAGGCTGAAAATTTCATCCTCTCGGCAAACGCACCAATAATAAGTGCTGGTGTAATTACGGCAAACATCGCCTGAAAAATCATAAACGCCTGATGCGGAATCGTGGCAGAATAATCGGGATACGGGTCGAAGCCGACGCCCTTCAATGCGAACCATTTCAGACCGCCGATAAAAGAGTTTCCCGGTGAAAAGGATAAACTGTATCCAATTAAAACCCATTGCAGACTCAGAGCGGCCAGTATTATGAAGCACTGCATCAGGATGCCGAGCATATTTTTTCGTCTGACCAGCCCGCCGTAAAAGAACGCCAGCCCCGGCGTCATAAGCATCACAAGCGCCGCAGATACAAGCACCCACGCCGTATCGCCGCTGTCAACCTTTGGTGCGGCGGGTGTGGTGACTGCGGCCTGTTGTGATTGAGCTGCTCCGGATTCGCCGAATACGACCGTCGCCGGAATACACGACACAACCAAAATAATCAACAGTTTTTTCATCGCAAATTCTCCTTGTTTTTGTTTCGCTACATCGCACAATAAATCAAAAACTCCTCGATATACTTACTCCGCCCCACAGGTTGTCGCTTCTGGCGGTTGCCGAGCGAATATCGCTGTCGACCATCATTGAATAGTAAACGCTCGGTGTAATAGTCCAGCTTTTGTAACAAAACGGTATCGCCAGCGAGATATTCAGGTCATTGAGTTTTCCGCCAGCAGATGCGAAATAAAACTTGTTGTACTGTGAGTTTCCGTAAGCGAGACTGCACCCGAGCCGCAAGCCGCAATAACAGTCGTCGTTTATAATTGCCAGCTTATCTATGGTATGCCCCACGCCGGCCTGTATATAGGTGCTTTTGGCCTCATCGACATCGCGGTATATCTTTATGAACGGCGACAGCGGCACAGCCAGGCTCAGCCCCCCGTAGATTTCCGTTGTTGGTTTGTAAGCGGTATTCGGGAAGTCATAATAAATAGTGCCGACAGAGAAAGACAAGACGTTCATATCCGGCACCGGTGCCGTATAATCCAAAACATAATCCATCTCGATAAACTCATGACAATGGTCGGTTTGGTTCGTCAGATCCATATTTCCCCACACGAATCCTGTAAAACCGTATTTTTTGAGGGCTATGGTAGGCTCAAAAACCGCTCTGTCGCTTACGTTCTGTCCACGCCAGATATATTTGCTGTAGAAATCAGTCGAAATCGTGCACTTAATCGCATCAGAGGCATAAGTTCCCGCACAAGTCAGTATGCCAATCCCAATCATCAATACCAATAACAGCCTTTTTCTTACCATAGGTCACATCTTTTATCTAATATAGTTATAAAGTTTTCAGATATGCTTATAATTGCAAAGGCCGTGCCAACAAAATTATTTATTATGCAATTTCATAAGTCTTTATCTGGCAAGATGATAAGGAGCTTCTGTTGAATTGTCCTTGATGCTTTAATGCGACATTTTTGTAGCTCAATGCCATCAAAAACAACAATTTTATCTCCATTTCATTATAATTCCTGCTCTGTTGAATAATAATTATTAGCAGGAAAACAATGAATTTTTTGATAAACTTAAGTCTATATATGACAATGGGTTAAAGACAATAACGGCTGACTGTAAAATAATTTTGCTACTATTGTATACTTGTCAAATTATTAGTATTATGCTACATTTATGTAATATATGGCTGCTTATATTAAGGTGCCTAAACCGTGAAACAAAACGACTTAAAATTAGAAAGCTACCAAACAGCTGGCACTCGGCACCTTAATGAACTTGGCACACTTTACAAAATCAGCCGAAATCCTCGCCGCAGGGACACCGCAGAGCCAGACTCTTACCGATGTCCTCAATACGCTCGACAGCGAACTGGAAATGAACAGGGGCGCTATCACATTATTGGCGCCGGACGGCAAGGAAATAATCATTGAAGCCGTCCATAACTTTTCCGAGGAGCAAAGGCGAAAAATCCGATACCGTCTGGGTGAAGGCGTCACAGGCCGTGTGATGCAAACCGGCAAACCAATGATTGTTCCGAAGGTTTCAGAAGAGCCACTTTTCCTCAATCGCTTTGAACGATGGAATATCACAAAGGAGGAAATCAGCTTTATCTGCGTGCCAATCACAATCGGTGATGAGGTCATCGGAGCAATTTCCATAGACCGCCAGTTCAATAAGGCGGTGTCCCTTGAAGAGGATATGCGGGTTCTTAGTATCGTTGCCAGTATGATTGCCAACGACGTCAGAATCAGACGCGAAGAAACCGCCAAACTGCATGAGCTCGAAAATGAAAATCTGCGATTGCGTTATGAGCTTGAGGACAAGTTTCGTCCGGAAAATATTATCGGCAACTCCGGTGCAATGCGCGACGTCTACCGCCAGATTCATCAGGTAGCCGGCAGCGACACGACCGTCCTTATTCGCGGCGAGTCGGGAACAGGCAAGGAGCTTGTTGCCCACGCCATTCACTACTCCAGCGCCAGGGCCAAAGGACCTTTTGTTAAGGTCAGCTGTGCCGCTCTTAATGAAAATTTGCTTGAGAGCGAGCTTTTCGGTCACGAAAAAGGCGCCTTTACGGGAGCAATCCAAAGCCGCATAGGGCGCATTGAAGAGGCTGACGGCGGAACCCTGTTTCTCGATGAGGTAGGTGATTTTTCACCCGCTACACAGGTTAAACTGCTTCGAGTTCTTCAGGAACGCCAGTTTGAACGTGTGGGCAGCAACCGGACCCTCAAAACAAACGCAAGAATTGTCACCGCCACCAACCGCAATCTTGAAAAAGCTGTTGAGGATGGAACCTTCCGGCAAGACCTTTATTACCGCATAAATGTATTTCCTGTTTTTCTGCCTCCGCTTCGGGAACACAGGGACGATATCCTCCTGCTGGCAGACCATTTTGTAGAATTATACTCCAAAAAAATGAACAAAAACGTCAGACGAATCAGCACAACCGCAATTAATATGATGGTCTCTTACCACTGGCCGGGCAACGTCCGTGAGCTGGAAAACTGCATTGAGAGGGCTGTTTTGCTCAGCACCGATGGTGTCATACATGGCCATCATCTCCCTCCCACACTGCAGACGTCCGAGGCGTCCGGCACAGTCATCACAGGCTCGATAGAAGACAGGGTCAATCTTTTTGAGCGCGATTTGATTGTAGATGCCTTAAAACGCACGAACGGAAACCTCGCCGCCGCAGCACGCCAGTTGGGCACCACCGCTCGAATAATAAGATATAAAGTCAGCAGTTTAGGGATTAATTACAAACGGTATATCACAAAGCAGGAGTGATTTATGGTTGTCTCGCCAACTACAGGCCTCAACGGCCTCGACCAAATACTGTGCGGTTTGAGAAAAGGCGACAACGTCGTCTGGCAGGTCGATTCTATTGATGATTTCAAAGAGTTTGTTGCTCCTTTTGTCGGTGCAGCCGTAAGAGACGGCAAAAAAATTATTTATATGAGATTCGCCGACCACAAACCCCTCATTGAGGTGCAGGCCGGCGTCACTGTTTATCACCTTGATGCCGAAAGCGGCTTCGAAACCTTCTCCAAACAGGTTCACACGATAATCGCCGCAGAAGGTGCGGGAACTTATTATGTGTTCGACTGCCTCAGCGACCTGTTGAGCGCCTGGGCAACGGACCTGATGATAGGCAACTTCTTTATGATTACCTGCCCCTACCTTTTTGAACTCGAAACAATCGCCTACTTTGCCCTCCTGCGGCGAAATCATTCGTTTAAAACTGTCGCACGCATCCGCGAAACCACCCAGTCGCTGCTGGATATCTACAGTTTTGAAGGCAACTTTTACGTCCACCCCCTGAAAGTCTGGAACCGCTATTCGCCTGTAATGTTTCTTCCTCATCTGCGACAGGGAGAAAAATTTTCGCCTGTCATAAGCAGTGTGGATGCGGCTAAATTGTTTTCGCACATCTCCGAAAAAGGGCTCGACGGTTCCGCAAGAAGCCTCGATTACTGGGACCGTCTTTTTATGGGAGCCGAGAAACTGCAGGAGCAATCTGTCGATTCGGAAGAAGTTGAGGAAACCGTCAGGCAGCTTTGCAAAATAATGATTGGACGCGAAAAAAGAATGCTGGCTCTGGCGGAAAACAGCTTCACGCTCGAAAATCTGCTCAATATCAAAAGCAGACTAATCGGAAGCGGCTTCATAGGCGGAAAGGCGGCAGGTATGCTCCTGGCGCAAAACATCCTTCTGGCAGATAAGTCTTTCGACTGGAAACAATACCTCGAGACGCACGATTCTTTTTACATCGGCTCGGACGTCTTTTACAGCTACATCGTCGAAAACGGCTGGTGGAAGCTGCTTATGGAGCAGAAAACTAAAGATGGTTATTTCAAAGCAGCTCCTCAAATGAAGGAAAATATGCTCAAAGGAAAATTTCCGGATGAAATTCGCGAACGTTTTCAGGAAATGATAGAATATTTTGGCCAGTCCCCGATTATTGTGCGTTCGAGCAGTCTTTTGGAAGATTCCTTTGGGAACGCCTTTGCCGGCAAGTATGAAAGTATTTTCCTCGTCAATCAGGGCGACCCCCAGCAACGCTATAATGAATTTGAAACCGCCGTCCGCAGAATTTACGCCAGCACTATGGACGAAGATGCGCTAACTTACCGTTTGCAGAGAGGACTCGACCAGCAGGATGAACAAATGGCCCTGCTGGTTCAGCGGGTATCGGGCTCATACAAAAAATACTATTTCTTTCCTGACGTCGCAGGTGTCGGAACTTCTTATAATGCGTTTGTCTGGAAGCCGTCTCTCGACCCGAAGGCCGGTATGTTAAGATTAGTCTTCGGACTGGGAACCAGAGCCGTTGAGCGGGTCGAAGATGATTACCCGCAGATAATTGCCCTAGACCAGCCGCGGCTACACCCTTACTCCGACAAGGAGGACATCAAAAGATTTTCTCAGAAAAATGCCGACCTGCTCGACACAAAAGAAAACAACCTCAGAACGGTTAATGTCCTTGACCTGTTCAATGAAGAACTCGACCTGAAACTGGACTTGGTAGCCACTCCTGATTATGAAGCGGAAAAGAAAATGAAGGAGCTGGGTATGAAAGCCGAGCATGCCTGGACGATAACATTCGATAAACTCCTCGCAAAAACTGATTATACCGCCCTTATGCAGAAAATGCTCAAAACGCTCGAAAGTTATTATCAATACCCTGTTGACATAGAATTCACAACCAACTTTATAAAAGATGACAGATTCAAGATTAATCTTGTGCAGTGCAGACCTTTGCAAACCAAGGGACTGCGGGCAAATGTTCAGGTTCCGAAAAATATTGAAAAAAAGAAAATACTTTTCGAATCCTGCGGATACACAATGGGCGGCAGTATCTGGCAAACTATAAAAAGAATCATTTACATCGAACCTGCGGCCTACATCGGAGCTGAACCTGCCGCAAAAGTACGATATAGCCCGAATGGTCGGCAGGCTCAATAGACAGATAACCAGCAGGGAATCCACGCCGACGCTGCTGATTGGGCCCGGCAGGTGGGGAACAACAATACCGAGCCTCGGTGTGCCCGTCACTTTTTCGGAGATAAATAATATAACCGTCCTTTCGGAAGTTGCTTATGAAGGCGGCAACCTGATGCCCGAGCTTTCCTTCGGCACGCACTTCTTCAGGGACCTTGTCGAAACCGATATTTTTTACGTGGCTATCTTTCCGCAGAAGGAAACCGTTATATTCAATAAGACCAGATTTTCCCAAATGCCTAATTTGTTGGACGCCCTCCTGCCGGGAGGCAGAAAATACGACAATGTAATTAAGGTCTGCGACATCGAAGGGGAGCAGCTGCAGATAGTCTTTGATATCTTGTCCCAAAAAGTCATCTGCTTCTTTATATAAGCAGGCAAACAGCAAATTAATGAAATAGGCGGCTGTCTATAATATTCGAGATTGACGAACTGGAAGCTATCGATTTTAAAGAAAAAGAACATATCTAAGAAGGCCAGTTAATAGAGACTCCTTCTGCTTTTGGTAGGATATGGCAAAAAGGGCTCGGATCATGTTCCGAATTTCTGTGTTAATCGGCTTTTTTGCCGGATTTCAAAGGGGCATACCCCAGAAATTCGATTAGCCTTGGCAGATGGCAAACGGCAGGTAGTGTGCGGCCGCGTTCCCAGTTTTGAACGTTATATGGTTGATAGACTACAGATAACTACAGAGGTTTTTGGTTGTGCCAATTATTATTCTGACAAACATAAATCCTGCTATTTTCAATCACTCTATCGGTTTGTTCTGAAACATCCTGCACATATCTTGTTGCCATTTGTAAATCTGCATGGCCAAGAAGCCGTTGAACAGCAAACGGATCACCTGACCTGGCAGCAATAGTGGCAGCAGTCCTTCGCAGTGCATAGAAACCCGTTCCTTTGGGAACATCAAAACCAGACTTTTTAAGCAACCTAGAAAAATTTGTCGTTATTGTATTTAAAGTTGTATATTTCCCGTTGCCGCTACCATTAGTCTTTAAGAGCGTCTGTATATATGGATTACCCCTTGAAGTACAGAAAACAAGCTTACCTGTCCTGGGAATCTTTTCAAGTGCTTCAACAGTTTCAGGCCATAGTGGCAAATCCCTGGAAATACCTGTTTTTCTCCTTGGCAGCCTTACCCCGGCATTGATAAGATCCAAATCAGCCCACTGAAGTTCTGAACAATCTGTACATCCAAAACCACAGTTTAATCCAAGCCATATCATGGCTCTCATCTTTACATCAGCCAAAGATAACAACTTGTTTATCTGTTCTGAATTAAATGTGAATCTTTCCTGATGGATTATTTTGCCTCTTGAGATCGCATCAATATTGGGGATGTCCTCAAGAATATCATTTTTTCTGGCCCAGTGAAATAAAGCCTTCATTATGCTTATATGCAAATTCAATCTGCAGACTGAGCCATAACTTTTCTGGAGCTTTCTTTTGTAGTTCTGTAAATCCAGGGTTGATATGCTTTTGACTTTACGATTCTGACCCAGAAAAGCCATTAACTTGTTAAGGCTGCCGATTTGTTCATTGTGGTGCTTAGCAGTAAGATCATCGGCCTGAAGCTTTGAATACTGATACTTCAAACACATACCGCAGAGACGTTTTAGTGTCATATTATCGTCTGTTGGTTTTTGCAAATTGTCTTGACATCCGCGTAAATATGTTGTCTGATCCAAAATATCTTTGTATCGCCTCTTTCTTGTCAGAACCAAAGTAATACATTTTTCCTTTAATCTTCTTACAGTATTGTCCCGTTGGATGAAATGTAAGGGGAAATTTGTCTGAGCGTGGTTTTCTTTTTAAGGTTTTCATAATCCTTCCTCCTTAAAAAATAACGATAGTTTTTCAGATAATCCCGGGTTAGTTGTAGTAACGGTTGTTATTTTCAATAAGGCAGCAGCGGTCGATAATTACAACCAATTGCAATATATTGGCTTGTGATTATTATACGAAATGAAAGTCAATAGGTTAACCCCTGCAATTTAATATCCCGCAGCCATCCAGAAATCAATTTGACTATTGGATGACAGAGTTTTATAATTTCTACAAAGTCGGGAAATTACTATAGCCGGTTTTATAAGGTAGTTGCTTTGATTTTCTTGCAGGTAAACAGGCGATTATGGATGGTCGATTGATGCTCCTTTGTGTGGTTCTTGCTCCGTGTATTGGGGCATTTGTTCTGCCTTTGCTGGGCCGCATATCCGCCGGCCTGAGAAACATCATTGCACTGGCCTTGGCGGTAGTCCCGCTCATATTAGTGGTCGCCATTTTGCCGGCGGTTGTATCCAATGGGTCGGTAAAGGTCAGCACTAATTTTGACAACAACTTCAACTTCGTCCTTTATGCCGATGGCCTTGCAGTGTTTATGGCGATTGTTTCGGCCTTTATAAGCTCGATAATCATCTTCTACTCCTTCGGCTATATCAGTCACTACGAAAACCAGAACGAATACTACCTTATGGTCCTGCTGTTTCTGGGTGGAATGCTGGGATTGATTTTTTCCGAAAACCTCATCTTCCTATATCTGTTCTGGGAAATAACGGCCATAACGAGTTGGCGCTTATCGGCTTTTTCAGGGAAAAACAGCACGTCATACGGGCAGACAAGGCGTTTTTAGTAACGATGCTCGGCTCTCTATTGATGCTCATCGCATTTATCAGCATCTACCAGGACACCGGCTCATTCGACCTGCAGGTCATAAGAGAAAAACTTGGAACCGGCCATTTGCCGAATCTGGCAGTCGGGTTGATTCTTGTGGGCATACTTTCCAAATCCGCAACGCTGCCTTTTCACACTTGGCTCCCCGATGCCGGCGTGGCGCCATCTCCGGTGACGGCCCTGCTGCACGCGGCCCTGCTTGTGAAAATCGGCGTCTACGTCTTCGCCAGATTATTCATCGCGACCTTCACTGTTGACGCATTCTGGCACACAGCGGTGCCCATAATCGCAGGCGTAAGCGCCTTAGTGGCGGCAGGCGCCGCGATGATTGATACGGACCTCAAACGCATAATCGCCTATTCGACGGTCAGCCAAATAGGTTTTATTTTTCTGGGCTTGTCTATCGGAAACGAACTCGGCGTCGTTGGGGCGATACTTTATATATTGATGCACGGCCTGGCAAAGGGGGGACTCTTCCTTTGCGCAGGCATTGTCGAGCAGAACACAAAAACAAAAGACATAACCCGCTTGGGCGGCCTGATAAAAACAATGCCCGTTACCGCAATCGCATTTCTGTTTTGTGCATTTTCCGTAATGGGCATACCGCCGTTCGGAGGGTTTTTCAGCAAGTATATGGTGATGACAAGCACGATTCAGACAGGTAACTTGTGGATTATGTTTGTGTTCCTGTTGGGCGCGTTTATGACAATCATATATCTTTTCAGGGCCTTCAACCTGGTCTTCTTAGGCGAAGCGAAGACCCAGCTGGCCAGGGAAGGTTCGCCTGTGATGGTTATTAGCGTTGCCTCACTGGCGGTATTGTCATTGGCGGCGGGCTTTTTTGTCGCTTGGCCCACCCAATTCGTGATGTCTGCGATTCAGCAACTGCCGGGGGTGACCAGATGACAGACTCTATAATACTTTTGCTGATAGCCATACCACTCGTTGCAGGCATTTTAACGTTGCTGGTCCCAAAGAGGTTACGCGGTGTTAAGGAGGCAATTGCCCTTCTCGCCACGGCTGCGACACTGGGGCTATCAATATGGCTGTTCAGACAAAACATAAACTGGTCAGTTCCCTGGGTCGGCTTTGGAATCGAGTTTGCATTTCGGCTGTATCATTTCAGCGCTTTTATAGTCCTCGCAGCATCAGTATTTGCATTTTTGTTTGTTTTATACAGTTGCTCATTTATGCGGGACAGGCCCCACCTGAACCAGTTTTACTGCTATTTGCTGATAACCGCCGCAATGGCAAACGGCGCGGTCTTGTCCGACAATCTCGTCCTGATGCTTTTCTTCTGGGAAGGATTGCTTTTGACGCTGTTCGGGCTGATAGCGATAGGTCGCCCCGGGGCTTTAAAGACCGCAATAAAGGCCTTTATCATTATCGGCATCTGCGATTTATGTATGATGATGGGTATTGGTCTTACGGCGTATCTGGCCGGCACGATGACGATATCCAAAATTAGTTTGCCTCTCGATTCCCTGGGCTGTCTGGCCTTTGTGTTTCTAATGATAGGTGCGATTTCAAAAGGCGGGTCTATGCCTTTCCATAGCTGGATTCCTGACGCGGCAGTCGATGCCCCGGTGCCATTTATGGCATTCCTGCCAGCCTCGCTCGAGAAGCTGCTGGGAATTTATTTTCTGACGAGGATTTCACTGGATATGTTCAAGCTCGACGCTAGCTCGTGGATAAGTACACTTCTTATGGTTATCGGCGCCGTCACAATCCTTCTGGCGGTGATGATGGCGCTGGTCCAAAAGGATTACAAGCGGCTGCTCTCATACCACGCCATCAGCCAGGTGGGCTATATGATACTGGGTATCGGCACCTGCCTGCCCGTTGGCATCATTGGCGGCCTGTTCCATATGATTAACAATGCTTTGTATAAGAGCTGCCTGTTTCTTACCGGCGGCTCGGTGGAAAAGCAAACGGGCACAACTGATTTGGGCAAATTAGGCGGCATCGGGGTTAAAATGCCGCTTACTTTTTTATGTTTTTTAATCACGGCTGCTTCCATTTCAGGGGTTCCGCCTTTCAACGGTTTCTACTCCAAAGAGCTTGTATATGATGCTGCCCTTGAAAGAGGAACAGTGTTCTATCTCGCGGCCATTCTGGGTTCGTTTTTTACCGCCGCCTCATTTTTGAAACTCGGGCACGCTGCGTTCTTAGGCAAATTAAGCGAGTCAAACAAAAACGTTAAGGAAGCACCGCTCGCTATGCTGATACCGATGATTGTCATCGCCTCAATATGCGTGCTTTTCGGCCTGCGTCATCAGCTTCCCGTCAACCTTTTCAAGCCGGTAGTCGGCGAGCAACGTCTGGCAGGACACGAATTTACCGCCAACACGATGCTGATTGCGATTTCTGTAGTGGTTCTGGTTGGTGCTTTGCTGCACCATTTGCTCGCAGTAAAAATAATGGGCGGCGGCTACAAGGCAAGCGAACACATCCGCCACGCCCCGATATTGGAAGGAATTTACAACA
The DNA here is from genome assembly GCA_963710355.1 of uncultured Phycisphaerales bacterium. Taxonomy (GTDB): domain Bacteria; phylum Planctomycetota; class Phycisphaerae; order Sedimentisphaerales; family Anaerobacaceae; genus Fen-1359. Next base: position 1,147,594 of record CAVPZU010000003.1, on the reverse strand, counting down.
GGGCCGAAAAACGATTCTTCGACCCTTATGATATAGGTCTCAAAATTGTGCAGGGAATCTCGAAGCTCGGCTGGTGGATAGACAGGGCCATTGACTGGCTTTATGACGGCCTGTCGGTGCGTTTGGCGAATTTTATTACAAACGGGATAAAACTTGCACATACAGGCAGCTATTCGCTGTATGTGGTCTGGTCATTAGTTGGTATTTTACTGGTAGTAATAATGTTATTGAAATCGTTTTAACGATAAGTGTGAGGCAATATGCTTTCACTGTTTTTACTGCTACCTTTGCTGGCAATAATGATTCTTAATCTGCCGTTCAGGAATGTGATGCAGAAGCTGGCCTTGTGGGTTGGGCTTCTTTTATCGCTATGGCAAATTGTTGCGGTGATACTGCTTGCTCTGGGAATCGCAGGCGGTTCGAACGTCTGGGCGAGCTTTCTTACGCTCAACCTTCACTATGACAACCTTACGCTTGTGCTGCTTCTCTCTGTCGGCATCGTGGTCTTTGCGACGGTTCTTGTCGGCTGGCAAACAATCAGCAATCCAACACAGAAATTCGGCTTTGTAAATCTGGTTATGGTTGCGATGATAGGAATGAACGGCACGGTGATGCTGACCGACCTTTTCTCGCTCTATATCTTCATTGAGATAACCGCCGTTTCATCTTTCATCCTCATAGCTTCCCAGCGGGACATCAACGCCCTCGAAGGCGCCTTCAAATATATAATCCTCTCGGCAACGGCAACGATAATGATGCTGCTGTCAATCTCAATACTGCTGCTTGTCGCCGGCGACACCTCGTTTGCCTCCGTCGGCAACGCAATCCGCCAGGTCAACGGCAATCCACTGGTTATCTTCGCCGTAGGCATTTTTATATGCGGACTGTTCATAAAAGGAGGCCTTGTGCCATTCCACGGCTGGCTGCCCGCGGCATATTCAGCGGCACCGGCGGCTGCATCCGTCCTTCTGGCCGGCATAGCAACCAAAGCATCCGGCATATACGCATTGATACGGCTGGTAACATCGGTATTCGCAGGTAACGCTTCAATAAACCATATTCTTATGCTTGTCGGCACCATTTCCATTCTGGTAGGCGCCTTCGCAGCCCTGGGCCAAAGCGATTTTAAGAGAATGCTCGCCTATTCGAGCATCAGTCAGGTCGGCTATATAATTCTCGGACTGGGCTGCGGCACAAACCTCGGCATTGTCGGAGCGGTCTTTCATTTATTTAATCATTCAATCTTCAAGTCGCTGCTGTTTGTAAACTCCGCGGCCGTTGAGCAGCAATCAGGCACGACCGATATGAACAAGCTCGGAGGGCTGGGGGCAAAGATGCCGTTACCAACGTCACCTCCCTGATAGCGTTTTTGTCAACGGCGGGCGTGCCGCCGTTGGCGGGATTCTGGAGCAAGCTGATTATCGTGATAGCGTTGTGGCAAAACAGCTTGTATGCTTATGCGGTTATCGCTGTACTTGGCCAGCATTCTCACGCTGGCGTATCTGCTCCTGATGCAGCGAAAGGTCTTCTTCGGGATACTGGCCGACGGATTGCAGAACGTAAGAGAAGCCGGATTTGGAATCGTTCTGCCGGCCTCGGTGCTTGCGGCGATAATAATCGGCGTGGGTTTGCTTTTCCCGCTTAATGTTTAACAGTGTCCTGATGCCGATAAGCAGTTTTCTTAAATAGTTTTGAAAAACTAATATGACAATAAATATCATACTTGCCGTGGTTTTCGTTATAGCCGCCGTTTGGACGGTGATGACCACTCGGCTTATTGCGGTCGGTCATCGGCCTGGCGTATCACCAGCGTGATACTTACGATAATTATGTTTCAGCTTAATCTCGCCGCTTGCAGCGGTGTTTGAATTATCCGTTTGTGCAGGATTGATTTCAGCCATTTTCATCAGCAGCATCGGCCTGACCCAGCGGTCTACGGATGAACAACTGGCGGTCAGAAAAAAAGAACGCCTGTCCAAATTCTGGCTTCTTGCCCGTAATCGTTATTCTGGCGGGGGTGGCCCTATACCGGCTTCATATACCCTTTGACTTTAATTTACCTGCCGCACCAACGGCAAACGACGTTCGTAATATAATATGGAACCTGCGGCATCTCGACCTGCTGGGACAGATTGTTATTCTGCTGGCCGGAGCATTTGGGGTAGTCGCATTGTTTAAGGAATACGGGAATGGTTAACGATATGCCGCAGTTGTTCTGGCTGTTCAGCATAGGTGCTAGCTCTTGTGTTGATAACGGGCTTTTACTGTCTGATAGTGACATACAATCTGATAAGGGCGCTGATAGGACTGGAGCTTCTAACGAAAAGCGTAACGCTGTTTATCATTCTGGCTGGCTATATTACCGGCCGGACGGCTCTGGCGCAGGCGCTGGCCATTACTCTGATAGTAATCGAGGTGGTGGTAATCGCAGTGGCGGTTGGGATAGTGCTCTGTGTGTATAAGCATAATAAATCGATAGACACAAGGTTACTTAAGAATATTAAGGGTTAAGAGCAGATGACAAATGAGTTGTTATTCACACCACCGATAGCATTTATTCTGGTTTTGGTTGTCACCTTGTGTCTCGCACATGGTGTTGTCAAAGCTGGCGTTCAGACCCAGGAAGCTGCCCGATGACCTAACCAAGGAATACGCCTGCGGAGAAGACTTTCCGACCCACTATGATACAGCCCGACTACAGCCAGTTTTTCCCCTTCGCGTTTTATTTTACGATACTGCACGTGGTTGCACTGATGATTGCAACAGTGCCGGTCGCAACGATTGAAACGTCTCTTATTGCCGTCGTTTACATACTCGGTGCAATTATCGGATTATCTGTTTTGTATAGGAGGTAAGCCGAGATGAGCTTTAACTGAGAAAATAATAACATGGGCAAGAATTAAGTCGCCGTGGATACTTCATTTCAATACCGGCGCCTGCAATGCCTGCGACATCGAGCTTATCGCGGCACTGACCCCGCGTTACGACGTTGAGCGTTTTGGAATCATATTGAAAGGCACACCAAGACATGCCGATGTTCTTGTCTGCTCAGGCCCGGTGACTCGCCAGATAAAAGACCGACTGATAAGAATCTATGAACAGATGCCGGAGCCGAAATTTGTCGTTGCAGTCGGCACCTGTGCCTGCTCCGGCGGCGTTTTCAAGGGCTGCTACAATGTTGAGGGTGGTATAAACGAGGTTATACCGGTTTCGGTTTACATACCCGGCTGTCCTGCAAGCCCAAAGGCGATTATCGACGGAGTCGTGAAACTGCTGGCCAGTATAAAAGGGGAAAAACCCGCTACTGAAGAGAAAATAGAAAAATCTGATTTGGAGCTTTCGTCACATGTTTGAAGAAGAAGAAAAAATCAAACGGCAGCTTATCAAAAAATTCAGTTATCTGACTGACAAGATAAACGTTGCGAGAATAAGACGAATCTTCGCAGACGTGCCGGCATCCGGCTTCGCCGACGTTTTTGAGTTACGCGGTTGACAATCTGGAATTTGTAATTCTGGCAGCGATAACCGGCCTTGATGAGGGGGCAACGCTCGGCGTTCTTTACCATTTGGCTAAGGAAAACGGAATAATGCTGAACTTGCACATCAGTGTGCCGAAGGAAAACCCGGTAATAAAGACAATCAGTACGAGTATTTCCCAGCGGCGGACGCTTACGAAAGAGAGCTTGATGGATTTACTTGGGATACAGGTAGAAGATTTGCCCGCGGGCAACAGGTATCCTTTGCCTGACGACTGGCCCGCCGACCAGTTCCCGTTACGCAAGGACTGGAAGCCGGAGCAAACCGCCGCAAAAAAGGAGGTGGCTGATAATGCCTGAACGCAATTTTAGAGTCCCGATAGGGCCGCAGCACCCGGCTCTAAAGGAGCCGGAAAGCTTTTTGCTGACGCTGAGGGGTGAGAAAATCGCCGATACGACCGTCCGGCTGGGTTACAACCATCGCGGCATCGAAAAGGCCTGCGAAGAACGGACGTATATCCAGGATATGTATCTTATCGAACGGGTCTGCGGGATATGCTCGCATTCCCATTCGACGTGCTTTATCCAGGCGGTCGAGGAAATAGCAGGGCTTGAAGTTCCAAAGCGGGCGATTTATATCCGCACTTTGGTCGCAGAGCTTGAAAGAATTCACAGCCATCTTTTGTGGCTCGGAGTCGCAGGCCACGAAATCGGTTTTGATACGCTTTTAATGTACACCTGGCGGGACCGTGAAGCCGTGATGGACATACTCGCACTGCTTACCGGCAACCGCGTCAACTACGGAATAAACACCATCGGCGGCGTGAGAAGAGATATGACGACCGAGCAGATACCGCAGATACTAAACGCCATAGATAAGCTCGAAGAGCGGACAAAATATTATGTCCAGGTGGGAACAGAAGAGATAACACTGAGGGAACGGCTTTCAGGGGTCGGGACGCTTTCAAAAGAGGATGCAATGCGCCTCGGTGCGGTTGGTCCGACGGCCCGGGCATCAGGTGTTGAACAGGGACACAAGACGCGACGACCCTTATGCCGCTTACGGCGAGCTTTCATTCGAGGTAATCACCGACAACCATAACGATGTTTACGGAAGAACCCTGGTGCGATTAGGCGAACTGATGGAATCGTATAAGCTGGTTCGGCAAATTCTGAGGGCTTTGCCCGCCGGCCCGATAGCGGTCAAGGCACCGCGCAAAATTCCGGCGGGACAGGCGATAAGCCGATATGAGGCACCTCGCGGCGAGGACGTTCATTACGTCAAGGCGAACGGAACCGACAAGCCGGAACGTGTAAAGGTGCGGGCGCCAACACTGGCAAACATTCAGGTGGTTGCTCACATGCTCAAGGACGGGTATCTTGCGGATATGCCGATAGTGATAGCCGCCATCGACCCGTGTTTTTCCTGCACCGACAGGACCGTCTCGACAAGAGATTTGAATAACGGGCAGGCGAACACAATGGACTGGCCAACGCTGCGAACATACGGCATAGAGTGGTATCGCGGACAGGGAATAGATTTTTCGAAATTGAACAGAAAACTTAAAATAGTGAGAGAGTCGAACTAATGACAGGTGCGTTGTTCAATATATTTGTTTTTCCCGGTTTGTTATTTATCGCCGCGTTCGGTCTTGCGGCCGAGTATATCGACCGAAAACTCTGCGCGATGCTGCAGAACAGGGTCGGCCCTCCCTGGTTTCAGCCGGTGGCTGACTTTATCAAGCTGGCGGCAAAGGAAGACGTTGTGCCTCAGCACGCCGACTCGGGCGTATTCAAGCTGATGCCGGTCATTGCAATGACCTCGATTATCACCGCCTTTCTCTATATGCCGATGTGGGGCAAACAGCGCTGTTTTCATTCAACGGCGACCTCGTTGTCGTGCTGTATTTATTAACGATCCCCACGCTAACGTATTTTCTCGGCGGCTGGTATTCACGCAGCGTTTTTTCAATGACTTGGGGCCATCCGGTCGATTACACAGTTGTTTGCATACGAGATTCCCCTTTTTTTGAGCATTCTTGCCCCTGCGATGCTGGCGGACACCTGGTCATTAAGCGGAATGGCCGAATACTTCAGTGCTCATCCGTGGCACATCCTGTTTAACGTGGTGGGCTTCGTAATAGCCATTGTGGCCCTGTTGGGAAAATTAGAAAAAGTGCCGTTCGATATACCTGAGGCGGAAACGGAAATTGTCGCAGGCGCTTTTACCGAATATAGCGGGCGGCTTCTTGCCTTATTCCGGCTGGCTATTGATATGGAGCTGGTTATCGGGGCATCATTGCTGGCGGCGGTATTCCTGCCATTCGGTCTGCACCTTTCGCCGGGAATCGGCTTTGTCGTATATCTGGTCAAGGTCATGTTTATAATAGGGCTTATATCGCTGTTTCGGACGATATTCGCACGATTGCGTATCGACCAGATGATAAGCTTTTGCTGGAAGGTCGTCGCTCCGATTGCTTTCCTGCAGTTCATTGCCGACTTGATTATAAAGGGGACGCACAGCTAATGTTCAGACCGGGAAAAATGATGAGCCAGGTGTTGCAGTCGCTTTTCAAAAAGCCCGCGACCACATCGTATCCGTTTGTGAAAAAGGCGATGCCGAAGAATTTTCGCGGCAAGCTGCATTTTCATCCCGAAAAATGTATCGGCTGCAAGATGTGTATGAAGGACTGCCCCTCCGGCGCGATAACGATTCGGCAAACCGGCGAAAAGAAATTTGAGGCCGTGATAGACCTCGACAAATGCATATACTGTGCGCAATGCGTGGATACCTGCCCCAAAAAAGCGCTTGAAGCAACGCCGGAATTCGAGCTGGCCCAGTTAGACCATAAAAAACTGAAGGTGGTTTTCAGTGCAGACGCTGGAAACAATACTGAAACCTAAACTTGAAAATGCCCGTCGGGTCGTCGTCCTCGGCATCGGCTCGGAGTTGCGGGGCGATGACGTCGCAGGAGTCCTCGCTGCTCAACATATCGAAAAAATCATCACACGTAAAAACACCCCGCCTGCAGTCCTGGTTTTAATCGGGGACACTGCCCCGGAAAATCTCACTGGCGAAATAAAAAAATGCCAGCCGACGCACCTGATAATTATCGATTCAGCAGAATTCGGCGCCAAGCCAGGCACTATCAAGCTGCTAAATCTTGATGAAATCGGCGGCACATCCTTTTGCACGCACTCGCTGCCCCTCAAGGTCCTGACCAATTATCTCCTCCAGTCGTTTAAATTCGAGCCCATAACAATCGGCATCCAACCCAAAACGCTGGCCTTCGGAGCGAAACCCTCAAAGGAAATCGTTGAGGCAGCCAAACGCATCTCTGCAACAATCGCCAAACTGCTTAATATCAAATAAAAAGGGGATTCGCTAAATCGCAAATCCCCTTATATCCGCCTATGGCTGACAAGTTTTGATATCCAGCCGCGTTAGTCCTCTTCCTTAATCCTCATACTGTAGAATGAACGGGCGACGAAAAACGCTGATATGAGAAAGAAGACAACGGCCAGCGTGATGTTGGTCTTTCTTGACAACACTAATGCAAGCTCGATGGCCAGGATGCCGAACAGGGTGCTGAACTTGATGATTGGGTTCATCGACACCGAGGATGTATCTTTGAACGGGTCGCCGACTGTGTCGCCGACAACTGTGGCGGCGTGCAGCTCGGTTCCTTTTTCCCTGAGATTAACTTCGACATATTTCTTGGCGTTATCCCATGCGCCGCCAGCGTTGGCCATAAAGATTGCCTGGTAGAGGCCAAACAAGGCGATTGAAATCAAGTAGCCGATGAAGAAATAGGGGTCAAGGCAGGCGAACGCAAGGGTGCTGAAGAATATCACAAGGAACAGGTTAATCATACCCTTCTGGGCAAACTTGGTGCAAATCTCGACGACTTTCCTGCTGTCCTCGCTGGATGCCTTGGTAGCGCCTTCGAGCTTAATATTGCCCTTGATGAATTTGACGGCGTGATAAGCGCCTGTTGAGACGGCCTGTGTCGATGCGGCCGTGAACCAGTAGATAACCGCGCCGCCAGCCATCAGACCAAGCAGGAACGGCGAGTGCAGAATCGACAGGTTTGCCAGAAGCTCGGGCTGGAGGCGATTGGTTAGAATGATAATAATTGAGAATATCATCGTGGTTGCGCCTACGACGGCCGTCCCAATCAGCACCGGTTTAGCGGTCGCTTTGAAGGTATTGCCTGCGCCGTCGGCTTCTTCGAGATAACCCTTGGCTTTTTCAAAATTCGGCTCGAATCCGAATTCCTTTTTGATTTGCTCTTTAACGTTCGGGATACTTTCAATCAGCGAAAGCTCATATATCGATTGCGCGTTGTCGGCCACGGGACCGAAGGAGTCAACCGCGATTGTGACCGGCCCCATACTCAAAAAACCGAACGCCACAAGGCCGAACGCAAACACCGATGGTGCAATCATCATTACGCTTAAGCCGGCGGTGCTTACCCCGTAGGCAATTGCCATCAAGCCCAGGATACACAGGCCCATCCAGTAGGCGCTGAAATTGCCGACACAAAAACCTGCAAGAATGGTCAATGGAGCGCCGCCTTTGCGCCGAGTTCACGATGTTCTGCACGTATGCCGATTTGACGGCTGTGAACATATTGACCAGTTCAGGAATCAGGGCGCCGGCGATTGTGCCGCAGGTGATAATCGAGGCGAATTTCCACCACATAGTCCCGTCGCCGAGATTCGGTATGATTATATACGACACTAAGTAGGTCAGTCCTATCGAGACAAACGAGGTCAGCCATACGAGCGACAGAAGCGGCTTCTCGAAATCCATCTTGTCTGCGTTTCCAAATCTGGCCTTTGCCCAGACAGCGTTGAGCCAGTAGGATACGCTGCTCGTGATAATCATCACCAGACGCATCACGAAAATCCAGACGAGCAATTGGACCTGGATGGTCGGCTCTTTGACCGCCAGGCAAATAAACGAAATCAGCGCAACTCCCGTTACGCCGTAGGTTTCAAAGCCGTCCGCGGTCGGCCCGACGGAGTCGCCGGCGTTGTCGCCCGTGCAATCGGCTATGACGCCCGGATTGCGGGCGTCGTCTTCTTTGATATTGAACACAATCTTCATCAAATCGGAGCCGATGTCGGCTATCTTGGTGAAGATACCGCCGGCGATTCTCAGCACCGATGCCCCCAAGGACTCGCCGATGGCAAAACCGATAAAGCAAGGACCGGCATATTTGGGATTGATGAATAGAAGGATGCACAGCATTACGAACAGCTCGATACTGATGAGCAGCATGCCGATGCTCATACCCGACTGAAGAGGAATCGAGTAAACAGGGAAAGGTTTGCCTTTCAAGCTGCTAAACGCAGAGCGAGAGTTGGCAAACGTGTTGATTCTCATCCCGAACCACGCCACCGTGTAGCTGCCCGCGATACCAACCAAACTGCAAATCAAGATAATCGCCACCTTGGCGTTCTCCATCTTTTGAAGCCCGTGGAAATATACTGCGATGATGATGGCCACAAGCGCCCAGAGGATAAGAATGAATTTGCCCTGTGTGAACAGGTACGTCTTGCAGGTGCTGTAGATAAGCTCGGAGATATCGAGCATCGCCTTGTGCACCTCCATTTGTTTTATCCGACGGAACTGCACAACGCCGAAGGCGATACCAAACGCACATATTACCAGACCCCATACCAGCAGTGACCATCCGTCAATTTTGTCCCCTAAAAACTTCACTGATTTGAGGTCGGGCAAAACCAACTCCGCTTCACCGGCCAGCACCGTCGGCGCACCGAACAACAGGATAACTGCCCCAGCCAAAACCGTCCACATTGGCATTAATACGCTGTTTTTAACCCGCGTTTCCACACTTTTCTCCTTTCGAATACTAAAATAATAAGTCGTTACATCCGTGCAAAACTTAAAGCCCATTATTCTAACGGCGGAATATACTTTTGCAAGTGTTTTGTCGTCTTCAGGAATGATATGGCAAAAAGGGTATGAATCCGGTTCCGAATTTGTGCATTAATCGGTTTTTTTGCCGGATTCCAAAGAGTCATATTCCAAAAACTCAATTATCCTTGGTAAATAACAAATAGCGGGTATTGAGCGGCTATGCTCCCAATTCCGGACGTTATATTGTTGCCACATTATGGATAACTACAGAGATTTTGATTTACACTACCTGTTAATCTTACGGGCATACATCCTGCTATTTTCAATCACTCTATCGGTTTGTTCTGAAACATCCTGTACATACCTTGTTGCCATTTGTAAATCTGCATGGCCAAGAAGCCTTTGGACAGCAAACGGATCGCCTGACCTTGCTGCGATTGTGGCAGCAGTTCTTCGCAGTGTATAGAAACCCGTCCCTTTGGGAACATCAAGACCTGACTTTTTAAGCAGCCTCGAAAATTTTGTGGTTACTGTATTTAGGGTCGTATATGTTAAACTTCGTCATTCAATATTTCCCGATTCATTTGCCAGTTTCAGGATGAATTTTTCCATCTCAACTTCGATAGTGGCCTGGCCAGTCTTGACCTGGTAATCAATCAGGCCAAGCAGTTCCAGCAATGACCCTATCTGTACTAAATCCATTTTTCTGAGCCGAGCGAAGAAAGTCTGTCTGTCGCCGAAAATTCTTAACCTGTCAGAAATTTCCTTCAAATCTGTTCCCTTATTGAGCAGGACCTTGGCATCAAACATTCTGCGGACCTGATAAACAAACGCACCGACAACCCTATATTCAGCGTCTTTATCCTTGGCGAGCATATCCCTGAATAATTGTGTCGCTTTTGCCGGCCTGCCGGCAAGGGCCTCGTCAAATACCTCAAAGGCATCGAACAGGCGATTGTGGCCGGTAAGGGCCTGGATATTCTCAATAGTTATTTCCTTTTCTGACCCTGTAAAGGCAGAGAGCTTATCAACCTCACGATAAAGCCTACCGAGGTCTTCGCCGGCAAGTTCGACAACAAGTTCTGCAGCTTGGCGACCGAGTTTTTTGCTGTGGGTCTGTTCGGCATACCTGATAAGATAAGGCGGCAGGGTCCAGCGGTTAGGCGATGCCGTGCTTATTAGTCTGCCGCATTTGGCCAATTTTTTTGCAAGGTTTGTCTTTTCACCCAATTTGTTGTTGACAGTCATTATCAAAACGCCTGTAGGCGATGGATTATCAAAATAGTCTTCGAGCAATTGGCGATTTTCGGAAATGAATTTGTCGGCATCTTTTACGACAACAACCCTTCTGGTCGCAAGAAACGGCAGGGTTTGCAACTCATCCAAACAATCACCGATAACGGCGTCTCTGCCCTGTATTTTTAAAAGCCCCAAATCCCTCTGGGCGGCTCGAGAAGCTCTGTTATGATATTATCAACTTCATCGTCAACAAGGCTTTTTTCCTCACCTTCGATGATATAAATTGGAAAACCGCTCATTCTCTTGTTCGCAGGACTATTCATCATCCTTAGACTTTGGTTCTTTATTATCTGCTGCGCTGCCGGCTGCGTCTTCGTTGTTCTCCTTGGCGATTTTTTCCGCAGCCACCAATTTATCGCCGTCCTTGAGTTTTATCAATCGGACACCCTGTGTATTTCTGCCGATTGAACGTATCTCGTCGAGACCTGTTCGCATTACAATTCCGTTGGCGGTAATAAGCATCAACTCGTCGGAGTGCTGGACGGCCTTTAGTGCGACGACCTTTCCGTTTCGGTCGCTCGTTTTTATGTTAATAAGGCCTACGCCGCCTCTCGACTGCGAACGGTAATTTTCAAAGCCCGTCCGCTTGCCGTAGCCGTTCTCGCAGACCGTAAGCAGAGCGGCCTTTTCCTCAACAACCACCATTCCGACTACACAATCTTTCTGTCGCAGGCGAATCCCAATCACGCCTCGCGCGGCCCTGCCCATCGAGCGCACCTGTTTTTCGTCAAACCGTATCGCCATTCCACTGCGAGTTCCCAGCACAATATGGTCTTTTCCGCCTGTCAGAACCACGCCGATAACCGAATCATCGGGGTCGAGATTTATTGCAATAACGCCGGTGGTGCGTGGATTGCTGTAGGCAGCCAGATTGGTCTTTTTGACCAGCCCGTTTTTGGTCGCCATAATAAGCTGACAATTTTCGTCCTCGAAATTCGGCACGTTGATGATTGATGCAATCTGCTGGTCGCCCAAATTGAGGAGATTTGCGATACTCCTTCCCCTGCTCTGCCGTGACAGGCTCGGGACATCATAGACCTTGAGCCAGTAGCACCTGCCGCGGTTGGTAAAAATCAGAAGGTAATCGTGTGTGGAGGCTGCAAACAGATGCTTGATAAAGTCACCCTCTTTAATATCCGAGCCGATAACGCCCATTCCGCCTCGGCCCTGTTTTCGGTAGGTATCAATCGGCATCCTCTTGATGTAGCCGTCGCTGCTGACCGTCACAACCACATCCTCATCGGCAATGAGGTCCTCAAAGTCAATATTTTCAACGCTGCCGATAATCTTTGTCCGTCTTTTGTCGCTATATTTTTCTTTTATCTCGTAAATGTCCTCGCGGATAACATCCATCAGAATCTTCTGGTCGGCCAGCATCGCCTCATATCCTTCAATCTCCTCGGTCAGGTCAGCATATTCCTTTGCGAGCTTTTCCATTTCAAGGCCGGTGAGCCTCTGCAATTGCATAGTCAAAATCGCATCTGCCTGCGGCTCGGAAAGAAACTGCTCGTTTTTGCTTTTTTCCTTAACAAACTGGGCCGGCAAAATCTTCTTGAGGGTCGCCGTCTCTTCGAGTTTGAGCGGCTTTTTCATTAAATTTATTCTTGCAGTCGGGGCATCGGGCGACTTTTTGATTATCTCGATAATATCATCGATGTCGCTTACCGCCAGAATCAGGCCTTCGAGGATATGCGCCCTGCTGCGGCATTTGCCGAGCAGAAAAATGCTGCGCCTGCGGATAACAACTTTGCGATGCTCAACGAACAACTGCAGCATCTGCTTGATATTGAGCGTTTCGGGCCTGTTGTTGACAAGAGCGATATTGGCGATGGCATAAGTCGATTCGAGGGACGTGAAACTGTAGAGTTTATTGAGTGCAACCTGCGGGTCCGCATCCTTCTTCAGCTCTACCACAACCCGCAGGCCGTGGCGGTCCGATTCATCGCGCACATCGGAAATCTCTGCAATCTGGTCGTTATGAACGCATTCGGCAATCTTTGCAACGATTGCGCTTTTGACAACCATATACGGAATTTCCGTAATTACGATTATATCCTTGCCTCGCTTGCTGGTCTCGATGTCTGCCTGTGCACGAACGGTCAGATGCCCCCTGCCGGTGGTGTATGCCTCAACAATGCCCTTTCTGCCGCAGATGTTTGCCCCTGTCGGAAAATCCGGCGCTGGCAGCACCTTCATAATATCCTTAAACCCGCAATCCGGGTCGTTTATAACGAGAAGCAGTGCATCGCAGACCTCGCCGATATTGTGAGGCGGAATATTTGTCGCCATACCGACGGCTATGCCGGTGCTGCCGTTGACAAGCAGGTTCGGAAATTTTGCCGGCAGGACTGTCGGCTCTGTGCGGGTCTCATCGTAGTTCGGCACAAAATCGACCGTATCGCTTTTGAGGTCTTCGAGCATATCCGTTGCTGCCGCCGTCATTCGCGCCTCGGTATATCTCATCGCCGCCGGCGGGTCGTCATCAATGCTGCCGAAATTGCCCTGCGGGTCAACCAGCGTGTATCGCATACTCCAATCCTGGCCAAGCCGCACGAGCGTGCCGTAGGTTGCCTGGTCGCCGTGGGGATGGTAGTTGCCGCCGGTATCGCCGACGATTTTTGCGCATTTTCGGTGCTTGCTTCGAGGCCCGAGACTCAAATCGTTCATCGCCACGAGGATTCGCCTCTGCGAGGGCTTGAGGCCATCGCGGACATCGGGCAATGCCCGCGAGACAATAACGCTCATCGCATAATTCATATACGAATTCTTGAGCTCGTCGAGGATATGCACACCCTCAATCCGTTCCTGTATCGGCTTCTGTTCTTTCATCTGTTCTCTGTTATCTGTCCTCTGTAATCTGTTTTTTTCACCGTCTTAACGCTCAATTTAAAAACATCATTTCAGCAGTCAATACATTAACCGCAACCTGTCAAAAAGTCAATCACGATTAGCCCCTCGCCGTCATATTTGAAACCATTTAAATCCGATTGTTGGAAATTGAATATTGGAAGTTGGACATTGTGTGTTGGATGTTGGATATTCATCTTCCGTCTTCTGACTGCTATCACCGCACCGAGGCCGAGCAACAAAAGCGTGGCAGCTGTTAGTTGCAGGGCGGTTTTAGGCGTATCTTCTCGATGAATAACTGGTTAATTGTAACCTCTTCCACCAAGGATTGGAATTAATCGTATTAAAACATTTGTCCCAGACTCGCCACCCAATGTAACTGGATAAAAATAAGGGCCAATGTATTGGAGAGCTAACCCAAGCAGCACTGGAATGAAGATTACCATTAGCGCTACCTTCGTCTTACTCACATCCTTGTCCTTGTCATACTTTACCCAAATCATCCAAAGCATATTGAGCGGTGCCCACGCCGAAGACGAAAACAGACCAAGCCAAAAATAAAAGCACGGACTTAACAGCAGAGCGAAGGAGTACCATTTCAGCTCGGAAAAAAGGTGCCAAGTCAAATAAATATAATTGTACCCGTTCACTGCTAACCATAACAAGCACCAGATAGTCAATGGTGTGGCAATAAGCCAATGAAAACCGCGAAGATCTGATTCAGAGTTTATCTGTTCTGTTTGTTCATCCATGTGTCAACTTTCCATACTCCGCCCTTTAAAATTTCGCCCGAAATTGATTCAGAGAAATGGTATCCGTTTCTGCTCAAATAAGCAAAGGAAAAACAAGGCAAAATGTTGCTCTTTCAACCAGTTCGCGTTAATATAAGACTATCAGGTAAAAATTGGGACGAAGAAAAAACAGGTGAAAAATATGAAAATTAAAGAAATTGAGAAATATGAACAAAAGTTGACCGAGCTTTTAAAGGCTGTATATGAATCGAGAACAGTTGCAGACGGGATACAAAGACTTTCCAACGTAGAAAAGTTGCGTCCTCAGTTTGAGACTTTGGCTGCAAATGTCGGAGCCCCTTTGTTGAGTGCTAATATACTGGCCGCTAATATAAGAACTGTGGACGTACGAACTGCCGTAGCTAACGTGGAGTCTATATTGGGGAACTAACAAACAATATCCGCAATACCTTGCAAACGAAAATGATGCTAAATGCTTGTATCTCTGCAAAGTGGTCTTGTTTTTTTGCAGCGGTTGCTGCAATAGTGGCTTGCATCAGTATTATTTTAACTATGTGTTTAAAATAAAAAAGGCAGGTGAAAAATAAGCGCAATCCTTTTTAATGAAAATGGCCCATTGCTTCTCGTTACAAGGCAGAAGATAGTCAAATTATGCGAGACCCTCAAGCAAGACAAATTGACGCCGTGGATATGGTTTAATTCTCGTGGTGTCAATGTACCCGACTTTTACGGAAAAACTATCCATATATCAGGTTGTCTGTATGGGCAATCTCCGGCGTTAGTGTTTTTTAGTTTTATCGTTCCGTTTTTGAAAGATGCGATTGTGAAAACTTTGGACGAAACCCTTGAAACCTGTCGCGCCAGAGGATTGAAGCCAGAAGAACCATATATTAGAGAAACTGCTATGCTTTTAGAAGGCTATTTGATTGGCCCGATATACCGCTATATGGCAGAAATAGACTGGGGTATTAGAGGTAAAGGTAACCCGAAAATCGTGGGACGTAAGGACGTAACCGACGAAATTGCTGAAATGGTAAAGTTTCTCGATAAATGCAAAGATGAAATGATTCAGGGCATAAAGGTAACTGACCTTGCCAGCTTAAAACCAGCAGAAACAGAGCGAAATGCTGCTCCTGCTAAAATTATCATAAAGAACTTTAAGGGTGTATTGGGAGATGTTCAAGCCGAAACTGTACAGACAGGAGACTACGCATCAATTCACAAGCACCCGGTAACTGCGGAAAAAAAGAAAGGCATCTTTAGGAGAATACCTTATTGGATTTACATACTTATTTGCCTTTTTGCGTCACTGATTACAATTTTAGAGTGGGGACCGATTAAAGCATTTATCGGTTTTATCGGTAAAATTCTGTGGCCTAAATGAGACTGCATTGTTAATTGTCAGCGAAAACTCTGTGTCCTCTGTGTCCTCTGTGGCTGTCTTTTTGTTAGAGTTTCTTAATGACGTTTTTGTTTTTTTAAGAGCTGTGCGACGGCCCTTATATGGTCGGGGGTGGTGCCGCAGCAGCCTCCGATGATACGCACACCTGCCCGGTAAACATCGAGCATCATAGCGGCAAAATCCTCCGGCAGCAATCCATAGACAACCCCGCACCCCTGCAATTCGGGTTTTCCGGCATTAGGCTCGGCATAGACCGGCCTGTTATCGCCGATAGCCCGTGCAAAGGCGGCAAATTCTCTCGCCAATCTCTCATAATCGCCTACCGGTATGGTGCCGCAGTTGAAACCTATGCAATCTGCCCCTGCTTCAACCATTTTTGAAACCGCCGTTTCAACATCCACGCCCATCGAAGTGCGAAAGGCCTTACCGGCGGGGTCGAAGGACATTGAGGCAAAGACCGGCAGTTCGCCGCAGACCGATTTGACCGCCTCAATTGCCGCCGTCAGTTCTTCGGCGGCTGTCATAGTCTCAATGATAAAGCCGTCAATGCCGCCGGCCATAAGGGCCTGGGCCTGTTCGATATAGACGGCTTTGACATCGGCAGGCTTTAACAGGCCTATCGGCTCCAAGAAATCGCCCGTAGGCCCGAGATTACCGAGGACATATTTGCTGTCGCCGGCGGCTTTTTGCGCAAGCAGTGCGGCGGCGTGGTTTATCTCGACACATCTTTCGGCAAGGTTGTACCGTTTGAGGGCGTAACCGATTCGCACTGAACGTATTTGTTAAACAGGCATCGCTGCCCGCTTCAAAATATGCCCTGTGAATTTCGGAAACTGCGTGAGCGTGTTCGAGATTAGCCAGAATAAGACCGCTTCCCGGCTTAATCCCCTGCTGCATCAGTTGCGTACCCATCGCCCCATCTAAAAGGAACAGGCCTTCTCCAATTCTCTTTTTTAATTCTGTCCTGGCCATAGAAATTACCTCGCCTTATTGTTCCTGTTCATTCAACCCGCCATCGACGGCTCTGTAAACATGTTCGAAGCCGTTCAAATCCGTAGGTCTCTCAAAAAAGGCCGCTCTCTTTTGAGTAGTATAGTCGTACTTTTTGACAGTTCCAAGAACGACTCTGATTAAATCTTCCTTTCCTTCATAGTAAAAATCCCGCAGCATCAATTCTGAAGGAAAAAGGCTGCCATCAAAAATTTCCCTGTAATTTTTCATTTCGAGGACGACTGAAACATTACCTTCGTCGTCAAAATATTCAATTTTTCTTATCCGGTAATCACAGCAATAAATGTAAATTTTTTTTACGATTTTTCCCTGCGATTGTTCGGTAAGAACATCAAAAGGCCCTTGATTCGACAGCGACCAATCCTGCGGATTGCCGATAGTGATTTTGCCAAAGGCATCGAGCAGAGGTGTCAAAATAATTCTGCCAAGAGGAGTTTGTCGCTGCTCGGACCATTTGCCCCACGAAAAGCTGTTGCCGAGCTCTTTGGGCCTTGCGGCAAACCAGAATTCGGTTTCGTTGCAGCCGATATCGAGACCGCGGGCATTAAAGGCGACGTCGCCGAAAAGTCGCAGCTCGTTCGGAGGATTGAACCATAGTTTAAAAGAAAACTCCTCTTTATGTTTTTTTCCCTTTTCATTGCCGGTTGCAAAACACTGGCCGCTTGCCCTGAACGGCTTAATCTGCCCTGCCTGATTATTGAGGGCTGCCAAAGAATCCTCAAGCGACGCTTTGCCGGAACAGACGGCCAATTTTTCAATTTTCGGTCCGACACAACCGGCAAGAAAAATCAACGCAACGGTGGTTAAAAGAAAAATTCGCATCAAATAAACCATCAAATCCAATTTATGACAAAAATTCTCATCAGGCCGGTCACAAATCCGCCTGCAAAATCTGGCTTACCTGTGTCGATAATTGCTCAATCCGGCCCTCGTCAAGATGCGGATTTACGACATCGACATATTGGTCGCTGCCTGTAATCCGCAGCCGCCAAATTTCCCGGCCGTTCTCGTTTCTCGTCGAATCATATTTTAGTTTTCTTTTCCGCATCAGAACCAGCGTCAGCACAAATCTAAAATCAACCCGCTCCTGCTCGGTCTCTGTCGATAATCTTTCGAAAAACGACATCAGCATATCGTCGTCAACAAACACTTTTTTCTTCTGGTCGGCCAAAGGCATTTTTGTCTTCCAGAAACAATAGACGGCAGGGTGCTTCTCGTTCCAGTATTCGGAAGAGAAATCCCGTCTCTGCAGTCCCTGCTCGGTTTCAACAAGGGCGGCAAAATACTCCTCTTCGGGCAAAATTTGCCCGCCCGTTCCAAAGCACTTTCCCAAAGATTTACTAATAGGCCATTCATCCATAATTATCAGAGCCAATTTCTCATTCAAACTTCAGAAACTTTCGCATACCCTTTGTGGTTTTCGGCCCGATTCCGGAAACGTCATCGAGGTCGGTGGCATCTTTAAAAACTTTCGCATCCCGGCCGGAAAAGGAAATCTTTTTTCTGTATGACACAATTGCCTCTGCCTTTGCTCGGCCTATCCCCGGCAGCCTGACCAGACTGGCCGACGTCGCAGCGTTAGGATTTATCCTGTCTTCGAGGCTGAAGAAAAGCGCCCGCGGTTTAGAAAATTTCCCTGTCGCAAAAAATATTGATAAAAACACATTAAAACAAATCACAACAACCAAAGATTTCAACCTTATTGAGCAATGGTCTTGGTGGTCTCTTGTCATACCGACTTTTCTATTCCGAACCAACCTTAAAATTATGGGAATTTTTATCTGTTGAAGATTGCATCGTGAAGCTTTTTAAGCACTATAAAAGATTTTTTCGGTTCAAACTTGCTTGTCAGCAGGCCGCTGCTCGGTATGGCGCTGCCGGGATGGTCAACAAGATTCGAATACACAACGCTGTCAACAAAAGGCTTGCTGAGGGCGATTTTATATAATTGTTCAAGCCACTCTCCCTGCAGGCTTTCGCTCCACGGGCCGTGCCATTCGCCCGCCAATTTGCCGTCTTCGGTATCGTCCTCTGCACTGGGCACCTCGACGCCGGTTATATACAAGGCTTTGCCTAAAAGGGCAAATTTATCCAGAGTGGCGGATATTTCCATCATATCCCTTATATGCATACCGCTCTGGTTTTTTCCGAACTGCAGCTGAAGGCCGAATGCGTCAAACGCTATCCCGCTCTGCATTAACATATCAATATAGACAACCGGCGGCATCGAGCTCGGCAGGGTGGAATAATATTCGCCCCAGAGATTGCCAATCTCCACAATTTTCAGCACCCTGTTGCTCACCGATTTAACCGCCATATTCGCAGAGCGAGTCACTTCGAGCATCTGTTCGAAATTAAAAGCGAAGTGGTTGAGCATATTCAGAGAGCTTATCACAATCCAGGAACGAATTCGGTCGGCGTATCTGCTGACCATTTTGACAACAAACTGATAAGCCCTCTCGCGAATTTTTTCGAAGTCCGGTTTTTCATTTATCAGCCAGGCAGGCAGACAGTCGGGCGAAAAGCAAAGCAAAGGCCCCGCACAAATAGCGAGCTTTCTTTTACTGAGGGTCTGAATGCAGGAATCAATCAGGGAAAAATCATATTTATCCTTCTCGGGTTCTATATCCGCCCATCTGGTGGGCAGCGACACATATCCAAACATCTCCATAAGTTTGTCAACATATCTTTCTTCGAAAACCCTTTGCGGTTCAATTCGACAGCCCAGACAGCCCCTGCTGAAGCCGTGACTGGTGCTTTTGGCGTTAAAAAATGACTCCGCCTGTTTGACCGCCAGTTTCTCTGAAAAAACAACGGCTTTTTCCAGCGATTCATCCGCAAGCGTCGAGGCTGCGGACGGCGATGACAGATTTTGAAGGGCCCGTATAAAAAGCTCCTGAGCCTGGCCGGAAACCTCTGTCAAATCATTCAATAACGACCAATCCTCTCTTTTGTTGACAATCTGCATCAACTTTGCCCTGGCTATCTCAACATTTAAGTTGTATGGCCTGCTCCTTTCGGGCAAACAGGTTGTCGGCAATAACAGACGGCCGAAACCCCTGACAGGCCACAATATCGCAAGACCGCCTGCCCCCTGCTGCTGTTTTTTGCACTCTATCAAACCGTTCCTGAAATCGACCCGCACACGGCGAATTGCCACGCCATCTGTGCCGAAGACATAGGCACCGCACAACTTAAAGTTGTAGGCCGGGTTGCCGTTCTGAAAGACCTGAAATTTCACCTGTTGCCTCTATCCTTAATAGAATAAACCAATCCGCCGAAGGCGGACTATCCACAATAGTCTCACTATCCTGCGGTTCTGTCAAAGGCTCAATTATAACAACAGACTCGACAAACTCAATCGAAACTTTCCGCGCTGCAGGCTAATGGGTGCTTCTGGAGTTCGTAGGTCGATTCTCCAAGCGGCAAGAGGATTTTGATTTCACAGTCCCCCAAATTGCTCTTCTTACTTTTTGCATCTTCTTAAAATCACTGCACCGAGGCCGAGAGGTAAGACTACGACCCGTTTTAGGACGGTTACGCTAACTCAATGAGAACATTTTCTCCGCCCGGTATGTCCCGAATAAAGCCAGCCTGGGATGAGGGTCAGGAGTTTTTTACAAGTTTTTTTGCCTCCGCTGGGTTTGTAATTAATTCTATATGCCCGCAATCGAGGCAGATGACAGCATCAACAGGAACTCCGCTTTTGAGGACTGCCGATAATTTAGCGTCCTTGGGGCGGATGTAGATTTTTCCAGTTGATTGTAAGTCACTGGGTTTAGTATTAGTGCTCCCGCATCTCAAGCATTTTTCCTTTTCGTTCATAATACAACCTTTCTTTTTACACTTGTTAATATAGTCTGAATCCTTTTTTTTATGCTCTGCATCTTTGCCTCAACTACCCAAACCAAGCAACAAAATGAAAAATAGGTGACTGTTTCGATTAAAGCCTATTATACCCATCCAACGTCCAATAGCCAATAGGATATAGACAATGGATTCGTACACGAAAGAGGAAAATGGCGAAACTTCGCAGCAGAGAGTTTTGAGATTATAGTTTGGAAAATTGTCCTCATTATTTTCCATCCCCTTTTCTTAAAATCACTTTGTTATATGGGAAACCTTCACGTTATTTCCTATCTTTCAGCGAATACAGCAAGCCGATAGTGATTAAACCAACAATTCCACATTGAATACCGAGACGAGATAAGTCGATTTCGACAGAACCATATGGAGGTATAAGAATAAAGAAATACCCCAGAAGACGTTTGGAATACGTACCTTCGAAAGAAAATGTCCGAACCCAAGGTGGAAATAGACACATCAAACAAATAACACCAATTCCAGTCCAAAGAATAACTATCTTGTGGATCATTTTCAGCCCTTTCAAGAATAACTTTGCTCTGTTTACAAAGTTATTCAGATATTTTCGCTGATTACGATCCTTTTCCGAGTTTGCCTTCGTTTTCCACATAACAGATAACTCTTCCAATATCGGGACAGCTTGTTCCTTCCACGATTCATCGTTTGCTTTTTTGCCCGGTTCCTCAATTACAAACTCGCTTTTGCATTTGGGGCAGACTCCAATGTCTCCAATCATTTCTTTAGTTGCACCACGGAGAATGCTATTACATTTTGGACAAACGATGTTAATACTGCCACGCCATCTTTTGCCGAACATATACTGGCCTCCTCTACATCAACATCAATTGTTCAACTACTACGTTATCTTGATACTTGAAATTTCATTTCCTTAATATTTGTAACTATAATTACAAATCTGATTTTTAACAATATATTTTATACGGTTTTTCCGCGATTTAAAACACATAACAACAAATAGTGATTCCTGATTTGATTACTAAACCGGCACGTTGTAGAATCCGAAATAGTTTGTGAAAAATCGGGACGACCGGCCAGATACCTGTTAAGTAGTTTGAGCGACGGATTATTGTTCCAGAGCGATGAGGTCATTGTAGGATTCGCGGGTACGGATGATTTTGAATTTGGAGCCGGTGACAAGGATTTCGGGCGGGCGGCAGCGGGCGTTGTAGTTGCTGGCCATAGTAAAGCCATAGCGCCTGCGGTAAAGACGGCGAGCAGGTCGCCTCTTTTTACAGGCGGGATGGCTCTATCGTGAGCTAAAAAGTCGCTGCTTTCGCAGACTGGGCCTACAATATCAACTACTTCGCAGCCGGGGAGTTTTAGGTCCTGACGGCGTTTTTTCGGCGTCAATTTCGGATTGACCTTTGCAGACCAGATGAAATGAAATGCGCCGTAAAGAGCCGGTCGAATCAGGTCGTTCATAGCGGCGTCAACGATGACGAACTTTTTGCCGCCGCTCTGTTTTGTGTAGAGGACGCGGGTGAGCAGAATAGCGGCGTTGGCAGCGATGGATTTGCCAGGTTCGAGGATGAGTTTGAGATTTTTTTGTTTGAGCAGCGGGACGATGCCGGCGGCATAATTTTCTGCGGAAGGAACAGTGTCGGATTCGTAGTCTGCGCCGTAGCCTCCGCCGAGGTCGAGGGCTTCGATAGTGAACCCTTTTGAGCGGAGCAGGTCAATGAAGGGCAGGGTTTTTTTGACGGCAGCGACATAAGGGTCGATTGTTTTTCCGCCCGAGCCGAGATGAACGTGGATGGCGCAGAGATTGACGAATTTATTGTGTCCGTAATCGGCGAATATTTTTTGAGCGAGGTTGAAATCTACGCCGAACTTCGTTCCCTTTTTGTCCTGTTGTTATATAGGCGTGCGTCTTGTATGCGATGTCGGGGTTGATTCGCAGGGCGGCCTTTGGCACCGATTTGGGTTTGAATTTTTTTGCGAGGCGAATGAGGTTTTGTGCTTCCTGTTCGGATTCGATGTTAAAATATGCGATGCCGGCCTTGAGTGCTTCGATGATTTCGGAATCGGTTTTGCCGACGCCTGCGAAGACGGTTTTTTTGGGGTTGCCGCCGGCCTTGAGGGTGCGGAAGAGTTCGCCGCCGCTGACGACGTCGAAGCCGGTTCCAGCCTGTGCCATAAGTTTGAGGATATGGATATTGCTGCAGGCCTTGACGGAAAAGCAAATTGTGGTGTCGATCTGGCGGTAGGCCCGTTTTATCCTTTTAAAGTGTTCGAGGAAGGTGGCTTTGCTGTAGATGTAGGCGGGCGTGCTAAGCCGACTAGCGATTTTTTCGACGGCGACGTTTTCGGCGAATAACTTTCCCTTCTTGTAATTAAAATAATCCATATATCCTTTATTGCCAATCGGGGCGACAGTTTCTTTAAAACAAATTCCAACAGAAGTATAAACGAAAGGCTGTAATTTGCAAGATTCAGATATTGCTATCCCGGAATTGAGCAGCAGACACAAAAACGTAAAAATAAAGAAGGTTTTGCCGATTGAGCAAAACCTTCTAACCAAATTTTAATTGAGAAACCTTAGCCCAATTGCTGAACTATCTTTTTTTCTTCTTTTTTGCTGCTGTTTTCTTTTTTGCTGCTTTTTTCTTCTTTGCCATATTTTTCTCCTTTTGGCAGATTGAAAGCCCTTCTATTTTCCTGACTTACTCGCTGCGATACATCGCAGCGAACACTTTTCTGATAAAATAATTTTTGCGGTTAACAAAAAATATTTTTCATCATCGTTGTATTTTATCGTCAAAATGTTTAAAAATACTTCATAAAATTTTACTTGACAGTATTTTACATAACAGTTTGTTTCGTCTATGATGTATATAAATTACCCCAATGAGTTTATATGACAGATGTCTGATGTGTCGGCTTAAAGGAAAAATTTCGTTGAATTGGCTGGTGTTATTGAGAAGGAGATGTTTTGGTATTTTTGCGTTTTGGTGCGTTTTATTGATGTTATAGGCCTGTTCAGTAAACAGGCTGCTTATTGGATGTATGGTTTGTCAAGGATTAAATTTCGGATTTTTCTGCGAGCAGGGCCGTGAAGCTTTTTGTATAAGATAATTGCGGGTTTCAACATTGTCTATCGGCGAAAGTTTTTGAAAAAAAAATTTTATTTTTTTGTAATAACGCACAATTATCCTGTTAAATTTTTTATGAGCAGAAGAAAAACAGCATTGTTCGGGGGCACATTTGACCCGATCCACATCGGTCATACGACGGTTGCTGCATCGGCGGCGGAGATAATCGGCGCAGAGAAGGTAATTTTTATTCCTGCAAAAAAGTCTCCATTGAAGCAAGCCGGCCTTGTTGCTTCGGATGAAGAGAGACTGCAAATGATAAGGCTGGCAATCACGAATAAGGCAAGGTTTGAAGTTAGCGATTATGAGTTGAAGAAAGCGAGCGAGAGTTTTACGATTGAGACAGTCAGGTTTTTCAAGGCTGCTTTGGGCAGCGATGTTAAAATTTACTGGCTGATGGGAGCGGATAATGTCGATGAGCTTGCCAACTGGTATAAGATAGCCGCGCTGATTGACGAATGTAATCCGGCAGTAATGTGCAGGGCGGGTTTCGAGAGGCCTGACTTTTCGAGATTTCAAAAGATATCGGGGCGCCGAGCGTGTTGAGAAGCTGCAGTGTAATATTATCGAGACGCCCCTTATAGATATAAGCAGCACGGGGATTCGCAACAGGATTGCAGCAGGTGAAGATGTAAGCGGGCTTGTTTGTCCTTCGGTTAAGGATTATATTTCTGAGCATAAACTTTATATACAATAAGAATTTTAGTTAACGGTAGCAATCGGCTGGGCCTATGGTGGATTTATATAATCCTTTATTGAAGAAGAATTGGCGGAGGGTTGTGCAGAGGTGGCATTTGTCGGCGTAAAGATTTTGGGAATTAAATCCCTGCTTTTGCGCCTCTTTGAGCAGGCCTGCGGGGCCGAGATTAAAAAGCGTTTCAATTATTTTGTTGTTCGAGGGGTGAAATTGCTGCCAGATTTTTTCGAGAGGCGTTTGTGTGATATTGCCGAAAATTATTCCGCTGCAGGTTCCGCTGAAGACATTTCCATAAGGGTCGATGTGAACGCCTTTTGCATCGAGAAAGGATTGTTTGCAGTTTGAATTTTTTATTTCTTCAGCCGGTTCTTGGGCTATGAGTTCTGCGATTTTTCCTGCTGCCTTGCCTGTGAACCGGCAGGGATAATCTTTTAATGAGGATATAAACAGTCTATTTCTTTGTTCTGCTGGAAGGTTTTTGGCATCAGCCGGATTGTCGAGGTATTTTTGCCAGCGGATAAGGATGCGGCTGGGGCCGAGAGTATCTGCTGCGATTTTGGCCAATCGTTTTACTAACTCGACATCGACAAATTCCTGATGGAATGGGTCGCAGCTGATTTTCAGTTTGTGCATTCCGAGCATGTCGAGAGCTTTTAATCTCTGTTTGATAATGATGTCGCTATCTGCCCAGAAGGCATTTGTTTCTATGCAATCGGCCTGGCCGAGGTTTTGTTTTTGTGCGGTTTCGAGCAGTTCGCAGAGGTAATCAAAATAGAGGAATGGTTCGCCGCCTGTAATGTGGATTTTGGCATCGGGGCCGGCAATGGTTTTGAGCGACTGCCAGGAACCTATGAAAATATCTTCAGACATAAGGCCGCCTTTTTGAGGCGAGCAGTTGTAATAGCAAAATTCGCACGAATTGTTGCATTTGTAGGTAAGAAGCAGACCAGCCGAACGCCAGACCTTGAACTTCGGCTTATCTCTTGCGATATTTTTGTTGTAGATATTGTCAGATAATTGCAGCATAAATATATCTTAAAAGTATTTCTTTAAGTGGACCTGGATAACGGTTATGTCGGCGGGGGTAATGCCGCCGATACGGGAGGCCTGTGCAAGGGTAGCCGGGCGAAATGCAGAGAGTTTTTCCTTTGCCTCGGCCCGCAGGTGACTTATGCTGTGGTAATCGAGGGCAGATGGGATTTTTTTCTTTTCGAGGATGTGCATCATCTCAACAAGCCTGCTTTGCTTTTCGAGATAGCCGACATATTTGGTGTCGATTATTACCGCATCGATGGCCTCTTTGCTGAAACGGCCTGCTTTGACAAATTCGCTGTCGGACAACTTTTCGGCAAGGGTATTTTGTGGTCGGCGTAAGATGTCCCACAGGCTGGAGCCGGCGGTGCGGGTTTGAGTTAGATAATTTCTTAGTTTGTCAATGTCGGCCAGTTTCTTCTTGAATTTTGCCCATCTTATTTTGTCAACGAGGCCGACGGATTTGCCTATTGGAGTCAATCTTCGGTCAGCGTTATCCGACCGCAGCGACAGGCGATATTCGGCTCTCGATGTGAACATACGGTAAGGCTCGGTCATTTCCCTTGTGAGCAGGTCGTCAATAAGGACGGCGATGTAGGCCTGGTCTCTGGTGAGAACAAGAGGCTCTGCATTTTGGAGTTTTCGAGCGGCGTTGATGCCGGCGATGATGCCCTGGCCGGCGGCCTCTTCGTAGCCGCTGGTGCCGTTGATTTGACCTGCGAGGAACAGGCCTTCAATCAGTTTTGTTTCGAGATTGTTCTGCAATTGCATCGGCGGACAATAGTCGTATTCGATGGCGTAGGCGTAATGAATGATGCGGGCGTTTTCGGTACCGCACATCAGGGAGAGCATTTTCTCCTGAATGTCCTTCGGCAGGGATGTGCTGATGCCGTTGCAGTAAATAGTCTCGACAGATTCCTGCTCCGGTTCGAGAAATACCTGGTGCTGTTTTTTGTCGGCGAAGCGGACGATTTTGGTTTCGATGCTCGGACAGTACCGGGGGCCTATGGATTTGATTTGGCCGGTGTAAAGCGGCGCGCGGTCGAGATTATCAGAAATCAGTTTGTGGATTTTTTCATTTGTATATGTAATCCAGCAGGGAATTTGCGTGCGGTCGATTCGGTCATTTAAAAATGAAAATGGTACAGGCACATCGTCGCCCGGCTGGAGCTGGCATTTGTCGAAATCGACGGTTGAGGCATCGAGTCGCGGCGGTGTGCCGGTTTTGAGTCGCCCCACTTTCAAGCCGAGTCTTAGAAGTGCTGCTGAAAGAGCGACACTTGCAGGTTCATTGAGTCTGCCGCCCGGAAATTGAACTCTTCCGATGTGCATAATCCCATTTAGAAAAGTGCCGGTTGCTATTATAACCGTTTGGGCAGGATAAATAGTCCCATCCGAGCAGGCCACCGCTTTTATACGGTTTTTCTCTGCGATTAAATCAGTCACCATTGCTTCGATGATTGTAAGGTTTTTGGTTTGTTCGAGGGTTTGTCTTATCCATTGCGAGTATTTGAATTTGTCGGTCTGTGCGCGCGGCGATTGGACAGCGGGGCCTTTTGAGCGGTTGAGCATCCTGAACTGGATTCCGGTGGCGTCTGCTGCCAAGCCCATAAGCCCGCCGAGTGCATCGACTTCGCGGACGATTTGTCCTTTTGCAAGACCGCCGATAGCCGGGTTGCAGCTCATCCGGGCGATTGAGTCTTTGCTTATCGTGATAAGAGCAGTTTTGACCCCGATTTTTGCAGCGGCGAAAGCAGCTTCGACTCCTGCGTGGCCGGCCCCGATAACTATACAATCGAATTCGTTTGTTTTTGCTCTATTTGGCATATTTGCCCTCGAGAGCCATAACCCTCTGGCGTAAATAACGTTAAATCCGAGATCCGAATATCAAAATCCGAAACAATATCAAATGACCAAAATTTAAATGTCCAAAACGACGGTAGTCTGGTAGTGGCCGTTTCGGTCATTTGGATTTTGAATTTCGAATTTGTTTCGAACTTCAGATTTCGTGCTTCGAATTTTACAGTGTTGTAGTATAGCTTTTTGAACTTTCTAAATTTCCGCCGCCGATAAAGCCGCTTGTTCCCATCGAATTCTCCTTGTGAAAAAAATCGCCAAACATATAATTGCAGCAGAAAACCATTGAGAACAAATATAAAGAAATTTTGGGAGACTCGCAATGCAAAAAAAGACTGATTTTGAAAAAGCGATTAAGATGCGATACCCGGAGCAGGTCGTCATCGCCATAGCAAAGGACAAGAACGGCAGGGCGAACCCTGTGACGCTCGGCTGGACGATGCTTGCATCGAGCGAGCCGGCGTTAATGGCAATTGCCGTCTATAGAAAGCACTATTCAATAAAAACAATCAGGCAGTCAAAATGTTTTACGATCTGCTATCCCAATTCGCAAATGGCGGAGGCGGCCCTTTTCTTCGGGTCGCATTCTGGCAGGGACTGCGACAAATTTGCCGAATTCAAGAAATGCAGGACGAGCCGAACAAAAGTGATAGATTCGGTTTTGCTCAACAATGCAGTTGCCAATTTTGAATGCAAACTTTTTTCTGAGATAAAGGCAGGCGACCATATAATTTTTCTCGGGCAGGTCGTCGCATCTTACACAAACCCAAGATTCAAAAAGAGACTTTATACAATCGGCTCCGGACACAAGATGGGCACGTTTGGAAAATGATAAATGGTAATTGATAAATATTATGATAAATGGTGAATGGTGAACTGGGAATAAACAAAGGCGGTGGGAAATTTAGAAGATAAAAAATTTAGAATTGTTACGCTGTTTTTAGCGGCGAGGCCTGCGTTCTTGACGGCAAGTGCGGCGCCGGTCCTGGTTGGAACGGCGGCAGGCTTTGCCGAAAGCGGGCGGTTCGATGCGGTATTATTTCTGCTCGCCCTTTTTGCAATAATGTTTTTGCACAGCGGGGCTAATTTAGCCAACGATTATTTCGACCACATATCCGGCAACGACGAGGGAAATAAAAATCTGACGCCATTTTCAGGCGGCAGCAGATTCATCCAGGAAAAAATTCTGCCGGCAAAAACGATATTGATTTTGTCGCTGACCTGTCTGGCTATCGGTGCGGCAATCGGCGTTGTTATTCTTTATATGACAAGGAGCATTTTTATTTTAATTCTCGGGCTGGCAGGTTTGGTAGGCGGATTTTTCTATACGGCGCCGCCTATGAAGCTCGGTTACCGGTGCCTCGGCGAAACTGTAATCGGTTTTCTGTTTGGAGTGCTGCCGGTAGCCGGCTCATATTACCTGCAAACACAAAGAGTTGATTTAACAGTTCTGCTGCCAGGAGTTATAGTTGGGATGCTGATTTTTCTGGTGATACTTATAAACGAATTTCCGGACAGAGATGCCGATGCCGCCGTCAATAAAAGAACACTGGTGGTAAGTTTCGGCGAAGCAGCATCCATTTGGGTTTACAGGCTGACGCTCGCATTAAGTTATGTATTGGCTTTTGCTTTGGTTTTTTACGAGGATACAATCTTTGCGGGTCTGTTTTATCTTTTTACAATGCCGCTGGCAGCGGCAGCAATGAAGGCCGCCAATAAAAAGGATTTGGTTATTCCGGGCGAGGTTCGGGCCAACAAAATAACAATCGTTTTACACTCTGTCGGAAGTATCGCTTTAACGACAGGTTTTATCATCGCAGGTTTTTGCAATATATAAATAGGATGGTCTGAATATAAAAAACAAAAATTATTTGATAAGGTTGATTATCTGGTCGAGGTCGTTTGGCACTTCGATGGGCGGATTGCTGAATCGGCCCTGGTTTTTTGCGTGGTAATCGACGGTAAGATTGGGGTCTTTTAATAAATGCCCTGTGAGGATGCAGACAACCGTCTGGTCAGGAGCGATTGTGCCGTCAGCAATAAGAGCCTTGAGGCCTGCGACGCTGGCGGCAGAGGCCGGCTCACAGCCCATGCCGAATTTTCCGACAACTGCCTTTGCATCCTTTATTTCTTCGTCGGTTACAGACAATACCACGCCGTTACAAATATCGATTGACCGCAGGCACTTTTTGAGATTAACGGGGCGTGAAATCTCAATCGCCGTCGCAATTGTAGAAGGGCGAAAATTCCTCGCGGTCATATCAGAATAATATTCATCAATAACACTCTGATTAACCCGGCCATTATTCCAGGTGAGTTTCTTTTCATTTACAAGCTCGGCGAGGGTGTTCGCGCCTGCGGCGTTAATAATGGCAAGGCGCGGTATGTAATCAATCAGGCCCAATTGCCTCAGCTCCATAAAAGCCTTTCCGAAAGCGCTGGAATTGCCGAGATTTCCGCCGGGAACAACAATCCAGTCGGGCAGGCGCCAATCAAGCTGTTCGATAATTCTGTAGATAATGGTCTTTTGTCCTTCGAGGCGAAAGGGATTGAGGGAGTTGAGCAGATAAAGGCCGAGGTTTGTGCAAACATCCTGCACCTGCTTCATACAGTCATCGAAATTGCCGAGAATCTGGAGGGTTTTAGCGCCATAATCCATTGTCTGACTGAGCTTGCCGAAAGCAATTTTCCCGGAGCCGATAAAGACAATAGCTTTGAGGCCGCAACTGTGGGCGTATAAGGCCATTGAGGCGGAGGTGTTTCCCGTGGAAGCACAGGCGCAAGATTTGGCGCCAACCATTTTAGCGTGACTAAATGCGGCGGTCATACCGTTGTCCTTGAATGAGCCGGAAGGATTGAGGCCTTCATATTGAAGGTGGAGGCGGCCGCTTTTCATATTCACATATTTGCCAACCTCGTCACTTTGCTGGAGGATTGTCTGTCCCTCACCGATGGTGACCTTGAATTTGTCGTCGCAGAAGTTCAGCAGCTCTCTGAATCGCCAGACGCCCGAAAGGTCGAGTCCGCCTGCGGCGGATCTGGTCGACCAGCGTTTTTTAAAATCGCTCAATTTTTTCGGGATGGGGATTTTATCCCAGTTGTATCGACAATCGAGCAGGGCGCCGCATTTTGGGCATTTGAAAAGGACCTGTGAAACATCAAATTCCGCACCACAATTCGGGTTTATACATTTTTGAAAAGCAACCTGGGCTACCTGATTTTTCATCTTTTCTTTTCCAGTGACGTTTCAATTTATCAAACAATTTTACGGTCTGGATTCCCGCCTTCGCGGGAATAACAGAGAACAAACGAATGTTTTTATTTTTCAAACAATCATACCCCCGCTCTTGTCCGCCGCAGGCGGATGCGGGGGCTAAATATAAACGACTATATATTAAATGGCATCAGCACATAAGTTATCAATCAAAGGGGGCAGTTCCGACAAATTATTTATTCTGCGGATACCCTTTGGGATTTTTCTGCCGTCATTGGTATAGGCGGCCTTGAGGACGGCCTTCATATCGGCTTTTAGTGCGGGCTCAATATCATTCTTTATATGGTCGCCGACGAAGAGGATATTTTGAGGCAGTTCGCCCATTTTTTCGGCAGCGGCCTGAAATATGCGAATATCGGGTTTTCGGAACCCAAATTGGTAAGAATAAAGTCTAACCGTAAAAAAATCCAGTATCTTCAATTGCCGCAGATGCCTTTCTATGGAGCTGCTGTGAATAACTGTGTTTGAAAGGATGCCGAGTTTGAGGCCGAGGGCTTTGAGTTTTGAAAGTGTTGCAATCAAATCAGCCTCTATTTTCCCGAGCCTGCTCAAAGGCTCATACCAGAGCCAAAACAGCTCTTCCCACTGCTGACTATCGAGCTTGAGGGATTTGTTGACCTTTTTGAGCAAATCGAGGGCATCAAAATCCCTGTTGGTGAGATTTGAAATCCAGTAGCGAATTCTGAGGCTTGCCAAATTCCGCCAGCAATACATTCTGTAACCGCCGACAGGCTGGTTGAGACCAAGGAGGTACTGGTATGATAAACCTGCGCTTTTGGAGAAGACCTTTTTTTCATTGACTCTTCCGAAGGCAAGCAGCGTTTCGCCGAGGTCAAAGATAATCGCCTTTATATTGTGGTTATTTTCCTGCATAATATCGCAGCATCCTTGTAAGACTTTACAGAAAAGCGAAATCACCGTGGAGAGGGCATATCATTGCCAAAAGCATCCTTCATCCATTCAAACATTTCGTCATCTGAAATGGCTGATAACCGCTCATTCGCATACTCATCATCTATGCGGTTTTTTATTTTCGTTATGCGGGGATTATGTTTTGGAATCTCAATCAGAAAGCGGGACTCAATCCAGTGCTTTATACCGGCTGCTCCGGTTTTGTCGGTAATGGCAACGGAGACGGGCCGACCAAGCAGCTTTTGCGTGTCAAAGCAGTTGTAAATTTCCTCGTCCTTGAGGAGTCCGTCGGCGTGAATGCCGGCCCTGGTGACATTGAAATCTCTACCGACGAGAGGAAAATTATCCGGTATTTTGAAACCGAGCTCCCTGGAGGCGTATTCTGCAAGCTCTGTTATGGCGGCATAATTAACGCCTTGAATATATCCCTTGAGCTGAGCATGTTCGATGACAAGGGCTTCGATTGGGGAATTTCCGGTTCGTTCGCCGACGCCGAAGATTGAGCCGTTGGCTGCACAGCAGCCATAGAGCCAGGCGGTTGTCGCATTTACGAGGACCTTGTGAAGGTCATTATGCCCGTGCCATTCAAGGTATTCAGGGGGCACGCCGATTTTGCGGAGGCCTGCAACAAGTCTTGGAATGCTGCGAGGCAGCAAGGCAGCCGGCCAGGGGAGTCCAAAACCGAGGGTATCGCAGAGCCGAATTTTTACGGGCTTTTTATACTGCTCTGAAAGTTCAAGCAGCTCGGCTGCAAAGGGGAGGACGAAGCCATCAAAATCCGCTCTGGTAATATCTTCAAAGTGACAGCGCGGAATAACGCCGTTATCCAGCGCCGCCCTGACGATGTCGAGATAGGCATTGAGAGCCTGTGAGCGGGTTTTGCGGAGCTTAAGGAAAATATGGTAGTCGCTGGCGGACGTCAGGATTCCGGTTTCCTGAAGGCCCATTTCGGTGACGAGCCTGAAGTCCTCTGGGACGGCCCGAATCCAGCCGGTGACCTCAGGATACTTATATCCCCTGCTGCGGCACAAATCGACGGCCTTTTTGTCTCTTTTCGCATAAAGGAAAAACTCGCACTGCCGAATCAAGCCGGTGTCGCCGTCGATTGCGTGGAGCAAATCGTAAATCCGAAGCACCTGCTCGGGCTTATACGGGGGTCTTGCCTGCTGGCCATCGCGAAAAGTGGTATCGGTTATCCAAATCTTTTCCGGGATATTGAAAGGCACTGTCTCCTTTTCAAAGGTAATTCTCGGAAATTCGGTGTATGGAAAGATTTCACGGTATAGATTCGGCTTTGGTATATCAGCAAGTTTCGGCTTTTTCTTTGCCATTTTGCACTCCTAAAACTATAGGATACAGCGACAAGGCGGCTTCCGCCGGCGACGGACCACAGGCAGACAAAAAATAGCCGAGGTGGGAATCGAACCCACACGCCCTTATGGGCAGGGGATTTTAAGTCCCCAGCGTCTGCCTTTCCGCCACTCGGCCGAACCAATAGAAAATAACTTATTTTCCTAATTTTTCAAGAAGTTTGTTAATCTATATTTCTTGACCTCTCTGCCAATACCGTATTATAATTCCAAAAACAGAAAGGACGCTGTCGAAAAACAAGTTAATGCGAATGTTGAAAACAACAAAAAATATAACGGATTTTTTTGAAAGGTTTTTTCCATGCAAACCTTACGAACTATTTTAATTTTCTCGGCGGCGATTCTTGTTCTGCCGAGCTGCCGCAGCAAGACGCAGGAGAAAGAATTGGACACATTCATCAACAAGCATCTGGTAGTTGTCAAACCTCTGGTCAAGGAGACAAATCTGGCATACTGGACGGCAGCCAACAGCGGCAAAGAGGCTGATTATCAGAAGGTAAGCGAGCTCGAGCTGAAACTGCGGAAAATCTACAGTGATGCAAACGAATTTGCATACCTCAAACAAACCAAAGAATCAAGGCAGGTAAAAGATAAACTGCTTGCCCGCCAGTTAGACAGACTCTACAACGCTTACCTTGAAAACCAGATTGACCCGGAGCTGATGAAAAAAATTGTCGAACTGGGCAACACAATTGAAAAAAACTTCAGCACATTCCGCGGCTCGATAGACGGCACAAAGGTGACGGACAATGAAATCAGGGGAATCCTGAAGGAGGCAACAGATTCAGCCAAAAGGCAAAAGGCGTGGGAGGCAAGCAAGCAGGTGGGCGAGATTGTTGCGGGCGACCTTATTACGCTCGTCAAACTTCGCAACGAGGCGGCCCGCAGGGTGGGCTTTGACAACTATCACACGATGTCGCTTGCGCTTTCGGAACAGGATGTAAAGGAAGTGGACAAGATATTCGACGAGCTGGATAAACTTACGGCAGAGCCTTTCAAAAAAATGAAGAGCGAACTTGACGAGCAGCTGGCGTCGAATTGCGGAGTAACCGTCAAAGACCTTATGCCGTGGCATTATCACGACCCGTTTTTCCAGGAAAGCCCTCTGGTTTATCAAATCGGCCTCGACATATACTATGAGGCGAAAGACGTCAAGGAGCTTGCGGCGAAATTCTACGATAGTATCGGCCTGCCGATAGATTCAATCCTCGAAAAGAGCGACCTTTATGAGCGTGACGGCAAAAATCCGCACGGCTTCTGCACCGACATCGACAAGGAAGGCGATGTGAGGGTTCTGTGCAACATTAAAAACAATGAATACTGGATGGAAACAATGCTGCATGAGTTCGGCCATGGGGTCTACGACAG
Organism: uncultured Phycisphaerales bacterium; assembly: GCA_963710355.1. Classification (GTDB taxonomy): domain Bacteria; phylum Planctomycetota; class Phycisphaerae; order Sedimentisphaerales; family Anaerobacaceae; genus Fen-1359. Next base: position 1,113,430 of record CAVPZU010000003.1, on the reverse strand, counting down.
ATACAAAAATGCACAAGTCCCCTATCTGCTTCGCGAGCCGGCGCACATCTTCACCACCGAAGCAATTGCAATGCTTTTCGGAAGATTAAGCCGGGATGCGCAGTGGATGAAGGATATGCTCGGCTTATCTGAAGAGGAAAAAGGGCGAATCGAAGAAACCTGTAAAAAATATGCCCAGCTCAAACAACTGATTTTCGCACGGTGGGCAATGGTTATGTATAACTTCGAAAAGCAGCTTTATGCGAACCCTGACCAGGATTTGAACGCACTGTGGTGGAATATGGTTGAAAGATACCAGTTCGTCCAAAAACCTGCGGGCCGCAACAGTCCCGACTGGGCGGCGAAGATACATTTTACCATTGCGCCCTGCTATTATCACAATTACGTGATGGGTGAGCTTCTGGCCTCGCAGCTTCATTACCGGATTGCCACCAAAGTCTTGAAGAATAAAGGAACAAGTTACGTCAATCACAAGGAAGTCGGCAACTACCTGAAGCAGAAAGTTTTTGAACCCGGAGCGGTCTATGAATGGAATACGATGATTGAGCGTGCCACAGGAGAAAAACTGACCGCAAAATATTTTGTCGGGCAGTTTGTTCAGTAAAAAGATTTTTTCCTGTCAGCCGGGGACAAATTAAAATGGAACAGCAATCCAATCCGCTGCCGGAAATTACCGTCAAGGCGATAATTTTAGGTGCGGTTCTATCAATTATTCTGGCGGCGGCAAATGCATACCTTGGGCTATTTGCCGGAATGACTGTCTCGGCATCGATACCAGCGGCGGTCGTCTCAATGGGAATTTTGAGGCTGTTCAAAAACAGCAACATTCTCGAAAATAACGTCATCAAGACGGCGGCGTCTGCGGGCGAGTCGCTGGCGGCTGGGGCAGTTTTTACACTGCCGGCTCTTGTAATAATGGGCTTCTGGCAGGATTTCAATTTCTGGTGGGTGACGATAATCACGGGGCTGGGGGGAATACTGGGCGTTCTATTTACAATACCTTTACGCAGGTCATTGATAGTGGAAGATAAACTTCCTTACCCGGAAGGTGTTGCAACGGCTGAAGTCCTCAAATCGGGTTATCAAGGCGGCGCCGAAATTCGCTACCTCGTGCAGGCTTCCATTGCAGGTGCGACATTCAAACTTGGGTCTTCAGGTCTGGGGCTGTGGAGCGAAATAGTTGCCGGTGCAAGAAAGGTAGGCGGTTCAATTGCATATTTCGGTTCAAACCTAAGTCCCGCTCTCATTTCGGTGGGCTACATCGTCGGACTAAACACCGCAATCCTTATGTTTATCGGCGGCGTAATCAACTGGCTTGCGGCTGTCCCCGTTTGTGCCTGGCTTACAAAATGGCCTGTGACGGACGGCGGACTTTTGCCCGCCATTGATTTTGCGAAACAAATCTGGAGCAGCCAGACCCGTTATATCGGGGTAGGCGGGATGCTGGTGGGCGGTCTGTGGACAGTTTTCAAACTGCGAGGCTCGATTCTGCGAGGCTTCAAAAGCGGAATTAAAGCATACCAAACCATTGGCGGCCAGACTGCAACTGTCGAAAGAACTGAAAAAGATGTGCCGATGAAATGGACTGTTCTTATGATTATTGCATCAATCGTGCCGATATTCTTTGTCTATGAGTTCTTCGTAGGCAAATTTACCATTGCGATACCAATGGCAATTATTATGGTCTTCGCAGGCTTTTTATTCGCCGCTGTGGCAGGTTATATGGCAGGTATTGTGGGTTCATCAAACAACCCAATCTCAGGTGTGACTATTGCAACAGTCCTGCTCTCGTCGCTGCTGCTGTTAGTGCTGATGGGCAGGGCTGATAAAACTGGGCCGCCGGCAGCAGTAATCATCGGAGCGGTGGTCTGCTGCGCCGCTGCGATAGCGGGCGATACAATGCAGGACCTGAAAACAGGCCACATCATCAAAAACACGCCGTGGAAACTTCAGGTAATCGAGATGGTTGGAACAGTTGCCGCCGCCTTTGTCATAGCGCCGGTCCTGATGCTCCTTTTAAGGGCCTACGGTTTCAAAGGTCACAGCTCGGCTGTAAGTGAACTTAAGGCATTAGCTGCGCCGCAGGCGAACCTTATGGCGGCCGTCTCGAAACAGGTCTTCGAGGGGAAACTGCCGTGGGCTTTTGTAATAATCGGCGCTGCTATTGCAATTGCAGTGATAATACTCGACGAGTACCTGATACGCAGAGGCAGCAGCTTCAGAACGCCGGTGCTGGCAGTAGCAATCGGTATTTACCTGCCGCTTGAACTTGAAGTGCCGATACTCGCAGGGGGCATAATAAGTTTTCTTGTCGCCAGAAGCAATAAAAAACGCGATGCCACAACCGAAATGGTAGAGACCGGCAACAGGCGAGGCATCCTGCTGGCGTCTGGTTTTATCACAGGCGAGTCGCTGCTGGGCATCCTGCTGGCAATACCTATTGCCATTTCGGGAAGCATCGATGTTTTGAAAATTACGCCTGAAAGGATTGCGAGGCTGCCTGTGCCGCAGCAAATCAGCAATATTCTATCCAATATAATCACAAATAACTATTTTAACATCTCTGTCGGCATCATATTGATTTTCGCCGTAGCCATCTGGCTGTATTGCACAGCAAGGGCAAAGAAATAAGAAATGCTGCCAAAGACAAGGCACTGACAGGAAGAAGATAGAATAGCGGGGGCAGGATTCGAACCTGCGACCTCCGGGTTATGGGCCCGACGAGCTACCAGACTGCTCTACCCCGCGGTCAATTTTCGTAAAGCGTATATCGTGATGCGTATCACGTTATTTTCAAACAACAGATAGAATACCACAAAAAGATATTCTTTCAAGAGATAAAATCAGAGGCAATTTCGGATTTTGTCGGCGATTTTTTCTGCGTCGCAGGGCGGATATTTGTAAGAGGGCCAGCGGTCAAAGACGTGGTCGGCAGTTTTTCTGGGGATTATGTGAAAATGCAGATGACTGACGACCTGCCCTGCGGCCCTTCCGTTGTTGCACAAGACATTATAGCCGTCAGAGGCAAGGGCCTTCTGTATTGCACCGGCAATTTTCCCGAGGCGAGAACAAACTTGGCCCAAAAATTCCGGCGTGCATTCATCGAATTTGTCGATATGCTGTTTTGGAACAACGAGGGTATGACCATCACTTACAGGGCCGATATCGAGAAATGCAACAATCATATCGTCCTGATAGACTATGGTCGCCGGTATCTGCCCTGAAACAATTTTGCAGAAAATGCAGTCGTCCGCACTCATTGGGCCAATCCTTTGAGACTCTCTTTTATTTCTTCCGGGCTTGTTTTTTCGTTTTTGGTTCAGCCTTGGCGGTATCCTTTTGTGCAGGTTCTGCGGCGTCCTTCTGTTTTGTTTCTGTGGTGTACTTTGCCGCCTTTTTCGATGCTGCCTTTCGTTCCTTCTTTGTGCCTTCCTCCTTGCCGACAAGCTGGAGGAGAACAAGCCGGCCATTATCGCCCAGTCTTCTCTTGGCGAGCTTTATAATTCTCGTATATCCGCCGGGCCTATCCAAAAAGCGAGGTGCGATGTCGCTGAACAGTTTGCCGATGACCGTACCTTTTTTTACAAGCTCTCTATTCTCCTCTTTGACAATATCACGGTTGCCGAGTATTGCAATCGCCCTGCGTCTTGCCGCCAATGTTCCCTTTTTGGCGAGGGTAATGAGCTTCTCTGCAAAGGGCTTTATTTCCTTTGCCTTTTCTATAGTTGTCGAAATCGTTTCATGCTCAAAAAGTGATGCGACGATATTGCGGCGCATCGCTATCCGATGTTCAGTGTCTCTGCTTAACTGCCGCCCTGCTACTCTATGTCGCATTTTTATACCTCTTAAATCGACTATCTAAAAAAACACGTCTCAAAGACTTTTTAACAATCAATTGCCCGCATCGGTCAAGCCGAGTGACAAGCCCATATCTGCCAATTTCCTTTGTATCTCCCTGAGGCTGGTCTTGCCGAAGCTGCGAATCTTGAGCAAATCCGAATCCGTCATTTTCGCAAGCTGTCCAACCGTTTCAATCTTCGCGGATTCAAGACAATTGCTCGCGCGCACCGACAACTCAAGCTCCACAATAGGCATTTCGAGTTTTTTTGCAAAGTCGGCATCAACAAGCAGTTCCTTCTTTTCCTCTGCCTCTGGAAGCTGTTGGGCGATCGTTTCCTGACCAATCTCAAAGTATTGAATAAATGAGTTGATATGCTTGCGCAAGATTTTGGCTGCCTCAACCAAGGCCATTTCCGGACTAACTACGCCGTTGGTCCATATTTCCATAATCAAGCGGTCATAATTGGTCTTCTGCCCGACACGCGTATCCTCGGTGGTATATCGCACTCTAATAACAGGCGAATACAGAGCATCTACTCTTATCCTGCCTATCTCCTGTTCAAACCGGTCCAAGACAGCCTCCCGTTCGGAAGCAGGGACATAACCTCTACCCTTCTCGACGACCATTTCCATCTCAAAAGCAACGTTTTCGGTCAAGGTAGCCAAGACGACATTTTTGTCGATTATTTCGATTGCGGGGTCAGCAACGATGTCCGCTGCTGTGACAGAGCCGGCCTTTTTTGCCGAGACCTTCATTATTTTAGGCTCATCGGCATTTAGTCTGACCACAAGACTTTTTACATTCAAGACAATATCGGTTGCATCCTCCATAACGCCTTTTATGGAGGTGAACTCGTGATTAACTCCCTTTATTTTTATGCTGGTGACGGCACTGCCTTCGAGGGAGGAAAGCAAAACACGTCTGAGGCTGTTCCCAATGGTCGTTCCAAACCCCCTCTCGAACGGCTCGATAAAGAACCTGCCATATTTATCGGTTGATAGTGCCTCATCCTGCAGAACATGAGTCGGCAATTCCAAACCACGCCATGTAACTCGCATATTTGCCTCCTGAATCAGGTGCTACATGTAAAGCGAAACAATAGAAGAGCTGCCTTATGCCGCCTTACAACCTCAAATTTCGATTTAACTGTCTCTATCACCTTGCACAGAACTCAACAACAAGCTGCTCTTCGACAGGGATTTGAACATCGTCCCTTCCCGGGAGGGCCACGATAGCGGCTTCCGGTCTTTCCCTGTCAAGCTGAAGCCAGCTCTGAACCGTAAAATTAGGATTGCTTTCCAGCTGCTGCTTTACTTTTTTGAGACTCTTGGGGGAATTCTTTACCGCAATTTTGTCACCAACGCTTACGGAAAAGCTGCAGATATCAACCTTTCTGCCCTTAATATAAATATGACCATGTGCAATCAGCTCCCCTGCCGCCTTTCGTGAGGGCGCCCAGTTAAGCTTATAAACAACATTATCGAGCCTTCGTTCAAGCAATTGTAAAAGGGTTTTGCCTGTGTTTCCGCGGGATTTTTCAGCGAGATGAAAATATCTCATAAACTGCCTGTCCGTAACGCGGTAGAATCTTTTTACCTTCTGTGTTTCTCTGAGTCGAACGCCATACTCGCTTGCTCTGCCTCTTCGCCAGCCGTGCATTCCGGGTGCTACGTTTTTCTGTTTTTTCTCTATGGGACACTTGGCGGTTTCACACCGGATTCCCTTGAGCATCAATTTAATGCCCTCACGGCGACACAACTTACACGATGATTCAAGATAACGACCCATCGGATTTATCCATCTCCAATAAAATTATACCCTTCTTCTTTTCGGCGGCCTGCAACCGTTATGCGGCACGGGCGTAATGTCCTCTATCGAAGAGATACGCAATCCCGCCTGCTGCAGCGCAGCAATGGCCGATTCCCTGCCTGAACCGGGGCCTTTGACCTTTATCTCAACCTCTCGAACGCCATACCTCATCGCAGTATTGGCACATCGCAAAGCGGCCTGTTGTGCGGCAAACGGCGTGCTCTTGCGCGAGCCCTTAAAACCAACACAACCTGCGGAACCCGTGCAAATCGTATCGCCATCGGCATCGGTGACCGTCAGCAAGGTGTTGTTAAAGGTTGCCTTGATATGCACAATGGCCTTTGAAACATTTTTTCTTACTTTTCGCTTTGTAGTTTTCGCCATAAAAAGATATCCTTTTAGCCACGAGTCTCTTTGACGCTCTTCTTTCCGGCAACGGTCCTTCTGGGACCTTTTCTGGTTCTTGCGTTGGTCCTTGTCCGCTGCCCCCTGACGGGCAGATTTTTCTTATGACGCAAGCCCTTGTAGCAGGCAATTTCCTTGAGTCTGGCAATATTCTGGGACATTTCCCTTCGGAGCTGTCCGCCGACAAGATAATTGCGGTCTATAACCTGCGTTATTCGGCTGAGCTCGTCTTCGGAGAGCTTATTAGCCCTGGTTGACGGCTCAACCTTGACCTCCTTTAATATTTCAATTGAGGTATGCCTGCCGATGCCATAAATATAGGTCAAAGCAATCCATATAGCCTTTTTATCCGGAATATCAACGCCTACGATGCGCGGCATAACAGCTCCTTTTTAGTCTACATTACAAGAAAACAATTCATCAGCCCTGCCGCTGCTTGTGCCGAGGGTTCGAACAAATCACACGCACAACGCCCTTGCGGCGGACTATCCTGCAATTTTCACATATTCGTTTTACTGAACTTCTGACCTTCATCGCAATTCAATCGCCTTTTAAGATATTTACCAATTCAACGGTTTAGTTTCTCAAGATTATTCGGCCTCTATTTAAATCATAAGGCGACAATTCGACGACAACAGTATCGCCCGACAAAATGCGGATAAAATTCATCCTCATCTTGCCCGACACGTGAGCGAGGACCTGATGGCCATTTTCGAGTTGCACTTTAAACATCGCATTAGGCAGCGCCTCAAGCACCTTCGCCTGCAACCTTATCGCATCCTTTTTCGCCATATTGCCTCGCAGTCAACAAAGCTGCGTATTCGTTTTCGCGGCCCTGCTTATTCTTTCGTCAGGATTTCACAGCCGCCCTTTGTTATCGCTATAGTATGCTCAAAATGAGCGGAACATTTTCCATCCCTGGTGACGACCGTCCAGCCATCATTTAACGTCCGAATGCCGTTTGTTCCCACATTTATCATAGGCTCGACCGCCAGAATCATCCCTTCCGAGAGGACAAAGTCATTTTCGAGCAGGTCGCTGCCGACAAAATTGGGCACCTGCGGCTCTTCATGCATCTGCCGTCCGATGCCGTGTCCGACAAGCTCTCTGACGACTGAAAAACCTGCCGACTCAGCAAACCGCTGCATCTTTGCTGCAATCGAACTCCACTTAACCTGCGGCCTAGCTCTGTTCAATCGCAATATCCAAAGCACCTTTTGTAATCTGCAGGAGTCTGCAATTGACCTCGGATATTTTGCCGATGCCAATCGTTACCGCAGCGTCAGCACAATAGCCGTCGAGTCGTGCGCCATAATCAATGCTCAAGATGTCGCCATCCCGCAGGACCGCCGACTCTGACGGTATTCCGTGGACGACCTGCTCATTAATCGACGCACAGATTGCTCCGGGAAAGGGTCGTTTCGATGTAGACCCTCTAACGCCAAAGAATAAGTTCTCTGCCCCTGCCTTTGCTGCAATCTGTCTGGCAAGCGAGTCGAGATGAGCGGTATTTACGCCGGGCTCGGCAGCCTCTTTTAATTTTGAAAGAGCTTTTGCTACAACACTGCCAGCCTTTCGCATCAGCTCAATTTCTCTGGGGCTTCGCAACGTTATAGCCATTTACAATAAATCTCTTTTTACTTAGCACACAGCTTATCGCCGCGCCTGTTTTTCTGCGTTCGACAACGCATCGAGTTTTTCAAACATCAACGCAGCAACCTCATCAGAATCCTTGTTGGAATCAATATCATAGACGGTATTATTGGCTTTGTAATAATCAATCACAGGAGCGGTCTGTTCATAATAATTTTTGAGCCTGCTGGCGAACACCTCTTCGGTATCGTCCGGCCTCTGGGTAAGAGCAGCGTAGCATTTATCGCAGAGGCTGTCCTTTTTGGGCTTCATATTCTCAATATGATAAACGGCGCCGCAACTGGGGCAACTTCTTCGCCCTGTAATTCTTTTTACAATAATTTTGTCATCAATTTTCAGATTCAAGATTGCATCAATTTTATGGCCGGCTTTTGCGAGCGATTCATCAAGCCTGCGGGCCTGATTGATGGTTCTTGGGAAACCATCCAGCACAAATCCCTTCTTTGACGCCTTCATTATTGCACCGGTCATCATTTCCACTACTATCCGGTCAGGCACAAGTGCGCCTGAATCCATAAAGTCCTGAGCTTTTTTTCCGAGTTCGGTGCCTTTTGCCCTCTCCTGGCGGAGAATATCGCCGCTGGAGAGATGCTGGATGCCGAACCATTCAACAATTTTTTTACACTGAGTTCCTTTGCCGGCACCTGGAGGTCCAAGTAAAACTATTTTCATGCATAGGCCCCCTTAATCCTGCCGCTTGAACTAAATCCTTCGTAACTACGCATCAGAAGATTAGCCTCTATTCTCTGAACCACATCCAGCGAAACGCTGACAACAATGAGCAGACCTGTGCCGCCGAGGAAGTTTGTGATGCGTGACGGTATGCCGAGCGAAGTTGTCACCATATCAGGGACAACGGCGATAATCGCCAAAAAAGAGCCGCCATAGAAGGTGACCCTTCCCATAACGGTTTCGAGGTATTCCGCGGTTCTGCGCCCCGGCCTAAGGCCTGGGATAAAACTGCCTGAATCCTGAAGATTCTTGGCCATATCCTTCGGCTGAAACTGAACTGAAACCCAGAAATAAGCAAATAAGACTATCAATATCATATACATAACATTGTATACGTATCCATTATATTGGAATGCCTGTGCGAGGTCTGTAAAGAAGCCGACCTTCCCTCCTCTTTCAAAAGCACTTCTCAAATATCCGGTTATCACAGGGACAAACATCATAAAGCTGGAGGCGAAGATTATGGGCATTACGCCGCCGTGATTGACGCGGAGGGGCAGATAATGCCTCTGTCCGCCATACATTTTCATTCCCCTCATCTGTTTGGCCTGCTGAACCGGAATTCGTCTTTGTGCCTGCGTTATCAAGATAACGCCTGCAACGATAAAGACAAAACAGGCCACCAGAAACATCAGCTTTCCTGGTCCGATGGCGCCGGTCTCTGAACCGGCCACATTAAATTTAACCAGTCTGGCGAGGTCCTGGACTGCCCAGGGGAGTCTGGCGATAATACCTGCCATAATTATCAGGCTGATACCGTTTCCAATACCGTATTCATCAATCTGCTCACCGAGCCACATTAAAAAGACCGTCCCTGCGGTCATGCCGATGATACCCATAATCAGGGCCTGCGTCCACATACCCGAATAAGTCAATCCAGAAGAGGCAAAATACTTTATATAAAACATCGCCTGAATAATACAGACAATCACGGTCAGATATCGTGTATATTCATTAATTTTCTTATAGCCGGCTTGACCTTCCTGCCTGAGTTTTTTCAATACAGGCCAGACTTCTGCCAAGAGCATCAAAATAATGGAGGCGGTGATATAAGGCATAATGCCGAGCCCAAACAAGGTGCATCTGCCGAGCATACCGCCGGTGAGCATCTGCATATATTCGACAGCCCTGCCTAGTGCCCCCTCACTGCCGGGTCCGCTGGTCTGGGTTAACTGCTCATATCGAAAACCAGGCACCGGGATATGCGAGCCAACCCTGAAGATGATCAGCATCGACAAGGTAAATAAAATTTTGCTGCGTAAATCCGGTATTTTAAATATGTTAACTACAGTTCGAAGCATCCTTATTCAGCGCCTTTTTTGATATTTTCCTTTAGAGAACCCTTTCATTACTTTGCTGCATTACCACGTAGGACGGAGACATTGCCGCCGCAAGCCGTTATCTTCTGCTCTGCGTTCCTGCTGAAAGAGTGAGCTTGCACTTTCAGGCTTTTAGTGAGATCACCGTCACCCAGGATTTTGACCTTCTGCCGAGTATTATCAATCAAGCCGGCAACGACGAGCTGCTCGGGACCGACGACGGAGCCGTCATCAAATTTTTCGAGCTGGGAGACGTTGACAATTCTGAAACGAACGGCAAAATTAAAGTTATTAAAACCGCGTTTAGGCAGTCTTCTAAACAGAGGCATCTGTCCGCCTTCCCTCATTACCAATGTAGGAGCGCCGCTTCTGGAGTTCTGCCCATTATGGCCCTTTGTGCTGGTTTTGCCGTGGCCGGAACCGGGCCCTCTGCCTATTCGTTTTCTTTTTTTATACCTGCCTGCTATCGATGTAATCTGAGTAATCGACATCTGACAATCACCACCTTTTTACCACTTTTATTTCGACGCCGCGTCTGGCCTCGACCATATCTTTGCTATGCAACTTCAACAGTCCGTTTATCGCGGCCTTTACCACATTTTTAGCGTTTGTACTTCCGTAAACCTTAGTAAGCACATCCTGGACGCCAGCAAGTTCGAGAACGGCTCTGGCGGAGGAGCCGGCAATAACGCCCGTGCCGGGGCTGGCCGGCAATATAACAACCTTCGTTGAACCAAATTTACCAATCACCTGATGCGGTATAGTCCTTCCATCGAGGGGTATCTTATTCAAAGACTTTTTTGCATCCTTGATACCTTTCTCGACGGCATTGGGGACCTCATTGGCTTTTGCATAGCCGATGCCGACGGTGCCATTATGGTCGCCGACGACGACGAGGGCCTCAAAGCGGAAGTGACGGCCGCCCTTAACAACCTTCACACTGCGGTATATTTTTACCGTCGTATCCTCTAATAGACGTTCCTGCTGTTCGATTATCCTGATAGCATCTTGTGCCAATTTGCTTCTCCAGTGATTAATCTAAAAAACCAATCCTGCTTTTCTTGCCGCATCAGCAAGGGCTTTAACTCTGCCGTGATACTTATACCTGTTTCGGTCAAAACAGACACACTTTATTCCGACGCCGGTGGCCTGTTTGGCAATCGCCTCGCCGACGGTCTCCGCCGCCTTTTTGTTGCCGGTTTTGGTCAGTTGCGGCTTCAACGCCTTGCTTTGGGTGCTTGCAGAGGCAAGAGTCAGGCCTGCAACATCATCAATAATCTGAACGTAAATATGCCTGTTGGAGCGAAACACCGACAACCTCGGCCTGTCCGCCGTTCCGAACGACTTCTTTCGCACATGATATTTGCGTCTGGCTATCGCTTTTTTTATACCGTCTGTTTTTTCCATTCAGCTATGCCCTAAGCCAAGTACAAATTACACAAGTACAAATTACAATTGATAATTCCATTACAGAAATCCCTACGTTGCCGCACCGGAGGTGAACGACTTGCCAACCTTTCTCCTGATATGCTCGTCGGCAAAACGAATGCCTTTTCCTTTATAAGGCTCAGGGGGGCTGACATTGCGAATCTGTGCCGCCAGTTGTCCGACAACAGCCTTGTCAACGCCGCTTACAGCAAAGGCGGCGGGCACTTCATCGCCCTTTGTGGCGGCTGTTTCAATATTGACCTTTATGCCTTTGGGAATCTTTACCTCAGCAGGTGAGCAAAAACCGACCTGCAGGATTAACTTGTCGGCCTGCACTTTGACGTTATATCCGGTGCCAAATACGAGAAGGCGCTTCTGGTATCCTTTTGTCACACCCTCTACCATATTGGCAATCAAAGCCCTCATAGTTCCGTGCAGCTGGCAGGCAAACTTGTCGGAGCGATTTTCATTTTCGAGATGAACGACGGATCCGTCAATTTTTACCTTTATTTTCGGATGACAATTCAGGGAAAGCTCGCCGAGCGGGCCTTTGACTTTAATAGTCTGCCCGCTCTGCTCGACCTTTACACCTTGTGGGTATTGCTACCGGTTTTTTCCCTATTCGACTCATAAAAATACCATTTAATATACTGTACAAAGAATCTCGCCGCCGATATTGACCTGTCTGCAAAGCCTGTCACTCATCACACCTCTGCTCGTTGAAACAATAGATATACCCATTCCGCCCAAGACATGGGGCAGCTTATCAACTGTGGAATAAACCCTTCTGCCGAGCTTGCTAACCCTCTTTATGGTGTCAATGACGGGCTGGCCGGTTTCATCATACTTGAGGACTATCCTTAATATACCCTGTTTGCCATCATCGATTCTGTCGTAATCGAGTATGTATCCCTCGCTTTTGAGGACAGCCGCCACACCCTCACAAACCTTTGAGGCCTGTATATTAACGCTGCTGCTGCGTATCCTCAGGGCATTTCGAATCCTGGTCAACATATCGGCTATAGGGTCATTAAAAAAACTCATATTGCCTTTCCTTTTTGTTCTTTTTGCCTTTTGGGGCCCAAATCCAAACTTACCAGCTGGCCTTCTGCACGCCTGGAAGCTTGCCCTCATTGGCGAGTTTCCTAAAGCAGATTCTGCAAATTCTGAATTTTCGGTAGACAGCCCGGCTCCTGCCGCAAAGCTCACATCTGGTATACTGTCTAACCCTGAACTTGGGTTTTTTATTTACCTTATTTTCCAATGCCTTGGTCGACATTCATTTACCCTGCGAACTTCATTTCTCTGAAAAAAGGACGATTATTTTTCCTGCTGCACCTTAAACGGCATTCCGAAGAGCGTGAGCAACCTTCTGGCTTCTTCGTCGGTTCGTGCCGTCGTAACAAAAGTAATGTTCATACCCTGCTGAAACTCAACCTTGGCGGTATCTATCTCCGGAAAAACGGTCTGCTCGCTAAGGCCCATTGAGTAATTTCCTCTGCCGTCAAAGCCGTTCGGGTCAAGGCCTCTGAAGTCCCTTACCCGCGGTATCGCGAGGCTGATGAATCTGTCCATAAATTCATACATTCGTTTTTTGCGAATCGTCACCTTCAGGCCGGTCTCCTGACCTTCTCTTACTTTAAAGTTCGAGATGCTCTTTTTGGCCTTGCAGACCAAAGGCATCTGGGCGGTAATCATCATCAGGTCTTTTTTAGCAAGTTCAAGGAATTTTTTATCCAGAGCAGCCTTTCCGACGCCCATTGAGACGACAATTTTTTCGAGGCGCGGCACCGCCATTGGATTGCCGTATTCAAAATCCTTTATTAATTGCGGGACAACCTTCGACTTATATAAATCTTTTAATCTGGCCATAGTTTTTATCTGACAAACGCCTTACAAAGCAAATTAACCTTTCTTTTTTACAACAAAGCCGAGTTCAGTTCCGTCAGCGGCGACTCTTTTTTTGACGCCGTCCGATTCAATTTTGAAACGCACCCTCGTTCCTTTAGAGGTTTTCGGGTTGAGCGGCAGGACATTGCTTATATCTATCGGCTGCTCGACCTGCACGCGGCCGCCCTGAGGATTTTTTCTCGATGGCCGAACGTGCTTGGTGGCGGTATTGAGCCCCTGAATCACAACCTTGCCCTTTTTCAGTATCAGTCGCAGGACAGTGCCTGTTGCACCCTTATCGTCACCTGTAATAATCTGTACCGTATCGCCTTTTTTTATATGTCGAGTCATTTTATCTTTTACCTGTCCATATCAAACCACTTCACTTGCGAGGGAAATAATCTTCATAAAATTTTTTCCTCGCAGCTCTCTGGCAACGGCGCCAAAGATGCGAGTGCCGACGGGGTTTCCTTCGGCGTCAATAATAACCGCAGCATTGCTGTCAAATTTCACATAGCTGCCGTCAGTCCTCCTGACAGGATGTCTGGTCCTGATTATGACGCAGCGATGGACCTTTTTGTTATCGAGCTGACAGGTCGGCAGCCATTTTTTTATGGCGACGCACACGACATCGCCGACTGCTGCCTTCGACCTGCTGTTGCGGCGTCGGGATGTATTTTTGCCGAGCACTCTGACACACTGCGCAATCTTCACTCCCGAGTTGTCGGAAATATCGAGCATTGTTCGCGTCTGAATCACTTCAGTTACCCCTTATCTGTTCCTGCACCGCTTTACCTGGCAACGGCCTTTTTAATGACGTTGACGAGGCGCCACTTCTTCAATTTGCTGTAAGGCCTGCACTGCGCAATTCCGACGACATCGCCGACCGCTGCCTTGTTGAGCTCATCATGAACGCCAAAGACGGTTCTGCGCCTCATCAATTTACCGTATTTCGGATGTCTTAACGCATATTCTATGGCAACCTTGATACTTTTGTTGCCGGTCCTGCCAATCACCACGGCTTCCTTTTGTCTGCTCTTTTCCTGCTGCATTATTACTCTTTCTTTAACTGCTTATTTTCTTTTTCCTGTATTACGGTCAAAATCCTGGCTATTCCGCGCCTTGTATTGCATATGCTCTTCGAATTCTCCAGCGTCTCCGTGACGGACTGCGATCGCATCTCAAAGAGCTTTCTTCTGAACTCATCCTGCATGTCAACAAGCTCCTCGACACTCATTTCTCTGTATTGTTCGGCCTTCATTAGCAACCTTCTTTGTCTTCTGTTAAATTTCCGCTTCTGCCGGATTTAAATCGTATGTCTCCTTGTTATGAATCTGCAGCGAATCGGCATTTTCTGGGCGACCCTCGAGAGGGCCTGCTTTGCCACTTCCTCAGTGACACCACCAACCTCAAAACAGACCTGTCCCGGCCTGACCCTGGCAACCCAAATCTCCGGTTCGCCCTTTCCTTTGCCCATTCTGGTCTCGAGCGGCTTTTTGCTGACGGGCTTATAGGGAAATATCCTTACATAAACCTTACCTTCGCGATGCAGATGGTGAGTCACTGCGACCCTGCCGGCCTCTATATTCTTTGCGGTGACCCAGCTTGTCTCGAGGGCCTGCAGCCCGTATTCGCCAAACGCAACGAAATTACCTCTCGAAGCATTGCCCTTCATCTTGCCGCGCTGGCTCTTACGGTATTTAACTCTTTTCGGCATCATTGCCATAGCAACAAACCCTTTGAACGTCTCACTTATCCAAAAAACAAATAATTATGTCTAAAATCCATATTTCAACTTAAAACTTACTACGTCTGGGCGCACCAGGCTCTGGCTGAGTCGTGGGTTCGGGTTCTGCCTGATTTTCCCGGCGGCCTGAGGGCGTTGATTCATTTGCCCTAAAATTGCCCGGTGCGTTGCGTCTTGGGAACCGGCCTCGCTTGCTGCTACGGGGCAACTTCGGCTCTGTTGTTTCTTCTCCAAAAATACCCTTATAAATCCAGACTTTTATGCCTATGCACCCATAAGTCGTCGCCGCGGTGGCAGTAGCATAATCCACATTGGCCTTGAGTGTATGCAGGGGGACACTGCCCATTTTCACCATTTCTCTTCTGGCTATTTCCGACCCCGCCAGACGACCACCGCATGCAATCTTTACACCCTTGGCGCCGGCGTTCATCACGATCTCACAATATTGCTTCATCGCCCGCTTAAAAGCCGCCCTTTTAGTCAACTGTTCGGCAATAGCCTCCGCCACCAGCATCGCATCAAGGTCCGGCTCCTTAATTTCTGTGACATTAACCGTAACCTTTCGTCCGGTAAGAGTCTCAAGCTCTTCGCGCAGTTTTTCGACTTCGCCGCCCCTCGGGCCAATGATTATGCCTGGTCGTGCGCTGTACAACATCACCTTGACCTCGTTGCGTGTCCGCACTATTTCAACATGGGACACGGCGCCCTTCGGCAACTGACGGTTGTATTTCTTATCAACAAACTGACGTATCTTCTGGTCTTCGACCAGGAACTCACCGTAGGTGGCCTTCGGAGCGAACCAGACGCTCTGCCAGCCCCTGGTTATTCCGGTTCTAAAACCTATTGGCGATACCTTTTGTCCCATAAAACAATCCGTCTCTTTCAGTTCAACTATTTTTTCTATTTATGCGCCATCAAAGTAGCGGATTCCTCTGTTACTGTTACTGTAATATGACAGGCCTTTTTCGAAATCGAATGCGCTCTGCCCCTGTCTTTGGCACGAAAGCGTTTTGTCCCTACCCTTATGCCGGCATCATCTACGCGGACATCGCTGACATATAAATTGTCAACATCTGCCTGCTGCTCATCCGCATCAGCAACAGCGCTTTTGAGAACCTTATCCACCATTGCTGCGGCCCTTTTGCGTGTGAACTTCAAAATATCCATTGCATCCTGGACGGTCCTGCCGACAATCAGAGATCTGATTAAGCCGGCCTTTCGGGGCGAACCCGGGGCATACTGATAAGAAGACTTCCATTGCGATATCCGGTTTACCTCAACACCGAGTCCTGCGGCGAGGTTCTGGATATCTGCCTTTCGAGGCAGTGGTTTAAAGAGGCCTTTTTTCCAGTTTCGAACAGCCGCTATCGCCTCTTTCCTGGTGAAACCAGCCTGCATAAGATGCCCAGCGAGCTGCTCGACTGTTATCTTATTGTCTGCACAGACATTAGTTAATTTTTCAGCACTTAACATAGTCAATCTCTAATACTTATCGCTTTGGCGCCGCTGTCTCGGTGGTTTCTACCTTCCTGGTTGAATGTCCTCTGAATACCCTTGTCATTGAAAACTCACCGAGCTTATGGCCTACCATATCCTCGGTGACAAAGACCTTGAGGAACATCCTGCCGTTATGCACCATAAAGGTAAAGCCGACAAACTCCGGAACTATCGTGCATCTTCTTGCCCAGGTCTTTATAGGCTCTTTTGTTCTTGCCTCTATCTGTTTGTTGACCTTGGCAAACAACTTGACATCAACAAACGGTCCTTTTTTAAACGACCTTCCCATACCATACCTCAATTACACAGTCGAGCATTTTCTTAAAACCTCTTTGCGCCAAACTGCGATTAAAAAACGATTCCAAACTTATCATTCCACAATTTTCATTTTTGATTTTTGATTTTTTTATAAAACCTGCTGCCCCTGTTTGGTGCTTCTGCGTCTGCGGATAATCCATTGACTGCTGTTTTTCCTGGGGTTTCTGGTTTTTCCACCTTTTGCGAGGACGCCTGTTGGGGAGCAGGGGTGCCTTCCGCCGTTAGAGCGTCCCTCGCCGCCGCCCATTGGGTGGGAGACGGGGTTCTGCGCCTTTCCGCGAACGTGAGGTCTTTTGCCGAGATAACGAGACCTGCCGGCCTTTCCCAACGTTACGTTCTGGTCGTCGGGATTACTCAATCTTCCGATGGTTGCCCTGCATTCTTTTCGAACCATTCGCATCTCGCCGCTGGGAAGCTCGATTGTTATCCAGCCGCCTTCCTTTGCAACAATTCTCGCAGCATTGCCGGCACACCGCACCAATCGGCCGCCCTGCCCGGCAATCATTTCTATATTATGAATTTCCAGACCGGCAGGTATCATTTCAAGGGGCATCGCATTGCCGGTCTTCGGCTCACAGGATAGGCCGCTTTCAACCGTTTCGCCAACCTTCACCCCCAACGGCGACAAGATATATCTCTTATCTCCATCAACATAATTTACAAGCGAAATAAAGCAGTTTCTGTTTGGGTCATACTCAACGGTGGCCACTTTTCCAGCGATGCCATCTTTATTTCGTTTAAAATCAATTATTCTATATATTTTTCTTGCGCCGCCGCCACGGAACCTGACCATCGTCATACCGGAATGATTTCTGCCGCCTGACTTTTTTATTCTGACACAAAGCGACTTTTCCGGCACAAACGCCGTCAACTCGGCATAATCATTGACCGAACTGTTTCGCCGTCCCGCGCTCGTCGGCTTATAAACCTTAATACCCATAACTGCCGTCCTTTGCGAAAACCAAAAAATATAAAAAATACCCAAAAAACCTGCTGCCGACCTCTGCAAAAATCAGAACAAATCTATATGATACTCTTTCTCCAGATAGACAATCGCCTTTTTCCAGTTCGTTTTCTGGCCGAACATACGGCCTCTGCGACGAATCTTGCCTATGCGATTGGCGGTCCGGACTTTTCTTACCTTCACGTTATACGTTTTTTCTATAGCCTGTTTTACTTCAATCTTGTTGGCCTTAGGATTTACCTCAAAGGCATACGCACCTTTCACATTGGCAAGATGCGTGCTCTGCTCTGTGACCAACGGCCGAATTACCACACTATATTTTTCCATATCGGTTCGACTTTGCTCAAATCCGCCGAAGGCGGACAGGCCACTTTTACTCAGAAAAAAATCTAACTTCCCGCCTCTTTGTCCCTTCCGAGAAGGTTCAAAAAAGCCTCTTTCGTGAACAAGAGTTTGCTGTGATTGCACACATCGCCGGCGTTAATTTGCGAAACGGGCATCACTGACACTTTCGGAATATTTCTGACCGACTTATAAACATTGACGTCAGGAGCGGCAATCATCACAAGGCAGCTACGATTTATCTTCAAATTATCGAGGACATCTGCAAATTCAGATGTTTTAGGTTTTTTCATCTTCAGCTCATCGAGCAGGAGAACGTTATTATTCAGGAGCTTCTCGAGGACCGCTGAACCGGCTGCCAGTCTCCTTTGTTTTTGGGGCATCCGTTTGCTGAAATCCCTGGGCTTTTTTTCAAAGGTAACGCCGCCTCCGACCCTTTTGGCCGTCCTTACCTGACCAACCCTGGCATTTCCGGTATGTTTCTGTTTGTACAACTTCCTCGTTGAGCCCTCCACCAACGATTTATTCTTCGTGGCAGCGGTTCCGACACGTTTATTTGCGTGATACATCACAATAGCCTGCTTGAGAAGCTGATAATTAACCCTGCCGCCGAGAGCGGCCTCGTCCACTTTTATATTCTCAACCTCTTTGCCATCTCTGTTGTATATAGCCAAACTTATCATTTATTATTCCCGCTTTATAAAAAAATCCACATTCTGTATTCTTAATACTTAATTCTATTTTTTCACTATCCCCTTCTTGCGGTCTTAACGACGACATAACCGCCTTCCGGCCCCGGCACCGAACCCATCAGTACCAAAAGATTTTCCCCTGCGTGAACCGCAACAACTCTGAGATTTTTGCTGGTAATCCTGCAATGCCCCATATGGCCGGCCATTCGCTTGCCTTTCTTTATATCGCCGCCGTGACCACGGTCTGTTCCATAGCCTGCAATTGAACCAGGTGAGCGGTGCTTCCTTTCCGTTCCGTGCGAGTTCGGCATGCCTGCAAACTTATATCGCTTCATAACGCCCTGAAAACCCTTACCCTTGCTCACGCCGATAACATCGACAAAATTATTTTCAGAAAATACCGAAACGGTTATTGCCTCCCCCTGCTTAAATTGCGGCTGGTCACCATCCAGCAGCCTCATCTCCCTGATAAATCTTTTTGCAGTCGCCCCCGCCTTTTTCGCATGAGCTACGGCAGGCTTTTTGGTCCGCGACTTTTTAACATCGTCAAAGCCCATCTGCAAGGCATTATACCCGTCCGTTTCTTTTGTCTTGACCTGCAAAACAGGACAGGGACCAGCCTGTATGACCGTGACAGGCAGCAGTTTGCCTGCCGGGTCATAGACCTGCGTCATTCCAACTTTTTTTCCAAGCAACATCGCCATAATTAAGGAAGCTTAAAACTTAAAACTAAAAATTGGTACTTATGCCTTTATCTTAACAAACACGCCCGCCGGTACTACAAGCCTGTTCAAAACTTCTACCGTTCGGGCGTTGGCCTCGTAAATATCTATCAGCCGTTTATGCGTCCTCATCTCAAACTGCTCACGCGACTTCTTATCGACGTGCGGACTCCTCAAGACAGTATATCTTTCTATCCGCGTGGGCAGCGGTATTGGGCCGCTAACCTTCGCATTGGTCCTGCGTGCATGCTCGACTATCTCTTTTGCGGATGCATCGAGCGAGCGATGGTCATACGATTCCATCCGTATCCTTATTTTCCCTGTTTCAGTTGTCATAAGTTTTGATTTATCCCTGTTTTTTTGAGATAAAATCCAACGCTTTATTCGATTTACCCAACTTACCTTATTGGCAATTGGCAGGAGAGGCCTGAGTTCACCGGTTAGCTCAATTCTTCTCTTTTAACAACCCATTTTCTAACCGATAAACCTACCTTCCTTAATGGTTCGAGCATAGGCCGAAGTTGAATTCCTTCAACTTCGGAACAGCCCAACAACTTAACAGCCATCCATGTAGTATTGATATGCCACAGCCCAACTATTGTTCCTGCGCAAGCCATCCCTGACCTTGCTCGCTGAGGCTGAAAAATAGTGAATTTAGCAATAAAAAATTTATTTGTCAACAAAAACGTTGAAAAATTTTAAATAAAAAATTTCTAAAAAAGGCAAACCAGACTAAAAACGCACCTTTTTCGAATATTTCTAAGATTTTTTTCTAAATTACAATTTTTTTTGCAAGCTGGTCGGGGAGCAGTTCATAACTGAAAGGCTCCATTGTAAATGTTCCCCTGCCTGCGGAGAGGCTTCGAATTTCGCTGGAATAGCCAAACATCTCCGCCAAAGGCACTTTCGCTTCAATCACTCGCAAATTGGCGTGCGCACGGCTATCTGTTATCAGGCCTCTCCTACTCATCAAATTGCCCTGAATCGCTCCAAAATACTGTTCCGGCACCTCGATTTCGAGCCTCATAATAGGCTCCAAGAGGACAGGGTCAGCCTTTTTGAGTGCCGCCTCCACCGCCAAGACGGCAGCCTGTTCAAAGGCAAGG
This sequence comes from uncultured Phycisphaerales bacterium, assembly GCA_963710355.1. Taxonomy (GTDB): domain Bacteria; phylum Planctomycetota; class Phycisphaerae; order Sedimentisphaerales; family Anaerobacaceae; genus Fen-1359. The sequence goes on along the minus strand of CAVPZU010000003.1, from coordinate 1,092,965 downwards.
TCAGATGAATCCACCGAATGATACGACCCATCGAGGAGGACGACCTTAACTCCAACGACAGGAAAACCCGCAATAACGCCGCTGCCGAGCGCATCCATCGCTCCAGTTTCCACCGCACCGATATATTCCCTCGGAACCGTTCCTCCGATTACTTTGTTTTCAAACTCGTTCTCCCTGCTCCATTTCCCTTCTTCTGTCTGAATCGGCTCCACCCTCAATACCACATGGCCGTATTGTCCGTGGCCGCCTGTCTGGCGAATAAACTTGCCTTCGGCCTGGGCAACGGCACTAATCGCCTCTTTATACGCCACCTTCGGCCTGCCCACCCTGATGTCAACATTCTTTTCCCTCGTCAATTTGTTCTGCAAAATTTCGAGGTGCAGCTCGCCCATCCCGCTGATAATGGTCTGTCCTGTCTCGCTGTCGAATTTACATCCAAATGTGGGGTCTTCCCTCTTGCAGCGCCGCAAGGGCATCCGACAATTTCATTCTATCGGCTCCTGTTTTCGGCTCAATGGACATACTGATAACCGTCTGTGGGAATGTAATGGATGGCAAACAGACCGGATGCCGCGTATCGCAGATTGTATCGCCTGTAAGGGCCTCGTTTGAGCCCCACAACCGCAACAATATCGCCTGCGCGGCTGACTCAAGGGCGATTCTCTCATCGGCATGCATTTCAAAAAGGCGAGTGATATTTTCCTTAACGGAGCGATTGGCGACAATGACCCTGCTGCCGGACTTCAATGTTCCCTGGTAAATTCTGATATAATCGAGGTCGCCGTGCGAATCCGTCGCAACCTTAAAGACCAAAGCTACCAGCGGCAGCTTCCTGTCGCACTTAATTGAAACCATCTTATCCTTGTTATCCGGTTTATGTCCTGTTATTTCAGGTTTTTCGAGCGGCGACGGAAGATAATCGACGACGCCGTCCAGCAATTTCTGAATGCCGATATACTGGAGTGCAGAACCGACGAAGACCGGCTGCAGCTTGCAGGCAATTGTTCCTTTTCTGACGGCGCGTTTTATTATAGGGACATCTACGGATTTGTCGTGGACAAACTTTTCCATCAGCTCATCATCGTATTCAGCGGCGAGTTCGAGCATCTGATGCCTGTATTGCTGGGCGATTTGAATCAAGTTTTCCGGTATGAGCCTGTCCTCGAAAGTCTGCCCCCAGCTGCTCGGTTTTGTAATATACTGCCCGCATTGTGACGAGGTCAATAACAGCCGAGAACGAATCCTCGCAGCCGCAGGGAATCTCCATTGCGATTGGATTTGCCGCCAGTTTATTGCGGATACTTGCGAGCGACATTTCAAAATCGGCGCCGGTCTTATCCATTTTATTGATAAAACAGATAACTGGGAGATTGTATTTCCTGCCCTGCCTCCAGACGGTCTCGCTCTGGGCCTGGACGCCCTCGCTGCCGTCAAAGACAACTACAGCCCCGTCGAGAACTCGCAGGGACCTTTCCACCTCTGCGGTAAAATCAATATGCCCCGGGGTATCAATCAGGTTTATCTGATAGTCCTTCCAGGGGCACTTTGTTGCCGCCGATGTAATGGTTATTCCTCTTTTTTGCTCCTCCTCGAGATAATCCATCACGGCGGTGCCGTCGTGAACCTCTCCCATTTTGTAAATTTTGCCGGTATAATACAGAATTCTTTCCGAGACGGTCGTTTTGCCAGCATCGATATGTGCAATAATCCCGATATTGCGGATATTTTTCAAATCGCCAGACATTTTTTCCTTTTCTGCAACAGCCAACATAAAGTTGGGGCTAAACAAAATAAAAAAACTGCCACGCCTATTTTTCAACAGAACGCGGCAGTTTTAATCTCCACTGCTTACCACGCAAAGTGTGCAAATGCCTTGTTGGCCTCAGCCATTTTATGGACGTTCTCTCTGGTGGTCATCGCACCGCCCTGCCTGTTATAAGCATCAAGCAGTTCTGCCGCCAGCCTTTTGTTCATAGGCTTGCCCTTTTTCGACCTGGCAGCATCGATTATCCATCGCATCGCCAGGGACATCTGCCTTTTTGTATTAACCTGCATAGGCACCTGATAACTTGCGCCGCCAACTCGCTTGCTGCGGACCTCCATAACCGGTTTTACATTCTCAATGGCCGTCTCAAAAATCTTGAGGGGCTCTGCGTCCTTGACCTGCTTGGCCACAATAGCAATCGCCTCATAAAAAGTTCGCTGAGCGATGCTTTTTTTGCCCTTCAACATCAGGCAGTTGATGAACTTGCCTACAAGCTTGCTGCCGTATCTTGCGTCCGGCTTTAGCTGTATTTGCGACCCTGTTCTTTTTACTTTCGCCATAGTTATACCAAAGTTTTTAGTTTTGAGTTTTTAGTTTTAAATTACTTGGGGGTTTTTGCTCCGTATTTGCTTCTGCTCCGTCTGCGATTAGCGACGCCTGCACAATCGAGGACGCCACGGATAATATGATAACGAACGCCCGGCAAATCCCGAACCCTTCCACCCCTGATAAGGACAGTGCTGTGTTCCTGGAGATTATGGTCGACGCCCGGAATATACGCAGTTACTTCCTTTCCGTCAGTAAGCCTGACCCTGGCAATCTTTCTCAATGCGGAGTTAGGCTTTTTCGGTGTCATTGTTCGAACTATAAGGCAGACGCCGCGTTTTTGAGGGCTGCCTGTGATGTCGGATTTCCGCTTGATACCTTTTCTTTTCAATCTCGGTCTTTTCACTAACTGGTTTATGGTTGGCATAATTATTCCTTAGTTTTTAGTTTTAAGTTATTTCAGGCCCAAGGCCTCCTTAACGGCCGCCTCTGCCTTTTCTTCGGCCTCTTTGGCCAGATTTACTTCGGCAAATTCCTTTGGCAGCGGAGCGCTTACAAGATGCTGGACTTTCATATCCAAATACTGTTTAAAGCCGGTGCCCGCCGGAATCAAATGGCCGAGGATAACATTTTCCTTCAGGCCGCACAATTCATCCTTTCTACCAGCTATTGCCGCTCCTGTCAATACCTTTGTGGTCTCCTGGAAACTGGCAGCCGCCAAAAAACTTTCCGACCACAGGCTTGCCTTGCTTATACCCAGCAGCATCGTCTTTGCGGTTGCAGGCCGAGGCCTTGTCCCCTTAGCCGTTTCACCACCGATAGCCTCAATTTTTTCGTTAACCTTGGCGAGATCGGCCTTGCTGATTACCTGGCCTTCCTTAAGAGTTGTAGTCTCTCCAACCTTTGTTATCTTGACTGATTCCGCAAGACGGTTGTTCTCTTCCCTGAAAAGGAATTTATCCACAACCTCGCCAGGCAAAAATGCGCCGTCGCCGACCGATTCAATCTCAACCTTACGCATCATCTGGGAACAAATAATCTCAATGTGCTTGTCGTTGATATTGACACTCTGTGAACGATATACATTCTGAATCTCTTGTATGAGGTATCTCTGGAGCATCTCTTCGCCCTTGATAGCGAGGATATCGTGAGGGACCAAGGGCCCATCTGTGAGTGGTGTGCCAGCCTCAATATAATCACCGGCGTGAACATTAAGATGCCTGTCCCTCGGAACATGGTGCTCCTTTTCCATTATGGTCTTTCCGGTTCCAGCTTCTTCAGAGCGAATAATTATAGTCATTTTGCCCCGCCTTTTATCGCTTCGGAGTTCGACTTTGCCGCTAATTTCGGCCATAACGGCAGGGTCTTTAGGCTTTCTGGCCTCAAAGACCTCAGTGACCCTTGGCAGGCCGCCGGTAATATCCTGAGTTCCGGCCATAGCCCTGGGCAGATGTGCGAGGAGCTGACCGGCCTGAACAGGCTGGCCTTCATTAACCTCAATTCTTGCCCCTGCCGGCAGATAATGGACATCGAGAATTTTTTCGTCTGCGCCTTCGACAATCAGTTGCGGATGCTTATCACCTTTATGCTCGATAACAACAGGCCTTCCTGCCTGCCCCTTTCGTTCTTCCTCAACACGTATAGTTTCGCCCTCAATGATATCGACGAAGGCAATTCTTCCATTCTTTTCAGCAAGTATTGGTATTCTATGCGGGTCCCAATAAAAAAGGCGTTGTCCTGCCTTCACTTGGTGTCCATCTTCCACTATGATATGGGATCCGTATAATACTTTGTATTTTTCAAGTTCGCGTTCTTTTTCATCAAGAATAGATATTTCACCATATCGTCTCAAAACAATAAAACGTGATTTAATTGGTCTTTTGTCCTCTGATTTATCACTTTTAATAGAAGTTAAATCATATGGCTCCTCTTGCCATTCAAATTTTGGTTCCGGGTTTTCAACATAGTCCAAATCTTTAACTAAATTCCTAAATTGTACCTTTCCTTCTACCGATGCCTTTTGGTCCGATTCAAGAATCGCTCTGGAGGCTACGCCGCCTGTATGGAACGTCCGGAGTGTTAGCTGAGTTCCTGGCTCTCCGATGGACTGTGCGGCAATTATGCCAACCGCTGTTCCTTCCTCGACAAGGAGGCCGGTGCTGAGGTCGAAGCCATAACACTTAGCACAAATACCAAAGGGTGAGTCGCAGGTGAGCGGACTTCTGACGCGTACAGCATCGATGCCGAGTTCTTCAATCTTGGCGGCAATCTGCGGAGTAATCACCTCGTTTTCGTGAACTATCATTTCGTCGGTAATAGGATTTCGGATATTGTCACGAGCGGTTCTTCCAACTATCAGGTCTGAAAGGGGCAGACTTATCTCCTCGCTGCTGCTGACAACACTTTTTGTCACACCCTGGAGGGTTCCGCAGTCGCGCTCGGTTATAATGACATTCTGGGAAACATCTATCAGTTTCCTTGTCAGATAACCGGAGTTTGCAGTTTTCAGGGCGGTATCTGCCAGGCCTTTTCTTGCGCCGTGGGTGGAAGCTGAAATACTCAAGGACGGTCATACCCTCTCTGAAGTTGGACTTAATAGGCGTCTCAATAATTTCGCCTGAGGGTTTGGCCATAAGCGCCCGCATACCTGCAAGCTGCTGAATCTGGTCGACGCTGCCTCTGGCGCCTGAGTCTGTCATAAGAAAGATTGGATTCAAATATGGTTCGCCATTTTCTTTTTTGTCATCTTTGAGGCCTTTAATCATTTCGCCGGTCACGGAGACCCTCGCATGGGTCCATGCGTCAACGACCTGGTTATACCTTTCGCGTTCGGTGAGGACTCCGTTATCATAGTTTTTCTGAATTTTTCTGACCTTATCTTCGGTCTGATGAATAATCTGCTGTTTTTTCTGGGGGATTTTGAGGTCTGTTACGCCGAATGTCATCCCTGCCAAGGTGGCTCTCTTAAATCCCAAATCCTTAATCTTGTCGAGAAGCTCAATGGTCTTGGCAGAACCTGCAACCTTAAAGCAGTCGCTGATAACCCTGCTGATTTTCTTGCTGGACATTGTCATATTATAGAATGGCATCTCCTCAGGTAAAATATCGTTAAACATACATCTGCCGGCAGTGGTCTCAATCAGTCTTGCGGCTATGCGATAATTTTCTGTTAGGTTAAGTTGCTCGGATTTTTCACCAACTATTACTCCATCATCCCGCACTTCCGGCTTGTCTATTCGTACTTTTATTTTGGCATGAAGACTGACTTTACGTTCATCGGCAGCAAGTATTGCTTCAAAGCAGTCTTTAAATACCATACCGGTACCCTTCTCTATAGGATTGGAGCTCATAAACGTGAGGTAGTAATTACCCATCACCATATCCTGCGAAGGCCCAACCATCGGCAGACCATTGGCCGGTGAGAAGATATTGTTGGTGGTCATCATTAAGGTCTGAGCCTCGGCCTGTGCCTCTATCGACAGAGGCAGATGCACCGCCATCTGGTCGCCGTCGAAGTCTGCATTAAATCCCCTGCAGGCGAGGGGATGCAGCATTATAGCATTTCCTTCAACAAGTATCGGCTCAAAGGCCTGTACACCCATCCTGTGCAGGGTGGGTGCCCGGTTGAGGAGGACAGGATGTTGATAAATAACCTCTTCGAGGATATCCCAAATCTGCTCATCCTGCCTTTCAATCATTCGTTTAGCACTCTTTATGGTATCTGCCAAGCCGTGTTCTTTTAGCTTTCGGATGATAAACGGCTGATAGAGCACCATCGCAATTCTTTTCGGCAGGCCGCACTGGTGCAGTTTCAGTGTGGGGCCAACCACAATGACACTCCTTGCGGAGTAGTCAACACGTTTGCCTAAAAGATTTTCACGGAATCTGCCCTGCTTACCCTTGATCATATCTGCAAGGCTTTTGAGAGGTCTGTTATTGCTTCCGAGGACGGGTCTCCTGCATCTACCGTTATCGATGAGAGCATCGACGGCCTGCTGGAGCATCCTCTTTTCGTTTCGAATAATTACCTCTGGAGCATTTAGGTCCATGAGTTTTTTGAGTCTGGAGTTGCGATTTATGATTCTTCTGTAAAGGTCGTTGAGGTCGCTTGTGGCGAAGTTACCGCTTTCGAGCAGGACGAGGGGTCGCAGATCTGGAGGGATGACAGGCACAACATCGAGAACCATCCAGGCGGGTTTATTGCCGCTCTGCCTGAGCGCATCAACGGTCTTGAGCCTTTTTGATAAATCCTTTACCTTTTGCTTGCTGGAGGTCTGGAGCATCTCTGCACGAAGCTCGGCGCTTAGTTTATCGAGGTCTAAATCATTGAGGAGTAATCTAATGGCCTCTGCCCCCATAGCCGCCTTAAAACCTGCAGGAGGTACTCCGTATTTTTTTGCAGCCTCCTGATATTCTTCTTCGCTAAGCAGCTGACCTTTCTGAAGGGGGCTGTCGGCAGGGTCGGTGACGACATAATCCTGAAAGTAAATTATCTTTTCGAGGTCTGATGCCCTCATATCGAGCAGGATTCCGAGATGATTGGGAATGGCCTTAAAAAACCAGATATGGATGACGGGCGCCGCAAGATTTATATGTCCCATTCTCTTGCGTCGCACCCTGCTGTGAGTGACCTTGACGCCGCAACGGTCGCAGATAATGCCTTTGAACTTTGTTCCCTTGTATTTTCCGCAGGCACATTCCCAGTCTCGCTCAGGTCCGAATATTCTTTCGCAGAACAGGCCGTCTTTTTCAGGCCTGTACGTTCGATAGTTTATCGTTTCGGGTTTTCGAACCTCGCCGAACGACCAACTTCGAATGGTATTGGGACTGGCCAGCGAAATCCTGACCGAACCGTAATCATTAATCCTGTCGTAAATATTTGCCAACATTTACCATTTACTCCTTATCTGCAAATCCCCCAGAAGCATTCTGCGAAAGCAGAAGCGGGGAAAAGGATAATTATATTGCACTTGTTCCCAACCGCTTTTTCTCAAGCTGGATATTCAGTCCGAGTCCTCTGATTTCATTACACAGCACATCAAAAGACAGGGGCGTTCCGGCATCAAGCCTGTTCTGACCCTTGACCATTGACTCATAAATTTTGGTTCGGCCTTCGACGTCATCGCTCTTGACTGTGAGCATTTCCTGGAGGGTGTAGGCGGCTCCGTAACCTTCGAGGGCCCAGACCTCCATCTCGCCGAACCTCTGCCCGCCGGTGCGGGCCTTGCCGCCGAGAGGCTGCTGCGTAATCAGGCTGTAAGGGCCGGTGGCTCTGGCGTGAATTTTGTCATCAACCAAATGGTGCAACTTCATCATATAAATAAAACCGATGGTGCACTGCTGGTCAAAAGGTTCTCCGGTTCTGCCGTCATACAACTGCGTCTTCAAAGTCTTCGGCACATTAATAAACAACTCATCCGGCGGAGGTGGCAGACGCTTTTCCTCGAGGTCTTTTGCCCGCCTTTTCATATATTCATTAGTCTCTTCGGTTAACTGGAGAATATCATCCTCTGTGGCGCCGTCAAAGACGGGAGTGATGGCCTCGAAGCCGATAACTTTTGCAGCCCAGCCCAGATGTGTTTCGAGAATCTGACCGACGTTCATACGGCTGGGAACGCCGAGCGGATTGAGGATGATATCTATGGGTGTGCCGTCGGCCAGGAACGGCATATCCTCCTGGGGCATAATTTTGGCAATGACCCCCTTATTGCCGTGTCGGCCTGCCATTTTGTCGCCCACGGACAGCGCTCTTTTTGTGGCGACATAAACCTTGACCATTTCGAGGACGCCGCTGGGCAGCTCATCGCCGTGCTTAATTGTTTTTATTCTCTGTTCTTTTTCGGCATTGAGGTCGGTGATTTTAGGCCAGTATTTATCCATTATCTTTTGTACATCATCCCGCAGATTGGCCGGTTTGACCCATTTTATACTGAAACCCTCAACCTGTTCATAGATAACCTCGTCATCCTCGCTTGCGCCGGCCTTTTGGCGCGTCGCCGGGTCAATTATCTTAACATCTTCAAATTTTTCCTGCATCGCCGCTATCATCTGCCTGAAGATAGCACACTGCTTTGCCCTGGTCTCCTGCTCGAGTTTCTGTATCTGCTCTTTGATATATTTTTTCTCATCTTCGCCGCCGTAGCCACGACGGATAAACCTCTCCGTCTTTATAACCACCCCCTCATAACCGCTCGGCAGCTCGAGCAAATCGTTCTTGACATCCTCGCCTGCTCTGCCAAATATGGCGTGAAGCAGCTTCTCTTCCGGTGTAAGTTCGGTCTTGCTCTTGGGGACGACCTTTCCGGCCAGGATGTCGTCCTCGCAGACCCGAGTACCCTCGCGTATCACACCATATTCATCGAGGTTTCGCAGGGCTTTTTCGCTGACATTGGGAATGTCTCGTGTAAATTCCTCTCTGCCGAGTCTGGTTTCGCGAATTTCGGCGGTAAATTCATCAATATGAATGCTGGTGAAACTGTCATTTTTTACAAGTCGCTCGCTTATTACGATAGCGTCTTCGAAATTAAATCCGTCAAACGAAAGGAACGCGCAAAGAACATTTCTGCCAAGGGCAAGCACGCCGTTTTTTGTTCCGCCCCCGTCGGCAATAACCTGTCCTTTTTTGACCTTATCGCCAAGTTTCACTATGGGGGTCTGATTAAGACAGGTTCTCTCGTTTAATCCATAAAATTTCTCGAGAACATACTCATCTGTCCCGTTCAAAACTATCCGCATTGCATCTACTGTCGTGACAGTTCCGCTGTTTCGTGCGCGGACAACCATACTTGAGTTCTGGCCGACGACGGCTTCCATTCCGGTGCTTACCAGAGGCTGCTCGTCTATCAATAACGGCACCGCCTGTCTCTGCATATTCGAGCCCATCAATGCCCTGTTGGCATCGTCGTGCTCAAGAAATGGGATAAGAGCGGCGGAAATTCCGACTATCTGCTTTGTGGATACATCAACATAGTTGACATCTTTGCTGTCAACCTGAGCGAGCTCGCCGCCCTTCATTGCCAGGACCATACCCTCTTTAATCCTGCCGGTTTTTTTATCAACCATTTCCGGGGCCACGATGTTCGCCTTCATATCCTCATCTGCGCGGAGGTATTCAATCTTTCCGGTGACCTTTCCCTTCTCAACCTTATTATAAGGCGTCATCAGGAAGCCGAACTCATCAAGCGTTGAAAATATCGCCAGGGACGAAATCAAACCGATGTTTGTTCCTTCAGGAGTTTCAATCGGGCAAATCCTGCCGTAATGGCTGATGTGCACGTCTCGCACTTCAAAGCCGGCCCGTCTTCTGTTAAGGCCTCCCGGCCCAGAGCCGAGAGTCTCCGCTCGTGGGTCAACTGACTAAGGGCATTGGTCTGGTCGACAATCTGGCTCAATTCGCTTCGGCCGAAGAAGAAATTGATGCTGCTGGCGACGGCCTTCGAATTAATAAGGTCGGCTACCTTGACCTGTTCTGTGCCTTCCCTCTGTATGCTCATCCTCTCCTGGATGGTCTTGCGAAGCGTAAGAAGCCCTTTGCGGAATTCATCGCCAGCCAGCTCGTCAATGGTCTTTACCCTGCGGTTGCCCAAATGGTCGATATCGTCAAGCTCTCCCTGACCGTTTCGCAGGCCCACGATATATTTCATCGCATTGAGAAAATCTTCAGGCCGAAGCACCATTTCATCCTGGTCAACGTTCTGGCCGAACTTGCGGTTAAGTCTGAACCTGCCGACCCTGCCCAGTCGATAGCGGTTGACATCGTAGAACTTCTCCTCAAAAAAGATTCTGGCCTTCTCGGCATTGGGCGGATTGCCTGGGCGCAGCCGCATATAAAACTTCAGGAGGGCCTGCTCGTGATTTTTGCAGTCATCTTCGGCAAGGGTATTTAAGATAAGTGCATCCTTTACCTGCTCAATGACCTCGACACTTTTCAGTTTGCTATTCTGTATGAGGGCAGCCTTGTCGCCGATTTGGGAGCCGGCCTTGACGATAATCTCGCCAGTTGTTGTATCGACGATATCTCCGACCGCCCACATATTTGCGGTTAATTTGGCCTTCGGAACAACCTTTGTTTCGTAAAAGAGCCTGACTATCGCATCTGCTGAACTATATTCTGGGCTCATTGCGCGAAGGAAAACAGTGGCAGGAATCTTGCTGGACTGGTCAATCTTGACGACGAGCGCATCTTTTCTGGTGACGCTGATTTCAATCCAGCTTCCCCTGTCAGGAATGATTCTGCCGCCGTGAAGGATTCTGTCGCCCTCTTTGCTGTCGATGAGAAAATCGACGCCCGGGCTGCGGTGGAGCTGATTGACGATAACGCGTTCAGCGCCGTGTATGATAAACTCGCCGCCGCCAATCATAATAGGGACTTCGCCGAGATAGACGGCCTGCTCTGATAAGTCCTCGCCGCCCGCCTTTCGAAGCCTGCAGCTCAACTTGAGGGGATAGCCGTAAGTGAGCCTAAGCTGGCGGCACTGCATCGGCGTATATCTGGGCTTTTCCATCTCGTAATAAAGATATTCGAGCCTCATACTTCCGTCATAGCTATCGATAGGAAATATCTCGCGGAAAAGCGCTTCGAGGCCAATATTTTTTCTTTTTTCCGGAGGCAGGAGCGACTGCAGAAACCTGTCGTAACCTTCTCGCTGCATCACGACAAGGTCCGGAATTTCCACTGCATCGGCCAATCTTGCAAAATTGCGAACAGACAGAGCCATCGGAAACTCCCAAATAAAAAGACGTTATATATCTCGTTTCAGACTAATCGTTATTTTATTTCGACAGTAGCGCCTGCCGATTCGAGCTGCTTTTTCATAGCCTCGGCATCCTGTTTATTGACGCCGGTCTTTACGGGCTTCGGTGCGCCTTCGACCAGGTCCTTTGCCTCCTTGAGGCCGAGGCTGGTAAGTGCCCGGACTTCCTTGATGACCTGAATTTTTTTATCGCCTACGACCTTGAGGATAACATCAAAACTGGTTTTCTCTTCCGGTTTTTCTGCAGCTGCGCCGCCCGCCGGTCCTGCCATCATAACGGCGCCGCCCGCCGCCGACTCTATGCCATACTCATCCTTAAGATAATCAGCGAGTTCCTTTGCCTGCATAAGCGTTAAGGCAACAATCTGGTCGCCAATCTTCTTTACATCAGGGTTCCAAGTCCTGCTGCTCTTTGCTTCTTCTGACATTTCCATATCTCCCGTAAAAATTTTTGCCCGAAGGTAGCCGAAACTACGCCGTTTCGTTTAACCCGCCTTGGCGGGGCTGCCATTCGAGGCACGTTAATAATCTATTTAACAAAAACCATCAGGCAGCGGCCTGCTTTTCTTGCTTTTCTGAGATAGTTTTGAGGCAGCCGGCGACTGCTGAGCCTGCTGCGAGTATTGACGCTGCTATGTTGCGTGCAGGCAACATCATCAGTGCAACAATCTGACCCTGCAGCTCTATCCTGGTCGGCATCTTTGATAACTGTTCTGCGGTCGCAGCATCAAGTGGAGCACCATCGAGATATGCCCCCTTAATGGCGAGGACGGGCATTTTCTTTTTCCAGCTGACCATTTGTCGGGCGATATCGACAATGCTCTCGCCGCCATAAGCGACCGCACAGGCACCCTCAAACAAAGGGACGGCCTTCTCCATCTGGCTGTTTCGCAGCGATATCTTGAAGAGGGAATTTTTGACCATAAAAAGTTTTATGCCCTTGGCCCTCAGCTCGCTTCTAAGCTGGTTACTGTTCACGCCGTCAAGGCCTATGGTGTTTACGACGAGAAAATCCCTGATAGCTTCATTTTTTATTTTCTTTTCCAGCTGGGCCTGCAATAATCCCTTTACGAACTTGCTCATCTCGATACCTCGTTAAAAAGACGCTTAAAATGACAGAACATATCCATTTTACCTGTTCCCGCAGCCGCTATACGCCAACCGTAACCGACGGGCTCATTGTCGCACTGACACAGACCTTCTTTATATAGGTGCCTTTGACCGTCGCCGGTTTTATTTTCCTTATATGCGAAAGAAACGCCTCGATATTTGCGACAAGCTTTTCCTTTTCAAAACTCTGCTTTCCAACGACGGCCTGGACATTTCCGCCGGCATCGTTCTTGAATTCGATTTTGCCCGCAGCGAACTCCTTAACGGCGGTCGGCACATCTGCAGTGACCGTTCCATTCTTGGGACTGGGCATTTTTCCCTGCGGACCGAGGACCTTGCCGAGCTTTCCGACCTTTCCCATAACCTTCTGGGAGGCAATTGCGACATCAAAATCCATCCAGCCATCATTTATTTTTTTTACGAGGTCATCACAGCCGGCCTCTATCGCCCCTGCCGCCTTTGCTGCTTCTATGCCTGCATCCTCGCAGAAGGCGATTACCTTTTTCTGTTTGCCGATTCCATAAGGCAGCGACAACGAGCCACGAATGTTCTGCTCGGTCAGTTTGGTGTCAATGCCGAGGTTGACGACACAATCAATGCTCTGGTCGAATTTAACGGATTTAAGTGATTTAATTTTTTCGACCGCATCGGCAAGACTTAAAGGTGTTTCGCTTACCTGCTCGGCTTCTTTGCGATACCGCTTACTTCTATGTCCCATTTTCTGCACCTTTCCCGCAAATTGTGGCTATGCCACTTACTTCGCTCCCACTTACCTGCCGTGGTCCGCATTTATGTTAATCGCGGACTAACTTTCCACGATTTCAATACCCATACTTCTGGCGGTTCCAGCGATAATTTTTTCCGCCCTGTCCAAATCGGCGGTGTTCAAATCCTTTAATTTTGTCTCGGCAATTTTACGAATCTGCTCCTTTGTGACTTTGCCGACTTTTTCCTTGTTAGGGATGCCGCTGCCCTTTGCGACATTAGCGGCCTGCTTGAGCAGGACGGCAGCGGGCGGACTTTTAACCTCAAAGGTAAAACTCTTATCCTTATAAACGGTAATAACCGCCGGCACTATTGTGCCGTTAAGGGTCTTCGTTCTCTCATTAAATTGAGAGACAAATTGCCCGATGTTGACGCCGTGCTGTCCGAGTGCGGGGCCGATAGGCGGAGCGGGTGTGGCCTGGCCGCCCGGCGCCTGTATTTTAATCTGAACCAATACTTCTTTTGCCATTTCTTACCTTTTCATCCACATTCTGTCTGTGTTTTGGATTTTGTATTCTATATTCTTTCAATCTGCCAATATTCAATATCGAGCGGCGTGCTTCGACCGAAGATTGTGACAATGACCCTGACGATGCCCCTTTCGGAATCAATCGAATCGACGACGCCTTCAAAATTTTCAAACGCCCCTTCGCGTATTCTTATCTTATCACCCTTATTAAACTCGACCTTAATACTGGGCGTGTCTTCCAGCTTGGTTGTATCTATCAGCAGTTTTGCCGTTTCCGTATCCCTCATCGGGGTGGGCATTCCTTCTGTGCCGATAAAGTCGCCGACGCCTCCGGTCTCCTTTATAACAAACCAGGCCTTCTCTGGAACCTTGCCGTCTTTGTCGGTCTGCATTTCCATAAAGACATAACCCGGGTAAAGCTTTCTGGTATAGACGGCCTGTTTGCTGCCGCGGATACGTTTGACCTGCTCGACAGGCACTTCAATCCTGCCGATAACATCGTCGAGCCCTTCAGCCTTTACCTTCTGCTGAAGGGTATCCTTGACAAATAATTCTCTGTTTGTCGCAACCCTTAGAACATACCACTGCATATTGAATTCCAAAACCCTGTGAACCGGCCGGTAACCATTCTATTCTGAACAGCCGTCTTCGCACTTTTCAAGACACGTCAGGTCTTAAATATATAATACTGGAAAATCCAGCCGAGAAACAAATCGCTAAAACCGAGCAGTGCTGCCATCAGCACAATGACGCTGATGACTATTACCGTCGAGACAAATATCTCTTTTTTGCTGGACCAGTTAACTTTTTTTATCTCGCCTTCGGAAGCTATCATAAAATCGGCAACCGAGGGCCTGTTGACAAGCCAGAAGGCCAAACCTGCAAGGACCGCCAATACGGCAGCAGGTACGAGCGTTGAAACCAAAAGCATCTTCTGGCCGCTGAGGTTCAGCGACATACTATTTATTCTGCCATACAACATATAGCACCCGACGCAAACGACGAGGGATAACCCAATCGCAGTTCCGAGCCTGGTGTGTCTGCCCTGATTAGCTTTATAAATCTCAAAGGCCATAATTTCCTTTTTGTTCTTCTGTCTATAAGCCCTTTTTTATTTTGCCACCTTTTTACCAGGCCAGGGAGGCTTCGAACCCCCAACCTTCGGTTTTGGAGACCGATGCTCTGCCAATTGAGCTACTGGCCTATCCAATCCTCTATTTCCTCCGCAGCTTATGAACGGTATGCTTTCTTTCATTTTTGCAGTATTTTTTCAGCTCGAATTTAGGGAAACCTTCGGCCACACTTACATCAGTTCGGTAATTGCGATGGCCGCATTCTTTGCACTCAAGCCAGACAAACTCTCTTTTACTTTTCTTGGCCATAAAATACCGCCTGTTTTAATTTTCTGCTAATCCGCCGCAGGCGGACTACAAAGGAACTGCCCACCTCTGACTGCTGACCCGCCTTCGGCGGGCAAAAAAACCACACTGTAACTGAATCTGTCTCTGATTGCAAGCCACAACTGTCCGTTTACTGATTTGAGGATTACTTAATCACCTTTGTCACCACGCCTGCGCCGACGGTTCTGCCGCCCTCGCGTATGGCGAAGCGCAGCCCTTCCTCCATAGCAATAGGCGACATAATCTCGACTTCCATCGCTATATTGTCGCCGGGCATACACATCTCTGCACTCTTGCCTTCGCGGCTCTTTAGTGCGTGAACTGTTCCGGTCACATCGGTTGTCCTGAAGTAGAACTGAGGCTTATAATTCGGGAAGAACGGGGTATGCCGCCCGCCCTCCTCTTTTGTAAGCACATAGACTTCGGACTCAAATTGCGTATGAGGGGTAATACTGCCGGGCTTGGCTACAACCTGACCACGTTCGAGGTCCTTTTTCTCAACACCCCGCAGCAGGACACCAATATTATCTCCTGCGATACCCTCATTGAGCGTTTTGTTGAACATTTCGACGCCGGTAACGACTGTTTTGCGGGTTTCCATTGAAAGGCCGATAATCTCAACTTCCTCGCCGACCTTAACCTTGCCCCGCTCGACCCTGCCTGTTCCAACCGTTCCACGGCCTTTTATGCTGAAGACATCTTCTATCGGCAGAAGGAAAGGCTTATCTATATCGCGTTTCGGCATCGGTATGTACTCATCCATAACCTTGAGCAGCTCAATAATCGGCTTGACTTCCGGGTCATCGAGGCTCTCTGCCTTCATTGCCTTTATGGCACAACCGCGGATTATGGGTGTTTTGTCGCCCGCAAACTCATACTTGTTGAGCAGGTCTCTTATCTCCATTTCAACGAGGTCAATCAACTCCGGGTCATCGACGAGGTCAACTTTATTAAGGAATACTATGATAGTGGGAACGTTCACCTGACGAGCGAGGACGATATGCTCACGTGTCTGGGGCATAGGGCCATCGTAGGCGCTTACGACAAGAATCGCCCCATCCATCTGGGCGGCGCCGGTAATCATATTTTTGACATAGTCGGCATGTCCTGGGCAGTCAATGTGGGCATAGTGCCTGTTCTCAGTAATATACTCAACATGTGCGGTCGCTATCGTCAAAATTTTTGTCTCATCCCGTCTGCCCTGCGACTCCGACGCCTTGGCTATCTCATCATAAGACTTAAACTTGCACAAGCCCTTCAGCTCCATCACCTTTGTCATCGCTGAAGTAAGGGTTGTCTTGCCATGGTCAACGTGACCAATCGTTCCAACATTTATGTGCGGTTTGGTTCTCTCAAATACTACCTTAGCCATGTTAAAGTTAACCTCCAATCTGTTTTATGTTTCAGACCGTTTTCTTCCTATGAAATCAGATATTCAAGCCATATTAACTACCAGCCGAAACTTTAGCAACAAGATTCTATATATCCTAACCGTCCGTTGCCCTGAAGGTCCCGGCTACAACTTCCTTAGCTGCTGATGGGATTTGAACCCGTGACCTCGTCCTTACCAAGGACGCGCTCTACCAACTGAGCTACAGCAGCGATTAATTCGTTACTCGTGCCCCGTTACCGGTCGCTCGTATCCCGGGCACCGTTGTTTTTTAACTCAATATTCCCTTGCGTCATATAAACAGCAAACAACGCCCACGTCTCCTGCCCTTTCAAAAACTGCAGGAACGATAAATGTTGAACTGCTTTTTTATTCTAAAGCCCGCATTTTATATAACCCACCTTGAAAGTGCAAAACAAAAAAGTACAAAAATTTAAAAAAAATTATAAAAAATTCAAATAAAAATACAACAATGCTGCACAAGCCGTAAGCTGCACAGAAGCTGAGCAGTCTAATAACAAACACCAAAATATGAAACATTTTAACCATTTAACAGTTGCAACTTACAGGTTATTCATTATGAGCAGAGAGGAGACAAGATATATTTACCTACACAAGGCCTTCAAAAAATTTACAAAAAACAAAAAACTTCATTAAAAATATTTTACAATAAAATAACATTTATTTATGTTTTCTAAACATAAAAATAAATGCGGCTTTTTTAAGAATAATAAATTAAGAATTAAGAAGTAAGAAAAAACGGGGCATCAACATCGAGAAGCTATCAGTAGCAGGACGACTCACAAGTCAAACAAAAATCCGAGACGCGCCCCCGACTCGTCGGGACCAAATCCGAAATGCCGATAGCCATCATCCCAATAAAACCGGCAGATGGTCATCAGTCACCTGTCATCGGACAAAAAACGTGAAGGGGCGAAAATGTGAAGGGCGCGAAAAGGAAATTGAAAGTTCAAAATTCAAAGTTCAAAGTGACATATCAAAATTCAAAATTTTTCGCGAACTATCAACCATCAATTATGAACTGCTAAATACGGTTGACGACATACGGATATGCGCATATACTCATTTGTGTATCCTGAGTTATCGGGACTGCAGAACGCATTACGAATAACAAAATTATGGCAGGCAAGATAACAATTGATTTTGAACGATGCAAAGGCTGCGGATTGTGCGTGGCAGTCTGTCCGAAGGCCTCTATCGCTATATCGAAGCAATCCAACAGAAGCGGATACTTCCCGGCGCAGGCAAACAACAAGGACTGCACAGGTTGCTGCGCGTGTGCGATAGTCTGTCCCGATGCTGCAATTGTGGTTTATCGGGATGATCCAAAAGAAATTGAAAATTCAAAATGCAAAATTAAAAATTGTGGAATGGAAAAAAAGATAAAGAGGGTCAAAAGATAAGTAAATGGTGAGCGAATCAATGGTGAGCAAAGTCGAATCAAAAAGGGTATTAATGTCGGGAAATGAGGCGCTGGCGGAGGCAGCAGTTTTAGCAGGGATGGATGCGTATTTCGGTTATCCTATCACGCCTCAAAACGAGATAACGGCATATATGTCGAAAAGAATGGCCGAGGAAGGCAGGGTCTTTATCCAGTCTGAAAGCGAACTGGCGGCGATAAATATGGTATTCGGCGCATCGGCTACGGGAAAGCGGGCAATGACAAGCTCGTCGAGCCCCGGCATCAGTCTTATGCAGGAGGGGATTAGCTATTTAGCAGGTGCGGAGCTGCCTGCGGTGGTCGTCAACGTGATGCGCGGCGGGCCGGGTCTGGGCAACATAGCGCCATCACAGGGCGATTATTTTCAGGCAACAAAGGGCGGCGGTCACGGCGATTACCGAAATATTGTGCTTGGGCCGGCGGCGGTGCAGGAGATTGTCGATTGTATGCCGCTGGCGTTCGATTTAGCCGACCAGTATCGAATGACAACAATGGTGCTGGTGGACGGGGCATTGGGACAAATGATGGAGCCGGTGGAGTTCAAGCCTGCTGCACAAATAGCGGGCAGGAAAATTGAGGTCAGGAAACTGCCAGCCAAAGACTGGATGCTTACCGGCGCCGAGGGCAGGGAGCAGCGAATCGTCAGGTCGCTGTGGCTAAAGGACGGAGCGCTTGAGCAGCTTAATCACAGGCTGCAGGAAAAATACAGGCTGGTTGAAAAAAACGAGGTAATCTGTGAGCAGTACAAATTAGATGATTCGGATATAGTTTTGGTTGCTTACGGAATTGCCGCCAGAATCAGCCGAGCGGCGGTAAATAAGGCAAGACAAAACGGGATAAAGGCGGGATTGATAAGGCCCGTGACGCTTTGGCCTTTCCCAACAGAGCAGATAAACAGGGCGGCAGAGCAGTCCCGGATTTTTCTTACGGTTGAGTTAAGCTGCGGACAAATGGTCGAGGACGTCAAGTTAGCAGCGGCAGGCAAATCGCCTGTTCTTTTTTACGGCAGGTCAGGAGGCGGAATACCGACCGTTGAGGATGTCTTCGAGCAAATCAGACAATTGACATTCAAAGAAATTCAAAGTTAAAAAATCAATCCGCCTGAGGCGGACAAAATTGCGGAACCGCCATCGGCGGGTGAAAATATGAAAACGGTATTTAAGAGAACGGCGGTATTAAAGGATTGTGTGACGCATTACTGTCCTGGCTGCGGTCACGGAGTTGCACACAGAATCATTGCAGAGGTAATTGACGAGCTGGGCATACGGGGGAAGACCATCGGCATAGCGCCCGTGGGGTGTGCGGTGCTGGCGTATGACTATATAGATGTAGATATGGTCGAGGTTGCGCACGGCAGGGCGCCTGCGGTCGCCACGGGGATGAAAAGATGCAATCCCGACAAGATAATCTTTTCTTATCAGGGCGACGGCGACCTGGCGGCGATTGGGACAGCAGAGATTATCCACGCTGCACATCGGGGGGAACATATAACGGTAATTTTTATCAACAATGCCGTTTTCGGAATGACGGGTGGACAAATGGCGCCGACGACGCTGCTCGGCCAGATTACCGAAACAACACAGGTAGGCAGGAGCGCACTGGTCAGGGCTATCCGCTGCAGGTTTCAGAACTGCTGGCGGTGCTGCCCTGTGCGGTTTATATCGAGCGATGTTCATTGAGCAGTCCCGCAGCAATTACAAAGGCCAAAAAGGCGGTAAAGCACGCATTCCAACTGCAGATAAACGGAGCGGAGGGGCTTGGTCTGGTCGAATTATTGAGTCCGTGTCCTACGTACTGGCATATCAAGCCGACCGACGCCGTCGGCTGGTTAGAAAAGGAAATGACGAAGGCCTTTCCGCTTGGCTGTCTGAAGGATGTCGATAAGCAAATTTAAAGGAAAAACAATTCCGATATGAAAGCGATTGAGAATGGTTTATACGAGTCTGTAATTATAGCCGGTTTTGGCGGGCAGGGGATAATACTGGCAGGCCAGCTGCTGGCACAAGCGGCAATGAAGGCCGGCAAGGATGTGACATTTATGCCCGCTTACGGTGCGGAGGTGCGAGGCGGCACATCAAACTGCACGGTCGTCATCGCAGATGAGCCGATAGCCTGCCCGATTGTGACCAATCCCGATTCGCTGATTGTGATGAGCAAGGCGTCGATGACCAGATTCGGCGGGGCCGTCAAGGCCGGCGGTCTGCTGATTTACAACGACTCGCTGATTGACAATGTGCCGAAACTGGATAGTTCCATCGAGGCGCTTGCGGTTTCTGTTGACCGGATTGCGGTAGAGCTGGGCAGCCCCCGCAGCGCCAATATGGTAGCGGTCGGTGCGTATCTGGGCAGAAGGGGTATTTTAAGCGTAGAGGCTGGCGGCAGAAAGCCTGGCAGATGTTCTTAGCGAGCGTTATCATAAGACGATACCGATAAATACCGAGGCGCTTCGGCGAGGAGCCGAATTTGCAGCCCTCCGAAAAGGGGGCAAATAATTTTCAGGTGACTGGAAGATTTGGAGAGGCGATGGACGGAAGAGGTTTTCGCAGGCAGGTTTTGAGGAGTTTTCCACGCCGGGATTCTTATTTTAGCGGCGCCCGTATGGCGCCAATGATAGATATGGTTTTTCTGCTGTTGATTTTCTTCCTTGTGGCGGCGAAGTGGCGGCCGGAAGAGGATTTTCTGCCGATAAAACTGCCTTCTGCACAGGCCGGTCAAAATGCAGTGGGCAGAACCGAGCCATTGCAGATACATATATTTTCTGCCTCCGATGGCTGCAGGGTGCAGATTGGCGAGGTTGAGGCAGTCGAAATAAGGGCAAAGACTATTGAGGCCGACCTTGCGGAACTGGCCGACAGGATTGAAGCAGTTTTATCGAACCAGAAGAGGTTTCTGTCCGACCCTGTCGAGATTATCTGCGAGGCGGATGTGAAAAGCGACTGGTGGGTAAAGATATACAATGTGCTGTGCGGAATGAAACTGACCGATATTACGTTCACAATGACCGAACAACCACAGGGCAAATAAAACTGCATAAACAAATTGGCAATTCCGGGCTTATGACCGAAATAATCTGCATTTTTTCAATTTTGTTATCGGCGGCAGTTGAGACCCCTGCAGCCGGTCCGCCAGATCCGCCGCGGGCGGAGCAGGTCGAGCCGAACGCCCTGCCCCCGCTCTTGCTTTCGCCTGCCTCTGCGTCTCTCGACGCAAATCGAGGCAGCAGGCAAGAAATCGCGGGGGATATAAACAGCCTGGCAGGAGAAGCAAAACTTACTTATGAAGATTTCGTTCGGGATAGTTTCCCGCTTCGGCTCGAATACGAGTCCGCAGGCAAATTTTTCAGCGATGAGCACAGGTCAAAAATGCAGCAGCTTGCACGGCAGGCGAGCGATAAATTGACGGAAATTGAAAACAAGCAAAGAAAGCTTAAGCAGCAGATTGAGGATTACGAGGGCAATGACTGGGAGGCGAGATTTGGTTCGACTTCGCTGGACACAAGCGGTTCGGGCGGATTGTGGCGCAAATTGACGTCAGATATTTATATAACAACCGCGAGTAATTGCCAAATCGGTTTTTATCTTGCGGTTTCGTCCGACGAGCGGCAGAAAAAAAACGACATTCTAAAGAATGTGTTAAACAAGATAGAGGTTCTGGAGCAAATCCACCACAGGCGGAGCGGAAGGGATTTAAGATTTTTGAAGGCAAAGGTGCTGGGGACGCTTTCCGCCGACGACCTGCTTTATCCGCCTGCGGCGGACCGGGCAAGAAAGGAATTCGAGTCCGTCGCCGGCGGGGGGAAAAACGGCGAAAAGGATTGTGCGGATTTTCAGACAGCAATCGAGAAGATTAAATTATTGGGCGAGGATGAGCTGGGCCAGCTCAAATCGCTGACAAAGCGGTTCTTCGCAGGCGACTGCAGAAATGATTTGGAACTGGTATTGTCTTTAATATCTCTGCAATATCGGCTTGGAAGGAAGGAGGCCTTCGAGGAAACTGTCCGCGAAAATCCGCAGACGCAGGATATTATCAGTTCGCTTCTACTCGGTTGTCTTTCATCGCAGGCGGGAGACGAAAAGGTTTTTGAAGACACCAGCGTTTTTGAGGCAGAGCTTGCGGCACAAAGGGCGATGAAGGAAGGAGCGGAAAAACATAAGGCATTTTTATTGAAACTGGCGGCTGAGGAGAAATTTCAGACACCATTAGTTTTTTATGTCGCTGCCCTCGCTTGTGCTGCGTACGAGCCTAATAAAGCGGTCGATTTTTTCATAGAAAGCAGCAAACTTCAAAACCAGAAAAAAAGCGAAAGGCTCGATGTCGATGCAAAAACGTTAGCCGCACAAACTGCAAAGTTTGCACTGGATTGTTTTGGTAAAAAAACAGTTGATTGCCAATCTGTAGTAAGGGCCTGTGAAAATTACCGTTCGATTGCAGCAGGACAATCCGAGCCGCAGATAGATTACCTTTATGCAGCCGTTCTTAACGATTGTAACCAGAGCGAAAGAGGCGAGAAACTGCTGCGGGATTTGGCTGCAAAGGGCAAAGGGTTCTGGTCTGAGCGTGCGAAATTAGACCTGATTGAGAAAACAATTTCGATTGCGAAAATTCAAAAACAGCCTGTTTCTGATTCGGCAATTTTGGAACTGAACAATTTTATCACCAATTGCTCCGGTCGGGATATTTGGAGCAAACAGCTTCGCTGTGAGGCGACGGCGCTTTATTGTAAGCTGCTTTTGGAAGCAGATAATAAGGCGTCGCTGGAGAAGGTTGCAAATATAGTGGATTCAAATATAGCAGGATATGAGCCTAACCTGGGTGCGTACAAGGCGGCTGCGCTGCAGAGACTTGGCCGGCTGGACGAGTCCGCACGATGGCTGCTTATTGCATTCCGGCCCGGGCATTGCGAACATACGCAGCAGGCAACTATCCTGCTTTCGGAGGTTATTGAAAAAATCGATTATCTCAAGGAGTCCGCCGCAGGCGGAAAGGATTTCACAAAGGCAGCGGGCGATTTTGAAAAACTGGCCAGAAACTGCTGCAATTGTCCCGATTCAAACAACAGGCAGGCAAAACTATTTTGGGCGGAGACAGCGGTCTTTGCGGCTGAAAACCAGACAAGTAAATTAGAGAAAATTGAAAAACTTCTTAATAGCATCGAGCCAAACGACGAACTCGCCGATATTGACCTGCTTCGCTGCCGGGCGCTGGTTTGGGCTGAATTGGGAAAATTTGAACAGGCTGCACAGGTGTGGAC
This sequence comes from uncultured Phycisphaerales bacterium, assembly GCA_963710355.1. Classification (GTDB taxonomy): domain Bacteria; phylum Planctomycetota; class Phycisphaerae; order Sedimentisphaerales; family Anaerobacaceae; genus Fen-1359. The sequence goes on along the minus strand of CAVPZU010000003.1, from coordinate 1,070,054 downwards.
GCAGATTTGCAAGATGGAAGAAGGCAGGGTCACTGCTGCAGGGCAGAAAAGCGAACATTGGTGGCGGGCAAAATATTATGAATTGCACTGCTGGTCACAGATACCGCAAACGAATAAAAACGATGTGGTTCATACGATAGAGGTGCTGGAAAAAACTTATACGGACAGGCCTGCGTTCTGGGCGGGGAAACTGAAATTGTTGAAGCAGCAGTGCAGCCGGACAGGACAGGATTAAGAAAAGTTTGCACTTAAAATTTTCTTTCAGGTATAATAGGTTAAGGTTTGAAAAAACGATTTATGAAAAAAGCAGGATACGGTTATGGCCAAAAATTCAGACTCTAAAAACAAAAAAGCGATATGCAGTTTTTGCGGCAGGAGTTCCAATCAGGGGGAGCCTTTCATCGAAGGGCCGAGCAACGTCTTCATCTGCCCCGACTGCGTGGAACTCTGTCACGATATTGTCACCCAGAGCAGAAAACAGGTTCGCAAAAAGGCATTCCACCTCAAAGAGGTCCCTTCGCCGCGACAAATGAAGGAATATTTAGACGAGTATGTGATAGGCCAGGACCATGCGAAAAAATACTTGGCTGTTGCGGTGCATAACCACTACAAAAGGCTGATTCATTTAGACAGCGACAGCGATATTGAGATAGACAAATCCAACGTTCTTCTGGTAGGCCCGACCGGCTGCGGCAAGACGCTTCTTGCGCGGACGCTCGCCCGAATGCTGAAAGTTCCGTTTGCAATCTGCGATGCGACAACGGTAACGGAGGCGGGGTATGTCGGGGAGGATGTCGAAAATTTTCTGCTGCGGCTGATACAGTCTGCCGACGGCGATGTGGAGGCGGCTGAACACGGAATCGTCTATATCGATGAGTTCGATAAATTGCATAAAACTTCTCACAATATCTCAATTACGCGGGATGTTTCCGGCGAGGGTGTTCAGCAGGCGCTTTTGAAGATGCTCGAAGGCACAATCTCGAATGTGCCTCCGCAGGGCGGCAGAAAGCACCCGGAGCAGTCCTATATACCCGTGGATACAACGCACATACTTTTTATATGCGGCGGAACGTTTGTAGGGCTCGACGAAATCATCAAGAGAAGGCTGGGAAGACAGATGATTGGTTTCGGTTCGGAGCTGGCAGGCAAAACGGACAAAAAAGAGGAATACGGCGAGATAATTACAAAAGTGATACCGGAAGATATAATTGAGTTCGGAATGATTCCGGAGATTGTGGGCAGAATTCCAGTTATAGCAACGCTTACAAGTCTGGATGAAAACGCCCTTGTGGACATACTGACCAAGCCGAGAAACGCCCTTATCAGGCAGTATCAGAGATTTTTCGAGATGGAACAGGCGGAGCTTGTCTTTACCGATGACGCCCTTCGAGCAATTGCCATCAAGGCCTTAAAGCACGACATCGGCGCCCGTGCGCTGCGGGCGATAGCCGAAGAATTGATGGTTGACCTGATGTATCAGCTTCCCGACAAACCCAAGGGGGCAAAATACGTTATCACCCGCGATATTGTCGAGGGCAAAGCCCCCCTGCAAAGTGCCCGGCAGGAGCTGAAAGAGACCGCTTAATTCGTCGCTCGTCGTCCGTGGTTCGCAGCTCGTAATAATATGCAATACGCATTACCCTTCTCTCTTTACACTTCACTTTTTTTCTTTGAGGACGGCAAGCTGGATGTCGGAGGCACAACTTTTTGCGATGCCGGCAAGTGCGAACTGGGCATCGGCGTAGGGAACGTCCTTATCTATCCGCAGGACAACAATCCTGTCGGCAGGTAAGAGGTTTTTCATCTGCGTGTCGAGCAATTGTGCGATTTTGTCGGCGGCCTGGACGCGATTTTGCGATGTGATTTTTTCGGGGCCAACGGCGAAATCAGTATTATCTTTATTCTTCATAACTGTCACCGTCGTAAGCTGTGTGCGGGTATCCTGTTTGTTTTCGGCATATTTGCACCGGTCGGGTACCGAAACATCAAAATTATCCATGTTAATAAACTGGCAGACCAGCGCGAAAAATATGATAAGCTGAAACAGGATGTCTATGAATGGAATCACGTTGAGCGACTGGATGGTAGGTTGGTATTGTTTTAAAATCATAAACAATTCCTGCACAGCGATAATTATTAAGGCAGCAGCGAGGTGCGAAATTCTTCAGTTGGTTTGGGCGGAAGCTCGACAATCGGCTGCGCCAATTTTTGCTGCTCGGTGCGCCTTTGTTCTCTTAAGATATGGACCATCTGCAGCAGGAGTTTTTCAGCCTCCACAGCCGCCTCACTTACGAGCATCTCGATGCGGTTTCGGAAAATGCCGTGTATGGTGACAGCCGGTATTGCAATCATCAGGCCCCAGAAGGTGGTTACCAGGGCGACCGAGATTCCACCTGCCAATTGAGCCGGGTTCGGCTGGCCGCCTGCCAATGCCATCGCGTTGAACATTTTTATTATCCCAAGAACCGTTCCAAACAAGCCTACCATCGGCGAGACGTTTCCGATGATGTTTGCCCATTCGATTTTGCGCAGAAAGCACATCGCCTGGTCCTGGAGGGATTCGACAAGAACCGTCCGCATACGATTCAGTTCGCCTCCGCTCTGTGCGACCGCCCTTGCGACCGCGGTGCTTACAAAATCATTTCTGTCGGCAAGACGGGCGGGCAGTTGTGCAAAGCCGTGCTGCCGCATTATCGCAATTACTCCTCTGGCAGAGTCTTCCGGCAGGAGCTTTTTTCGGCGAATGGTAAGGAAATAAACGGTCGCCAGATATACCGTAACCAGCGACATCGGCAGTTGGACGAACCAGACAATCGGGCCGCCAGCAATAAAAAACTGCTCGAAGTATGTTCGCGGACGCCCTTGCCCTCTGGCTGCAACGCTGAAATCGGTACGCATGGCGGCAATCAACACCATCAACACAGTTGCCAATGCGAGAACCAGAAAAGCAATTTTAAATATTAAGCGTTTATTCATCACCTGCACGTGTCCCCAAAAAATCATTTTGTATTATCGTTTTTTTTAAGCTGATTTTCATCCACAATAACTACGAGCTGACCGCCGCTTTTTTCGCAAATAAGCTCTAAAATTTTTTTATCCTGCTCTTGAGGCCAGAAGGCTATCGGATTTATCTGGGTTTTGGCGGAATTTTGAGCAAATTTTTCGGCGGCCTTTAGTTCGGTATTCGCATCACTCTCGCCGGCTATATCGAAACCATCGGTCAGAAAATAGATTGTCTGTGGCGCGGAGCCGCTACTATCTCTGATATTAAGGGCTTTGTTCAGCGCAGCAATTCCATCACCCTGACCGGCAGGCTGGACCTGCTCGATAAAATCATAAGCGGCCTGCTTGTTCTTTACACTTGCCCTGATGAGTTTGCCGCCTTCAAACTCAATAAGTTCTCCCTTACCGAAAAAGATAACTGCAAAATACTGGTCCTGATCGAGACCGTCGATGGATTTACGCAGTTCTTTCTTAACCCGGCCAAACAAACCTTGCATACTGCCGGAGCAATCGACGAGATAGCAAATTTTTCTTTTTTCCGTGGTGCTGCCGAAAAATTCCGTCCGGCTCTGCGGGATGACCGTCTGCGGTATGTAATCGCCCGAAACATTTTGAGAAGCAGGCGACTCGGCAGGGTCAATCGATGCACCCAAATCGGCGACGCCGCCAAATTCACCGGCGACGGTCAATGGAGCAGGATTGCCTTTAAGCTCAACAGCAGTTTTGTATGGGGTTGACAGGCCCCGTATTGTTCGCGTGATTTGTTCGGCCGGTTCTTTTATTTTGGGTTTCGGCAACATTTGGGCAGCGTTCATTAAATAAGTTATTCGGCTGCGGCTAACTTTCCCTGTCGGGCTATAGCGGTTTTGCGTTTGCTTTGTCGGCGAGACCGAAACAGTCGCCAAGACAGTTAAGATGGTAAGATGTATTACGACCGAGATTGTCGCTGCCCAGATTGTTACGCCATCTCGCTTCAAGAAAAGCACCTTTCTAAAGGAGGCATATTACAATACTATCTTAATCTACGACCTCTACTTTTGAATAGGTCGGCACGAGGAGGTTATACATAAGGATTACCTCGCCGTTATACATACGGACGCAGCCGCGAGAGGTTGCCCCGCCGATTTCCTCCGGGATTTTAGTGCCGTGAATGGCAAAGCCTTCCCTGCCCTTGGCGTCCCCTTCGACGCCCTCGAGTCCAATCCATCGCGAGCCGAGCGGATAATCGGGGTCGTCAGATTCGTAAGTTTTTCCGGTATCAGGGTCAGTCCAGCGGGGTCTTATCATTTTTCCGCCGGGCCTGACAACCCACAGGCCCTTCGGCGTTTCCCGACCCGGTTTGCCTATTCCAATCTTAAAACTTTTGACAAAGGTGTTCTGCAGATACAAATCGAGCGTGAAAGTAGAGCGGTAGATTTTAGCCTGAAACGGGCCGTTAATAACCTTTATCGTCGTCCCCGCCTGGAGCGATTCGGCTCTGGGGATGCCGTTGATTTGCATCAGAATCTCGTAAGGAACTTTGCATTGCTCGGCAATTGTCATAAGCCTGTCGCCGGATTTGACCTTGTATGAGCCGCACAGTTTGTCTTCTGCGAATATAGTTTTGCCAAAAAGCCACTTATCCGCCAGGGAGGCGAGCTGCTCTTTTACCACTCTTTGCTGCTCGGAGGTGAGAGGCATAGCGAGGACGTCATTAAGTTTCCCTCTTGCCTCGATGACTAACGGCGGCTGGGCGTTTATGAGGGCAAGCGCATCTGAAATAAGTTTGTCGGCGGCGGTGTCGGCAGAGGTTGTCAACTGAGTCGGCTTCGGCAGATTCGGCTCTTCGTGGGCCTGACCGGTTGCGGATTGGGCCGGCAATGGAGGAACCGCCCTGCTGGCATCGGCGGCTGTTTCACCTGCCGAGCTGGCGACCGAAGAAGCTGCCGATTTTTTGAAAGGGTTAATGAAAATGAAAACAATAACGATGCCGACAATGATTAACGCTATAACAGCAGGAAGAACCCATTTGCCTGCGCCTGCTTCTGTGCCATACCGAGCCATTGAAAATCTCCTTAACTGAAGAGTATTATTTCTTTATCAGTGACCAAAAGGTCAACAGGAATATCGTTTGGCATTACAGGAAGATTATCGCTTTCCAACAGTTGTTCTGCAAAACAAAAACCGGATTTTTTTGCGAGCAATTTGGGATTTGCGAGGAATTTATCGTAGTAACCGCCGCCCCTGCCGAGCCTGAAGCCTTTGCGGTCGAAGACAAGAGCAGGTACAACAATCAAATCAATCGTCTGCGGCGCAACCTCATCATTGTTCTTCGGGTTTCGCAGGCCGGCAACATCGGTTGAAAAATCCTCTTCGAAGGAACTAATCCGAACCGCGGTCATTCTCTTTTGCTTCCAGAAAACCTTCGGCACAACAACGGTTTTATTCTTTTTCCAGGCGTAAAGAATCGCTTCAGTGGTATCGGCCTCCTGCGGCATCGGCAGATAAAACATAATCACCTTCGCATCCTGGAATTGCCTTGTAGAAATCAGGTTTGAGCAGGCCATTTTGCTTTTTTGTGCCCTTTCAGCAGGGCTGATTTCGGCGAGTCTCTGCCTGAAAATACTGCGCAACTTCTCCTTATTCATTTCTTTTATCTCAAAAGCAATCCTTTGCATTACTTTTTTTCATTTTCTTTTATACTTTGTATCAGGGTTTCAAGCCTTTGTAAATAACGTCTAATATCTTTTTCGTATCCTGCGTCCTTCGGGCTGTAGTATTTTTTCTTAAATTCGGCGGGCATATATTGCTGCGGGACAAAACCGTCAGGAAAGCTGTGCGGATATTTATAATCGGCTCCAATGCCTGCCTTTTTCGCTGCGGGGTAATGGCTGTCCTTCAAATGCTTTGGAACGGGAACTGTCGGCTGGTTTTGAACATCCGCAACAGCCTGCCAGATTGCATTCGAGGATGCATTCGACTTCGGTGCACAGGCGACATAAATAGCAGCCTGTGCGAGGGGAAGCTGTGCCTCGGGAAGCCCCACAAATTCCGAAATCTGCACCGCCGCTGCCGCCAGAACCGTTGCCATCGGGTCAGCGTTGCCGACATCCTCGGCTGCACAGACGGCAATCCTTCGGGCGATAAAACGGACATCCTCGCCGCCGGCAATCATCCTCGCAAGCCAATAGACCACAGCGTCCGGGTCGCTTCCGCGCATACTCTTTTGAAAAGCACTCGCCAAGTCGTAATGGGTATCGCCGGTCTCGTCGTAATAAATTGCCTTTTGCTGGATTGAATCTTTTGCGGTTTGAAGGTCGAATTTGATTTTGCCCAGTTTTGGTGTTTGCGAAAGGACGCCGACCTCGAGCGCGGTAAGGGCCTTTCGGGCGTCGCCGTCGCAGGCCGCCGCCAGAAATTTAAGGGCGACATCATCGGCCTCGATGTCTAATTTTCCCAGGCCGCAATCGGTATCTGTGATTGCCCTCTTTAATAAAACCAAAATATCCTGCTGATTGAGAGGTTCAAAGTTAAAAACAGTGCTGCGGGAAATCAAAGGCGAATTGACTGCAAAGTATGGGTTCTCGGTCGTTGCGCCGATGAAAATTAAAACGCCGCTTTCAACATCGTCTAAAAGGACATCCTGCTGGGCTCGACTGAAGCGGTGGATTTCATCAATAAACAGGACCGTCCGTTCGCCGTTTGCGGCCAGCCTGTCTTTTGCCTGCGAGATTATCTGCCGAATGTCTGCGACTGTTGCCGCCGGTGCGCTCAAGTAATGAAATTGGGCGTGTGTTTGGTTTGATATGGCAAAAGCAAGCGATGTCTTCCCTGTGCCGGGCGGGCCGTAAAAAATCAGGCTGGTAAGTCTGCCTGCCTCGAGCATTCGGCGAAGGAGTTTTCCCGGGCCGATGAAGTGCTGCTGGCCGACAAACTCATCGAGCGTTCTCGGTCGCAATCGAACCGCCAACGGCTCCGCCGATGCCAAATTTGCCCTTTCAGCCTTGTTAAAAAGAGTATTGCTGCCCTTTTTATCGGTATCCATAGAAACAATTATACATACAACACAGAGTAGAGGGAATAGAAGATAGCGTATAGGTATTTAACCCGCCACAGGCTGTCGGTGTAGGAAATCTTTTCTATCACTTATCCTTACTTGCCTGAAGCTGCTCAATTTTCTTCTTTTCTTCGAGGGCTTTTCTTTTGAGGTAAAGGGCAGGCCAACTGTACAGATTGTACCGAAAAAGGCAAATGAGGTTAAAAAGAGGAGTTAAAATAATCAGTCCGAAAAAAATCCACTCTTTTAAAGGCGCGTCTTTTGGCGGTAAACCCTCTGAAGTACAGAAGTACACAAAAACGCACAATAGAGCGATATTCAAAAGAACGGCGATAATTCTTATCATTCTAAACTCCTTAAAGCAGTTGTCTATTTCCCACACAAATTTGAAAATTTTTTTATCCCTTGCCTCTTTCAAAAAATCTTTTTCTCAAAATCACCGCTTCTCCATTCGTTTATCTATCTGCCTTTTTATCCATTTGTATAAATGTGCAATACTCATTACCGTCATACCAAGAATCATTATACCAATAATACCCCAATCAAACCATCTATGGATGTCATCCTGTTCCGCATCTGGATATGTGCTGTTGGAGTTATCATGAGAATTATCATGGAAAACCGCAACGCAAATAATACAGACCAAAATAATTGCAGCAACTATTCCCACCCAAATATAATCAAAATTTTCTTTTCTTATCTTAGCTTTACTTACCAGCAGCCATTTTATCAACTCTCTTATCCCACAATACATACCTACCAAGATGACTGATACTATCAAATAACCAACAAAACAAACTAACAACATTTTCAGGTCAGACATTTTTCCCCTGTTTATATTTCAACGCAAATATCCCGACTACAAATACAATCGCAGTAAGTAGGTCGATTGCCTGCCATGTATCCTTTTTTAGATGAACCGAAATCAGAGGATTAAAAAGAAGGGCGATAGCACCGAACGGCCATATAGCCCATATACGGTTAGTCGCATACCCTAAGAATGCAGAAAATACGGCAGTTCCACAAACGACTATCCGTAGCAAAGTATAATACCCATACGGCCACTTCGCCAACGCTCCGACTAACATAATCGCTGCGATTAAAGCAGGTATTAGGTGGGGCCGTTTGTCCATTTGCTTATTCTCCTTTATCCTCAGGGTATAAGTCATAATCGTCATAATCTTCAACAAACAGTAAATCTACGCAACGTCCAGTCGCCACAAATATATCCGGCGTATCAATTTCTATTTCTCCGTATTTTTCTCCGTCATCACTTGTAACTACCGGATTGACACCAAAAGCTACTTTTTTCACTTTATTTATGACAGCGACCACAGCGTACTTTTTTGAATATTTGAACTCACTCTGCTGCTGTGTAATTTTTCTGACCTGCTCATCGGTACAGTCGAGGACAAATTCAATCTGCGGGTCTCTTCCCAATTCATTCACGAAACGCACCATATATGTGTTTTCTTTTCGTTCTACATCGTTTACTTGTGAAAGGAACAACACAGGTCGGCTGTCCTTACGTAGCAAAGCGTCTTCAACTTCCATCGTGAATACGCGTGTTTCTATTTTGATTAAAGGCTCTTTCCAATCTACTACGGCATTATGCTTATTAGCTAATTCAATAATTGCCTTGTGCGTAGTTTCTTTTTTTGCACGCTCCGCAGATTTTGCCTTTGATTTATCGTTCTCTGCATAAAGCAACCAAAAAATGATTCCGCCTATTACAATTACCAACACGGCGATTGGAAAAAGCTTTTTCAATTTTTGTCCCTTTCAAAAAATCTATTTCTCAAAAGCACCGCACCGAGGCCGAGCAACATAGTTGATTTGAAAAGCCCTTATTGCTCTTTAGCACCATTAGATTTTAGAAGTTTTATCATTTCCGCTGATTCGGCATAGTCCAAAGGAGTCTTGCCATCTTTGTCTTTAATAGTTAAGTTATCGCCTCCCTTGACCAGAAGAGATTTAGCAAGTAACAAATTATTGAATCGTACTGCGATATGTAAGGGAGTTTGTCCATCACTATCAGGTAGCGAAACGTCTGCGCCGTTCTTTAGTAATGTGTTCATGAACAATTCCACTTCTATAACCGGTTGGGTTACGTTAAAAGTTTTTGCGTCCTCTATACTTAGAGCCTCTAACAAAACCCCGCAGAAATGGACGTTTTTAGTGCCAAAAACAGCTTTTTAACCGTTCTGATAGAGGCTCTTAGACCTGACCAGAAAACAAATCTGTGGAATACAGTATTAAATGTTTCCGTTCCACGCTCACGAGCTAATAAGTTGGGGTTTGCGCCGTTTTCGAGCAGAAAAACTACGGTCGAATAATTCTCAGCAGATGGCATGAAATCAAAGGCACAGTGGATTGCTCTCTCACCTGTCCTGTTTGCCATATTAATATCGATTCCTTCATTCAATATCTCTTGCATTTCAATGACTGGATGAGTGTGATGATAGTCTGGATTAGTGTATTGGTCAAATGGGAGGTGTAAGCTTGCAAGATAAATGAAACGCAATTGCAGTGCTTCTGTTTTACTTACACTTTGAGCACCATATTTAACAAGTAGTGCAATAATCTCATTGTCCGACCTTTCAACTGCCAATTCAATTGGTTTTTTATGATAGACCTCAAAAGATGGGTCTGCGCCCATTTCTAATAACAATTTCGTTACTTGGAACGAGCTTTTGCTAACAGAATGATATAAAACATCTTGGTCATGATACTGTAACCTCGCACTTTATTTCTCAAAAGGTTCAAAATCTCTTTACAATTTACATCCTCGCTTCTACTTTGCTGACCATTTTTATGAGTCTTTACTGACAATATCGAAAGGCGTAATGCGGAACACTTTTTCCCTTCTTCTAAAAAACTGAAGTTTGCATTTGCACCTGCTTCCAAAGCAGACTTTACAGCGGTTACGTCTAAATTTTTTATCGCTTCTAATAATTGGGCATCAAGCTGGGCTTGAGACTTTGTGCTATTATTTGAGTCCGTTTTGGCAGACAGGACATTGTTTGGTTCGTCCAGCACAAGGTGCGGCTTGCTCTTACTTACATCTGTTTTAGTCGTGTCCTCGATAGCACCGTTGTTGCTTCCACTTTTGTGTTTAAAATTCTTTAGCAAGGCTCTGCGCTTCGGCTATCTGCTGGGGCGACATCTTCTGGCTCAGCGCATTTCTGAACTTGACGGCGAGTGGGTCACCGTATGCGACGGCAAGAATAGCCCATTTATAAGCTTCTACGTAATCTTCTTCGACACCCTCCCCGCTGTTGTACATTATGCCCAAATTCAATTGTGCGCGTGCATTGCCCTGTTCGGCAGCTTTTGTGAACCATTTAAAAGCTTCATGATAATCCTGAGAAACACCCTCGCCTTTGTCGTACATTAAGCCCAAGCGGACTTGAGCGTCGTGGTCGCCGTTTTGGGCAGATTTTAGAATATCGTTGACGTCTGGAGTTTTTCCGTTTGCCGACTGGCCTACGGAAATCGCCATAACCAAAATCAATGAGACAAACGATAATCGTAGAATTTGGGTTGGTTTCATATTTTCTTGCCTCCTTTATTTTCGGATGGCGGCTTAACAAAAAAGGGCATTGCTACATTATTAAAAATCTATCAACTTGTCGGTAAAAATTATAGGTTCACCCCTGTTGCCGAGCAAGGAAAAAAAGAACAAAACGTTGCCTTTTAAGTCATTTTTCGTTAATATGTCAGTTGTATTGAAATTAAATCGGGACGACGGCGTAATTAACCGCCAAGCGGTCTGGACGAGGGTAGGTTTTATCACCTGTCTTGCCTTCCCTTGCCCAAATCGACCCGATAGAAAGCAGGTAAATAATGGCAGAGATACCCATACCCGATAACTACAAGCCAGGTAAACGGCTTGGCAAGAAACGCTACAAGAAGCGATATAACGCCAAAGATGACAAGAATCAAACTGCTTCTCCTTCGCCGCAAAGTGAAGATGAACCTATTAAGACTCACATCAGCGTTGAAGAATTAGAGTCGAAATTTCCATTTATGGTAGAAGAAAGAAATAAAGTTTTAAAGGGTGATATTGAGTGGCCGACCGAATTTGATAAATTCATTTCTGAAGAGCCTAAGAATGCTGATGAACTAATACAATCTCAAATCGCTTGGATTGCCAAGGCTTCCGCTTATATTGCGATGCATCTTAAAAGATGGGCGGAAGAAAAAGTCGTTGATGAGATTGACTATTGGTACAAGAAAGTCAGTAATCCATTTACCGGTCGAGTTATGGAAATAATGCCGGTCTGTGAAAATATATTAGATGTTCTACCTGCCAGACTTCCAGATTTTCAGCAACGTTTCAGAGAAAAGTATGAACAACTGGTATCGGTTGCCAAAAGCGGCGATAAGGAACGAATTGACAGGATTGGTCGGGCAATCAATAACTTCAAGTATGCTGCATACAATTTCTACGGGATAGTAATGATGATTCATTCCGAGGCCTTTGAGACGCTTGGAATGGCCAGCGGCGGCAAGGCGAGAGAAACAAAAAAGGATGGGGCATATACCAAAGAAGCTTTAGCCCTTGCCACATTGAAAACTCATCCTGATTGGACTGATACTAAAATGGGAACGAATCGGCAGTATGTCGTCGTTGAATTGAAAACTCATCCTGATTGGACTGATACTAAAATCGCTAAACACATAGGGGTTAACCGGACTACCCTATATAATTGGCCTGATTTTCAAAAGGCCAAAGATATTTTGAAACAAAGCAAGCAAAATATACCGCACGGCAGTAAAGACAGCGAAAACGGTAGTATAGAGGCTTATGATTGACAAGTGTCGTCAGTCGACACTTTTGCCGACACTCAAAATTTATAACCGTTGAAATTTCAAGTCTTTATCAATTCAAAAAGCCGACACTTACCCGACACACATCCATTCTTCAGAATATTTAATTTTGGAGATATGGTTATGACCGACAAAGAAAGACCTAATGGAGATTTTAAGATGGCGGCAAGAGCAAAAAGTGAACTGGAGCGAAATACCCGTCCTTACCAATGGCGCGGGATTGTAGCATGGCTTAGAAAGGTGGTTGAAAGGGGGTGGCAGATATTTACGAAAAGTTTCTGGGAGACAGTTTTTGACCGAGTCTGGCCTAAGTGAAATCCTGCCAGATTTATCCCTCCAAGCATTAAAAAATCTGTGAAAATCCTCGCAAGTCCGTGGTTAATTTTTTGTGTTTTTTTGCGGCAATTATTTTCAGTGAAATCTGTGGCTGCTTACTTCATCCGGGCCTAAAAATCGGGTGGTTTTGATGAGGACATCTTTGGCCCGCCGAAGGCGGATGGGCAGGGCTGGCCTGCAAGAACGTTATCGAATATATCCTCAAGCACAAAGAGATTGAGGACTTGGAGAAGCGGATAGCGGCGATAGAGCAAAAACTCAATGAGCGTAAATAAAACAGGGAGTTTAGCAAATTTTAAGGGCGATTTCTAAAAAGAGGATGGATGGCTCATACCGAGACGAGTTAGGCGATTCTATGGATGCAAAACCCTGTTTGGTGAGGGTTTTGTAAGATTCTAACGCTTAGTACCTTAACCCCGGATTTCCCATGATCATGGTGGCGCATCTGATACCGATTTGATAGTATAGGGCATACAGAACGGATTTGATGGAGTTTTGGCCATTAAAAAAAGGGAGAACCCAATGGGTTAAAGCAGCGTGAAGATTTTTCAGCCCTGGAATCGTGCGATTAGGAATGCTCCGATGAAGTTGCTCGCTGCGACGACAAGAACTGCAACGATAGTGTGAATAAGAATTGCAGAATAAGGACTCATTTTTCTCTGTCTTGCTATTGCGTAAGTCATAATGGTTAATATCAACAACCCCCAGATGACTGAGCAGGCAGCCGCAAGCTTAATGGGCAGCAGGATTATCAGAATGATGAAGGTCGATGAGACAAACAGCCGGGCGAAGAAGTTGGTCAGCGTGGAGAGCCAAACTTCTTTTTTGCTGAGGTGCTCGGACTCCTGATAGATATGGATGCCGAAAGAATCGGACATATTGTCGGCCAGTGCGATGACCAAGAGTGCGCCGATGATGCTTAATTTTGGATGCGCCAGCGTATCGAGGCCTGTGATAATGCCCAGATTGGTGATGATGGCCGAGGTGGTGCCGAAGCTGAATCGCGTCTGAGTCGGCCTAATGGTATTTTTCAAATCGTTTTCCATCGCGTGTTATTCTACCGCAAAGCAAACCGTCCGCAAAGGATTAACTCGTCCATTGTCTCTCGCTCGCCCTGCGTCTTGAGCTCTGTGTCCTGCCTCCCGACTCCGCTCGGAACAGGCGTCGTGAGTCTGACGTCGCCGGTCGTCCTCGACGAAGAAAACATCCTGCCTGTTGTTCCCTCGCTGTGTAATGTGATGTGCACAATCAACCGCAACTGCTCTTGCTATACTGGGCGGCCTGTGGCAAATCTAAAACCAAAATCTAACGGTTCTTGACGACCCCCCATTTCCCGGTACAATCGATGGTATCACTCGTTTCGCGAAATCTTTGTCAGGGTTGTTCTCTGCGCCAGAAACAAAATGGTTTCCCACAGTATCAGCGATACCACAGTCGCCGTTGTATCGGTGAGCCAGTCTTTCAGTTCGGTCGACCGGCCAAAAAACTGCTGTGTGTATTCATCCAGGGCTCCATAGACCATCATGACCAATAGAACCAAAGGTATGCGTTGTACCGGTTTTATGCCGAATGCCGCCACTGTCAGGATTAACCAGCTGCTTAACCCCAAAAATCCGATTCCGTGCAGAACAAAATCTCCAAGACAAGCAATCTGGCTGGGAATGTACCTGGCGGGAATGTGCGTAGCTACGAAAGCTCCTATCCACATCAGGATTAAGATAAATAATATCACCGTTCGCTGGCGATACAAAAATGAACCACGGTTCTCCACATAATCTCCTTAATGTGATTTACCCTCACACAAGTACGCTGTATAAAAAATATTTGCCAGGCTGGACGACAATAATAGGATAACGCACCTGCAAATCAAGGCATTTTTGGCAGATTTTACGACTGATTTTGAAGAATAGGCTTTATGTACCCATCAAGAGCCGTTCGGCCATTCTACGAGCATAAAGTGCCTATGAGAGCTACTCTGTCCATCCTTCGCAGTACCTGCTATGGAGAAAGGATGAGAATCTACGGGTTGGTTTAACTGCGTTTCTTTCTAATGTTAAAAGACCAAGGATGCCGATAACTACATAAATTAGAAGTTATTTATTAAGGAGAAACCAAAAATGAGAAGTCAGTTTTTGAAAACGGCAGTCGCAGCGCTATTGGTATCAGGAGTGCTTGTAGGCACTGCCTATGCAAAGAAAACCAGCGACGCCAATGAATCCTCAAAGACAAAATATAAGAGCTATGTAGGAACAGTTGAAGTAACCAAAGACAAAGTCGGCGACATCAATACGGTGGATTTAAAGGTTGGCCAAAAAATTAAGCACACATACCATATCACCCTCGATGAAAAGGGAAAAGAACTGGGGCAGAAAATGGCTGGAAAGAAAGTGAACGTGAAGGGTATGCTGTCAGAGAAAGCAGGCGCAGAGTGGTTGACGGTCAAAGAGTATAGCATGGTAGCCCCAAAACCAGCGAAAAAAACAACAAAAAGTTAAGCTTTACTGACAATGCTTCCCGAGAGAAGGCAAAGGAATCCTGATACATTCAAACCTGAGGATTAGTTGAGCAATTAAATATTTTTATAGGAGCGAAAATGAAAGTCAAAATTGGGGTTATTATCACATTGGTGAGCATATTGCTCGTTGGCATAGTTGCATTTAGCGGCTGCAAGAAATCAACGCCGACCAAAAAGGCTAAACCAGCCACTCAAACCAAGGTTATTGAGCCAAACCAGCCAAAAAAATAAAGCTGGAACAGCAAAAAGGTTTTGGGCGACCAATTCTTTAAGTTGAATCACTCAAGCTGACTGTTTGAGGCAGAACAAGTGAAGTAACCTTGTGTTATGAGTCTCTGTCGATTTTGGCGAATATGTATGATGTGAATGCCAATTCGCCAAGTCTCATCGTGTACTCTCCCTTTTTCTTTTCAACATCGCCGCACCAAGGACACAGAGAGATTTAAAATATTTAAACGCTGATTTACGCAGATTTTCACAGATTTATTTTTAGCCACAGAGGACACCGAGAAAAGTAAAAAGTTTTTGGCTTTTAGCTTTTCACGCTAATTTTAATACTTAGCGATGTTTCGATTTATCTGGCTACTTAATCCGCGCCTATATAATAAAAGCTCTTATGATACCGAAAACTAAACCAGCGAAACCACCGACAATTGCACCGTTAAGTCGTATATATTGAAGTTCATCCCCAACGTTGTCCTCGATTAGTTCAACCAACTCATCATCAGTTAGCTTTTCGATGTTTTCGCGTACCTTATTTTCAATCTTATCGGGGTTATTATGGATGAAATCTTTGAGATATTCCTTACCTGCATCGTCAATTTTCTGCTGTATAGTAGCATCAACAAGAACACCTTTACCTATATATTTCAATGCCCCCAACTTAATTCTAAACCATAATCCCTTGTCTTTCCCATCAAGTCTTTTAAGCAAATCCATTATTCTGCTTGAGAATTGAACATCTTTGAACATTTCTCCGATGCTCTCTTTTGTGAGCAGATGCGTTGTCGTTACTTTGGCAATCACATTGGTAAGTCGCTGTCGGCTTTCCACAATGATATTTGTATGCCTTTCCATAAGCGGTATGGGAATCTTTTGGAACAGTGCTCTCACCGCAAACCAGTCTGCCAAAGCACCAGCCGTGCCCGCTTCGAATGCGGCAGTTAAAATTATTAGCAACTGTGCCGCAGTTCCCTCAACAAGTCTGAAATGCAAAATTAGCACCAAGACGATAAACCCGCCACCAGCTACACAAAGAGAAATATTTCCCAAATTTTTTGGGGAGAATTTTCCAACCATGGGTACATCCTTAAACAATTCACTCCATCGGTTTCAACTTTGTAGGTTCTTTTTTGAAAATCAGGAGACAACAAACTTATCTTCATTCCTATATAAAAACCGCATCTTCCGGCCTTACGGAAATATTATATCGTTAAATAATGAAAGAAGACAATCTTTTTTGTTTTAATCCGTGTCAATCCGTGTCTGATTTTTTTCTCTGCGGTCTCAGCGTTCTTTGCGGTGAATTCTCTGTGGTGAAACGAAAAGGCGGGCGGTTTCGATGAGGGCTTTGCCAGCAGGGGTTTGGTTCAAATTGCCGAGTGAATGTATTGCCTTATCAATGTATTTATTTATTGCACCTTGGGTGTATCTAATACTGCCGGTGGAATTGAGGAGTTTTTTCAAAGTTTGTTTCTGAATCCGCCGCAGGTCTGCCGAAGGCGGATTTAATTTCTTTACAAGCTCGTTTCGCTGTTTGCGGTTCAGCGTGCTTAAATGATGTATCAGGGCAAGGGTTGGTTTATGTTTGTCGATGTCGCGACCTGTGGATTTGCCGCTTTTGGCGTCACTATCAATCAGGTCGGCAAGGTCATCTGCGATTTGAAAGGCGATTCCGAAGTTGAGGCCGAAATCGGCTAACCGGCGACTTTTATTCTTATCGGCGCCGGCCAGTAATGCACCGATGAGGCAGCAGGAGTGGAAAAGGTAAGCGGTTTTATCGGTAATTATATTGATGTATTCTTTCTCGATGAGTTTCCAGTTGCGTCTCTGTGCCGCCTGAGTAAGCTCGCCCACGCACAGCCGGGCGGTGGTTGCGGCAATTATTTTGTCAATCTTCGGTTCGAGGTAATTGCACAAAATAAAAATTTTGCTGAGGAGAAAATCGCCGAGCAGAACGGCAGATTCGTTGCCGTAAAGTTTATTGATCGTCGGCCTGCCCCGCCGAATCTGACCATCATCAATGACGTCATCGTGCAGCAGGGTCGCATTGTGAAGCATCTCGACAATGGCGGCGGCTTTGATATGTTCAGCCGTGATTTTTCCGCAGCAGCGACCTGAAAGCAGCAACAGGGCCGGCCTAATCATCTTGCCACTGAAACCTTTAAGCAGTTTAGTAAAACCTGCGGCAGGATTATCACCATCAAGTCCGCCTGAGGCGGATTTATTGATGAGCGTTTGGACCTGGTTTAGCTCTTTTCTGACAGGCCTATAAGTTTCGAGAAGATTGGATTTTTTTTGCGTCTCCATTATGCGAAAAGTCGATAACAAAACAACAAAATAAACCCCCGCAGCTTGTTTGCACAAGCAAACAGCGGGGGCTAAATATTAAAGACTTAAAACTAAAAACTTCTATCTGCCGTGAGCGTATTCGTAAAACTTTTTTCTCAAAAGGTTCGTTATGTGGCCTGGTTTTCCGGCGCCGATGATTCTGCCGTCAACATCGACCACGCCGATAACCTCCGCAGCCGTGCCTGTAAGGAACATCTCGTCGGCGGCATAGAGGTCGAACCTCGTAAGGTTTCTTTCAACAACCTTCAATTTCTCTATTTTGGCAAGTTTGATTACAACATCTCTTGTGATTCCCTCCAGAGAACCGGCCTGAACAGGCGGAGTATAGATTATGCCGCCCAATACGGTAAAGACGTTGTCGCCTGTGGCTTCGGCGACATAGCCCTGCTGGTTGTACATAATTGCCTCGGGTGCGTTGGCGTCAACGGCCTCGATTTTGGCCAGGATGTTGTTCAGATAATTGAGGCTTTTCATCTGCGGAGGCAAAGCCTGCGGGTGATTGCGCAAAGTTGAGGCGCTTATGACCCGAAGCCCTTTCTCGTAAAGCTCCTCGGGGTAAAGCTGAATCTTGTCGGCAATGATGAAAAGCTGCGGGTTTTTACAGACAAAAGGATTGAGGCCGAGCGTCCCTATGCCTCTGGTGACAACCAGTCTTATATAGCCTTCAGAAAAACCGTTGGTGCCGACGGTTTTTTCGGTTGCTTCGATGATTTTTTCGCGGCTCATCGGCAGTTCAAGCCGAATTGCCCTTGCCGAGCGATACAGGCGGTCAAGATGCGCATCAAACTCGAAAATCCTGCCGCTATAGACGCGGATACCTTCGAAGACGCCGTCGCCGTAGAGAAGGCCGTGGTCAAAAACCGAAATTTTTGCTTCCGATTCATCGACAAGCCTGTCGTTAAGCCAGATTTTCATAAGATACTATCCTAAACAAAACTAAATCACAATAAATCAGGACTCAATAAAAACCTCTGGATTCCCGCTTCCGCGGGAGTGACAGAAGCACAGTTATGTTATAAGTATTAAACAAACGCCGGCAGGAGCGTTCAATCCACAATCCTACCGTCGGCGAGAGTGACGACCCTCGCTGCCCTTTGGGCAATCCTCTGGTCGTGGGTGACCATAATAATGGTTTGCCCTGCCTTGTTCAATTCCGTAAAGACGTTAAGTATATCGTTTCCCGTTTGCCAGTCAAGATTTCCTGTCGGCTCATCTGCGAGAAGAATCTGCGGCTCATTCATCAATGCCCTTGCAATGGCAACCCTCTGGCGTTCACCGCCGCTTAACTGCCAAGGCTTATGTTTGAGCCTGTCTGCAAGCCCGAACTGTTCGAGAAGCGTTGTAGCCCTCTGCCTCGCCTGGAGCCTGAAGGCAAACCAGCCCAAAATACCCATTCCCGTCATTGCGGGGAGAAAAACGTTCTCGAGGACATTAAGTTCATCGAGCAAATGATAAAACTGAAATACGAAGCCGACCTGACCGTTGCGGAACTTATTTAGCCTTCGATTGGAAAACCCACTAAAATTATGGTCGTCAAAAAAGACATCTCCGCTGTCGGGTCTATCGAGAGAGCCGAGGATGTGCAGAAGGGTGCTTTTGCCGCTGCCTGATGAGCCGATAATGGCGACAAATTCACCTTTTTTTATGGTTAAGTTGAGGCCTTTGAGAACCTCGACCGAGGCGACCCCCATTTTGTAGGATTTGAAAATACGCTGTGCTTTTAAGATGGATTGGCTCATAATCTGCTCACCTGTAGAGTTTTGACCGCATCTAATTTTGCCGCCTGCATAGAAGGAATAAGTGCACCAAGCAAACAAGCCGCGATTGCTGAAAGAACGATTGTGACCAGGACTCTTAAATCAATCTGGTTCGGAATTTTGCCTATTGCGTAAATAGTCCTGTCCCAGAGCTGGAAATTGAAATGCCTGAAGAGCCAGCCCTCAATCTGATTTATATGCACCAAAAACCGCCAGCCCGCCAGGCTTCCGAGAATAGAGCCGAACAGGCCTGTAAAAAATGCAAAGACCATAAAGACCGCCATCAGGCCTCCATTCGAAGCCCCGACGCTTTTGAGAACTCCGATGTCTTTGCTTTTATGACAGACAATCATATAGAAAACAACAAAGACAATAAAGACCGTAATTATCCCAATCATTGCAAAAACAATTATCATCAGGACCTCCTGCGTCTCTGCGACAGATACGGTTGCGGCGTTGTAATCCTTCCAGTTTTGGACTCTGACGTTTTTGAAAAGGTTCGCGAATTTTTCGCTGCTTTTTTGTTTAGTAAATTCCATCCACAGAAAATTCACTTTTTTGCAACCCTGGTCGATATTGACATCTTTTTTAAATTTTATCAGGAGGGCGCTTACTCTCTTAGGTTCGCCGGCCATTCCGCACAAATTCTGGGCCTCGTCAAAAGGCAGATATACATTTTCCCAGTCCGCGCTGCAGCCGGTCTGCACAACATTTCCAAGAGTAAAAGTTTTTGAGGCTACAACCGATGTGCCCGCCCTTTCAAGGGTGCCTTTCGCCGTAAGAGGAAAGGTTGTGACCGTAACCGCAATGCCGGAAACGTCGGATAAACTTTCAGGGGCATTATAGTTTCCGCTGGAATCGCGGTCAAACAACACAGCTATACCCGGTATGCAAAGCGGCGATTCCAAATCGCGGGCAGGGGCAAATATTCCGTTGGCATCAGCAAAGGTTTGGTAGCGAAGGAATTTCGAAAAGCCTGTTGTCCTTTCGTGCATAACCGGTTTTATGCCTATAATCGTCTGTGCCCGCTCGTATTTTATCTTAACCATTGCGTAGGACCTTATTACAGGCGAAACGGACTCGGCAATATCCTGCTTTTCCAGTATTTTTATGAATTCATCATAATAAGGGAAGCCTGCGAGGGATTTGGAGCTGACGATGCAGTCGCCGCTGATGCGGTGTGTTTTTTCCTTAAATTCCGCCGTAAGGGAGCTTAAAACCGTCATCACCACCAGCACAACGAAGACGCACAGCGCTACCGCAAAGAGGGCAAAGTAGCTTATCCGCCTTTTCAACAGATACCGAAATGCCAGAAGAATTTTATACATTCTACCTGCGATAAACCTTTATTTTGTCATAAATTTACTTACTCATATACTCATTTACCTATTCATATCTGAGTATCTCGACCGGTTTGGTTCTGGCAGCGACGAGAGCCGGGATAATTGCGCCGAGGCAGCAGCCCGCAACAGCGGCCAACACTATAGGCAGGACATCGGGCCAGTTCACCGTGTTGGGTATGTAATTGAGGATGTATGAACTTTGCAGCCAGAGCTTTATTCCCGAAACAACACGTATCCAGCTTTCGATAGCATTGATATTTTTGGTAATGACAAACCCTATTATTATACCAATTGCCGAACCGGTTATGCCGACGCATCCGCCAAAGGCGGTGAAAATCAAGGCGACCTCCGATGAGCCTGCGCCGCAGCTTTTTATTATTGCGATGTCCCTGAGTTTGGTCTCGACAATCATATAAAAGATGCAGAATACCAGCAGAATCGCCACCGAGCAGATAACACCAAAAATCAAGAGCAGTATGCCGAGCTGCTTTTTGAGTTCATAGAGGTATTGTGAATCCGACCGCATACTTAATCTTACCTGTGAGATGTCGGACTCATTCCAGCCGAGCTGCTCTGAAGCAAATCTGACCCAAACTGCGGCGATTGCCTGCTGTGCGACATCAGGATTGGCAGCATCAGAAAGCTTAATTCCAATAAAGTCAGCATAACTGGGGCGGTCTAATCCGGTCTGAATACCATAAAGCAACCGGAAAGGCAGATAGACCATCTGGTCGCCAAAATAGGTGTCGGAAAAGACAATATCCGAAATTCTCAGCGAAACGGTTTTTCGTTTCTGGTCAGCCGATTTTGTCGTCAGGATAACCTGCCTGCCGATAAGCTGCCCGAGCTGGCCGAGGTCATACTGTCCGGTTTTGCCGTTCGGTTCAGCTGCGATATTGACGCCGACCCAGCGCCTGCTGATTCAGGAAAACCGGGGACATTAAAATCAGGGGGGCCTTCTTTATTTTTTTGCCGCAAAAGTCTCTTTTTCCAGTCGAAGAATTTTTCGCTTGTTTCAGGGTCAACACCTTTGAGGTATGCTTCTCGGACGTCTCCGGTTTCGAGCCAGAGGAGTCCGCCGTCAACGGTATAAGGCGCCGCTGCCCGGACTTCAGTAAGCTCTTCGAGCTTTTTTACGAGATTGCCGTATTGCGGTATGGGTTTGCCATAAGTGTAAAGGACCATATCGCCTGATTCCTCTCTGAAGCTCCTGTTTATGCCGTATATCAGGCCTGAAAAAAGACTGTCAACAACAATCAGAAGGGCTACCGTAAGAGCGACAGCGGTTATGCACAACAGGACAATCTTTTTCTTCTGCAGGTATCGCAGGGATAAAAAAATTTTCAGCACAATCTACCCTTCAGCAAATATGACTAAATGAAATAACTTTATATATCCACGGAGCCAATTACGAAAACGAATTAAATTCGAAGCACGAAATACGAAAATCGAAACAAATTCAATCCGCCTACGGCGGACTAATTTTCTAATGCTCAAAACAGTTTTGAACATTCCGATTTTGGTAATTCGACATTGTTTCGGATTTCGATATTCGGATTTAGGATTTTTATAACCCTTATTTTACGATTAGCCTTCCGACAAAATATATATATCCGGTTTATTTTGGTCTCAAAATCGGGAACAGGATCACATCGCGGATGCTGTCAGAGGCTGTAAGGAGCATAATGAGTCTGTCAATACCGATGCCGAGTCCGCCTGCAGGCGGCATTCCGTATTTGAGGGCCAAGACAAAATCCTCATCCATCGTTGCCATTGTTTCCTTTTGGCCGCGAAGCTGAATCCTGAAATTTTCCTCCTGAACGGCAGGGTCGTTAAGCTCGGTATAGGCGTTGGCGATCTCCATTTTGGCGATAAACAATTCAAAGCGCTCCGCAATATCGGGATTATCTTTTTTGCGCCTTGTCAAAGGACAGAGCGACGCCGGGTAATCCATTACAAAGGTCGGGTCTATCAGATTTTCCTCAACGGTGTTTTCAAAAACCTCGTTGATAACGATATCGTCATCCATCTGCGACTGGTTAATACCGAGTTTTTCTGCCTTTTTTCTGATTGAGGGCAGGTCATTTATTTTACAGCCGCTGTATTGAGCAAAAAGTTCTGCGTAGGTTGCCCGCCGCCAGGGTTTGTCAAGATTTATTGTCGTATTATCGAACTGGATTTGCCGGCCTTGGCAGTATTTATCGACAAGAGCCAAAACAAGTTCTTCGGTAAGGTCCATCATAAGGTTGTAATCGCCGTAGGCCTGATAAAGTTCGAGCATGGTAAATTCGGGGTTGTGCCATCTGCTGAGGCCTTCGTTGCGGAAGTTTCGGTTTATCTCGAAGACTTTTTCCATTCCGCCGACGAGCAGTCTTTTGAGATACAGCTCCGGTGCTATGCGGAGGTAAAGGTCTATGTCGAGGGTATTATGATGAGTGATAAAGGGTCTTGCCGCTGCGCCGCCCGGAATCGGCTGCATCATAGGAGTTTCGACCTCTATAAAGCCTTTTTCCCGGAGGAACTGCCTTATGGAGGCGAGGATTGCGCTGCGTTTTTTGAAGGTCTCCATAACCTGTGGATTTGCCCAGAGGTCAATGTATCTTTGCCGATAGCGGAGGTCAACATCTGCCAAGCCGTGAAATTTTTCAGGAGGCTGCATCAGCGATTTGCACAGCAAAGTCACCTTGTCGGCCCAGATTGTTATTTCGCCGGTTTTGGTCTTGCCGAGCTGGCCGACGGAACCGATTATGTCGCCGACCTCCAGCAGCCTTATAAATTCCCACTGTTCAGAGAGCAGTTTATTGCTGAGGCCTATCTGGATAGAGCCGCTGGAGTCCCGCAGCGTAATAAAAATCAGTTTTCCAATATCCCGCAGGAGGACGATTCTGCCGGCACAATTGGCTCGCTGGTCTGGACGGTCGTCTTTGAAAGCAGCCTTTATATCAGAGGCTTTTTGGGCGCCATCATATCTGTCGCCGTAAGGATAAATGCCCAGTTCTCTTATCCGGGACAACTTAACCTGCCGCTGCTGTTCAAATTTATCTGCTGTTTGGTCTTTTCTGAATTCCTCGCTCATTCCGGAATAATCCCTTTCACGGTATTGTTAATTACCCGCCTTCACTTTTTACAAACAATTGCAGGTTTGAAAAGAAAACAATCCGCCTTCGGCGAACAAAATACAGTCGGGATATATTATCTGCGGCGGTGCGATTGTTGCAATAAAAAAACACCAAACAGCAAAGCAGCAGCTGAAAAACAGTCTCCAAAAACTACTGTTGCTGCTGCTCGGCAGGCTGTGCAACCTTCGCCAACAACAGGGAGTTTTGCTCGTCAATGAGTTTTGTTTTAACCACCAGCAAACCGGTCACCAACTGCGGGTCAGATTCGAGCGTTTCCTGCGGTGAATGTTTTTTTTCTGTGCCGGTTAATTTATGGCCTGACTGAACGAGCATATCATTATCTCTGCGGAAATCGAGCATCTTCTTGAGGTCGTCGCTCACCAGAAGGACGCCGTTGCTCATCTTTACCTCGACATTAGGCCCGACCCCCCAGTCTGTTCTGCCCTGCTTTTTCATCTCATCGCGGCTTTCAACCCGCTGGCCTGAGGGGAGGTGGTAATAGGCCACCGTGAATTTGAGTTTTGCATTTGAGCCGGGCCTCGTCGAAATCTGCTGGACGCTTCCCTTGCCGTGAGTTCTTTCGCCCACCAGAATTGCGCGGTTATGCGTCTTGTCGGCAAGGGCGCCAGCGACAATCTCTGAGGCGCTGGCCGAGCCGGAGTTAATCAAAATAACGAGGGGGTAATCCGGATGAGTGCCTTCTCTGGTTGCGCTGATGTATGTCCAAAAGCCGTATCTGGGCCTCGTGCTGACTATCAGGCCTTTGGAGAGGAATTTGTCGACGATGTCGGTTGCGCTGTTAAGCAATCCGCCGGAATTAAAACGCAGGTCGAGAATCAGGCCTCTCATACCATCGTCTTCGAGGGCATTGAGAACTTTTTCGAGATCGTCAGCGGTTTTTTCGGAAAAGCTGGTAATCCGGACATAACCTATTTTTTCTTCCTCATCAATCATATACAGCCATTTTCCTTCGAGCGTTCGCTGCCAGCCGTAGATTGTCGGCACGGTGATAGTGGCTCTGGTGACGGTTACATCAAAGGGTTTATCTTCGCCGGAGCGCCTTACGGTCAACTTAACCTTTGTGCCGGCAGGTCCTGTTATGGATTTGACGGCACAGGTAAGGGACATATCTTTTGTGGGAACGCCGTCAACAGATTCGATGATGTCGCCTGCATCAAGTCCGCAGTTATAAGCGGGAGAATCCGACAGGAGGCTGTTGATTGTAAGCAGTCCCTTTGGTTTGGCAATCTCGACGCCGATGCCGGAAAACTCATTGGTCATCAGTTTTTCAAACTCTTTGGTCTCCTGAGGCCAGACCATTACGGTATAGGGGTCGAGAGCGGAAAAAGCGGCATCTGAAAACTGGGCAATGAGGATAGTTTCCGGAATTTTAGCGGTATCAGAGTTTGTCTTGAGGACCCTTTCGAAGGTTTCCACGAATTTGCCCTTGTCGATTCCGAGAGGCCATTTGCTTAATTCATTTTGGATGAGGTCGAGATTTTTCGACCAGGCCCCAAGCTGGTTACTGTCGGGAATGTCGAGGGCTCTTTTCGAGTTGGGGTCCTTCGATTTCGGATATGTTTTTAAGTATCTGGTCTTTTGACAGCGACAGAACATCACAGAGCAATTTGCAGCGTGTAAGAGCCTTTGCGAGCATCTGCTGGTAATCGATAATCCTGTTCACATAGTTCGCCTCGAGAATATCTAACGCGTTGAGAAATGGCTGTTTGCTTACCCCGTCATAGCGCTGGCTGGATGTCTCACAGGGGCTGTCCATAAAAGATGCAACGATATCAGCCTTATCGACGAGATGTTCGGCATAATCCGAGTAGCTTTTGTTGTTGGCATCGATAACCGACAGCCAGCTATAGCAGGCAAGGTATGCATCAATCCATTTTCCTTTCGACTCGTAATCGGCAGCCTTGTCCGTCGCCCGCCGGAAGGTCTGAACAACAAACGGACTATTCAACAGTGCTCTGTTTTCTGTTCTGATGCTGCATATTCGGCTGCTCTGGCAATAACCGATAGCGTCTTCGCCAGGTCGTTGACGTCGTTTGTGTCATTTACATCACTGATTTTTCCGTTGTTTGCATCTTCCGCCTTAGTCTGGGTTTCTATTTTTTTAAGTTCTTCCAGCTCTTTTTGGTAAGCAGCAGCATACTCAGACCGGCGCCGCTGCTGCATCTGCTCGTATTGTTCGCTAATCTGCATGATTTTTTGGAGGCTCGGAAAACTTTGGTCGGACGACTGCTTTATCAGTTTTTCGGCCTGGTCAAACCAGCCCTGATAGACAAGTTTGCAGGCGGTATCCGTCAGATTGAGGGATTGCGGCGAGACATTGGAAGATACATTCGGCTCAACGGCCTGCGGAGGAGCGGCAATCTTCAGCGTTTCGGTCGAGGTTTGTTTCGAGGACATACCGAAACAATTCGAGACTAATGCAGCGGCCAGAAAAATGCTCACCGACAATTTCAATTTTTTATGTTTCATTATTTGATGTTCTGCTTTCTATATTCTATATTCTTTTTCTGTCCACTATGCACTAACCACTAATCCCTATGCACTAACTCACAGACATTCAGCCGCCCTGCCGTTGCAGCCCAATACGTGCAATTTATGCTTTACCATATCCTTTATTGCATCTCTGCCCGGGCCGAGATATTTACGCGGGTCGAATTCTGCCGGCTTTTCTGCAAAGACCTGTCTGATTTTGGCGGTCAAGGCCATACGAAGGTCGGTATCGATATTGACCTTGCAGACAGCCATCTTGGCAGCCTTGCTGATGGCCTCTTCCGGCACACCCATCGCATCGGGCATCTTGCCGCCGTATTTGTTGATGAGGTCCTTGAATTCCTTCAGCACCGAGCTCGAGCCGTGCATAACCAGCGGATAACCCGGCAGCTTTTTACTTATCTTTTCTACTACGTCGAGGGCAAGTTTCGGTTCACTTTTGAACTTGTATGCGCCGTGGCTTGTGCCGATAGCGACGGCCAAGGAATCGCAGCCGGTCTTCTTTACAAAGTCGGCAACCTGGTCGGGGTCGGTTAGGTGCTTGGCAATATCATCCATACTTACGCCGACAACGTGCTCTTCGATTCCGCCCAATTGGCCCAGCTCAGCCTCGACAACGACATTGTGTTTGTGGGCGTATTCAACGACCTTTTTGGTAAGGGCTACGTTTTCCTCGAAGGGCTTTTTCGATGCATCAATCATCACCGAAGTAAAACCTTCATCGACGCACTGCTTGCAAAGCTCAAACGTATCGCCGTGGTCGAGATGAACGCAAATCGGTATATCCGGATTTTCCTTCACGGCCACACCGATTATGGCCATAAGATAACTCATACTGGCGTATTCACGAGCGCCTTTGGAAATTTGCAGAATCAGGGGCGCCTTTTCCTCGGCTATCGCCTCCATAATGCCCTGAGTGATTTCCATATTATTGACGTTGAACGCCCCGACGGCGTAGCCATTTTTGTAGGCCATTTTGAACATCTTTTTGGTATCAACTAACGGCATAGAAAGCTCCTTAATAAACCGGTAATTACAAACGTTTTGCTAAAGGACAAACCGTACAATTCAATCATATTATTGCAAAAAATCAAGAAAGAAATGCCACAGACCTTAAATAAAAAACAAGAGGACAAAGGGTATAGGGTTCAGGGTATCGTTTGTTTAGCCCTAACCCGCCCCGGCTGAGCGGTCGGGTGCAAGTGAAGTTAGCCGTTTGATGACAGCACCAAAGAACAGATGATGATAGCTGTGCCAATACAATATAAGGCACGGTAAATCCATCTGTTGACTCTCTCAGAAAGAGTAACCCCACCGTAAGACTGAATTTCCCAACCTCTCACAAATAGCGTTCCCCATAGAAGAATCATTGCTCCTATGATTTGTAATGACGTGATTAAAATCTTAGGCACTGAGCCTAACAATTTATCAATGACTCGACCGACAATATATCCAATCGCCAAAGAAGTAATCATCAGAAGAAGCGAGGACCAGAATGCTCGACTAATTACAAATGCGCGCTGTTCAGGAGTGGCCAGAGGTGGTAAGAAATTTTTTCGCGCTTCATTATCCTTTTCCTCCTCCTTGACTAATTTTTCTGGTCGGAAGATGGCGAGCAGGCACAGATATGTTGCTCGCACAAAACAGACTTTCGTAAGACGCGTATCTGCCATAATAGAATAAAACGCCTAAAATAATACTATACAATACGATTTCCGCTGATCTTATGCTGCTATTATCCTAAAATCAACAAAACACTGCACCAATTGTCTGAATTACAGACTAACGAAGCAAATTGTTAGATGTTTTTATTCAAATGTTTTATCACCAAACAATTTAACATCAGCTTGCATAGTTTTAAAAGTTTCTGAATTAACTACTCTACCCAAATCATTTCTCATTGTTTTTTCTATTTTATCTTTTTGGCACTCCGATAAACTTTTTCCAATTTTTCCAACTTCTTTTGCTTTATCAATTATGTAATCGGCGCAGCTTTGAGGGATAATGCATTTACTGATGCCAACGGTCCCTTTGTTGACATGAATTATTGTATTTTTCCATAGTTCAGGTTTAATTTGAATGCCCCCAAAAAATATAAAATAAGGAATGTGAATATAAACCAAAGCCTGCTGATTATTTGCTATGGGGTCTATATCAATACCTGTTAAAAAATATCGGTTGATGTTTTCTGGCAAGCCTGGCATAAATAATTTCGACACAATACCGACAGGAAGGACATGTTGCTGGTATTTTCCAGGGTGTTTGATTTTCCCCAACAAAAACTTTCTCCAAGCTTCTAATGCTTGCTCAACTTCATTTATTTGTTCTTCTGTGAAGTGAGGTAAACCAATCTTTTTGCAATATAACAAAGAACGCCAACTTAAGGAAACAACAAATTTAAGAAACCAAGACCTATAATTAAAATAATTGTTTTTGCCTGCCATTAATGGATGAAAAATGTTTGTTGCAAATTCTGTTTCCCATTTATTTAAAAGATCCTCGCAATCGCCACAAAGTAAATATTCTTTAAATCCATCTTGAATTCTTTTGTTGGGATTTTGACCAAATCTCAAATATCCTGTTGCAGAAGTTTCTTTTAACCACTTATATATAAATTTTGGAATTATATGGCTTTGTTCTAAGTTTGTATTTTTTTCACAAAGTTTGCATTTACCGGTCATTTTATTTATTTCTTATTGAATATAATAATATACAATACTTTTTGTTAGCAATGTAGTCTGCCGGAAATAGAATCTGTGTAAATCCGCGTTAATCCGCGGTTAATTTTCCTCTTTCTTTTGTGCCTTTTTGTGGCAATTCTTTTCAGTGAAACCTGTGGCAAAAAAGTTTTAGAAGCCTGATGAACCGCCGAGCTCCATATATCTTTTGTCGCCGACACCCATTTCCTTTATGCCTTCAGGCCAGATGCTGAACATCACCGCCCGACTCTGTAGTGAGTCATCAACGCTGATTGTAAAGGCACAGCTAACGCGGTGATAGTTTCTTATCAGGGTAATGTCGCTTCGGATATTTGCGCTATAGTGAAAATCGAACTGCTGGGCAAAAACAAGAGTATATCGCGGGTCAAGGATGTAAGTGGCGGCGAAGGTAAAGACGTTCGAGCCTTTTTCGTCAAGAACCTCGACTCGCTTGAGGTATCTGCTGCCGATGTAATAGCTGAGGTCAGGCCAGGCCAATCTCGAAAAGCCGACATCAAACTGCTCGATTGTGCCGCCCTGCGTATCGTAATATAAATCGCTGAGGAGTGCCGTCGTATCGCTTAATCGCCAGAAGTAATCTGCGGACATATAATCCCGCTTTGGGCCGTATAGCTCAAATCTGTGCAGGCTTGATGGGTTAAGGTCGCCGTTAAAAATTTGCGGAGCGGAAAGAACTTGAAGCGGCACGATGGGTTTTGCCCAGAGAAATCTGTCCGGCCCCGGCCCTGCATCGGTGGCGTCGCTGCTGTTTTCAACTGATACAAATTCGGTATCAAGCCGCATCCAGTCGACGGTCTGTTTGTTATCAGCAGGGCCTCGCTTTGTCTGGAGTCGCTGGCTTAGGGCGAAACTTATGATGTCGGGCTGGTCGGCGACCTTGTCGGATTCCTCGAAAAGGACGGCGGTTATGCTCGGCTGAATAACGTGCCGCAGCTGGTCGAGGTCGAACAATCGCGAATTTACATCCGGGAAAACTTTCCACCAGGCCTGCGGGAAGATACGGATGCCTGCCTCGCCAATCCAGAGCTGCTCTTCGCCAAATGGTCCTGTATCGCTGCCGTCAACGAGACTCCTTCTGAAGCCGCTGCGGTCATCATAGCCGAACGTGCCTGCAATATACGGCACAACCTTTATGGTGTCCAGCCTTAACGGCATATCAAGCTCGCTGCGGTAGCTTATAAAAGTGAACGGGTTTTCGTCGATTGCCGTAGTATGGTTTTCGCCGATTTTTTGCTGAAAACGGCTTAGCTGAATATCGGTATAGAGCGAGAATATGTCGGTCGGCAGGGAATCTGCGGTGCGGTGATATTCGACGGTGGGCAATTCCTGCAGCGTGTCTTCAAAATCATTTGTTCGCCATTTGCCCAGGATTGACAAGGCACGATTGTCTTTGATTTGTTTGAGTTGTAAATAAGTTTCCGGTCTATAGACATTAAACTCGTTGCGATAGAATGACTCTATGAAGTTTTCGTCGGAGGCGTAGTTGAACTCGGTGGTAAGCTGCCATTTGTCGGGCAGGAACTGTCTGTGCCGGAGGCTGAATCTGCCCCTCGTTTCATTAGGCGGTTCGAGGTCTCTCCTGCTGTCGTCCCTGCCGAGGTAGTCTTTACCGTGGTCGTCAATATAATAGCCTAAAATCCGGCCATAATAGGTTTCTTTTGTATAGTCAATCTCGCTGCCAACGCCGAGACCTCTCTTGCCGAAGTAATCGACCATCATAGTTCCGTCAACACCCTGGGGCTCGTGCAGGCCGAGCAGCCTGGCGAAATACCACTCAGTCTCTATTGACGGCCCCCAGTGATTATCCTGACTGAAGCGAATTCTCCTTATTGGGGTATCGGGCCTTTCGAGATTGGTGCAGATGTGCGGCCAGGCAAAGAATGTGTAATCATCGAGCTTGAATTGGGCGTCCTGCATCTCAGCCTGATAACTGTTCTTGTTCACCCCCCCTGCCTGCGAATCGACGTTGGTAGTATCGGTGACAAGAGCAGCCGATGCGGTTACGGCGACCTGCGGCTTGTAAAATTCGCTGGTGGTTATGGTGACATTTTCCGCAACGAATTTACTTTGGGCAAGCTCTCTTAATTTAGCCGCCCGCACGTAAATCGGTATGTTGCGGTTTTCATCAAAGCTTCTCATCGAGGCATTGAGGATAATAGCGTTTTTCGCCTCGAAGTCGTAATAAATTTCATCGGCTTTAATGTTTCTGGGGCCATCCGTCATTTGCACATCGCCGGCAACATAGACCGCCTTTATTGCGCCTCCAGGCGGAACAGGCTGTGTGCTGTTGGGTTCTTGTTGTGTCCGCCCCTGCGTTTTCCTGTCGGAAGAGGGGAGCGGGGGTTGGCCGGCATAGAAAATGACAGCCTTGTCGGCCTGCAGTTCGAGGACCCGGCCGCTTTCATCCTGCTTTTGCCAGATGTAAAATCTGCCGATAACGGTGGCCGCATCGACGCCTTCCATTGGTACTGATTCGATTTTCAGTGGGGTCTCGCCGGCAGGAGCGATATTCACCGGATATCCGCCTTCGGCGGACCCTCTTTTCTGCTGTGCAAGAGCTTTTTCGATAAAGCTTTGCGCCGGCACATTCTTTTTTTCTTCCTCTGCGGGCTGCGCTGCTCCGCCTTCAGCGGAACCGGGAACCATAGCCTGCTTCTGAATGAGAAAAGCCGGCTCTAAAGAAACCGTTGTCTGCCGAAAGCGGGCTGCTTTTTTGTAAAGAGCCAAATTTTGCGGGTCGGCAATCTGGCTTTTATCTGCCGTGATGAAAATCTCGCCTGTGACTTCAAAGCTCACAACGAGGGCGTGGCCGTCATCCGCAGACTGTTGAGCCAATCTTGCAGTGAGGGCGTTTTTGGTCTGCGCGGTGGAAATATTGCCGGTAAGATATGCCTCTGCATTATAATGCGCCGAAGGTCCGCCAGAAGGCGGACTTTCGAGCCAGATTACGGCACTGTCGCTGGTGAAAGTGACGCCGCCGATAACAAGATGGAAATTTTCGGTAAAGAGCAGGCAATGCTCTTCGGTGTTCAACTGGAAACTAATGAGATTTTTCCCTGAAAGGTGAAGGTCTTGTCCTGCAAAGGCCAGCAGGTTCTGTGCGGGACGGACAACTGCGGGCAGCAGAAGAACTGCCGGCAGGACAAAGACAAGGATAAATTGTCGCTTTGGCCGCATATTCAATTCCCGATTTAATCCGCCGCAGGCGGACTTTTGGACCGAAAGTTTGTGGAAATTATAGTCATTTATCATTTCATATCCAGCAAAAATAGTGATAATAAATTCTGATGCTTGATTTATTGCTGATTTTTTACTAAAACTTTTCCCTGTGGCAGATGTTTTAGGATTGAGTCTTATGGCGAAAAAAGAGTATTCAGCATATCAGTCGGATGTAATAGGGCATTATTACAGGAATTTAGATAATATAATGCTGCAAAAACTGGGCGAACTGGTAAGCGAATTGTACCTGGCTGACAGCGATACGAAAAAAGAGAAGCTATGGCAGCGGGTAAATTCGGCTCTTATAAATCTTGATATAAAGCCCGGCCTGGTTAAACATGTTCATGGAAAAAAAGGATGCGGAGGTCCTGGCAAAAAATCTGCAGGACTGGCTGGCTATAAAGAAAAGGTAAAATGAATTTTTTGTGAGAATTTTTATGGCGGAAGGATTTAAGGAAACAACAAAGGTATATCAGAGCGAAACCATCGGGATGCTGAGCATCCGCGATATGTTCACCTATTTTGAGGAGCGCGGCGCTATGCGGGTATCCGACCTGCATATAAAGGTCGGAGTTCAGCCGGCCTACCGCATCGACGGCAACCTGGTAAAATTAAAAGGCCTGCCTGTAACCGAAGATGCCGCAAAGGGACTCATATATCCGTTATTGAGCGAAGATAATCTGAAAAAATATCAGGAAAACCACACGGTCGATTGTTCCTACAGGCTGGGTGCTCTCCAGTTCCGCATAAATGTCTTTAAGGAAAACGACGGGCTCTGTGCCGCAATCAGGGCGCTTTCGCTGAACATACCGAAAATTGACTCAATCGGCTTTCCGAATAATGCCTGGGAGGACATCATCCAGAGAAAACACGGGCTTGTGCTTGTCACCGGTATTACCGGAGCAGGCAAATCGACAACAATCGCATCATTTATCGACAGGATAAGCGAGATAAGGGCTGTGAGGATCATCTCGATTGAAGACCCTATCGAGTATATCTACCAGCAGAAAAACTCCATCATTTCGCAGCGAGAGATTGGCCGCGATGTCCACTCGTTCAGTGATGGCCTCCGCTCGATGATGCGAGAAGACCCCAACATCATCTTTGTGGGCGAGATGAGAGACCCTGAGACAATTTCAATGACGCTGATGGCAGCCGAGACAGGACATCTGGTCTTTTCGACACTGCATACCCGCGATGTGACGGGGACAATCACCAGAATCCTCGATTATTTCCCTGAGGGCAGGCAAAACGAGGTCAGAAACCAGCTTTCTTTGGGCCTTGCTTATGTGATAAGCCAGAAGCTCATCCCGCGAAAGGACGGCACCGGCAGAATTGCTGCGATGGAAATCCTCAACAATAATTACGCTACCGCCAATCTTATCCGCACCGGCAAGGTTGAACAGATTTATTCCCAGCTTCAGACGAAGACGCAGGACAAGCCCGGCGAGAAAATGATTACGATGGAAAGCCACCTCGCCCGACTTGCTCATGTCGGCCTGATAGACAAGGACGAGGCACAGAAGTGGGCCAACAATCTCAAAAGTTTTCTCGACGCAATCAAACGCGACCCGCAACAACCTCAGCCCGAACACGAAAAGGACGCCGACAGCAATTTCTAAAACGGATTTTTAAAAACCACAGAGAAAATATATAAACTGGTATTTCCCATATACTACTCTGCGTCCCCGCTACGTAGCACGACGCAACCGAGCCTTTTAATGTCCCGTTTGTTAAGGTGCCCAGAACGGGCTTCCCGCCTGAATAAATTTAACGGGGATTTCCGGTACAAATTCCCCGAGCCAGCGAGCGCAATAGTCCATTCCCGCTTCTTCAGAATTCGCATGTCCAAGTAGAATCAACGCTTTTCTCCTGCCGGTGGTTGCCGCATCACGAGCATATTCGACAGTTTCCCACTCGCGCGTTTCACCTGCTACCAGAACATCGACGTCTCCACGTTCCAGCATTCGCATCTGCACGATAGAATCTTGTGCGCCGACGAGAAGTCCAACCCTGCGGAATTTCATTTCGGGATTACCCACGACGCGAATCGTTTCGTCGTTAAGTTTACGTTTTAGAGTCGCAGCAAATTCCCGCACCGTGGTTTCGGGGAACTCGAAAACAAGTTTCTCATTCCTGCACAGGTTCTGCTGCCAAAGGAGTCTCTCGACCATACCGGTGACAATCCCATCCGGTTCAATTGCATGCCAGTGGTCGTGAAATCGCCAGATGACCAGTTTATTGTCTTTAATGAACCTGCGTTTTGCCTCCAGCACCTCGTCCTTTTCCAGTTGAGACGTATCGTCATAGCCGTGATAAAATGTCGGCTCATGCGTAATGATGAAGTTCAGTCCGGCGGAATGTGCCCGCTTCAGCACATCAAGCGTGGCAGCGAAGGTTACGGCGACGCCGCTAACCGGCGCGTTGGGATCGCCGCATTTAAATGTATCCACCGTTTTATCCTGCCAGCGGCAATTGGCGTGCTCCTTTATACGCTGCACAATCTCTCGTGCAGTGATAGTGCTCACCTGCCCGGTGGTCTTACGATTAAAATCCTGCTTTTCCCTGCCAACTTCCCTGGCCGGAAAAGTCAGGCGCAACCCACGAACAGCACGGCTGATATGACCAGCCAGCACAACGGAGTGTTTTCCCTATCGGCAAGCTTTCTCATCTTGACTACCTTTCTGATTACGTCGCAAAATTGTTTATATTGATCCGCAGAACATCCTCGTACCATCACAAAACTACCATCACCGTATTACTCGGCGAACCTTCGCCGGATTTGTTGGTTGCTATAACGCAATATTCTAGTTCTCGGGCTCTATACTATCAAATCAGTATCAGATGTGCCACTTTAATCCGCCAGACGAACGGCGGATACATATTTGAAATCCGGGATAAAAATATGCAAAATATATTTTTACCGGCATTTTACAGCGGGTTTTGGGCTGAAACAACGTTCGGGTCAGGCGCATTCGAGTCCTGCGGCAGGGTTATTATTAAAGGCTGCTCGTGCGGGGGAAGTTCGGTATTTATTGTCAAAATGTCTGCATCCGACGGCTTTTTGACCTTTATACGGTAAGTACCGGCTGTGATATGTTCAAGCGTGAATTTTCCTTCAAAGTCCGTTGTGTAATCCTGAATCGTGAACGGCAGGAGCCACCAGGCCGGCATTGCGGAAATTTTCAAATCTGTCGCCGGCAAACCGCCGGCAAACCGAACAAGACCATCAACTTCGAACCCTTTTGTTAAGGTAATTTTCCTGCGTTCGGGAACAAGCGGATTTTCAAGTTCTACTTGTGTGTGCTGCGGAGCAAAATCAGACCAAAGGCGGGAGATGTCGTTCATATCGGGGACTCTGTCGATGATAATGATATTGTATCTCCCTTTTTTCAATCCGCCGAGAAGCAAAACGCCCTTTTCATCGGTTGCCTGCTCGAATCCCGTATCAATTATCTTGTTGCTTTCAGCGTCTGATGTGACGAAAACCTCCGCACCCGGCACAGGCTCATTGGCCTCGCTGGCTACCATAAGTTCGAGCATACAAGCCTTTTGAAGTCTGAAGTCGGCAACGAGCCCGCCAGAGGCGGGCCGGTCTGAGAGGTTTTCCCGCGTGATTCGAATCGCAGAGGCCTCGCCGATATATTCTTTCGAAAGCACGGCAATATTATAATCGCCCGGATGTTCTACCCTGTCAAAGAAGTAAAAACCATTTGCGTCAGAATTTGCCGAGTAAGTGACATTATTGAGAAATTTGACGGCGGCGTTGACGACAGGTAAGGCTGTGTTTGCGTCGGTGACAAGGCCGCTGAGAACACCCCTCGGGACAAATTCATATTTTTTGGTTTTCTTTTCTGCCAATTTGGGTTTATTCGAATCAACTGCTTTGCCTTCGAGCCTTTTTTTAAGCACTGCGGAGGTGACAGCGAAGATATTGTTCGGCTCATTTGTTCCCAATCCGGCGCTTAACTTATCCAATATCTCGACAGAGCGCTGATTGCCCATATTTGCCAGATAAACGATAGCGGCCAGTCTGCTTTCCGCACCCGCATTCGCAAGCATTTTCGCAAGACCGTTTGCATCATTAGCAGAAATAAGCGGGATGATTTGCTTGAGTTCTTCTTCGAGCTTCGCAGAGTCCTGCCTGGCCGTTGTTTCGGCTGACTCCACCGGCAAATAGGTTTTGCCGGCCTCTTCAATTGCAGCAGGTTTATTTTCCTTTGCAGCCGGGATTATACTTTCGCCTTCGGCGGGCCCTTTTTTCACGGCAACGTATTTCTGCGCGGCAATTATGATGACGACAAGTATTACTGCGGCAGCGGCAATTCTTGTTATCTTATTTGAGAAGAATAACTGCCAGCCTGTCCGTCTCGGCATCTCCTCGGCGAAGGTTGCCAATGTATCTTCGAGGATTCTTTTGTCGAGCTGCTCATCTGTTTTCCGTCTCAACCGTTTTATTGAATCTTCGATTTTTCTGTAATGGTTCGAGCCATTCATTCTGTCATTGTCCTGTCCAAAATTGAGCTTAACTTCTCAATCCCATAATAATATCTTGCCCGAACGGTATTTGTCGGAATATTTTGAATGCGTGCAATTTGGGCAAATTTCAAATCAGCCTGCAGGTGCAGAATAATTACCTGTCGCTGCCGGAGTGGGATTTGGGCGAGCGCATTGCAGAGAATCTCGGATTCCTCATCGGCGGTTTCCGGCATTTGGGGAGCCTGAGAATCCGGTTCAATCCGGCTGGGTCTTTCGAGTTCAACCATCTGGTACATTTTCTTTCTGAACTCGTCTGTTATTTTGTTGACCGTGCAGGTTATCAGGCAGCCCTTCAGGCTTTGATAAAAGCGAAAATGTCTGGCGGCCCGGGCAAAAGAGATAAAGACATCGTGAAGGATATCCTCCGCCTCACTTTGTTCGCACACCATTGACCGGGCAATCGTCAAAATATCATCTTTATACTTTTCATAGACCTGCCGCAGGGCGTCTTCGTCCCCATCTTTGATTTTCCAGAGCAGTAACCTGTCTTCCAACATTGAGGGTCAATCTCGCTTGTCTTTTAATGAAACGTTTATGCTGCCGGCTGTAATCCGCCGCAGGCGGCTTCAATTTTCAGAATGCTCTGTAGAAAAGGTTCGTTTGTTGTCTGTCGTTCCCGCACAAGCGGGAACCCAGCCTCGTTTTTTTGTTTCTGTCCGCCTGCGGCGGATTACCTTCGCAGGTATGACAAATAAGTTGGTTGCTTTTCTACAGAGCATTTTCAGAAAAAATTCGACCTTATAGAAAACGCCTGATTATCCCGTTTTTGTCTACAGTTGACAACATAAGTATTTACCTCTTTTAAAGTTTTTCGACCATTTCAGAATATGGATTGAGCATCTGTCCAAAGAAGTTTTGAGGTCTGTCCTCGTATTGCTCTGTAGAAAAGGCCCTAAATCCGCCGAAGGCGGACCAGATTGCTTCGCTTCGCTCGCAATGACAAGGTTTCTACAGAGCATTCTCGTATTTGAAGATTATTTTCATAAACATCAAGGGTTTCGAGAGTTTGGCGGACTTTGCAATTCTGAGAAAAATTCGGATTTTTACAATTATTACTTGACATATTGCTTTCGTATAGTTAAATTAGGCTAAAAGGGAAGTTTAGAGTGGTGTAAAATCGAATGGACTTGGTTAAAAAAGAGGAATGGATAAAATGAAGGAGCTATTTACTACAGGCGAGGCTGCCGATATTTGTCGAATCAGCCAACAAACCATCATTCGCTGTTTCGATTCAGGCAGGGTGGAAGGTTTCCGCGTTCCGGGTTCGAGATTCCGCAGAATTCCGAGGGCCAACCTTGTCAAATTTATGAAAGACAATAACATTCCCACCGAATACCTCGACTCCGGCAGGAAGAAGATTCTGGTAGTTGATGATGACCCTGAGATTGTCGAGCCTGCTGGTGGATGTGCTCGGTCGGGACGGGCGGTTCGAGGTCAGGTGCGCATTGAGCGGCTACGAGGCGGGGATTCAGACGCAGCAGTTCCATCCGGACCTTATTCTGCTCGACTATATGCTGCCCGATGTGAACGGCAATGTTGTCTGCCAGACGATAAAGCGAAATCCTGAATTCGATGATATCCGGATAGTTATCGTCAGCGGCGTGGTCAAACAAGATGATATTGAACAGCTTCTTAAATCAGGCGCCGAGGATTTCATAAAGAAGCCCTTTAACATCGGCGAAATAACCGCCAAGATTGCTCAATATCTTCATATCGGCTGATCCGCCTGCGGCGGACAGACCGAATCATAACTTATATGTGTAGGGTGATGCACAATGCCGGACAAGCCTGTTGACAGGGATGTTTCACTACAGATAGAATTCGCTATCTGTCAGTTGCAGTCTCTTTCAGCGATGCCCGAAACCGTCGGCAAATTTTTATCGGGGCTGAATCAATATCAGCTTTCGCCGTCGGCTTTAACCGAACTTATCGAGACAGACCCTGCAATCGCAATACAGATAATGCGGCTTTTTCGGTCCGCCTTTGGCGGATCAAAAGCAAAAGTCCCCTGTTCAATCAGGGTGGCGGTTGAAGGTCTGCCTCTGCGCCAGATTCGCGATGCGGTTTTGGCTGTGGGCATATATTCAGCCAAACCTGAAGAGCAAAACAGATTTGCGTTTCGCAAAGAGCTTATTCGGCACAGTATCGCCGTCGGCTGCTGCGCAAGGCGGATAGCCGAAACGGCCGTCAGCGATGTTGACCCGGATTCGGCATATCTGGCAGGGCTTTTGCACGACATCGGTAAATTAGCGATTGACCAGATATTACCAAAAAGCTTTGTCCGTATTTTGGAGATAGCGAAAAAACAACAGGACAGCACCTGCGATATCGAGCGGCAAAATCTGGGAATCGACCATACCATTATCGGCAAAAGACTTGCGGAGAGGTGGCAGCTTCCGGCGGAAATCAGCGTTGCGATATGGCTTCACCACAGCGATCTTGTCCGCCAAAGGTCCGCCGAAGGCGGACCGGATGTTAAAATCGCCGGGGTTGTCCAACTGGCGGATATTCTCGCCAGGCAGGCAGGTTTGGGGCAATCGGACAGTTTCGACGTGCCGCTGATACCTCAAAAACTGACCGAATCACTTTCGATAAGCGAGGCTCACATAGAGCAAATCCGTTCCGCCGAAGGCGGATTTGCCGCGGAATTTGAGCGAAAGGCCGCTCTGATAGACAGCAAAACAGGCGATACTTACGGCGACTTTTGCGATACCGTTCGGCAAACTGCCGCTCAACTGGCTGATGAGAATCAGCACTTGTCAAAGGAAAAATGGAAACTGCAGACCGATGCAGAAAGTCTGAAGTTCATAAAGGAGTTTCTGGCCGGCATAAATCCGGAAATGGAAGTAATAGAAATTGCACGGAAGTTCGCCGTCGAGTTTCAGAGGTTCTATCAGGCCGGTGCGGTCTGTTTATGCCTGCTGCCGACAGCCGGCCAGTCCGCCTTCGGCAGAGCGGTTGTCGTGCAAAACCCGGCACAAAACAGATTGCTCTTATTGCAGGTGCCGGCAGGAAACTCAGCGATGCCAGGGTCGATAGCGGAAAATTTTGCCGTTGCACAGGCCGCCGATTTGGACTGGCTCTTTGAGCAGATAGACGTTGCCTTCGAACCTGCGAGAACAAAAATCGCTCCATTTTTGAGCGACGGTAAAATCGTTGCTGTTCTGGTTTTTGAGATGAGGCAGCCTGTTCCCAATGAGCAGCTTCGGGAAATTCTCGAACCGATATGCGCAGCAGCGGCTGCCGTTTTTGCCATAGCGTCGGCAGGACAAAAGCAGCGATATTACGCCGAGCAATTCGCACAGGTCAAGACAACTGAAATTCCGCAAACGGAAACCTCGCCGCCGACAGTAAAGATGCCGACAGAACCGCAAAAGGAAACCATTCTGCCGTTCGAGGCCCTTACAGAAATGGCGGCAGGCGCCGCGCACGAGCTAAATAATCCTCTGGTGGTCATAAGCGGCAGGGCAGAGCTTCTGGCAGGGGCAGAACAGGATGAACAAAAAAAGAAAATCCTCGTGCAAATTTCAGAAAACGCAAGGAAGATATCGCAGATTATCGATGAGCTTATGAGCTTTGCCAGC
The DNA here is from genome assembly GCA_963710355.1 of uncultured Phycisphaerales bacterium. Lineage (GTDB taxonomy): Bacteria > Planctomycetota > Phycisphaerae > Sedimentisphaerales > Anaerobacaceae > Fen-1359. The sequence continues at coordinate 1,029,968 of CAVPZU010000003.1, read as the reverse complement.
CCTGCCGTCGGGCAGAGTCGGCGAGTAAATCTCCGACAGGTTGTCGATAAGGCCCTTCAGCTTGCGATGCAAAAGGCGAAAATGCAAAGTATAAGCGCCAAGATAGAGATTGCCGAGGATGCGGCGGAAATTTTTGCCGACCCCGACCAGATTACGACAGCAATTGCAAATATTATATGCAATGCGACAGAATCGTATCTGACAAAAACCGGGCCTGTAAAGATTGCCGCCCAATCAACCAATTCCGGCAAATCCGTGAAACTTTCAATAAGCGATATGGGCTGCGGAATGGATGAACAGACGGTGCGGAGGGCGACGCTTCCCTTCTTTTCTGCAAAACCTGCCGGCCGAAAAAGAGGCATGGGCCTGGCGATTGCAAAACGTCTTATCGAGCCTCAACGGCGGGTCGATTGAGATAGCCAGCAAACCTGGGGATGGGACCACCATAAACGTCCTGCTGCCCGTTCGTTAACCCACCGAATATACAGTCCAGGCAAGTCGCAGCGAATTTTACCGCAGGGTATTGGAAATTTTTTCTCAAACTAATCCCACAAAATTCCGATTAAATAGAGAGACGTGCAGAAAGACTGTCCGCAAATCCGTAATTAGAAGAATGAACCAATGGCAATCAAGACATTATCGGACAATATAGTTTTGGTGGTCCTTCCTCCCGAGCCGAGGACCCGGCAGGACTGGCGGATATTGCAGAAAAGGCCAGCAAAAAGTGCGACTTCGATATAATAATGGATTTTTCTCACGTTGAAGTCCTGTTTTCCGAGAGCATTTCCAACCTGGTAACACTGCGGAGCTGGGTCGAAGACGCAGGACGAAAGCTTGTCTTTTGTAATGTCGCCGTCATAACCAAGTGCATCTTCGATGTTGCCGGCATCCATAGTCTATCCGAATTCGCTAAAGACGAAGATGAAGCCTTAACAATTATCAACAGGCATCGCAGCGGCCAGATGCCGCCGGCAGACACAGACGAAAAACAAAACACCGCAGATAGGAAATTATCTGTCCGCAGCAGGTTGCGACGTATATTCGGTTTCCACATCTTCAAAAGATAAGCCCTGCAATTGCCCCCCTGCTTCAAATCTCTCGGCAAAGAAATCGTTTGAATCAAAACCGGGAACCTCGGAGGGGCATTAGACGAAACCCCGCCATAGTGATGGCGGGGCTAACCGGAAAGATAAACCGCTCCCTGACGGTCGCGGCTCTGAAACCCCCAAATAAATCCGCCGAGGGCGGATTAAGCATTGAAAAATTTTCCCTTTTTTGATTGATTGTTTTGAGCAATGGGTATATAAAAAGAACAGTACAGTTTTCGCCTGCGGCTCTTTAGGTCGGCGGGCGGCGAAGTGTCCGGAATAATGGCGTAAGCCATCTTGACGATTCTGAAACAATTTGTCTATTAGGAGGTGTATGGAATGAACTGGGGAACTATCAAGAAGGGGGAAGTAAAGAAGTCAACCGATAAGGTCGTTGAGTTAAGGCCCGGCGAGAGCGGCTTTGAGACGGCTAATTCCGAAAAGCAACAGACCGCCGAGACTGCCCAGAGAAGCGAGGACCTCGAAAGCGGTATGGAACTGCTTGAGCTGGATTTTCTGCTCGGTATTATCGAAAATATCGAGGGGGCCGACAAGAACGATGTGGCGATGCGAAAACTCTGCTTTAATGAGGTGCTTCGCAGAAGCCAGCAAAATGAAATCGATAGCTTCGCCCTGAAGGTCTATTCGATAAACGAAAACAACCTTTACGGCAAGGATATCCAGTGCGAGGCTATGAAGGAACTGACCTTGCGAACGGAACATAAAACACACGGCTAACACGTAAAACTGTCATTTTGCGAGCATAGTTTTGCCGATAATTCCATTATTGCAGGCTGCCGGTTCGGTATAGCGGCCTGCATCCGCCTTTGGCGGAGAAAATAGTTGCAGGTATCGGCATTTAAGAGTAGTTGCGATGTATATCACGCAGATAATGCTCACTTCGGCCAACGGTGGTGGAGAAGAGACATTCTGGATGTCAATACTGATAATTGTGCTTCTGTCGAGCGGTATCGGCATCTGGACACTGGTAAGGGGAAAAGCGGGCCGGAACAATCCGTCTGAATATTCCGAATACGACCCAACAGTTCTGTCCGCAGAGGGAATGAATCGGTACAAAAAAACGGATGCCATCATCGAGACACTGATAAAACAATCCGCCGTTCCAGAAACAGGGCAATATTCCATCCGTTCTTCGCGGAAAGAGGCTGTCGGGCGGCGTTTCAGAAAGGCGGCGGACCTTCAGAGCGGGCTGGAACTGCTTGAACTGCCTTTTTTAACCGGTATGGTCAGCGACATTGAAAGCAGGCAGCATACGGATATTGAGATGCGAAAAATCGCCTTTATGGAGCTTGTCCGCAGGGGCCAATTGTGCGGCATTGAGGGCAAGGCCCTGAAGGTATATGCGAAAAACTCCGCCTCTTTCGCCTCTCGGTCCACCGAAGGCGGAAAAGGCGGATTCGGCAAGGCAATCCAGTGCGAGGCCTTAAAAGAGCTCGCAGCCCGGACAAAAAGCGAAAAACACGCAATGGCGGTCACCGGATAATCCAAATCAAACCTCGAAACAATTGTGGAAAATGGACGATTTTATTGGACGTTCTCTAAAGAATCGCTTCGCAAATCCGCCTTCGGCGGACCAAAGCTGCTCACCTTTCGAATATCGCCCCGCAAAATTATTTCCCTGCCGTTTAGCTGCTTTTCACGCATCTATTGCCAATGCAGACCGTCCGAATTCGCCTGCGGCGGATTGGAATCAGCCACTCTTAAAGTCAAGGCCAATTCGGGACGAAATCATTATAAGGCGTATCCTGCAAGTTTTTCCTGATTGAAGGCCTGTTTTATGGAAAACAATCTGCGAGAGAAAAGACTGCGTATGCTGGTCCACGGGGTTAATCTGGACCGCAAGAAACAATCCAAAAAGATTGATATTCTCTGCAATGACTTTATCGATACTCACAGGAACTTTATTAAAAACCTCGATGTATTGTGTTTCGCCGCTAATTTTTACCAGTCAATAATCGGCCAAAAGAATATCGACGAGCTTCTTGAAGCAACGGCTGCTTCTTTGAGGGACAAAATAAAAGATGCGGAGGTTGTATTTTTTCTCCGGCATAACGAAAGTTTCGACTTTTTTTCTTCCAAACATCCGAAAAAGGAAGATGCGAAAGAGCAGTCTTTTGAAAGTTTTTTTACCAATGAGATTGTAATTGACATCTGCAAAAACAACAGGCTCTGCTCCCTCGAGCAAATGATGGTTATGGGCCTGCAGCTTGTGCCGAGTATGCTCAACAAACTCTCCGCTTACACTGTTCCGTTGATACACTGCGGCACTTCAATAGGGTTTATCCTGATTTACCGCATATCGGAAGACAAAATCAGCCCCGATGAGCTTGATAATATTTCCTCTGTCTCGACAGGCCTGGCACGTGCGATGGTCGCTTGTCAATCCGTATACTCAACAAGCCATTAAAGAGGCGGCTTTGGGGCTTTATTCGGCCTTCGGCATCTCCGACTTCAAATACAGCGGTATTTCGCGGCTGCCAATCACAAGGCTGTAGTTCGAGCTGAATCTTTCGTCAGGGAAATCGTTTATCATTTTGTATGCGATGCGATGCCCTTTTGTGAAGGTGCTTGGTTCCACAAATTTATAGCCGTTTTGCGACAGCCAGTCCTCGGGCGCAAATTCCTTTCCCTTGGCCAAGAAACTCTTAAATGCTGCCAAATCCCGCAATGCATCTTTTCTCGGCCCTTTGATGCCAAAGCCTGCCTCAAGCAACTTTTCAAGATATTCAACGCTGTTAATCGGCTTTGCTGCCTCATTTTGTTTATCCATAATCTTGTCCTTTTTATCCGCCGTAGCGGAGCAGATAAATCTGCGTAATCGGCGTAATCCGTGGTTTCATCTTGTGTCTTTAAGAGTATAGAGAATTGTGCGATTGAAATCAACAGCTTGTGAAAATTTGGCAAAAGCAATTGTTTATAAAATTATTTTTGGTATAATTTCAGACGCTTGACGGGTAGGTAGCTCAGGTGGTAGAGCAGCGGACTGAAAATCCGCGTGTCGGCGGTTCAACTCCGCCCCTGCCCATTTCACTTTCCCCAAACCAACCGCTGTTTATTTTCCGCTTTTTCAATAGCAAATAAGTCTATTTTTTAGGCCTAATATGACAAGGGTTTTACCTTGCTCGGCATCAGGATTGAATCTATAATTTAGACCGAAATTTTATTCTGTATGCGGGAAAAAGTTATGGAAAATGAGAAGAACGTTAATAATCCCTACATCGACCGTATTTTTCGCGATCCTGAAGTTAAGCATGGTTTAAAAATATTCAAACCCCGCGACATTAAAAAACTTCGTCTCATTGAAGAACATGGCAAAATTTATATCACCTGTGCGATCACCAGCAGAAAACGTGTGGCTAAACCAGAGGAGATTGTCCGGCAACTAATGATTTATCAATTAGTAGATGACCTTCGATATTCTCAAGACCGCATTGATATTGAAGTGCCCATTAAGATGGGCTCAACTTATGCCAGCAAGAAAGCTGACATTGTCGTTTATACTAAATCTAACAAGCAGACCCCTTACATAATAATTGAAGTCAAAAAACCTCTCCGAAAGGACGGCATGGAACAACTTCTTTCGTATATGAATGCCACTGGCGTTTATTATGGGGCCTGGGTCAATGGAAATGATGCGGTTTATCAACTCCGCATTGAACCAAACCTTTTTGAAGAACTTCCACGTCTACCGGCAGTTAATGAAACTCTTGACGATGTAAAAAAACCAATTCAAAAAAATCAACTTAAGTCCATCCACGACCTTAAAGAAGAAGTTCAATACTTGGAAGATACTGTCCTCGCCAATGCAGGTGTGTCAGCTTTTGAAGAAATTTTCAAGTTGATATTCGCCAAACTTTATGATGAGTTTAGCAAAGCTGAAGATGAGACAATGGAGTTTCGTACAACTACCGCATCTCCACAGGATCAATACAAGCGACTCAACGGACTCTTTAAAAAGGCGACCGCCGAGTGGTCTGACATTTTTTCGTCCTCAGATAAAATTGAGTTGACTCCCGAAGCGCTTGTCTCAGTAGCATCAGCTTTTCAAACCAAAAAGTTTTTTGATGCCGACCTCGATGTCATTGATGCTGCATTTGAATATATGATTAACCCTGAACAAAAAGCAGACAAAGGCCAATACTTTACTCCACGTCCAGTAGTTAAAATGTGTGTTAAGATGCTTAATCCCACCTCCGATGAACGTGTTCTGGACCCTGCTTGCGGTCCGGGTGGATTTCTTATCCACGCTTTGCATTGGGTATTCGAGAAATATCTTAAACCTCGTTTTAAAAATAACGTCGCCAAAAGAAAATTTGACTATGCAAATTCTCGGCTGTTTGGTATTGATTTTGATTATAGGCTCTCTCGTGTTGCCAAGGCGATGATGCTCATTGCTGGTGATGGAAGAAGTAATGTTTACAGAGTAAATTCTCTTGACCCGCGTGAATGGAAAAACCGGACAGATGGTTTGGTAGAAGCAATACAGGATGGAAAATTTGACGTTATAATGACTAATCCCCCTTTCGCGGGAAAAGTTGCTCAACCTGAAATTCTCGGCAGTTATGACCTTGCCTATAAAGGTGACCATACAAAACACAAACGCTCAAATAAAATGACGCGAGATGTGTTGTTCATCGAAAGGTGCTTGCGATTTCTAAAACCGGGTGGTCGTATGGCTATTGTTTCCCCACAGGGAAATCTCAACAATACCAATGCTGAATATCTCCGTAACTGGGTAATGGATAAGGCCCGCATCCTCGCGGTAGTAGGCTTACACGTAAACACCTTCAAACCCTTTACCGGCACAAAAACGAGCGTTTTGTTTCTCCAGAAACTTTCTGACGAAGAAAAACCGCCGCAGGATTACCCAATATTTCTGGCAGTTAATGAAAAACCAGTAAAAGACAACAGCGGCGATTATATTTTTAAGAAAAACGCAGATGGTTCTTATGTTGCCGATGAACAGGGAAAACGTTTTATTGACCACGATTTGGATGAAATTGCTGACGGTTTTATCGATTTTGCGCAACAGCAGCGTTTCGATTTCTGGAGAACATAAACAGTGGCAGTCTGGTCTATAATTAAAATTTCTGAACTCGAAGGCACGAAACGACTCGATCCAGAGTACTACCAACCAAAATATACAAATGCTATTTCTGCTGTTGTAGGATATGGCGACACGGTCAAACTAAGCGAAATAGGCCGAATCTTAAGAGGGCGAAATCCACGTAAATACGCTCAAGATGGTATCCCCGTCATCAGAGCTATCGACCTAAGAGATATAACGGACTTATCTGATGTTTTATATGCAAGTCCAAATGAACATCTTTTTTATCTTACAGATGAAGATATTCTAATCTCATCAATTGGCGCAGGCTCAATTGGTAAGGTCGAGCTTTTCGTAGGACTCGATGATAAGGCTGCAACTGTTTCAGAGGTATCCGTTATACGAACAGATAAAGAAAAATTTAACGCTGCTGCCCTAGCTATTTTTTTGCGATCTCAATTTGGATACCTCCAGTTAGAATGACGCATAACCGGTAGTACCGGACAATTGCATCTTTATCCCAAAGATATAAGCAGTATTCTTGTGCCAATGCTGCCTAGTAATACCCAAAGCTACCTCGCTGACAATATAAAAGACTCAATAAATTTATTGAAACAATCAAAATCGTTTTATATTCAAGCCGAACAGATGGTCTTAGATGAGATTGGCTGGGATAAATTCAATCTTTCCCAGCCAAAATGGTGGACAACTCAGTTTTCCAAAACCTGTGATGTTCATCGTTTTGATGCAGAACATTTCCAGCCAAAATACGATAAGCTTCTCGAACACCTAAAGAAAACAGGTAAAGCAAAACTGTTTGGCGAAATTGCATTTTATATCAAACGAGGACTTCAGCCTGAATATGTTGAGAATGGAGAGATTATTGTTGTCAACAGCCAACATCTTGGCCGTTATTTGCTTAATATACAAGCTACAGAACGAACTGACAGAAATTTCTGGAAAAAGAACAAAAAAGCACACCTGCAAAAAAATGATGTTCTTCTTTACTCCACAGGTGCTTATGTTGGACGCACCAACGCGTGGATTGAGGATAAGGAAGGAATAGCAAGCAACCATGTAACAATTATAAGGCCCAATAGTTTTTGTGAATCCTTGTATCTCGCCGTGTTTTTAAACTCTCCTTTCGGTCTCTTACAAACTGACAAATGGGCTTGTGGTTCCGGCCAGAGAGAAATTTACCCTGACAACATTGAACGGTTTTTGATTTATCTTCCTGATGAAAAATTTCAGCAAAAAATCGCAGACCTTGTACAACAGTCTTACACCACTCACCAAAAGGCCAAGTCTCTTTTAGAAGAAGCGAAAACCAAAGTAGAAGAAATCGTCGAAAAAAAGAGTTGATAGTCGAAGTAGCCACCCCTTAATTTTATCCCCACCCAAGCTTCCCATATTAACCATAGTATTCTGCCCCACTATATTCACAACAGCAATTTTTCAATCTTAACATTTAAAATCGTGGTAAAAAACTACCCAAAAACCACTCAATTTCACCTCGAAACCACCCAAAATCACCCCGAAACCGCTCAAATGTCACCCAAATGTGAACGAAATCGACCCTATTTTGCGCTTAATTTGGGCAAGATACGCAAAATTTAACGATTATAACGACCCCTCATCCTCGTTTTTGAGCTAAAAACAAGGTTTCACCTAAAAAAATCCCAAAAATTTCTCCCAAAACCCTGTATTTTTTAAAAATTTATTTGTGCCGAGAGGTTTTTTCATTCGCATCTTTGCTGAGACAATAAAGTTTAAACTTACGTGAAGAAGCAGATGACTTTTTAGGACAAGATATCAAAGACGAACTGCAGCTGCTCCCCTTCGATGTCGCAGACCTTAATTACATTGTCGTATTTTCTGCCTCCCGGCAGGAGGGCGTCCAACAAATTAGGCATTTGGGAAAATCTGGTCTTATTGAATATAACGGTTTCCTTCTGCGGAAAGATAGCCACGTAAAAAATATCGGTTTCGACAAGGTCCCTGAAGAAGTGCGTGCCGAAGGAAAGCTCGGGCATCAGGTTGCCGCCTTCATAAGCAACTTCCGAAAGGACGGTTATATTATTTATCTCCGAAAAAGTGACGGGCACACCGAGGCTCGGTATTGTTGTTCCCCACCTGCCAGGCCCAATCAGCAGCGTCGGCGTGGATTCCCTGCTGGTTATCTGTCTATTGAGCCTGCCGACCATTCGGGCTATATCGTACTTTTGCGGCAGGTTCAGGCTCGATGTAGGCCGCAGGTTCGATGTAAATGATTCTTTTTATAGTTTGCCAGATACTGCCGCCCATTGTGTATCCGCAGGATTCGAAAAGTATTTTCTTTTTTTCAATATTTTTCGGAACCTGAACATTTGCCCGCAGTCCCTTGGTTTCCTAATAAACTTCCATTTCATATAAAGAATAGCCATATTGCCATGTTCTTACTGTTCCATACATTCTGACATAACGACAACTTACAGGTGTAAATTCATGTATCTTCAACCCGTAACTTCCATTTATAACAGTAGCACGGGTTGTCCATGAGTTGGGGCTATCGGCAGGGGCAGTTTGTATTGTATACTCTTTACCCGCGGAAGTCTCCCAGTAAAGTTTAACCGTATCAATAGTGTATGTCGCTCCTAAATCCACACAAATCCATTGCGGATCGCTGAAGAGGGATGACCAACGAGTGGCGAGGTTGCCGTCAACCGCCATACTGGCGGGATATGAGCCGCTTTCAGAAGAAGAACAGGTGGCCGTTTTACCTAATGCCAAATTCGTGCGAGTCGGTGGAGCCGGCGGATTCGGGTCGATAACGGTTCCATAAACCTGCATATCATATAAAGAATAGCCGTACGCAGTTGTTCTTGCCGTACCAAGAAGCTGGATGTAACGGCCGGTTTTTGCCGCAAAATTATGAGTGAGCCAGCCGTAAGTGTAATTAGTAACGGAAATACAATCCGTCCATGGACCATTAGGCTCATCGGAAACCTGTATTTTATAGTTTCTACCGGCAGCATACTGCCAATTGAGTTTAACTTGAGTAATAGAACAGGTTGCCTGTAAATCCACCCGAATCCATTGCGGGTCATACCAGTTGGATTCCCAGCGTGTTACGCTACTACTTTCATCAACCGCCCTTTCGGCAGCCCCGCCGCTATTTTTAGCGGAAGAAGTGGTAACAGGTTTATTTAATGCTAAGTGTTGTGTAGGCGCCGGCTGGGCAGGCGGAGCATCATACACACGCACATAGTCCACTTCCATATTACCTAAAGGACAGCCGTGAACACGGTCACCACTATTAGGAGAGGAAGTCAATTTTAATTTTGCCGCCATCAGGTTACCTTCACAAGGCGACACGGGAGCGCCTGATATAATCCTATCGACATAAAAAACCGGCGCATTGGTGGCGTTCCAGTACACCCCATAAGTATGCCATTGTGATTCGTCCAGTCCGGTGTTGACTGAACTGTCATTAATATTTCCGCTGCCGGCATAATTATACCAATACGTTTGTCCCGGACTTTTGCCAGGGCCACCCTGAACTTCACAAATATCCATTTCCGGAGGCCATACCCAGGTACTACCGGTCCAGCCGACAGTCCACCATGTTGCCCATATATATATGTCAGGCGCAGAATGTCTGACCCTTGCTTCTAAATATTTATACTGGGGATGATACAAAGCATCTATATGTCCGCCTGTCCAGTGCCCCCCATTGGGAGCTGATTCTTCTTTGTTAGCTATTTTTAACGTTCCTCCGGAAACCGTAACGTTTGCCGGCAGATACCAGCTATCGGCCCCATCTGCTTCATTAAGAATTACCCATTTACTCAGGTCAACCGTTGTTCCGTTGAATTCGTCCGACCAGATAAATGCTGTAGTCATCCAGTTCTGAGCAAGAAATGCAAAATCATTAAAATCAACGTTGCCGCTATGATTAATGTCAGTGCCGTCGCACCAATCGGGAGATATGCAGTCATCTGCAAGCCATTGGTCGGCAAATAAAGAAAGGTCTGTCAAATTAACATAGTCATCCCCATTAAGATCCCCCGGAATTGCCAAAGCAAAGCCTGAAAAACCAAATATCACCACTAATATCAATAAAAACAGGCTTTTAGAATCAGAAATGCTCTTTTTCATCATAACCTACCTTTTTACTGTGATTTCCCATATACCCCTGTATATTCTTGCTCAACTACACGCCGCTGAGCCTCGTCTCCTTATAGTATCAAACCTATCTTGGAAAATCAAGATTTTTAACTTTATCTCGAAGATATTTCAGCCACAATAATCGGAGATAATTTAAGGTGTCAGGTACGAATGACGGTTTGTTAAGGAAGTTATGGCAACAAACTGCCTATCCGATAGGGAGTATGCCTGGAAAGAATTCATGCCCTTTTGTCGTTAAAATGAAGTTTTAATTCCTATTAGGTTCACAAGCTCTTGTCTCAGCTTTGTGACAACTTCGGCAGCCTGGTAGGAATCAATCAAGTCCCGCTAACATGACCAAAACAGACAAGCATCCAATTTGGCAGCCTGAAATTGCCTGTTCACAAACCGACCCAGAGTGCGACTTCCGTCGGCCTCGATTCCCTAAAGAGTTTGCCATTCCTCTTTAGGAGGATGGATGGCAGGACAGACCAATCGTTATCATAGCTATTTTTTTTCCACTGGTTCAAACTCAAAGTAGGCGAAGTTATTCCCTGCGTTGTAATAGAAGGTCAACAGTTGCAGCCCGGCCTTCGGAAAAGTGATGGTTCCGATTTCCGCCTTGTTCCAGATGTGCCAGTACCCTGTGACTTTCGGCAGTTTACACTCACTGGCAGGCTGGCGGTTGATGGAAAACTTGATGGTGTTGGCGGCGTTACTGTAAAGGGCGCTAATTTTGTAGGTGCCGGCCGTCTTCACGTTCACAGTATAGTTGCACCATTCCCCGTCGTCGGTCCACCCGATATAGAGTTGATTGATTGGCGGGGTGAAGAAATTCGGGTGATTGAGATCGGCGATATCCTTTACGTAGGAAATATCGACCCCTTCCTTCTGGCGGAAATGCCAGATATAGGGAGTGGCGTGCGGACGCTGATGCTCCGGCTTCAGGTTGAGCTCGCCGCTGCCGTGATTGATGGCATCCTTGTCGTGATAGGCGACACCTTCGCCGCCCAAATCAAACAAGACGCACTGGAGTGTGCCGGGAATGACCTGCGGGCCGGCTTTATAGACCGAATCCTCAAATGGTTTTCCCTTGTAATCCACCGGAAAGGCCGCATGGGCGTTAGGGTCACTTTGTTTGGGTACGACGATATTCGGGTCGGATTTAATTTGTGCAGCAGAATTTGCACCAGCCCCAATTAGGCCTGTTGCCGTAATCAGTAAGACTATTCCCGCCGTTAAAAGTACCAATGTTTTTTTCATTTTTCCAATCCTTTCAAAATTAACAGGATAAAATTATATCATTTGACTCATTATAAAGCAAGTAATAGATATTTACCACCACTTTTAAATATCAGAGGGAGAAAAAAAGGGCCGCTCCCTTTTTGGGAGCGGCCTCTGAAATATCAGTTTGCTTTCAAACAAACAAATTAGTTTCCATAAACCTTAATTTCATACGCTGAAGCAAAAGCGGAGCCAGACGTACAACCTGTGACCGTAATTCTGACATATCTCCCTATAGCGGTAAAACTATCTGAGGTGTCGCCATAAGTTGTATTACCAGTATTATCAACCACAGTTGTATAAGTAATGTCATCCGCACTTACTTCAATCTTATACTTATACGCCCTGCTGGAGCTGCTGTACCAATTAACATCCGTCCTGGTCAGGTTGTAGCTTGCTCCTAAATCAACTTTCCACCATTGCGGATACGTCCCGTTGATCGCAGCCCAACGGGTACTGAGGCTGCCGTCATTAGCATTGGCTGCCGGAGATTGTTCTGAGCTTGCAGTGGCTACCTTGTATTGTGATACTATGCCTGGTGGCGGCGGCGGCAGAGGTGGGGGATTATCATAAACACGTACATAATCTACCTCAAAATCACCTAAAGGACAGCCGCTATAACGGTTCCGACTATTAGGAGAAGAAGTCAATTTTAATTTCATCGGCATCAGGGCGCCGGTGTAAGGACCACCCGGCGAGCACGATAGAACACCATCGACATAAAAAACCGGCGATGTCGTTGCAGTCCAATAAACGCCATAAGTATGCCATTGGGATTCGTCCATTCCAGTAGAACATCCGAGCCAAGTATCATTTCCACCTACATTCCAATGATATGTTTGTCCCGGGCTTTGGCCAGGGCCACCCTGAACTTCACAAATGTCAAGCTCCGGCGGCCATACTAAGGAGCCATTCACCCAGCCAACAGTCCACCATGTCGCCCATATATATGTGTCAGGGGCAGAATGTCTGACCCTTGCCACTAAATATTTGTACTGGGGATGCGCGCTCGACGCCGGCGCGGTGTCTATATATCCGCCAGTCCAGTGCCCCCCATTGGGAGCTGATTCTTCTTTGTTAGCTATTTTTAACGTTCCGTCAGAAACCGTAACGTTTGCCGGCAGAAACCAGGAATCGGTCCCATCTGCTTTGTTATAGATATTCCATTTACTCGTATCAACGCTGGTACCATCGAATTCATCCGACCAGATGGGCATTGCCGTTGACCAGTTCTGAGCAAAAAATGCAAAATCATTAAAATCAACGTTGTTGCTATGATTAATGTCGGCGCCGCCGCACCAATCGGGAGATATGCAGTCATCTGCAAGCCATTGGTCGGCAAATAAAGAAAGGTCTATCAGATTAACATACCCATCCCCATCCATATCCCCCGGAGTTGCTAAAACAAAGCCTGAAAAACCAAATATCACCACTAATATCAATAAAAACAGGCTTTTAGAATCGTAAATGCTCTTTTTCATTATCATATACCTTTCTACTATTAAGAAAGTTATCTGACCCCCTCACCTTAACAACATCCCACTTGCATATTATTGTGCCATTATATCAAAAAAACCACTGACGTATCAATTAGTTAGTCGTCTCTGAAAAGCAATTTAACTTTTTTGCGGGTAAGAACTTGAAGCCTCAAAAAATCGCAACAAAATAAATTGCAAGGAAATGGTTTTATTTGTCGATTTCCTTGCAAAACATAGAGGTTTTAACTGGGATTTCCCATATAACCCTGTATATTCTTGCCCAGCTACGCCGCTGAGTCCCATTTCCAATAGAATACAGAATTTGTCATTAAAATTCGACCTTTCTGATTGCTTTTTCAAGGGTTTTTCAACTTAAAAAGTCCACAAAGGAGCGAATTTTCCGGCCAATCATCAATTTTTGACATACCTCGACCAGTGTCCCCGTCTGAAAATCAGATTTTTTGCAGACCTCAACCGTTCTCGTCATCAAAAAGCATGCCCCCCCTGTCCCCATTTATTCTTATCCCATACCCATCCCCCAAAAACCAACTTTGGGGAAATTCTTCTTGACATCCACAAAAAGAGTTGGTATATTAGTATCAAGATGGACGGTATCTGCTTTATGCAGAAGCAGGACCTACCAGCCGAAAAGGAAGGATGTGAAGGGTGAGAAAAAGAGCATTTGAGCTGTATAGGTTTTTGGGTGTATCCAAATCTTTAAGTCGGGTATCAAATCTGGGAAAAATATTTGCCTTGTTAAGCCTGACCATTTTGCTGGCGTTGAACACCACAGCCAGCGGAGTCCTTATGTCAGTCTGGGATTTTGGTCCGGGCTCCGGCAACTATACACTCGTTCCGCAGTTTGAATTTGTTTCAGGTGTGCCAACCTTAACCGCTGGTGGTGCCGACTATGATACCACTGGCGGCAATGGCGTTGCGTTTACCGACGCTGCGGGAAATTCTCATATTGCAGGTCAGTGTCTCCATTGGAACGACGTATCGAAAAGCGGTAACAACGCTTATATCATCATTGCAATCGACACCACTGGATGGCAGGATATGGCAATCCGCTGGGATTATAAATCGAAAAATGCCACGAAAATGGGGCCTGACAGTTTTGATTTGGATTATTCAGTTGGCGCTGGCGATTGGACTAATCTTTTAAACAACTACTCGATTACAAGAGATAGCGCCTGGCATACGTTTACCTATGATTTGTCATCGCTGGCTGGTATTAACAACCAGGCATCTGTCCAATTCCGCATGAATGATTTCGACCATAATGACCTGAACGGCGACTATTGGCAGGACAATATCCAGCTGACCGGCACGCCGATTCCGGAACCATTTTCTGTTGTTCTCTTCGCTCTCGGCGGGGTGGCATTGTTAAGAAAACGCCGGCGATAAGAATGAGAGTTTACTGTTGTTTCACGTTTGATTTTTATATCACGATATTACTTATTAATTAGCAACACCCGGCGAAGGTGTTACCGCCTGCCAGTTGTCAACATCATTGCCGTAATTACCCGGTACCTTGCGGCCAAGCGATTTCCCGCCGCCATCTGGTGTTGTCGGCCAGGGGTCACTAACCGCGCCAGCCGCAGGATGCGAACCATCGCTATAGTTCACCTGCTCAACACGGATATACGGCACATAACCATCTGGTTCCGGTGTTTCAGGCTTGGAAAGTTCCACCTTCTCGCCGTCATTAGCTAACGCTGTACCATTCGCAAACGGCCCAAAAACATTCACATCAGACGGCACACTGTAAACCGTCCTGAATATTGTCGGATTGCACCGCGATACCAGCAAATATTTACCAGGCCCCAGCGTGACTCCTGCGGGAAATGTAAAGTCTATTCCATTCGTGAACTTCCATGTATTTGTTGGATTATTAACATCGTACAATTTAACCGTACTGCCGCTGCGGTTATATAATTCAATATATTCTGCCAACCTGTCATACTGATTTCCCGAATGGTACATAATCTCATTGATGACCACATCCGGAACAAGCGGACCGGAATTTGCCGCGCCTTTTGTCGCACTTGCCATCGCCGTGAAATCGACATCATAACCCGCCGCAGCGCTCTTGGTGTACCTTCCAATCGTCACATCTCTGGTCATGGCGCCAAAATCCTGCTTTATACTGTAACCGCCGGACAACTGCCCTCCCGAGCCCGAAGATAAAAATACCTGCTCACCAAGCTCGCTCAACGCAAACACTGTATGGCATCCTGCGTCGCCGGTATTGCTGAAATTCGCATCTTCTGTGAACACCTTATAGCCGTTAGCTGGTATTGTTGTTCCCGCCGCAATCTCATATTTTTTGAAATTCTCGTCATTGTCACTAAGGAACCACCCGCCGATATTTATTGGCGAAGCCGTCGTGTTATATAATTCAATCCAGTCTCCGTAAACAGGGTCGTCTTGATGAGTCAGGACTTCATTGATTACAACTGCGCCATTGGCAGCAACATTGCTTGCATAAGCCGCTCCAGGACTGCCGCCCTTGATATTGCTTGCCTGCCAGCTTTCCTCTAAATTCCAGCTATTTACATCAGGATTAGCAGGGTTTATTATATTCAATGTAAAGTCATTGCCATCAGTTATCGGATACCACTCGTCTGAATATGTAAAGTCCAGTATCTTCGTCCCCACAGCATCAACAAGGTTGATTTCCTCACCGGCGTTATTGAGACTGCCGCTATATTCGCCGGCGATTATACTATTAAATCCGCTGCCATATCTGGCCACAAACGCCGTCTGGTCCTTAACCACCAGCACATATCCGCCGGGCGCTAGTGATGTGTTCGGGAACGTGAATTCCACCCCATTGGTAAACTTTACCAGATTCAGATTAATTGCCGATGCCCCGATATTCTTTAATTCGATAAATTCCTTATTCGGGTCATCAGGATTACCCGTATCTTCAGGATGATACATAAGTTCAGTTATACGCAGATTACTCGCTACCGGCCCTACCGCAAACGTCACCGTATTTAAGGCACTCCAGCTTGTGCCGCTTTTAATCCTCGCCTTGACCTGAACACTTGCATTTAACGTAATCGGCACTGTATAAGCAGTTCCAACAACAGTACCACCAATCCCACGCGGGTCAATTCCATTGAGTGTATAATAGATTGTGCCAGTCGAGCCGGTCATAGTTAGACTGGCGCCGCTGGAAACATGTCCGCCCCTATTCATCACAACACCGCCTACTGTAAAGTTCGGCGGAAAAGCATAGCCGATATTGTTATCTATCCAGTACAATCGGTCGGAATATAAACCTGGTGACGTTCCATTACCTGCCATCCATGTTTTCATCCAGTTCACTTCCATCAGGTAGGTATGAGGATTATTTGGCGTTCCGTAGTAATAGTTGGGCCATGTCCACGCATTAAGGATTGATGCCCATACTCCGCCGCTTCCCACCTCCATACCGGTAGCCGGGTCCACATAAAGCTGCCACCTGTTAAAGTGTCGCGCTGCAGCCTCTGCATTTAGCAGGTTATAGTAATAGTCAATATCAGCAATAATATTTGCATCATTGAACCTGTCTTCACGCAGTTCAAACCACCGGTCAGCACATTTTAACTTGTATTCAGCATCTGTTCTAAGTTGATTATACCAGACGTTTGTGGCACTGCTACCAAGTCCGGAATAGTACCAGTCTTGGCATGAACGCTGCCATTCAGCATAATACCAGTCCCCTGGAGAAGGCCCATAGGCATTGCCAAAACCAAGATTGAAATCCCACACAGGCCCCATCTTCAGTTTTCCATTGCGGTCTTTATACATATAGGTACTATAGACATAGGCATCAACCTGCTTGGTTACTTCAACCATCCAGTGGAAGTCAATAAACGCGTTGACATCCATATACTTGGCATAACCATTAACCGGGTCAGTATAACTGCTGCCATACATTGCGGTTTCCAATTGGTCCAGATACCCTTTAATCCATGCCTTTTGCTGAGCAGTAAGCTCGTCCGCTGTTGGGTCTTGATATTGAAATTCCCCGGTTTTGTTCTGCGTTGTGGTGAATGTTGGGTCACCAAGAGTGTTTTTGTCATGTTTTATAATATACCCGCCCGTAATTTCCGGTTCAGCGTTATCGGTAGGTTGGAGTTTGGAAATATCAACGCGGTTTTTATCAACCTTTATTTTTTCCATGAGGATATAAACTCCCCAATAGTCATTCATGGATACATTCCCGCCATCTTTATTAAGGAAAAGTTCGACATATTTCGTACGAGTGGCATAATTTCCCATAGCGTTTGACCATTTGTATGCAAGGACATCACGCATAAGCGATTTGTCGTCATAGGGAACGTGCAGAATCCATTTGGATTCTGTTGGGAAGCCGAGTATGGAGACATTTAAATTATCGTTATTCTCATCCCATGTCTCGAAAGAATATTGTTTTGCCCAGTTTGTAGCTACCCAGCCAGAGGCAGAACTGTCACCTCTTACCCTTAGTCCGCCCCTGCCGGCAAAATCTGACAAATCTTTAACAGATGCCCTGCCAGTATCATTGGTGTCAATAAACGCAGCACACACTGGCCGAAGAGCATAGTCAATAGTGGGATCGTTCTCTGTATCAACATCGAAACCTGCGGTATCAACAATTACTATCGGCAGATTGGAACTAAAACCCTGCACATCCGCTGCTAACGGCAAATATGTCTGACTTACCACAGGCCCCGGCGCCAGACCGGACTCATACGCACGTGCTCTGATTATTCTCGTCTGAGCATTACTGATTGCTATCGGCCCGGAATACAATGTTGATGATGCCGTAGGTATCGTACCATCCGTCGTATAACGAATAGTCGCCGTCGGAGATTCCGTCGCAAGTGTCAAATTGAAATTGCTTATAAATGTACCGCTAAGCTTAGAGAACTCTACCTCCCCCGCCATACCTACTTTGTTAGCAGCTCCCGGCGTAGGTGTACTCATATCATACCAACTACTGCTGCCGTCGGGATAACGTCCGTACGAAATATCCGTGGTCTGAACGCCGAAAGTAATACTATCAATCAATGTTGTGCCATCGGATTTGAATAATCTTACCTGGTCACCGCTGGCGCTAAGTTTGAAACTTGCATGCAGCCCCGTGCCGGCGCCGGCATCATCTGCCCATATAAGTAGATAGCCACCGGCATTCAAACTAACGCCAGCTGGAATCTGCCATAAATGGCTGTCGTCCGCGATATACATCCCGCCCATATCAACCATTTTAGTGCCATAATTATATAGTTCAATCCAGTCGTCATACTCTCCCTGTGAGTCAGCTATCGTTTTCTTATTCGATGCCATAAATTCATTAATAACCAAAGTAGTAGGAATCTCCGGTTCAGCCATCCAGTTCTGGGCAAACAAAGCGAAATCCTCAAAATCAACGTCACCATCGCCGCTTAAGTCCGCCCCGCCGCATGTCCCGCAGCCACTGTCAAGCCAGTGTTCGACAAACTCTTCCAAATCCTCTATATCAATCGTTAGCGTGCCAAGAGATGCCGTAATATTTACTGATGAGCCAGGCTGAACTGCGGTACCACCTGCAGGATTCTGACTGATTATACGCCCTAAAGGAACTGTGCTGCTGTATGAGGTGGTAACCGTCCCCACCACAAGATTGGCGTCTGTAATTGCTGCCTCTGCGGCAGCCTGCTCAAGACCGACAACATCCGGCACTGCAACCGGTGCCGGAACATATCCCGAAACTACTATATCATCAATGTAAACCTTAGTAGTGCTGCTGGAGCCATTACACTGAAATTTAATTTTCATAGCGGTCGGGAAGGTATAGCTTGATTCAAGGATTGTTACCGTCTTATTATAGAAAACGTTATTATTGAAATCAGTTCCATAAGTATAAGTCGCAACTGTATTCCATATTGAACCATCGTAGTACTGGATAAAGAAGCTATTGCCGGTTCCCATACCAGCAGCAAGAAACCAGAAATCCACTTTAATCTGGGTATAACCCGGCGTTGCCACATCAATGCCATTGGTGTGATAAAATGATGCACTGCTTCCGCTGTTTTGGATTCTCACAGAGTAACTGCCGGTATGTGCATAGGTAGTTGAACGATGACAATAATCGTCGCCTCCGCCAGGTGTGTAATTACCAAAGCTGGATTCGAAACCATCACTCGTAAGTACAACCCAGCTGTCTGCCTGAGCCGTTATCGGATTAATCGCAAAAACCAAGGCTATTAACGTTAAGCTGAAGAATCTTGACAGGTTTTTCATGACCACTCCCAAATCTTAGATGGTAAATAGGTAGTAAGTTGTTCTATATAAGCATATATTATACCAATTCTTAATAATTAACTCAAATTTAAACTAAACCACCCTGCTTTTTTTACCACCCTGTATGATGACTTTTCCCAATATAGCACTGATAATCTATCTAAAATTTGACAAAATCCAGGGTAAACACCTTATAAAGCAACCCTAACTTATATATACCCCACTGTCCCTATTTATTCTTATCCCATACCCATCCCCATTAAGATCCCCCTGATTTGCTAAAACAAAACCTGAAAAACCAAATATCACCCCTAATGTCAATAAAAACAGGCTTTTAGAATCGTAAATACTCCTTTTCATCATCATATACCTTTTTATTATTAACTGACATTTTCCACCCGCCGAAGCGGCTGCGAAGCCGTCGTGTTATATAATTCAATCCAGTCTCCGTAAACAGGGTCATCTTGATGAGTCAGGACTTCATTGATTACAACTGCGCTATTGGCAGGACAATATCCAGCTGACCGGCACGCCGATTCCGGAACCATTTTCTGTTGTTCTCTTCGCTCTCGGCGGGGTGGCATTGTTAAGAAAACGCCGGCGATAAGAATGAGAGTTTACTGTTGTTTCACGTTTGATTTTTATATCACGATATTACTTATTAATTAGCAACACCCGGCGAAGGTGTTACCGCCTGCCAGTTGTCAACATCATTGCCGTAATTACCCGGTACCTTGCGGCCAAGCGATTTCCCGCCGCCATCTGGTGTTGTCGGCCAGGGGTCACTAACCGCGCCAGCCGCAGGATGCGAACCATCGCTATAGTTCACCTGCTCAACACGGATATACGGCACATAACCATCTGGTTCCGGTGTTTCAGGCTTGGAAAGTTCCACCTTCTCGCCGTCATTAGCTAACGCTGTACCATTCGCAAACGGCCCAAAAACATTCACATCAGACGGCACACTGTAAACCGTCCTGAATATTGTCGGATTGCACCGCGATACCAGCAAATATTTACCAGGCCCCAGCGTGACTCCTGCGGGAAATGTAAAGTCTATTCCATTCGTGAACTTCCATGTATTTGTTGGATTATTAACATCGTACAATTTAACCGTACTGCCGCTGCGGTTATATAATTCAATATATTCTGCCAACCTGTCATACTGATTTCCCGAATGGTACATAATCTCATTGATGACCACATCCGGAACAAGCGGACCGGAATTTGCCGCGCCTTTTGTCGCACTTGCCATCGCCGTGAAATCGACATCATAACCCGCCGCAGCGCTCTTGGTGTACCTTCCAATCGTCACATCTCTGGTCATGGCGCCAAAATCCTGCTTTATACTGTAACCGCCGGACAACTGCCCTCCCGAGCCCGAAGATAAAAATACCTGCTCACCAAGCTCGCTCAACGCAAACACTGTATGGCATCCTGCGTCGCCGGTATTGCTGAAATTCGCATCTTCTGTGAACACCTTATAGCCGTTAGCTGGTATTGTTGTTCCCGCCGCAATCTCATATTTTTTGAAATTCTCGTCATTGTCACTAAGGAACCACCCGCCGATATTTATTGGCGAAGCCGTCGTGTT
Organism: uncultured Phycisphaerales bacterium; assembly: GCA_963710355.1. Classification (GTDB taxonomy): domain Bacteria; phylum Planctomycetota; class Phycisphaerae; order Sedimentisphaerales; family Anaerobacaceae; genus Fen-1359. The sequence goes on along the minus strand of CAVPZU010000003.1, from coordinate 1,009,052 downwards.
ATATAATTCAATCCAGTCTCCGTAAACAGGGTCGTCTTGATGAGTCAGGACTTCATTGATTACAACTGCGCCATTGGCAGCAACATTGCTTGCATAAGCCGCTCCAGGACTGCCGCCCTTGATATTGCTTGCCTGCCAGCTTTCCTCTAAATTCCAGCTATTTACATCAGGATTAGCAGGGTTTATTATATTCAATGTAAAGTCATTGCCATCAGTTATCGGATACCACTCGTCTGAATATGTAAAGTCCAGTATCTTCGTCCCCACAGCATCAACAAGGTTGATTTCCTCACCGGCGTTATTGAGACTGCCGCTATATTCGCCGGCGATTATACTATTAAATCCGCTGCCATATCTGGCCACAAACGCCGTCTGGTCCTTAACCACCAGCACATATCCGCCGGGCGCTAGTGATGTGTTCGGGAACGTGAATTCCACCCCATTGGTAAACTTTACCAGATTCAGATTAATTGCCGATGCCCCGATATTCTTTAATTCGATAAATTCCTTATTCGGGTCATCAGGATTACCCGTATCTTCAGGATGATACATAAGTTCAGTTATACGCAGATTACTCGCTACCGGCCCTACCGCAAACGTCACCGTATTTAAGGCACTCCAGCTTGTGCCGCTTTTAATCCTCGCCTTGACCTGAACACTTGCATTTAACGTAATCGGCACTGTATAAGCAGTTCCAACAACAGTACCACCAATCCCACGCGGGTCAATTCCATTGAGTGTGTAATAAATTGTGCCAGTGCCATTAGGATTAGTCATAGTCAGACTGAAACCATCACTGACATGACCGCCGCGCTGATTAAATGTAGGAGGGTCAATATTAGGATACCAGCCTTTGGTTCTTAACTGGCTAAGTACAACGCTGGTGCGTGTCGGGAAGAAATTGCTGACAATAGCGTTAATAGTGGGAAGCCAATCATCATCCTTTGTTCTTGGGGGGCTAACCTTGGCATCACCCCATCGTGCCGACTCCGCTATTATCGCAGAATTGATTTGATTTTTTCGAGACATAAAAGTGTTAACTGCAGCCGATGCTTTCAAGGGGCCTTCATTGAAGAAGTGTTTATACACTCGGTCGGCAAAACGCATTACGTATTCGGGGTTGGCGGTAAGCTGCTGATGCAGCCATTGCGGATTGAACTGCCCAACCCAGCTACCCGCTGAATACGGCCCAGTTCGATCAATGCTCTGCTCATACCCAGAGACATGAGCAAGTAATGTGTGTTCGCCATCATGTCTAAAGAACTTCCAGCCCTCTTGTCCATCGCGATTGTAAATCGCATAAAAGTTATTTATAGTAGTATTACTCCCGAACCAAGATATAGGTGCATCAAAGTCCCCTGAATAAAAAATGCCAAGCATGTAATCGATGAGGTTGTCGACATCCAACTGCACCTTGTAAGCAGGGTTACGGGTCCCATCAGGATTCAAGCCCTGTGCCTGATAATATGCTGTATTGCTGCTGAATCCGGCATTGGCGGTTGCCCAAAATGCCTCATACGCTACCAGATTACCATCCGTAGCTTCGGTTCTGTTTGATGGGTCTGGCCATCCAGTAACTTTTACCACATCATAATCTTCTACATTGCCACCAAAATATGATGCAGCATACCTCGCTTCAGGGCGTTCCTGTGTCTGATAAATACCCCAGTATTGACCATTGATATAAAGATGATAATAACGGCTGCGAGTATAAGGCTGTCCCATCTGGCCTTGGACGTCACGAGAGAAAACTTCACGTACCATAGTGTTTTGAACATCACCATAATAGCTCCATGAGTAGTTTTCTTCTGTGCGAAGGTCGATTTTCTCAAACTCGTCAACGCCTTCGTTGTCAAAAAGAGGATAGTTCAATTTGGCGTTTCCATACTCGCTCCTAAAGAATAACCGGAATGCATGTTTAGGGTTTTCCGGATGACGGCTCCAACCTCCGCGGATACGAAGGCCGGCGTCAATCTGGAAACCTTCGCTGCCATCGGGGTTGATTAACTCTACTGATGCAGGTCTTTCCCACAAATCACCATCCTCTGCCGCGTTTACATAAATACCAGTCGAAGGATCGAACAAATTATCTAAGTCTGTCACTAACGAAATTGTAGGTATTGCCAGCAGTGCGTCATCAACCAATCCCACATACCGGCTATCATAGACCACATCCGGGTCCATACCATAGTCTATCATCTGGCCATTAACCAAGCCTGTAGGCCATCCCGGACCAGGCGCACTGCCAGTAGGTGACTGAGTTATCACATCAGCGAGGAAGATATATGTCTGTGTGCCAATATTAGTAGGCATCCATCCGTCTTTGAAGGCTTTTGCTCGAAGACATGTGGTACTGCTAATTAAAATAGGACTTGTATATAAAGTGCTGCTTTCTGTCGGTTCACTACCATCAAGGGTATAATGTATTTTTGCGTCAGGAGTATCGCAAATGATACCGACATTAATGGAAGAACTGTAAAAGCCACGATAATGACTGAATTCTATATCAGCTACAGCACCGAGATAAGTTCTATTGTTTGGCTGGAGGGGGGTAGGTGTACTCATATCATACCAACTACTGCTGCCGTCGGGATAACGTCCGTACGAAATATCCGTGGTCTGAACGCCGAAAGTAATACTATCAATCAATGTTGTGCCATCGGATTTGAATAATCTTACCTGGTCACCGCTGGCGCTAAGTTTGAAACTTGCATGCAGCCCCGTGCCGGCACCGGCATCATCTGCCCATATAAGTAGATAGCCACCGGCATTCAAACTAACGCCAGCTGGAATCTGCCATAAATGGCTGTCGTCCGCGATATACATCCCGCCCATATCAACCATTTTAGTGCCATAATTATATAGTTCAATCCAGTCGTCATACTCTCCCTGTGAGTCAGCTATCGTTTTCTTATTCGATGCCATAAACTCATTAATAACTACCGTAGCAGGATTCCGGTCAACCAGCCAGTTCGCGGCAAGCATTGCGAAATCTTTAAAATCCACATTGCCATCGCCGCTTAAGTCCGCCCCGCCGCATGTCCCGCAGCCGCTGCCAAGCCAGTGCTCAACAAATGCTCCAAGTTCACTCAACCCAAACGTCGACGAACCCTTGGATACCACAAAATTCACCGGTGTACCAGCTGGAACTATTGTACCGCCCACTGGATATTGACTGATTATATCGCCCATAGTGACTGTATTACTGAACATGTTGGTCACTGCCCCCACCGTAAGATTTGCGCCGGTAATATTTGATTGTGCGGTTACCTGTGCCTGACCTACAACATTAGGTACAGTAACAGTCGAAGCAGCTGTGATGTTAAAGTAATTAACATTGTATCCGCTTGTTACTTCATAAAATCGCATTATCTGAGTGCCGGCAGATAAAATGGCGGTCGCATTGACCGTTGTCCAGTTTTGCCAGCCTCCGGTGACAGGCACAGTGATATTGCCGGTTTTGTTTACACCATTAAATTCGATATAGCAAGTTCCACCCGCTGATGCCGATGCAACCCGAGTTTCGATGTTGTAAGTTCCAGCCGTGCTTACATTGACGGTGTATTCGAGCCATTCGCCGGCATTTGTCCAGCCGACGTTATAACCGCCTCCGGTATCACTGCAGGATTCTATATCGACGCCTTCAGTGGGACGATATTGACCACCGCTGTTTCCCGCATCTGTATCATGATACGCAACGCCTTCACCGCCCGTATCGTAATTTTCCGCTTCGATTTTTCCGGGAATAGCAGATGGAGAACCAAGATATGGCGCCGCGTAAGAAGGTGTGCCTATTGCAAGGATTAATACCAAACTCAATATGGCCAGATTTCTAAAAGCCATTCCTGTCCTCTATACGTCTGCTGCTGGAATGCAACACCAACGGAACTCGGGCCTGTACACCTCGGCCAGTTTTTCTGAGCATAGAGCTACTATATTCTCGTGTAAGAATACACACCGCCTATATTAGCACGTTTTCAGTTGTTAGTCAATTTAATTACCGCTCAAACTCAGGGCTTTTTCCATAAACTAAACCACCCTGTATGATGACTTTTCCCAATATAGCACTGATAATCTATCTAAAATTTGACAAAATCCAGGGTAAACACCTTATAAAGCAACCCTAACTTATATATACCCCACTGTCCCTATTTATTCTTATCCCATACCCATCCCCATTAAGATCCCCCTGATTTGCTAAAACAAAACCTGAAAAACCAAATATCACCCCTAATGTCAATAAAAACAGGCTTTTAGAATCGTAAATACTCCTTTTCATCATCATATACCTTTTTATTATTAACTGACATTTTCCACCCGCCGAAGCGGCTGCGAAGGCCAGAAGCTACTTCGCAGAGTAGCACTTGCCCATTCCTGCCTGCCGGCAGGCAGGTACAATGCCTCAATGTAAGCTTACAATGCCATAATGTAAGCCTGTAATATCGTAATGTAAACCAGCAACGACATGTAAGGGATTTTTAGTTTCTGCTGCGACCCAGTCCCAGTGTTCATGTTTCTCAACAATGTGATTGTTATATCTATAGGAATCCACAACCCCCTTTGCTGCACTGTATGTCAGAATTATGAGTCCCCTTAAATCCTCATTTTGAATTTCTCCAATAAGATGTGCATTTGATTGATACACTGTGAAATAGTCCTGCGTCAAAGGATAATACATCAGTAAAGGCCGGCCATCTTCAAGATTCTCAATGTCTTTGCCTGCTCCTTCATTATACCTTGTCCAGAGAGTGTTTAATTCACTTTTTATTGCCCTGTATAAGCCTTGTAAGTTTTCCTGTTTTTCCTTATTTCACTTTTCAAGATCATTCTGGAAAATCTGTTCAACAGATTTTCTTGTAGCCCGTGCAGCAATAGAACCACCTACGATAGCACCGAGAAGTGAAGAAAAAACTGGAACGATAAAACTAATTCCTGCAGTAATGAAACCGATGCCATTGTCGCATAATGTCTTTATAAAAGTTGTTGAATTTGGGTCCACAACTTCTTCGCTTTTAAAATTTCAATTTTATAAAACCGCCATCACCATATTACTCGGCGAACCTTCGCCGGATTTATTTATCGCTATAACGCGATATTCGAGTTCTCGGACCCTATACTAACAAATCAGTACCAGATGCACAATTGTAATCCGCCAGACGAACGGCGGATACATATGGGAAATCCAGGTTTATAAAAAAGTCGGCGAAATCTGTGAAATCCGCGGTTAAAGAAAAATGAAACCACGGATTACGCTGATTACACGGATTAAACAAATATTTATGGTTAGTTGCGCCGTAGTATCAACCACTGTATAGTTTATACCTTGAGGTTATTTTATTCAACGTGATTTTTTAGTAGGAAATATCGGTTCTTGTGTTACGAGGGTCCAAAGACCGGCAGTGGGTCGGGGACCTCAATAATGACACCCGTTTTTTTAAGCAGCGCAGCCAGTTCTTCCATATGACTATTGACATACTTCATCAATGCTGTATCGTTCCAGGGATCCCAATCATAATGTGTAAACTCTCGATAGACAAAAGACGGGTCCTTCTGCTCGACCAGCAGCCGATACGCAGCAATCACCCCGCCGGTACGTTGCACTCCTGCAATACAGTGCACCATCGCTGGTTTGTGCTCCTGCTTTGCCTGGACTATTGCCGCGATGGCTCGGGCATAGTTGTTAATGTCACCTGTGCCATCACCTCGTAGCGGGAACGTTAATCTTTCGATACCCAATTCGGCAGCGGCCTGCTTTTCTGTTTTTTGGTTGCGGTTGTCTGGTGAATCGGCTGCCAGGTTGATGATGACTTTAATTTTGTATTTCAATAGGACCTTTTTCACCAGTGCCGCGGAAAGAAGGCCGCTACGATAGAGCTGACCTTTCTGCACCACACCGAAATTTTTAGGAATAACACGATCCTTAATTATGCTCTCCCAGACCCAAATTCCGCCTCCAATCAGCAGGATAGCAAGGCACACCGAACAAAACCTGCTTCGGATAAGTATTGATTTCAACCATTGCTGTAAATGACCGTTAGCCATCATGCAATACTCTTCTTTGTTTACTCTTTGTGTAATTTCTACTCAATGTTTAACTTGCTATCTAAAGTCGCTTTCTGAAAAGATACAAATGTTTCATTATACCGCAAATACCCAAGCTGTTTGTGTAACATGGGATTTCCCATGTTAAACGCCTGGCTACGCAACTTCATTCTCCGTAGTTGCTACGCTACGACCAGTCCTCCGCAGTAAGCTCTGCTACAGAGGGTGGAAGTACGCTACGAAGCACGAGACTACGAAGGACGAACAAGCCTTCTAATTGCATCATTATACCAAAATCTTACTCGAATTGCCTTTTATTTTTTCGATACTTCCTATCCGCCGCCTTAAACAGCGTCTTTGTGGTGAAATCTTTGTTGCCCTTTTTGCGATTATTCGCCTAACTGCCCCATTCGACTACGCTCAGGGCAAGCTTAAAATAAACGACTTACCAGCCTTCTCGTGCTTTGTAGCCCCCGCTCTTGCTTCGCAAGAAGCTGCGGGGGCAGAGCAGCATTTGCCCATTTACAACGCCGCGATGTAATCCTGCAACATCACGATGTAACCTTACAATGCCATACTGTAACCTCACAACGCCAAGATGGAAAGCCCCCTTTTGGGCGGCAGCATAAGCGACCTGAATCCTATCCTGACGCCCACAGGCAGCGATTCGGAATGTTTTGACAATACGGTCGAACTTTTGATTCGAGCAGGCAGAAGTATGCCTCATTCGATAATGATGATGATTCCGGAGGCATTTGGACAGAGTTATCACATCAGCACAGATAAGCGGGCATTTTACGAGTATCACGCCACCATTATGGAGCCGTGGGATGGTCCGACAGCAAAACAAAATTTAGAAAATCCCCCTGCAGAAAAAACCCTTGAGTCTGGAACAACATCTTTTAGAATGTATCGAAGCAATGCTGATTTTGCAGATATGGGGCTTTTTTAATGCGTATCGGGCTGGGACAAATTGACGCCTGTCTGGGCGACCTGGCGGGCAATACCGATAAGATTAGGCAGATTTATGCCGAGGCGGTCGGGCAGGATGTTGACCTTCTGGTTTTTCCGGAGCTGACGTTGAGCAGCTATCCGCCGCTTGACCTGCTGAACAGCTCCGACTTTCTGGAAGATGTTCAAAGGACGCTCGAACATCTTGCCGCAGATTGTCCAGAGATTACAACAATCATTGGTTTTCCGGAAAATGCGAACGGCAACATTTTCAATTCGGCTGCCGTTCTGCGAGACGGCTTCGTCAAGGCGGTATATCGCAAGGTCCAGCTGCCCTGTTCGGGTTTTTTTGACGAGCAAAAATACTTCAGTTGTGGCAACGAGCCACTCGTGATAAACGTTAAAGGTTTGAATATTGCCGTCACCATTTGTCGCGATATCTGGGACATAGGTTGGCTCGGCACATCTTTAAAAGACGTCAGCCGATTCGAGGTGATAGTCAACATTGCCGCATCGCCGTTTCATACAGGCAAATTCATTCAAAGACAACAAATAGCTGCCGATTGTGCAAAAAGATTTTCCTGCTGTCTGTGCTACTGTAATCTCGTCGGCGGTCAGGACGGGCTGGTTTTTGACGGCAGGAGTTTTATCTGCAACCCTGACGGCATTATCGTCGGCGGTGCAAAGGCGTTTGAAGAAGACTTTTTTACCGCCGACATTGTTCCTCAAAAAAATGCGATTGCCGTTAATCTGCTGCAGCCGACCAGACAGGAATCTATCGATGTGATTGACGAAATCTACCGCGCTCTGATTCTGGGGACAAAAGACTACTATCTGAAGAATGGTTTTACAGGCGCACTTGTGGGGCTTAGCGGAGGGATAGATTCATCTGTTGTGGCCGCAATTGCAGCAGCGGCCCTCGGCCCGAAACAGGTGAGCGGCATAACAATGCCATCCAAATTTAACAGCGAGCAGACGATAAAAGACGCTGAAAGCGTGGCGAAAAACCTCGGCATCAGTTTTCTTGCCATCCCGATTGAACCTGTCCTGGAGCAATTTGACAAGATTCTGCAGGATGCCCCGGGCTGGAACGACAGAGGTGTCGCTTATGAGAATCTGCAGGCGAGAACCCGGTGCACAATTTTGATGTCGCTGAGTAACCAGTTTGGTTTTCTTGTTTTGTCAAGCGGCAACAAGAGCGAAGCGGCAACGGGATATACAACGCTTTACGGCGATGCAGCCGGCGGGCTGGCAGTAATAGGAGATGTGCCAAAAACGGTCGTCTACAGGCTGGCCAAACACATAAACAAGATAAACAACAAGCATATTATTCCCGCTTCTGTAATCGAACGAGCGCCTTCGGCGGAGCTTAGGCCTGGCCAGAAGGACAGCGACGCCCTGCCTGATTATGATCTGCTCGACAAAATTCTTGCCGGCCTTGTCGAAGAAGAGCAGTCTGTAAAACTGCTTGTCAAATCCGGCCTGCCAAGAGAGGCGGTCAATGGCATCGTCGATATGATGCATCGCAGTGAATTCAAACGCAGACAATCTCCGCCCGCAATCAAAATCACCCCGAGGGCCTTCGGCGCCGACCTGAAACTTCCTATCACAAATCGCTACCGCTTTTCCAAAGAGAAGCAATAATCCTTTGCAGGATTGGTTTGGTCAATTGGTATTGTCGGCATCAATATGCTCTGCCTGAATTTTTTTGGCGGTTTTATTTTCCTTCGAGCGATTTTACAATCGCCTGTCCGAACTGGACGGCCGCCTGCGGGCCGCTTCCGGTGATAATAAGACCATCACGCTCGACATCAGCGCTGTATATTTGGCTCCTGCGCTGCGAAGCTGACTTTCCTCGGATGGAAAACTGGTAGCCGAAATACCCTTCAGGACGCCCGCATTTGCCAGAATCGTCGGCGCTATGCAGATTGCACCAAGCACTTTTTTCTTTTCCGCCGCCTGTTTTGCGATACCCTGGGCATATTTGTTGTTAAAGTATTCCTTTGCGCCGCTGCCGCCGATAAAGATTACCGAATCGTAGTCGTCAACCTTTACATCGTTCAGAAGAATCGCCGCTTCTGCGGTTCCGCCGAGCATACCGGTTATTCTGCCTTTTTTCGAGCTTGCAATGGTTGTCCGGATGCCAGCCTTTTCCAATTGCTCTTTAGTTTCAAAAAGCTCCTCGTCCCTGAAATTGCTGCCGGCGACAATTAAGACGGCGTTTTTAGCTTTTTTTTCTTCCATTTTTTGCTCCTTTTTCTGTTCTGCCACAGAGGCTTTCTGCTCAACCGGATAGCCTGTCGCAATCAAATAAACGGGCTCCATATCGGCAGGAAGATTGCAGAGTTTCGCGACCTCATTCGGGTCAAACCCGCCAATCGGCACGCCGCCGAGGCCCATACTTGTCGCCTGCAGCAGGATATTCTGTGCAATGTGGCCGGCCTCGAGGACGCCCATTTGTCAGCCCTGTCGCCATATTTTGCAGAGGTATTTCTAACACGGCTGGCAATGACAATATCGCAGCCTGCTTGCGCAACCGAGGGCTGTCTGCCAAGTTTCTGCCTAACGTCCATCTCCGCCAGCACCTGCAGAGCGTGCTTTTCCGGCAGATAGACATATAAGCCGGAATGCGTCGCCAGGTAAAGCTTAATCGGATATGACGCCCTTGCGGACGGCGCCGTCCGCAGGCCTCTGGTTTTTTCGGTAATGCCCTGTCCTGCCCAAGCGAGCTGGCCTATCTGCTCTGTCGTAAATTTCTCACCGGTAAATTGACGAATGCTTCGCCTTGTGGCGAGCGCCTTTTCGAGACTTACAGGCCCATCGAGCTTCGGTGCGGGAAGCTCGATTGTCTTCTGCACATTCTGCGCAGGGATTGTGTTTTCACTGCGAGCCTCGGAAAAAACCAGCAGGAAGATTAGAACTGCCGGAACAATTACAACCGTGCTTAACACAACCCACTTTTGTTTTCCTGTTTGTGCCATTTTTGAATCCCCTTAAAATTTATCAATTTGTTCGCATCATTTTATCGTTTCACAATAATCCGGTCAACCCTGTCTTCTAAATGATAGAAGATTGACGATAAATGACAAAGCAGAATGTCATCAGTTATCGGTCATCAGGTATAAGGGCGGTTTTGGAATTGTTTTTTGCCGTGAAAATGGTATTCTGTTTCGGAGCTATCTGCCGCGGGCGGATTAAGAGGGCAAAGATTCAGTTGTTTGCATTTGAATTGAAGTGATAAAGATGTTGCGTAAAATTTCGCTGTCGCTGCAGCAAAAGATAACGTTGGCCCTTCTGGTTCTTTATTGGCCTGCCATTTTTACTCTAACGCATATAAGCCCTCTTTGCTAAGGCAGATGCAGGCGTCCGACAAGGCTTTGCATTTTCTGGTGTATTTTATCCTGATTATCCTGCTTTGGTTTTCGGTAAGCCCCGCCGAAAAGGTTAGTTTCGAAAGGAAAAAAATCTGGATTGTCCTGCTGCTGCTTGTTTTCTACGCCGGCGCCGACGAATGGCTTCAGGGTTTATCGGCAGGCCGAACCAGGGACATAATGGATTTTGCGGCCAATCTGAAAGGTCTGTTTGGAGGCCTTATCCTGATTTGCTTTTTTTCGTTCTGGCCTGCCGTTCTGGTCGCATCAGCCGCTACCATTGTCATCTTTACAAACGCCATCAGGATTCAGCTTGTCGGGCAATTGGCGTTTGTAAGGCCGCTGTTTCTATTGACTTCGTTCGGTTTTTTTACCTTCACCTGGAACAGATTCTTATCGCTTTTCTTATCAATGCAACTTGGTCGGCTCAAATGGCTGTTTTTTTCATTGTCTGTCCCTGTCGCATTTGTGCTGGTGGTAAAATTGCTTTCTCAGGTCGCCGGCAGGGCCTTTGAATTGCTTGATATAATTCTTTCCCTCACCGCAATTTTGGCGGTCGCTTTGACAACGTATCTTGTTTCTTCACTGAAAAGTTTTAGCCACAGGGAAAACCTAAAACATTAAAGCCACAGATTACACAGATTTCACTGATTTTTTGCCACAGAGGGCATCCGCCTTCGCTAAAGCTATGGCGGACAGGCAGAGGATATAGGGGTACTTAAACAAAAAGATTTAATTTCGCAAATTGAATAGCAATGAAAAACTCCGGCAGGTTTAAATCTTGCCGGAGTTTTTTTATAAGAGTTAATCTCCTTTATTCGATAGTTTGAAAGGTTTATAAAGGGGGTCGCCAATGAGGACCATTTGCCACGAATTGAACGGATTTGTTTTGGCGTAGGCCTCAACGAGACAATTGCCATCTAATAGATACGCCACAAAACTCTTCGGGTCGGGGAACGCTGAAAGATATGGTTCTGCCACCGCCCCAATCGTTGCGGTTACGCCTCGCGTGAGCATCGCAGGACACCATTGGCTGCTTGAGGAATCCCGAAGATTCACCGCCTCCAGACTTGCGATATGAACACCTATCGCCCCATCGACGAACTGGAAAGAATCTATGTATTTTTGCAGACTGTACCAGCCGAAATATATTGCGGTATCAGGACATTTGTTTGGCTCGAATAAGGCGGGCGTTTTTTCCTCAACAACCGCAAGGCTGCTTTTTTCTCTGAGCATTTGCGCAAGGAGTGAAAGTGAACGGTCATATTTTTCATACAGGGGGTCCGGCTTGTTTTCTCCCCCTTCGGAAAACCTGCAATCGATATACGCCGTTCCAATCAAACCTTTTTTCTCTGCTTTTATTGCCTTATCAATAAGTCCTTTTGCAATCTCGAAACCTGGTCCATCGAGTCGGCTTACCATCAGCATCCGCGAATTTGCCGCCAACAGCCTGCTTGCAAGCTCATTTCTCTGCCACCTGTATAATTCATAATCGCCTGAAAGGACCATCGCAAGCTCGCTGTCAACCGATGCTCCTGTTTCCCTGCCCTCTATCCGGTCGATATGACTCTGTATTATGGCGATTTGCAGTTCGATTTGTTGGCGCTGCTCTTTGGAAATTTCGAGGGCATCGTGACTATTTTTATCGAGCAGTTTTTTTTGCTCATCGAGCTGCTGTTTAAGCAGCTTTAGTTCCTTTTCGTAACCATTCAGTCTTCCTCTGCCGCCGACCTTTATCGGCACGCCGTAAGTGGTAAGCAAGCACTTTATCTTGAAAAATTCGGGGTCAAGAAGCTTTTTGCGAATCGGTTCGGCAATTTTTTTGTTGTAATCGTCTCTGCTGATTTCGTTATCGAGGCTTTTTCCGAGGGCAAGTGCAAGAATATTTTTTTTCGGCACCCGCCGTCGGCTGCAATAGTACTTTGCAAGCTGAACGGACTGCACAATGTCACTATTGGCTATTATCAGAATCTCGTCGGGTTCGAGCGAATATACGTCAGGTGCCCTACAAAAAAGCAGCAGAATAGAAATGATTATTCCATTCCTCATTTAATCGGCGATTTTTCCCCTTTCAACCTTGCCTTTATCCATCTGTTTCCTGTTGTTCTTATACCACTCGATTGTGGCGGCCAAGCCCTCTTCAAATGGTGTTTTGGCCTCGAAACCGAAAAGCTTCTTTGCCTTGGTGATATCCAAACACCGTCTTGGCTGGCCATCGGGTTTGGTCGGGTCCCAGCGAATCTCGCCCAAAAAATCGGTAAGCTTTGCGATTTTTTCTGCAAGCGTTTTTATTGTAATCTCAAAACCAGCGCCGATATTTACCGGCTCTGCGCCGTTGTAGAGTTCGGTCGCAAGCAAAATTCCTTCGGCGGCATCTGCGACATAGATAAATTCCCTGCTGACTTTGCCGGTTCCCCAGCATTCGATATAGTCTTTTTTTTGGTCTATTGCATCGACGCATTTTTTTATCAGGGCGGGGATGACGTGACTGCTTGCAGGGTTGAAATTATCGCCCGGCCCATAGAGATTTACCGGCAATAGAAATATCGAATTGAAGCCGTACTCGGCCCGATATGCCTGCGACTGCACAAGAAGCATTTTTTTTGCGAGACCATAAGGAGCGTTTGTTTCCTCGGGGTAGCCATTCCACAAATTCTCTTCCCGAAAGGGGACGGGCGTAAATTTTGGATAGGCACAAATAGTTCCTATTGCCACAAACTTTTCGATTTTTCGCAGTCTTGCCTGCTCGATAAGCTGGACGCCCATCATCAGATTTTTATAAAAGAATTCGCCGGGATGCTCTCTATTTGCGCCGATGCCCCCTACCACCGCAGCAAGGTGAATTACAATATCCGGCTTCATATCGTCATACATCCGGTTTATGCTATCGAGCCTGACAAGGTCATAATCCTCAATCTTCGGCACTAATATATTTTTACAACCTCTTTTCTTCAGACCAGCGGTGACAAATCTGCCGAGAAACCCTGCGCCGCCGGTAACAACTATCCTTCTTTTTTCAAAAAATCCGCTCATCGAATCGTCGTTTCCCTGCTCTTTGATAATCTTTTCGTTTTCTGCCAGCCTCATATCGGCATCCGTCATCATTTTAACCAGTTCCTCGAAGCCGACCTTCGGCTTCCATCCTAAAATCTTTGCCGCCTTGCTCCCATCGCCCTGCAGGATATCCACCTCTGTCGGTCGCAAATATCTTTTGTCAATTTCAACATATTTTTCCCAGTCCAGACCGAGAAGTCCGAAGGCCTGGTCGAGAAATTCCCTTACCGAATGCGTCTGGCCGGTCGCAATCACGAAATCATCAGGCTTGTCCTGTTGAAGCATCAGCCACATCGCCTCGACGTAATCGCCCGCAAATCCCCAGTCTCTTTTTGCATCAAGATTCCCGAGATACAGCTTATCCTGAAGTCCCAGCTTGATTCTCGTTGCCGCCCGTGTAATCTTTCGAGAAACGAATGTCTCGCCTCGCCTCGGCGATTCGTGATTAAACAAAATCCCGTTGCCCGCAAACAGCCCATAAGCCTCGCGGTAATTTATCGTCTGCCAGAAACTAAAAACCTTCGCACAGGCATAAGGGCTTCGCGGATAAAAGGGGGTCTTTTCATTTTGCGGCATCTCGACTACCTTGCCGTACATCTCGCTGCTGGATGCCTGATAGAATTTGACCTTTCTTTTGCTCGACCGTATCGCCTCGAGAAGCCGCAGCGTCCCCAGACGCATCGGTATTGACTGTGTAAATGGGGGTATCGAAGCTAACCCTTACGTGACTTTGAGCTCCGAGATTATAAATCTCGTCCGGCTGAATTTCATTTATCAGCGATGCGAGGTTGGTGCCGTCGGTCAGGTCGCCATACACCAGTTTTAGTTTCGGCTGATTGTGCGGGTCCTGATAGAGGTGGTCGATTCTGCCTGTATGAAACGATGAAGAGTCGCCGGATGATTCCCCAGACCTCGTAACCTTTTTTGAGCAGCAGTTCTGTCAAATACGACCCATCCTGCCCGGTTATGCCGGTAATTAACGCCTTTTTCATTTTTTACCTCTTAAATCTCTTGCCATCTGCCTTCGGCGGACCTTCGGCAAACGACTGATTATTTTTAGCCACAGATTACACTGATTAACACAGATTGAAAAGTAAATTTCTACGGGCTTACGCCCGTAGCATTTGCCGCAACAGGCTTCGCCTGTCCGCCTTTGGCGGATAACTTCATCTACGGGTTTACACCCGTAGGATTGCGGCAGAATACTAAAAACCAACGACTAATTTCGCCACAGAGAAAAGTGAAACTAATTTTAGCCACAGAGCGGCTGTGTTGAAATTCAAGGATTTCTTTATAATTTTTCGCATTCGATGATTATATTCAGCGTCTCGTCCAGAGATGTTTTTGGCTGCCAGGCGATTGTCTTTTGTATCCGCTCGATGTTCGGGACACGTCTTGCCATATCATCAATCAGCCTGCCATAAGCCTTATCATAAGACATATAAACTTTTTTGCTTTTGCTGGCGGTAAGTTTAATAATTTTGTCGGCGAGGCCATCGATTGTGATTTCCTCGCGGGAACCGACATTATAGACCCTGCCTGCCGCCGAGTCGTTCTGCATTAAACCGATTACCGCATCGAGAACGTCGCCAACAAAACAGAAGCACCGGCTCTGCCTGCCTGTGCCGTAAATGGTTATCGGCTCATTTTTCAATGCCGCCTGAACAAACCGCGGCACGACCATACCATATTGGCCGGTCTGTCTGGGCCCGATTGTATTGAAAAACCTCGCAATCACAACCGGCAGTCCATACTGCTGATAAAATGCAAGGCCTAAAAATTCATCAATAGCCTTGCTGCAGGCATAAGACCATCGCGAATAAATTGTGCTGCCGAGCACAATATCATCATCCTCGGCAAAGGGAACAGCTTCGCTTTTGCCGTAAATTTCGCTGCTGGATGCGATTAAGATTTTTTTGCCGAATTTGTTGGCTATATCCAGTACAATTTCTGTGCCGCCGATATTGGTTTCGATTGTATGGACGGGCCTTTCGGCTATCAATCTTACGCCGACCGCCGCCGCCAAATGATAAATACAGTCGCATCCTGCGGTAAGCTGCTCCATGAAATTACAATCGCGAATGTCGCCTTCTACAAAATGGAAGTTCGGATGGTTTGCAATAGATTCGATGTTTTTGAGGCTGCCTGTGCTGAGGTTGTCGATGGCTGAAACCTGCGAGCCGTTTTTAAGCAGCCTTTCAGCCAGGTGCGACCCTATGAATCCCGCCCCGCCTGTAATCAATATCTTCATTCTACAAATCTTCCTTTTTCGCCACAGAGTTAACCAATTCTTTTTATTTTAGCCACAGAGCGGCTGTGTTGATTCTGTCTGTTTATTCTCTGCGGGTTTATATTTTACGGTTATCTTTTTTGCATCGCCCCAGAGAAGGTCGAGGTCGTAGTAATTGCGATATTCATTGTCGAATATATGCACTACGACATCGATAAAGTCGAGGAGAATCCATTTGGACTGCTCGTAGCCGGCGGAGCCGAACCGCATAAAGCTGCTGTTTCTTCCCGCCTCGCTTATCTCGTCGGCGACGGTGCGCATCTGCCTGTCGCTGGTGCCGGTCGCGATTACAAAAAAATCCGTCGCCGGCGATTTTCCCCGCAAATCCAAAACCGTAATATCTGCGCAATGGCGTTCTGCCGCCACCTTAGCAGCGGCAATCGCAAAGCCCCTGGCCGACAACTTCTTTTTTTTTGCCAAACCGACACCCCTTTTTGCAAAACAATAAAAACGGGATGGCAATCCGCCACAGGCGGATTGCCATCCCAATAGATTACTTCATCCCAACACTAAAGTCAAATTTTCCCTCCTGTGCCTGTAAACAAGAAAAGTCATAAATCATCAGCCAAAAGATAGCACAAGTACATAAGAGCACAGGTGCACAGGCAATTTGACAAGCCAGACTTATAATTCGATTGCGAGATACCAGCGCCAAGCTATGTGCTGTAGTCGGCGTTTATGGCAACATAATCTCTGCTCAGGTCGCAGCCGTAGCAAAAATCGGTTTTTTTGCCCGCTCCCAAGTCAACGGTAATTGTGTGAAAAGGTTTGGCGATTGCGGTGCTGGCCTTTTTGACATCGAATTTTACAGGCCTGCCGTTTTTGAAAACCGCAATATCGTTAATTTTGCAGCTTAATTTTTTCTCGTTTAATTTTACGCCGGATGAGCCGACAGCACAGATAATCCTGCCCCAGTTGGGGTCGCCGCCGTGAACGGCACATTTGACAAGGTCGTAATCTGCGACAGCCCGTGCAGCCTTTGCAGCATCAGCCTTTGTCGCTGCCCCATTTACGATTACCTTAAAACTTCTCGTTGCACCTTCTGCATCGAGAGCCATCTGCCTTGCCAAACAATCGCAGAGTAGCATAAGCTCATTGACAAATTTATTATATTGCGGGCCTTTTTTATCCATAGGCCGATTGCCTGCCTGCCCCGATGCCAAAATAATCGCCGTATCATTTGTGCTTTGATGACCATCGACAGTTAGTTTATTGAGCGAGCTGCCGATTGCCTGTTTGAGGGCCTTTGCCAGCAGGGCCTTTGTTATCGCAGCATCCGCTGTAATAAAGCAAAGTGTGGTCGCCATATTAGGCGCTATCATACCGGCCCCTTTTGTCACACCTGCTATCGTAACTTTTTTGCCTGAAATTTCAAACCGCCGAACAGCACTTTTCATTTTCGTATCGGTTGTCATAACCGCCCGCAGAAAATCTTCACCAGCCTTTCGTGTTGCTGCCAGTTTGCGGACTGTTTTCGGCAGCGCAGCTGTAATTTTTTTGACAGGCAGCTGATGACCGATTATGCCTGTCGATGCTACCAGAATTTTATGCGCATTTGTGCCTATCTCTTTTGCCAGCCCCTTGCACATTGTTATTGCATTTTTAATTCCCTGCTTTCCGGTGCAGGCATTTGCGTTGCCGGAATTGACGATTATACCGATGGTTTTAGCAGTTTTTATATGCTCTTTGCTGACTTTTACCGCAGCCGATACGATTTTATTGGTTGTAAAGACCGCCGCCGCCTTGGCGCCTGCTGGGCAAACCAAAATTGCCAAATCAGGTTTGCCGGATTCCTTTATGCCGCAACTCACCCCTGCCGCCAAGAATCCCTTCGCCGCTGTTATGCCGCAACTATTCTTTGTATTCATCATATTTTTCCAAAATTCTTCCCATAAGATAGCTTTATCTCCGAATCAATCACACTAACTTCAACTCCAAAAAAACCGCACCCTCTAACGGGTTATATCTATAAGCCTCGATTTCGTAAAATCCCAGGGACTTATATAAATGACACGCCACTTTCATCGAGCTAATCGTGTCTCCCCGCATATAAGCGTAGCCCATTCTTCGAGCCTCTGCAATGATTGCTTCTACCAGCTTCCTGCCTATTTTCAGACCTCTATATTGTTGCCTGACATATAATCTCTTTCCCTCGCATATACTGTCACTTAGTTTTCTTAATGCGACGCAGCCGGCCGCCTGTCCCTGATATTTTGCAAGCAGCAGACACCCTTCTGGCTTTGCATACTCACCCGGCAGATTTGCCAGTTCCTCTTCAAAGTTTTGAAATCCCAAGTCGAATCCCAGAGAATCCGCATATTCAACAAAAAGTTCCTTAGTGGTCTCGATATCTTTTTCTGTCTTGACCTCAAAAATTCTCAACATAATCTATTACGCCCTTACTCCGACATTTCTTCAAGCATTTTTACGGCATCTTTTACCAGCCCAACACAAACCTTACGATGTAAATCATCCTCGACAGCCTTCGCTGCACCTTTTGCCGTAGCGATATTGCAGCCAAGCAGCTTCCTGCAGACAATCGAGCCGTGCCGCTTTTTGAATCTTTTTTTGAACTCCTTTACCATTTTATAAACCTGTGCCTTCGATTGCTGTAAATCAGCTTCCGGCGAAAAAATTTTGAGCCCAAGCGCCATAACCGCACCGGTCACAGCGCCGCATATATCGCCGCCTCTGCCAATACCGCCGCCGAATCCGCTCGATACCTTCGATGCAGTCTTGCCATCAAGCCCCAACTCGTTCGCAAAAACACTCAGCACCGCCTGCGAACAATTGAAACCCTTTGAAAAATTCTCAACCGCCTTCTCTGCTCTGTCACTCATAATTACACCCTTCCATACAATAGCTGTTCATCGCTTATTATACTTTATGATTTTTATTTTTCCCGGCTATTTGCCTCAAGGTTTGATTAAAAAAATAACCTTATAATTTTTATCCATTCCTTTTATCAACAACTTTTCTAATCGCACGAATATGTTCCGGGCCGCATCCGCAACAGCCTCCGATGAAGTTTGCACCTGCATCTATCAGACGGCCAGCAAACAAAGCAAACTTCTCAGGTCCCATCGGAAAAATTGTCTGTCCGTTCCTGATTTCAGGAAGCCCCGCATTGGGCTTGACCCAAATCGGTAGTTCTGTTGCCTCCCGCAACATTTTCGTCACCTGAACATAAGACTCCGGTCCAATGCCGCAATTGGCACCCACCGCATCAGCGCCAAACTTTTCTGCCATCGCGGCCAACTGGGCAGGAGAGTTGCCCATCATCGTCATTGTCTTTTCAGGCCCGTAAGCAAAGACAAGCGAAACCACGATAGGCAGATTGCAGGCGGTCTTAACAGCCTCTAATGCGATTTGCGCCTCTTCAATGTCGCTGAATGTCTCCAATACAATCGCATCAGCCCCGCCTTTGACAAGCGCCTGTGCAGTTTCGGAGAAGGCCGCCGACAATTCATCCCTGTCCACTTCTCCCATCATAACGATTTGGCCGCTCGGGCCAAAAGAGCCGAACACCTTCACATCAGTCCCCTCTGCAGCTTTTCTGCTTATTGCAGCACCGGCTTCAGCCAGTTCAGAGGCACGATTTGCCATACCATACGAAGACAACATAAATCGATGGGCGCCTAACGTATTGGTCATTATGATGTCACTGCCGGCTTTGACATAGCTTTTAGCCACCGCTTCTACTATCTGCGGACTTTCAACATTCATAATCTCTGTACAGCTGCCGGGCACAACCTCTTTCTGGAGCTCTGTTCCATAGACCCCGATTAGTTACCCGAACCTTCTGGGCAAATGTCTTTATACAAAGTGTCATATTAGTATATCTTCAATCACGGCAATATCCGTTATTCCCTTATATTTTCCTTTCTTAAACTCCCACAACTTTGCTTCGTCTCTCCACTAAAACAACATCCCTCCACAAGCCGTTCATCTGCCCAAGCCGCTGCCTGACACCAACTTCCCTAAAACCGCAGGACTTGACCAAAGCAATACTTGCAGGATTTTCCGGAAAGATTCCTGCCTGTAATGTCCATATACCTTTTCGCTCAGACTCATCAATCAATGCTCGCAGCAAGGCCTTTCCAACGCCAATGCTTCTTGCGGGGGTTGTGACGTAAAGGCTCACCTCCGCAACACCAGAGTAAGCACACCTCGTTGAAACAGGGCTTAATACTGCCCACCCAATAACCTCTCCTGCTGCCCTTGCAATAAGCCGGCAATCTCGCAAATGACCTTTGTCCCATTTTTCCCAGTCAGGTGCATCCGTTTCAAACGTCGCATTGCCGCCAGCAATACCTTCTCGATAGATAGACACAACTTCAGGCCAGTCCTCATCTCTCATTTTATCGACAATGAAATCCATATCATTTTGAACCCTGTTCTTTTATTAGGGATTTTTCCATTATGTAATAATCCAGCCTTTTGCCGTTTTCGACCTCTCGAAAAGTTTTTCCTAATGTTACATAACCGAGCAAATCATAAAACTTCTTGGACGGCAGAGATGCATCTAATCTGACAACATCAAGACCTTCCAGATTAGCCTGCTCTTCGAGTTTCTGCATAATAAGTTTGCCGAAACCTTTTCCCTGCAAAGCCGGCTCAACAAAAACCCTCTTAATCTCGCCACTATTGATAGTGCCTGTCGCAACAATTTTTCCATCCTCCACCAGAACAATCATATATCCGGCTCTTGCATCTTTTAAAATATGCTCATCACAGTGCCAGTCCTTAAAGAATTTTATCGCCTCCTGACAATAATCACCCCCGTAACAAACATCAATCGTATCGAATATCAGTTTCCTGACAGCACCCAAGTCGGATCGCTTAAATTTTCTTATCGAAATATCGCTTTTACGAGTCACTATGCCGAAAATCCATTTATATATTCTGCACTCTATGTTCTACATTCTGTTCGTCAGTATTCCTTTAATAGCCAGTTCCCTGAAACCAGCCATCGGGTCGTAAAATTTTTCATTCAGGTCAACCGTATTTATCATTATTCCCGGCTTATTCCGCTTTAACTGTTTTACAATTCTGCCATCCGGCTGGATAAAGCACGATGGGTAAGGCGAATAATAGCCGCTCGCGTTCGACATACTTACCCACATCGCATTGCAGGCTGCGTGGCACTGCATACTTTGACGCATAATCTCGCTGTGGATGCTCGGCCTTTTTTGCCTTGCGTTATAAAACGACTGAAACAGGCACTTTACGCCTTTTTTATAAAGCTGCCGATAAAGTTCCGGAAACCGCACATCGAAACAAATCAGCAGCGAGCACCTCACACCGTTTATAGTGAAAAAAACGAAGCGATTCCCCGGCGTATAACGATTCAGCTCCGCCTTTATACAAAACCGCTTATCGTATCTGCACTGAATTTGGCCTTTGGGATTGACAAGATAAAGACTCTGATATGGTTTATCGCTCCCCTTTATTTTGTGCGCGCTACCGAAAACAACGTAAATTTTATGCTTCGCCGCCGCCCGCTGTATCTTTTCAGTTTCCGTTTTGAGCAAATCCCAGTTGTAATCGACAAAGTTTGGGAAATCGATGCCCGCATAGCCCGACAGGGCCGATTCGGGGAAATGCACAACATCCGCCCCGGCATCGGCTGCCTTTTTTACATACCGGCAGATTTGCCGGCCGTTCCGCTTTATCGACAAACCGACTGCAAACTGACTCATCGCAATTTTTAATATTCCTTTAGCCACAGAGTTTTCCCTTTTTCTTTCCAAGCCACAGAGGACACAGAGTTCACAGAGAATTAATTTATTTCTTCATAAAATCTCAAAGCGTTTTCACATTTCCACTTGCATTCTGTTTTTCTGTCATTTCTTTTAACGCCGGATAAAACCAAAACATGAATTTTTCTGTATTATCATATTTGGTAATTATTTCTTCATAGTCAGAAGATTTTTCAACGTCCGCGATCTGATTTCCTTTCTTTGTCGAGAGCATTTGGGACATATACTTCATATGATTCAAAGCCTCCCACAGTGCATGCTGTTGGCCTCTTGCTTGTCCCGTATTACCAATTGTGGTGAGCAAGTTCAGATTATAGGCAAGTAAATTGCGCAACTTTGGTTCTTTTTTATAAGGAACTGAATATTCAACATACCTATTCTTGTAGCCGGACTTAATACCTGCGAATTCAACACTTGCCAACTTTTCTCTGGTTTTTTCAGAAAGAACAAAACCTATCCAGTTCTGCCCTTCGGCCCAATCATACGCGTCTATCAGCGCGGGACCGAAAAAAATCCCATTTTCTTCGTCAGCATAAAACTGCCCCCAACTCAAACATCCTCGCATCGGAATCCTTTCAAGAAACATTGCATGGAAAAAAAGTGATGATGTTGTTTCTATGTCATCGAAAGAATCCGGGGAATCATCGCTAGTATAAAAAATAAAGCTGTCTGAGAAAAATCTGAACTTACATTTAATGTTAGATTCTTTACCTATCTCAAGAGTTTTTTTGTATTTCTCTTCAACAACCCAATCACGAAGTTTTTCCACCATCTTGCTAAAGCCAAGTATATCGAAATGGACGACCCAGCAATTGCCGTTTATTATCTTTTCTTCTTCCATTTTAATTCTTTTCTCTGTGTCCTCTGTGGCTAAAAAAATTATTTGTTTCTCTGTGGCAACTACTCGAGACCTAATTGTTCTTCGAGGCCGAAGATAATGTTCATATTTTGGATGGCCTGGCCTGCGGCGCCTTTAACAAGATTATCTATAGCAGAAAAGACCACAATCCTGCCCTTCACAAAGGCAGGATATAAATGACAGTAGTTGGTCTTTGCCACATCCTTGACCGCAGGTGGGTCCTTGCAAATCTGCACAAACTTTTCACCCTTATAAAAATCCTTATAAAGCTGTAAAAGACTGCTACTGTCAACTTTTCCTTTAACCCCCTCATGTGATGAGGGGGCTAACCGCGGCTGGCAATATACGCTCGACAAAATCCCCCTATCGAAAGGCCCTGCGTGAGGCTGAAATAGAATTCCGACCTTTCCGCCCGCAATCTCGCCTGCCACCTGCTCCATTTCGGGCTGATGCCGATGCGTGCCAATTCCATAGGCAAAAATATTTTCGTTCATATTTGGAAAATGGAACTTGACTGAAGGATTCCTGCCGGCGCCGGTTATGCCGGTGACCGAATTGACGATAATCGAATCGGTCTCAATCAATTTCTCTTTCAATAATGGTGCGAGCGCCAGCAGCGCCGCCGTCGGGAAACAACCGGGATTAGCCACTAAATCAGTCTTCTTTATCTGTTCACGAAATAGTTCAGGCAGGCCATACACCGCTTTTTTGAGATTGGCTGTGTCGGTATGCTTGACTTGATAGAACTTTTCATAAACGGTTGTATCTTTCAGCCGGTAATCGGCGCTGAAATCGACGACCTTGACGCCGGCAGCAAGCAGTTTAGGAACAAAACCCATCGAAACTTTGTGCGGCAGACAGCACAGCGCTACGTCGGCTGCTTTGCTGAGTTTTTTCAAATCTAAAGGCTCAATATCTAATTCGCAGCGTCCCTTAAATTGGCCGAACGTATCGCTTACCTTTCCGCACTCTTCCGGCAGGGCTGTCAGATATGTGACCTTTGCCTGCGGATGCCGCAGGAGTATCTCAATCGAATCTGCGCCTGTGAAACCGCTGGCACCGATAATCGCCACTCGCAACATACCAATTCCTTTCAAACCTACGTATTCAAAAAAACTCAAAAAATAATTCCTGTAAAGATAGGCAACAGCAAGATTATAATAATTCCCCACAGCGTATAAAGCAATTTATTACGGCATTTGCCGATTTCCATTGTTTTTTCGTTATTCCCCGGTTATGCTTTTCACGAACAACAAAAACCTTTCATTTTAAGGAGCAAGGTATGAAAGTATTAGTCGCTGCTTTTGTTATTTTGGTATTTGTTGGAATTTTTCTCGGATTGTCATACGGATTTCCCGCTGACGCACCAGCAGTGGATGCAAAGTCTCTGATAAAAAAAGTGGTGGATGCCACAAACAATAGAAAGCCCGAAATACTTGAGCAATGCTACCCGCCGACATTCATTTACCATAACCAAAGTTCCCCTGTAGGTATTGAGGCCGATATGATGGCTATATACGACGGTTCACTTGACTCCAGTCCGGATTTCAAGGCCACCATCGAAGATATGATTGCCGAAAAAGACAAAGTTGCTGTCCGAATGATTTACGAGGGAACGAGCGCCAGATACAACAAGAAATTCAAAATTGTCAACCATTGGATTGCCAGAATTGAAAAGGGAAAAATTGTTGAAGTCTGGAATGTTTCCGACGTGCAGGGCATGCGCGACCAATTAGGGTTCAAGACCACCCCTCCCGATGTGAATACTCCAAAAATCCAGGCCAGATAATTTATCCAAAAACCACAAAACCTGCCTCGCAGAGTCTGCCCGCCCTTTCCGCACAAGACGAACGGCTGCATTGTTGCCATCAGCACAAAAATCGATATACTTATCCATACCGGGCTTTGTTAAGCAAAACCATTGATAGATTGCCGTCTGCTTTATTGTTTTTGCATTGTAATTTTGCATTTTGATTTTTTATTTTTGAATTTTTTTATATGCCGGCTAATTTAACTCCAGAAGATTTCAAGGCAGAGCGGTGGTTTCGCCAGGCGACGACCAACGATGAGAAGATACTCGCTGTCGAACAAATGCTGGCGGTTATCCCCAAGCACAAGGGGACGGACCACATGCGAGCCGAACTGCGGCGAAAGCTGAGCAAACTAAAGGAGGTGGGCGAACAAAGGGCCGCCAAGGGCAAGCAGACTGACGTATTCCATATCCCAAAAACCGGCGCCGTCCAGATTGCCATGATAGGGACGCCCAACAGCGGTAAAAGCTCCATAGTTGGAGCCCTAACAAACGCCAAAGTTATTGTCGCCGACTTTCCTTTTGCAACCAGCACCCCTGCGCCGGGGATGATTCAGTTTGAGGACATTCAGATTCAGATTATCGATACGCCGCCGATAACCGCCCAGTACAGTGCGCCGGGTCAGGTCGGCGTATACCGTAACTGCGACCTTATCGCAATTGTGGTAGATTTGTCTGCTGATATTAGCGAACAGGTAAGATGCTGTCTTGACTATCTGGAATCGAGAAATCTGCTCATTGATAAGTCTGCCATCGGCGGGCCCGCTTATGATTCAAACGGCAGGCCTTTGGGCAAACGAGCATTCTATCTCGGCACAAAAGCCGATATTGCAAAGCCGAATGCAGCGGAGACCATCAGAGGGATTTCGAGCCGAAAATTTAATGTCTACGAAGTTTCGGTCCACACGGGTCAGGGGACAGAATCGCTGCCTGCCCTTTTATTCAAAGAAGCGGGCATTATACGGGTTTATACGAAACCGCCCGGCAAAAAAACTGATATGAGAGCGCCATTTACATTACCTGTCGGCTCAACGGTGCTCGACCTGGCCAACGCCATCCACAAGGACCTCGCCGAGAAATTCAAGTCTGCGCGTATCTGGGGGGCCGGCGTATATGACGGGCAAAACGCTCCGCGAGACCATATTCTCAGCGACAAAGATATCGTCGAACTCCACTTCGGATAGAACAAAATGTTTTCTTTAACTTATCAGCATACTGAAGGTCTGTGCGGTAAATGCCTGCGGCAGGTAATTGTAAGAAGACAAAAGCTGAAGTTTTGGCCTAACCTGCTGCTTACAATCGCAACTGTTGGCATCTGGGGGATTTTTTGGTATAAGAATACAAAAAGGTTAGACCGTCAGTGGCAATGCACCCGTTGCGGCAGTGAAGTTTTTCGCCTGATTGAATACCGATTTTAGAAAGGACTTGTTTACTATGGAATGCAAAAAGCAAAAGAACTTGAAAAGCTGCACCTGCACATATCCCGGCTGCGACAATAAAGGCATCTGCTGCCAGTGCATAAGTTATCATTTGTCGATGAAGCAGCTGCCGGGCTGCTGCTTTCCGCCGGATGTGGAAAAAACCTACGACCGAAGTTTTGCCGCGTTCGCAAAGGCCTGGAAACTGTAAATTATCATGGAAAAAACCTTTAGCAGTCATTAAATAAAAAATGAAAACTTTCAATAATAACGCCGGCAGTCCGCCTGCGGTGGACGGCGTAAAAAATATCCTGCGAGCGCTTCGAAACCGAAATTACCGTCTCTTTTTCTTCGGGCAGGGAATTTCGCTTATAGGTACCTGGATGCAGAACGTAGCGGTGGGCTGGATGGTCTACAGGCTGACTGGTTCCGTGCTTTATCTCGGTATCGTCGGATTTTCAGGCCAGATACCGATTTTGCTTGCAGCGCCATTGGGGGGTGTTCTGGCTGACAGATGGAACAAAAAAACAATCCTGATAAACACACAGCTTCTATCAATGCTGCAGGCATTTATCCTGGCAACCCTTGTAATAACAGCAAATATCCATGTCTGGCAAATTATCACCTTGAGTATTTGCCTTGGAATAATCAACGGTTTTGATATGCCGACGCGTCAGGCTTTTGTGTATGAAATGGTCGATAACCAGGAAGACCTGCCTAATGCCATTGCCCTAAACTCTCTTATATTTAACGGCGCAAGACTTATAGGCCCGACAATAGCAGGAATCCTCATAGTTGCTATGGGCGAGGGGGTGTGTTTTTTAATTAACGCAATCAGTTTTGTTCCGGTCATTGCCGCTTTTGGGATAATGAAAGTCAAGATTCGGGACGGCTTACGTCAAGACGGTCATATATTTATCGTGCTCAAGGACGGCGTAAAGTATGCCTTTGGATTCGCTCCAATAAAAATAATTTTGGCCCTGCTGGCGTTTATCGGGCTGGTGGCGATGCCTTACGTAGTTTTGCTGCCGGTATTTGCAAGAGAAATTTTGCACGGAGATGCAAGAACGCTCGGTTTCCTTATGGGCGCCGGCGGCGTAGGCGCGATTACAGGCGCAATATTCCTGGCCTCGCAAAAGAACGTCAGCAAACTCAGCGGCATCATTGTTTATTCGATGTGCATCTTCTCGGTCGGTGCGATAGCCTTTTCGATGTCGAGGGTTTTGTGGTTTTCTATGATAATGACGGCTCTGATAGGCTTTGGCATTATGGTGCTTATCGCCGCAATTAACACCGTCCTGCAGTCAATCGTGGATGACAACAAGCGAGGCAGGGTAATGAGCCTTTACACGATGGCATTTATTGGTATGGCGCCGTTTGGCAGCCTGCTCGCAGGAAGCGTTGCTCATTTTATCGGTGCCCCTTACACAATATTTGCAGGAGCCGTTTTATGTTTGCTGGCCGCCGCTGTTTTCAACAGCAAGCTGGCGGCAATCAAAAAAGCAATTCACCCGATATTTGTCCGCAAAGGCATCCTGCCGCAGGTCGCCGACGGCATCGGCACCGCAACACAACTGTCAGCCGAGACAAAAGAATAAAGATTATTAATACAAAAAAGGCCGAGAGAAATAAAACCCGGCCTTTTCTATAGTGGATTAAATTTCAACCTGCTATTTCGGAATCTTGCTTTCGAGCTCCGCCAACCTTTCTGCAGAAACCGTCTCGGCAGTGAGGTTGCCGTAAATCACCCTGTATTCATTATCGCCGGTCTTCCATCGCAGTAAAACCTTATCAGCATCAGCAAGCCCAACCACATTGCCGTAATAGGCGGGCTCTTTTTTCTCCTGAACCAGCGTTATATAGAACATACCGAGAGACTGCACCGGCCTCATAATCTCCATTATCTTTTTAGCCTTTTCTTGGTCAGGCAGCTTATCAATTTCTCCTTTTAATTCTTCTTTTAATTTCAATGCCGCCTCTGTCGGATTGTTGCTGTCTTTAATCGCCACTATATCGCTCATAAGATTCATCATATCTATCTTTTTGGGATACCTGCCCAGTAGTTGACCAGAGAACTTCAATCCATCAATAGCCGACTCTTCGCTGATACTCGGCAGTTTATAGCCACCGGGCAATGGAGTTGTATAATCCTTCGGTATCACCGGCACAAACTGGCCTGCATCAACAGGTACATTCCATTGAAAATCCTCTATTACTCCTTCCATCCTCATCTGCTCATTCATTTTCATATTCATTTCCATACGCACCGGCAGCCGGGTTTTTATATCCACCCACAAAACAACTTTTAAGTCTTCCATCTGATTGCCGGCGTACGCCGGGTCGGTTGTCTGGAAACCTTCAACTTCCACGCCGTTAATTTCCGATTTACCAATATCGGTATATTTGGAATTTAGAATCTGCTTTAGTGTCTCCCTCGGGTCGCTGCTTTGCTTTTTTATCCTCGCAAGTATGTCATCACTAAATTCCATCCGAATGTATTGTTTTTGCTCCGGCGTAATCATATATATCTTCTTTTCTTCAGGAACGATATACATAAGCTGCCTCATCTTTTGGACGTTCCCGCCAATATTCGTATTCATATCCATATCCATTTTCATACCATATTCCGTCGAAATGGTGATGGCCCCTTCCATCTGGGTCTCGCCCGCCGGCATACCCGGCTGCACATTACCCGTCATAATCATCTTCAATTTGTACATAAACGCCTGCGCCTGCTTTACCTTCTGCAGAACATCCGCCAAGGCTACCCCTGAAGTGCCGCCGATAAATGAAATGCCGATACAAAAGGCGATAATTATCACCGCCGCCGCTATGCTAAACCCTAAAACTTTCCGTTTCATAATTATATTCCTTAACTGGAAGTGACTTTTCTGTTCATACAATTGACCTCTGAAATGCCCTGCTTCTTCCTCAGCAATCTGTCGCACATCGGCAGGGACATCTTCAGAACCTAATTTTTTCAGGACTTCTTCTATCCTGTCCTTTTCCATTTTTACTACTCCTGCAAGGCCAAAGCACCTAACAATCGTCTCAATGTCGCCAGCGCCTTCGAGACATTCGAGCGGGCACTAATTTCGCTGCAATTTAGCTTCTCTGCAATCACCTTATAATCCTGCTGCTCAAGATACCGCATAACAAGGGCCTGCGACTGCTTTTGGGGTAATTTCGCAATAACTTTCCTGACGGCACCCATCAACTCATAATCGACCCCCGCTTTTGCTTCGCAAGAAGCTGCGGGGGCAACCGGCTCCTGTTGGCACTGGTCAAAACTGAGATGGCCGTCTTTGCTGATTCTCTTTTTCCAGGCTGTAGAGTTGGCGGATAATGCGATTCTGTAGATGTAAGCACCTGCCGCCGGCGAATCGAGCTTTTCGACATTCTGCCAAATTTTTAAAAGTGCTATCTGAAATGCCTCTGCAAACAGCTCCCGCTCGCCGGTCAATTTCCAGAGAGCCGCTGTCAGAAAATTGCCGTACTGACCCCTTACTTTTTCAAAAAGTTCCAAACGTCTGGATTTATCCATTCAACGCTTTCCCAATACCGGGTACTGAAAATTTTCAGCCTTCTGCAATATAATGACCAGCCGGAACTTATTTTGTGGAAATGTTTTTTCCGGAAAATCTCAGGAGTCGGAATAACTTAAAACCCGAAATGCACGTTTTCTACAGAGCAAACTCGAAACTCAATTTTCCCTCTCAAACCCCCTGCCGGTCAATCGCTCGTAAGCCTCGATGTATTTGGCGCTGGTCTTTGCTACGACATCAGCCGGCAGTTCAACGCCCGGGCCGGATTTATCGAAATTTATACTCTCAAGGAAATTACGCACAAACTGTTTATCGAAGCTTTCCTGGTCTCTGCCCGGCTGGTAACTGTCGGCGGGCCAGAAGCGAGATGAATCAGGCGTCAAACATTCGTCAATCAAAATTATCTTATCTCTATGAGCACTCCTGTCCTGCCAGATGCCCCATTCAAATTTCGTATCGGCAAGGATTATCCCTCGCTGCTGTGCATATTCACTTGCCCGCTCAAAAATCTCTATGCTCTTATCCCTTACATATCTGGCATTTTCGACGCCAAGTATCTCTGCGCACCGCTCGAAGCTAATATTCTGGTCGTGCTTACCGAATTCTTCCTTCGTGGCAGGCGTAAAAACGGGAGCGGGTAATTTATCGCACTGGCGCAGGCCCGCGGGCAATTTGACGCCGCATACCGTTCCGCTCTGCTGATACTCTTTCCAGCCGCTGCCCGCCAGATAGCCACGCACCACACATTCGACAGGAAGCACCTGCACTTTTTTGACCAGCATACTTCTGCCTGCCAATTGTTCCTTATAATCGCAGAAAGGCCTGGGGTATTTGCCGACATCATCAGTCTGAAAATGATGCTCGATATCCTCGCCGAGAAACTCAAACCAGAATTTCGAAATCTGCGTCAGGACCTTGCCTTTATATGGTATGCCGCTTTTCATAACGACATCGAATGCGCTGAGGCGGTCAGTCGCCACGATAAGCAGTTTATCGCCGAGGTCGTAAATATCCCGCACTTTGCCTCTTTTGGGCTTTTGCCCTGCTATATTGGTCTGAAGTAGAACTTCCATAACCACTTCCTCAAAATCTTTCTTCACAAAGTCCGGCTATATTTAACGCCCCTTCCGACCATTGTCAAACCTATTTATAGGCACGGTATTTTACTCCCCTATTTTCCCGAGTCGAGCATCTCTCTGTGTTATCCGTGGCTGATTCTTTTTTCGATATAATTTTGAACGGTGTCGGCGGCGTTTCGGATTTCGGCTGTCTTTGGCAAAAAGCCGACAATCATTTCGATATACCCCCGTTCCTTTATGCGTTTCAATGTCGGGACGAAATTTACATCATAGACCCACGACAGGCTGGCACAATTTCATATCGTTCCAGTTTTTCAAATCCCTGTAATCAATGCGTCTGCCGGCAATCAAATCCTCAATAACCTTCGCCGTCACCGCAGGCGAGTCCGGCAATCTCAATTTCCAGTTTGAAACCTTCCGGATTTTCCTCGTATTCTTTATAATACTGTGCAATAACGTAGTAAATATCAATCTTGTCGGCATCGCGAATCAACTGCGAAAAGAGCAGAACATCCTCATCGAGGCCAGCAGGCAGCTCCTTCGCATTGTGAAACCTTATTGCTGTCTCAATAATCTTCTTTTCCCCGCCGTCAACACCGATAAGGACATTATTTTTTGCCAGCACTTCCAGCCCGAACGTTGAATGGTCGATGCTTCTGTGGTCGCTGTATGTTCGGTATTTTTTGAACTGCTCGAATCTGCCGATGTCGTGAAAAAGGGCGATTGCCTCTGCCAGCCTTTTCTTGTCAGCCGACAGTTTCAATTCTCCAGCCAAATACCGTATCTGGCGGCAGACCCTTCTGCTGTGGTCTTCCTTTAGCTTTATGTTGGCGTTGATGTAATCGTCATCGCCGTAAAAGCCGGCCACGTAATTTTCAAACCAGTCTTTGAATTTATCAATCTGCTCTTTTTGCATAATAAAGGCGCTCCCGAAAAAACAAGTTGTTTTTATATCAGCTTTTGCAAAAAATTCCACTTGCATATTCAAAATTCCCGCCGTAGGTTTATAATCTTGCGTGTGAAAAATTATTGAAAGGAAAGACAATGCCTACGGTAAAGGACGTTATTGTCAGGAAACCCTCACAGCAGGAAACACAAGCCTGTAAAAAATGGTCGATTTGGACGTGCCAGCCGAGCACGTTCGACTGGGTCTATACAGAAAAGGAGGCCTGCCTTATCCTCGAAGGCGAGGTGACGGTTTCGGACGGCAAAGATTCTGTTAGTTTCGGCCCGGGCGATTTTGTCGTTTTCCCTGTTGACCTCGAATGCACCTGGAACGTGAAAAAGGCCGTCCGAAAACACTACAATTTCGGGTGATTGATTCGCGATTATTTTTAGGCGATTTGTTCTTCGAGGATGTCTTTGACGGTAAGGGCAATAATACTCTTGCCGGTCTTTTTGAAAAAGGCCTGTATTTCAAGCATCGCATTGGTAACCTCTAAAAAATGCAGCCATTCGTAACCAACACGGTAATTAAGGTTTAGTCGGCATCTTTTTTATTGAAACATAAAGGTAAATTTCAGGCCGCTTTTCTGGTCCGTTTATCCGTTCTATGTTCGCGTCAATCTTGTAACCCGCCTCAAACCATTTGTGGAACGATTCTGTTAACCCGCGGCAGACATAACCCGCGTGAGCTCCACCAACAATGATCTTTATGGCTTTTGGATCAATCTCATTTTCCGGCTCAGCCTGAAAAGTGGCCTCTTGCTCCGACCTGAGGCTGGCAAGAGGCAACTGGTTTACATAGTAACGATATCCTTGGACATGCAGTAGGAACTCAAAAGGTGGGACGGCGTTTTCAAATGTGTGAATAACCGTGAAATCATCATCCGGAAGTTTTGCGCGAGAGTAACCCAAGAGAGCAAAATCAGAAATATCAGCATCATTCCGTATTCTCAGCGAGTCGAGATATTTCCCGAAGTCTCCCCGTGACCTTGGAGGAAGGCGCTTTCATAAATGCAAAAAGAATCTTTTCATATTGTTTTTGGTCGGTTTTAAAACCGGAATATTCTTTTAAAACCCAACGACACAGCTTTCTTGTAATCTTCATTATCAAACAAATATACAAGTATCTGCGTCATCACCGCTGCGAATAATTTCAGCGACAAACATCCTCCCACGGCTCTTCCCTTGCTGCGAAGTTTGCCACGAAAGTAAAAGCCTTTGTGGTTCAACGATATGTTCAATATACTTCATAAATCCAGAGTTTTCTCGAGCAGTTCCTTACGTCTGAATATAAGCTTCATTATGAAATTCAGTCTCTTTTGACTTAGAGCCTCTAACAAAACTTGTTTTGTAATGTGTTATGACAGATAACAATACAACCAATTTCGAGCAGAGCCTCATGGATATCTGCTCGGCGTTCATAGCGAACCCGCAACCGTCGGAATTGATGCAGCCACGACAGTGTGCGTTCGACCACCCAGCGAAAGACACCCAAACCGCTGCCGTTTTTAGTTCGGCGTTTGGCCAATACAGGCTCAATTCCTTTCTGACGAATTTCTTTACGGTGCGGTTCGGAATCGTAGCCTCGATCTCCGTGAACACAATCGGGTTTACAGCGAGGTCGACCTACCTTTCCCGCGATAGGAGGAATGGCTTTCACCAGAGGCAGCAGTTGTGTGACATCATGTCGGTTTGCGCCGGTCAATTGGACTGCGAGCGGGACTCCTTCGGCGTCGGTGATGACATGATGCTTCGAACCCATTTTTCGCCTATCCGTGGGATTTGGGCCTGTTTTCGCCCCCCAAAAACAGCACGAACTGAAGACGAATCTACTACCGCCCGTGAAAAATCGATTTGGTCTGCGTGGCGAAGTTTGTTGAGCAAGATATGGTGTATTTTGTCCCAGATGCCTGCTTTGTGCCAGTCGCGAAGCCGACGCCAGCAGGTCATCCCGGAACCACATCCCATCTCCAATGGAAGATATTCCCAACCGATACCGGTCTTGAGCACAAAAAGAATCCCTGTCAGAGCTTTCCGGTTGCTCACAGGTGGCCTGCCCCCCTTGGGACGAGACGGTAGTTTGGGCAAAACTGGTTCGATGATTTCCCATAATTCGTCGGGTAACAATGGCTTGGCCATTAATAAGTCCTCTATGACTAAGGGTTTTCATAAGTTTTTCAACCATTGTTTTCATCGGCTATACCAGTATCAATCCTTGAGGTTTTGTTAGAGGCTCTTAGACAATATGTATTGTCAGATACCGCCGTTACAAGAGGATTCATTACCTCTTCCACTTGAGGCCGGCTGAAGCCCAAGTGTTTACCAATTATAGCTTTTGAATCAGGAAATTCCAGCACAAACTTTTGCATAAAGTCATAGAAGTTCTGGAAATCCTGTTCTTCAAGAGACCATTTCATATGATGTCGGGCGCGGCAAGGGTTTGTGAGATACTTTTCAAGTCGTTTTTCATCTATATACCTATCAATATTTTTTTCGACTACCTCATAGCCAAGGGCTGTGCCATTATCAAAAGCAGGGGAAAAGCAAGACGTCATTTTTCTTGTTGGCTTTGGTCTTACACCTTTGAAAATCAATCCCCAGTTGTCCTGATGACGATCTGTATTACCAGTAAGGCAATCCAAAGTAAATACTCCTGCCCAGTGTTTCTGAAATTCTGGGAACTTCTTGAAAAAATTTACAATAGTCAAAAAATTGTGTTGAGTTCCTTTCTGGCGGTCGTAATCTTTGACCAACCCGATCATAAGCTGTCCGCCTTCGACATAGATGTCTTTCTTGTCATCATAGAACCATTCAATTAGCGCTCCGTATGTAGATTCTCCCGGATTATACTTATTGTTTAGGCCAATGTGTGCTGGCGGAACTTCAATTCCTGTAATCAGGCCAAGTCTGTAAGCAATAACCTCACCCCAAAACTGCCATGGACACCATGAGCGCGAAAGCTTAAAAAGATAGCGATAGTTTTCTTTAAGGCAGGTTTCATCAAGAGTTTCGGGTGAAAAATAAGCACTTTTGTCTCTCGCCCCTTTCGGATACACCCCTTCATAAGTCTCATCTATACGCCAATTATCGATGACTATTGGCTTATCGCACAATCTGGAACTAATATCTGAAGGTCTATCCATTTCTTACATTGATCTTTCCCGCGAAGCGGTCGGAGTTAAAAGGCGGGTCGATCCCTAAACTTATACGGACATTGTTCTGCAAAAACCATTTTTTGTCAAGAATTTTTGATTTTGGATTGCCACGTCGGCCTGTCGGCCTCCTCGCAATGACATACGCGTCACTTTCTTAATCCATAATTCTGGATTCTGAATTCTAGATTCCGAATTCTGTCTTTTTTACCATTGTGCTTCGATGTATGGGCCTGTGGGGCCTTTGGGCTTTGGTTCGGGCCTGCTTTTGAGAATTGCCTCGGCAATAGCGATGTCTGTCTTGTATGTAATTTTTATATTTGAAGAATCAGTCTCGACAATAGCAACTTTAGCCTTGAGGGCCTCGACGAGCTGGGCATCATCGCTGACTTTGCTTTTGTCGAGGTTTTTCAGATTTGCATAGGCCTTTTTAAGCAGGTCTTTGCTGAAGACCTGCGGGGTCTGGCTTTCATACAAATTGGTTCTGTCGATAGTCTCGACTATCGAGCCGTCTTTGATTTTTTTTATCGTTGCGGTCAGGGGGGCAGCCAAAACGGCAGCGCCGGTTTTTTCGGCGGCGGCAAAACAATCGTCAATCCACTTCGGTAAAACGCAGCAGCGAACCGCATCGTGAACGGCAACCAATTCGATATCGTCCCGCACCAGAGCCAATGCCTTTTCGACGGTCTCGAAACGTTCCGCACTGCCTATGCAGGTTTTGACATTAAAGAATTGGAGGTTCACCGCCCACTTTATTTGAACAAGCTCCTCATCCTCTTTCGAAATGGCCAGTAAAATCTGCTTAACATCATCACGATTGGCAAAAAGCTCTATGCTTCGGATAAAGGCTGCCCTGCCTGCGACATCGACGAATGGTTTTTTTCGAGGCCCGGCGAACCTGCTGCTTTTGCCCGCAGCACAGATAATAACACAGACATTTTTAGCCATTCTCTTCCTTCCCGGACTTTCCCCATTAGAAATCGATACCTTTTCTCGCATTTACTTTTCTATCGAAGGGATGCTTTATGTTTTTCATTTCGGTGACGAGGTCGGCCAATCCGATAAGCTCATCAGTTGCCCCCCTGCCGGTAAGGACAATCTCAACCGCAGGGTCTCTTGATTCAATAATATTTTTAATATCATCAAGATTTGCCAATCCCTTCGACAGACAGAAGACAATTTCATCGAGAATTACAATATCGTAAATCCTGTTTTTGGCCGCCTCCGAAATTTTCTGTAAGACAATATGTATTGCGGAGCGCATCTGAGCAACCTCATTTTTGTCCTGAAAGGATTTGGCCATATCCCACGGCAGGTCGAGATAGTCAATCTTGATTCCGGTCGTGCCACTTTTCAAGGCGTGCCTTTCACCAGAATTGAGGGATGCAGGTTTGAGGAACTGATAAATAAGGACTTTATGGCCCTGTCCGGCCGCCCGCAGCGCCAAACCAAAGGCTGTGGTGGTCTTGCCCTTGCCGTCGCCTGTATAGATTTCCACAAATCCTTTTTCAAGCATATCTGTATATTAGAATCAGCAACGGCAAAGTCAAACCAACTTTTCTGTCTGACAATGAAAAACTTTAAGGTATCAGCAAAAACCAAGATTAAAAAGGATGGCGAAAAAACTCTGATGAAGAAATTACACAGAATATTCTGAATTGTTATGGCCTGACAATCCTATATTGTTATGGCCTTGAGTTTCTGCTGTGCGTCAAATTCACTTTCGGTCTGCTCGCCCGGCCTGAAAGGAAGCGGTTCGGCAAATTGCATGACAATCCGGCGGACAAAATCGCTCAGCTTATCGACGCGGCAGACGTGTCCTGAACGGGCAAAGTTCGCCAGGTCGAAACTGTCTTCGGGACCAAAACAGGGGATGCTGAAACGAGCCGTCAACTGCTGGCCGGCGCAAGGACACCCCTCATCCGCCTTGTAGGTAAAAGCCGCTCCGCTGCTCGAGACATCAACTAATTGTCCGTGCAGAAGAGTCTCACTGAAATCTTCGGCAAACCAGATAGGCCAGTGATAACGCAGTCTTCGCTCCGCTCTTCGCTCATTACCAATTCCCATAACGATGCCCCTGAAATCCATTTCCCCCATACTTGCTGGTCTAAATCGTCAAAAAGAAGAGGTTTCTTAACCAACAAGATTAACCTGCCACAGGTTCAGCCGATTTAAAGTGGATTTTAAGGCTGAAAAACAAGACTAAAAAGAACTGACAGAATGATTTGAAACCGCGGATTTCACGGATTTCGCTGATTTTTTGCAAGTATTTATTTAATCCGTGCAATCAGTCCGCCACAAGAATAACGGATAAATTCCATCCGTGGTTTTATCTTGTTAAAGTCCTTAAAAATATAACCGGAATTTAAAAAAAATTTGTTTAGCTCCGATAATATATCAACTCGGATTTCCCGTATATAAAGTATCGCATCTGGTACTGATTTGATAGTATAGGGCCCGAGAACTCGAATATCACGTTATAGCAATCAATAAGTCCGGCGAAGGACAGGCCAGCAATACAGCAATACGGTGATGGTGGTCTTGTAAAAGAAGGGTATTAAAAAATGGAAAGAAGCAACGGGAACTTCTTATACTGGTAGAAATAGTCTGTGTTTCCCGTTTTATACGGACTGTATAATCATTAATTGGACAAGAAAAGGAGAATCTAAAATGAGGTTTAAGCTATGTCTCTGTATAGTTGGTGTGCTCTTGAGTGTCTCAGGATGTTCTAAGACTCCTAAAAGTAACCCTGCCGCTGAACAGGCTGCCATTGATGCAGCACAAAAGTGGCTAAGTATTGTTGATGGTGGACAGTACAGCGAGAGTTGGGAACAAGGTGCTGAGTATTTCAGGAATGCGATTTCCAAGGACAAATGGGAGCAAGCAATGAAAGCTGTCAGAGTTCCCTTAGGCGCACTGATGTCCAGAGTGGTCAAGTCCAAGCAATACACAACTTCCGTCCCTGGCGAACCAGATGGCCAATACGTGGTAATCCAATTCACAACCTCGTTCAAGAACAAAGGGTCTGCGACCGAAACCGTCACGCCAATGTTGGACAAGGACGGCAGTTGGAGAGTTTCTGGTTACTTCATCAACTAGTTCCAACAAAACCATGAAGCAGACGGCCTAAAGGCCGCGCCTGAAGTTTGGGCGTTCCGGTGAAATCTGAGCGTGTAAAGGCCGAAAGTCGGGTTTTTGGGCTGAAAACGGGCATTAGCACATTTGATATGTGAAAGAGTCGGCTTACTCCATGGTAAAATCAGCATAGTAGGAATGGTTAATCAATCACTTTTGAAATCAGCTATACTTTTTTTCTTACGTTGCCGGCCTTCTGCATTCCCGACAGAATTTTCCCATCAATTTGGTAGCGTCGTTGAGCCTGTCTGCCGAGCCATCCATTTTAGCAAAGGCATCAACGAGCCTGACGAGTTCGGGGTCCGGCTCGACAAAGCCGTAACGATGTGCAGTATTGAGGATAGCGGCATCAAGGCCATACTCCACAGCCTTCGCCACATAAGCCCTGCAGACGCCAATCTTTCGGCCTGGCAGCTCACGGACAGAGTTGCTTACTCCCAGCGAGCAATGAACACCCTTCATTTTTTTGTCGGCTCTGATTTTTTTAATGGTTTCAAACGCCCTGTAAGTATAGCCGGGAACATTAGGCTGCATCGGCATATCTATCGCAAGGGGGAAAACTGTCGAATCAAAGAAAATCTCCTGCGGCTTAAAGCCGTATTTGCCAACGGCTGATTCGTAGATTCTTTGCGCAAAACCATAAAGCTCATCGACGGAATGCGAACCGCCCGGCCCTTTGGGCTTATCCTCGCCAATCAAAAGGCCGATGAATGCGAAATCATAATGCTTTTTTAACGGCAAAATTTTATCCATCGTATATACTTTTACGGAATTTATAAGCGGGGGCCTGATGGGTTTATCGGTGTTGTACCACTCCTTCAGACCGGCAATCAAAACGTCATTGCTGCTGCTGTCAAAGCAGATAGGCACACCCTGGCTCCATCTGTGCAACAGATGCACATACTGTCTGGTCGTCTCAACCGCAATCTTGGGGTTCTGCTCACCGAGAACATCGAGATTAACAGCGATGTAATCTGCGCCTTCAGCGACCTGCGATTCAATCAATGCCCTTATATAATTTAGAGGGCCGCTCGGCTTATCGAATGCATCGGGTCCTAACTGTGCAAGCTGCTTGATAATCTTGCCCGTCTTTGGTATCGAGGCGTGAATTGTCTCGCCGATGGAAATCAAATAATTTTTCCTCGTGTGGTCTTTGCTGAAAAGGTAATTGAGGATTGAAGCAGTATGTTCGAGAGCAGGATTCCGGGGCTTATTTATGGTTGCCCGCAGTTTTTCGATGCCGCCTTTCTCGCTGCCGGCAGCCTCATAAATCAGTTCGCCAATGCAGACAAGGTCTAAATTGTTGCCGCAGTAGCCCTCGACCGTTGCATCGCCGCAGGGCGGGTTATCAAGACCTTTTTCACAGCCGCCAATGGTGCAAAGGCCGAAATTTTCGGGCAGGTAGCAGTCGCCGCATTCCTGACAATCAAACAGCATATATTTAAAGGCCTTTTCGAAGGCATTAAACAATTTATAGATGCCGCCTTTGCCTTTCCTTGTTCCCAAGGCGGACATTATCTTTCTGAAGACGTAGAAGCCGTGATAATCGGAATTAAGAATTGTCCGATGGAAAAAATTGAAGAATCTGTGTTTGAATTTTTTGGGATATTTCGTAAGCGCTGCCTTTTTGCCGGTTTCGTCATAAAGATAAAAGCCGTCTTTTTTTGGCCAGCAGAGATTATCTTTGTACTGCTGCCAGTTATCGCCGATTTGGTCTGCCCTTTCGAGGATTCTGGTAAACATTGCAAAATCGCTGACGCCTGCGATGTCAACGCCGGCTGCCCCGAGCGATTTGTACATTGCAACCTGCTGGGCTGCTCGCTCGATATGGTCGTCAATTTTCTCAGAATATACCTTTGCCAGAAGCTGGTCGCTTACGAAACAGCCCGTCAGCTTAATATCGTGCATTAGGCGCGGCGCAGCCGTTAACGTGCTTAACAAATACACATTGCCAATAATCGGAGCATCGATACCTGCCTCTTTTGCATATCTGAAAAGCTCTGCCGATTTTTTCCAGTCCCAGCCGACCTGCGTAATGAAAAACTGCGCACCGCAGCTAATCTTTTTTTCCATCTTGTAATACTGCTGCATCTGTGAGCTTTCGGTGTATTTGAAGGGCGAGACTGCGGCGCCGGCAAAAAACTGGAAAACCTTATCAAGCTCCTCAGGTTTGGCCTTAATGTACTGCTCGTTGTTGGTGTACCTGATAAGGTTGAGCAGCCCAATAGAATCCATCTCAAAAACACCCTTGGCCTTTATGGGCTTGTCGCCTGTCAGCGCAAGAATGCTGCCAGCGCCGGCCTTTCTTAAGCCTGCCAGCGAACTTATCAGGCTGTTGCTGTTCTGGTCCTTGCAGCTTATATGGGGAATAAAACACAGTTCGCCGAGCAAATCCTTTGACTTCAGATTGCCCAATACATCAGCCGGCTCGATATTCGCAACGCCTCCGGGGTTCTGCGGGCTGGTTATGCCGACAAAGTTAAAAGCGGCTGGTATGGCGGCACTGCCCGCCTCTTTATATGCCTTAAGGAATTTCTCTATCGGCCCAACACTAAAGTCCGGCCCGCCTGTCAGTTCCGTAACAACAACAAATTTCGACTTGTCCTTCAATGCCTCGCTAAGTCTCATATATTCCAATATCCTTACAACCCTTACAACTTATCCCAAAACAAAAACGGGATTCTATTTTTTTGCCAATCCTATATCAAGCCGAAAAAGGTCGGTGCATTTTATAACCGGCAAGGTTAGAACACAACATTTATTCATAATCTCGGCCTGCAAAAAGGCTTGCAAAGCGTTATGAAAACATAAATTAACCCTTGAAACAAGGCGTCCCGCCCGACAGGAGCAAATCTTGCAGAAAAGCCAACCACTTTCTCTTGTGGATAACCTGTTGAAAACTAAAAACAAAATTACCCAAGTTAACTTGTGACAAATTTTAATCTTTTGCGGACCTGCCAAGCATAATGCAAAGAGTCTTAAAAGACAACTATTCAAAACCAATGGTAAAGAATTATAACTTGCTTTGTCAAAATCAGTTATGGTCTCAATTCATCGGGACTCCAAAGCGAGGGTTTTTAACATTGCCCTTGGGAAAATAGCCTCATTTTTCCTAATATCAGCATAGACAATCACTTACGTCCGAAAATATAAACAAAACCGGTTTAGTGGATAATTGACGTAAGAGTGGATAAAAATCCGCCGCAGGCGGAACTCAGAAAATACACAAATACGCTAATCAGGTTAAATCTTTTACGCACAAACCTCAATCTGGTTTGTAGAAATCACGTCATTGCGGGCGAAGCAATCCGGCGAGGCGATTATCGCCTTTTTGCGGATAGATAGCTTTCCGCCTTTCCGCCGTCCGCCGCAGGTCTGCCTGCGGCGGACGGCGGAAAGGCAGGCGGCAAGGTTCGCAATAACAGATTTACATTTTTCCTCACCAGAGCAAGATTAAACAGGCGTTTTTAACGTTCTGGATATCCGCACAAGAAAAAAAAATGACAGAGGAGGTTGTTTTTACGGTTCATTCCGATTACATTATACAACCTGTAAAGCAGAATTCTCGGGGACGTGGTGTAATGGGAGCACGTGGCGGTCGCATCGCCAAAATGAGGGTTCGATTCCCTTCGTCTCCATTCTGCGTCGCTGTGCTTATGGCGTCGCCGGCCGCTCGTGACGAGTGGCGGTATTTTCATAATTCTCAATTCTTTACGGTTCTATGGTTTGTAGTCTGAAATTGTGCCATAAAACCTTTTTGCATTTGAAATGGAAAGTATTTATAATGGCAGGCTGTGTGGTTTCTGAACACAGGGGTAAAATTATGGATATACGGATAAAAAGTGGCGCAGTTGTTATTGCGGCAGCCTTGATTTTCCTGCCTGCGACGGCAGGATTGGCGGACACTTTTCGGTTTGACAGAGGCGGGCAGCTTAAGGCAATCGACAGCAACGATAAATTTGCGATCACCGTCGCCTACATAAAGAAGCTTGGCCAGGAAGGCAAAACCAAGGAGCTAAAAAAGGAGCTTGAAGGCTTGAAGGTAAATTTTCCCAAGATTGCCGGTCCGGATTACAAGGCGTTTGTCAAGGCTGAGCTGCTTTTTGGGGCGGGTAAATTTGAAAAGGCGTTTATGTCTTACGAGACCTTCCTTAATAAATTCTCTGAAAGCCCCTTTTACGAGGTCGCCATCGACAGGCAGTTTGCGATAGGCACAGCATACCTGCAGGGCAGAAAGAAGAAGGTGCTCGGGATATTCAGGATATCCGGCCTCGAAGAAGGCGCTAAAGTGATGGAAAAGATTGCCGACCGCGCGGGCAATTCGCCAATTGCAGTAAAGGCGTTGGTGTCGGTGGCAGAAACCTATGAAAAGAAGCATATGTTCGAGGAGGCCTACCAGCAGTGGTCTGTTATCTGGGGTCGCTGGCAAAACGGAGCGGTCGCCAAAGATGCACTGCTCGGAATGGCTCGGTGTCAGCACGCAGCATACGAGGGGCCATTGTTTGACAACTCCAGCCTGATAAGCGCAAGAGGCTATTATGAAAGATTTAAACTGATTTATCCTGAAGATGCAAAAAGACTCAATATTGACGAAAGACTCAAGCTTATCGACGAACAAATTGCGTATAAGAAATTCAATATCGGCAAATACTACCAAAGGACACAGGATAAAACCGACGGTCAACAGATTAGACCTTCGTTGCTTTATTACGATATGGTTGTTAAGAACTGGCCCGACAGCACGGCTGCAAAAATGGCAAAGAGCGCTGCTGCGGAAAATGAAAATGATAAAAACAGGCAGGAAAAATGAATAAGGTAAGTCTTTTTAAAAATCCTGCATGGCTGCGAAACGGTTCGTCTGCAATACTCTGTATTTTTATAAGTCTGGCGGCGGTCGGCTGCGGCGGTTACGACAAT
Source organism: uncultured Phycisphaerales bacterium (assembly GCA_963710355.1). Classification (GTDB taxonomy): domain Bacteria; phylum Planctomycetota; class Phycisphaerae; order Sedimentisphaerales; family Anaerobacaceae; genus Fen-1359. The sequence continues at coordinate 966,722 of CAVPZU010000003.1, read as the reverse complement.
CAATCGCTATACCCTGCGGATGTTAAAAGCGTCTGTGTGCAGATGTTCGACAACGACAGCTTCAGGCGCGGCGTAGAATACGAACTGACCGATGCACTCGCAAAACGTATCGAGGCCCAGACACCCTACAAGGTCATCTCAAGCAGCGACAAGGCCGATACGGTTATCAGCGGCAGGATTAAGTCCGTGGATACGACGGTGCTTTCTGCAGAAAGGCAGACCGGCAGGGCCCTCGAAAAAGAAGTCAGGATTACCGCAGTGGTCAGGTGGGAAAATCTGAAGACCGGAAAATACCTCCTCGACAATAAAACAGTCAGCACCACAGCAACATTTTCCGAATGGCAGGCGCAGTCCTTCGAATACGCATCGACGCTTGCGGCAAACAAACTGGCACAGAAAATCGTAGAGAAGATGGAAATTAAGTGGTAGCAACGTTTTTCCGCTATACAGATTGTGCGGTCAGCATTGGCTGCGGTATCCGCATTATAATTTATAGAGCAATCCGCCGCAGGCGGACAGGTAAATAAACAATTATATGAACGGACAGGACAATAAGCCAAATCAGACCGGCCTGAGAAAGCCAACGCTGCCGGGCTATAGAAATAATCCGTTAAGCTGGCTGTTGCTCGGCGTGCTGGTCTTCTCATTAGTAACGTGGGTAATGCAGCATGTCAGTCCGCAGCCGGTGCGGTATGACGAGTTTCTCCATTACATCGAGGCCGGCCAGATTGACTCTGTGACTGTCAAAGATTACGAAATTGCCGGTAAGTTCAACGAGGCGGGGCTAGCCGAGCGGCAGAAGGAAAACAAAGAAGCCAAGGAAAATTTTGTCGTCTATTATAATCCGCAGGTTCACGGCACACAACTCGGCGAAATCCTCAAACAGAATAATGTCAAGCAGGTGACGGAGCCGCCGAAGACACTGCTTTATAATCTTCTTAATCTGATTGTGCCGGCGTTGCTCTTGCTGGTTATTTTTTATTTCCTTTTTGTCCGGAACATCCGCAACGGGCCAGGCGGGATGCTGATGAGCTTCGGGCGCAGCAAGCATCGGCTGCACGGCAAAGAAAAGACAAAAGTAACCTTCGATGATGTTGCGGGAATCGATGAGGCAAAGGAAGAGGTTGCCGAGATTATCGAATTTTTGAAGACCCCGAAGAAATTCCAGAGACTGGGCGGCAGAATCCCGCGAGGCGTCCTGCTGATAGGACCGCCGGGCTGCGGAAAGACCCTTCTTGCAAAGGCAATTGCAGGCCAGGCTGATGTCCCGTTTTTCAGCATATCCGGCAGTGACTTTGTCGAGATGTTTGTCGGCGTGGGCGCATCGAGGGTGCGGGATTTGTTCAAGCAGGCAAAGGATAACTCGCCTTGCATTATCTTTCTCGATGAAATTGACGCGATAGGCAGACGAAGGGGAATGGGCATCGTCAGCGGCGGCCATGATGAAAGGGAGCAAACATTGAACGCCATCCTGGTTGAGATGGACGGTTTCGATACTAACGACCAGGTCATAGTCATCGCCGCTACCAACAGAAGCGATATTCTCGACCCAGCCCTGACTCGCATGGGCAGATTCGACAGACAGGTCGTTGTTCCGCTGCCCGACTTAAAAGGAAGGGTCGAAATCCTCCGAGTTCACGCGAAGAAGGTCAAACTTGGCCCCGATGCAGATATGGAAAGGCTTGCCCGCGGGACGCCGATGTTCAGCGGGGCGGACCTGGCTGCAATTATCAACGAATCGGCACTTCTGGCAACAATGGAAGACAAAGAGTATATCGAGATGGATGACCTCGAGGAGGCCCGCGACAAGGTCCGCTGGGGCAGGGCAAAAAAGAGCAGATTCATCGACAAACAGGAAAAGGAAATCACCGCTTATCACGAGGCAGGACACACGCTGGTGCAATCGCTGCTCAAGGACGCTGACCCGCTGCACAAGGTGAGCATTATCCCGCGAGGGCCTATGGGCGGGGCGACCTTTTCACTGCCTGAAAAGGACAGAAACATATTTACCAAAAAATATTGTACGGCGATTCTGAAGGTCTGTTTCGGCGGCAGAATCGCAGAAGAGATTTTCTGCGGCGACATATCGAGCGGAGCAGAAGCAGACATCAAGCAGGCGACACAGATTGCCAGGCAAATGGTGCTTACGTGGGGTATGAGCGAAAAACTCGGGCTGATAAGTTATGGCTCGGAGGCCTTTGTCGGCGATATGTACGTTATGCAGAGCGAAAAGGATTATTCGGAAAATACCGCCGAGGCAATCGACAATGAAGTCAAAAGGCTCACCGACCTGGCCTACAAAGACGCCAAAGAGCTGATAGAGGCTAACAAGGACAAGGTGGAGAGGATTGGGAAGGCCCTTCTCAAATACGAGACGCTCGACGCCGCTGATGTCAAGATAATCCTTGATGGAGGCCTGTTCGATAAACCGACCGTCGCAGAACTTCTAACGGCCGAACAGGAAAAAACCAAGAAAACTCAGACCGGCCAAACCGGTGCCAACCAGCAGGAAGCCACATAGCCGGCCTCTTTTAGCTTTTTTCCGCAATCTTTTCGGAGATTTTTTATGGGAAAAAAGGTCCTGTCGCTTTTCATTGTTTTATCTGCAATTTTCTTTGCGGGCTTACCCGAAAATGTCTTCGCCGCCGACCACGTCACAATTAATGTCGAAAAACAATATCCCGCTGTCAAACCGGACAGCTCTTCCGCCCTGGCGGTTCATTTCGAGACCGACCGCGACTGGCACTTTTACGCTTCGGCTATAGTCTCTCCGGGCGGAGCTAATCTGAAAATAAAGGCCTCTTCATCGAAGGATTTTTTAAGATTTTCAGAGCCAATCTATCCTAAAGCTGAGATTTATCAGGACAAATTCAGCGGCGAAAAAGTTGACGTGTTCAGCGGTAATTTTACCATATATATTCCTTTTACGGTTGAAAAAATCGACTTATCGCAGAACCAAAGTATCAATTCCGAAATAACCGTCAATATCGATGGCTCAATGTGTTCCGGCGACAAATGTATTATGCCTGCATTTGAGCCGCTGACTGTGGAAGTCGAGATAAGCGTCGATGCAAATATGACAAGTCCGGCCTTTACCGTTCCGCAGACAGGACAACAGGCCGGCCAAAATGGGCAGCCCGCCGTTTTATCAGGCAACGGTGCAGAGCGAGCGGGCAGGCTGGCTGCATTAGCGCTGGCGTTTCTTGCCGGTGTTATCTTAAATATTATGCCCTGCGTGCTGCCTGTTATACCGCTGAAGGTTCTGAGCATTTTCGAGCAGGCCAAACAAGATAAAAAACGTTCTGTAGCAATGGGTTCTGCCTTTTGTGCAGGTATTCTTTTATTTTTTGCGATACTCGCAGGAGTCAATGTTTCGCTTCATCTTAAGGGCGGCGGCTCGGTTCAGTGGGGAGGGCATTTTCAGAATCCTGCCAATATCATCGCAATGTCGCTGCTGCTGATTATATTGGCGTTGTTTATGTTCGGGGTATTCACTATCGGCGTGCCGGCCTCAATAGCAGGCAAAGGTCAGGGCGGCAAAGGTCTTGCAGGCTCAGTGGCGATGGGATTTTTCGCGGCGATTTTAAGCACGCCGTGCAGCTTCGGTATTCTGACCGCATCCCTTATATGGGCACAGACGCAGAAACTGTTTGTCGGCACAGTTGCCATTATGCTCATCGGCATCGGAATGGCCGCCCCGTATATGGTTTTAACCTCGATGCCATCGCTGCTGAAATTTATCCCTAAGGCAGGAAGATGGACCGAGCTATTCAAGCAGGCCACAGGCTTTATTCTTCTGGTGGTGGCTATGTGGCTGATGATGGCTTTGCCTAAAGAGCGATTTGAGCGGGTTTTGTATTTTGGCGTCATTTTATCATTCTGTTTGTGGATGTGGGACGGCTGGGTGACATTTGCCACGCCGAGATTGCGAAAATTTATTATCCGATTGATTGCGCTCGCTATTGTTATACCCGGCGGGATATTTCTGCTGCCGGAACCTGCGAAATCCAATATAGACTGGCAGGGGTATGACGCCTTGAAAATCAGGGAGGCGGTTGCAAACAACAGAACTGTTCTTATTGATTTTACCGCCGACTGGTGTCTGAATTGTAAGGCGGCAGATAGATTCGTCTATAGCGACAGGAAAGTCGGTCAAATGATAAGTCAAAAAGGCGTTCTGACCTTTAAGGGCGACGCCACCGAGAAATCGTATCCTGCTGCAATCGACATAATAAAAGTTTATAAAGAGCCGGCTGTTCCGGTGACGATTTTGCACCTGCCGGGGCAGGCTGAACCTGTAAGACTTAGAGGTATTCTAATCAAAAGCAAATTGTTAGAATACTTAAGACAGCTTCCTGACACTGTCCGCCTGCGGCGGACTGAAGGCAGGACAAGGCCTGACCCAAATGAGTAAAAAGAAGATTGATTCAAAGAAAAAAAACATTGGCGCCGTTTCGGATGAGCAGTTCAAGGCCGCTGCGGCCGAGCGAGTAAAAAATATATTTCCGATTTTGAAAAAAACGTATCCAGATGCAAAGGTTGCGCTGAAATTTTCCAGCGCATTCGAGCTGCTCATCGCAACGATACTTTCTGCACAATGCACCGATGAGCGTGTTAATATGGTGACAAAAGAGGTATTCAAAAAATATAAGACGGCTGCGGACTGGGCAAATGCGGACAAAAATGAGATTGAGCAGGACATAAGAAGCACAGGTTTCTATCACAACAAGGCCGCCAATATCAAAAACACAAGCAGGGAAATTCTGGAACGGTTCGGCGGCAAAATACCCGAAACAATTGATGAGCTGGTGACGCTGCCGGGAGTCGGCAGAAAGACGGCAAATGTCGTCATCGGCGGGGCATTCGGAAAGCCGGCAATTACCTGCGATACGCACGTTATTAGACTATCGAGAAGGCTGGGGCTATCGAAAAATTCGGATGCTGTAAAGCTGGAGTTCGATTTAGCCGAAATAGTGCCAAAGAAGGACTGGATGCTTTTAAGCAATTGTCTTATTTTTCACGGCAGAAACATCTGCTTTGCCCGCAGGCCGGCTTGCCAGAACTGCCCGATTGCTCGTTTTTGTCCGGCTGCGAATAAACCAGAACTGTGGTAAAGGAAAAATATTATGGAGCATTATGTTGGAAATCCCGTTCAGGACCTGTGGCGACTATTCAGAATTATGGCAGAGTTCACGGAGGGCTTCGATGAGCTTGCATCAGTTGGGCCGGCAGTTTCAATCTTTGGCTCGGCCAGAGTTAAGCCTGATGATAAATATTATAAGCTGGCGGAGAAGACCGCAAAAATTCTTGCAAAGGCGGGCTTTGCCGTAATCACGGGGGGCGGCGGCGGGATTATGGAAGCCGCAAACAAGGGCGCAGCGGAGGCCGGCGGTATCAGCATCGGCTTAAACATCGAGCTGCCCGTCGAGCAGAAACCAAATGATTTCCAGAATATGACACTTCGTTTCAGGTATTTTTTCTGCCGCAAGGTTATGTTCCTCAAATATGCTCACGGCTTTATAGCTTTTCCGGGCGGATTCGGCACACTCGATGAATTTTCAGAGGCAACTGTCCTGATTCAGACACTCAAGCAGGCATCGTTTCCTGTTGTGCTGGTCGGCAGCGAATACTGGGGAGGCCTTATCGAGTGGATAAAAGATAAAATGCTTGGCGAATACGACTACATCCGTCCCGAAGATATGAACGTCTTTACAATAGTTGATACCCCTGAAGAGGCCGCAAAAATTATTGTTGATTATAAACAGGCGAGCGGCCGAAGCGGCCTGTTCCTGCCATCAGGTATGAGAAACTCTTCGCGATAGTCTGACGGCCAAATGTCCGCCTTACATCCGGCGATTTTATCTTGCCTGCTGCGTTCTATTCTTCATATTCTATGTTCTACATTCTAAATTCCGTATCATCATAATTGCCGGCGCCGGGATGTTCTTCGATATGAAGCCGGACATTTTCTCTATACGCATCCGAATCTTTATCAAATGCCTTTTTCAACCTGCGTCCTGCCAGATAAATCTTCGCAGCCGTTCCTAGAAAACCGGCGCCTGCAAGAAAGAACGCCACCGCCGCCAGCGTCGCAAAAAACTTCGGATATGTAATTATCAAAATCCCAAAACCTGCGAAGCCGAGGCCGACAACAAGCAACCAGCCGGCAACCCTTCTCGATGCAAGCGAAACAATATTCGTGAAAATGTTAAACGCCATCCTGTCTTCCTTCTACACAAAAAAAGGACGACCGAAATTGTCGGTCGCCCTTTGCCAATCAAAACACCTTAATACATTCCGCCTCCTTGGGGCATCGGGGGCGGCTCCTTCTTTTCGGGTATTTCGCTTACAATCGCATCTGTGGTCAAAAGCAACGAAGCAATAGATGAGCCGTTCTGCAGCGCCACCCTTTCAACCTTTGTGGGCACAATCACGCCAAAATCAATCATATCACCGTATTCTTTTCTAAGTGCATCATAACCAAAGTTGACATCTTTATTCTCCATTACCTTCTGTGCGACAATCGAGCCGTCAAGGCCTGCGTTCTCTGCGATTTGCTTAATCGGTGCAACAAGCGCTCGTTTTACAATATCTACGCCGACCTTCTCGTCGCCGACGCAGCTTATTTTATCCAGCATTGGCAGGACCCTGAGGACGGCGACGCCACCGCCGGGCAAAATCCCTTCCTCAACTGCCGCCCTGCAGGCGTGCACCGCATCCTCAACCCGTGCTTTCTTTTCCTTCATTTCGGCCTCTGTTGCGGCTCCGACTTTAATCTGAGCGACGCCGCCCGACAATTTTGCCAGGCGTTCCTGCAATTTTTCGGTGTCATAATCGCTGGTCGATTTTTCAATCTCGGCCTTTATCTGCTCAATCCTTCCCTTTATCGCAGCCGTCTCTCCCGCACCTTCGATTATCGTGGTGTTGTCCTTGTCAATCGTAATCCGCTTAGCCCTGCCGAGCTGCTTTAATTCTATGCTTTCTAATTCGAGGCCCAAATCCTCGAAAATTGCCTCGCCGCCTGTAAGGACAGCGATGTCGCTGAGCATAGCCTTTCGCCTGTCGCCGAAACCAGGGGCCTTTACCGCCGCCACCTGAAGCACGCCGCGGAGTTTATTAACCACCAGCGTGGCCAAGGCCTCGCCCTCGACATCCTCTGCAATAATCAATAGAGGTCTGCCCTGCTTTGCCACCTTTTCGAGTAGCGGCACGAGCGATTTGACCGAGCTTATTTTCTTTTCGTGAATCAGAATATAGGGCTTATCCAGTTCGACAGTCATATTCTCAAGTTTGTTGATAAAGTGCGGCGATAGATACCCTTTATCAAACTGCATACCCTCTACCAGCTCAACAATCGTCTCGAGCGACTGGCCCTCCTCAACGGTAATCACGCCGTCCTTGCCGACCTTGTCCATCGCTTCAGCCAGTTTTTTGCCAATCTCGACGTCCTGATTGGCAGAACAGGTGGCGACCTGCTCAATCTGCTTGCTGGATTTAACCGGTATGCTCATTTTCTTCAGCCCCTCAACTATCGCATCAACGGCCTTGTCGATGCCGCGTTTGACCTGCATCGGATTGGCACCGGCGGTGATGTTTTTGAGCCCCTCCCTGAAAATGCTCTCTGCAAGGATTGTCGCCGTCGTTGTGCCGTCGCCTGCTATCGAGGAGGTCTTGCTGGCTACTTCTCTTACCATTTGTGCGCCCATATTTTCACAAGCATCTTCCAACTCAATTTCCTTTGCCACTGTGACGCCGTCTTTGGTAACCGTGGGTGAGCCATAGGATTTTTCCAGCACGACATTTCTGCCGCAGGGGCCAAGCGTAATCTTGACCGCCCTTGCCAACTTCTCAACACCCCTTAATATCGCTTCCCGCGCTTCACTGCCATACGCTATTTTTTTCGCTGCCATTATCGTTTAACTCCTTTATTATAATTAGCCACAGATTTCACTGATTACACTCTTCTCTCTTCACTCTTCACCCTTCTCACTTCTCTATCCCCTATTTGCGTTCTCCGCCGATGGCGGGTTAAGAGTTAAGGGTGAAGAATTAAGAGTGAAGGGTTAGTCCGCCTAATTCTCAATAACCGCCATAATGTCTGATTCGCTCATAATCAGATACTCTTTGCCGTCAATCTTTACCTCGGTTCCTGCGTAACTGGTAAAGAGCACCACGTCTCCCTTTTTTACCTGCATCTGCTGCTTTGAGCCGTCATCGAGGGTCTTGCCGTCGCCGACGCTGACTACCTTTCCCTTCTGCGGTTTTTCCTTTGCGGTATCTGGCAGAACGATGCCGCCCGCCGTTTTGTTTTCCGCCTCAACACGCTGCACTAAAACCTTATCACCTAACGGTCTTATCTTCATTTTTAAACTACTCCTTTCGTAAAATCAATCCGCTATCGGCGGACATAACAATCAATCCGCCAAAGGCGGACACCGAATATTCCGCTATTATACCTCTTTACAAATCCGCCGCAAGCGGATCTAACCGCCTTTGCAAAATTCCAATCCGCCTTCGGCGGACTCATCAGGCCTGCTCTTTAATATCAGGCACGGTCCAACCGGGTGCCCCATTCTTATGACTCTTATCGCCGTAAATCCGCAGTATCGACTGTCCAAATCAATTATGGCAGCGTGTATCCGACGGCTAACCAGCACAACTATAAACTCATCAATACTGCCTGCCAACAACAGATTTACGCCCCGCGGTTCAAAAATCTGCCTTACCGCCTGCGGCCAGGCCCAGTCCGAGGCGATTGCCAATAAATTCACCTGCTCGGCTCGACCGAGCTCGCCGAGGCCTGAACCCGACGGATTATATATCCTATTTTTTCAAAATTTTCTGAAAAATTTGAGTATTTGCTCAAAAATCAGGTGGATTCTTGGTTCTTCCTACCTAAAAAACTCCCTCCCGAAGACAAACCGGGGACATCGATTGATCGAAGGATATCAATTTTTTATTATTGAACTCCTTCAAGCCAGTGGTTAGCAAAAATGGCATAATCCGTAAAGTTTACCACGCCATCACGATTAAGGTCTTCTGCTGTCAGCAATTTCTCATAACACCACTTGTTTACAAAAATGCCAAGGTCGCTAAAGTCTACAGCATCACTGGGATCGTTGTCTAAATTTGCGATATTGCCAATATCTGATAATGACATACTTGCTTCCGGTGTTCCACCATAATTTCCTATGTTAATTCGTTTGCCATGCGGCCATAATTCCTCTGTCCAATCTGAATTTGGATCGCCCGCATCAATACATTTGCTGGTTCTACTATCTTCCACCCAAATTTGGTCAAAAGAATCCCACCTGCCAATTTCGGATTGAAGGTGATAATCATTATTACATGGATCTGCAAAGCATGGGTCGATGTCGATGTTACCTCCACCATCCTTGCCAAATTGATATTCATCCCAACCTGGTCCGCTGCCTACACATCCTTTAATATCACAATAACTAAAAATTGTATTAGGATCAAATATTATCATTGTGTCCCAGATAATCGAGTTTGTGGATACAATTTCCACTCCAAATATAGAACATATACCATAATATGATTTATTATCAGCGATTGTACAATTTACTATGGTAAGGATATTTTCCTGACCAGATTGTTGAAGTATACCACTGCCTTCATCATCACTTGTATTTTTTACAATTAAGCAGTTTTTTAAAGTAGTATTACTATAAAGTGTGACTATCCCGCCCCCGTCACATTGAGAGTAATTGCCGTATATGGAACAATCTGAAATTAATAATTTACTGCAAGATTCACTATAAATCCCACCGCCGTTGGAGGCGATATTATTAGTAATATAACAACCTGATATTTTTGTATCCGAGGAGTAACAATATATTCCACCACCATATTCAGCCAAATTATTTATGATATTGCATTTGAAAATTGTCGGGTGAGAATTTTCACAATATATCCCCCCACCAAGAATCTTTGTACCCATTCATCATAGTGACTCCAGCAACCGTCGAGTTACTGTCTTCTCCTGTGTGGAAATAAAGTGCTCGGTGTGGATCATCGCTTTTGCCATTACAATCAATAATTGTACTTGCCACTATGTTCGGGTCATTTGTATCAATACTTTTAAGAGTGATAGTTTTACCTTTGAAATCAAGATCTCGATTATACTTTCCTTTGTAAATTCCGGGTTGGATAATAATGACGTCACCATCAACAGCTTTATCTATCTTTAATTGTATGGGATCAAGATATAGAAATACATTAGCATTTTGTTGACCATTTTCAGAATTTGGATCAAATACAGTTATATTGCATATATATACTCTGTCAGTTAAAGAGTTTATATCTATTGTTAGAATAATGTCATTGTAGTCTCCTGCGTAAATTTCTCCGCTTTCATGACTCGCGGTTAACCAATTACATTCATAATCTAACACCCATTTAGCAACGCCTCCGCCTTGATTGGAAATCCTCAGGATTTGTTGAATTGGATTTAATTGCCCATTTTCAACAACAAATTCTAATTCATTGCTTGATAATTCTATAACTGGTCCGACTACTTTTAAGTTTATTGTAATAACCTGTGGGCTATTAATGGCATTTGTATCTGATACAATCAGTTCACATTCATAAGATCCCGCTCTCAATTCTGAAGTATTTACACTAAGAGTAATCTCGTTGGGTTCTCCTGTTGAACTGCCTTTAATGGGATAAACCGACAGCCAATCACAATCGTAATTAATTTCCCAATTTAAGGTTAATACCCCACTGTTGCGGATTGTGAGTTTCTGTTCAGCAGGATTTTCATCCATCTCTTTTGCTGTAAATTGAAAACTCTTTGATGAAAGTTCAATCAATGGTGTTTTGACTTCCAACGTTACTTTAATTTTCTGTGGATTGTTCATAGCCTCATCAGCGAATATTATTAAGTCGCTTGTATATATACCTCCTTCAAGCCTTGAGATATCAGCACTTAATACAACTCTATTTACCTCTCCTGAAGATTGACCGTCTGTGATGCTAACATTAAGCCAGTTACAATCTTTAATAATCTCCCAATTTATTGTCCCAGTGCCATCATTACGAATAAATAGGGTCTGAGCTTCAGGATTTTGTTCTCCTTTAATTGACACGAAATCTACACTTAGTGGGGAAAAACCTATGAAAGGTTCTTCAATGAGCTGTTCATAAGCTCCGATATCGACTCGATTATTTAGAATCCTCGGATTACCATCATAGTCAACGTTATATTCCGACATCACATAGCATGGGTCACCTCCATTTATACAGGAAGATAGTGGAGAAAGATGAAAATCTCCTCCTTCAGAATCTACGAACGTTGGAGTAAAACTACAAAAAGATACAGCAACAAATCCCTCAAACATTCCAGAATTGCCCCAAATTATGGAATTTGTTATTATCGCGGGTTTTCCATCACTATTACCACACCAAATAGCCCCTAAAAACGGGTAACCAATATTCTTAGCAATTGTGCAATGGTCAATAATGGGATACACATCCTGCATAAATATCGCTGCAGGGCCATCGTCACATGTATTATTGGTAATTAAACAGTTATACAATTGTGGATTATTACATTTGTTAAGGAATATACCTCCGCCTACACTTTTACAATGATTGCCGGAAATATTGCATCGACTTATCAGAATGTTATTTTCGCTGCTAAATAAACCGCCACAAATATCATTTGCCGTATTATTACTTATAATACAACCTGTGATTTCTGGCTTACCCTTATAACAGTAAACACCTCCACCATCCACGATAATTGTTGAATTTGATGAAATTATGCAATTTTTAATATTTGCATAACTTTCATAGCAATAGATTCCGCCACCATTATGTTTGGCCCGATTATTCAATATTCTACAAGACTCAATAATAGGGCTACCTCCACTGCAATAAATACCACCTCCATTGGTTTGGGGCCAAGAACCGTCCGCATAGCCATTTTTAATTGTAATTCCGGACACTTTAGATGAGTTTGTTTCTCCATTATGGAAATAAAATCCACGATGTACAGAACCACTAACTCCCTGGCAATCAATTACCGTATTATTAACCATATTAGGGTTATTCGGATCTGTTCCTCTAATGGTTATAGCTTTAGCGTTGAAATCCAGATTACGATTACCCTCACCTACATAAATACCTTGTTGAAGAACAATTATATCACCATTATTAGCATTATTGATTGCTTCTTGGATTGTTGGGTAATCTCCTGTCCCTACAGAATTAACGTTTATTACACCAGCTTGGCATTGTAAGAATGGCGTAAAAATTATCAATAATACAAATCTCTTCATGTTTTAGGACACTTTGAATGTAAACCGTCTTTACCTTGTAAAGGTACGTTTCCAGCAAAAATAAGACAAAATTAGTTCTCAATTAGGAGACGATTTCAACTCCTGTTGTTTAGATTTTACTGCTATACTTTTTCCTTGCAAGAATTGTTTTTCTTTTTAATTCGGCACGCCTTTTTAAAACCCGCTCACGCCAGCTATAATAAACGTCATCAGATGCGAAATTGCCGATGACATGATGGTATCTGTTGCTGTTATATCAACCAACAAATCTGACAAGTTCCTTATTAATACTGACGCCATGGGTGTCTTAGCACCTACAACCAAGCTACAACCCAAAGACTCGGTAACGTGTAAAATCTCAAAAATTGCACATCTATAAGATTTGTAATATCAAAGACTTAAAAAATTCTTAGAAAATGCAAACATTTTATATATCCGAGTTCAAAATATTGTCTGACGTCAGCAAAAGTGGCACAGTTTGAGACGTATAGAGTCACCGTAACAGTAGCCGAAACCGTTTCCTAATTCAAAGGCAAATTTGTCTCATTTTTGCTGACGACGTACATGTCTGAATAGTCCCATTTTTCATTTTCAAGTTTTAGTTGCCAGGCCAAAATTGTTTTAGGTTCAACAATAGTGACCACTTGCTCCATCAAATTCCTGCCCATAGCCAGTGCAGTATCAATCAATGTTCGCCGCTCATCATCTATAAAGACAATACGCTTTTTTATCTTGGATTTGAGAATCTTATTTTCATGGCGAAGATATTCGTTCTGAAGTGTTAGTTCCCGGCACAATAGCCGAGTAATCGTTGCTATGATCGGTACATTTAACCAGCTGTTAGCAGTATTTTGATTCGTTTCATTTTTCATCAGCAATGTTTATCATAAATACTTGATTTTTCAAGGATTAAAAGGTATTGTGTAAGCATAGTTAAGAGTAGCTATATATTTTTGTACTCCACGCTTGGTAGTCTTGTTAGTGTTGATTGGTGGTGCGTATGGAAAATCCCCCGCAAGCCGAAAATATCATCTCGAAGGTTCCGCGTGTGGTCTGGTTGAGTTTGGCCGTTACCGTCGCGATGGACACAGCCGTGCAGATGGTGTGGAAATCTGCCGTCCTTGCTGTGCCGGAGTCGGCGGGTTTCATGGAAACGATACGCACAGTTGGGGCTCAGCCGATGTTTTATCTACTGCTGACCTTCTTTGCTGCCCAATTTCTCTGCTGGATTCTTTTGCTTGCAAAGGCCGACCTCAGCTACGCCCAACCGATCACCGCCTTGAGTTTCGTCTCCGTGGCCGCCTGCTCTGCGGTATTTTTCGGTGAGCATGTAGGTCTGACGCGAATGGCAGGCATCTCGATGATTCTCGTCGGAGTCTGGTTCATCAGCGGCACTGACCACCACACTAAAGCTGGCCCTGCGACTTGCCGGATGCAGGAGACCACGTTATGATTGAACGCCTCCCCGGATTGCTTCTGGTTTTGGGCTCGGTCATAACCGAAAGTTTTGGCCATATTGCGTTCAAACAAGCCGCGGATTTCGGCCATTACAGCCAGACAGTTCTGTCAGTTTTACGATTGGCCTTGAAACAATACAAATGGATTAGTTTGGGCATCGTCTGCTTCGTGGTGGAGGGGCTTTGCTGGACCTTCGCATTGAAAACGCTGGATGTCAGCCTCGCCTACCCCATTGGTGGTCTCGAACTGGTAGTTATAATGGTGCTATGCCGGCTGTTATTAAAGGAACGCGTTGGCCTGCGACGATGGCTGGGTGTGATGCTGATTGTTGGAGGTACGTTACTGATCACAATAAGCTGATGAACATCTCAGGAGACATTTCGGTTCGCTGGCTTTCTTCTACCCTGCAGATTCCCGCCGAACACTGGGCACAATGTTTTGTACCGCCGCTCGAGGGGCTGTGGTGGTACCAGTCGCTTGAACGTGCAAAGCTCGAATCGCAATTCACCTTCTTTTACGGCCTGATTGAACGCGAAGGCCAGCCGGTTGGAATTGTCCCGACGTTCCTCATGGATGTTCCGTTAGACATAGTCGCAACGCCACTTATTGCAAAATTGATACGACTCGCAGGCCACTTCTGTGGCTTTCTGCGATACAAACGGATGCTCTGTGTAGGCTCGCCTTGTTCCGATGAAGGTACGGTCGGCTTGTTCCCGGGAATCTCACTTGCCCAAGTCGCCCCCGCACTGCAGGACTCTCTGACACGCAAGGCCCGTCAGGAGAGAGCATCAATGGTCGTCTGGAAGGATTTCCCCCGCTCGTGCCAGACCGAACTTCAGTCGATAAGCTGCTCACACGGACTTTTCAAGGTTGTCGGCTATCCCGGCACCGTCGTGTCACTGCCGGACGGCAATTTCGAGGCGTACCTATCAACGATGAAAGGCTCGCAAAGACATAATTTTAGAAAAAAGCTGCGGCTCGGCAAACAAGCGGGCGAGTTGACCACCGAAATTGTGCAGCAGCCGGACGAAGCGACGCTGAAGGAAATTTTCAATCTCTTTTGGCAAACTTATTTGAAGGGTAAGACCAAGTTTGAAAGACTAACGCCTGAATTTTTCCGGCTCATTGCCCGCCAGGAGCCGTCGTATTTCATCCTTATGCGGCAGTCGCAGACGAACAAACTGGCAGCCTTTATGCTCTGTTTCCGCCTCGCAAGACGGGTCATAAATAAATTCGTAGGGTTTGATTACAGCCTCGGCGAAAAGTGGTACCTCTATTTCCGGCTGTGGGAGCAGGCCGTGCAGTGGGCTTTGGGCTGCGGCGCCAGTGAAATCCAGAGCGGACAGACAGGCTACAGGGTCAAACTGGCCTTGGGCCATCAGATAGTGCCGCTGACGCACTATTGCAAACACCGTAGCCGGCTAATCCATGCGCTCTTTGCCAGATGCGCCAGCCGGGTGAACTTGGCAAGTCTCGATGACGACCTGAAGGAATACCTCCACGCGAAAGGCAACGACCTGATAGCTGATTAACAATCCATCAAATCCGAACACATCACCGAGACCGTCAGCTGTCGCGAATTAGCTGGAAAATTATAAATGGCCGGGGCGTATCCAAAAATACAAAATGCCGCAAGTGCACTACCCATTATGCTTGCATATTTTAACAAAGTATGATATAAGCATTCCGTAGTTTTTCTTAAATTTATTGAAAGTGACTCAAGGGAGATTCTCACTGTTTGACTTTACCTACTGCCAGCAGTCCGCTTGCAGCGCAAAATTGCATTCGAGCCCATGCGGTGCAAATATAATCAGCTATTAACTCTTTGCTCTTTAACAAGTTAATATTCTGATTTTCGACTTCAATGACGTTTATGATTTTCAGACGGCCTTTGAGGATGACTTTGAATTTTAAGAGTATTCGATGCTCTTAAGTTTTCGTTCGAAATGAGCACGTTCTTGTAGAGATTAAGGATATGCTCTCCCGCAGGCTCTGGCAATAACCGGTAACAATGTTTGTGCTATGAGACGATGCCCCATTTCATTCGGATGAACTCCATCAGGGCCAAAGACTTTTTGCGGCGGATAAGAAGCCAGCACCTCGCCATACAGCGCCAAATCAGTCTTGGTTTTTTCGGCTACACTGCGGATAGCCTTATCATAGTGATTATGGATGTCGTCTGAGGTCTGCTGTCCTCCGCTATTATCTATCAACATTGAGATATTCCTTTTGAGAATCTGCGATAGATAAAGCCCTCGCATATCGACATTCTGTCCCGGAGTGTCTGTCAGAACTGCTACGGAATCGGCGTTTCGTATTTTCCGTATTAACTGTTTAAGATTGCTTGTATATTGCTCAACCAAAATAGAATGTATAACAATTTTTCCCTTGCTGACGGCAAATCTTCGCCAATCAATGTCTGCATCGTTGCCGCCTAGGATTATTACTGTTACACAAGGTTTGAAACTGTTTAGCAGCGAATCAATTATTGTCAGCGTTTGGGTTGTGGTACGGCGCACCGTGGCGTTAATCTCAAAATGTATGTCCGGCAGGTCCTTCATAAGCAGTTTAACATAAGGCTCCTTTACATATTCGACCACTCTGCTATTACGAACATTTAGAGCGCCAAGCGTCACGCTGTCGCCTATAATGAGCACTACTTTCTTTTTAAAGGCAACTATTATTCTCCTTTATGCTCAACTGAAAAACTTTCCTTTGCATCTTCCGGTTCTTCCGGCACATATCGTTTATCAACTATTCGCTTAAGTTTATGACCTTTGCGCAGTGAACCGATGTGATGCAGCAGCGTTCTAATCTCAAAAATTCCCAGTGCAAGGTTTTTCATCAAATCAGGGTATTGCCGTGCTATCTGCTGATGCAACTGGTCCTCGACAACCTGTTTATCTGAAAGACTCGATTCTATATGAATTTCCATCACCTCGCGAATACCCTCCAGTTTGAGAACCACCTGCCAGTCAAGGGACGGGTTTACAATAGGGCTCATTATTTTTTCAAACATCTGCGGATAAATATTGCCGCCCGCGCATACGGTAATTTCATCGCGGCGTCCTCGGAGCCTACTCATTCGCGGAAGCGGAAGTCCGCACGAACATTTTTCATCATATATTTTTGATACGTCGCGGGTGCGATAACGAACCAAAGGCATAGTCCTGCGGTTTAGTGTGGTAAAGACTAACTCGCCATAACCGTTTTTATCTGGTTCTATTACTTCCGGCAGATAACCGATGACGTCAAGATGATAACCGTCCCTGCATTCACAGGGCTGAAACCCCATTCCGCCGCCCAATTCCACACTGCCATAAGACATTTTTACCTTCGCAGGCGACCAGACTTTTTCCATCCACGGGATTGCGTCCGGCGGCATTTCTTCGGCTGCGCCCAGAATCATCTTTAAGGGATAGGGCCCCATTTGTTCGGCTAACTCAGTCAATCGAATTAGCCATGTCGGCTCGCCAAATACTGCTGTAAAACGATACTCTTTCAACCGGCGATAGACTTCGATTGGGTCAACTTTGCCGAAATCAAGTGAAAAAATCCCTGCGGCCATTAAACCGTAATGGCAAATCATACCTGGAATCCATATTGAAAAATCGAACGCGTTGGCAACACGGTCTGTTGAGTTTAGCCCCATAAGAAGGTATCCTGCCGCAGTAGAAGTTCCGGTGTTTCGCATTTCCTGTTCTGTGTAATAAATCTGTTTGTTTTTGCCGCTGGTACCGGAAGATTCAAAAACAATCGAGGGCTTTTGGCATATAAAATCCGCAGGATTGACTGTAAGGTCTTCCGGGGTAGTATAAAAATCACCCAACTCTTCGGGTTTTCGGATTGCCCGGATATCTATACCGCGTTCTGCAAAAACACGGCGATAAAATGGGGAGTGTTTATTAACCCATTGCAGGGTTTCACGAAATTGCCGGTTGGCGAAAACTCGCAGCGCCGAAACAGGCATCTTGCGAACCAGCCAAGCAAGGCTGGGCGGTGAAAGTTTACGAATTAAAATATCATTTAGATTAAACATTTTCTATGGCGATTGCGCCTCTATTATGCACCTCTATTTTCGGCAACCGACCGCATTGCCGCATCGATGGCGGATAACGTTAATTCCACATCTTCAGCAGTATGTGCCGCCGAAACAAACCAGCAAGCCAGCCCCGACCTGTTGATATAGGTTCCCTGCTCGAAAAGAGAATTACAGAAGGCTGTAAAACGTGCGGTATCAGCTTTCAATAAGTCGCGGTAATGACGAGGTGTTTTACCGTCAGAAGTAAAGATCACCTGAAACATAGACCCTGCTCCCTGCACAACACAAGGTACTTTATTATCCTTCGCCGTTCGGCGAAGGGCTTCCATAATCAGTTCGCCTGTATCGCGAATTTGCTTTTGCACGGCCGGCTGTGCCAGCATTTTTAGTGTGTATAAGGCGGAGCTTGCAGAGATTGGATTGCCGTTATAGGTGCCGCCGTGTTTGGCACGATTGGCGGCTACAACATCCATAATATGTTTTCTGCCGGCAAATGCGCTGATTGGCATCCCTCCGCCCAGCGCTTTGCTGTAAACCGTTATGTCGGAATCCACACCAAACAATTCCTGAGCGCCGCCTGCTGCGACACGAAAGCCGGTAACTATCTCGTCAAAAATTAAAACGATATTATGCTTTGTACATTGCTCACGCAAAAATTCAAGATAACCCGGCGCCGGCATAATACAGGCGTTATTGGCCACTATAGGTTCGGCGAGAATAGCCGCAATCTCATTCTTATGAGCGTCTAACAAATTTAACAAAATTTGTGGTTCGTTCCACGGACAAATCAGTACATCGGCCAATACGCTTGGCGACATCCCCAAAGAGTGCGGCTGTGCCAATGGAGTCTCCAGTGGACCAGCCTCTTTCAAGGTAGGCCGGTTACTGATAGCTAAAATATCCATCCAGCCGTGATAGTGTCCCTCAAATTTTACCAGTTTATTTTTTCCGGTAAAACCGCGGGCTGCACGGATAGCACCGCAAAGAGCCTCCGAACCGGAATTGGCAAAACGCACCAGTTCTGCCGAAGGAACCATTTGACATATCTGCTCGGCAAGCTCTACCTCTACGGTATTGCAGGTGCCGAACATTGTCCCTAAATCTATTTGTTCTTTCAAAACCTTACTGAGTCCGGGATTGCTGTGACCTAAAATAACACTGCCGTAACTGAGAAGGTAGTCTATAAACTCATTTCCATCGACATCCCATATCTTTGACCCATGTCCGCGAGCAATGTAGAGCGGATGCGAAACAGCCCCAGTTGACACCGCTCTGGCAGAACTGCTGATTCCTCCCGCCAATACACGCTTTGCCCTTTCGAACCATGAGCGGGATAATTTCAGTTGTTTATAATTTTCGATGCCGTAATTAGCAGAAGCTTTCGAGAAATTACTCATTTCTGCCTCGTCATATTTGACCAGTAAACGATAAGTTTTACTATCAGTTCGGCAGCCGTTTCAACATCATTGAAGTTGACAAACTCATCGGGGGCGTGCGCCTGGGATACACTACCCGGACCCCATACAAGAGTCGCGGTCCCTTCAAGATTTGCCCGGACTCCTGCCTCGCATCCCGAGTTAAATCCTGACCATCCGTCCCATTTTAATGCCTTGTCCTTGCCGCTTATAGATTTCATAACGGCTTCCGCAGCAGTGCATATATTATTTTCCGCAGGGGTAATATGCCCCAAATACTCCTCGCCGAAGTAAATCTCCACGCCATCGGTGCCAACTAATTTGTTCAATTCGTCGATAAAAAGGTTTTTCCATTGGGTATGTTCATCCATAGGCAGCAGTTCAATATACCCTTGACAACGGCATTCATCGCAGACCATTCCCTGCCATTTGCCTCCTGTAATCTTGTCAACAGTGATGGGTCTGGTAATCGGGTAATTGGCGAAAAGGGGGTCGGCTTTCCTATCATTCCAACGCTGCTGGAGAATATCGAGCGCATCGAGTACTTTCCGCATTTTTACAATCGCGTCTTTGCCCAGCCACTTAACGGTGCCGTGAACCGCCTTGCCTCTGCAGTTTATTCCAAATCGCAGACCGCCGCGAGAAGCACGCCGGGGGATATTTTCGGTAGGCTCAAGTACTATTGCCGCATCGGCGCTGTAGCCCCTGGTTATGCTTGTCATTGTTCCTATACCAACGCAATCTTCCTCCCCTGGAACCAATTCCAGCATTATATCACCGGCCAGCCCGCGAGGAAGACTTTGACGCACCGCCACCATTGCCCATAATCCTGCAACAAGAGGCCCTTTCGCGTCGCATGCGCCCCGGCCATAAACTTTGCCGTCTTGCCAGACGCCATCAAAGGGTTTGACTTTCCAGTTTTCAAGTGCGCCGGGACAAACCACATCCGAATGAGCATTCAGCATGAGCTTCGGACCACTGCCCCTGCCGCCCAGACGTACCACTAGTGTTGGTCTGCCTGATATAGGAATATGGTTACAGCTGACCTGACCCTGATTACAAATTTGTTTTTCGTCTGATTCCCATAAATCGGTCTCAAATCCTTCTTTTTTCGCCCAATCTTGTATAAATCCGGTAAAACGACCCTCCTGGCCGCTTAAACTTTCTATTTGAATGGAATGTCTGAGCAATTCGAGCATTTGCGCACTCTTGTTTTGCACAGAATCGCTCAATTGGTTCATAACATCCGAATATGATTGTGATAAGGGCAAACTCATCATTGCTTCCTCGTAGCTGCTGCCTGAACCCAGACATTTGACAAAAATATGGCGATATCGTTGAGGTTTGAATACCTTACAAAATCAACCGATTCCTGTTCGAGTCGGCTGGCAAGGACATTTTTTGCGAAAACAAAATCTGCTTTTTTCGCCACACATAGATCGCTAATACCATCGCCAATGTAGATGGATTTGCGGTCAGGAAAACTGCGTAAGGATGAACATTTGCATTGTGCGGCTTGCGAGAGGCACTGTGGATTATAATGCGGACATTTCAACTCAATATGTGCTGCTTTATGGACAGCAGTATTAGAACGAATAAGGATATTTTCTATGCCGTGGCGTTTAAGAATACGCTTGATAAAAAAATCAACACAGTCGCTGACTATAATGACAGGTATCTCTGATGTTCTTAAGATTTCCAACAACTGGAAAATACCCTCATCCAACTCAATGCTGTCGAGTTCGTCTGCCAACTCCGCGGCGGATATTCTCAAAAGAGAAAACTGTGTTTCAAGGCATTTGCGCGAGCCTATAAGGCCGGCAGACCACTGCTCCTCCACAATTTTCCACGAGTTGTCTATAGAATACCGTTGAATCAGTCTGTCCAGCACATCCTGCTTTGAAATAGTTCCATCGAAATCCATCAACACCTGACTGCGGGATGGTGCCGGCAATATTGCCTTTTTGGTGCCTTTGTTTTGCAAGGTTCTTTCGCCCATCAAGAATCTCTAAATCCTATTATACTTTACAGATTTTGCTCAATACCTTTTAGTTTAATCTGGTATTTCCCATATTAAAGCTTGGCTATGCAACCAAGCCCTTACAATTCAACTATAATATCAAAACCTGCCTTACGTTAAAGTATTTTTTACGAGTTTTATTACTTCACCTGCCAAAATCCAAAATATTGGCCTTAAAGCCGCTGTTGAAGTGTGTTTTTTTGCAGACCTCAGACTTTCAGGGTGTAGGTAGGCAGGAAGACGACAAGGCGGAAGGGAAGCGGGCAGAGAAAATATATGTCTCTCCGTTCCTGTAGATGGTGTTGAAATATCAGGGTTAGACTTCACTACAGAATCCCCATAGAATCCGCCAAAGCCCCTGTAATTGGCCTCTTTGGCGCCGAACTCCGCTCAAGGGATACTTGGGCAGGGGCAAGGAACCATTCAGCGATTCTACGAGCTAAACAAGTTCATTAGAGGGGTGTTTGGGACATTCTGTGGCTTATCTTAACTGCGTTTTCTTTTCAACATCACCGCACCAAGGCCGAGCAGATAGATTCTTTTACTTTAAAAAATATTTGAGCTATCTGAAGCACAACAACAATAATAATTCCACCGGTTATAATTAGAACCTATCCCAAAACCCTCGTTTTCGGCATTATCGGTGCCATAAACGGTGTTTCTTGGGGGTTTTGGGATGACTTCTAAAAACAATAGTAGACTCTTTTTAGATATCTCATTTAGTGAGAATAACCATAATGACTCGTTCTTCACTTGCTGGAAAAGTAGTCTGACGGCTTCTTCAGAAGCACATTCGGCTAAGCAACTGATGAATCCTTTCGTGATGACAATAGTCACGATAAGAATTTAGCATAATTCAGGCTGTCCAAGAGAAGACACTATAATAGTTCATAAGCTTCATGCCAGCCGAATATAGAATAAGGCGTGAAACACTCAGGCTGTTCCATGATAGCCTGACAGTCGTAACTTTTCGAACATCGTTCGAAAGTGAAAGCCAAAGATAACAAATGTGACAACTATGTCGAGATATTGCGGCCGTCCGACTGTCCAAAGAATCAGTCTCCAGTAATATCGCCGATCCTTCCCCATCACGCCGATGCGCCATAAGGATTTAACAAATGCCTTAATATCACAATATTTCAATTTGTTGTGACCGTCTTTGGAAGGCGTGTAATTTTTGAGAAATGTGAGAACACGATTGTAATAGTTCTCATGTGCGTAAATCATTTGCACAACTTTTTGATAGCCTTTCACAAGGTCGTTATAGTCCATGACGGGAACAAAATTCATTGTAAGATCAGTATTATCACCCGAAGTATAGGGCCGCAGTCTGTTCTCGTTCATCAGGCGGTTGTAAAGTTTCGTTCCTTTGGGGGCGTTGAGTAATCCGACCATGGCGGTGACTATGCCGCTTTCCTGAATAAATCTGATTAGATTTTCGAAGGTAGCCTGATTGTCATTGTCAAAGCCCAGAATAAATCCCCCTTGCACCTCCATCCCTGCCCTTTGTATCTTTTTAACACTCTCGACAAGATCGCGACCTCTGTTTTGCATCTTATTGCATTCGACAAGAGTTTCTTCATTGGGTGTCTCAATTCCCACGAATACACAGTCAAAGCCAGCCTTAACCATCAATTGCATAAGCTCATCATCATCGGCAAGATTAATTGAAGCCTGCGTGTTGAAAGAAAACGGATATTTCTTCTTGTCCATCCAGTCTATCACGGCCGGCAGAATTTCTTTTTTAAGATGTGTCTTGTTTCCTATCAGGTTGTCATCAACGAAAAAAACGTCGCCTCTCTAGCCAGCCGCATATAAGCTTTCCAATTCCGCCAGTATCTGCTCTTTGCTCTTCGTACGACTTTTATGCCCGAACAGCGTTGTTACATCACAGAAGTCGCAATTAAACGGACAACCTCGCGAATACTGAACGCACATTGCAGCGTACCGCTTCTGGTCGATAAGCTTCCACAGAGGGAGCGGAGTATCCTGCATGTCGGCCCATTGTTTTGAACTGTAAATATGCCCGGCAGAACCCCGTGCCAGGTCATTCAAAAACTGTGGCAGGGTTATTTCCGCTTCATTAAGGATCAGATAATCGATATTGTCGTATTCTTCCGGCACTGCGGTAAAGAGTGGGCCGCCAGCCACTACCTTCTTCCCAATCCTTTTACATCTATCGAGGATTCGCTGTACTGAGTTTCTATGGATGTACATGGCGCTGATAAACACATAGTCGGCCCACTTAATATCCTGATCACTAAATTCCATTGCAGCCATATCTACCAGCTTCATCCCCCAGTCTTGGGGCAGCATTGCGGCTACTGTCAATAATCCCAAAGGCGGAAAATAGGCTTTTTTGGAGATAAACTTCAATGCATGCTTAAGACTCCAAAAAGTATCTGGCGATTCTGGACTGACCAACAGTATATTCATAAACTGATTTCCCATATTTATCCGCCTCTGGCGGATTAAACGCATGGCTACGCAACCAAGCCTTTCAATGCCACAATATCATAATCTTGTTTCAGTCATAATCCATGAAATTTTAACGACCTTGTGGTGGTAATTGGTGCGAAAAATCCATACAACCATAGTACAACCCAAACCACAAATATCTCATAAAATCGCAAAAACCGCGAATTTACAAGGCTCGTAATATCAATGACTTAAAAAAATCTCAGAAAATGCAAACATTTTATATAACCGTGTTCAAAGGCTTCTTGGCCATGCAGATTTACAAATGGCCACAAGGTATGTGCAGGATGTTTCTGCACAAACCGACAGAGTTATTGAAAATAGCAGGATGTATGTTTGTCAGATTAGTAAGTAGCACAGCCAGAAAAACTCTGTTTTTAGCCTCCTGAGGCACTTATCAGTCATATATCTCATCCTTATAAGGGGGATACCCCCGATGTACATTGGGATTCCCTTCCCATCCCACAAAGTCCGATAATTTTGCTTGATTTTTGTATCCAGACTCGTTATAATCAATAACCTACCGGAATAATACAAATAAACCAGAATCTGCAGTTGATGACTTTGCTTGAGTTGTTTGAGCATCCATCTTTGCTGTGCACCTCAAAAAGTAAAGAGGGTTTTAAGCAAAATATTTCAAATATTTTAGGAGGGTTAGGTATGGCGAAAATTTTCCACGCTCGTTGCGAGTAAACTAAATCATCATAAACTTTTTTAAGGAGGATATTATATGAAAACATTTAATTGCAAGCTCTTATTAATCTTTGCGGTCGCCTCTGTTTTATGCACAAGCACAATTTTATTGGGCGACTGGAACCCGGG
Source organism: uncultured Phycisphaerales bacterium (assembly GCA_963710355.1). GTDB lineage: Bacteria > Planctomycetota > Phycisphaerae > Sedimentisphaerales > Anaerobacaceae > Fen-1359. Next base: position 942,182 of record CAVPZU010000003.1, on the reverse strand, counting down.
CGACCCATACAAAATGCACTTCCCACAACTGCCCAACCCCAATGGCTGGGATGTCTGCCTGATGCATCAATTTATCGCTGACGACTTTATGTGCACCCAAACAGGCCCGATTACGGATATCCATTTCTGGATTTCCTGGCAGAATGACAGCGTCGGCTGGGTCGAATCGTGGTATATCGCTATTTACTCGGATGCCCATGGTCAGCCCGGAGAGGAGGCTCTCTGGGAATGGAATGGAGCGGGAAATCTCAATATCCGCCCTTACGGCACAGGCGAACAGGGCTGGCTCTGCCCGTCACTGCTTGAACAAATACGACCCGACCACTATTCTTTTTACCAGGTCAACATCACTGATATTCCTGAACCGTTTATTCAACAGAAAGGTCAGGTTTACTGGCTCGTCATTAAGGCTGCCATGATGCCTGTGCCTGGCCTGTCTTTTAACTCCGACTTTGGCCCACCGAATACTGCTGCCGTCGGCTGGACAAACTCTGTAGCCAGCCCGCCCGGCCATCTGTGGGGAAACCCTGCGATGTTTTCAAAAGACTTAATGACCTGGAGCCGGTTTATAATAGGCGATTTTGTTGCACAATATGTCGATATGTCTTTTGTCATTACCTCAAATCTCGATTACGGCGATGCCCCCGATCCTCCCTATCCGACATTAAGTGCGAACGATGGAGCAAGACATATTGTAGTTCCGGGTATCTTAATGGGCGATCTTATCGACTCCGAGCCTGATGGCCAGCCCAATGCCGATGCTACCGGCGATGATTCAAATAATTTACCCGATGAAGACGGCGTCTCTTTCCTTACTCCGCTGATTCCAGGACAAATGGCAACCGTCTCTGTCGATTTATCTAATTGCGCTACAGGCATTCCTCTATTCTTAAACGCCTGGATAGATTTTAACGACAATGGCTCCTGGGCCGACTCCGGCGACCAAATCTTAACCGACGCAAACGGGACAGCCGGTATTGTTAACACTTTCAGCTTCCAGGTTCCTTTCAGTGCTAAACCAAACTCTACAACATACGCAAGATTCAGATTAAGCACTAATCAGGGACTTTCCTATACCGGCCTGGCTACCGATGGTGAGGTAGAAGATTACGCCGTTTCCATCGGCCAAATCCCTCTAACCGAGCATTTAAAATGGAGCCAGCCCCCTCTGGAAATAGACCCATTATCGGAAATCCCGCTCTATTGCGGCTGGAATCAGCCGAGCTACTCTCAGGATATGGAACATCCGCTGATAGGGATTGGCGCCGCTGATGACTTCCGCTGCATTGGGCCTATGCCCATAACCAGTATCCACTGGTTTGGATCGTATATCGACTGGAAAAATCCAGAACCGCCCGGTATGCAGCCGTTGGCGTGGTCAATTACGTTCTGGACCAATAGTACCCCAATGCCTCCAGGATTCAGCCATCCGGGTATACTGCTCTGGAATATCGTAATACCCAATGAGCGAGTCAAAACCCAATATGTCGGTGAGGATTACTTCCCGATAACCCCTCCGGAAAGCTGCTTTAGGTATGATTTAGACCTGATGTCGCATGAATATTTCTGGCAGCAGGATTATAATGACCTTAATCCCGACAATGTATATTGGATTGGCATTAAAGCGCTTTATCCGATAACTATCATACCTATTGAGAATCCCTGGGGCTGGAAGACAAAACCTGCCCATTGGATGGATGATGCAGTTAGAGCCGATTGTAATATGCCTAGCGGTGTTCCGCAATGCACATATACACCGTTGGAAGACCCAACGACCGGCGAAAGTATGGACATGGCATTTGAACTCGATACCGACCCCAACTACATCAAGTGTGAACAGCCTTATACTGGAATCCGCGACTGGCCACACTATGACGACCAACTTTCTATGGCTTTCGATGAGGGAACTGGCAACGTGAATATAATTCGTCAGGGCGCTGACGACTGGCTGTGCCAAAAAAGAATGCCTGTAACAGCGATCGTCTGGTGGGGCTCGTATTTAGGATACAACTATCAGCCCTGTATCGGCGACCCAACACCGGCCCCGCCGGTCAAACCCGACTACTTCCTCATTAACATCTGGACAGATGTCCCCGCAAATGACCCCTGCAACCCGTATGGTTACAGTCATCCGGGTAAAGTCCTCTGGGAGTACCAGGCTTACAATTATGACGAGGTGCTTGTCGGCTACGATAAGCAGCCAGAACAACAAACCGGTCCGCCTCGTGAAGCGGTATTCCGTTATTCTGTAAGGCTGCCGGAAGACAATTATTTTAAGCAGAAACAGGTAAACCAAATCTTCTGGATAAGCATTATGGCTGTTTATAGTCCGTTTAACCCACCGACATATCAATGGGGTTGGACTAACCACAAACACGTCTTCGGTGACGATGCGGTCGCAAGCTCTATTCCGACAGATTCGCCATTGATATGGAAAGAGTCTGTATGACCAGACAGGGGCAAGTGCGGACCTGTCGTTTATGCTCTTTACCGACCCGAACAAGTGCTACAGTTGTGCCGATTATGACTCGAGCGGTTTGATTGACTTCAAGGACTTTGCGCAATTTGCGCTCGAATGGATGTGGTCAGGACTGCCCGGCGGATACAACAAAGCAGACCTTAACTGCGATGGTAATGTTGATAGTGCAGACCTGGAAATCTTCTGCAACCAGTGGCTCAAGAGCTGCCTGCCATAAAGTTGTAAAAGACGATTGCTAAAGTGATACGAAGGGCTGTAAGATAAAACTTACAGCCCTTTTTTGATTTTAAGAAATATTTTCTTGAAAAGCTAATTCAAAGAGCTAACATGATAATTGATGTCTGAACAGATTGTTTGAGTTTTTCGGATGTTTGGGCAGGGTAGTTACAGAAGTCTGGTTTTATGGAGAAGGGTGGTTAGGAGGTGGGTGTATGGGCAGAGAAGGCAGCAAGAAGCTGCCCCTTCACCCTGTTTTCAACAATGGATTGTTCAATTTTCACATAGAGCCTGTCAAAAAGGAACTTATCTTTTATATCCTTTTCAAACCAGCGTTGTTCATTTTATCGATATACAAATTTGTTCATAAGGTGGGCTTTGTGAAATTAGAAAAAAGAAAACCTTCAGGAAGGGAAAATGACCAAGCTTCTATTGAGCTTCTCGAGCTTTTAAGGGAAAAGTTATTTTCCAATGATATCTCAGTAGCTCGTGGGGCTGCTTTTAACCTTTCCTGGATGCAGGAAGATGGCTTAGAGATTCTGAAGGAGGCATTATTTGGTAATTTTCCGAGAACAGCCAAGATTGCAGCTACTTATGGCCTCAGAAGGATGCAGGGCAGGATGAAAAAAATGGCTTTGGAGGTTTTAGAGCAAGGGCTAAAACATCGTGACAGGAATACAAGAACCGTATGTGAAAAAGCTTTATTGTCAATAAAAGAGAGAACCGCTGTAAAGCCTCTGACTGAACGAAAGAAACCTACAATGGGCAGGATTGAGATTAAGGAAATATCGAGTAAAGGCGCAAAGAAAAGCCGTAACCAAAATAGATTGTCCGGTCTATCCAAATAAGTTATCTTCCCGATCCTACAATCACACTACAACCCAAAGACTCAATAGAGTGTAAGATCTCAAAAATTGCACATCTATAAGATTTGTAATATCAAAGACTTAAAAAATTCTTAAAAAAGGCTAACATTTTATATATCCGGCTGCTGAACAGGGGGGAGAGGGGGACTATACTCCTCAATAGCGGGGGCGCGCTCGTGGCCGTATCACATGAAAAATGCCTTCTGGGAGAAATGGTGCGTGGCGGCTTAAATCGACCGATTTCAGCAAAATAAGCCGCTTGTAAGATTAGGTTTCCTAAATACTTAGCATAGGATGAATATTTTTACAATACGTGAAGCAGAGAATTACACCTTTGCCCGTCACATATAGCCAGTGGTTCCACGTCACTTCAACTGCGAGGCCGCAAAGTCCCAATTGACGAGATGATCCAGAAAGGCCTGCACAAAGTCCTTGCGGCGGTTCTGGTAGTCGAGATAGTAGGCATGCTCCCAGACATCACACGTAAGGACCGCGGTTTGCCCGTGTGCCACCGGTGTATCCGCGTTCGACGTCTTGACAATCTTCAACACGTCGCCATCCTGCACAAGCCAGACCCATCCACTGCCGAATTGCGAGACGGCCGCGGTCGTGAAGGCATTCTTGAACTCATCGAAACTCCCGAAGGACTTCTCGATAAGTTCCAGCAGGTGCCCAGTGGGCTTGCCGCCACCGCCGGGCTTCATGCTTTTCCAGAAGAACGTGTGGTTCCAGACCTGAGCCGCATTGTTGAAGACGGCTGCCTTATCCGCCACGCCTGCAGTCTCTTGGATTATTTTCTCCAGCGGCTGCGTTGCCCACGGTGTACCTGCGACCAGTTTGTTCAGGTTGTCCACGTAGGCTTGATGATGCTTGCCATAGTGGAAGCTCATTGTCTTGGCGGATATATAAGGTTCCAGCGCATCCTGTGCATAAGGCAGCAGCGGCAGTTGAAACGCTGGCGCCGTGCCCGGCGGTGAGGGTTCAGCCGCCTTGCCTGTGACGGCCAGACCCACCAAGAGCACCAAAGCTGACACCACAGACCAAACCTCGGTTATGTATGACTTCATACTACACACTCCTTAATGTTGTTCCCGGTTCCTTTATTTGCTCCATGTTTTTTCGTTCTGCTTCTCATAATTCAGATATAATCAAGCCAGACACGCTATCGCCAAAAGTGTACGTCGTCAGCAATAATGGCACAGTTTGCTAAGAGACGCTTTGCGATGTTAGCTCCACTTGGTTAATAATATTATATTCCCTTCTTTGGTCAACAGTTTTTATTTTAAGTTTAGAACGTTTTCTGAGTATCTGGTTCCTTCTGCCGAAGTAAACATCATCCGGTGTTACATTACCTATGGCCTCATGGTATCTAATCGAGTTGTAATAGGTCACAAACTTTTCGATTTCGAGACGAAGTTCATCGGGGCATTCGTCAGTGTTTGACGTCACCTCTAAGATCCGCTCGTCAAGTTTATTTTAACCTTTATTCCAATCAATGCGACACCAAGGTCAGTCACCTCTTCGCGTCATGGGTAAAACACCCATACGCAGTATACAGTCCGAAGAAATGGCCGCCCAATCAGCGGAACGATTCTACCATTAAATTAGGTCAATCAACGTCAGACACGGGCCCGCCATTTCTCTAGCCTTTGCTATCGCATCAAATTAAATATTAAGCTGCATGAGCTTTATGCCATGCAATAAGTCGTTTCCAGCAAATTTCCGCCAATTTACATGCAACCGCCACACGCCCGGCCTGTTTACCTCGACGACGCCTTACTCGCTCATAAAATCGACGCAGCGGTTCATCCTTGCAAGTAACTTTGTAAGAAGCTTCTACCAAAATCCATCTAAGCCAGGGTGATACCTGCTTTGAAATGGTCCCACGATGCTCATATTGCCCAGATTGATATACCCGTGGAGTTAGGCCTGCATAAGCAGAAGCCTGGCCAGCATGCCAAAATCTCCACGGCTCTCCGTATTCGGCAATTACAAGTAAGGCCGTGTACAGGGAAAATCCGGGAATATCTGTTAATGCCTCGGTTTGCGGATAGTCACCGGCTATTGATTGTAAATGCTTATCAAACTTATTGATTACTGTTTCAAAATGTCGGAGACGTTCAATAAGTTCGTCTCGAACAATTTCTGCAACTGGATTTAAATTCACAGAAGCAAGCCATTTTAGCCCACGCGGACCAAATGGACAAGAAAATGGAGCAACAATATTGGCACATGCGAGTATGTTACGCAGTTCATTCCTGACTGTTGTACGTCTTCGTACTAATCTTGCTTTTACGCGTGTAAGATCTCGCAGCAGTTGATATGATTTTGGAGGTACATAAGCTTGCGGCATCAAATCTGCTCGGAGTAATTCAGCGAGTACCTTAGCATCAAGCTTGTCTGTTTTGGCCTTGCCTGACCATATTGCTCGCAAACGGTATGGATGAGCCAGGATAACTTCTCCATGCTTGATTAACAACTCGTAAATCCAGCGATAAGTCCCAGTCGCTTCAATCACAGCTCTATATGGCTTGTACCTCGATAGGAATTGAATGATAGCCAAGGGATTTTGGTTCGAGAACCGTCTTGAGGATACTTTGAGTCCGTCATCAGAAACTAAAGCAATCACAGATGACTTCCAACCTAAATCGATTCCTGCATACCACATGGCAAGCCTCCTTTCTTTAAGGTTTTTTATGCCATTATCCTGTAAGAGCATTCGTATTGCCATGCGGATCTATCGTATCAGCAGAAATGGCACAGTAACAGGAGCCGAAACCGTCTCCTAATTCAAAGGCAAATTTGTCTCATTTTTGCTGAAGACGTACAGGATTAAAGCGGAATTGTCCTGAGCAGGGCCGAATGAGAAAAATATGATATTATTGTCTATGTGAAGCTGAGTTGATAAAATGTTTCTTAACAAATGATTTCCTTTTCTGACTGTTACAGACTATGAGTTTTCGACAAAATAAAATAGTGAAGTTTATAGCAAAAACCGCAACATACGGGCTGTTTTGTCTTGCCCTTGCAGTAATAATCATAATGTACACGCCTTTAGCCAATAGTCTGTCCCGGCCGCTCATGGTTAAAGCCGACCTGCAAAAGGCCGACGTAATAGTTGTTCTTGAGGGCGGCATTTATCCCGATGGCACACTGTCGTGGTATTCACTAATGCGAACGGTAAAAGGTGTGGAACTTTACAAAAAAGGATATGCGGATAAAATTCTGTTTAGTGGCTGTACGGGCAACCCCAACCCTTTGAATGTCCCTGAGTTAAACGGTATGGCCAGAGTCGCTGTTAATCTTGGCGTACCGCCGCAGGCAATTCTGCTTGAAGAGAAATCCACCCGCACATATGAAAACGCCTTGAAAACCGCCGAAATGATGAAAGAAAACGGTCTTACAACAGCTCTTCTTGTAACATCCGCTTCACACATGAAAAGGTCGATGCTCAGTTTTGAACATGCAGGTGTTAAGGTTTTTGCCGCTCCGGTAGAACCGGTCGAAATGTACGCCAATGATTCTATGGGAAGATTGTTCGTTTTTAAAGCAGTTATTAGAGAATATGCGGGTTTGGTGCTGTATAAGGCCAGAGGATGGATATAAATTCCCTACAGTTTCTTATAAAATATGGCTTGGTATAAAATTTATGTCGGGCTAACCGTGCGCTTCACCTAACCGCTAGTGTGGTGCGTCTAACGTTTCTTTACATTTGAATATATTGTCCAGAAAGTATTAGCCAATCGCAATCGCGCTTATTTTAATTTTGAGCAAAGATTCAATTGGTTTCAGGCAATCAATTATAAGTAAGGTATTTATGACGCACTACACTGGCTGTTGGCGCAGCCAGCGGTATGTGATCTTGGTCGTTGGACTGGACGCGAAGGTTTCTGCGATGAACAGCGGTAGAACATTTCAAATCGCTTTCTGGGTGTTACTCGGACTGATGGTATTGATGCGCGGCTGGTTCGCATTCCGTGTGCGACGGGCGGGCGAACGGCTCATGCCGGATCGGGCCGCCATCCGGCGCGAGGGCTGGGTGGCATTTGCCATCCGGGGGTCTGTGTTCCTCTTCTTCATTGCCCTGTTTGTGCTGCTCGCCCTTCATCGTATCCAAATACAGAAGCTCGCCTTCCCCTTGCCGTTCTGGCTGCGCTGGGCGGCTTTTGTCTTGGGACTGGCCAGCTTGGCCCTCTGGACCTGGACGCATGTGGAACTTGGGCGGTTCTGGTCAGCCCAATTGCAACTTCGCACGAGCCACCGGCTGGTCACTTCCGGCCCTTACTCGCGAATAAGGCATCCCATGTACACGGCCATCCTGGGATGGGCGATGAGTCTCGGCTTCGTAATAGCCAACTGGGTTCCCTTCTTTCTCGCGGCGTGTGCGGTGGTATTTTTTGTGGCGCGGGTTCCACGGGAAGAACAGATGATGCTGGAACAGTTCAGCGACGAATACCGGGAGTATATGAAACGGACAGGAAGATTTTTCCCGCCATGGCGAACTTAGCGTTCGACGGCATGGGCGCCCATGACTCAGCTTGTTAAATCGATACTACAAAAACTAATGCCGTCAGCGTTTTCTTCTCAACATCACCGCACCAAGGCCGAGCAATAAAAGCGTGGCGGGTTCTGGAATGGCAGCTGTAAGTATTTGTCCATCAACAGTGAGAACATAGAGCGTCTTGTTCGGGATGTCATAATCCATACCCCAAGCTCTGATATTTGTCATCCAAGTTTCCAAAACTGCACCATTTGACGGAGATATTACCCACATTTCCGTAGGTTGTCCTGAATCATGGCCAACCGTGTTTGACGCAAGCAAATTTGTTCCATCAAAAGCCATTCCATAGATAAGATTACTAGGTGCCCGAAAAGTATCAACAATGTTGAATGTCTGTGGGTCTACTTTTCTTATCGCACCATCATAACCCCCGGAAGAATTAGGAAAACCAAGGTAATCAGGATAGTATAAGTATCCATTTGCATAAGCGAGGTCCATAGCCCACGAATTAGTCGGCCAGGTTCTTTTTAGATTAACAGTTACGTTAGGAGCTGTTCCCAAACTCAATTTACGCCAGCTCGCACCACTATTTCGGCCTGTTGTATAGAAATATGTTCCATCGAAAGCCATACCATGCATTATTTCGTAGGGTTCAACATTAAGATCCGGTATTTGCCATGTACTTATTACTTGGCCGGTCTCGTCAATTCTGTTTATCTGCCCCCCCGAATAACTTATGGCATAGAATGAATTATTCGCATACACTATGTCCTCTGCATAAATAGGAATTTGCGTGATGCTCGTAACCCTATATGGGCCAATGCCATCACCGACTTGTACGCCATTGGTAATCCGAGGGACTGCGCCTAATAACATGCCTATGATTATTAACGCTCGAAACCGAAACTTTTTCATCTTTCTCCTCCTTGAGAACAAAATGGGTTAATAATAAATAGACGTTTTGTATCCTGATGAACATCAGGATTGATTCTGACAAAAGAAATGAACCAATAAAAGGCAAAATTACTATCTCTTCTCATCTCATCACTCTCCGCACTTTTTTCAGACAAACTATGCCTGAAAAAACCGCTATGATTATAGACTTTCCGCTGGTGAATATCAAGGGAAAAATACAGCAAAAGGTTGCTGTAAAGGGGATGCAATCTCTGGGGCTTTTCCTATAAGACCGCAGGCGAGCGTGTTTTTTCACGGGTTTTGATGGGGGTATCACCCCCCAAACACCCGCCTGTCTTGAAAATCATAATCTGCCCAGAAACCTATTTCGTTTTTATGAATTTCGGATTCATCGAGCATATTTAAATACTAAAAAATACTAACAAAAGCTAACATTTCAGGGTTTTTCCTTTAGCGTTTCCTTCTCAACATCACCGCACCGATGCCGAGCAGCAAAAGCGTGGCTGATTAGGGGATGGTTTAGAGAGAACCGTGGACACCAAAATCAAAATGGCAGTAGTTGTAGCGATTACAACCACATTACAACTGCGAGACTGATTATCCGTCAATTTTATAAAAATTCTCACTTCATAAGCCTTGTCATATTAGTAAGTTATAAAAAATAAAAAATTTGTTGGCTATTCACTTGGTCCACACTTTTTGAGGGTAGTCTTCATCCAAATGTCTGTCAGCTCCATTTGGTAGTTATTTTTGAATTTCGTTTGGTCTAAAACACCTTTAATTCTGGTTTCGTACTCTTGCTTAGTAAAACCATGAAGTTGGGTCATCTTAGTTAGCATTTTGTGGCGTACAAAGCCATATTCTTCCTTTGCTTTGTCGGCTTCGTATTTGAGGGCATCACAGCATGGATCATATACCCAAGCTTCTTTGCCGTTTTTTAAAACGCGATAACATTCATCGAATACTTTTGCTGGTCTCTTCCAGTGATATAAGGAGCCTGTACTAACTATAAAGTCAACGGATTCATTCTCAAAGATAAGGTCAGCAGCATCGCCAAATAAAAATTGAACATTTTCAATGCCCTTTGCATGCCTTTTTGCAATCTTGACCATTTGCCTGCTCAGGTCGATGCCATAAACCCGTGTGCCTGGTACTCTCTTGGCAATCTCTATTGATAAATAGCCCGTTCCTGAACCTAAATCTACGATGATCCCACTGGCTATTTTCTCAACTATGTCGTCAACTATTTTGTTTTCCGGCTTTTTAAGAATCCTTGCCGGTAGCCAATCGTAAAAAATAGCGGCAGGAGCTGGAATCGCTTGAAACCTACTCTGCACATCTCTGATAAATTTTGTTAGAGACATAATTACCCACTAATGTTTCTGCTGATATACAACCAAGCATTCCAATTCCACAATAATATCAAAATCTTCTTTCAGCCACAATGCTTGAAATTTTAATGACCTTGCGGCTGTGATTCGGGGAGAAAAATTCATACAACCAAAATACAACCTGAATGCTAAATAGCGTGTAAAATCGCAAAAAACATGAACCCATAAGGCCTTCAATATCAATGACTTAAAAAAATCTTCAGAAAATGCAAACATTTTATATATCCTATCCTCCTGACCACCCTTTATTTCAGGGGGTGTCAGTAGCAGTATACCCCCTATGCAAAACCCGTGATTGTGTACGCATTGTTGGGGCTTCGGTGGTCTATCTTCAGCCTGTAGAGATTTCATACACCTTACTCCACTTGGTTTAAAAGAGGCGGAGTAACTATTGATAGTTTGGTATTTTTATGGTCAAATGGCTTGGTTGCGTAGCCAAGCGTTTAATATGGGAAATACCAAATTAAAAGAGAAGAGAACCATGAAAAAACGATACGGTTATTTGTTGGTGGTAGCGGTCGTGGGAATATCGACCGCGGGTTGCATGTCTCCGTCGGGTCGGCCGGACTACACGGCCTCCGGAGCTTTGACTGGTGGGGCAACGGGAGCAATCGTCGGCAGCATAGCTCGGCAGCCGGGCCCCGCCCCAGTGGTCGGCGCAGCTGCGGGCGCAGTGGTCGGCGGCCTCATCGGACACGGCATGGACCAGGACCAGGAGGCGCAGTTGAGGGCACAAGCCCCACAGACACTGCAACGGGTTGAACAGAGTCAGCCGTTGACAGTGGTGGACGTCAAAGCGCTGGTGAACGCCGGGATCAGCGACGATCTTGTCATCAGCCAGATTCGCAACTCCCGCACGGTCTATCACCTCAACACAGCTGACATTGTTGATCTCAAGAACTCGGGTGTCAGTGAAAAGATCATTGACTTTATGATCAACACGCCGACCCAGGTTCAGTCCGCCCAAGTGGCGGGAGTGGTAGGAACTGCGTCACCACCACCATTAGTCGAGCAGGTCGTCGTGGCTCCGGGTCCGGACTACATCTGGGTGGGAGGCGCGTGGGTCTGGTTCGGGGACCGTTGGGTTTGGCACCACGGCTATTGGCACAGGCCGCTGCATCCGTACGTGTATGGGCGCTACCGGCGATAACCCGGCTCAGCAGGGTTCTGGAAACCACCGAATGTTTGAATTGGGGGGACGGGGGGATAATATCTACAGCCTAAAACAACATAGACGGTGCAGAAAATTGCTAACAACGAAGGCAGATTGAGCAGGTGAAGATGGTAAGAAATGGTAAGGCTAAAGCGGGAGAAAACCTAATATTTGTCAAAGGAAAACGCTCAGAGGGTAGTTTGGTAGGGGTAATGCGCTGTTCAGCCATTCTACGAGCATAAAGTGCCTCTGAGACTTAAGAAACGGACTGAAATTAAAAGAAGAACAATCCTTGAAAGAAAAAAACATAACGATAGAATCAAAGTAACGGGAGCCAAAACCGTCTCCTAATTCAAAGGCAAATTTGTCTCATTTTGGCTGAAGACATACATATGTAAAATAAACAGGCTGGCTAATAGTGAATTAGATATGGAATCAGGAGAACAAAATATGAGGACGTTATTTAACCAACTTGTGATTGTGTTTATTATTATGAGCTTTGGTGCACCAGCAACTGCTGACGAGGGTATGTGGCTTTACAATGACATGCCTTATAAATTGTTGAAAGACAGGTACGGCTTTGAACCGACCTCTGCCTGGCTGGAGCACGTTCAAAAATCTTCGGTAAGGTTTAACAGCGGCGGCTCCGGCTCTTTTATATCAGAGGATGGCCTGATTATTTCAAACCATCACGTAGGCGCTGACGCACTGCAAAAGTTCGGCGACGCAGAGCACAATTATTATCGGGATGGCTTCTACGCACGCAGCCGACAAGAAGAAAAACGGTGCCTCGATTTGGAACTGAATGTGCTTATGAGCATCGAAGATGTGACGGACAGGGTTAACGCTACAGTTAAACCCGACGCTAATGCAGAGGAGGCTTTTGCCGCCCGCCGAGCAGTAATGGCAGAGATTGAAAAGGAGTCCCTCGAAAAGACGGGATTGCGCAGCGACGTAGTCACTTTGTATCAAGGCGGGAAATACCATTTATACCGCTATAAGAAATATACCGATGTTCGTTTAGTGTTTGCTCCGGAACTCCAGACTGCTTTTTTCGGTGGAGACCCTGATAATTTCGAGTACCCCCGTTTCGACCTCGATATTTGCCTTTTTCGGGCTTATGAGAATGGTAAGCCCGCCAAAGTCGAGCATTATCTTAAATTTAGCAGCAAGGGAGTAAGTGACGGAGACCTTGTATTCGTTTCGGGGAATCCGGGCAACACCAGCCGGCAACTAACAATGGCCGAATTGGAATACCTGCGAGACCGATACTTCCCTTATGTTTTGCAGCGGTTAAATAGTCTGGAGGTGATGCTGCTGGCTTACAGTGGGAGAAGCGACGAAAACGCCCGCCGTGCTAAAGAGACTCTTTTTGGTGTTCAGAACAGCCGCAAGGCACGGGACGGAATGTTCGCCGGTTTATTGGACTCCCAGCTTATGACGCAAAAGCAGACTGCCGAACAAAAATTAAGAACGGCAGTGGCACAAGACCCCAATGCAAAAGAGGTGCTTGTCTCGTGGGATCGCATCGCTGAAGCTCAGCAGGTTATTGGCCGCAACGCTAAGGAGTATAACTTGCTCGAAGGAGCCCATGCATTCAACAGCACGCTTTTTGACATTGCCCGTACCATTGCGCGTGCGGTGGAAGAGAAACCCAAACCCAACGGCGAGCGACTGCGCGAATTCCGAGATTCAAACCTTGAGTCCCTTGAATTGCAGCTATTTTCAGAAGAACCCATCTATGACGATTTTGAGCAGGTAAAACTTGCTGATTCCCTGACCTGGCTGGTCAAGCAGCTTGGCTATTCCCACCCTTCAGTTCAGAAGGTGCTGGCAGGCAGGTCACCTCAGCAGCTCGCATCTGAACTGGTTCTCGGAACCAAATTGAAGGATGTGGCCCTTCGCAGGAAGCTTTATGCAGGAACGGCTGCTGATGTGGAAGCTACGCATGACCCTATGATTGAACTGGCAAGACTGGTTGACCCTGAGGCTCGCGCCGTGCGAAAGATAATCGAGACACAGGATGAGATTGAACGCCAGGCCCATTCCAGGATTGCCCGGGCCAGATTTGCTTTGGAGAAAACCAGCTCGTATCCGGACGCAACTTTCACGCTGCGCCTCGCATTCGGCACAGTGAAAGGCTACCAGGAAAATGGGCAGGCAATTCCTTTTCAAACCACCCTTGCCGGCCTCTATGAGCGGGCAGCGGCACACAATTACAAACCGCCGTTCGACCTAACTCGGCGATGGATTGACCGGAAAAACAAACTCAACTTGCACACCCCGTTCAATTTCGTCTCCACTGCGGACATCATTGGCGGCAATTCGGGCAGCCCCGTTATCAATCGCGAGGGCGAGTTTGTCGGTATCATTTTCGACGGCAATCTTCGGTCGTTGGTTCTTGACTTTGCTTACACGGAATTTCAGGCTCGAGCTATCTCCGTCAATTGTCAGGCAATCGTTGAGGCCTTGCGGAAGGTCTATGACGCCGCTGAACTGACAGATAAAATCGTCGGCAGAAAACGGACGTGAGCTTTTCCTTTCGCTCGAGCACCGAGACGGAGTTTTGGCGAAGCAGCCTAACCCTTGACAGCGTGGTCTTGGTTTATATCAAATAGTTCTATCGTATCAGCGGAAGTGGCACAGGTTGAGACATTGGGTTAAGAGAGTTTTTGATTAACTCCCATGTAAGCAGAAAACTGATTCAACCGTTAACTTTCCCAATCATCTATCTAAATAAGCTATCTTGCCGAACCTACAACCAAGCTACAACCTTTTAACAGAATATCCGTTAAATTGTCTTATGCGGGCATTTTGTAAGTGATTATAAAATAGGAGGTTATAAAAAATGATATTTTAGTGAACATTTTATATATCCGAAGGTATATAATTACTTTCGGCGACAAGACCTGATAACTCATAATCAACATGTCGAACTTGAAGCTTGAGGCTGATTGGCAGCAACAACGGCAAACGGATTGAACAACCGAGTACCGTACAAAGGCATAGAACCTGCTAAAACCCAGGATTTAGCAGGAAAAACTTACGAAACCCTAAACAAATCAAAGCTAAAAGTGTGTATAACAATAACAACTTATACCAATTCCATAAATTAATTGCGCTCGATGTAGTTAGCTCGACATATACTTTTAACCAATTCAGCGGTAAGACAAACCCTTTGCCACGCCTCGCATGCGGCCTCGCGAAGGTCATCATAATCTCGATAACTTCGATTTGACCAAAAATGGCTGCGAAGATATTGCCACAAATTCTCAACAGGATTCAATTCCGGACTATAGGCTGGTAGTTCTATTATGGTAACGTTTTCGGGTACGACAAGTTCCTTAGACTTGTGAAAACCAGCCTGATCCCAAATCAGAACCGCATGAACATCCGCAGCAATCTCCGTTGCGAACTGCTTAAGATAAACATTCATAACCTCTGTACTGATATACGGTGATAACATACCTACCGATTGTCCGGTCTGCGGACATACTGCTGATATTACATACAACCACTCATATTGAGTCTGCTTAACAGCAGCCGGGCGACTGCCGCGTCTTGCCCAAACCCTTGCCAATGTCCCCTGCTGACCGAAACGAGCTTCATCCTCGAACCATACCTCTAACCGTTTGTAAGGATGAGATGCAGCTATGACTTCCAGCCTCCCGCCGATGTTTTTTTAAAATCCTGCTGTGCTTTAATGTCCGCCCTCTGATGCCGAGGTCGCGGAGCCAAATAACTATACCCCAGACGATGCAGCAGCTGATAAACACCGTTGAGACTGTAAACTACGCCAAACTCCTTGTTCAAGATTTTTTGAATGTCCTTGCCGTACAGTGTTGCTACTGCATCGTTCTTTGTAGGACCAGCATCGATACGGGATGAAAAGTGTTCATAACTGGCTGCAGGCAGATTCGGCTTTCGACCTGAATGGTGCTGTTCCTTCAGACCATCGATGCCATGGGTGTTATACTTTGCTACCCAGCTTTGAATCGCCCTTCGAGAATATGCGGTCATTTGTGCAATCTCGACACAAGTATATCCCTGCTGGGCGAGCGCAACAGCCTGGATTCTTCCTGCGAGGCGGGCGTTTGTTTGAGATTTTGCTGATTTTAACAACTCTTTTACGCTTTTGTATTCCTTTACTGTCATAATAACCTCCATATCAATCATTTTTATAAATCAGGTTACTATGGTATGTATCGGAATATCCTATAAAGCGCATTTAATTATTGTAATTGGTATTAGCTACCATAATATGGATTTTCTCAAGTGTCGATTACAAATGAATTGATTTCCAAGCTGCTTGATAAAATGACAAGCTGAAACTATTCAAACGGATATTTAAAGTGCCATTGTGCACGAAGAGTGTCCATTGTTTCAGCAATTGTGAGAGTTTCGTCAAGGCTCATTAAGTCACATTGTGTTTTACCTGCATTGAGGGATTCATGAACTGCCAATGATCTGATAAATGAATCCGTTTTCATGAGTATCGGCGTGATATGTCTTTTCAGTTCCATTATTAAGTTTCAGCGTATAATCACTTCCTGACAGCCAACTTGGATGGAGTTTTATGAAACCTTCAGTGCTAATAATGAATGCTTGTCTTGGCGTTTCGAGGTCTAAGGCCTGGAAGAGCATTGCGGCTTTTGCGTTATCATACTCAAGAAGAACTGTTGAGCGTTCATCGACACCGGTGCCAGCCATTTTAATAGTAGAAGAAATGTTATTTGGTCTGCCGAAAATCATAGAAGCCAGAGCAAGGCAATATACACCGAGGTCTAACAATGCGCCACCTGCAAGGTTTGGATTGTATACGCGGCTTTGTGGGTCGAAATTAAATTTGACGCCAAAGTCTGCGTGGAGTAGTTGGGGCTGGCCGATAGTGCCTTTTTTGATAATGTCTCTCACTTCAGCCATCATAGGTAAAAAGCGTGTCCACATAGCTTCCATGAGAAATACCTTATTGCTTTGTGCTGAGTTTATCATCTGCTTTACCTGTGACGCGTTGACGGCCATTGGCTTTTCACAAAGGACATGTTTTTGGGCATTAAGAGCATCAATGGTGTTATAGCAGTGAAAATTATTTGTTGTAGCAACGTAAACGATATCAACCCTATCGTCGGAAAACAATTGTTCGTAACTATCGTAATAATTTGGTACGGAATATTTTTGAGCAAAATCTTTTGCACGTTGTGCGTTTGTCGAGGCGACAGCCTGGAGTCTTGCGTTTTCGATGTGATTTAGAGCATCTGCGAATTTGTGTGCAATCCTGCCTGGGCCGACAATGCCCCATCGATATATAGTGCTCATGTTAAAGTCCATTTAACGGAAATGGTGGGTCTCGGCCCATCACTTTTAAACTTTATCTGAAACTTCCCATAGTAAAGACTTAGCTACGCAACTAAGTTCTTCAATTCCACAATAATATCAAGATTTTCTTTCAGCCGCAATCGACGAAATTTTAATAAACTCGCAACTGTAAAAGGTGAGGACAATCCATACAACCAGACTACAACCGATGAACTTATTATCTGACAACTCTGTAAAAATCATCATTCTATAAGTCTTGTAATAGCAGCGAGTTAGTGAAAATAAGAAATTCGACAACATTTTATTTATCATTTTCCATCTTTCCAACCGGCGTTTCCGAATAATTTATGACAGAAATCCTGCCTTAAACTTAACAAAGGTCAGCAAAAACTATGCCAATAAAATGCGTTATGAATCATTTCTCTTATAAATGCCTGTTAAAAAAGGGTTTACGTTATCTACCCCGCAGCCGCCCCATCCTGACCAAGACCCTCTCTGCCTGCACCCCACTGTTTCGCCTTGCGAAGCAAAGCGTGGGGGCGTGCCATACTGACAGTCATCCATATCTGTCATTTAGCAAATTGCTTTTATAAACATAAAATGATAGACTTTCGGAAAAATTTACAATTTTCAATCCGGCTGCGGCGGACTAATTTGAAAATGATTTTATCCGAAAAAGACATCCAATCCTTAAAAGGGCTTTCCGAAGAGCAGGTGGGGGAGCGACTTAAAACCGACGGTTTCAACGAACTGCCCTCGTCGCAGAAACGGGGCATTCTGAAAATCATCATTGAAGTATTTAAAGAGCCGATGTTCATCCTGCTGGTTGCCTGCGGCGTCGTTTATCTTATTCTCGGCGATGTGGGCGAGGCAATGATGCTTCTTTTGTTTGTCTTTGTCGTTATGGGCATCACGATTTATCAGGAGGGCAAAACCGAAAAGGCAATACAGGCGTTAAGGGACCTGTCCAGCCCGCGTGCGCTCGTCATTCGCGATGGAGCGCAGAAGAGAATCGCCGGCAGAGAGGTCGTAAAAGGCGATATAATCCTGCTGCGCGAAGGCGACAGAGTGCCAGCCGATGCAGTTCTGCTCTGGAGCCTGAATCTGTCGGCGGATGAATCGCTTTTAACCGGCGAATCCGTGCCTGTGCGGAAAATCCCTGCCGATGATATAGACCCGCCACAGGCGAGCCGGCATCGGCCCGGCGGCGACGATTTGCCTTTTTTATACTCCGGAAGCTTGATTATCCAGGGACAGGCCGTAGCGGAGGTAATCGAAACGGGCACAAGAACGGAAATCGGAAAAATCGGAAAAGTCCTCCACGATATCAAAGAAGAACCGACCCTCCTCCAAAAAGAGACCGGTAAAGTCGTCAAAACCTTTTTTGCCGTCGCAATTTTTCTCTGCCTTATTATTGTAATCACTTACGGCATAACCAGAGGTCAATGGCTTGGTGGGATACTATCCGGAATTACGCTTGCAATGGCTATTCTGCCGGAAGAATTCCCGGTGGTGCTGACAATTTTTCTGGCGGTCGGCGCCTGGCGAATCTCCAAAAGCGGGGTGCTGACCAGGAAGGCGGCAGCGGTCGAAATCCTCGGCTCCGCCACCGTTTTATGCGTTGACAAGACCGGAACGCTCACGCAGAACCAAATGTCCGTAAGGAAAATTTTCACCGAAAATGAATTTTTAGATGTCATTTACGATAAGGATTTTCTACTGCCGGAAAAGTTTCACGAGATAGTGGAATACGCGATCCTCGCCAGCAAAAAAGACCCGTTCGACCCGATGGAAAAAGCCCTGCGTGAACTCGGGTCTAACACGCTATACCATACGGAACATCTCCACAACTGGCCTTTGGTGGAGGAATATCCGCTCTCAAAAAAGATAATGGCGCTGTCGCATGTCTGGGAAACGCCGGATGGAGCAGGTTTTATCGTTTCCGCAAAGGGCGCGCCTGAGGCAATCGCAGACCTTTGTCATTTGAACGACGACGAAAGAAAGGAGCTTGCCGGCCGCGTAAATCTGATGGCAAATGAAGGCTTGAGAATACTCGGCGTGGCAAAGGCATTTTTTGAAGGGCAACGCCTGCCATCGTCTCAGCATGATTTTGATTTTCATTTTATCGGCCTAATCGGTTTGGCGGACCCTGTTCGCGATGCAGTTCCTGCGGCAATAGCCGAATGCTACAATGCCGGCATCAGGGTAATTATGATAACGGGTGATTACCCTGCAACCGCCTGCAACATTGCCCGACAAATCGGATTAAAAAATCCCGACATTGTCTTAACCGGCCCAGAGCTTGAAGATGCAACTGCTGCGGTGCTTGCGGAACGGCTGCGTTCGGCAAATGTTTTTTCAAGGATTGTCCCCGAGCAAAAACTCCTCATCGTCAACGCCCTGAAGGAAAACGGCGAGATTGTAGCAATGACCGGCGACGGAGTGAATGATGCGCCGGCGCTGAAATCTGCCCATATCGGCGTCGCAATGGGCGAGCGCGGCACCGATGTCGCACGAGAATCGTCAGACCTTGTCCTCTTAAATGATAATTTTTCATCCCTCGTTGCCGCCGTCAGGATGGGCAGGCGGATTTTCGACAACCTCAAAAAGGCAACGGCCTACATCATCAGCGTTCACGTTCCTATAGCGGGCGCTTCACTGCTGCCGGTTGTTCTCGGCTGGCCAATAATTCTCTTCCCGGTTCACGTGGTTTTCCTCGAATTGATAATCGACCCCGCCTGCTCGGTGGTCTTTGAAGCTGAACGGGAAGAGCCGGATATTATGAACAGGCCCCCACGCAACCCGAAAAAGACGCTGTTCAGCAGGAAACTGCTGCTCCTGAGTTTTCTGCAGGGCATTTTCTCTCTTTTGGTTGTGACCGCAGTTTTAAAAATTGCACTGGGACGAGGACAGAGCGAGGCGGGTGCGAGGACACTTGCGTTTATCACGCTGGTCGTCTCGAACCTGTGCCTGATTTTAACAAACCGTTCGTGGTCGAGGAGCATTATTGCCGCGCTTTCGGTCGTAAATTCGGCCCTTGTCTGGGTGATTGCGGGAGCCGTATCATTTTTAGGGCTGGTTATTTATGTCCCGCTGCTGCGGAAATTATTCCACTTTGAAAAGATGCATCTTAACGATTTGCTTATCTGCCTTCTTGCCGGTGTGTTGAGCATATTGTGGTTCGAGTTAGTTAAGTTTTTTTCCAGCAAAAAACAAGCTGCCCTGATGAGAATTTAATCGGCGGCTTTTTACCTTCGCCACTTTCACAATGATAATGGTTTTGTTGTATGTTCTAAATATTTTTGAAGGGGGCGGAGAAGATTTCTGCGGTGAAGAGGAAGACATCGGTTTTTTTGTCTTTCCAGGCGTCGGGGGGCAGGCCTGCCTTGTGGGAGCAGCAATAGGAAAGAAACTCTTCCTTTGACCAGCCGGTCTCGGTGGCAACCTGCGGGAGAAAGCAGCCATTGGCAAAACCTTTCTTTATATAGATTCCATCGATGCCGAGCCGAAGGCTAAGCGGGTCATTGGTTTTTTTTAAGGGCGACAGAACCGATATTTCGATATCGAGCTGCGGTAGTTCTGCCGCTGTTATGGAATCACCAAAGAAGCGGGGGTCGCCTGTTGAGGAGGCCCTGGCCATTTCGGCAACCATTTCAATAAGCGGGCGGTCGGCGATAAACTGGCCTATACAGCCTCGCAGGTCTTCGCCGTTTTTGAGGGTGACAAAGCAGCCGCAGGGCTTGTTTAGTTCGGGGTCGTCGGAATGCGGCTTTGATTCAGGCCTGCGGTTGACGGCGGCCTCGACATTGTCGCGGGCAACCTTGAGCAGGATTTGCTTTTGACTGTCGTTCATAAATCAACCTTTTTCCCTAAGTACCGCCTTTCTTCGATTTTCGGCAGCGAATATAACCGATAACGGACGGCAGAAAAGAGATAATAATAATTGCCATAATTACAAGAGTAAAATTCCTCTTCACAACCGGCATATTGCCGAAGAAAAACCCGCCGAGAATAAATGTTGCCGTCCAGCAGACAGTGCCTGCGATGCTGTAAGCGAGGAACCGCCAATAAGTCATTTTGCCGATGCCTGCGACGAAGGGGGCAAAGGTTCGCAGGATGGGCATAAAACGGGCGATGGCAACGGTCTTTCCGCCGTGCCTTTCGTAAAACTGGTGCGTGCGGTCGAGATATTCTTTATTGAACAGCCGCGAATTCTCCCAGCGAAAAACCTTCGGGCCCAAAAAGCGGCCTATCCAGTAATTTGTGTTGTCGCCGGCAACCGCCGCAAAACATAAAAGCGGATACATAAACCTGATGTCGAGAATGTTGCTGTGAAGGGCTGCAAGCGAGCCTGCCGCAAACAGCAGCGAATCGCCCGGCAAAAAGGGGGTGACCACGAAACCGGTTTCGCAAAAGATAACGGCAAAAAGGATAAGATAAACCCAGGTTTGGTATTGCTGGATAACAGTTTCAAGTGTCTTGTCAAGATGAAGAAAAATATCAACAAAATTTATTGCGGCAAGAGTTTCCATTGTTTCTCCACAACATAATGTCTTTCAGAATCCGCTGTTAACATAGAGCAAACCCTGTATAATGTCAACAAATTCGTAATAACGCTTCGGGATAATCATTGATTTGCCTTCTGAACAAAAAGGAAGGTTGCAATACAGAATTTTATGGCTAATAAAAAACAAATACAAACTATCGGCAAACGCCTTGTCGTCCTGGCGCCGGCGAAGATAAATCTGTCGCTGCTGATAGCGGGCAGGCGGCCAGACGGCTACCACAACATAGAAACGGTGATGGCAAAAGTGGCATGGTATGACCGAATTGTCATTGAGCGAGGCAGAAAAAAAGAAATCGAACTTGTCTGCAAAGGACCGCACTGGGCGCCGCAGGGTGAGGAAAATCTGGTTTATCGAGCCTGCAAACTATTGCTGAATGAAAGTGGGCATCAGGCGGATGTCAAAATTACGCTTTGGAAAAATATACCTGCGGGCAGCGGACTCGGCTCAGCGAGCAGCGATGCGGCGGCGACGTTGATTGGGGTAAAGAAATTACTGGGCCTGCGGGTCAAAAAGGGAAGACTGGATAAAATAGCAGCTATTCTGGGCAGTGATGTGCCGTTTTTCCTGGGCGGGCCTATCACATACTGCACCGGAAAAGGCGAAAGAGTTCAAAAAATCAAGAAAAAAAATGATTTTTTAGCACTTGTAGTGTTGCCTGAAGTAAATATTTCTACTAAAATGGTTTATAATAATTACCGGCACGATGAAGTTCTATACAAAAGGCTTCATCGTCAGATTACAAGCTCTTTGAAAAAGGGCAGGATTGATTTAGTTACAGGCTTGTGTGCAAATATGCTCCAGACAAGCTGCTTTCGTATCAACGAAAAGTTAGAACAGTTAAAGAACAGGCTGGAAACTTTAACAACAACGAAGTGGTGCCTGACGGGCAGCGGGTCGGGGATGTTCAGCATCATCGGGCAAAATCAGAAACGAAAGGCAGGGAAGTGTCAAAGGGAAGTTGAGGAAAAGACGGGATGCAACTGCATCATTGTAAGAAACAATAAATGGTAAGGTGTTTAGAGAGGCACAGAATATGGAAATCAGCGAAGTGAGAGTAAAATTGATAGAGAACAAAGACGAAAGGCTCAAGGCGTTCTGCTCAGTGACATTCGACAATGAATTTGTTGTCCGCGACATCAAGATTATCGAGGGTGTCAAGGGATTATTTGTGGCGATGCCATCGCGAAAAATGAGCGACCACTGCAACAAGTGCGGAAGCAAAAACCATTTAAGGGCAAAATTCTGCAACAACTGCGGTGGACAGCTGAGCGAGAACCGTGCCAAGAAGGACCTGCAGGGCAGGATGAAACTTCATGCCGATATCGCACACCCGATTAACGCTGATTGTCGCCGTAAGATACAGGAAAAGGTGACAGCGGCCTACAAGGAAGAGGCGGAAAAGTCGACGCAGCCCGGCTATAAACCCCCGGAGATGGACACGCCGGACGACGAGGAAGTGCCGGATATTCTGTAAAGTAATTGCTGTTTGTCGGGTATCGACAGATAATTGATATTAGAGGCTGTAATGACAAGCGCCGGCGCTGCAGGCAGCGAAAGACGCTTATTTTATTAACTGCTCAAGAACCTTATCGAGGGCGACATCGAGACGGGCATTGATGTCGTATTGGCCTTCCGTGAGTTGACGGCGAACAGTAAGGACTTTTTGTCTGCGAACTTCCGGCAGGCAGGCGATTTTTTTGAGGACCTGGCCGAGCGGAGTGTTGTTCATATTGTCGAGTATTTTTTCCATAATCAGGTCATCATCAGCCGACATCTCTTCGCCGGTAAGCTCGTTTTGCTGATTCATTTCAAAGTTATTATCCAACTGGTCCGACATTTCTAACACCTTTTTTTAGTTATGAGTTTTTAGTTCTTAGTGTTGAGTTGAAACTAATAACTAAAAACTAACAAGCCCGGCATCAGGAAAAATCCCTTCGTCGTCTGATGGCCTATAACCACAATATATTGTATGCCTCATAAATCCATTCAGGGCTAAAAGCCACTTACCAATGTTGATATCGACAACAAATGAAGAAAAACTTTAGAAAAGTTTGCCAATCACATAAATATTGTTGCCAGCTGTAGTTGTGCCGTTTTTGGGGCGAAAAATGGGTTTTTAGTATTAAAAAAAGGCTTTTGTAAGAAAAAAAGTTCAGAGTTGTGGGAAGCGAAAAGAGTGGTTGGCTAAAATGGGTAATACACAATATATAGTATGATAGGAAAATTGGGCCTGTTTGGCGAAGAGTTTGCGTGAACATCCGATAAAATAAATGTCTTGGCGACTGCAAGGTCTATTTTTCTGATTTTGTCATTATAGCTCTTCACGGGTTAGAAGGGGAAAAATTCTGAAAAGAGGATGAATTTATGGTATAATATCATAAACAACAGCGGGATTTTGATAATGAGTATTGGAGATAAGTTCACGATTATCAAGCAATCAAAATCTGGGAAGGGTAAAATTATGAAAACGCAATCGATAACAATCATAGCGATTATGGTGCTCGGCCTTACAGGGCCAAGTGAGGCGGTTATTGTTGAACTTGATTTGTTAACCCTCGGCTGCCCGACAGAATTAAATATTGATTCGACTTATTAGAAAACGAACTTTAACCTTGGGGTCAGCTTCACTGAAATAACAAATGTATATATGGACTGGTCAGGGTCAATTACAGCCGGACTGGCCATAGATTCCTCCCATCCAGATGAGCCATTTCCTCTTGATGTAGGAGTTTATGCGTCTTTAGGGAGTAATCCGTGGCCTCGAATTACTGACGCTTGGGGAGGGCAGGTAACCTATCCGGAGGCTGAGCCGTTCGACAGTTTATCTGAATTTAAGTTATTGGGAACAACAACTTGGTCTGACCTTCTCGACGGCCAGGGAAAAATCACAGTTGGTTATACGGAATGCGTCTTTGCAGATGGCTTTAGGCGGTATACCGAACACGGCTCTGTTTTCTTGGACAAGGCAATATTAGTGGTCGAAGGCACGGTAGTTCCGGAACCAGCAACACTATTATTTATTGGCATAGGCACTATAGCACTCTGTGTAAAAAAACATATTCGGTAATATTTCGATTTTATAAATAGAATATTTTTGCGAGGCATACAAAATCTTAAGGTTCTTATACGAAGAGGAGGTTATCCAAATGTCAAAATGCGGTATCTATACTAAGAGCCTATAATACACTTTCAGAAATAATAACGGAATTTTACGGTGGCTTTCCAGTCGTCGGGCAGGCCTTTTTGTTTATCGAGAGTTATGCTAACACAATCGAGATTAGACCAGCGTCTCTGCAGAGAGGAGAGAAAATTCGCAAAGGCAGCAATCTCGACCTTCTGCAAAATGACGGTCGCTTCCTGTGTTTTTCTTTTGTCTATCATTCTGGTGGGCTGGGAGCTTATAGACGGGGTTGGTATGCCGCAGGAGCGTGCAACGTCGCCGATAGCAACAGCGTAGGCAAATACCCCGGCGTCGGCTTTTGCACCGGAACTTCCTGACCTGCCCGGGTCAATAGAAAGGATACTAAACATTGCCTCGTTAGCATCTTTGTAGCTTTTCTGCTCCTTGGTGTATGCTTGTCTGGCGTGCGGCAGATAGACAATCGCAACAGATAACGGCCAAAGAGCAAGGACAGCAGGAACGAGAATATAGTAAAAAATGGATTTTTTGTAAAAGTCTTTAGGAATCATTTCCATCCTTTCATTTTGCCTCGACGGTCATACTAAAATTATGACGACCACCCTTGTCGAGCAATTCCTCCCGACCAATCACAAGATTATTCTGCTCAATAGCCTCCCGGAGTCTTCGTGTGCCAGCCTCATTGGCAGTGCTGCCGGTTATATGTATCGTCCTGGAAGTAATATCAACAGATTGAATTTCAAGTTTGACTGAATCGGCACAGGCGTTAAAGGCCCTGAGCAGGGCTGCAAATTTGTCGGGTATGGTTTTTTTACCCTCGTCAGAAAAACCCAGATTCAACCGCTGGAGGCGTCTGTGTTCCTGTTTGAGCTGCTCTACAGCCACGTTTAAGTTTTTGTTGACTTTATTCGTTCCCATAACGAGCATATAATCATCGTTGAATTTTCTGCGTTCGAGTTTTCGAGGTTTATTCGCCTTATACAGGGCAGTCTGGGCAAGTATGCCGAGTGCAAGCAGGCAGATGGCCGCACAGACAGAGACAAATTTAAGGGTTTTTTCAAATCTTACCTTTTTGCCCTGATAAGGGCTGAAATCGGCCCTGAAATCGACTTTTATTTTGTCATCGAAGGCAAGAGCGGCACCTGCCGCAATCGCCAGACTTACCTTATCGATGGAGTCAGGCGCAGTCTCGCCAATCGTCCGTGCCGTCAAATCGACACTCTCGGTTTTTATTCCGACTGTTTCAAAAAGCCTGCCGGTTTCTATGGAACCTGATGAGTCGAAGACTGACAATGAATCGATTTTGCAATCAGGCGACAGCATCGCAGATGTGACCGTGATTTGACTTTTGAGCAGGGCAAATCTGTCCTGCGCGGAACCCACCATGAAGGTGCGAAGCACCCCGCTGAAGGCGGGGTCGGAAGCCGACGGAACAATAAGATAACCGTTAGAAGAGGAGAGGACGGAAAAAAGGCGAACCTGCGACGGATTTTGAGGAAAGTTGCGAACGATAAATCTGGACAAGCATATAATATCAGGCTCAATAAAGACAGGGTCAATGTGTATGTTTGTCAGCGAAGAGAGGATGTTGCCAAGCAGCTTTCGTTGAGCGGTGAATACGGACAGATTCGAGCCCTGCGGAGTCTGCGAAGCTATCTGAAAGGCAATTGCCAGGTCGTTTATATCCGTAGCGAGCGATTCTTCGGCATCGAAACGAACTGTCTGGGCTATTTGTTTTGCATCTGCAAATTCGCTGTGGACGGTGTGCTGCATAAACATCGAAGAATCAACAGCAACGGTGCCGTTCTGAAAGGCGATGGAGCGCTGGGAACAACCCTGAGCGATACGTTCGGCCAGTTGTGCGGCAGTATCGATATTGTCGAGCGAAGAACCCTGCGGATTGTCGACTGTGACAGTAAAGCAGTCCGCAACCTTCAAGTCTTTTCCGCCAGGCGCAAGGGCGGCGACTGTTGCGGAGCAACCGGTTATATAAATACCTATTGTTTGTTTTGCGTCCACTTTATCGCGTTTCCTTTTTATACCTTTTCGCCGGTTCAGGATGCAATCATTGCGATACGTTTTGTCTGATTGCCTTGCCTGCTGACGGCAATCAGGACCGAAGACCTTGCGGCGCCGCTGACGGCAGAAATCCTAATTGTAAAGAAGGTGCTTTCGGTCGAAATAAAATTTTTGCATTTATCAATGGAGTCCGAGAAACTGAACAGCTCCCTTTTTAAATCGTCTATTGAGCCGAAGGGCTTTATGCGTCTTTTGAGGATAATCTGGTCTGCGATTTCCTTTTCTTTGCCGCCAAAGACAAAAACAGACTCAAGGACGTGCCTTGGGGCGGTATTTATATTGACCTCTGTGGTGGCCCAGAGGCTGATGTATTTTAAGGCAGATTCTTTTCTTGTGGGGCTTTCGACAGTAGGCCTTGCCAGAAGGTCGAGGTCGATAAGGGAACTGTGAAAGATTTTTGCAAAATCGGAGCTTTGCCTGGTCTGCTGGTCGACAGCCGTAAGCGTATTTCTGACGGTGGTTGTCCTGGGCCGTGCCGACCTTGCTCTGGGTGCGGGTGTTCTTGCGGGACCCGCCGAAGGCTGCGATTGCTGTTCTGTAATCGATAAAGGTTTGAAATCGGTTGTGAATTGTTTAATCTCCTTTATCCGGTCAAGCTGTTTCTGCATCGCCGCAATATTGAAATCAATAGTATCATCCTGCTCGATGCGGTTCCACATCCATCGCAGGAACGTCCGAAGGCTGGCGTTAGATTCCAGGGTGAGCTTTTCGTCGCTGAGCATGGCCAGTGCGAGAGGATATTTTGCATTTTCATCCTCTACTTCTATAGTAACCTTTGCGGCGCCGATTTCAAATTCCATAGGCTCAAAGACCAGCGGCCAGACCGGTCCATACGGACCACGAACCAAGGCCGGCACATTATGGTCATTTGCGTCGGAGCCTAACAGAGAGAGATTGGAAAAGCTATTGACATCGGTCATATTATTAACATCACCAGTATCCTTAAAGGACAACTGTTTTTTGAAGGAATTGACGTCGTTTGGCCCGGCGGCGCCGAAGGCGTTCTCCGGCTGCCGCTCGATGCCGTTTTTATTTTGTGCGACCCATTCGGCCCATTCTGCAAGAAAACTCTGATATTCCGGCTCGGTCAGATTGAATAAATCGGAGAAATCGGGCTCGTTTGGTCGTGAAATGAGAGCTGGTTTTATCTGTTCGATTGTTGCGAGGGCATATTTGATGCCTGAATCGCAGGCGTAGCGGGCCTGCGTGTAGTCGATAAGGTACCGGTTTCGGCTTCGGGATTCGAGCAGCTTGCTGCTGAGCACATAGCCGAGCGTTGCAAGCGCTATCAGCAGCACCAGCGTCAGTAGAAGGACGAAGCCTGCTTCTGCTTCTCTCTTATTACAATCGACAACAGATTTATTACTTACCTCTGACATTTCCACCTGTTTTATTCTGGTCCTGGATATTTACTTTTGTATTTTTAGAAGGCTTGTTCTGGTCAGCAACTTCATTAAAATCCTTCATTTCGATTGTGAAGGGGATTTTTCTTGTTCTGTCGAGAGCAATGATTCGGGTAACCTTTTCGGTATCCGGGACCTGCCATTGGCCCGGCGAGACTTCGACGGGGTCTGCAAAGGAAATGGTAACGATAATGTTTGCGGGCAGCAAATCGGCGGACCAGCGGTCAACAAGAGCAGGTTGGCCGTCGGTTTCGGTCTGGATGCTTCCGGTCTGAAAATTGCCGGTCTGAATGCTGAAGAAAGTGACGCCGCCGCACACCGGGATAAAGAGGTCCTTCTCAAAATTCTGTCTGGGTTCATCGAGCAATTTATCCTCGAGGGCGATGCCGTTGTGTCGTCTGTACAAAACCATACCTTTTGGCCCGGCGGCCAAATCCACGGAGGTTTGCCAGATGATTTGCTCGAAAGTAACGGGCTTGTCTTCTTTATCATATATGGATTTGATAATTTCCATCCTTGCAGATTGCAGGCCGTTTCTTTCGATTTTGTTCTGGAAATTTACCTTTGTATCTTTGGTGTCGGAAATAATGCGGTCGAGGTCTTCAGCAATAAGCTGGAGAATCTCACGAGGCAGCCGGCCCTGGTCGAGCCTGCTGATAACGGCGGCGGAGACCTTATTGAGACGCGTATAAAGACTAAAGACTGCAAGAATGACCATAGAGCTGATAACCAGAGCTGCGAGCAGTTCCGCCAGTGAAAAGCCTTTTTTCAGAACAGGATTTTGTCTAATCAGCTTCATTTTACAAATCAATAAATTACTCACTGCAGAAATTCCGGACAATTCTGTAAGAAATCCCATAAATCAGAAAAAGACATCTTATCCAATTCCGAAATAGTCTTACCACAGAGTGCTGGATTCCGGCTGCTGTTCAGGAGTCTTTGGCTGCTGGTCCTGTGGCTTTTGTGTTTGAGGCTCCTTTGTCGGCTGCGTGCTCTGACTGGGTATGATAGATATAAATTTGTCATCGAGTATGGCTTTATCTGCGGGCAGAGGGTTGCCGCCTGTCTGTTTATACAAATCAAGATAGTCCTTTATAAATGCACCATCCTCGGTGACGGGCATACCATTATCAACCCATTGATGAACGGTATTAACATCTACGCCGGCATATTCGGCGGTGTCATCTATCGTTTCTAAAAGTCTGTCGGCCTGGGCAAGTTGCTCTTTTTGTTGCTGCCTTCTTTTGATTAGTTCGAGGACCTGCTGCTGCGTAAGGTCGGTAATCCAGTTGGTAAGCTCCACCTTTTGCTGCCGGCCGTCGGAGTCAATATAATCTGCGGAGCAAACGGCCTTGGCCCAGAGCCGGCTGGTTATCGGCTCAAAGAACGTCTCAACGGTTGACTGCCATTCGATAGCGGGGTATTCTTCGCTGAAGCCGTATTCAACGTTTTCCTTGACGGAGCTTGAGGCAAGAAGCTTTTCCATATTTTCCTGTGCCACCTCGAAGGCCTGCATACGAAGTGCGGAGTTAGCGGCAGAAATAATGGAGTTGTCAAATACGATAACGATGCCGGTGCAAATAATTGCAAGAATAATAAGTGCTGCTGCAGTTTCAGGGAGGCTGAAAGCGGCATAAAAACGTCGAAACCAAACAAAATTATTATCAGAACAGCATTTCATTGTCATATTTGGGTAAAAGCAGCTCCACATCGCCATTTTTTAATTCGATAATTCTGCTGATTCTGCTGACGATAACGGAGTAGGGACGTCCGGTCTGGTCGAGCAGGACTATTTTTCCGCCGTATTGCCAGCCTGCGTGGCCGGCGCGGAATTTTGCTATCTGGTGTTCGGGGTCTGTCGAGACCAGGTCATCAAAGATGACGTAATCGACACGGCAGTTTTTGCCGAAATTATTCTGCTCGATGATTTCGTCATCGAGAAGGCGTTCGATGTCGGGCGAGGTGATTTGTCTCAATATATATTTTTGTTCAATCAAGTTTATAATTACCTCGTATCTTTTATCGCGGCGAGCGGCGGAATCGGAAGCCCTCTGGAGCGTCGAGATAAACTTTTGCGCCTGAGCCTTAAAGGTGTTTCTGGTAAAGAGCGGCAGGACAGATATCTGCACAAAAAGGGTAGAAATGGCAAGGATTACGAGGACGACGACGGTTTCTGCGAGGGTAAAAGCCCCGCGAGACCGAAGACCTCCAATCGGATTGCTCGATTTGGTTCTGCTCATTTTCATAAGGCTATTTATCACAGGACAGGTATCCGGCGCCATCGCCGATTTTGCCTACTCGATATCGGTGCTGACGAGGTCGTCGTCGGTATAAAGCTCGCCGTCGGGGCCTGCACTTCTGATATCGAAGGTCTTTCCGCTTTCAGGAGCTACTTCATAGAGAAAATCGTGTTTCCAGCCGTCCTTTGGTATTTTAGTCTGCTCGATATAACCACTCGGGTCGTAGCCCTCGATACCTGCGGGCGGGTTAATAAGGGCTTCGAGCCCTTCTTCCTGTGTGGGAATTCTGCCAATATCCATAAAGAAATGGTTGACGGCAGTATGCAGGGTTTTGAGATTAGCCTTGGTGGTTTCAACCTTTGCCTTTCTGATTTGTTTTACCACCTGCGTAGTAACCATAGTAGCGAGCAGGCTGATAATTACAAGGACGGCCATCAGTTCGACCATCGTAAAACCTCTGGATTTTTTTCTGTTTTTCATATTCACCGTAATCTCCAAATAAATATTATGATTGTTGAGTCGAAATTTTCAGGATAGGCAGCAGCACAGCGACAGCAATCAGGCCGATGACCACAGCCATAATAATTATGATAATCGGCTCAACGAGAATAGCAAGCCTTTCAATGACAACATCGGTGGAAGACTCGAGGTTTTCGCTGATGTTTTTGAGCATAGTTTCGAGTTCGCCGCTTTTTTCGCCCACGGTAACCATGTGGGCAATGGCGGGGTCAATTACGCCGCTGTCGCGAAGGGGCGTGGCGATGTCTGCGCCTGCGAGGATTCTTTCTCTTGCCTTCTGGACGGCCTTTTTCATTATGCTGTTGCCTGTGACCTCGGCGACGACCCGAAGCGATTCAGCCATACTGAGGCCGGAGCTGAGCAGCGTCGAAAGGGTCGAGGCAAAACGAGCGACGACCCGCTGCCTGATAATCGGGCCAAAGACAGGGAGCGACAGCAGCAGTTTATCTCGCAGGTAAGAGCCGCGTTCTGTTTTAAGGAAACGTCGCAGGGAAATCACTACAACAACAACCGCCGCTATAAGGACAAATATCCACAAACTGGTAAAGATGTATCCTACGCCGCTGAGAATGCGTGTGAGCAGGGGCAATTGCTGACCTGCATCCTCAAGCTGTTTAGTGATTCTCGGAATGACGGCAGAAGTAAGGACGATGACAGCGGTTAGACAGAAGCAAATCAGGACGATTGGGTAAATCATAGCAGTGACTATTTTGGATTCAACTCGATGGCGTTTTTCCATAAAGCTGCCGATTGCTGCGAAGCTGTTGGCCAGCGACCCCGTCACCTCGCCGACGTGGACCATACTTACGTAAATAACATCGAAGTAATCGGTGTAATCCTTCATAGCATCAGCGAGGGACTCGCCTGATACGACGCGGTCGCGGATATCAACAAGAGCGATTTTGAAGTGCTGGTCCGGGGTCTGCATTGTCAGGACTGAAAGGGCCTCGGTAAGTTTGATGCCGGAATTGAGCAGGGTTGCCATTTGTTTTGTAAATTCGATAATCTGGGTTTTTCTGGTTTTGGAAAGAAAGGAAAAAATCGAGGCTCTGTCTTCAGCAGATGAAGAAAGCTCTTTAATTTCGGTCGGATGTATGCCGCGGATGCGAAGCTGCTTTCTGGCGGCATAAGGGCTTTCAGCGGTGACGGTGCCTTTATCTTTTTTGCCGTCAGGGGCAATAGCTATGTATTGAAATCTCGGCATAACAGTTCATTCATTCCCAAAAACAAGGAAATCAGGTTTATGCACATTATATAGCATCAGTCTGGGTCACTCTTAATACTTCAGCGACGGTGGTAATGCCTTCGAGAACTTTTCGGGCACCGTCCATACGCAGAGTTCTGAGTCCTGCATCGAGAGCGGCTCTTTTGATGACGCCAGCGCTCTGTAGTTTGTAGATTAAATCCTGGATTTGTTCGTCGATGAGCAACAGTTCATAAACGCCTGTTCTGCCGCGATAGCCAGTCTGGAAGCACCTGTCGCATCCTGCGCCGACGCAGAAATTAACCGGTTTATCGGAAGGCAGACGACCCAGGCCGAGTTCCCGCAATTCCCGCTCTGTTGGCACAACTTGCTGCCTGCAGTCAGGACAGACCTTTCGCACTAATCGCTGCGCCAGAATAGCCACAAGAGACGAGCTTACTAAATAAGGTTCTACGCCGAGGTCGAGCAGACGGGTTATGGCACCTGCGGAATCATTGGTATGCAGCGTGCTGAATACGAGGTGGCCAGTCAAAGAGGACTGAATAGCCATACGTGCGGTTTCGATATCCCGGACCTCGCCGACCATTATGACATCGGGGTCCTGCCGCAGGACGTGCCGGAGCGAATTGGCGAAATTCATACCTTTTTTTGCGGAGACCTGCATCTGGCTGATGCCCTCGAGCTGATATTCAATAGGGTCTTCGATGGTCATAATATTTTTTTCGGCGGAATTTATTCGGTTCAGGCAGGCATAGAGAGTGGTGCTTTTTCCGCTGCCTGTCGGGCCTGTGACGAAGATTACGCCGTGGGTTCTGGTTAAGAGGCCGTCGAATTTATCGAGGTCTTCCTGTCCGAGGCCGAGGTCGTCAAGTCCCATCAGCCCGGAACTTTTATCGAGCAGTCGCAGGACGCATCGTTCGCCATAGCTTGTCGGGACGGTGCTTACGCGCAGGTCGATTTCCCGCTGGCCTAATCGAACAGAGCATCGGCCGTCCTGAGGCATTCTGCGTTCGGCAATATCCATCCCTGCCATAACCTTGATGCGCGAGACTACGAGCGGCAGGACGTTCCTGTTGAGGCTCAGCGTATCATAGAGGATGCCATCGATGCGGTATCGAATCTGTATTTTGTTTTCGTAGGGGTGGACGTGAATATCGCTTGCCCGAAGCTGCAGCGCGCGGAAAAGGACATCGTTGACCAATCTGATAACAGGCGGACGGTTGACTACATCGAGCAGGTCATCGGAGGCGGACACTTCATCGGCGAGCTGGTCGATATTCTGGGAATCGAGCTCTTCGGCAACCTCCTCGATAACGGTGGAGCGCTGTTCATAAGCGACATCAATCGCAGAGGTGATTGTGGTTCTGGTGGCAAGAGCGGGCTTGACAGGCATTTTGGTCATTTTGGAGATATTATCGAGTGCATTTGTGTCGAGCGGCCTTGAGAGAATAACGGTTAACTCATTTTCAGACGAGCCGTTGTCGTTCGATTTTTTTATACCAATCAATAAATGTTTCTGTGCATAAGCAGCAGGAACGGACTGGACAAATTCCAGAGGAATCAGTTTTGCGGGTATATCGTCGAAGTACTGCTGACTGAGGGCAGCGGCAAACAGCCTTAGGACACTTTCCTCGGTAAAATACGGGCATTGCAGCAGAACTTCGTCGATGCGTTCGCTGCTTTTATTGCTGTCGAGGAAGCCAGTAAGCTGCTGGACGTCGATGATACCAGTCTGTTTGGCCGTTTGTATAAGCAAGTCTTTCATATCTATTCATACGTTCGCAAACATCTATGTGTATCTGCGTTTTTCCGGCGTTTTCGCAGAATCTATTCAACCGCAGGCACATCAGAGAATACCCCAATTCGCCATATTTTTCAACAACACCTCCTAATCGGCAGGTTCACAGAGCCTTCAAAACAGCCGTGTGAAAAAGCATTTCATTTTTCATTGGGATCTAATATTTTTCTCGGGCTCATAGGTGTTGGTTTTATACCCGGCCAATCCTCATAATCCTGCATCTGTTTTTCATGTTTTTCAAAGTTCTGCCGGTTTTTATCTGAAATGCGAACTATGTCGGATTCTACCCCCTTTTCTTCAGGCCTTAATATGTTTGCCTTGACAAAGACATACAGTCTGTCCTGCGTATCTGAATTGGCAGTGCTTCTGAATAAACCGCCCACCAGGGGAAGGTCGCCCAAAATCGGGACTTTTGTGCCTCCCTTGGTCTGATGAAGCTTTTCGAGCCCTCCGAGGATAATCGTGCGGTCATCAGGGACGGTAATAACAGTCGTGACATCGCTTGACAGAAGGTCCGGTGGTATTGGTCCTGTCAGCGGCGGACTCCCCGGAATCCCGCCTGCACTAAGACTATAAGTTCTAGTTAGGTCCCCAAAATCTATACGATTCATTGTTACTTCCAGTCTCAGTAAATTTCCTTCACTTATATGAGGCTTAATCTCAAGTTTGATTTGGGCAGTATACGTTGCAGTGCTTACAGATGTCACTCCAGTTGCTGTAGTAGTGGTTGAACCTGGAATTATTGTAGTAGCCGGCGATACAATTGCCGTCTGTACTTTTGTTTCGATTGTTCCTTTTTCATTATCGTTGACAAGCAGTTTCGGTCTTGCTAATACACGCCCATAATTTTTCGTGTTCATTGCTGTCAAAAGGGCCTGGATGTGTTCATCAGCATAAAATCCCGTGCCGGAACCGTTTGTAACGGTCGACTCAATAACGGGCTGGGATGGAAACGGTTGAAGCAGAGCGGTAATTTGTTGTTGTTGCATACTTCCGCCCGCCTCTAATTTGGGGAACTTGGATACCATACTGAGGTCGAGGTTAAATTCGTCATTCTTGGTTACCTCTACCAACGTCACATCAATCAAGACCTGCGGTCTGCGTTTGTCTAACTGCCTGATGAGGGATTCTATCCACTGCTGATTTCTTTTGCTGGCATAGACGATTATGGAGAAGGTATTTTTATCTGGTATTATGGTAATTGTTTCCTCGGTCTTTTTAGTGACTGTTGTTCCTACAACTTTGCCGGTCGGGTCTTTGCTTTCAACGGTTTCCTGGATAAGCTGATTGAGAACCTTTGCCATTTCCTCGGGGTCCTGATTTTCGAGAGGATAGACGGCGTAGTTGGTAGAGGCCTGTTCGGGTTCGCTATCTACGTAGCCGATTATTGTAGCTATGCGAAGGTGCTGCTCGGCGGTTGCGTTGACAAGCAGCGAGTTGGTCGATTCGATTACAATGACCTGCGGCTCTTCGGCGGTAAATTCCTGTGTCGATGCCCCAGACGCTGACGGCTGGGCACCGGGCACAGGCGCAGGCTGGCCGGTGGTCGGCGTAATTCTGTCTCTTACGGTAGTAGAAGGTCTTGTCGTAGTTCCGGTGCGGGCTGCGGTTATTATGCCGAGCTGCTCGAGTTTCGCAACGACATCCTGGGCATCGGCATGCTGAATTTCGTAAAGGCGAAGCGAGCGGAGGTCCTGCTGTTCGACATCGAGGATGTCAATGAGGCTTTCCACGATATCGAGTTGTTCATCGCGGCCAATCATAAGCAGCCGATTTGTTCTTTCATCGACATCTATATAGACAGTTTGAGCCTCAGTTGCAGGAGCGGCTGTTGGCGTCGGCTGTGTTGGAGGTCTGGGAACCGGCCGCCTTACTTGAGGCTGCGGAGCCGGCTGACCCGGCTGACTTGCTATGGTTACCGAGACGGTGCCGAGCTGCTGTGTGAGAGCCTCAATTTTGCTCTTGAGGGTTGCCGCCATTATGTATTTCAACGGTCTGAAACGGAATTTTTTCGGCTCACCGGGTTTATCCACCAGATTGATAATCTCTTCTATGCGGCTCATACGATAGGCATATTCAGTGACAATAAGAAATCCTGCTGCGGAGGCAGAAGTGTTGATTTCCACGCCGAGTCCCATGCTGGTCAGGAGATTTTTTGTACTTTCAGCGTCGATGTATTTCAGACGAAAGACCTGCGTCACAACAACATCACCTTTTTTGATTTTCCCTCCCGTTGCATCGATTAAAAGCGGGTCGATGCTTGCGGC
The DNA here is from genome assembly GCA_963710355.1 of uncultured Phycisphaerales bacterium. Lineage (GTDB taxonomy): Bacteria > Planctomycetota > Phycisphaerae > Sedimentisphaerales > Anaerobacaceae > Fen-1359. The sequence goes on along the minus strand of CAVPZU010000003.1, from coordinate 906,128 downwards.
TTCTGTTATAGGCACAACAGTGATAAAATTGCCGTGCCGCGTCATTACCAGGCCTTTTTGTTTCATTACCGCTTCCAAAAGCGGATATAACTCACTTACCTTAAGCTTTCCTTCGAGTCGATTTTCTAAACGCAGGTTGATATCGCCCTGCACCTTTGCCGGGTCATACATATAGTTTAAGTGAAAATATTCACTGACAAGGCCTATGAGCTGAATTATGGAAAGTTTTTCCGGCAGCACTACTGTAAGGACTTCATTGACATCGACGACAGGCTCGGATGCGTAGGCCTGAGAAGTTTTTGTTGCAGGCGGAGCTTTAGCTGCGTGTTGATTTATCTCCTCGGGGAATTTTTGTTCAACTTTGGCGCCGGTCGGTGTCTTCGGCGGTACAGCGGGAGTAATTTCATTTGAATCTGCGGGGCCTTTTTGAGGTTCTCCGGCAGAAGGTTTGTTTGAATCGAGAGCGGTTGTTTTGCCGAGCGAATTGACGAGCCTGTCCAAGACATCGGAAAGCTGACGGTCGTTGGCGTCTGAGCCGACGGGAATGTTGGCATCGGCTACCTGAACCTTTTTTGCACCGGTTCCGGGCAGGCCGCTCGAGTTAATTTTGAGAAGAGCAGCAGCGGCGAGCAGGTCGGAACTATTCGTATCCTCTTTTGCATAATTTGTCGCAACCATTTCGGGCTGGCTGTTTAAAGTGAACATATTGGCATCGGCAGGCTGATTCTGGTCAGCTAAAAGTGCAGGTCCGCCTTCGGTCCGCCCGAAGGCGGAAGCCGGCACAAGAAGCTGTTCAATCTGTTTGATTCTTTCGAGCGGCGCAATAATCAGGACGGAGTCGCCCGATACATCTATTATGGCCTTATCGACAGCGCCGACAGGCGGGCTGGCGAAACTGCCGATTTTAATGTTTCCAAGCCGAGATGAAATCTGGTCGGCAGAGGGCAGAGCGGAGACAGGGGCAGCAGGAACGAGCGTTTTTACTTCAAAGGGTTTTTGAGAATCAACAAGTCTTAAAACTTCGGCTGCCCGTGCGAGGTTCTGCTGCGAGGCTGTTATGGAAATGATATTGTCTTTGACAATTTGACTATCAACAGCAATGGCTGCCTTTTCAAGATATGCCTTCGCCTGGCCAGCAGAAATATGCCTGAAGGAAAAGACCCTGTAACGCTGGGCCGGTGCGGTTGTAGATTCAGTATCGCTGCTTTGTTGTGCGAATCCGCCCTCGGCGGACCAGCATAAAACGACCACAGACAAAACAAACAAAAACACCATTTTTGTCCGCCTTTCCGCCTTCGGGCGGACCAAAGGCGGAGCAGAACTCAATCTTACCTTTTCATCGACAACCATCATAAAAGGCTCCGTAGCAAATACAGCGCATATAGTCCGCCGAAGGCGGACACCAACAATTTATCGGGCATTTTGCGGTGCGACTGTTGCAAAACCTCCGATTTCCAGACGTATTTGACATCAAAGAACCACGCACGAATCCGCCGCAGGCGGACGATATTTCCATAATAATAAGACGAAGAAAGGGAAGGAAAGTTCCACATTTTTGACGTGAAAAGGCCGATAAAAACAAGAAAATAATCCGCCTGCGGCGGACTCGTTATTGGGCAGGATCCGCCTTCGGCGGACTTGGAAAGCCAGGTCTGCGTCTGGTGGGCTGCCGACGGGTTAAATTTGGGTCATTGGTATTAGGTTTTGGTTTGTCTAATTTTTTGCTCAAATCGTCTTTCTTAGGAGTTTGCTGCCCGTCGGCTTTTATCTCACCGGTGTCGGAGAAATATTTTTTCATCAGTTCATCAGTTTTTTTCATGCTTTCCGCAAGGGCAGCCTCATCATCACCGGAATTGACAGCGATTGAATCAAGCTCGCTCATAAACTTCTGGGCTAATGCCTCTTCCTCAGCGGTCGGAGCCTCGGTTTGGGCAACCGTCGTCCACGGTCCGCCTTCGGCGGATGCAGAAGTCTGAGTTGCGGCTGACCCGTCCTGTCCGGAAATCTGCCGAAGGCGGACCGCAGGTGAGGCAGCGGTTTCAACCGGCGCAAAGGCAGAAGGAAACAGCGGCGCTATAGGTGTTGGTCCGCCGAAGGCGGAAGAGAGAGGCGATGGACCCTTGACCAGGCTTACCTGCTGCGGCCTCGGCTCAATCAGCACACTGAATCTGCCGCCGGCGGAATCCTGAACGACAAGCGAGCCGTCCTTTATTTCATTTATAACGAGATAGCCAACCATCGCCGACTGCCTGACCCATTTGAACCCTTCGCCCGGCAGGTCTATAAGTGCAAGAGAAAGCTGAGGACTCGACTGACTTACAAAGGTTGCGATAAGCTTAAACTGGCTCGATGAACTACGCGGTCCAACCGACAGGCTGGGCAAACCAGGCGTCTGATTTGCAGGCATCACGGGTTTTGGGGGTGGTTCAGTCGGCGGGGGGTTGAGATACAGAGCGAAGGTGCGGGCTTCTTGGACCAAAGGCGGAACCTGGTCTTTATCTACTACAGGTTTGGCTAACTTTGACAATTTAAATCTTTCCAGTATATTGCCCCCCGCGTCTTGCTGCCGCAAGACAGCAGCGGGGGCAGAGGCCTTCTGAAGCCTTCATCCGACATGGAAGCCGAAACGGCAGGTCCGCCTTTGAGCGGAAAGGCGGACAAAACTACTGTAATTATTGCTGTTAAGATGCTGATTATTTTGACGGCTTTCATAACCATTTTCTCGCGTAAGAGCCCCCTTCTTGCTTTCGCAAGAAAGCAGGGGGGCAGTTAATCCCTATTATTAAGACGTTATCGGCCATATTTTGTTCCATCCAAAGGACATTTTTTTGAAAATATTCAGGGAACGATTGCTCGATTCTTTTGTGAAAATTTGAATGTTTAATAATTTTTCAATGAAACAATAATGATATAGAGTATTGCTCTGTTGAAAAGATGCCGATTTATCTGTCATACCCGCGAAAGCGGGTATCCAGAAACCTGTGTGTATTATTCCTAAAAGTATCAGGAAAATATCTACACTTGTTTAAAGAAGTCGCTATCAAAAGTCGATAATCAACCTTCAGTGAGAACTGCTAACCACTTAATTTTAATAAGAAGAAGGGAAAAATGATTAAAGAATTACACAAAACAAATCCACACCCGAGCACAATTGTAACTATCTGCAAAGATGAAAGTGTCGCAGAAGCAGCCAGGAAAATGTGCAGTAACGGCGTAGGCTGTTTGATTGTTACCGATAAATGCGAAAGGCTGGCCGGTATAATCACCGAACGCGACATTGTCAGCATTGCTGTTGCGTCCCTCGACCTTGAGAAAGCAACCGTTGCTGAAATAATGAGAAAGGACGTAATCTGGTGCTCACCTGATATAGAACCATACAAGGCCCGCGAGCTGATGGCTGCAAATCACATTCGTCACCTTCCGATAGTCCAGGATGGAAAAGCGGTCAGCATATATTCGATGCGGGATGTAGTTGCCGAGCAGCTTACCGAGGACAGAATGGCTGCCGAACAGGTGGCGATGCTGTCAGCGTGCCTGAAAAGCACTAATCTTGTCGAAATAACAGATATGGTTACCCACGAGGTACCGCGGCTCTTTGATGCAAGAAGATGCGTCCTCTATTTTCAGGAGGATTTATCTGACGCTACTCGCCGTGCTGATGACGCACTGTCGCAGCAGGAAGCGACGGTGCCTACCGGCTATAATAACTGCATCTGCCCAAGACAATGCCTCAAAGACCTGTTCAAAGATGAAAAATGCCCAGAGGGGTTCAGACTTTGCATAGACAGTCTGCCTATAATCTGCCAGAAGGAGGGTGCGAGCCGCCCCCGGTTAGTAATACAGCTTAAAATCAATGAAATAAGAGGAATTTCGCCGAGAGGAGCCGGCAGCCTGAGAGGGTTTTTGTGCATGTGCGGTCTTGAAGCTTCAAAGGCTCTTAACCAATCGCTGCTGCACTATAAAGCCAAGCTCCTAAAAGATATTCTTAACTTACACCTGACAAACGTATCGCAATATCAGGATGCCAGAGTCGCCTCGCTTACTGATGCTCTTACAAAGGTTGGCTCGCGACGATACTTTGAGGATATGCTCAACAACGAATGCGCACGTACGGACAGATACGGCAGGCCTTTTTCGGTGGCCATTGTGGATGTCGATAATTTCAAGGAACTCAACGATAACTTCGGCCACGTCGCAGGCGATTTTGCACTCAAAAGACTTGCCGAATGTATGAAAAATCAAAAGAGAAAATCCGATATTGTCGCCCGCTTTGGCGGAGACGAGTTTGTGGTAATCCTGCCCGAGACAAAGGCTCAGGAGGCAATAACGATGCTCGAAAGGATACAAAAGAAGGCTCGCGAAATCAAGGTTGGAGAAAATTTCTTTGTGACGGTTAGCTGCGGAGTCGCCCAGATAATGCCCGGCCAGAAAATCAGCGGCACTGAGCTGATACGAAGGGCCGATACTGCTTTGTATAAGGCAAAGGATAATGGACGCGACTGTATCCGAATCTGGAATGAAAATATGCAGGAGACGCCGGGCAAAGAACAAAGCACACATCAGGAATCCGCCGAAGGCGGACTGCAGGAAAATCTTTCCTCTCTGCAAAACTGAAGATTGTAAATGTAAATTTGCATCTCGTATATCGAGATTCTGTACCTTTTTCTGATACACTTACATACTAATATACCCATCTACTCCCGGGTATATTAAATATTGAAGTAAACCACACTAAACGTCCGAAAACAAAATAGGAAGGAAATTACACAGAGGGTTGCCGTGAAAACCGATGCAGGGCAAACAAATTATAAATATGCAGGACGATTGATACAGGATGGAGCTGCACTTATTTCAATTGATGAGTATGCAGCCAGAGAAGGGGTTTCGGCAGAATTAATAGAGGCCTGCGGACAGGCAGGGATTGTGCAAATCCGAGGGCATAAGGGAAAAACTTATGTTGTTGACTATCCGCTGACGCCTTATTTTCAGGCAGAGGCCTGCGGCGGCCGGCAGCAAGACCATCACCAATTGACCAAAGCCACCTTAAAGGCTGATACACCGAAAACAGGTAAAAATATATCGCCTAATATATCAAATCGGACAATACCGGCAGGTTCAATTACAAACCTCGCCAGGAAAATGTTCCTAAAGGCTCGTCAATTAACCGGCAAACCGCTTGAACCAATAGAACAACTCACTGGCGGACCTGCGGCGGATTAACCCTAACTCTTAACCCTTAGCCATCACGGGAATGACAGTTATGAAATGGCTTGTAGCGGCAGGCAGGCAAATAAAATCAGGGGCTTTGGGAATCGGTTTTTACTTCTTCCTGTTTCTTGCCGGCCGCTGCCGGTGCGGGTTCGCCGGTTTCAACGCCCTCGAGTTTAAGGTGGTCTTCGTCTCTGACGTCGATTTTGACAAGGTTTTTGCTCTTGAATTCATTTCTGAGCATTGCCTCCGAGAGCGGGTCTTCGATGTAGTGTTCGATGGCTCTTCGCAGAGGTCTTGCGCCAAATTCGGGATTATAGCCTTTCTCGAGAAGGAATTCCTTGGCAGCGTCGGTAAGCTCGAGCTTCAGACCGTGCTCAATTATCCGTTTAAATACTTTGTTCAGCTCGTATCCAACGATTGTCTGCAGACCTCTTTTGAGAGCGGTCTGAAGACAATCACATCGTCGATACGGTTGAGAAATTCCGGTCTGAAGTGGCGTTCGACCTCTTTGTGCAGAAGTTCCTTCATTTTTTCGTATGAAGCCTCAGCAGTTCGTTTGCCGAAGCCGAAACCTGCCTGATTCTTTATCAGGTCCGCTCCGATGTTGCTGGTCATAATGAGGATGATATTTTTGAAGTCGACATTTCGACCGAAATTGTCGGTTAATCTTCCCTCTTCCATTATTTGAAGGAGCATATTATAGACATCGGGGTGAGCCTTTTCGATTTCATCGAGCAGCAGGACTGCGTAAGGTCTTCGTCTGATTCTTTCCGTAAGCTGGCCTCCCTCTTCATAACCGACATAACCCGGGGGTGCGCCGACGAGCCGGCTTACGTTGTGTTTTTCCATAAATTCGCTCATATCGAGCTGGATAAGGGCACTTTCGTCGTTGAAGAGGAATTCGGCCAGCGCCTTTGCGAGCAGTGTTTTTCCGACGCCGCTCGGCCCGAGGAATACAAAGCAGCCCATCGGTCTGTTGGGGTCTTTCATTCCGCATCGGCTTCGTCTGATAGCCTTGGCAACTGCGGTTATCGCATCGTCCTGTGAAACGACGCGTTTATGAAGCTCGGATTCCAGTTCGAGCAGCCGCTGCGCCTCCTTCTTTTCGAGCTTTGTAAGAGGTACGCCGGTCATTTTGCTTACGACCTCGCCGATGATTTCGGCATCGACGACGCCGGCTGTCTCCTTATTATCCTCATACCATTTTCGCTGTAGTTTGTTCTTTTTATCGAGCAGCCTCTGTGCCTCATCGCGCAGCGATGCAGCCAGCTCGTAATCTGCGCTTCTGACGGCCTCATCCTTTTCCTTCTGGAGCTTTTCAATTTTTGTCTCAATCTCTGTCAGGTCCAGCGGCGGCGTCATATTCTTCAATCTCACCCTCGCTCCGGACTCATCGACGACGTCAATAGCCTTGTCGGGCAGACATCTGCCGGAAATATACCTTGACGATAATTCAACCGCCTGAAAGAGCGCCTCATCGGTAAAATGCACCTTGTGATGCTTTTCATAGCGGTCCTGCAGGCCGCGCAGGATTTCGAGGGTCTCATCTTTCGAAGGGGGTTCAACGATAATCGTCTGGAATCGTCTTTCGAGTGCGCCGTCCTTTTCGATGTATTTTCGGTATTCATCGAGCGTGGTAGCACCGATACACTGCACCTCGCCGCGAGCAAGGGCGGGCTTGAGGACATTCGATGCGTCAATAGCGCCTTCTGCGCCGCCTGCGCCTACGAGGGTGTGCAGCTCATCAATAAAGAGGATAACGTTTTTGTCCCTTCTTACTTCGTTGATAACGGCCTTGATTCTTTCCTCGAATTGTCCCCTGTATTTAGTTCCCGCCACCATCATAGCGAGGTCGAGGACAACGATGCGTTTTTCTTTGAGCAGTTCAGGGACCTGGTTTTTGACAATCTGCTGGGACAGACCTTCGACAATTGCGGTTTTGCCGACGCCTGCCTCGCCGAGGAGGACAGGGTTGTTTTTCGTTCGCCTGCAGAGAATCTGTATCAGGCGTTCAATCTCGTTTGTTCTGCCAATGACAGGGTCGAGTTCGTCGTCCTCAGCGAGCTTTGTAAGGTCTCTGCCAAAGCTGTCGAGCGCCGGCGTTTTGCTTTTTGCCCTCGTTGAGGTTCTGCCGACGGAACTGGCCGGGCCCATTTTCATATTCATATCAAGACCCGCCGATGCCTCATCGATTCCGGCGCCAAGCAGATTCAAGACCTCCTCGCGGACATCATCGAGTTTTACGCCGAGACTCATAAGCACCTGTGCGGCAATACCGTCTGTTTCACGAAGCAGGCCGAGCAAAAGGTGTTCTGTGCCGATGTAATTGTGGTTAAGCGCTCTCGCCTCATCGATTGCGTATTCTATGACCTTGCGGGCCTTGGGGGTCTGCGGCAGCTTTCCCATCGTCACCATATCCGGGCCGCTGTGCACCATTTTTTCAACGGCAAGACGCAGCTTCTTGAGGTCAATATCCATATTTTTAAGGACGGTAGCGGCGACGCCGCTGCCTTCCTTAACAAGCCCGAGAAGTATATGCTCTGTGCCGATAAACTCGTGGTTAAAAAGCTGTGCCTCCTGATTCGCCAGAGCCATCACTTTTCTTGCCCTGTCTGTAAAACGTTCAAACATCTTTCACCTCATAAAACTTTAATCACTTCAAGGCAGCAAGCAACCATCCGTCCTTTTTCCAGACCCTGAAAGCGGTTTTTGGCCTCCAGATAATAATATCGGCCTACCACCTTGTCTTCATTATAGCGATGTAAAGCACGCTGTCAAAACATAGAGTTTTAACCGGCTGCTGCTATCTTCACAACAAACGAGCCGGCCTCTATATTATAACGCTCAAACATACCCTGTTGTTCGTTTTCGGACCAAAGAGCAGGCAATAAAGAATAAAGGTTTAAATCGGCAAAAATGCCGTTGGGCTTTCGAATTGTCGGGTGAAAAATGAGGGTTTCGCCTGCAAATTTTATTGTACCAAATTTCTTGATTTTTTCAGACTTTTATGTATCCTCTAATCACAATGGAGTACAAAGTCGGGAAAACTCGATGTACTAAAACAAACAAATTTTTTTAGGAGTCCAAAAAGTGATTAACTTAAACCCAGTCAGGAAAACTGCAATTTCATTTTTGACAATGCTTTTATTGGTCAATGCAGCAGCATTGGGAGCAGATAATGAGATTCTAAAAATCATCCCAGCCGACAGTCTTTTCTGCATTCAGATTAACAATCTTGATTTTACATTAAGCCAGACAGACCAGTACCTCTCCGGCATTTTGCCGCCTATGATGGGGACACAAATGGCGGTGCGGATGGGTCTGGCAAAGATTTTTGGAAATCCATCCCTGGACGGCATCAACACGAGCGGCAGCTTTGGTGTCTTCGCCGATGCAGGCGGCGGCAAATCGTTTGAAGAAATGCTAACCATAGTTATCCCCGTGGCAGATTATCAGAAATTAGTCGGCTCAAGCCCGAATTTAAATCCGCCGGATGCAAATGGAATATCAACTCTAAAAATAGGTGGGCTTGTTACACAGGTCGGCAACTTCGTTTTTGTAAAGCCGCCGGACGTAGACTACGGCAGTCTGCTCACCCTGAAAAAGTCAGTGGCGGGTGCGGAATTTAAATCGCTTGCATCGAGTCTGGATTCAGCCCGGGCTGCTTCAGGGCCGGTCTGGATTTATTGCAATATGCCGCAGGTAGAAAAGACCTTCGGCCCTCAAATCACAGCGGCCTTCGAGGCAATGAAAAAACAATTTGAACAAATGCCTCCGGGGGCTTTTGGAAAGGCCGGCCCTCCCGCCGGCATAATGGATATTTATTTTGACGTTATTAAGGGTTTTGTTGGCCAGTCGAAATATGTGAGTTTAACAATTAAACCCCAGCCGGATTGTCTATCCATCGGCATTACTGCTGCTGCACTGCCGGGGACAAAAATGGCAGAACTGTTCACACCAGTGGCAACAAAAAAGGAAAACAAGCTGCGGCCATACCTGCAGAACGGGGTGATGTTGAATTTTTCCGGCAATATAACGGGCAAACTTAATTCTGAGGCCACCAAGCTGTTTGCCGACTGGTTCAGCAAAAAAACCTCTCCCGAAAAAGCGGCAAAGATTCAGGCACTCGCAAATGATATGGCTGCCGTCTTTGGCGGCAATGATGCTATTTCGGCATCTATAGACCCAAACAGCAAGCCGCCTTTTTCTGAAGTTATTATTTCCGAAATTTCAGACAAAGACAAATTCAACAAGGCAGTTGACGAGGGCGTGGAACTTGTAAATAGCGGAGTCATAAACGACTTTTACAAGGATTTGGGAATGCCGATTCAGTGTAGTATGACCGTTAAAAGAGGTGTAGAAAATTATAACGGTGTGTCGATTGATTCTGCGGTGCTGACAATGAAACTTGCTGACGCAAATTCACCGGAGGCGCAAATGATAAAACGGATGTATAGCGACGGCTTCACGTATCGCTGGGCGATTGTCAATAATCTGTTTGTTTGTGCAATCGGGGAGGGCAGCGACGCGAAATTAAAGAAGCTGATGGACAAGGTAAAGGCGGGCGGCCCGATGGAGGTCTGCTCGGAAGTCAAGGACGCAATGGCTGTGCTGCCCGGCTCGGAAAAGGCCGATTTAATCGCCACATTCAATCTTGTTCGGTGTTTCGATTTTCTGCCGATGGCGATGCCGATATGGCCTAAAATGAATATCCCAACGAAAAGCAATCTCGTCTTTGCCGGCAAGATGGATAATGGAAGCGTAACGATTGATATGGCATTGCCGAAGACGCATCTGATGGAAATAGTGCAGGTCGTTCAATCAATGATTCAAATGCAGGTGAAGCCAACCATCACACCTGTGCCGACTACAGGAGAAGTGAACAAGCCGCAGGAACTGAAAATACCGCAGCCGACCAAACCGGCGGATGCCAACAGCAAAAAACCGGATTAGCCGTTAAGGTCTTCGAGTAATTTACGAAGGTACTGGTTTTCCCTGTGGGTGGCGTCAAGGTCGAAACGCATATACTTGACACAGACCTTCAGGAAATCGAGGGAGTCTTCGAGGGCATCGAAGTTTTCCTTCCCCGGCATATCGGGATTCGTTTTTTGCTCTTGTGTCGCATTGGCCAGCCCTTCATAACGGGATTCAAAGGCCCCAAATTCGCTGGCCAATTCCCTTAATTTGTTTTCAAAAGCCGCCTTGTCCATCACCCTCACTCCTCTACCGAGATGTTCCGAGATGGTTCGACAAACTCACCACAAGTTTTACTGCAACACATCCTCCAAAGCCAGACTGCTGCTTAATAGTCAGTATTATGCAAAATTCATACCTAAATGTTAAAAAATCAGTTTGTTGCTGGTTTTATTATCAGACTATCAATAGAATGAACTTAATGGTGCCGATAATATCAATCCTGCAGATTGTTCCTTTGTTTTAAGATGCGTATTTTGTGCCGAAAGGATGAGTCTGTTGCAAAAAATCAACATAAAAAATGGGTTTTTGCGGCTAATTCTCTATAATGGTTTTACGGCAAAGTGATTGCGTAAATGTTGCCGAATATCAACATTTACGTTTCGCATTTACAACCTTTTCCGCTTCCACTATTGCGATTTCTTCATCGGCCAGGCCGTAAAGGTCATAGACGAGGCGGTCGATTTGGCGGTCGGTAGAGTCAATCTGCCGCTGGATGCGAACCTTCTGGTCGGGGATTTTTGCAGCATTTAATTTTTTATACAAATCCAACATCCTCTCAACAAGTTTGACCATTTTATCGTGCTTGGATTTGTCGACTGGATTTCCGAAGTCCGGCATATAAATCGGGAATTTCTTAGCATCTTGGATCAAAATTTTTTGAAAAGTTTTCTTTGATTGGTCCAGAAAGAGATATCGATGGTAAAAGGTTATTAATTTTGAATTCAAAATCCCGAGGATATATTTGAGAGAAATAGACATGCCTTGTTTTAACAGAATATTGAATGCAATTTGAGTATTATAAAGTTCTTGTTTGGTACAACCGCAATAAATCCTCAAGGGATCACCGCTAATGATTTGTCTAATAAGAATTCGGGAGTTTCGAAAGAACCTTGGTTGTCTTGGTGCCCCTAGCCAATTTCCATATTTGATCCATTGAGCACCGTCCCATTCAACAGAATAGCGCGTAATTCCAGCACCTGATAAAAGTGGCTTAAAGGATTCGTCTTTTTTTGAGCGGGCGTGAAAAACTTTATTCTCGATCTGTTCTCGTGTGTGTCCTTTGTGTTTGTCATAAGGGGTTAAGCCTAAACAAAAATCACAGATGTCAGATAATTGGGATTTTCCTGATAAGAGCTTTTTCAGTATATTTTGTTCGTCATTACCGGTAAAAATGTTAAATATAAAATCGACGGATTTTCCCCACAATCGAGGGTTTACAGTCTTGATGATGATCGCGTCGTCCTCTGAAATAGAAGAGATATGTGCATGGGGAGGATATACAAGGAGAGAACACTTCTCATTTTTGGATTTAATAAAAATACCAATTACGCTTTCGGCTTTAACGTTAGGAAAGACAGCATCAGGCATTCGAACAATGTTCAAAGGCGAACTATGATGTAGAATAAATTGACGCAGATTCTTATAAGAACTCTGGGTAAGATATGAGTTTGGGGTGATAAAACCCAATAGGCCTTTTGGTCGGAGCAATTCTATGGCTTTTTGAAGAAAAGTAGCATAAATATTCATGCGATTTTGAGTAGTAGAGTAAGACACGAAATAAAAGTCGACGAGCTGGGGATCCATTCCTTTTATATCAACCCAAGGTGGATTACTTATTACTGCGTCGAAGCCGGGGGATTTTCGGGAGAAGATTTGGGGAAATTCTTTTTGCCAGTCGAAGGCGTTAATTTTTTGACGGAGTTCGTCATTAATCTTGTCGGGTTCGAGATTGTCGTAGAAGTCTGGGCCGATAAGGGAATTGCCGCATTTTATATTATTGGCGAGGTCGGGCAAGGCTCTTTCGCGGAAAAGACTGAGGGTATCCTGATTTTCATTTTCGAGGGTTTTTAACAAAAGACTTAACTTGGTCACTTCGACGGCCTGCGTGTCGATATCGACGCCGAAGATATTATTGAGAAGGATTTTTTTCTTTTCAGCGATAGTAAGAAAGTAATGGCCTGCCCTGAGTTGATAAATTTGCTTTGGGTATTTTTCGGGACTATTCTGGACATACCAGTCGCGGATGTAGTTTAACAGGCAAGTATAGGCAGAGAGGAGAAAAGAGCCTGAGCCGCAGGCGGGGTCGAGGATTTTTATTGATTCGATTTGTTTAGGAGTTTTGCCCTCGATAAGTTTGCCGACGGTGTTTTTTACGATGTAGTCAACGATGTATGAGGGGGTGTAATAGACGCCGCCTGCCTTTTTGACTTCTGGTTTTTCCTCGATTTTGACTTTGTGAGCCAGCGTTAGGCGGATAACCTTTCCGAGGAACTGTTCATAGACGTTGCCGAGAATTTCAGGAGGGAATACATAAAATTCATAAGGGCACTGCGGATAGTAAAGGGTGTGAAGAATCCATTTTAAGGGCACATCATCGAGAACTATATTGGGAGTAAGCTCATCGGGCGGCTCGTTATACCCCGCTTCTTTGCGAAAATGAAAGAGTCCTGAATTATATTTGGTATCAGCTTTCTCGAAAAGTTCGCAAAGTCTCGAGTAGGTTGAGCTGCCGGTGCTGATTGTCTGGAGCTGACGGTAAGGTTCGATGCCTCGGTCTTCGCACATTCTCAGGAAAATTATGCGGTCGATGATTCGCTGGACGGCAAAATTGATTTCCGGAATTTCTAATTTTCTGTTCCTCAGGGCGATATTCTTTGCAAGCATATCCCGCCATTTTTCGATTTCTTTGAGGAATTCGATATCGACGGTAGTTGTCCCTTTTTTTGTTTTTGTCGAGGTGATGAATTTATCAAAAGAACCTTTGAGGATGGCGTCTTTGCTGAATATTTCTGTGATTTTGTCCCAGTTATCGGGATAGTCCTTGTAAGTTAAGAGCATAATTCTGCCTGAAGAAGCCTTGTCGGATTGTTCTGGTCGAAATTGGCAGTCATAAACTGCGAATTCCTCGAAGTCGGTAAGGATTGAAAGTAGTAGTTTAGCAGACCAGGCATAACGGCAAAGCTGGTAAGCGGGTTCAGGGTCATTTTTTATGTCGACAGCAGGTTTTTTGGCCTCGACAAAGAATTTTCGCACACCGCCGATGCGGAAAGAGTAATCGGGCGCCTTTGTGGCAGCACCAACCTTAATAGCATCTTCATTTATAACTTCTCTGTATGCTGGGGCGAAGCCTTGCTTATTTTCTATGTCCCAGCCGAGGGCTTCAAAGAAAGGGTCGATAAATTCACGGCGAAGCTGTGCCTCGTTGTAATGCGGACCTTTATAACTATCCAGATTCCGTTCAAAGGTCTCGATAAGATGCACAATTTCCTTTGGCGCCGCCATTTTTGTTTTTCCTACGCTCCTGCATTGAAAACTGTTTGAATTCTACAAACCATCCCCCTATAAAGCAAATAGTTTTGAAGGAAAAAGCTGGTTGCAACTAGATGCTTGAGCTCAGGTTAGGGATACGAAATCCGCATTACGCACTATGCAATACGCGCGAAAAAGGATTAGTGGAAGTCGAAGAGGGACTGGGTTTTGATTATGGTCACCTGTTCGGGGTAGGCGGCGAAGGTGTGGATGTGCAGCTCGTTCGGCTTGGCCTCGAAATCGACATAGCAGAAAGGCTGAAGGCCGGCGCTTTCGAGTTCCGGAAATTTGACGAGGACGCCTCTTGTTCTTGCGAAACGTTCGAGGTCCGCCTGACTCTGCATATAGAGACTTGCCGACATTTTTTCGACCTGAAAGTCGGTCATATAGCTTACGCCTTTGCTCAAGGTGCATTTGTGGGTTTTCGGGCCTTTGAACTGAAAACGCTCAATCAGGCCGCGCACGGGCAGAAGCTGATTGGGAATGCTGATAACCTCGCTTAAGCAGGCATCGCCGGTAAAGACGCTGGCGACGTGAGTGCAGCCGGTAATCCATATAAGGGCCTGGTATTTTTCAGTTTTCAGGTCGCGCTGAGCGTAGATGTTGAAAAGTTCCGGATGCAGCGGTCTCTGAAAGAGACTGAAAGTCAAACCGTCAATCGCTACGTTGACCTGTGGTGATTCCATAGGAAACCTCAATGAAAAAAGAACAATCAAGTTCAAAATCATTATATTAAAAAGGCGAGTTCTGTTCAAGCGTAATACCAGTATTGATAATGCGGTTTGTCTGCCTTATAGGACGCAAATTTCACAAGAGGCGAAAATCAAAAGAGTAACGGCGGCGAAATTTAACGAAAAATTTTTTGCAAATTGGCCGGATTTTAAATATTTTTTAACCCCTGCCAATGTATGCGTTTATGAAAACGGCAATGATGTCATAAAAGGCGTGCGTGCCGGCGGTAATTCCAAAACCGCGGACGGAAAAAAGAGCGGCGAAATAAACGCCTGCAATTGTCCGAAACAAAAAACGCGTCAGCTCAAAAGCCTCGGTGTGCCTGCCCGACCAAAAGTCAATATGATGATGAGCGGAAAAGAGGGCGGCTGAAAAAACAACAGCGAGAATTATTGCGTTGCCATGAGAAAACCCGCAGATGTCGTAGAGGACAATCATAAGAACGCTAATCAAAATCAGCCTAAATATCAGCTCCTCATAAATGCCGGCTCCGATACCAGTGACAATGTTCGCCAGGGCGCCCGACTGAGGCTGGGCGGCGCCGGTGTCTTCCGGAGGGCTGTAAGGCGAATTTATACGCCCGGCGGAACAGGGTGTAATTTTTCCATCGAGCTGAAACTGACACTTTATATTGCTGCCCACAGCATCAGGTGCAGCGGGCTGGCGGGGAGAACTTATCAGAACCATACTAAAGAGAAGCAGCGGCACAGCCAGCAGGATGGATTCGACAGCCATTTTCCACAGGTCTGCGGGGAGAAGCTTCCAGCTTTTGCGGGAAACAGTCTGGAGCGAGAGCAGGATAATCAGGACTGCCAGCGGCGGCGCCATCCAGGCAAACTTGCTTGCAAAACCGAGATACTCCAAAAAATTTTGCAGCCAGACAAACGCAACGACTCGAATCTGCGACTGCCTGAGTACATCGGTGTTGATAAGAATTGTGCCTACTTCATAAAAAACGATAAATGGCAGCAGAAATACAGCAGCGTAAATCGGTCGGCTGGTCCGCTCAAGATATGAATTTTTCGAGAAGTTAAGCAGTCTGATTTATGCCGTAGCTGCGTTTCTTTTTTACACCATTGGCTTTTGCCATCACTGTAATCGTTTCAAAATAACAC
Source organism: uncultured Phycisphaerales bacterium (assembly GCA_963710355.1). GTDB lineage: Bacteria > Planctomycetota > Phycisphaerae > Sedimentisphaerales > Anaerobacaceae > Fen-1359. The sequence continues at coordinate 890,565 of CAVPZU010000003.1, read as the reverse complement.
CTTCATCCCTGCAATTATTTCAAGCGACGCTTTGCAGTATTTTTTAATAATTTTCGTTTTCGCAAAGTTTACTTTACGCAATCATCAATTACAATAGCCGAACCAGTAAAGTAATTAAGGTATTATCGGAAAAAACCTGCTCAAAGGAACAGCGGTATTGGCGAGCCGGCTGGTTTTTAGTTCGACAGGCTCACTACTTATTATGATTAGAGAAAGCTTAACTGAAATTTACGCCTGCCTGCTGAAGAGATTTGGCCCACAGCACTGGTGGCCGGGGGAAGGGCAATTCGAAATAATTGTCGGAGCAATTCTTACACAGAATACAAACTGGACAAATGTCGAAAAGGCGATTGCGAATTTGAAGGCTGCCGGCTGCCTTGAACCGGAAAAGCTGCATCGGATAAATATTGCAAGACTCGCGGAACTAATCAGGCCGGCAGGTTACTTCAATATCAAGGCAAAGAGGCTGAAAAATCTGCTCAACTGGCTTTTCGATAATTATGATGGCAAACTCGAAAACATCGAGGCTGTCGCAACAAGCCGATTAAGAGAGGAACTTTTGTCGGTTAGCGGCATCGGGCCGGAAACGGCAGATTCGATTTTGCTTTATGCATTCGGGCGGCCTGTCTTTGTTGTGGATGCATACACCGCCCGGATTGCCGCTCGGCACAATCTGATTGAGCCGCCTTTTGACTATGCCGAGCTTCAGCGGCTTTTTGCGGATAATCTTGACGAGGATGTTCAAACGTTTAATGAGTATCACGCCCTGCTTGTCCGCTGCGGCAAGGAATTTTGCCGGCCTGTTGCGAGATGTGCAGGCTGCCCTCTCGAAAAACTGCCGCACAAAGTCGAAGGCGAACGTCAATAGTTTTGAGTTTTTAGTTCTAAGTTAAAAAAAAGCCCCCCGCTGCCGTCTTACGTGCCTCTGCGTCTCTCGACGCAAGTCGAGGCAGCAGGCGACAGCAAGACACGGGCTGTGTAATTTTCACCCTTTACAATTGCCAAGCCATACTGGCGGATTCCCGCTATTGCCCCGCTGCCGGGCGCTCGTATTACCGGCGTATGTGCGCCGACGCAGGGATTTGCAGAATCCATTGTGACTGTCCCAGCCGGTCCTATCACTTGCCAGGGAGATGCATTTAGATATTGGAGCAGGTATTATAAATTAACAACAATCAGTTGTCTATGGTTGGACTCTCTCAAATAATTTTGCCGTAAGCAGGTTTGATGAAAATATAATCACACGGCACAATCAGAATGGCAGAATAGGAGTGGCGATATATCTAACGTCAGACGTTTTTAGATTACCGCGTAGGCGCCGCCCCTCTTCATCATCATCTGCTCGTACATTTCGGGCGTCATCCCGGGCGGCAAACCCGGCATGTTGGTCGCGGGCTGCTTCTGCCTCTGGTCGAGGATTTGTTGTTTTACCCTCTCCTTGCCATCGCTCCACGCACGCAGAGGCTTCTTCGGTGCATTTTCACCGGCTTTAACAGCATAATAAGCCTGTCGCAGGTCATCCGGCCAGAATTTGTCGCCAATGGGCATACGTTGAATTTTTGAACCGTCATCGCTGTAAAGCATTTCAAAGAAAACACGCGAATACAGATTGCTGCCTCCCGTCCAGTCGGTCATCTGAACCACATCGAGGAAGACGGCGCCTGTTGAGTAATCAATCTCTCGAGGCGTCGTAACACCGAACTGCCATGCAAGGGCGACATTATCGATTCCATCTCCAGAACTGCTTTTCTCTACCTTTTGGCCAATTGCTTCGCCGGGAGTGACCTTAAAATCTTTGGTGGACCAGCGACCGAGGCTGTAACGACTTACAAGAACGGTCACCTTCTTTTTCATCTCTTCGATAGACTGAGCAAAGAAGTACAATTTAGCCGGAATCTGCACTACCTGCTTCGGTTCGGAAAAATCAGTCCACAAAATAACCTTATTTTTCAGCGGATTGCTGTTATCAACAAACCTATCTGTACCTCCTATCGGGTTGAAAACGCCGAGACGAATTCTGTATCTGTATGTTTTTGTCGGCTGAACAGTATCATCAAAAGCCCAGACAGTTAAAGGTTCGGCCATTTTTGACAAATCGGTTGTATCGGTAATCAAAATCTTGTCAAATTCCTTATAAAGCGGCTCAAAGGCAGTCTGTATTCTCCGTTGTTGTGGTCATTGTGGCGGCGGCAATTCTCGGATCTGTGATGCGGCCGCCAGTACCCGGAACGTTCAGGTTTGTTCTTCTGCGTTCGAGTTCTGCCGCAGCCGTTTCACGTTTTTGTTTGCGCTGCTCATCTTCGAGAATTGTTATGTACTTCGAATGCAAAGAGGGCGGAAACCATTCTTCCTTTGGGGACGCGATTCTGTAACAATCGGGCTGAAGAAGGTCTCTCTGAACACTCTTGTCCTTATACTGAAGAAGTCTGACCTGCATACCGCCGGTTGGAAGTTTGTCAACATCCTCAACTATATTGAGAAGCTGCCCGTAATTATCAATTTTGCTTCTCGGGATATCCTGCCAATCAGGGTTCCATCTGCCATCCGGCAGCATTTCCTGCCTCTGCAACTGAACAGCGGCAAACAGAGGCTCAGCAAGGGTTTTATCCTGCCACTGTTCTTTTACCTTGGGGCCTGCGAAGGTGCCATTAAAGTTCTTATACAGGGCTGCGATATCAAACTTAAATTCAACGGTGACAAGGTCGATATCGTTTGCTTCAGAAACTGCCTGACTATAGAGATTATCCTGATTGATTTCGACCCGCGGCACATAAGCGACAGCCCTGATGTATTCGAGCTGAACCTGCTCGATTGGCGGTATTTCCGGCAGATTATATTTGGACTGGACTCCTGAAGACCGGACGTATGAAGGTATCCATGGATATAAATTATCATCGAGAGTAATTGCTGACGCCATCTTTTTAGTGAAATCCACAACCTCCGGCTGATGCAGTGCAACTTTCTGGGGTTTTTCATTGAGTTTCTCGCGTACTTTTTCAGCTTCTTTCAGAAGGTAATCATCAACCTGAGACGGGCCTAAATTCTTACCGCGAACAGCCACCTTGCACGGGCCTAAAATAACATAATAAAAGAACAGAAACACAGAAATAACGCAAACAATAAGCAGGACGATTTTTTCAACATATTTCTCAAAAAAGCTTGCTTCTTTCCTGACCATATTTGTTCTCACTTTGTTTTCATTGTTCTGTCTTTTGAACTTTATTTATCGAATTATTTCAGCGTTATATTTCAATTTATCCATCTTTGTTTTTTATGCCAAACAGTCAAGGCTGCGGCTGCGAAGCAGACTGTTGTATTCTGCTGTCAAGGTCTTTCCGCACGGAAGGCGGTTTTATCGCATCATATCCTTTTTCATCAAAGACATATTCGCAGCGCAGCACTAATTGCACCACACCATCCGAACCATACCGATAGAACTTGTTGCCGCCATCTTCCGGGTTGACGGCCTCGAAATCGCTTCCCAGTATTGTTATCTGATTATGATGAAAAATCTTTTCCTCGGTCAATTCATTATGAAAACCTCTGAAGCTATGGGTTTTTCCGCTGCACAGCTGCTGCAAGAACTGCGGGACAGCCTTTGCACTGACAACAACAGAAAGCCTGAAATGAACTACATCAAAGCGGTTATTTGAAACCCTGGCGGTCAAAGGCGGCATCGGGTCCGCCCGAAGGGAAGTAACATATTGCGGCATTCCTGTCTGGTCAGCTGCCGCAAAGGGCAGAAATGTTCCTGCCGGCGAGGCTGTATCCGATGCGGAATCAGAAGAAAAGCTTATATCCACAATCCTTTTGACCGGTGCGGTCAAAACGTTGGCCAAACCGGCATTGAGGGCTTTGACGGTCTGGAAAACATCTTCTATAATCCAGTAACCTATCTGCCAATACCAGCAGTCCCCAACAGACTTTTCCACATTGCTATACTGATACCCATCCCAGAATTTGTAACCTGCTATATTTGCAGGGTCAAAATAGACATTTACGGATTGCGCTACCTGGTTGCATAAGTGGTCAATGATAATCCTGTCTGTTTCCGGCATATCAGATTCGGAAGAGGCATCAACGTCGGCAGCCCTGTTACGGCTTTTGCTCAGTTCCGCCTGAGTTGGACACTCGCGTGCGTGCAGGTCAGATGCCCAAGCCCCTATAGCGGTGCGATATTGCCCGCCGAACTGCTCAAAAATCTGCCGCGATACCTCTTTTGGAGCCGGAAAAACACTATAACTGAGCAGCTGACGCTGACTGCTCTGCTCTGCCAGTTGTGCGATATTGTTGGCATCATCGCGAATAGAAACCTCTCGCTCTCGCTGCTTCATCCACTGTTTGCCGGAGGGGACATTGCGGAGGGATTCTATCATTTTTTCTTTTGCCACGCTCTGTTTTTCAATCCTGTTTGCCAGACTGCGCTGCATCAGCGTCATAGGAACAAAAAACAGGGCTGCTATAATCGCTAAAAGGGCAGGAACGATAAGGGATGAATAGTCCTTGAAGAAACTGAACTTCTGAAAGACACTTTTGACTGACGATAATTTCATAAATACTCACCTGTTATCAGCAAAAGAAAACCAAGCACAAATTATATTTTTTGAGCCAAAGCCGCTATCTCCGGCGGCACCTTCGTCCAAAGGAATTTCACTTTTATCTCAAACCAGTGGTCGTTGACTTCGTAAGCGACTCTTCCGGTGTTATCTGTTGCTCTGCTGCCGTCCTCATTATATTTGACGACCTTGTCTATTATTTCCCTAGTCATCGGGTCAATCAGGATTGTTTCGGTGATTTTGTTGCCCTGCAACGACAAAAATCGTGAACCTAAAGGCTGACTTACGTCAGTATTCCTTTTTACTTCTATCACTCTCTGACTGGGAACACCCACGCCCGCGGGAACACCCTCAGCAGACGATACCTCGTTGATTTTATATGTAAAATTTTGAGTGCTGTTCGCATCATACAGGACAAATGAATTCACGTCGGAAATTTTGTCAATATTTTTAAGACGAGTAATAAACCCCCATCGGCTGCGGTCATCGCCGACTCCCAGCGGGTCAACCAGTCTGGTAATATCCTTATAAGGGCTGTACCCGACAATGATTACAACAAAACCGGCCTTGCTTTTTCCTTCCTGAGGCTGCTGGGCAGTTTCTTCGGTTGGCTGCTGGACTGCCTGTTGATCGCCGGGCATTCTCTTTTTGTAAAGTTCATCGAGCAGTCTTTGTTTTACGGCGGCGGCATTTGCCTGGGGGTTTATGTTAGCAGTATAAGTGGTTAGCTTGGCGCCGGTCGTTTGGTCGGCAAAAGAGGCGGTGGATAAATCTTCGACAAAACGGATAGACATACCTGTTATGAATATCTGCTTTCGCTGGCCCCGTTCGGTCTTGGTTACCTTTTCGACATCACCTGCTGCAAAGGCCCGATAGAGGTCTGCCTGTTCAGGTTCAGGATTATTCTTTTCGTTGGGCAGGGCCGACAGGATAGTCTGCATCAATGAAGGCACGACATCTCTGTAACCAAAGATGTCAAACTGCCTGCTTATATCAGCCTTTGCGAGAGGTTCCTTGTCCTGCTCTTCCCTCAACAGTTGTTCTGCCTGTTTTGCTTCAGAAACAACAGCGTCAATTTTAGCTCTTATGGGTTTTTTGCCGTTATAGCCGGCATTGTCAACGATGACCCGCAGAAAGGCGAGAGCAGAGACAAGCAAAAGGATAAAGGAAGCGACATAGAAATATTTCGCCTTGCCCGCCCACATCATAGACCTTGCGATATTTCGAGGCAGCAGGTTGCTTTCGATTTTAGCCATACCGAGAGCCTGGAGTCCGAGGCCATACACTATGCCGAGGTCGCAGACATCATCGTGGAATTTTGCCGCCGACACATCCGCCGACAAAGAAAGTTTTTCAAAGGAATCTGGCCGCTCTATCGGCATCTGGATGCTCTGCTGCAGATATTTGAGCAGGCCTCTCATCCGTGTTCCTCCTCCCATAGTTATCATTTTTACGAGTCTTGTCCCGGGATTAGAGCTGCTGTAGAAACCTATGGACCGCTGGATTTCGGAGGCGAAATTGGAAAACACCGGTTTCATTGCCTGCAGGATTTGACGGGCATATTTGCTGGTTGTGGCATTTCTTTTCAGTTTTTCCGCCTTTTCAAAACTGATTTTAAACGCCTCTGAAATTGCCTTTGTGAAAGCGTTGCCGCCCATTGGAATACAACGCTGCCAGACGCCCGACTTTGTGCAGATGACAAGGTCGGTGTATTCGGCCCCCATATTCAGGATGACCATTGCTTCATCGGCAGACGCCCCTGCGAGGTCGGAACGGTCGTAGAGGGCATAATTATAAATCGCCATAGGCGACATCTGTATGTAGCGAATCTGGATGTCCTCTCTCTGGAAGTGCTCAATTGTTGAGTTTATGACTTCATTTTTGATGGCAAAGATGCCGATGCGGTTTTCCCCGCCCGAATCTTTTTCCATAAGCTGCCAGTCCCACTGGACATCGTTTATATCAAATGGTATCTGCTGGACCGCCTCGAACCTGATAATCTCAGGAATTTTCTTGGGTTCCACCGGCGGCAGATTAACAAAACGGGCAAAACTATTCTGGCTTGGCGATGATATAATTACAGGGTCTTTATCGAGGGCGTGATTCTGAATAAACTGGCGAAGCGTCAGGGCGATAAGTTCACTTCTTTCGAGCTCTTCGACGCCTTTGCCCGAAAGGATTTTGCCGTGCTCTATCACATCAAAGTCAAGGACCTCGAGGACACCTGTAGCATTGGAAAGCCTCAAAGCCTTCAGCGAATTATTTCCGAGGTCTACTGCCCAGACCGAATTGGTGACTGCTGCCATAATATTGCCCTTTTTCGAATAGAGGCACCTTAAGAACCGGAATACGACACACTAATAATTAAACCGTCGATTCAACACACTCCGTATCTTTACTTTTTATTTTTGCCGCTCGGTCTTGTAAAGACCTTCTGGCGGCTATAGATTATATCATATTATGAAGGCTTTTTCCATAAAAACAGTCGGCTGCAAGGTCAATCAGTACGAAAGTCAGCAAATCAGGCAGCTTCTCGAACAGTTGGGCTGGACTCAGGCCGAAAGGCCGGAACAAACTCAACTGGTCGTGGTCAACACCTGTTGCGTCACCCACACGGCGTCTGCCAAAAGCCGACATTACATTCGCAGAGCAGCGAGATTAAACCCTCAAGCCCAGGTGGTTGTCTGCGGCTGCCTTCCTGCGGTTAACACTAATGAATTAAACAACTTAGAGTCGCAAAACATCCACTTTATAACAAATCGAAACAAACTTGTCCCTACTTTAACCCAAATCGCCAATGGCAGCAAACTGCCGACTAACAATCAACTATCGTCGGCCGCACCAAATAACGAGATTAAAACAGATGCGCCTTGCCAAATCAAGGACGAATACCCCAATTTACCAAACCTTTCCCCATTAACCTCATTTAAGGACCAAATAAGGGCCTTTTTAAAGGTTCAGGACGGCTGCGACGGCTGCTGCAGTTATTGTATTATACCCAAAACGAGGCCAAAAGCTGAGAGCAAAGAGACTTCCGGGGTGCTTAAAGAGGCGCAACAGCTTGTAAATGCGGGACATAAGGAAATCGTCATAACCGGAATTTTTTTGGGCGCCTACGGCCAGGAAACCGTCCTGCGAAAGAAATGGCCTAACCAGCAAAATGATAAACTGCCGGAACTGCTTGAAAAACTCGCTAAAATACCAAATCTGGCGAGAATACGATTAAGCTCTCTCGAACCTGCTGATGTCACCGACAGACTGCTGGATTGTTTCTGCAATAATCCCAACATTATGCCGCACTTGCACTTATCGATACAATCCGGCTCGGACAACGTCCTAAAAAAGATGTGCAGACAATACAGGCAGGCGGATATTATCGAAAAGATTGAACTGGTAAAGAGCCGACTGGACAGGCCTGCTATTACCTGCGATTTAATTGCAGGTTTTCCGGGCGAGACGGATGAGGATTTCGAGCAGACTGTAAGCCTGGCAAGGCAGACAGGTTTTGCGAAGATGCACATATTCAGTTTCTCGTCGCGGGCAGGGACAGCAGCGGCAAACCTCAAGCCTGTGGTCGAGCCCGCTGTTTTGAAGAGAAGGTCGCAGATTTTACAGAGGCTCGATGCCGAACTTGGCTTTCAATTTCGTCAGCAGTTCGTCGGATGCGAGGAGGTGATTCTAACGGAAACTACCAACGGTTCGATTTTGGGCCGAAGCCAAAGATATTTTTACGTGCAGATTGAAAAACCGGATAAGTCAATAGCGAGAAACCAATTAGTCAGAGTAAAACTTCTGAAGAACACAAACAAATTGATGACAGGAGAGGTTTTGTCAGAAGCGGCGAAAATTTGAGAACAAATTGTCAAAAGATTTCTCTTTCGATTTGGCCGAGGTGGAAGCGGCCGTCATCTCTGATAAACGAGACAGCCTTATCGAGCTGCTCCTCAACAAAACGCCTGTCATTCGACACCGCAGCAATGCCGATGAGTGCTGTCGTTTTACTGTCGTTGCAATCGACCTCGGCGACAGAGACGTTGTAGCGGCTTTTCAATCTTTCAATGACGCTTTTGACGATGTGGCGTTTATCTTTGAGGCTGTTTATGCCGAACAGATGCAATTGAGCTGTCATCACACCAACAATCATATTACCAATATTAAAAATCAGATTGCAGAAATCAAACAGAAACCTGCCTCAAGAAAAAGGAAACCGGCAGATGCCGGTTTCCTTTTTAATCAGCTTTCAAAAATCAGCCAGTGAATAAATTTTTTAATTAGGCTGTCCTGTATCCGGCTGTGTCGGCTGTTGAGGAGCAGGCTGTGAAGCGCCGCTGCCCTGTGCCGGCGGTGTTGCAGGAGCAGCAGATGGTTGTTCTGCCTGCGACTCTGAAGGCTGATAAGCCCGCAGCGTCGAGCCCGGAGGATAAACTATTTTCGCCTCGCCTCTGAGCTTTTCCAGATAAGTCTCAACCAGCGTCTCTTCCTTTTGCGATTTGAGCGCATCAATTATACTGGATTTAGCCTTTTCAAACGACATAGTATTTGGGTCTCTGTGGTCAGTCACTTTGATAATATGATAACCCTTGGTCGTCTCGAACACATCACTTATTTCGCCGACTTTTAAGTTAAAGGCGGCTTTAGCATAGTCCGGAAGCGTTACGCGTTTTTCAAAGTAATCGAGGTCGCCGCCTCTTTTTGCAGTGGCCAAATCCTCGGAATATTTTTTAGCCATTTCGGCAAAATCCGCACCTTTCCGAATCTGGTCGAGGATATCATCAGCCTTTTTCTTTGCCGCGACCTTCAGCTGCGGAACCTTACAAGGGTCTTTTATGTCGACCGCACAGAGGATGTGGCTCGCTCTGACCTGTTCGGGTCTCTGAAAGTATTTCGGGTTATCATCATAGAACTTCTTCGCATTTGCATCCGTTATCTTCATTTGCTCAGGGTAATTGGCTTCGAGCAGTTTTTCCATCTGCAATCTTTTCTGGAAACCCATCATTTGTTTCCACTGTTCATAAGTTCTGCCCATCTGCTGAATTCTGCTTTTCAGGTCATCGATTGTCATAGGCGGTTCTGAGGCGGCAAGTTTTTCCCTGATGTAGTTGTCAACGTCGTTATCAGTGACAACAACTTTATGGATTTCAATTTGCTGCCGAACAAAGGCATCGGTTATCAGATTATCAAGCATCTGGCTTCTCATCTGGTCGATAGCAGCCTGATTTGCCTGCTGGCCCATTGCCTGCCTCTGTTCAAGCATCGGCTTTACCAGGCTGTCCAGCCGGCCTTCAGTTATGCCTTCACGGTTGACAGTAACCAAGACTGTGTTGGGGTCAGCAGGAGCAGCCAATTGGGCGGCAACATTCGGCTCGGCCGCCTTCGTCTCCGCAGGCTCGGCAGCAGGCGTCAATGGCTGCTGTTGAGTCTGAAGGGGCGGCTGTCTGCTGAGTCGGAGCAGGAGTCTGCTCTGATTTGGCTTCTTTTGCGACCGCAGCTTCCTTGGTCTGGCCGGCAGAAGGCTGCTGTGCAGCAGCGCTCTGAGCTTCACCTGGGTAACCTACGTATTTTTCACCGGGCTTACAGCCCGAGATGAAAACCATCATACAAATTGTCAACCAACCCAGGGTTAGAAGGAACTTATTCATAGCTCTAATCCTTTCATTTTCATAACATACTTACAAGTGTGCTTAATACAGACCATTAAAAGCCAAAAAACGATTTCCTCCATTATTTCAGGAAAAAAATATATTGTCAAATCTTTTATTTGCCAAATACCATATCAGTAAAACATCTAATACCATTGATAAATGGTTTTAAGCCCTGCGGCATAGAGCGTGGCAGCAGGTTTTATGCCGGTTTTTATAATAATTTTGACCATTCTCTGTTTCAAATCGAACCTGTCAGCATTTTCTTTCATTCTTAAAATTGGCCATACGCCTGCTCTAAACCAGAGAAATATCGCGACTTACCGGTATCCCGTTTCTATAAAAATATTTTTACAAAATGCTTGACAAAAGTTTTTCAGGCTGCTATACTTGTAATAGTTGAAATAGAACATCTATAAGGAAGGCACAATGCAGATTCAGATAAACAACGCATCCGACAGGCCGGTTTATCAGCAGATAATAGACCATATTAAGCGTGATATTGCCCTTGACAGATTAAAGTGCGGCGAAAAACTGCCTACGGTAAGACGGTTGGCCGCGCAGATTGCGATAAATCCCAACACAATCGCAAAGGCGTACCGACAGCTTGAGCAGGAGGGAATCATCGTTACCCGGCCCGGCACAGGGGCTTTTGTAACCGATGCAAATACGACTCTGAGCCTGTCGGTCAGGAGAAAGATTATCTGTGAAGACATCGAACGGCTGATAGTCGAGGCCATTCATATGCAGATTGGCAGGGAAGTTCTTGTACGCTGGTTTGGGGAAAGAATCGAAAAATTCAAATTTGCAGATAAAGGGGACAAGTTATGAACGATGATGCCGTTGTAATCGAGAATCTGGTGAAGTTTTATGACGGCCGCTGCGTGCTCGATGGAATAAATCTGAAAGTGCCGAGCGGCTGCATATACGGCCTGCTGGGCAGAAACGGAAGCGGAAAGACCACAATTATCCGAATCCTGATGGGACTGGATTTTGCAACGAGGGGAAAAACTTATCTGCTCGGCACCGAATCGGAAAAACTTTCGCCGCAGATAAAGGGACGCATAGGTTACGTCGCCGAAGGCCACAACCTGATACAGGATTATAAGGTTGGAAGACTCATAGAATTGTGCAGGGATTTATCGCTGCGATGGAATGAGGGGTTCTTCGGGCATTTAATAGAAACATTCCGTCTGCCGATGGACAGAAAGGTGCGCCAGCTTTCAACGGGAATGCGGGCACAACTGAATCTGGCGCTTGCAATGGCAGCGGAGCCGGAACTGATGATTCTCGATGACCCGACCCTGGGATTAGATACCGTTGCACGCAGGCAATTTCTGGAACTGGCGGTAGATGTCCTGCAGAAAGACGGACGCACAATAGTCTTCTGCTCTCATATCCTCGGCGACGTGGAAAGAATCGCCGACAGAATAGGAATACTTGCCGGCGGAAAGCTTGCTGTAGACTGCGGCCTTGAGGAGCTGAAAAGGCGAATCAGAAAGCTGCGGCTTACCTTTACAAACACCTCTCCAAAGAATCTGCAACTGACCGAGATTATAAACCAGCAGACGGATGGCAGGGAAATGGTATTGACCATCGCAAATTACAGCGAACAAAAGCAGGCGATAATCAACACCTTCAGGCCGGAAAGCTGCACCGAGATACCGATGAGCCTCGAAGATATATTCATAGAATGCACAAAACCTTTTTCTATTACAGAAAACTGCAAATAAAAGGAGACCGGTATGCTAACCTTAATAAAGAGAGAAATCGAAGACCATATTGCGTATTTTGCAGGAGCGGCCATTATCTCGGCAATTCTCGTTCTCAGATTAATTTACATAGGATATAAACAGGAGATGGAAGGGATTGAAAATACAATTGGCTCTATAGGATTTTTTTACGCTATTTTAATCGCTCTCGGCTTATGTATTATGGGCAAAAATCAGATGTCCGTTGACAGGAATAAAAAGATTTCAGCGTTTCTTTCGACCCTGCCTGTATCGCGAAGGCGGATACTGGCGAGCCGCATAATCGTCGGCGTGCTTACTATTTTGATTGCGCTGGTCCCCCCTGCTATCGCCGTTCAATTCCTGCTGAACACATTCAAGCCGTCTTATCCGGTCTATCCGTATTTTACAATCGAGATACTTTCATCACTGTTTTTGACAACCTTTGCCTTTTACTGCATCGGGCTGATGTCGGGCTTCAACACAAACAAATTGGCGGCGGGTATCGGAATAATTATGAGTTTTGTTTTTTTGACGCTGATACTTATCAAAGGCTGCAGCCTGCAATCGTCCATAATACCGCTGCTGTTTATTGCGGCATCTCTAATTTATACCTGGAAAAAATTTATGAAGATTCCACTTATTTAAGGATTCTTTTATGAACACACCAAAACAATCACGACAAGCCGGGACAGTTCAGGCAATCGCCGTCGGGTTTATTGCACTTGTGCTGCTGTCAATACCTCTTTACTGGGGCCGCTTTTTTTGTGAAATGGAGCTGGTGGAACAGATACCACCCAATGCCAGCGAAATTGTCATCAGCCCATCCGGCCTGGTGCCGCCTGAAATTGAAGACGACCCGAATGTTACAATCCATTCCCGGTTTGATGCCTCTATGCTAACAAACAGAATCTTTCTTCTCGGTATAGGGGACTACCTGTTATCGAGGATGCCCGGAGGGCCTTATTCAAATGTCTATTTTGCCAATTTTACCAATAAGGATATTCTGTTCTACTTTGACAAAAACAGCGGTTTGTTTGTCTATGACTATACGAGGCAGCAGACGGCAGCCGGCGGCAAGACGGTGTCCGAAAGGATAAAACTTTTTGCCGGCCCGGAAGGTATATCCTCGACAATCGACAAGACATTGGGCCGATTTCTCGAACCAATCAGACCCAGCTTTGACTATAACCGGGAATTATTCATAACTTATGATAAAAAGGAGCGGCGATTTTTCAAGATGGATTTCAACAACAATACCGTCGCCAAAGGCCCAAAGGTCGAAGATGAGAAAAATTATAATCCATTACAGACAGAAGTCTTATACAATTATTACTCGACAAGTCTGTCCTGGAAGCCGCCTTTAACAGAAGTTAAAGGCGTGGATGCAAACAACTATGACGAAAGAAATGAAAGAAAGGGGCTGCGAAACATCAACGGCAGAATCTACAAACCGGTGATAGAGCAATACTACATGGGTATCCCGAGAAAGTATCTGCTGGTTTTAGACAAGAGCGGCAGGATTGACCTGTTAGACAGGCAAAGCCTCAAAATCGCAGGGACAGCAGGCCATTTACCCGCACCCCAGAGTTCCTTTTCATCAAAACAGACGGCAGCGCCGAGGGATTTGTTCAATTATCAAGTATTGCCTTTGTCTTTTCCCGGCAATGAACAATATCGCGGGATGTGTGCAGCTGCAATATCGAGGGAAGGAAGAAATATGGCTGTTGCGGTTTTTGACAGTAATGGAACGCTGCTCCAGAACAGAAACACCGAAGAAAATTTCGATAGATTACAGGGCAAAGATGCTTACTTGGCCGGCCCATTTTCAGCAACATTAGCCATAGCGAAGTATCTGCTGGAAAATCTGCATCCGCCGATTTTGAGCGCAGCATCATATCTGACGGCAGATACCTTCGATGCCAAATCCGGCCACAGGGCAATGTTCCTGCTGCCAAATTCGTTTGTCGCTATGAAGGGCGGGCAAATAGATAAAATGCCGCAGCAAAAAATCGCAGGAGCCTTTCTGCTGATGCTGCCCTCGATAATGTTAAGCTTGTTTCTCGCCCGGCTTGTAAGCAGGGATGCTGCCGTGAGGGGATTGTCAAAAAAAGCAGAACACTGGTGGGTAATTGCGATTGCTGCTTTAGGCCTGCCTGCATACATCAGCTATAGACTTACGAAGCCTGATGTGACGCTGGTAACCTGTCAGAACTGCGGCTTAGGCAGAAGACCCGATATGGAAGCGTGCCATCGCTGCGGAAGCAAATGGTTTGTCCCGGAACTTGCGCCTCCTGACTGGCGTGTTTTTGACTGACAGCAAACCGTACACCCTAAAGACTTGTCCAAATCTCGGGGTATATTATAATACTGGCGGTTATTTAGCCGACTAATTGTGGTCTGTTTAAATGTCCTTTGTTTTTTTACTGCTCTTGTCCAGTATTATACGAATAAATCAGGGCAGGATTTCCGGGAGAAAGCAAATGGAGTTTCCCGAACGTATTGAGATAAAGAGCCATACGATAAATATTGTGCCGCGGTATTCGGAGACCGACCAAGGCGGCTTCGTCCACCACAGCGTATATCCGGTCTGGTTTGAGATGGGAAGGACAGAACTGCTGCGGGTCAACAAGGTTGCATACAAGGACCTCGAGTCGGCAGGGTTTTTCTTTGTCGTCGCCGAGCTGCATATCAAATATCGCAGGCCCGCCAGATACGATTGCGCGTTGCTGCTGGAGACAGCCTGCACCCTCGTCACCGCCGGCAGGATTGAGCATACATACAAACTTACTCGCAAAGAAGATGGTCTGCTTTTGGCGGAAGGCAGCAGCATACTTGCCTGCATAAACCCTGACGGGACCGTCCGAAGGATACCGGAATTTATGTATCCGGCAGAGGACAGTTTGAATTGACTTTTGCTCTGTTGAAAAGATGCCAATTTACCTGTCATACCCGCCCCGCATCGAGTGCAGGGTGAACTTCAGCAGGTATCCAGAAACCTATGTAAATAATGGATTCCTGCTTCCGCAGGAATGACAAACATAAGTTTACAACGAGCAATTGACTCTTTGTTAAATTATCGTTAGACTGTTATAGTAGTCTGTAGTCGGAACTAAGAATAAGAAATTATGAAGCTTATATTATGAAGCTTATATTATGAATGATAAGAAGGAAAGCTGCGGTCTTTTCGGGATATTCGGCGACCCTGAAGCGATTCAGAAGACATATTTGGGCCTGTATAGTCTGCAACACCGCGGGCAGGAGTCAGCGGGTATCGCCTCCACCGACGGGCAGACAATATCCTGCTATACAGGGATGGGAACAGTAGCGAGGGTTTTTCGCGCCAGCTCAATGATGCTCGAAAAGCTTGCCAACCCTATAGCGATAGGGCATGTCCGATATTCAACGAGCGGGTCATCGAATCCTATTAACAGTCAGCCTCTTGTTGTGGAATTTTCCCGAGGCCAGGTCGCAATCGCCCACAACGGCAATCTGATAAACGCATCGCTTCTGCGGGATGAATACGAGGCCTACGGCAGCATCTTCAAGACGACATCGGATACCGAGGTAATTGCTCATCTGTTGGCAAAGCCCACCCACGTAAGCAAGCCCGACCCACTGGCACACGTACTAAATCACCTTCAGGGGGCATATAGTCTGCTGTTTCTTTTCACCGACCGGCTTGAGGCGGCGCGCGACCCTTATGGAATCAGGCCTTTGTGCATAGGTCAAACCGAAAAAGGATTCTTTGTAATTGCCAGCGAGACCTGCGAACTGGATGCTACAGGCGCAAAATTTATCCGCGAGGTCGAGCCTGGCGAGATTATTTCCATTGATAAAAACGGGTTGAGCAGCAGATTCTTCGTTAAGAGAGGCTCGATTGAGACGGCACACTGTTTATTCGAACATATCTACTTTGCCAAGCAGAACAGCGTCATTTTCAGCCAGAACGTTCACGAGTTCAGAAAAAGGCTCGGCAGGAGACTTGCAATCGAGCATCCTGTCGAGGCTGATGTCGTCATACCTGTGCCGGACTCTGGAACATCCGCAGCGGTCGGCTACTCGGAGCAAAGCGGCATACCATTCGATATGGGTTTTGTCAGAAGCCACTATATAGGCAGGACTTTCATTTCGCCGAACCAGAAACTGCGTGAGCTGCAGGTCAACCTGAAACTGGCGGTCGTCCATCAGGTCGTCGATGGCAAACGGGTTGTTGTCGTGGATGATTCGATTGTCCGCGGCACAACCACCAAAGGGAAAATAAAAGCGGTCAGGCAGGCAGGCGCAAGGAAGTCCATATGCGGGTGAGCTGCCCGCCTATAAGATTCCCTTGCTTTTACGGCGTCGATTTTCCGACAAAGGAGGAGCTGATTGCCAACAACAAGACAATCGAGCAAATACGCTATTTTCTTGAGGTTGATAGTCTCGGCTATATGCCGCTCGAAGGATTGCTGGGTTGTGCGGAGAAAGATGCGAACTGCTACTGCACCGCCTGCTGGAGCGGCCAATATAAAATCCCTGTGGACACGGCTGTCAATAAATTTTCGATGGAACATTACCAGATGCGAATGATGTTCGACGACGACGAATAAAGTTCAAAAATAAAAATTAAAAATGCAAAATTAAGATGGGCAAATACATCAGTTATCGGCAGAGCGGCGTAGATATTGACGCCAACGAGGTGATGATTGACAAGATACAGTCGGCCCTTTCAAGCACCTACGGGCCTCGGGTAATCGACCTGCCGGGGGGGTTCGCAGGCTTGTTCCGGCTGGACTACGACGAAAGGCTGTTTAAGAAAAATTTTAAAAATCCTGTTCTGGTTGCCTGCACCGATGGGGTGGGCAGCAAGGTACAATTGGCGGCGGAAGTAAAAAAATATGACAGCGCCGGAATCGACCTTGTGGCGATGAGCGTGAACGATATGCTCGTGCTCGGCGCAGAGCCGCTGTTCTTCCTCGATTATTTAGGCATTCACAATCTCGAACCAGACACAATAGCCGAAATGGTCAAAGGCGTTGCAGCAGGTTGTCGGCTGGCCGACTGCGCACTGCTGGGGGGCGAGACAGCCGAGATGCCCGATACCTATCGAAAGGGCGATTTCGATATGGCGGGCTTTGCCGTCGGCATAGTCGAGCGAAACAGGATTATTACGGGTAAAAATGTCCGAAAAGGCGACGTTATTCTGGGGCTTGCCTCGAGCGGCATCCACAGCAACGGTTACGCACTTGTGCGCAATATATGTTTTAAGAGTCTCGGATTGAAGATGACCGACAGGATTGATGAGCTTGACAGACAGGTATTGGGCGATGTGCTGCTTGAGCCGACAAGGATTTATGTTCGCTCAATCATCAGGTTGCTGGGGCAATACAAGGTAAAGAAGGTTGTTCACGGTATGGCGCATATAACCGGTGCCGGATTGCCGGGCAATGTGCCAAGGGTAATCGGTGCGAAATACGATGCGGTTATAGAGAAAGGAAGCTGGCCTGTCCCGAAGATTTTTACATTTCTGCAGAAAAAAGGTCCTGTCGAGGAGGATGAGATGTATCGGGTCTTCAATATGGGAATCGGATACGTTTTGATAGTCGCCGAGGATTTTGCAGATTCGATAGCCGAAAAACTTGCCAGTTACGGCGAAAAGGTTTATAAAATCGGAAAGATTGTCACTGGCAAAAGCCAAGTGGTTTTAAAATCCAAAGTTTAAAATCAGAAATTGCGTATGACAACCAAGGTTCCGAACATAATCGTAATCGGGGCAAGTTATATTGACATAGCGGTTCGCTGCAGCCAGTTTCCATCGTCAGTTCAGCCGGTTGTGGGAACGGCGCTTTCATACAGGGTCAGCGGCCCCGGGCCGAACCAGGCGGTCGAGGCGGCGCTTTGCGGCTGTCAGGTGTATCTTATAACCAAGGTCGGCGGCGACCCGTTCGCACAAAAGGTCAAGGACGTATTAGCTGAACACAGAGTTAATACCGATTTTGTTTATACAGCCGAGGCGAAAAATACCGGTGCGGTTATAACATTGGTAAATTCCATCGGAGAAAACGTATCACTTGTCTACGCCGGCGCAAACGTCGCACTGCAGGCGATGGATATAGAGGCAACAACAAGTGCAACAGAACGTGCGGATGTATGCCTTATTGACGGCGGGCTTTCACAGGAGTCTATTGTGGAGGCAATCAACACCGCCAAACTGCACGGCGCTAAGGTGATTCTCAATCCTGCCAAGCCTCTGGATATGCAGACGGCAAAGGAGCTTCCGATAGAGTTTTTTATGGCCGATATTTTGATACCCAATCTTTACGAGGCAGCCGACATAACCGACCATTCTGCCGCCAACATACACACAGCCAAACTGATAGGCTCCGACCTTGTCGCACGCGGGGCGGGTGCAGCGGTAATCACGATGGGCAGACGCGGCTGTATGGTTGTTGACAGGAACGGAGCCGACCACATACCCGCATTCGAGATTGAGCTTGTTGACCGCACGGGGACGGGCGACGCCTTCGCAGGCGCACTGGCGGCTTCAATCGGGGCAAAGGCGGAATTGAGGGAGGCGGCCAAATTCGCTTCAGCCGCAGGGGCTCTTGCCTGCACAAAGTTCGGCGCAATCGAGGCTATGCCCACCAAAGCCGAAATCATCGAGCTTCTGCAAAAAAAAGACTAATTCGTCACTCGTTCTCCGTCGCCGGTCCGCCGAAGGCGGACAACAGATTTGGGACTTCGGCAAATTTACAATTTGAAGTTTGAAATTTAAAATTCGGGTCTTGAGCCTAAAGAAGGTCGCTGCCGAGTTGGCCGCAGGCAGCTTTGATGTGTGTGCCTCTCTTAAACCGTATTACAGTTTCAACGCCGTCCCGCTGCAAAACTTGTGCGAAATGATTTATCCGCTGCTTTGTGACGGGTTTGAATTCGCAGCCGGGATGCGGATTAAACTCTATGAGATTGACATTGCACAAATAAGTGCGGACAAGGGAGGCAACTTTTCTCGCATCCTCGTCGCTGTCATTGACGCCTTTTATAAGGACGTATTCAAAGGTGATCCGCTGATGCGTTTTTAACTGGTAAGACTTGACGGCATTTAAGAGAATCCGCAAAGGGAATTTTTTGTTTATCGGCATAAGCTTGCTTCGAAGGGCGTTGTCGGCGGCATTGAGAGAAATGGCCAGTCGCGGCCTGATTGTCTCGTCTGCGAGCAATTTTATCTTATCGGCTAAACCGGCGGTGCTGATTGTCAAATGGCGGATGCCGATTTCTTTGCCGGCAGGGTCGTTGAGTATCCGCACTGCACGCAGGGTATTTTGGTAATTGGCCAGAGGCTCTCCCATTCCCATAAAGACAACGTTGGAAATTCTTTTGTTTTGGTCTTTCTCGATTACATTTACTTGGTCTGCAATTTCGGCGGCGGAAAGATTTCTTTTGAATTTGATTTTGCCCGTTGCACAAAAGCTGCAATCCATAGCACAGCCGACCTGCGTCGAGGCACAGAGGGTTGTGCGGTCGTCATCTGTGAGCAGAACAGATTCAATCGGCAGACTATCGGGCAGCTCGAAGAGATATTTTATTGTGCCGTCGGGGTCGGTTAATTTGCGGACAATTTTTATCTGCAAAATGTAAAAATCATCATCTTTGAGTTTTTGCCGAAAGGCCTTGCTGAGCGTGCTTATCGAATCAATATCTGCTGCATTTTTCGTATGAATAAAGCTGAAGATGTAGCCGGCCAGATACTTCTTTTGACCAGACTGCTCGACTATCTGTTCAAGCTCCTGCAAAGTTTTATTTTTAAGGTCTTTTTCCATCGATAGACTGCAAACAATTAAAAAATCCCGGCAAAATCCCGACGAATCGGGGCCGTTATTTTGGCGGATAAAAAACACCGAGGACCATAAACTGATCGCGAAACTGCATCATATTGCCTACATAGAAGTATACATCATTATTTTTCATAGAACAATTTCTTGTCAGCCATCTTTCTTTAATCTTCTCAAGAAGCAAATTCCCCTCTCTATATCTATAACGCCAATCTCTGTATGACTGCCCAAGCTCCCAATCGATTATCATCAGTTTATGGCTGGGACAAGATTGTTCATTTTTGCATTTAAATGTGTAGTAAAAATTAAAAGGTATCTGTTCGAGCGTTTCTTTCCTTTTGGCTACAAAAGAAAGCTGTAAATAACATGTTTGCCTCCTATCTTCATCCATCAATTTCGCTTTTTCCCAATGAAAATCTATACCACAAGGCTGAAAGATACCCAACGATTCTTTATTTTCTATATCTTTTAAGATTTGACAAAACGAAGATTTGACGAGAGGCAATACAACTTCTTTTCGCTTTTGCCATTTATCCTTCGTGTCATAATGGTCTACGACTTTTATCGAATCACAATCCGGCCTATAACTTTCAAGACGATGGTCTTTTTTATTCTTTTCACACTTTATCTTTAAGATATTATATTTTTTGAACTTCTTTGACCCGTCAAGGTCTCTAAAATCAACAGGATAAAGACGAATCCATTTGAGAGTTTCAATATCGATGCCAGCACAACATACAGTTTCACCGTATTTATTACTTGGATTCGGATACGCTTTTACCGTAATCAGAATGGTTTTGGTCTCAAGACCCAACCCACAGCCTCCGCAATAATTATATATGGTTTATTTTCAGGCCATTGCCGTCAAATTCTTTGATTTTATCTGCAACTATCTTCCTATGACAAACTTCTGCAAAATGCTCAAAACATAAAAGACAGCAGGTGTTCTCTTTGACATACTCATAAGCCTGCTCTATTGCCTGGTTCTGTGTTTCAAGATATTTATCCATCTTTTCAAAAAAGGAGGAATAATCGCCTTTAGATTTCAAACTCTTTCGCAGCAGTTCGGGGCTTCCGAGTTCCTTGAAATGCACATACATTATATTCTTCTGCGCAAGTTTTTCGGCTAAATGTGTTTTGGAAAAGAAAGGCTTTCGCGAAAGCGGTATCTGCCTGACATCAAGAACACAATTTATGAGGTTATTTTTTAGGACCGCTATAAAAGAATCGATGTCCCTACCTTCGTAACCAACTGTGAATAATTTTTTCGGCATAGCTCGTACCCAAAAAGTGAACGAAAAATCACAACTCTATACCTGCGGTTTTCGGCTATTCAGCACGTATTTAATAAATTTTTCGGCCTTTATTTATCAAACCTTCGTAAGTGAGAATTCACATTACGCTGTCAACGATGTAGCGGGCGGCGAAGAAAATGTCGATGGCGAGAGCAGCCGATATGAGCAGCCTTCGCACGAGGGTAAGCCGAATCTGCGAACGCAGCAAAAAATAAATTACCAGAAGAACCAGCGCCGCAAGCAGGTGAAATCTGGCGGAGAAGGCAAAAAGGGTTTTAAATTCAGCAGATATGACGGCGGTTTGAAAATATCCCGCTGCAAAGAGAAAAGCCGCCATTGAAAAAAGCCCCGACAAAAAAATCGCAGCGAGGACCCATCTCCTGTCGGAATAACCCGCCAGAACAAGACCGTCGAAACCTGCCCCTGCAAGGATTGCAATCACAACAGAAGGAATCGAAAACCACATAACCGGGCTTACATTCAATACAGCAGGACAAAAGGAAGCAACTGCGGCGACGGCGAAAATCGCCATAATGCCGATTCGCCTCGCCTTTATCATCATAACTAAACCGATGAAAAGAATAGCATTTGCAATATGATACAGACCGATGGGGTTTCCGCCGCCGCCGGACTCCGCCGCCGCAAGAGGCCAGATAAAACCCGTCAGGTCGGCCGGCTGTATCGATGCCTCTATCGGAACTGCAAACAAATGATAGTGCGATGCGAGTTGAAAGAATATGATTATCGCCAGATATGGCAATCCTGATAGGACCGGTATCGCTATTTTGAAAAATTGCTTTTTGCCCGCAGGGACGAATGCAGCGGGCAAAAAAAGCCACGGCACCGCTGCCGCCAGCAAAGATGCCGACGGGTGAAATTTGGCAAGGCCTAACATAAACGGCCCGAAACCATATAAGTGCCGGCAAAAAATGAGCCTAAAAAATTGGCAGTCCAGCGCCTGCTCAGCAACAGAGAGCCAACAGATGCCGCTGCGGCGCTAAAAATAAAAATGTATCCCTCATACCCGTTTTTTTTCAGGTGAGGCCAGAAAAGATAGGCCGCAAATATCACATACAAAAGTGATGCCGATAAAAAGCTTACTGCTCTCTTGAACATTTTTTTCCCGTCCGCCTGCGGCGTATCGCCACCAGACATTCACGACCCTATTTACTTATTTACCCATTCACGCATTTCCTTGTCATTGTAATTGCAGAGAACGCACACGTCCACTTCAAAATTCAGCATTCAGATTGCCCTGTAGAAACCCTGTCATCGCGAGTCCGCCGCAGGTGGACGAAGCAATCTAAAACCAGAATAGAGATTGCCACGGCCTGAAAAACAGGCCTCGCAATGACATCTTTTGGCTTTTTCTACAGAGCACATTCAGATTACAGAGTCGCTCTCCACGGTGCATAATGCGCAGTGCCCGCCTGTGGGGGTCGATGAAAAAGACAAAAAATAAAAAAGGCTGCCAGAAGTCTTGCTGACAGCCGATTCATATTTTTCCTTAAATAGAATTTACACACCATCTCCGATGAAATCAGTATTTAGGTTGCACAGTTCGGAGGAGGCCTGATATGCCATAAAAAAAGAATATTGTCTCTGTTCTCGCTCGGGGCAACTGAATTCGCCCGCAGCGAACCTATCATTTTTTTAACCGCTGTCTTTGAAACAATTCTGTGGATTAACCGAATAAAATAGATTGCTGTTGAGATGCTCAAGAGCCAAAGAACGACAGCTTCTGTTAAAAGGCTGGCCTTCATAAATAATCCCCTAAAACTATTACTTAATCGGCCAGTCCCCGAAAAATTCTTTAATCCCATGAATTACAGCTGATAAATCCCCCTCGCCTGCCCCACCGTTTGAATCCTTCCTTTCTTAATTCTTAATTTTCAATTCTTAACTCCATCCTCCCAAATCCCCCTTTTCAATACTGATAACACAGTTAATCATCCAAATTGCCAAAAAATTAAGTAATTTTTGGTTGCTTAACGGTAAGCATTACACCTTTCCAGCCGTGACCCGTTACTCATTTTTTTAATGCTCTGATTTTCCGGAAAAAAATCTTGCCCTCCGCAATGTGCATAATCACATCTGCCAGCAAAATTACAAGAAACTTTTAGGGGAAGATAAGAAAAAATGAAATTTGCCTATCGTTTGAAAAACGCTTACAATATATCTGAAAATGAGTTTAAAGTGTGAAAGGCCAGTTAATGGATATTCCAAATGAGTAGTCCTGTAAAATATCATTACGGCAAATTTCCCCCGTCACACCTTGATTGGCACAAGATAATTCCACATATAGGCCCTGCCAGCACAGCCTCTTGCACGCTACGATGGCTTGCTTACTTCTATACCAAACCCCGCTGTGTTCTTAAGGCGACCTCGATACAAAACTTATAGGGGCTTGCCAAACAAAAAATCCACCGCTGCATTTATCCGCCACGCCATATCATTCTCTATCACTACTTCCTTACGTTGTATTTCTCTGGCCGCCCGCCCGCCGAAAACACCAGCCAAAGGATTTCGCACAATACCGGTTATCCTCGCCGGCAGCCCTGCCTCCTGCGCCTGCACATAACTCCTGCCCGCCTCTCCCGCCCTCTGTCCTGCTGCCGCCTCTGTAATCTCCACCGTCGGGTTTGCATAATAATCCCACATCCTGCTGAAATGCCTCTGCACCTGCCCCGCCCGCTCCTTCGTCAGCCAGTCTAAATACCCCGCATCCAGCTTCTCATCTTCAAATATCCGCAAATAAAATTCCACATTCATTCCTAATCCTTTCCACCGAAGGCGGACTTAACTCTTAATTCGCCCTCCTACCATTGTTCCAACCAGCGCAAAAAGTGCGAAAATCCTGATTGCTCTCTAACCTGAAATTTCCATAACTACCTGTAATTCAATACGTAAAAAAAATAAAAATTTCCATTTTGTCGCGCACCTACCAGCGCACCTGTGCGCACAGCGCGCTTGTTGACGAATAATCCCACCCTTTGAACCTTTATGACTTTTCTGTATAATGCCTGTTTATCCGCCGTAGCTTTAGCGAAGGCGGACAACTTTTGGAGGTCTGGTCCGTGCAGTTAACAGTAAAAACCGGTTCCACCTTCGGGTGGCTGAACGCAACGCAGGCGTTAGGGGCGTTGAACGACAACCTTTATAAGCTGCTCGTTATCGCCTATCTTATAGGCGCAGAGGGTCAGGTCTCTGCGGGCAAAATCTCCGCAACTGCCGGCGCCATATTTACTCTGCCGTTCCTGCTCTTTTCCGCTTACGCCGGAAAACTCGCCGACCGTTTCAGCAAAAGCAGGATAACTGTCATCCTCAAATTTGCTGAAATCATGATAATGCTGGTCGGCACAATAGCTTTTATACTCGGCTCAAAATTCCTGCTTTATACGGTTATGTTCATTATGACTGCCCATAGTGCATTTTTCAGCCCATCCAAATATGGCATAATCCCAGAGCTTGTCGAACGAGAACATCTGGCTCGCGCCAACAGTCTGGTCGAGGCAGCCACTTATTTGGCGGTTATTACAGCAGCCGTCTTTGTCCCGATACTTGTCTGGGCAACCGCAGGCAGTTTTATCCTCGCCTCGATAGCCTGCATTGCAGTGGCAGCAGCAGGAACTTTGACAAGTTTGTCAATAAAAAAAACCGCTGCCCTCCGTTCAAAAGGCCGTTCGAGTCTGTTCTTCTTTGCAGATATCGCCCGCACGCTATTCGGCATCCGTCAACAGAGAGGTTTGCTGATGGCCATTTTTGCTTCGGCATACTTTTTACTTGTCGGGGTCTCCGTTATGCTCGTTATCATCCCTTACGGTATGGAACGGCTCAGGCTCGACCAGACAAACAGTATGTATCTGTTTTTGCCCGGGGCAATCGGCGTCGCCGCAGGGGCATTCCTCGTAGGAAAAATCTGCGGCAGAGGAATCGAAATCGGCCTGGTCGGCATCGGCTCAATATCCGTCACATTCACAACCGCAATTCTGGGTCTGGCCAAAGACAATCTGGTCGCTGCATTCCTGCTGGTTTTTCTCCTCGGAGCAGGCTCGGGCCTGATTATCGTGCCGCTAAATACATTCATCCAGTTGAAAAGCCCCGCCGAGCGCCGAGGCCGCACAATTGCCGCTGCAAATTTTCTCGGCTGGGTCGGCTCATTCCTCGCTTCACTGTTGATTTATTTTCTCAGCAGCACCCTCCAAATGTCGGCTGCAAACATATTCCTCGTATTGTCAGCTATGACGGCGATTATGGCTATAGCCTGCGTTGTGATAATGCCCGCATTACTGCTGCGCGCGATCCTCGTCGCACTGATAAAATTTTGTTATCGTCTCAAAATCGTCGACGCCCAGAACGTCCCGTCCGAAGGCGGACTGCTTCTGGTCAGCAATCACAGTTCCTGGACCGATGCCCTTGTCCTTATGGCCGCTCAGAACAGACACATTAGATTTATTATGGATAAGGAATACTTTAATATATGGTTTCTTAAACCACTGTGCAAAATTCTGGATTGTTTGCCGATATCCGAACAGGACAGCCCCAAACGGATAATCGATTCTCTCAATGCTGCAAAAGAGGCGGTAAATTCCGGACAAGCTGTCTGCATCTTCGCCGAAGGCGTTATGACCCGCACAGGCGCTTTGCAGCCTTTCAAAAAAGGTCTTGGCCTGATAATCAGCGGCAGCAACTGCACAGTCTTGCCCGTCTATATCGGCGGGACATGGGGCAGCATCTTCAGCTATTATCACGGAAAACCATTCTCGACTTTCCCGAGGAAATTCTTTCGCAGAGTATATGTGTATTTCGGAAGCCAATTGCCCCCGACCGCAACGGTCGATCAGATAAAAGAAATGGTAAGCGACCTTTCCCGCAGATACCTCGCTCAGTTAAAACAAAACGGGACGAAATCAGAGCCGCCCGGCCCGCCTTTGGGCGGATAAGGGAGCGGTCCCGGCGGTGATATACCGGGCAGGAACTGTCTGGTATGATTTAAAACGCTGTTGCTGAAAAATATGCAGTGCGATTATGTCGAGGCATCGAAGATTTTGGCAACAGGCTGATAAGTATCGGATTTGACCTGACGAATGTCGACAATCTTTCGTTCGAGTTTTGCCGTTTGTGCGGAGTTGCCTGTTTTTTGGATAACGCTGTGCGCCTTTTGAATAAGTCTTTCAGCCTCGCTCTGCTCACCTTTAGCCTGACATATCCTGGCCTTTGTAAGCCAGACGCCGACGACTAATTGACTTTCCGAGCCGTAAAATTTTTCCTGGATAGCCTGCGATTTGTTAATCAGCGGCTCAGCCTCGCTATATCGCTGCTGGAGCACATATAACTCGGCGATGCTGCTGATGACGGTCGCTGTGTAGAGGTGGTCAGAGCCATAAGATTGATTTATCAGATTCAAGGCCGCTGTGTAATATTGCTCGGCCTCTGTTAATTTGCCTTCTGCAACGAGCAGCTTTGCAAAATCAACCTGAAAAGGCGCCATTACGGCATCATCAGCCGGGTGACTTTCCAGCATAATTTCGATTGCCTGCCGCATCGTCTCTTTTGCCTCGGAGATTTTCCCCTGTCCCTGATAGATTGCAGCAAGAGTTCGCAGGGAATAGGCGACATAAGGATGCCTGTCATAATAGAATTCTTTCTGCACCTGAATGCCGAGTTTGCAGAATTGCTCTGCGTCCGCAAATCTGTCGAGATTGGTATAAATATAGGCAAGGTCAAGCAGACAGCCCGACAGCTCCTCATTGGATACGCTTCGTTGCTGAGCAAGTGCGAGGGCTTTTTCCGCCAGCGGCATCGCCTTGTTATATTCGCCGTACGCCATATAAGCCCTTGCCATAACGCGGTAAATTCTGCAGGATGGAATTTTTTCTCGGATGGCAGGTGCGGCAATGGCCGGTCCGCCGCAGAACAGAATTGTAATAACAGACACAATAATAATTGAGTCCGCCGCAGGCGCACTGAAATCTGAAATTTTCATCGCCCTTTTCCTTCCAGTTTTTGTGCAATAAAGAATCCGCCGCAGGCCCGCCACTGGTGGGCTTATTAACTGTTTGTCGAAACATTTTGGCATCGACTTTAAGACTTTCCGCCTTCGGCGGACCAAAGTGCCGACGCAGTCCAACTGCCTGCGGCAAGCGGAGTCAAACCAGATAAAGCATAAGAAACAGCCCCCAGGAAAACGTTATCGGTCTGGCCGTCCGCCTGCGGCGGAAAGGCAGATGGGATGGAAAAGAACAATTGTGCCGGATTTAACTGCTGTAGCGGCTGTTCGGAGTTTTGCAGGATTTTTCTCTTGTTTATGTTTCCAATGTTTCTGCTGACAAATAAGGCCCTGGCTGTTATGATTAAGGGGAAGGTAAGAAAAAAAAGGGGTTAAATTTGGAGATGAAAATGGCTGCTGCGATTATTGACGGCAAAAAGATTGCCACACAGATGCGTTCCGAGCTGAAGGCCGAGGCGGATAAGCTCAAGCAAAGAGGAATCGTGCCGGGGCTTGCGGTCGTTCTGGTTGGCAGCGACCCCGCTTCAGTCTCGTATGTCACCGCCAAAGAAAAGGCTTGTCAGGAAATCGGAATTTATTCAGATGATAACAGACTGGCTGCCCAAACAAGCCGCGAGGAACTGCTCGAACTGATTGAAAGACTAAATGCCGATAAGCGAATACACGGGATTCTTGTTCAACTGCCGCTACCCAAGCATCTAAAGGAGTCCGAGATTTTATTTGCCGTAAGACCCGACAAGGATGTGGACGGGTTTCATCCGACAAATATCGGCAAATTGGTGGCGGGCGAGGATACGTTTTTGCCCTGCACGCCGCACGGTGTTGTTCAGATTCTTCTGCGAAGTGGCGTCAAAATCGACGGTGCAGATGTCGTCATTGTCGGAAGAAGCAATATCGTGGGAAAACCGCTCGCCAATATATTGATTCAGAAATCGAAAACGGGTAATGCCACCGTTACGGTCTGTCATACCCACACGAGAAGGTTGGCAGAGCATACCCGCAGGGCGGACATTCTCATTGTTGCTGCGGGCAGACCCGGGACAATAACGGCTGATATGGTCAAGGGGGCGCTGCAGTTATTGACGTTGGCGTCAACCGCATTGAAGATAAGACCAAAAAGGCAGGCTTCAGGCTGGTCGGCGATGTGGATTTTGAACAGGTCAAAGAAAAGGTGAGCCTGATTACGCCTGTGCCGGGCGGCGTCGGGCCGATGACAATAACAATGCTCCTCTATAACACGGTTAAGGCCGCCAAACTCATCGCTGGTCAATAACCTGTATATCGTTTATCGGTTGCGGTTGTCCGCCGTAGTTATTTTTTTTCTTCTTCCTTCTTCGGTTTTACCAAACCCTGCAGGGCTCCGCCGATGTCTTTAATCTTACCGCCAACGCCCTCGCCTATGTTCTTCCCCCCCTCGAGCAAGCTGCCCGCCAATCTGGCCGAGGCCTTTGAGCGTGCTGTTTAATGATTTGGTAAGGTCATCCGGCAGCAGGCCTGCGCCGCTTTCTGCAATCCCGGCGCTGATGGCAACGATGATTTTGCTGACCAGGCCGGCTGTGGTAGTTTTTCCGTCATTGCCGATGTCTTTCATTTTAATCGGCGGCAGCTTCAGCGGGATTGTGTCAACCTTTCCCGGCAAAGGCAGCAGCTTTACCTGAACGGAAATATCCGTAAGTTCAAGATAATCGATGCGGAGTTTTTTACCTTCTGCCTGTTTTGCCTTGTCGGCCGGCTTCTCTTCGCCTGCGGAGATATTTTTAAGTATGTCCTGAAGGTTGTTGCTTCTTATATCTTTTTGTTCGAGGACGACATTTATCCCGTTAAGTTTTATTTCCGGGATACGAACGGTCCCGCTGAGCAGAGAAGCAAGCTTGACTTTAACGCTCGCATTTTTTAATTCGAGGAATTGTTTATGCTGATATTCAGGCGGGTTGCCGATAGTCAGTTCCTTCAGGCTCAAAGAGCCGCCGAGGATAGATAGATTCGCACTTTCCAGTCCGACCGGCACCTTCAGTGCGATTGAGCCTGCCTTTTCGACGCCCCATTTTATGAGTCGCCCGCCGTAGATTTTGCCTGCTATCGAGACAATAAGAATCACAAGCAAAAGAACTATTGCAACGATGCGCAGAATTTTTAATAGTTTCATTTCCGGCTCCTTTAATAGTTAGCTGGTTTGTTTTTGTTGTCCGAAAGAGCAACCTGCATAATCTTCTGATAGATACCCACGCCTTTACAGGCGTGGTTCTTTATCAATCGTTTATGGCCAGCGCCGGCAAAAGCGATTTGGAGGCCTCCGAATCATTTTCTCTGTAAATTTTTGCCCCGACAGAGTTTAGTCTTTGTTCGATTTTTTCATATCCACGGTCTATGTGATAGACTCTGTTAATGATAGTGGTTCCCTCGGCAGCGAGGGCAGCGACGACCAGGGCAGCAGAAGCCCGCAAATCGCTCGCCATAACGGGTGCGCCCTTCAGTTTGCCAACGCCGGAAATAAGTATTGTTGAGCCTTCTTTGCGCAGGTTTGCCGCCATACGGTTGAGTTCTGCAACGTGCATAAAACGGTCGGGGAATACCTTTTCAATAATTATACTGTTCCCTTCCGCCAGCGCCAGAAGCGCCATAAACTGGGCTTGCAGGTCGGTCGGAAAACCCGGATAAGGCTGTGTGATAACGTCGCTCGGTTTCAGCGGACCGGTTCTCGTGATGATGCAGCCGTCATCGGCAGGCTCGACATCAACGCCGATATTTCGCAGTTTATCCACGACAGCCATCATATCATCGAGCCGACAGTTTCGCAGCTGCAGGCGGCCTGAAGTTATTGCAGCGGCGGCCATAAATGTGCCTGCCTCGATTCGGTCCGGGATAACCTTATGGTTTGCCGGGTGCAGTTGCCGGACTCCTTCGATGACTAATCGCGGCGAGCCGATACCCAATATTTTGGCGCCCATTTTATTGAGGAAATTCACCAGGTCAGAAACTTCCGGCTCGCAGGCAGCCGATTCGATAACAGTTCTGCCTTTTGCGAGCGTGGCTGCCATAAGGATATTGGCGGTTCCGAGGACGGTTGAGCCGAAAGGCCCGCCGAGAAAAATTTCACTTCCGACAAGTCCGTTGGGTGCTTCTGCAATGATGTAGCCGTTCTCTAATTTTATTTGAGCGCCGAGCTGTCGCAGCCCCCGCAGGTGGATATCGACAGGTCGCAGGCCGATAGCACAGCCGCCGGGCATCGAGACGGCAGCCTTTCGGCAGCGTGCAAGCAACGGCCCGAGGATACAAATGCTGGCGCGCATCTTGCGGACAATTTCGTAGTCGCCTACAGGATTGTCAATTATTGCTGCATCGATTTTAACGGAGCCGGCATTGGTTTTTTCTACCTTGCAGCCGAGAAGCTCCAGCAGTTTTATGCAGACGGAAATGTCAGCGAGGTCGGGGGCGGATGATATTGTAGAGACGCCGGGCGACAGGATTGCCGCTGCCATTATAGGCAGGGCGGCATTCTTTGAGCCGTTGACCGTAATTGAACCTTCGAGTCCGCCTGCGGCGGACCCTTCTATGCGGAATATATCCATATCATCTATTTTCCTTGAAAATGCAGGGCTGATTGTATAAAAGAGGACAACAATCGTCAAGTGTAAAGGGTTAAGGGGAAATGATGAGTTTTGAGTTGAAAGTAAATTTCTACGGGCTTACGCCCGTAGCATTTGCCGCAACAGGCTTCGCCTGTCCGCCTTTGGCGGATAACTTCATCTACGGGTTTACCCCGTAGGATTGCGGCAGAATACTAAAAACTAAGAACTAAAAACTAAGGACTAAATAAAAGGGTTAAGAGTTAAGGGTATGAATGAGTTTATCAAATCCGTCGGCGGCGGAGAGTCAATCATTCTAATTGGCGGCTTTGTCGTATTTTGCGTCTGGCTTACTGTGACCTCGTTCGGACGCTTCGCCTTCGACGGACGGTCTGAACCGAGGCGGAATAATATGCATCCGGCTGTACCATTTCTTGTGATACTGGCATATTTCGGACTTACATCTGCTGCATTTTTGGTAATATGCGAACTTCAAAAAATTCCTGAGGACAGTTTACAGTTTGCTTTTTACGAGAATGTCCTAACCGGCGTTTCAGCAATAATCACAGGCTTTATAGTAATTTTGCTTGTGCGTGGAAGTTTTGCCCGCGGGCTGAAGGGGTTCGGCCTGAATCCGAAAAAGGCCTTGCGCGACCTCGGCGCAGCGGCGGTAACCATCTGGGCGGTCTGGCCAATTATAACGGCTGTGCTTGTCCTGACGGCCAAAATCGGAAAATTCATTGTCGGGCCCAATTACATTATCGAGCAGCATCAGGAACTGAAAAATAT
Source organism: uncultured Phycisphaerales bacterium (assembly GCA_963710355.1). Taxonomy (GTDB): domain Bacteria; phylum Planctomycetota; class Phycisphaerae; order Sedimentisphaerales; family Anaerobacaceae; genus Fen-1359. The sequence continues at coordinate 859,169 of CAVPZU010000003.1, read as the reverse complement.
CACCACATATTCATCCGCCGCCGGCGGACTGCCTTTGATAATCTCGGTGTTTGTCGCAGCCGTTCTGATAGCGCCAATCATCGAAGAGCTGCTGTTTCGAGGCCTGCTTCAATCGACCCTTCGCTCGCTCGGCTATGGGCCCTGGCTGTCAATCGCAATTGGCTCGGTTTTTTTTATTCTGTTTCACGCCGCCCCCTCGCACTGGCCTGCTCTGTTCGTCCTGTCGATGAGTCTGGGTTATTCTTATGAGCGGAGCGGCTCGCTTTTACGGCCTATATTCATCCACGCAATCTTCAACGCCACCAGCGTCGTCGTAACACTCCTTACCGCCAACTCTGTCACATAGTCCGTCAGAGTATCTTGTATCTTTTTTTATTCACCACCAGATACTTGACACCTTCAACCGCAATCGACCTGCAAAAACTACCTTGTTTCGTAATTTTTAAGGCGGACACAAGATTCCTCATTCTACTTCGTTTCTGTTTTACGAGACGAAAAGTGTAGTAATAATGTTCATTGTTAGTTCGATTGATGCCGGAAATTGAAAAAAAACTGGTTTTTATAGACAGTATTTTTCTTTTGAGGTTTTGTCTTTTCAGCAGTTTTTTTAGTATTTTTATTTTTTTGTCCAAGGTAAATGCTCCTTAATAATTTTATGTCTGTGCCAAGCAGGACCTTCTTAAATGCAGGTATTTTGAACATCTGAAAATTCAAAGGTGCGTAATCCTCATCATTATTTTCGATAATCATCTTGTCGTGTGCGACGGCAGCGAGAAAAAGCCCCATCACGGAAAATTTGAAACTGAGATTTAAAAACTTTTTTTCAGGGTTCAAAAATTGTGCTACCCACCTTGGACTTTTTTCTTTATGTCTCGCATAAACACCATGAAACGGTAAATTTCTATTTCTACGAGTGAAATTTTCTCTGTTTTGCCTGTTATTAACAGTTCGCAGGTTGATTTTTCGATTATCACAAATGTCTCTGTTTATGTGGTCGACGATTTGCCTTTTTTTGCTTTCATAATGAAACGTGCAAGGTTTGCAGGCATTTCGACAGACCACCGAACCCCTCTTTTCCAAAAATCTACGGTTCTCGGAACACCTCTTCCAAACTTTACAGCAATGCTATGTTCGAGAATCTGATAGAAAATATCAGGGTCAAGCTTTACCGGATGTCTGTTTGTCGATTTTCTGAGCATATATTTTTCGTCATCCATCTTGTTTATATCCTAAATCGGTTTTTAATTGTGCGTAGAAAACTGCGATTGGTTTTCTGCTCTTTCCCTTTTTTGAATTTCTCGCAATCGCAAGGACATTACCGATTATTTTTTCCTGAAACAGGCCGAGTCTTATGCGGTCTCTGACCCAGTTGGCAAGATTACGAATACTCGAACTATCTTACGGAGTTCTCTGAGGAAAAATCCTACATAGTTCATCGTGAAAATTGACTATCATTAAAGTCAAATCTTTGGGTATTGTTCCGGCTGTCGGCGAAGCGAGCCGTAGCGAAGAACCATTCGAAGAATCCGAATGCGAGGCGATATTCTGCGCTTCGCCTCTTTTCTCTTCACTTGACTTATCTTCGCTTCCCTTCTCTTCGCTTCGCTTGGTTATGCCTTTGCTATCGGTGTGCGATGCCTTTGCCATATCCGAATCATTGCCTTTGCCATCATCGCCCCATCTTGATTTAGCTCCTCTAATTCCATTTTCCCTCTGTAGTTGTGAGATTTGCCTTGCACGTTTTAATTCAAGAAGCACTCTTTTGTGTGAGATTTTTTCGTTTTTTATTAAAAATTTATGTTTAATTTTTTCAAAAACATTTTCAAAATTCGGGCAATTACACCAACTGTTGAGAAGCGCTTTATCCATAGGCAAAAAACCATCATTTTCATAAAGATGAAGTATGATTGTGAAATATACTCCCCTTTCCTCGGCGTTCATTAACCAAAAAGCCACATCAGAAATAAACGCACTTGCTTCGAACGATACATACCTGATTTTTTTCTTTGATTTCATTTTTCGTAAATCCTTAATTCAACTTTGACATTGCTTTTCTGTTTTTTTCGTCTTTTGCCCGGTCTGTTGCAAAATAATCCTCAATCATTTCGCTTATAAGATGGCTGTCGGGGACAGTCTCTAAAAGTCTTAATTGGAACAGGTATTTTTCAATCAGAAACGTCACCGAACTTAATTTCACTTTTTCCTGCCGATATGCTATGCACGCAGACTCAATTTTCAGCATAATCCTTAACACGACATCCTGCTTCATCTTTTCCCAATTCGTTTTTCACCATTTGTTTTTCTCCTTTTTTTGCCATTTGTTTTTCTCCTTTTTTTTAGCCGTCCGCCAAAAGGCAGACTACCGGCGGATCCTCCGCCCTCCTACCCTTGTCCCAACCAGCGCGAAAAGTGCGAAAATCTTGATTGCTCTCTAACCTGAAATTTCCATAACTGCCTGTAATTTAAGCCGTAAAGATTTTTTTGAAAATTCCCATTTTGTCGCGCACCTACCAGCGCGCCTGTGCGCACAGTTGCGCTTGCGGCGGATTCAGAATAAATGGCTGGCATTTCAATGTTTTTTTGCTAAACTGTATTGTTTTTGTAAAGGAAATGGATTTTTGTAGCGATGCTGTTTGCGATAATAAGCGATATACATTCGAATTTAGAGGCCTTGACAGCCGTCTTGGCGGACATTGAAAAACGGCAAATCAAGACAATTTATTGTCTCGGCGATTGCATAGGCTACGGCCCCGACCCGGCAGGGTGCCTCGACCTCGTAATCAAAAAAACCGAATGGTGCGTCCTCGGCAATCACGATTACGCCGTCTTTTATGAGCCTACGAATTTCAATTATGCGGCTGAGCAGGCCAGTTTCTGGACACGCGAAGTGCTCGAAACCGAAATGTCCGCCGATCGGCGAAATCGCTGGTGGAGCTTCCTCGGGGCACTGCCGATGAGGCAGGCTATGAAGGTAAAATTAGGCGGCTATAATGTGGCAATGGATTTCGTGCACGCCTCGCCCCGAAGGCCCATCAATGAGTATATTTTCCCTGATGACGTTTACTCAAACCCCGTGAAGGTCCGCGTTATGTTCGACCGCATCAGCCATATCTGCTTCGTCGGACATACCCACGTGCCGGGCGTATTCCTCGAAGAGCCGGATTTCTATACCCCCGACGAGCTCGGAAACGTCTATCCGATAATTCAAAAGGAAAAGGCTATTATCAATATAGGCTCGGTCGGCCAGCCCAGAGACAGGGACAGCCGCGCAAGCTACGCCTTCGTTGACGACAATGAAATACACTTCGTCAGGGTCGGCTACGATATCGAAACAACCGTAAGCAAAATAAAGGCGCTCCCACAGCTCGATAATTTCCACGCTGAACGATTGAAAGAAGGAAGGTAGAAAAAATCAAAAATAAAATATCAAAAATAAAAAATGTGGAATCGCAGCGTTGCTGCGATGACATCCTTAATTTTGTTTTTTACATTTTAATCTTTGATATATTCTGTTGTTTTCCGGTTCCGGTAGAAACTTACGTAAAAAGGATTTCAGGTAAATGAGACAAAATGAGAGATTTCTGACAGGGTTGGCTTGTTTCGTGGCAGGTTTTGTGGTCTTCTGCGGCGTCCTGGTTTTCCGCAGCGGTCTTCCACCGAAGGCGGACTCGCCTGATAACTTTATCCTGCTGTCCGCCAGCGGCGTATCTGAAACAAACGAACCCCCCGAAGGCAGACCCTCCTTAAATAGCATTGAAAAGAAAACTGACCAGCCGAAAGACGATTCCCAAAACCAGTACTGGGCTATCGGCGGCGACCCCGAAAAGATTTTCATCGGCGCCAAAGACCCGAACACTGAAGACCCGCAAATCGGTTTCCCCTTGCAGCTCGAACTCGATTCAGCAGGCGCTTCAATAAGAAAGGCAACATTCAGTTGTGGAAATGGCAAGGGTTTTAATGACCGAAATCCCAAAGGGCCAAAGCCTTCAGTTTTGCTTTCGCCTGTCGGGACCGGCGAAAACAACGAAATTATGTCGATGGCTAATCAGTCGCTCGTGCTGGTTGAACAGAATATACAGCTTGCCCTCAATACGTTGTCCTGGAAAACGCTCAACTCCAGAAAAAACGATGACGGCTCACAATCTGTAAGCTTCGAGGCCGAGATAAATTACGCCGGCTTAGAGCCTGTCCTGAAGATTATAAAAACATACACCGTATATCCAAAAAACTATTATTTAGATTGTTACCTCATAGTAGAAAACGTCTCCGTAAAGGACCAGAAAATATCCTTCAACCTCGCCGGACCCGTCGGTATCCGCAGAGAAGATAAAAGAAGCGACGACAGAAAGGCCATAGGAGGTTTTGTCGATGCGAAGGGGCAGATAACTACCGCTATCAAACAAATCGCCAACCTGAAAAAGGCCGTCACCGAGCAAAATCTGCGACTGAGCAAAGATGCCGACAATTTCCTCTGGGCTGCGATAGTCAATAAATACTTCGCTGCGATATTAGTCCCTGTGGCTGATGAGGGCACGCAATACTGCAAGTGGATAAAGGATAAAAAAGGTCTTTATTTCGACCCGGACCAAAAAAGCGACAGCGGCGATGAAACAATAGGAATAGACCTGAAAACCACTCCCGACATCGTCAAAACAAACACTCCAGAACATACAAATTCCAGCTTTATCTCGGGCCGAAAGACAGGGCAGTTTTTGACAAAGACAAACGTTTCAGGGATTTGGGATTTATCAATGCAATCGATATACCCTGCTGCTGTTTCTTCTGTCCGTTAATGGTTATCATTCGTCCGCTGGCATTTGGGCTGATAACGTTAATGGACCTTATGTATAAGGTACTGCCCAATTACGGCCTGGTCATCATCATATTAGTCCTCATCGTTCGACTTCTTATGCATCCCCTGACGAGAAAAGGCCAGGTCGCTATGAGCAAAATGAGCAAACTGGCGCCTGCGATTGAGGAGATAAAAAAGAAATATGGCAACGACAAAGTCGAGATGAACAAACATATAGCAACTTTTTACAAAGAGCATGGAGCCACGCCAATCATAGGAATGCTCCCAATGCTTTTACAGATGCCAATCTGGGTAGCGCTTTACTCTGCAATTGATGCCAGTATTTCGCTGCGGGGTGCAAAATTTCTGCCTGTCTGGATTATCGACCTGTCCGCTCCCGATGCTGTCTTCAGTTTCCCGCAGGTCAACCTGATTATGTTCAACTTCAGCTCCCTGAACCTGCTGCCGATACTGATGGGTGTTGCCTTCTATCTGCAACAGAAACTTACGCCGCAGCAAACAAGCACTGCGGCAAATCCACAGCTTGCCCAGCAGCAGAAAAATGATGGCTGTTATGACGACAGTTCTTTTTCCTCTGATGCTTTATTCGGCACCTTCAGGCTTGAATTTATATATTATGGCCAGCACATTCGCAGGTGCAATTGAAATGTACGTAATCAGAAAGCACATTGAACAGCAGGAGCAGACCGCTTCTGTCGGCCTGGTTTCGGCAACCAGCAAGACCGGCGGGAAGGTAAAAAAGAAAAAACCAAAACCGTTCTTCAAAAAATACATATAATCAAAAAATTCCTTTAGCCGCAGATTACACAGATTTCACGGTGATATTTTTATTAAACATTTTTTCCTGTTTTTTCCTCCTGTGTAATCAGTGCAATCAGCGGCTTAAATTAAAATTCTTTTGGAAAAATAAGTGTTCAAAAAACCCCCTGTAATCCGCGGTTAATTTTCTCTGCGTCCTTTGCTGCAGGAATTCGCCGTTAGTCTGAGGTCTTGAGTCTGTTGTCTGCTGATATTGTTGCAGACGACCGACTTTTATAATATAATAATGCAATTATGAACAATTTACTTGAACAGATTAACAGCCCGGACGACCTCAAAAAGCTGACAGTTCCACAACTGCCCGCATTGGCAGACCAGATTCGCCAATATATCTTAAGCTCGCTGTGCAAGACCGGCGGGCACCTCGCCAGCAACCTCGGCGTCGTGGAGCTCACCATCGCCCTCCATTACGTCTTCGACTTTAAGACCGACAAACTCCTTTTGGATGTCGGCCATCAGTGCTACACCCACAAAATCCTTACCGGCAGACGTGAAAAATTCCTCAAAATCCGCCAACGGGGCGGCATCAACGGTTTTCCAAATCCGAACGAAAGCCCCTGCGACCAGTTCAGGGTCGGACACGCAGGCACCTCTGTTGCTACCGCCGCCGGTCTCGCCCTCGGCCTGCAAAAACTCAACAAAGAAGAAAAGGTCGTTGCCGTCGTCGGCGACGCAAGCATAGTCAACGGCCTGTCCTTCGAGGCCCTCAACAACCTCGGCCTCGTAAAAAGACAACTGCTCATCGTCCTCAACGACAATTCAATGGCTATCGACCCCACACAGGGCACCCTCGCAAAGTATTTTGCTCGAATCAGGTTAAGCCAGACCTACGATGACCTGCGCAAGACCACTGCCAATATACTCGAACACACGCCGGTCATCGGCAAAAGCGTCGAGGAGATAATCGAGAAGATGAAAAAAACTATCCGAATGGCTCTGCCTGCCAGCCAGATGTTTGAGAGCTTAAATATCCCATATTTCGGCCCCGTTGACGGCCACGACATCGCTTCACTCATCAAACTATTCAAGGCCCTCAGTCAACTGAAGCATCCGGCCATACTCCATGTTTATACAAAAAAGGGCAAGGGCTTCGCCCCCGCCGAAGAAGACAAGCCCAGATTTCACTCCACCGGCCCATTTAAGATGAACGGCGATAACACAGAATCCGACTCCAACCCTCCTAAACGAAGCTTCACCGACGTCTTCGGCGAACATATCGTTTCCCTTGCACAAAAAAACAACCGCATAGTCGCAATAACCGCAGCTATGTGCGACGGCGTCGGCCTGTCGGAATTCTCCAAAAAATTCCCCGACCGTTTCTACGACGTCGGCATCGCTGAATCCTTCACCGTTGACCTCGCCGCCGGCCTGGCCAAATCAGGCCTGATACCTGTCGTCTGCATTTATTCAACGTTTCTGCAGCGATGCTTTGACCAGATATTTCAGGAGGTTGCTCTGCAGAATCTGCCTGTTATTTTCTGCATCGACCGTGCCGGCCTGGTCGGCGCCGACGGCTCGACTCATCACGGCCTGATGGATATCGGTTTCCTGCGGATGATGCCGAATATGACTCTTACCGCCCCTGCTGATGAGACCGAGCTTAAAGGCGCTCTCGATTTTGCCGCCGACAGTCATCGCTGCGTCTGCATCCGATACCCGAGGGACACTGTGCCGACCGCCGATTTCGACACATCGGCTCTCAAGGAACCGTTTGAACTTGGCAAAAGTGTGACGGTTCTCAAATCCCAGACCTCGAAGGCAGTAATTATCAGTTATGGCTCGCTGCTTTACGAATCGCTCAAGGCTGCGCAGCTGCTCAAAAATGACGGCATCGATGTCGATTGTATCAACGCTCGCTTTGCCGCCCCGCTCGACGAAATCGCCTTCGGCCAGCTATTGTCCCGGCAGACAGGAAAAGTTATAATAACATTGGAAGACCATTATATAAGCGGTGGATTCGGCTCGGCATTGGCAGAGCTTGCCGCTGTAAAGTTTCCCGACGCCGCCGGCAAAATTCGTCTGCTCGGCGTCACGAATGCGATATTTCCGCCGCAGGCGGACGGCGGACGGGCCGCACAACTGGCCGATGCGGGCATAGATGCAGCAGGTATTGCCCAGGCCGTCAGGCAGGCTGTCGCTAAAAAACATAATAAAACTGCGGAAAAACAGTTATACAGATGAAGACAAAGAAAAAAATAAAACTTGTTATTCTTGCCGACTCGAAAAAAGAAAAAGTCCGCGATGCGGTCGAACAATTTCTGCGCTTCGCAAAGGAAACGGTCGAGATTGTCGCCCGGTATGACATCAATCACTATAAACGCTGCCGCCGGTTCATCAGGCTTCCAAAACGCTGTAACTACGCCGTCGTTTTCGGCGGCGACGGCTCCATCATCGCAGCCGCTAAAGCCCTCAGTTATCGACCGGTGCCTGTTATCGGCGTCAACATCGGAAAACTCGGCTACCTCGCAGAATTCAGCGTCGCAGAACTAAAGCAATACCTTGACAGGATAGCAAACGGAAAACTGCGAATAGAAAAAAGGATGATGCTCGAGTGCAAAATCCTGCGCAGAGGAAAAAAAATCTTCAGCTCAATGGCTGTCAACGATTGCTTCATAAACGCCGGGCCTCCTTTCAAAATGATTCAACTGCAAATAAAACTTGACGGCCAGCCCCTCGCAGGCTGCATCAGTGACGGGCTGATTATCTCCTCGCCCACAGGTTCGACCGCCTACAGTCTCGCCGCAGGCGGTCCCATATTATCGAATGTTTCGGAGGGTATGGTCATCACGCCGGTATGTCCGCATTCCCTCAGCTTCAGACCCATCGTCATCAACGCCGACAGCCGCCTCGATTGTCTCGGCCTGCACGTCAACGCCGGCACCACCGTCTCAATTGACGGCCAAATATCACTCGGCCTGAAAACCAACGATATTATCAGTATTGAAAAGGCCAAAACCTGTTTTCTCGTCGTCAACAATCCCCTGCGAACCCAATGGGACACACTTGCTGCTAAACTCGGGTGGGCTGAAAAACCGAAATACAATCTATAACGTATAGTATATAGCAGACGTGCTGCCGCGACTTGCGTTTAGTCGCCGGACGCATAAGAATGTAGCGTAATGTGCCGTGCGTAAATGGGTAAATCAGTAATGAGTACGTGGATATTTAAATTCCGGATTCTCGCACGCAAATTTGAAATTCCAAATTTCAAATTTCAAATCTCTTTTTTGATGCCCGTCCTGTTCTTTTTATGCTTGTCTGCCTTCGGCGGCCTTGACCCTGCAAGCCGGGCCGGAGATTCCAGCAACCCCACCACTCCCGTTTCAGCAGGTCCGGCCAGGTCTCCAACCAGACCCGTAAGCAGCTATAGCGATGACACCTTTCTGGCAACTCCTCAATTACCAGTCAGCGGCAATATGACCGTCACCGGCAATGTCGGCGGCGGCAGCTACTTCAGAGGATACCTGCCTTACACAACCCCCGGCAACTTTATGGGCAGGCTCGAATCTACATCTCTCGACTCATTTTTGAGATACTCTGCACCGGCAGGAGAGCCTTTTTATTCTCCGACCGCTTCCACACCCCGCACGGACCTTTACCCGACCGCTGCCAGCGACAAAATAAGAACAGACAATACCGGCAGCCAAAGCCCTTATTTGACGGTCGGTTCAATAAATTCATCGTTACCGACTCCGGCTTCCAGATACGGCTCTTCGGCACTCTACAATCAGTATCAGACAGATCTTTTAGACAGGGTTTCAGGATACAAAACGCCTGAGCAGCTTTTATATACGCAGCCGGAATCGCAGCTGACTCTTTCTGCCGAAAACACCCTTCCTCAATCGACATCCTTCGACAAATCCGTCACCGATATCCTCGGACAGATTGATACAAAAGAACGCGATAAAAAAACGCAGCAACAGCCCCCCACTACCTCCGAGCAGATTAAGACTCAGATAGACCAGTTCGACCAGCAGCTAACATCGCAAACCACAAAAGAGGCTGCCGACCAGAAAATAGAGGAAGCTGTCGCCGAGCAATGGAAGAAAAAACTTCAAATAATACAGGGCAATACCCCGTCCACGCCCCAACAGCAAAAAACCAAACCGCCGACAGAAGCCGCACAACTGAAGACAGGTTCTTCTGCCTCCACAAAACCTCTTCCCAGAACTTCTCAGGCGGACAAAATGTTTGAAGAGAAGTCCGCCGAGTATATGCTCGCCGCCCTGCAGCTCCTCAAGCAGGGTGATTTCTATCAGGCCGCCGACGCCTTCACCTGGGCATCGTTGTATAGGCCGTCGGAACCGGCTGGATATGTCGGAAAAGGCATTGCCCTTTTCGCCGCAGGCGAGTATATGACCGCATCGCATCTGGTGGCGGCCGGCCTGAACCTGTCGGCTGACTACGCAAAAACGACTCTCGACCTCGCCGATATGCTCGGCGGAAAAGAAAAACTCGACTCCAGAATTTCAGACCTCGCTAAATCCGCAAAGACCGGCAATGCCGGCGAACTATACTTCCTGCTCGCCTTTATCCAGTATAAGGCGGGGCAATTAGAGCAGGCAAAGGCCTCCATAGACAAGGCTGAAAATAAAATGCCCAACGAACAAATCGTCAAGGCCCTCAAAACAATCATCAATCAGCCCACCAAAAAGTGAAGCTCCGCAGCTTTATCCGCTCCGCCTGCGGCGGATGCGGCAAACCACAGAATCCCGAACATAAGTGAATGTGCATTCAAGAAAACTCAAAGTTCAAAATTGTGGAAGAGAAAATTAAATTCCGTCCCGACTTGTCGGGACTCCTCAATTTTGATATTTTATTTTTGATATTTGATTTTATTATCGAGATATGAACGACGAACAGCATACAATAAATGATATTTTTGGTCCCTGCGGCCTGCTCGCTAAAGGGTTTGCCGGTTTTGAGTATCGGCCGGAGCAGCTCGAAATGGCCAAGAAGGTTCGCTCTGCCATCGAAGCGGGAAGAAAACTGGTAATCGAGGCAGGCACAGGCGTCGGCAAAAGTTTCGCATACCTTGTCCCGGCTATCGAGCTGGCCCGCAAAAAAGCCGGCATCGTCCTCGTCAGCACTTACACAATCACCCTGCAGGAGCAGCTAATCAACAAAGACCTTCCTTTCCTCGCACAGCATCTCGCTTCATCTTTTACAGCGGTTCTGGCAAAGGGTCGCTCAAATTATCTGTGCAAAAGAAGGCTCGAATTCGCTCTTGGAAAAACTGCCGGCCTCTTTGAATCAGCCGGCCAGCTCGAAACCATAATGGCCTGGAGCAAACAGACAACCGACGGCTCGCTCAGCGACATCCCGCTTAAACCCTCAGGAGCGGTCTGGGAGCTGGTCTGCAGCGAACACGGCAACTGCCCAGCCAGAAACTGCCCCCATTTTGGAAAGTGCTTCTACCAGAAGGCCAGAAGGAGATTACAATCCGCTGACATTATTGTCGCAAACCATTCGCTGCTGTTCAGCGACCTTGTCTTAAAGGAGCAGGGCTTCGACCTGTTGCCCGATTACAAATTTATCATTATCGACGAGGCCCACAACATCGAGCACGTTGCCGATGACCATTTTGGATTAGACATCAGCAGTTTCCGCATAAGAAGGCTACTCAACGAGCTTTATAATCCTGCAAAAAAGCGAGGCTTTTTATCGTATTTCGGCGAAAGGGATGTCATCTCGGCCGTCAATGAAACAAAAAGGGCAGGCTATGAGTTCTTTGGCAAGGTCAGGGGCTGGCATCAGGAAAATAAAAACGAATTCGGCGGCAGATGCTGTAAGAACTTTCTCAACGACACAATCTCCGAAAATATCAAACTGCTGCGGGGGAAACTGTCAGCCCTGGCAAACAAAACCAATGACGTCGATGAAAAATTTGAAATTGTGCGCTACGCCAACCGCTGCGGCGAGCTTGCCGGCCAGCCTGCAGTCCTTCTTTGAGCAAACCCTGCCCGGACACATCTACTGGGTCGAGCAAAGCAAAAACGATTTGCACCTGCGAAGCGCACCGCTGAATGTCGGGCCTGATGTAAAAAGGGTTCTCTTCGACAGGTTCGATTCCGTCATCCTGACGAGCGCCACGCTTAGCTGCAGCGGCACAGAAGAAGGCGGAGGCTTCGAGTTTTTTGCCGAAAGGATTGGCCTGACAAAATTCGACTCCGCCAAGCTCGGCTCGCCCTTCGATTACAAAAATCTCGTCACTATCTACATAGAAAAAAACCTGCCCGACCCGAACGCACCTGATTTTATCGAAAAGGCTGGCGACGCAGTAAAAAAATATCTGCTCCAGACGCACGGACGGGCGTTTTTGCTCTTTACAAGTTATGCCTTTCTCGAACAAATGGCCGGCCTGCTCGCAGATTGGCTACAACAAAATAATATCGAGCTGCTCACGCAAACCCGCCTTCGGGCGGGCTGCGACAGAAGCACACTTCTGAAATACTTCAAAAAAAATAATCACTGCGCACTTTTCGGAACAGACAGCTTCTGGCAGGGCGTCGATGTCCCGGGCCAGGCTCTGTGCAATGTAATCATCGTTCGGCTCCCCTTTGCCGTTCCCGACAGGCCGCTCGTCGCAGGACGTATCGAGCAGATAAAAAAGGACGGCGGCAATCCGTTTCACGAGTTTCAGCTTCCGTCGGCAATACTAAAATTCAAGCAGGGTTTCGGCAGACTCATCCGCTCAAAAACCGATACAGGCATCGTTGTTGTCCTCGACAGCCGAATAGTAAGCAAACCTTATGGCTCACTATTTCTGGCCGCCATCCCCCAATGCAAAACCATCCTCGTCACTAATAAAAATGAACCACGAACGGAGGAATAACATCAGAACGTCAATGAATTGAGGTTTTTCGTTTAATTTTTTTTATTCTGAAGAAAATCTATCTGACCACGAGAAGTATTTTTTATTCGAAATTCCTTTTTGTACATTCGGCCTAATTGTTTATTTAAACCGATATCTTTTAAGATTTCATCGAGTGAGATTCCTCTCTCGGCTTTTCCTATATAACCAAGAAACCGAAAAACAACATGGTCCGACGCACAAACAAGAAAATCCTCACTGCTATTTACAAAAAATGTTAAGGTTTCAAGTTCACCTTCATGAATATCATATCTGGGTGGAGAGTTCCATTTTTTCATGAAATCTCTTACTTGGCTGGGATTGACATCAACAATTTTGATATGACCTTGTTCCGCAACTTGCTCGAATGGAAAATTTATATAATTTTTTATTCCATCTGTTTCATAATATATGCATTCCTGAGCTACAGTTCTTGTTATGGTCACCTCACATTGTTTTATAAACTTCTCCCAGATGTCAAGCTCGAACAGTTTCAATATAGGCCCAGTGTCAAGCAACAGGAATCGATATTTTTTCATCCGTGAAATCCTTATCTTCAATCAGATATTCCTGCGCTTTTTTATAACTCAAATCCATATACTTCGCAAACTGCATCAATGACAATTTCCCTTCATTCAAAGCCCTTATCGCCAGGCTGTAATACCTTTCAGGAAATTTGTTGGGTTTTTCAGAATCCCTCGGTTTATGAGCCTCCGCCAATTGCTTTGCAGCCATTAGGAACATTTCGTTTTGTTCCTTTGGAATTTTATATATATTTGCAATCCGATAGGTCAAAGCATCGATAGACACACCAAACTCACGTGCAATATCATCGACTTGGTCAAGGCTCATCCCGCCCTTATCGTTTTGAAATAACTCAATTCTTTCTTTAAGTGCTTCCTCCGGCATAAGCAGAACACTTGCAAAGGCATTTGCAAATTTTTCTTCCTCTTCTGTAGGCAGGTCATCCTCTAATCGAGAGGATTTGAAAATATCCATTGTGCACAGGTGAAATAATTCGTGAGCAAGATTCATAATTTCTACGCCATTGTTTAGTTGTCTCGCCTGAATTTAAAAGAACAGCATATCCGTATAAAGGAGAGTAAGAGGAAATTGCACTTCCGGAAAATTGGAGGTGAAATATTTTCACGAAATATTTCTCCTCAAGGACTTTTTTTAACGAGGCACTCGGAATGTCACCAAGACAAAGTTGATTTTGTACTTTTCTGGCAAAAGCTTCGGCTTGTCCAAAGGTAAATTTCTTTGGGTCATCAATATCAGATTTAGGTAATTTGACTTTCATTACCTGACCGGTAATTACTTCCAACTTACAATACTGCTCACATAGTTTATTAAATTCTGCTTCTGTTGCTTTCTTTTCCTCTTTAGAATGTGGTACCTCTCTCCAGAGCATCACTGGTTCATCAATCTTTTCATCACTCAGAAAAAACTCTATGCTCTTTTTGTAGATATCTGCCAGCTTTGCAAGCTCTGAAAACTTCGGTTCCCTTTTGGCATTTTCAAAATCGCTGAGACTCGATATGCCAATACCCGTTTGTTCCTCAACCTTTTTTAGAGTGAAACCAATGGCCTTTCTGGCTTTTTCTAATCTCTGGGCAATATCCATAACTTTTCTCCAATTTCTCCCTACGGGAAAATTATATCACATATTTCGGCTAAATTGCAAGAAAAATTTCTATTATTCAGAAAATTTCTGTAAAATCCTTATTTTTTGCTTTAATATCTGCGGCTCGTGGTTCTGGCGGGATTTTGATAATTGACGAATAAATACCGCAATGCGTCAATCGGGTGGTCATAGACGCCGTCCTTCAACGGCAGCTCATCAGACAGGCCGCTTACGTCATCGGGGTAATGATAACATTGCAAAGCCTCAATCAAGCGCGGACATCTCGGCGACACAATCAATCTGCTCCTGCCGTCGCCCGCCCGAATCGCCCTGCGAATAAGTTCAATGCCTTCGATGATATTACTCCTGCGGCTTCTGACGCCAATGCCGAGACTGCGTAATTGCCGAACCTGACTGAGCCCGCTGCTCTGCTCACAACTATTGCCGGCAGGGGTCGCAAAATGTCCCTGCAACCTTCTCTTCCGCTGTCGGGTAGCGCCTCTTTATCTCCTCTGTGTGGGTCTCTATAGTCGCCCTGCTGCGGACATATTCATCCAAACAATAAACAACGCCGTCGCCATCGACCTGAATCCACAAACACACAAACGGATTTACAAATCCGAAATCAATTCCTCGATACAGCGACCAATTCGGATTAAAATCCACCTCTTTAACATTAACAGCCGGCTCAAACTCATCGAAGACAACCCTCTCCAGCGAAGGCCTCTTGCAAAGCATTTCCTATTCCCACGCCGACCTCGATGAGCGATTCATAGCCGTTATGCAGTCGTCAATATTCAAAAAGCCCGCCGCCAGTTTTGCTTTCCCCTGACAATCCGCCCACAGCGGACATTGCGAACAATTCCTGCCAACGCACCGCTCAATCGTCTCCCATAAGCACCACTTAAAAACCATCGCATTTGTCTGTTTTGCTGCGGTGATGATTTTCTGCATAATCCCATAAGGCCTGTGCATCGTGCTGATTGATTCGAGCGCAGGGATTATTCCGTTTTTGCTCATCGTCGTAAATTTCGCAGCGGCGAAGACATCTGGGTCGAACAGTTCCACCTCGTCGCAGCGGAGTTTCTGAATATGAAGCCCCTGCACGCTCGCCCGAGCCCGCAAGAATTCTCACCTGACAAGCGGGTTTAAAAATGCAGTCCAGCAGCGTCGCAACCGCCGCAATAAGCGTTTTGCCGCCGCCCCGATTCGCCCAGACGACCGCATCCGCATTGGCCGGCGATGGACTTGCAAAATCCGAATTGAAACTGTGCCACAAATAATCGAGCGGGCTTGTATGATACCGCCGAAGGCGGACAGATTTTTTTGTCCGGCACGTCTATCCCGATAAACACCTTTACATAATCCCGCAGCATCTTTCTCGTCACCGGCCTGATAAGCCGCAACTGCGAATACACCTTCTGCGCCTTTTGTCCGCCTTCGGCGGATAGGTTAGTCTCCGCAGGCGAAAGCCCCTGTTGAGCCATTATTTTCCCTCCTCAAAATTTGATGGTGGATTTTGCAGTTATTGTTTTAAGATGTGATTTGACAAATCAATAGATTGTGATTTTATCTTCTCAATTCCCTCTCTTAATTCTTTACAATTAGAGTAAATCTTATTTATGTCGAGATTACAGATAAAGTTTTTCACCCGTTTCCCTGAAATATACGCTTTTCCAAGCCTATAAAATAGCTCCTCCAAATCTTTTTTGCAAAGACTATATGGGTTTTGATATTTTTGGGAGTCGCTCTTTGAAGGTTTAGCTCTTAAATGCCTGAAAATACCTTTAATGTCATAAAAAAACCACGATTCAATATCAGAGTCAGCAAGGATTGCATCTACGCTTAAAATCAGATTCATTTCTTTTCGCTGACATATCTGTTGACGAACAAAATTCAAGTCCAAAGGAGTTGCGGTTATTTTTTGCCTTTCACTGTCAATACAACAGTAAGCCCTTACAAAATCTGATGGATTGTTGTATGTGTATTTGAGTATCGACACAAGAACATCTTTGTTTATGTTTCCCTGACCCTTAATATTTCTCAACTCAATTCTTATTCCTTTGAGAAATTGGTCACGGATTATGGGATAAAATACCTCCTCTGTATAACCCTCGAGAATAAGCAAAGAAACGGGTTTGTCGGAATGGATTTTATCTGCTCCCTCAGACACAATTATTTGCCCCCGAGAACCTCTTCATAATTTGAAGCAAGAAGGTCGCCGAAGCTCATCAGGCCGCTCTTAAGATAATCACGAAGCTGCTTGGTATTTTTAACAGCCTCAAAATGTGTTGCCCCCGTCTGGTCAACAACAGCTACTCTAACATCCTCTGGATTTACTCCATTAAGCAAAAATGGCGAATGAGTCGTTATCAACACAGGCCACCTGTCCGCATGTTCCTGCAAAAACTTAATCAGTTTCTTCAAAGCCGCTGGATGCAGAAAATTCTCTGGCTCCTCTATGGGCATCATCGTTCCCGCCCTCTTTTCAGACAACAAAGCCGCAAGTATGGAAGCAACCACGAAAGTGCCGTCAGAATACTCCAATATGGGAAAATAACCAACTCCCTTGCGCTTCACGAACATGAATCGCAATCTCTCGGTCTTTTTTGATTCTTCTTTGCCAGGAACCGAATGTTCGATTGCCTCAAAATGAATATTTTCCAATTCAAGAATGTCACAAAAAGCCTCCTTAAAAAGCTCATATTTCTTTTCTTCTTTCTTTATATCGTCTATAGCAAGCAAGAGGTCAAAATCAGAACTGTATATCGGTTCTTCAGTTCCCACATTTTTTCTCAATTCCTTCGGTGAAAAACTGAAAATAGACTGAATCACTATAATAGAAATCAAATCAATAAAGAATAGAAGTTCTTCAGGAAGCCCTTTTCCTTCAGGATATAGAGATTTTATGGCCAACATAGACGAATTGTCGATTGATATCGCATCCTTTTTACCACAAACCTCAAGACTCTTTCCCTCTCGATTTATATATGTTCTGGCTATTCCTGTTTTCGATGGCTCTTTTGCCGTCATAACTTCTGAAACAAATCCAGCATTTTCCTTCTTCTCATCATAATCCGGGTCACATTGAACTTTCATATCATAATTCACAACCCATTTGCTTTCTTTAATTTCTGTTTCAAAAGTAAGTCCTATACTCAACGGCTTATTTTTGTAAGCAGGCAAGTGGCATATAGAAGAACCCATTCGAGGAGGTGGTGTCATTCCTTTAAACATCTTTTTTCTGAGTTTGTCACTACCCATCAAAAACGGCCAGAGCATTTGTATAGCCTCCAGAAAATTTGATTTGCCGCCGTTATTTGGGCCGACAAGGACATTAAAATCGCTGAGATTAAGCTTACAATCTATCAGATTTTTGTAGCCATCTACCCTTATTTGTTTAAGTTTCATAATTATACCCTCAAATAGGCTTAATTAGCTTCAAATAATTAAGTATATCGTCTATTTTACTATAATGCAATACGAAAAGTGGCATAATTAGTTCAAAATCACAAAAACATCAAATCCCCTTTTATTGTCTCATAACTGTTTTAATGGTAAGCACTTAAGTCTTTATTATACTTATCTTTAATTAGCCGTTCCTTATTATACTTTCGAGGCCTAAAGTATAATAAGGCCTATCTGCTGTCCCTAAACCATCCGCTCTTCTCTCTTCACCCTGCACCCTGCACACTTTCCCATTACCGCTCCCTTACGGTCGCGGCTCTGTTTGAACCGCTACTGTATTCTAAGAGCCTCTAACAAAACTTGTTTTGTAATGTGTTATGACAGATAACAATACAACCAATTTCGAGCAGAGCCTCATGGATATCTGCTCGGCGTTCATAGCGAACCCGCAACCGTCGGAATTGATGCAGCCACGACAGTGTGCGTTCGACCACCCAGCGAAAGACACCCAAACCGCTGCCGTTTTTAGTTCGGCGTTTGGCCAATACAGGCTCAATTCCTTTCTGACGAATTTCTTTACGGTGCGGTTCGGAATCGTAGCCTCGATCTCCGTGAACACAATCGGGTTTACAGCGAGGTCGACCTACCTTTCCCGCGATAGGAGGAATGGCTTTCACCAGAGGCAGCAGTTGTGTGACATCATGTCGGTTTTCGCCGGTCAATTGGACTGCGAGCGGGACTCCTTCGGCGTCGGTGATGACATGATGCTTCGAACCCATTTTTCGCCTATCCGTGGGATTTGGGCCTGTTTTCGCCCCCCAAAAACAGCACGAACTGAAGACGAATCTACTACCGCCCGTGAAAAATCGATTTGGTCTGCGTGGCGAAGTTTGTTGAGCAAGATATGGTGTATTTTGTCCCAGATGCCTGCTTTGTGCCAGTCGCGAAGCCGACGCCAGCAGGTCATCCCGGAACCACATCCCATCTCCAATGGAAGATATTCCCAACCGATACCGGTCTTGAGCACAAAAAGAATCCCTGTCAGAGCTTTCCGGTTGCTCACAGGTGGCCTGCCCCCCTTGGGACGAGACGGTAGTTTGGGCAAAACTGGTTCGATGATTTCCCATAATTCGTCGGGTAACAATGGCTTGGCCATTAATAAGTCCTCTATGACTAAGGGTTTTCATAAGTTTTTCAACCATTGTTTTCATCGGCTATACCAGTATCAATCCTTGAGGTTTTGTTAGAGGCTCTAAACCAACTCCGCGGGATCCTGCTGATAAAAGTTTTTTAATTCGTTATACAAATCCGGATGCTGCTTTTGCATCTCGGCCGGCCTTTCAAAAAAGAACTCCGTGGCCACCGCAAAAAACTCTGCCTCGTCAGTCGCTCCATAACTATCCAAAAATGTCCTGCGATTACTTCCGACATCACTTTGCAATTTCCGAAAATCTCTCTGCAAGACCTTCGCCCATTCTGAAAAATTTGAGCGGCTTTTCAAAACCTCGGAGCTGTCGCCGGAGCCTGCGGCAGAATCTATCTGATGTGCAAACTCGTGGAAGACAACATTGTGCCCGTCGCCGGCATCGACGCTTGAACGCTGAACATCTTCCCACGACAGCACCACAGGCCCGCGCCGCTGCGACTGGCCTTCGAGAGGCTGCAAACCTTCGACAACAACTCCCGAAGGAAGGTGCTGCTCCTGATGCGCCAAAAAAGCATTTGGATAAACTAATATCGATAGTAATCCCGGATAATAATCCGTCCTGCGATGCAATAGCAAAATGCACGCCTGCGCAGCAATCGTAAGCCTTATTTCATCGGTGATTTTCAATCCGCCGCAACCCTCGAATTTTTTCTCCGCAAGAAAAATCAAAATATGCCTCCGCAGTTCCGCCTTGCCTTGCTCCGGCAGCCTTCTGTAGTATGGCACAGCCTTTACGACAATAGACAGCCACTTCAGCGGGAACACGCCTTTCCCAATCCTCCTCCGCCGCCAATTTTTTAATAAGCCCATATTCGTTCCTCATCCGCCTTTTATGACTTACGTCTGTCGTCTTTAAATTCTATCCTCTATCCTCTAAAACCCTACTCCCTGTCCGCAAGCGCCGCAAGTATTTTTCCCGCAACTCCGGTATTACATTCGCAGAACATCTCTGATACGATTATACACTTAATGCTGAACTGACATGGACAAGGGATAACCGTTACCTTGTGCTGTAATAGTAATTTTGATCTTCCTCAAGATTAGTGTCTTCCCTCAACACTTTCATTCTCAAGTAAGAAGATGGAGTGGGTATTATCTTGGCCAATTTTCCTGATTTTGTCTCTTTCAGAAAAGAAACCAAGGCAAGCCTTTTACTGCCGGATTGTTTTGTTTTTGCTCTCACTGCCCTTCACCTGTAATTATTTTTTTACCTGTCTGACTTTCTATTTGGTTTTTTATGCCCATAAGGTCGATTTCAAATCCACAGGAACAGTTTAGTCTAGCATTTTTGGGAAACAATGTCAATCCTTTCGCCTGACATTCCTTATCAATATTGCTGTTATCGGTCAATTTCGCGCAAATGTGATAATTTTTACCGCATTTTTCACATTTTACTTTAATTTCAGCCGCATCCAACTTTTGAGGTGGAATCATTATAGGTCTCTCAACAGGCGTCATACTCTTTATAATCTTTTCGTCCTGCGTGGCAAATATTTTAAAGGCGCCTGTATTGCTGAAAAGCAACCGGAGGATGGTCTGTATTCTATAAACAACGTCTGCCAACTTCGGTTCTTTATCTATGCAGGTTATTTTAAGACCAATATCATCCTGCAATTCCTGAATCTTTATTGACCTCCCATGAGATCTCCATTTTGAACGATCAGTAAGTTTGCCAGCAATCTCTTTTGCCCTGTTAATTTTCATCTCATCTGTTACAGGAATTTTCCTCGTTTCGCTGAAATTCCAATTTCTAAACTTATATTTTGGTAACCATTCCTTCACCAAATCTTTCGCAAAATCCAAGGCGTGCAATGCCCCTTTTAATTCACCAGGCGTAATCTGGGCAACCATTGTTGCATCAAAAGGATTAAGCATACCTGACTCTTTCGCTTCTTTCTGTTTGTCTTCGACCCATTCCTTATAATCATAAGCCGATACAACAGAACGCCCAATTCTTATCTGGGCATCTATCGGTCCCAGACTACCGGTCTCGGTCATCAATATCTCATCGCCTGATAAAACCATAATCGTCCCCGCACTTTTTGCTTCTCCCGAAACAACAAAAGATACCCTTTGGAATTTACTATGAAGGAACTTAACTATCTCCTCGGCTGTCTCGCCGCTGCCTCCTCGGGTTTCTATATAAATATCAACATTTTGACTTTTACCCACAGATAAAAAATCCCGGATTGTGTAAAAGTCTTCTTGGCCGAGCATCATCATAACCGGAGGAATTGGCTTTTCTGTCGCTGCTGCATAAACAAGAAGATACGTATTTCTTATCTTATTATATTTACCTATGAGCTTTAACAGTTCCGATTCCAGTTCTATCGCACTAAGCTTTATGTACTCAACCATCAAACTCAATTGTCAATCCCTTTCTTGTATGCAAGTAGTCGCCTGAAGACCGACTTTTAGTTCATTATTATTTACCTTTTAATCTCTCAGAAGCAGTATTATTATAAATTACGTTATACTACATTCAAATGTTTTTTATCTATATTATTCTCGTCTTTATCTGCCAAAACCGCAAGGATTTTCTCCGCCAGTTCCGGCGTAAGAGACGCCCCCTCACACCCTCTTTCTGTTAATTCTTCATTCTTACTTCTTAATTCCAATCCGCCGCAGGCGGACTGGATTCTGTCAATTATATCGAGACACGCCTTGCGGGCCGTCTCCTGATTCTCAGATTCCGTAAGTGCAATCAGCTTGGCCGCTGCGAAAGAAGCATATCTTGCAATCAGCAGCCTGCTTTGCCGACCGAGCGCAGCCAACCTCGACTCATACTCTTGTGCAAACGCCTCCTCGCTGTGCCACCTTCTGTATTCCGCCGCACTTATGCCGTGCTTTTCCAGTATCCCGCCTGCGCCGGACTCGCTTACCGAACTATCGGAGTGGAACAAATCATCCAAAACCGCCAATTGCTTTCTCGTAAGCCTTCTTTTCATTCTCATCTTTTTTAACTCTTAACCCTTCTCACTTCCCTAAACCCTATACCCTATCCCCTGATTTTAAACTTGACACTTGCACCTCTTTTGTTAAAATCCCTCAAATCAGTGCAATAAATTTCGTCCCATCTGCGTCTTTAGTTCTGTTCTTAAAAAGGGAAAACTTTTTTAACAATAAATTTTTTAAGGAGCAAAGTATGAAAGTAGTAAAAACATTGTTGCTGATTTCGATTGTCGCTGCTCTGTTTGCAAGCGTCACTTTCGCTGCAGAGCAGGCGGCTCCGCCAGTCCGTCCCCCAAGGGCTCCTGCCGGTGGTCCGGGCGGGCCAGGCGGCCCAAGAATGGGTATGGGCAGAATGATGAACCCCGCCAGAATGGTTATAGCTATGCGAGACCAGCTCAAGCTTAACGATGAGCAGGTCACCAAGCTCGAAGCTCTCAAGCCCGCAGACCCCAACGCTGCTCAACAGGCCCAGCAGGAACTCATCGAGCTTCAAAGGGAACTCAATGCCGCCGTTGTAGCAGCAGATACGGCAAAGATTAAGGGGCTTTGCGCAAAACTCGGCGATGCTACCGAAAAGAACTCGCTTCTTCAGGCAAAGATCTACACGCAGATTAAGCAAATCCTTACAGCCGACCAGTTCAAACAACTCCAGCAAATAATGAGCAGACCAATGGGAATGGGTGGTGGAATGGGCGGCGGCCAAGGTGGCCCTCCCCCCGGCCCTCCCCCGGCCCCTCCCCCCGGCCATCCCACAGAAAACTAAATTGTGGATAGGGTTCACTAAACGCATATTACTCGCAAAATAATGCGTTTGCAAAGGCCAGCAGACAGGATTACTGTCCCTGTAAATCGGGACTGCTAATCCTGTCTTTTTTTCCAGCGTTGTCATTCCTGCGAAAGCAGGAATCCGCGAAGGAGGATTATCTGTCGCTTCCATAATTCAATTCCTTTTTCAGCCGTGCATAGAAAACCGCTATCGGCTTCCTGCTTCTGCCCTGCTTTGAATCAGCCGCCATCTCCACAATCCTGTCGATTATCTGGTCATTGAATCTGCCCCCAGATTGCTTCGCTTCGCTCGCAATGACAGCGTTTCTACAGAGAATTCTTAATTCTGAATTCTGAAATAAGCATAAGCGCATTGGCCTTTCTTTCACCCAATGTATCCCCTGCCGCTTTATCAATAACAAGCGACAGGGCTTGGTTGATTTTGGCCAACTGCTCTTTGGAAACATAAAAAACCAGCGGAATGCCGAAAGTCCGCCCCCGCCCCGCATGCTTGTTTGCACAAGCAAACAGCGGGGATGGCACATCAGGTATTTTCAAATTTACGAGAGCCTCTATCTGTTTTTTTGTCTGCGGCAATAGTTTCGCAAGCTCGCCCGCCCCAAAATCTTCCCGAAGCCGATTCAATAACTCTATCTTTTTATCCAGCACATCGCTGCCCGCCAGCCTGAACCGCCACTGCTGCCCCTCGCTCAATAACGCAGGCCGACCCAATACACAATAAACATCACGCAATCCCGCCTCATTGAGCGCAGAGAGCGACTCAACAAAACCGCCGTCAATGCAGTCAATTACAGCCCTGTCAGCCGATAATTCAATCTGCGATAAATTGATTCTATCGCCCTCGGGAATCTGCTTTTCCAGTTCCCCAAGCAACACACTCTTTCCCGCTTCCGATGGCCCGGTAATATAAACAATGTCCCCCTCATTTATCTCTAACTGACAGCGATGCACAAACATCTGACCTCGCAATTTATCAGCGGTCAGCCCGAACATCCGGCACACCAAACCAGCCTTCTCGCTTAATTGGCCCTGCCAACTGAAACTTTTATTTACATTATACCTCGTCATAATCGCCCCTCGCATCCCGCATCCCGAAATCCGCCACACCTTCTTCCTTAATTCTGAATTCTGTTTTCTGCCTTCCGCTTCCTCAACCGCCCCGAGAATCGCTTCTATCCTTTCAATCGTCCTGCGGACTTCGTAAAGGCTGCAGACCCGCTCCGCCGCTATCTGCCTGAATGCCCAGCCTCCAACGTAATAATCCTTTGCAATCTGCAAATCCGCAGATCTGAAAAACTGCCGATTCCAAAGACACCTGATATATTGGCCCGCCAACAGCCTCGTCGTAATCTTGCGTATCCTTCTGGCCACACTGCACTCATTAACACCAAGCAGCCTTGCTATCCGCCTGAAGTTGCAGCCATCGAGGTAATACATCGACATCAAAATTTTGTCCTTTACATCCAACAGGCCTATCCGCTGACGAACCAGGTCAAAGCCGCCCTGCCTCAACGCCCCAACAGCCTGGTTTTCTGATATGCTTGAATTAGTCCGCTTCATAATAATTCAATGCTATACACAATATACTTTAAGTTAGATAATCATATAACATCATACAAATTTTATATATATACAAAATACATCGCCAAGTAAAAAATGATTTTCTTCAAATATTTTTATATGTTTGCAAAATAGCAAACTTTACCACCCCAAAAACCTCATTTTTAGCTCAAAATTAGGGTATAGGGTTTAGGGAAGTGAGAAGGGCGAAGGGTGAATGGTGTCCGCTGTTTTAAGCCTTTTTTATAAAAAATTACGTCTCTTCAGGTTTATCAGACTTGACATTCCCGTTTGTCTTTTGTTATAATAGGTAAAATTACTTAACAAAAGCTTGTGCAATAATGCAATAAACGGTGTGGTGATGAAAAGAATTTATTATCAACTCTGGCGGCCTTTTATGGTCAACAAAAGGCGTATCCTGCTTCTGGCTGTCTTAAGTTATATTGCGCTTTGCTGACAGAACTACAAAGTAATTATCCCCTTATGGTGAAAACCGCTCGATAAGGAGCGGTTTTTCTATGCGCAGCCTTCTCTTTATCGGTTTGACAGAACAACCTGCTTTCTGTAATCTTAAGAAATCATTTTTTAGATTGAAAGGACGGAAAAATGATAATCGTCACAGGCGGGGCAGGATTTATCGGCTCGGCAATAATAGCGGCTCTCAATAAGCGCAGCATCGACGACATCATAATCGTCGACCAGCTGGGTTCAGATGCGCGGTGGAAAAATCTGGCCAATCTTTCTTTCGCCGACTACATCGACAAAGACGACTTCCTTCAATTAGCTATGGAAAAAAGAATCAACGGACCAATCAAGGCCGTCTTCCACCTCGGCGCCTGCACAGACACAACCGAAAAGGATGCAGATTACCTTGTCAAAAACAATTACGAATACACAAAGCTCCTTGCCCAGTGGGCAGTCGAGTCAAAAATCCGCTTCATTTACGCCTCAAGCGCCGCAACCTACGGCGACGGCTCACAGGGCTTTTCTGACGATGAGGAAAAAATCGATTGTTTACGGCCTTTGAATATGTATGGCTACTCGAAGCAGCTTTTCGACCTCTGGGCGAAAAGGACAGGCCTGCTGGAAAAAATCGCCGGTCTCAAATACTTCAATGTCTTCGGGCCGAACGAATATCACAAGGGCAATATGCGGTCGTTTGTGTTAAAAGCCTTCGAGCAAATAAGTTCGACCAGTAAAGTGCGGCTGTTTAAATCCTGCAATCCCCATTACGCCGACGGCGAATATGTGCGGGATTTTATCTATGTAAAAGATGCTGTCGATATGACGTTATTTTTCCTCGACAATCCCAGAATTTGCGGCCTGTATAATATCGGCACAGAAAAGGCTCGTTCCTGGAACGATTTAGTAAAAGCGGTCTTTGCTGCAATGAATAAAGAGCCGAAAATAGAATTTATTGATATGCCCGAAAACCTGCAAAAGCAGTATCAGTATTTCACCGAAGCTCGTCTTACCAAACTTCTCAAAGCCGGCTACAAAAAACAATTAACACCCCTCGAAGATGCTATCACCAACTATGTAAAAAATTACCTGATTGAGGAAAAATACTTATAATAGAATAGACCGGACTATGAGCTTTTAGAAAGGTGCTTATTTGAAAAATTTTGAATTTGATGAGATCGGTTCCTGGTCGGAAATTAAACTTGAGATAATCCAGAAATATGTGTCAGCCTATTCAACGGTTATGCACAAACAGACTTTTATTAAAGAATATTATTATATTGATGCTTTTTCAGGTTCAGGGATTCATATTTCGAAAGATAAGGAAAGAATAATATCTGGAAGTCCGATAAATGCGTTAAAAATTAACCGCCTTTTTCAAGGTATCATTTTATCGATCTTGATGGCGATAAAATTGAGATGCTAAAAGCTCTTACAAAAGAACATTCGAATGTGAACACTTACAAAGGCGATTGTAATGAAATATTGTTAGAAAAGATTTTCCCAACAATAAAATCTGCCAAGTATAACCGTGCCTTATGTTTGCTTGATCCTTATGGCCTGCATTTGAATTGGAAGGTAATATACGCTACGGGTAAGTCGAAAGTGATGGAAATATTTTTGAACTTTCCAGTTATGGATATGAATATGAATGTTCTGTGGAATATTCCGGAAAAGGTTGAACAAAACCAAATAGAAAGAATGGATGCTTTTTGGGGTGATAGCAGTGGAAAGAAATTGCTTATAATAAGGAGCAAGGATTGTTTTACGCGATTCCTGTTAAGAACCCTATTGAGATTATAGCTGATGCCTTCAGGAAAAGGCTTAAAGAGGTTGCTGGATTCGGTTATGTCCCCGAACCAGTACCGATGAGAAATACTAAAGGCGCTATTGTTTATTATTTATTTTTTGCATCACCTAATGAAACAGGAGCGAAAATCGTAACCTGATATTTTCAATAAGTATAGGGATAAAGGTATTTTGTAATGTCAACTTTATCAGCGATAGAATGGACGGAGACGACTTGGAATCCGGTGACTGGATGCAGCAAAGTCAGTGCCGGATGTCTCAATTGTTATGCAGAGAGGATGTCTAAACGGCTTAAGGCAATAGGCCAAAAACGTTACCGTAACGGCTTCAAATTAACTTTACATCGTCAGGCAATCGATGAACCGTATTCGTGGAAAAAACCGAGAATTGTATTTGTCAATTCGATGAGCGACCTTTTTCACGAGAAGTTATCCTTTGAATTTATCCAAGATGTCTTTAGAGTAATGAATGAGAATAAAAGGCACGTGTTTCAAATCCTTACAAA
This sequence comes from uncultured Phycisphaerales bacterium, assembly GCA_963710355.1. Taxonomy (GTDB): domain Bacteria; phylum Planctomycetota; class Phycisphaerae; order Sedimentisphaerales; family Anaerobacaceae; genus Fen-1359. Next base: position 832,368 of record CAVPZU010000003.1, on the reverse strand, counting down.
GAGGTCTGGGCGCCTCGTAGCTCTTGCGCCACAATTAAAATGGTCGGAAAATATCTGGATGGGTGTAACTGTCGAAAACAATGATTATGTATTCCGTGTCGATGATTTAAGAAAAGTCAATTGTGCCGTAAAGTTTCTTTCGCTCGAACCTTTGCTCGGGCCTTTACCCGATTTAGACCTTACGAAAATTGACTGGGTAATCGTTGGCGGTGAATCCGGGCCAAGAGCTCGGCCAATAAATGAAGAATGGGTAATAGAAATCAAAAACTGGTGCGAAAGAAAGAAAATTCCGTTCTTTTTCAAACAATGGGGTGGTGTTAATAAAAAGAAAGCGGGTCGATTGCTGCTGGGCAAAACTTGGGACAACTATCCTAAAGAAGCTGAAAGGGAGCCTTGCTTATTGTAGCCTTATGCCATTTACGATGTATCATTTTGGGCCGGCGGGTTTTGTCGGATTGGTTCTAAAAAAATGGGTTGACCTGCCTGTATTTTTATTGGCCAATGTGGCGGTTGATATTGAGGTGCTGGTAATTTTCGCACTCGGTCTCGGCTGGCCGCACCACAGATACTGCCATACGTTTATCGGCGGGACGGCTGTCGGCACAGCGCTGGCGATAGCGTGCTTTCCCGTGCGGGGCGTCTTCAAAAAGGTGATGGGCGTATTCAGGCTTACATACAACACAACCTTTACTAAAATGCTTATCTGGTCGATTCTCGGCGTGTGGTTTCATATCTTTATTGATTCGATTGACCACTGGGACGTCAAACCCTTCTGGCCATACAGCAAAAATCCTTTCTGGAACATTATTTCCGACAGTCACATAAAGATAATCTGCCTTTTGTTTTGGGCGGCGGCGTTGGTTTTGCTGGCGGTTCATTATGTAAGACACCAAGTTACGGATGTCAAAAAACAGAGTGACGAAGGTTGAGAGGAAAATCCAAAGCACTAAATACGAAATCCGAAACAATCCGCCGAAGGTGGATTCGAATTTCGGATTTCAAAAACAGTTTGTGCTTCGATATTCGAATTTCGACTGGATTATCTGCCCAAAGAGAGGATAATAAAGAGAGATTATTCGAGGAACTCGGAGAATGACACAAATTAAGCCCGACAATGAAGTGCTTAAGCTTGCTGTCTCGAGAGAAGTTGAGGCTCACAATTTTTATCTCGCACTGGCAGAACGTATGGATAGTCCCCAGCTTTGTAAAATGCTCCAAGATTTTGCGCAGGAGGAATTGGAGCACAAAGCCAAACTCGAAATGGAGCTTATAAAAAACGGCATAGTCGTGGACACAGCCCAAAAAGACAACAGGTTTCAGGCCTCTGATTATATTATGAGCAACGAAGCGACAATCGGATTAGACCACAAAGACCTGCTTGAGATATGCATACAAAAGGAAGATGCCTCGTTCAGGCTTTATGTGGATATGCTGCCCCAGGCCCAGGATAAAAGCACCAGCGAAACACTTCTGGCTATAATTGAAGATGAAATAAAACATAAATTGAGATTTGAAACCAAATACGAAAAACTCCTCATAAAGAAATCCTGATTTGTCTCAACAAACGCTATACGCTCTACGCTGCACGCTATTTACTACCCCCTATCCCCACTTCGTTCTTGCCGCCGGCGCCATAGTTTAATATAATCACGCCGTTATATTTTTAAGGTTTGGACTATGACGGCAAATATTTCGGAACAGATAAAGACGCTGCGGCGCGGCGCGGTTGAGATTTTCACCGAGGCAGAACTGGCGAAGAGACTCGCCGAATCGCAAAAGGCCAGCAGACAATTGCGGGTAAAGCTTGGCCTCGACCCGACCAGCCCCGATATACACCTCGGGCATACGGTAGTGCTGCGTAAGATGAGGCAGTTTCAGGACCTCGGCCACAAGGCGGTCCTAATCATCGGCGATTACACCGCTCGAATCGGCGACCCGACAGGCCAGAACACCACTCGCCCGATGCTTTCGCCGGAACAGATTGAAAAAAACGCACAGACCTATTTTAAGCAGGCTGGCAAAATCCTCGATACCGCCGCTGACAGGCTTGAAGTGCGTCATAACAGCAAATGGCTTGCGCCGCTCAAGCTGTCGGATATTATCAAATTAACCGGAAGCATGACCGTTTCGAGGATGCTCGAACGGGACACTTTTGAAATCAGACACAAGGCCGGTGACCCCGTCGGAGTTCACGAGTTTTTGTATCCGCTTATGCAGGGTTATGATTCGGTTATGGTAAAAAGCGACGTCGAGCTCGGCGGAACAGACCAGACGTTCAATAATCTTGTCGGCAGAGACATTCAGAGGCTTTTTGGCCAGCCGCCTCAGATTGTCATCACCACACCAATTCTTGTCGGCCTCGACAGCAAAGAAAAAATGAGCAAATCAAAGGGCAACTATATCGGCGTGACAGACGAACCAAACGATATGTTTGGCAAAGTGATGAGCATTTCCGACGATATGATGGAAAACTATTTTACACTATTGACCGACCTGCCTGCTGAAAAAATCGCTGAACTTACAAATCCGCAAAAGACGCATCCGAAACAGGCAAAAGTCCTTTTAGGCAAAACCATCGTCGCACAATTCTACGACGCCCAAACAGCGGAGGCCGCCGCCGACAATTTCGAAAAGGTCTTCGCACAAAAACAACTGCCGGACGAAATGCCTGAAATCAAAGTCCCCCCTGAACCTGTTTCGTTAAAACAACTCCTTGTTCACTGCGGCTTTGTTGCAACGGGAGGCGAAGCTAAAAGAATCTGTTCTCAGTCAGGCGTCAGTATCGACGGAGAGAAAAAATCCGACCCTAATGAACAAATCACGCCTAAAAATGGTATGACAATCCAGGTCGGCAAACGCAAATTCGCAAAAATAAAAACTACTCAATAAGCTGCAAGGCTAAGATTCAACATTCTCGTATTGAAACACATCTTCTACTGACACCTTGAAGGCGTTTGCGATTTGAAAGGCAAGGGTCAGGGATGGCGAATATTTCCCAGCCTCGATGGCAATAATTGTCTGACGGGTGACGCCAACCTTATCAGCCAGTTCCTGTTGGGTCATTTCGCCGTTTTCAAAACGCATCCGGCGAATCTGATTGCTAAGATGCTCACTACTCATCGTCCCGCTCCCGCGCAAATTGGACCAGAATCGCCGCAGACTGAACAAATATGGCTAAGAATAGCCCAGAGAGAAACAAGACCGGCAAAACGTAGGCAGGTACAGGATTTTTTGCTCCGACGATGAAGAAAACAGTAAACGATGCGCAATACAGGAACAAGATGAAGACACAACTCGACAATGCGCGGGCTTTTTGAGCAATCTTTTTCTCCCGCTCGTCGAATTTGCTCCACTCTTTATGTTTCGCAGATACGATATCAACCCGATAATCAGTCCGCTTATCGAAAACGATGTCAGGCCCACAATACCCTTTATGTTCATATAAACCATCAGCCCCATACCTGCGACTGCTATGATAACACAAAGTGTCACCGCCCCAAGTTCGGCCCATGCTCTTTTTTCTAATCGATTCATAATTTTTCTCCTTTACCCCTCCAGCCGTATTGAACCAGAATTGCAACAGATTGAATAAAGAAAAATGTAAAGGTCACGGCCAAAAAGATATCCGGCAGCCAGCCAACGGATATCATTGCATCAGGGCCCATTATGAAAAATGGCAGCATACAGGCAAGACCTGTTATTAAACACGCCGCAACGAGGCCCGCCAGGATCGCCTTGATATAGATGAGCCGCTCCCGCTCATCACAGGTTGCTTTGTCGGGGTCTTTTTTAAAAGTCAGAGGCCCCAGCCCGCCAAACCCGGCTATACCCAAAAATTTCAGTCCTGCCCTTGCTATTGACCAAGGCATACCATTGATGAAGTGCAAAATTGCTATGGCAATCGCGGCAAGAATAACAGCAGCCGAAAACCAAATCACCAACCACCACGCCATTTTTTGTGCTCTGTTCATAACTTCTTCTCCTGATTCAATAATAATTTTAGCTTGTATATGTAAGCTATAACAGACATAATGTAAATAATTATATACTCTATGTCAAGAAAATTTTACAAAATTTTGAGGTTTTTTTCCACTGGTCGTAATAATTAACATAACAGCTTTACTTACAAGGAGATACAGAGCTTGACTTTATTACGGAATTGCTCATCTGCCTAATTATTCGTATCAATTTTCGTGAAAAAAAGAAATTTTTTCAGACTTTTCAATAATCGGAAACTTTTTAGTTTTACGTTACGGTTTTGTGCTTTTAACTTTAAGTTTTACACTTTTTTCTGTGCAATCCTCGGTTATAATAAATAAATATGAAACTACCGGAAATAAAAGAACCAAAAAGATATGTCAACCTGTATGTCGTCGATTTCGGTGATAGTACAGCCTTGGGCTTTACCGCTGACGAAGTGGCTGAAATCCTCGAAAGCGAAAAATACAGGGACTGCAAGGTCTATAAAATTCACAATGCCTATCCGGATGGCAGGCTCGAATTGAAAGGCGTCCGCAACGAAATTTTCCAGCTCGAGGCAGGCCTGTTCTTCTACGAGGACAATCACCTCGCAGCAAAAGCCGACTTCAAGACCCTCGTAAGCCTTGCCGTAAAATCAGCCCCGCCCTGCAGGGCAAAGGTGCAACTGGCCAAATACAGCGATAACAAATTCACAACCGCCCTTATCTATCCCGCCGAGTACGATGACGAAATAAGCCGCTGGTTTTTAGACAACGACTACAAAACAAAAGGCTCTGCAGAGGGCGGCATCGGCGCCGTTGAAAGATACTACCAGGCTAAACCGGAAATCCTCGAGCACCATCAGTCTCACAGGCCAGTCCGCTATTGAAAGCCGCAGCGGCGCCGAATTGCTGGCAAACCTGAAAACCGCTGTTCAAAGATAAGTTTTGTCTTATGGCATCAATCCCCGATAAAAAAACATTTTTAGGCTCGCTTACCGGCAGGATTCTTTGTCTTTTCGGAAGAAGACCGCCGATAACGGAAAAAGATATGCAAAAAATCGAATTCAAGACAAGCACACAGTGCCTGGGCCTGCATTTTGCCGAAAAAATAAGAAATGTCTTTCGGCACAAATGGCTCAAAAGGCAATAGGTTCGCCGTCCGAACACCTCTCTTGCTTTCGCCCTTCTGCACCTGTCACCATTTCTCGTTTGAGCCTTTGAAAAATCGTCTTAAAGCTTTTAATTGATTTGAAAAAAGAGGTAGTTATAATAGCAACACAGATTTAAACTGGAAAGCAGAGGTCAGAATGAGAAATTTGGTACTTCTCGAAACCTGTAAGCTTGTAAAAAAATATTCGGGCAGAGCCGTCGTCAACAATATCTCTTTGAGCATCGAGCGGCAGACAATCGTAGGCCTCCTGGGCAGAAACGGCGCAGGTAAAACGACAACCTTCAGAATGATTATGGGAATGATTACGCCCAACAGCGGCATCGTATCATTCGATGGCCGCGACATCACGGAACTGCCGATGTATAAAAAGGCCCGCCTCGGGATGGGCTACCTTTCGCAGGAGCCGAGCATCTTTCAGAAACTTTCCGTCCGAGATAACCTTTATGCCATCCTCGAAACAATGTCGATTACCTCAGCCGAGCGAAAAAAAAGGGCTGGCGAGCTTATCGAACGTTTCGCACTTACCGAAGTAGCCGACAGCCAGGGCAGACTCCTTTCAGGCGGCGAACGCAGAAAACTCGAAATCGCCCGCGCTATGGTCACTGAGCCCTCGCTGATTCTGCTCGATGAGCCTTTCAGCGGCGTTGACCCTATCGCCGTCGAAGACCTCCAGCGGCAGATTCGCCATCTTGTCGCAAGCGGCGTAAGCATTCTGATTACAGACCACAATGTCGAACGCACCCTCGAGGTCGTCAATAAGGCTTACATAATCGACCACGGGATGGTTTGCGCCTCAGGAAGCCCTGCCCAGATTGTCCGAGACCCAACCGTCCGAAAACTCTACCTCGGCAATATCTTCGAAGGCCACGAATTCGACTGATAATCATCAACGTAATTATTTCTATGTAGGACTGTTATGGAAAGAGAACAAATACCAAGAATCGACAGCAGTGAAGAAATAAGAAAATTACTCCTCCCGCATTGCCGTCTGAAATACGGCCAAATCTGGGAAGATAAAATATCTGGCCATAAAGTCGGCTGCCTCGACGCCTCGAAAGAAGATGATATTTTACGCTTGATGAATAACGAAAAATCCGCCCTTGCTGCTCAAGACCCGCCATACAACGTTATCATTGGCAATAATAATACTGAACGTTTAGGCAAAATCGAACTGCACAAATATATCAACTGGTGCGAAAAATGGGTTTCAAACACAATTAAAATATCCAAAGATGGTGCCCATTTTTATATATGGTTAGGCGCCGACCAGAACGAAGGCTTTCAGCCACTCCCCGATTTTATGATTATGATGAGAGGTTTTAGTGAACTGAAAACAAGAAGTTTTATCACAATGAGAAATCAGCGGGGCTACGGCACTCAACAAAACTGGATGGCTGTCAGGCAGGAATTGCTCTACTATATCAAAGGAAATCCAAAATTTAACGTCAAAGCTGAATATACAGATATCCCTAAAATACTGAGAGGTTATTACAAAGAAGTTAATGGAAAAATCACTGAAAATCTCGAACGAAGTAAATCAGAAAACATCAGGGCCGGCAACGTCTGGGTAGATATTCAGCAGGTCTTTTACAGAATGCAGGAAAATGTCCCGGGCTGCTACGCACAAAAACCGCTCAAAGCAATTGAAAGAATCGTCTCATCCAGCTCAGACAAAAATGATTTAATCGTGGACTTCTTCTCCCATTCCGGCACTACGTTAATTGCAGCCGAAACAACGAAAAGACGATGCTTCACAATTGATATTGACCCCATCTTTGCCGAAATTACCATAAGAAGACTCGAACATCTGAGAAAAACAGGCCTGACCGGCTGGCAATTCAAATCTCCTTTTCCGGAAGTGAACATCGAACTTCAAAGAGAATCAGAGAAAACCGAAATTCCCGCACCAGTAAACTACGGTAATAAATTATCACAGCAACATTTAAAAGAGCTTGTAGAATATTAAAATATGGTTGATGTTGAAAATTGTCACATAACGCATTATCCGGCGCAGGTTTTGGCAGAGCCGGCAAGGCCGATAGAAAAAATCGACGACTCAATAAAAAAGCTCGTCGATAAAATGGCCGACATTATGGTCGAGCGCAAAGGCGTCGGCCTGGCAGCTCCGCAGGCAGGCGTCCCCCTGCGAATCTTCATCATCAGCCCCGATGGTAAAAAAGAAAACGTCAGGGTTTTTATAAACCCCACTGTCGTCTGCGATGGAAAGATAGTCTCCAACGAAGAAGGTTGCCTGTCGGTTCCCGGCATATTCACCAAGATTAGCAGATACAAAGAATGCACCGTCACCGCAACCGACCTCGACGGCAACGTCTTCACCGAACAGGCCGAAGGCCTCTACGCCAGAGCCTTGCAGCACGAATTCGACCACATCAACGGAATAACCATCGCCGACAAAATGTCAACCGTCGCAAAAATCGCTCATCGAAGAAAATTGCAAAAGCTAAAAGACCAACAGGAAAAATGAAAACTAAAAATATTGAACATAAAACTTTAAAATATTTAGCCCCACGTTTTACGTGGGGTTATTTAGAGCCTCTAACAAAACCCCGCAGAAATGGACGTTTTTAGTGCCAAAAACAGCTTTTTGACCGTTCTGATAGAGGCTCTTAGAACATCTAACAGAATAATTTGAAACCGTGGATGGAATTTATCCGCCATTCTTGTGGCGGACGGATTTCGCCGATTTTTTTACAAATATTCTTTTAATCCGTGTAATCAGTCCTCCGAAAGCGGATGGTTTCATTTTATTAGAGTCTCTTAATTAAATGGTAAATTTATGAACATCGTTTTTCTCGGCAGCGGACAATTCGGCATCGATTGCCTCAACACACTGGCAAAATCCCGACATAAATTATCGCTCATCGTCACCGCAACAGCCCAGCCTGCCGGCCGAGGCCGAAAATTAACGCCGACACCGGTAAGCATCTGGGCAAAGGAAAATAACCTGCCGATTTTCGAAACCGACGATGCCAACGCCCCTCCTTCTGTCGAAAAAATAAAAGCGGCGAAACCGGACTTAATTTTGGTAATCGCCTTCGGCCAAAAAATCGCAAATACCCTTGTTCGGCTGCCGCTCAAAGGAGCGATAAATGTTCATGCATCGCTCCTGCCAAAATACCGCGGCGCAGCACCCGTCAACTGGGCAATAATCAACGGCGAAAAGGAAACCGGCGTCAGCATAATAACTATCGCAGAAAAAATCGATGCAGGCGACATCATCGCACAGGCGAAAACACAGGTCGAGCCGAATGAAAATGCCAGCCGGCTCCACGACAGACTCGCTCATCTGGCAGCGCCGCTTCTGCTCGAAACCATCGACTTAATAGAGGCCGGCACAGCCGCCTATATAAGACAGAACGATTCCATTGCCACAAAGGCGCCAAAACTGAAAAAAACTGACAGCTACATCGACTTCAACGAACCCGCTGAAATCCTGCAAAGAAAAATCCTCGGCCTGTTCCCCTGGCCAGGAGCATCCGCCAATTATCTTTCAAAAAAAACCGGCAAAACCGAACTGGTAATCTTCGCAGATGCAAACGTTATTCAGATAGCGAACCCCGAAGGATTGCCTCCGGGCACGCTCGATAAATACTCGAACATTATTTGCGGGACAGGCGCTCTTAAAATCACCGGAATAAAACCCGCTGGCAGCTCGATTATGAATTTCGCCGCCTTCGTTAATGGCCGACAGACAAAGCCCGGCGATACCTTCACAAAGATTCAAAAATGATTTATGACCGATTCCAAACAAAGAAGCGATAACAAAAATCACAGGGTAGTTTCAGCCCGCTCCGCCGCTGCTACCGTACTTAATCGTTTCGAGCCGCAGAAAAGTAATGCAGATACGCTAATCGAAGCCCTTATCGAAAAGACCCCCCAAAGACAACGCACAACCGACCTTGTCTTTGGCACAATAAGAAACCGCAGCGCACTCGACCTGGTTATAACCACATTCACAAATCGCCCCGTCAAAAGAATACCAACAAAAATCCTTAACATTATCCGCATCGGCTCATACGAACTTATCTACTGCCCGCAAACCCCCGTCTATTCAATAGTCAATGAGGCGGTCGAAACAGCCAAAAAATTCGCAGGCAGAAAACAGACCGCCTTCGTCAACGCAATCTTGCGAAAAATCGCATCGCATATCACAAACCGCCAATCCCCGCTTTCAAAAGAAACCTCAAAAAGAACCCTCCCCCAGAACACTTCGACAGGCTGCCTTTTCGACACCGATTTTTTGCCCGACCTCCTAAACCAGCCCGCTGATTACCTTTCTGATGCTTTCTCGCTGCCGAATTGGCTCATCCGCAACTGGCTCGAACAATTCACCGCCGAGCAGACAAAACAGATATGCTTTGCCTCCAATCGCAGACCATCAATATATCTTAGGCCGAATATATTGAGGACAACGGCAAATGATTTGGCAGAGAAACTCACACAGGCCGACGTCAATATCCGGCTTATAGACGATTCCATAATTCAGGTCAGAGCGCCAAAACAGATAACGAAGCTGCCCGGCTTCGCCGATGGCCTGTTCACCGTTCAGGACCCCTCAGCAGCAATTCCCGCCAAATTGCTTCAGCCCCAAAACAACTGGAAAATCCTCGACCTCTGTGCCGCCCCGGGCACCAAAACCACTCAACTGGCTGAATTGACAGGCGACCACGCAGAGATTTTCGCAACCGACATCGATGATTGCAAATTCGCATTCATTGAGCAGAACATTAAAAGATTAAAATTAAAAAGTATTACAGTCTTCAAATACAGCGACCTGCAAAAAATTATCGACAATACAGGTCCATTTGATTGTGTCCTTTTAGATGTCCCCTGTTCAAATACCGCTTGTTTAGCAAAAAGGCCCGAAGTCAGACTGCGAATAACAAAAAAGGCTATTCAAAATCTCGCACAAAAACAACTCGCACTCCTAAATAAAGCCTCTGCCCTCATCAAACCGCAGGGCAAAATCTGCTACTCCACCTGCAGCATCCAGGCTGGAAGAAAACAACCTGCTGATTAGAGACTTTCTCAAAGACAACAGCAATTTTATCCTCGAATCAGAAAAACTCACACTTCCTTCTGCTGCTTTTCCCGACCACGATGGCTCTTACGCAGCAATCCTTACAAAAAAATAAATGCCAACCTGTCTGTTCTATTTCGTAATGCGTATTGCTCCCCTTGTGCCTTTGTGCCTTTAGTGAAATAAAAAGGCTGACCCGCCGCAGGCGGGTCAGACCGATACAGAATTTATGATTATCAAGTAATCACCAGATTACTTGTCTTTCGCCTCGAACTCGGCATCTATTACATCGTCGCCGCCGCCTTTTCGTTTAACCTCGCCTTCTTCGGGAGGCCTGCTTTCCGTCTTGCCCGGCGCAGATGCCGCCTGCTTCTTCGCCGCCTCTTCGTAAAGCGACTTGCCAAGCTCCACGCTCGCATCGCCGAGGTTTTCTATGGCCTTACGTATAGCGTTCGCATCGTCACCTTTTATTACTTCTTTCAGGTTATTAACCGCAGATTCAATCTTGCCTCGAACCTCTCCCGAAACCTTCTCACCATGTTCGCGGAGCGTCTTTTCGGTTGTGTAGACAAGCTGGTCAGCCTGATTCTTCAAATCCACAACCTGTCTTTTTCGCTTATCCTCATCTGAATGTGTCTCGGCCTCTCTTGTCATTTTCTTGACTTCTTCGTCGTTCAGGCCGGAACTGGATTTAATCACTATCGACTGCTGCTTACCCGTCACCAAATCCTTTGCCGAGACGCTCAAGATACCGTTTGCGTCTATATCAAAGGCAACTTCTATCTGCGGGATGCCTCGCGGAGCGGGCGGAATACCCTCAAGCTGAAACCTGCCCAATGTCCGGTTATCATTTGCAAATTCCCTCTCACCCTGCAGCACGTGAATATCGACTCTCGGCTGGCTGTCCGACGCTGTCGAGAATATCTCTTTTTTGCTGGTCGGTATTGTCGTGTTTCTCTCGATAAGTTTTGTCATAACGCCGCCCAGCGTCTCAACGCCCAGCGACAGCGGCGTCACATCGAGCAGCAAAATGTCCTTGACGCCCGCATCGCCCGACAGGACCGCTCCCTGTATCGCCGCTCCCATTGCCACCACCTCATCGGGATTGAGGCTCTTGTTAGGTTCCTTCTTGAAAATCTCCTTTGCTATCTGCTGGACCTTCGGGCTTCTGGTTGCGCCGCCTACGAGCAGAACTTCCGCAATATCCGCAGGTTTTATCTTGGCGTCTTCCATCGCCTTGTAGCAGGGAGCCTTCAGTCTTTCAAATATAGGTTCAGCGAGGACCTCGAATTTGCTCCTCGTGATAGTCATCTGCAGGTGTTTCGGCCCGGACGCATCGGCGGTTATAAACGGCAGATTCACCGTAGCCTCCATCTGGCTCGATAGTTCGCACTTGGCCTTCTCCGCCGCCTCTTTGAGCCTCTGCAGCGCCATCGGGTCGCCTCGCAGGTTGATGCCATACTGCTTTTTGAATTCGTCCGCCAGATAATGAATCAATAACTCGTCGAGGTCATCGCCGCCCAGATGCGTGTCGCCGTTGGTGCTTAATACCTCGAAAACATTATCGCCTATATCGAGAATGGATATATCGAACGTTCCGCCGCCGAAATCAAAAACTGCTACCTTCTCATTTTTCTTTTTCTCTAAGCCGTATGCAAGCGCCGACGCCGTTGGCTCGTTGATGATTCGCTCGACCTTTAGCCCTGCGATTGTGCCGGCATCCTTTGTCGCCTGCCGCTGTGCGTCGTTAAAATACGCCGGCACCGTGATGACCGCACGCTCGACCTTTTCGCCCAGATAATCTTCAGCGGTCTTCTTGAGGTCCTGCAGAATCATCGCCGATACCTCGGGCGGCGTGTACTCCTTGCCGCGAATGCCAACCTTCACAAGCTCGTTGGCGCCGCCGACAATCTTGTAAGGCACCGTCTTCTCTTCCGCTGCAACCTCGTTGTGTCGTCGGCCCATAAAACGCTTTATCGAATACACAGTGTTTTCCGGATTGGTCACCTGCTGGTGTTTCGCAATCTGCCCGACCAGCCTTTCGCCCTTGTCGGTAAAGCCCACAACCGACGGCGTCAGCCGCGAACCCGATGAGTTTATCAAAACCTTCGGCGATGACCCTTCCATTACCGCAACCACCGAGTTTGTCGTCCCGAGGTCTATTCCAATTATCTTATTACTTGCCATTTTTATTCCCTTTCTGTTTTGTCTATAGCATAACCTGCGATACCTCTTTTTCAAGCAAAAGTTATGCCAGTTGTTTTTTGTAATTATGAAAGCGTTATAAGCAGCTGTCAAATATGAATTTAAATTTTATTAACCCCGCCCGTCGCCGGACGGGGCACAGTTTCCAGCCCTGCCCCTTGCCATTTTGGCAGTTCACATTTACCTATACCCTATCCCCTGTCCCCTGTCCACTAAATCCTGTTATTGACTAAATGCCTTCTGCAAATTATCCTAATATCCTGTGAATTTGCCCAGGAAAGTAAAAAACTCAATCTCAGAAGGAAATCTATGCTCAAAAGAACTCACAATTGCGGCCAATTGCGAATCGATAATGCCGGTAAAAAGGTAATACTGTCAGGCTGGATCCATAACTGGCGAGACCACGGCAATATCTACTTTCTCGACCTGCGGGACAGATACGGCCTAACACAATTGGTCATCGATGCGGAAAAAACCCCTGACATCCACAAATTAGCCCAGAAAATCCGATGCGAATGGGTCGTCGCTGCCGAAGGCATCGTTCGCAAACGCGCCGAGGAAAATCCCAAACTTCCTACCGGCTCAATCGAGGTCCTCGTTGCAAAACTCGAAATCCTCAACGAGGCCGCAACACCGCCTTTCGAGCTTGCCGACGCCGGAAAAATCTCCGAAGAGCTTCGCCTCAAATACCGCTACCTCGACCTGCGAAGGCCGCTAATGCAGACCAGACTCGAAACCAGACACCGCGTAACCAAAATCGCACGAGACTTTTACAACGCCCTCGGCTTTTGGGAAATCGAAACCCCTATGCTCGCAAAAAGCACCCCGGAAGGAGCAAGGGATTTTCTTGTCCCCTGCCGAGTCTTCAAAAATACCTTTTACGCCCTGCCTCAATCGCCGCAGCTTTTCAAACAAATCCTGATGATGAGCGGCGTCGATAAATACTTCCAGATTGTCCGCTGCTTCCGCGATGAAGACCCTCGCGCCGACCGGCAGGCAGAATTTACCCAAATCGATGTCGAGGCCAGCTTCGTCGATGCCGACGACATCATCGCCATTCACGAAAAACTCATCGCAAAATTCTGGAAGGAAATCCTCAATGTCGATGTCGCACTGCCGATGCGGCAAATGACCTACAAAGAGGCTGTCGATAATTACGGCATCGACAGACCAGACCTCCGTTTCGATATGAAGCTCAAAGACATCTCCGATATCGCTAAAAATTCTACCTTTAAGATCTTTAATTCCGTTATTGAAAAAAGCGGGGTTGTCAAAGGTCTATGCTGCCCATCAGCACTAACAGACGGCTCGCAAGTCCTCACACGAAACTACATCGAAAAGGATTTGACCGCCTTCGTCGCAGACTACGATGCCAAAGGCCTTGTCTGGCTCAAAGTCGCAAATGAAGCCGGCAAACTCTCCTGCACCGGCGGCATCGCAAAATTCTTCAATACACCCCAGCTCGACCAAATCATAAAACGCTTCGCCGCAAAAGATGGCGATGTCCTGCTGTTTGTAGCCGATACCGAAAAAAACGCCAACAAAGCCCTCGCCCCCCTGCGATGCAGGCTCGGCAAAGACCTCAAACTCTATGACGAAGGCAGGTTTGAATTTGTCTGGATTACAGGTTTTCCGCTCTTCGAGTGGAACGAACAAGAAAATCGCTGCGACTCGATGCACCATCCCTTCACCGCCCCTGTCGAATGGGACATCGCCAAACTTGACACTGACCCCCTGAATATCGTTTCCCAGGCTTATGATATCGTTGTCAACGGCTCGGAAATCGGCGGAGGCTCCATCCGTATCCACAGACCCCAAATCCAGCAGAAAATCTTCGACCTGCTCAAGATTACAAGACAGCAGGCACAGGACCGCTTCGGCTTCTTCCTGCGGGCGCTCGACTACGGAACGCCGCCCCATGGCGGAATCGCTCTCGGCCTCGACAGAATCATTATGATTTTGACCGGCACAGACAACATCAGGGACGTCATCGCATTTCCTAAAACCCAAAAAGGCCAGTGCCTGCTCACAGAAGCGCCCAGCAGCGTCGATGCCAAACAGCTCGACGAGCTTAACCTGATGCTAAAACCGAAGAACAAAAATGCTCATTAAGATATTAAGCAAATGCTTCTCAAAATAAAAAATTGTGAAAAATATGCAAAAAATACTTGAACAAAAGGCTGCAATATGCGATAATATATTTTCATCCCTGATGGGATTAGCCATCAGGCCCCAGGTTTCTTCGGAGCCTGGGTTATTTTTTGCGCAGAAACAGGAGGGAGAATGAGCCGCTATTCCATCTATATTGATATCAGAAGGCCTAATGAATGGTGATAAAAATTAAAAAAATTTTTCATAATGTCGGCGTGGTTTATCACCAACTTTTAGTGCTTGTGCATCTTTCGCCACTGTCGCTTGCGGAAAAATGCAGAATCGCCTTCGGCGCCGCCATCCTGCTGATTCTGTCGCTGGTGCTTAGCATTCTCTACGTCTGGATGGGCAAACTTACAACCCAGAGCTACTACAGCTCTGAGCGTGCCCGAACCGAAATTCTTTTGCGCGAGCATTTCCAGCTCCAGAATGTCCGCAAGGATTCGCCCTCACCTTTCAATAGTACCGGCTCTCCTGCCGACCCGAACAAGAGCGACATCCACTGGGTTAGTCTCCAGAAGGATGAGCAGCCGGACATAAAAGACCTCACAAAGATACAGAGGAAAATGGTCGCCGCTATAATTAAGGATAAACATATAAAAGAAAGCCTTGAATTTGAAAAAAGAGGCAAACTTACTTACATAAATTACGCCAGGCCGATCAGGGCCTCCGACACCAGTATAGGCTACCATGATCCGCAGGTCGCCGCTGGCACCTTCAGCGAGGGCGAACTCGTCGGCATCGTCGTCACAGAAATGGCCGTAAGCGACTACGGCAAAACAAACCTCTTAAACGGCTTCTGGGTCATCATCGCGGGGCTTATCGGCGCTACGGGCGCATTCGTGGCCTTTTATGTTATTACCCAGCGGGTAATTCTCTCGCCCGTCAGGCAGCTTCGCGCAATGGCCGACAATGTCGCCGAAGGCAATCTCGAAATCAGAAGCTCAATTAAAACCCGCGACGAATACCAGAGGCTCGCCGAGGCCTTCAACAATATGTTAGACAGCCTCCAGAAAAGTCAGGAGAAGTTGCGTCAGGCTAACAAACAGCTCGATGAAAAAATTGCAGAACTCTCTAATCGAAACATCGAACTTTACAAAGCCAACAAGGTCAAGGGCGAATTTATAGCAAATGTCTCGCACGAGCTGCGAACGCCCCTCAATGCCATTCTCGGCTTTGCTCAAATCTTAAAAGAAAAGCCCGCCGTGTTAAAAGAAGAAAAAGGCCAGCGATATACGGAACACATAATCTCGAGCGGAAAAAGTCTGCTCACTATGATAAACGACCTGCTCAATTTAGCCAAAATCGAGGCGGGTAAAATCGAACTGCACATAGAAAAAACCTCCATCAGTCAGCTTCTCGAAGACATCGAGGCGGCATTTCACGAAACCGCAAATCAAAAAGGAATAAATCTGTCCGCCAAATGCGACCCCAATATCCCGCCCCTTAATACCGATGCAGGCAAGGTCCGGCAAATCCTCTACAACTTTACCAGCAACGCTATCAAATTTACACCAAAGGGCGGCTCGGTCGTTCTCGACTGTTCTATGCTCGACGAAAAAACAGCTCGCCTGTCCGTAAGCGACAACGGCTGCGGAATCGCACAGGAAAACCTTGAAAAAATCTTCGACAAATTCAGTCAGGTGGACGGCTCCATCACAAAGGAAAAAAGCGGCGCCGGCCTTGGCCTAGCTATAAGCAAAGAACTGGCCGACCTGTTCGCCGCAAATATCGGCCTCGAAAGCGAGGTCGGAAAAGGTTCTACCTTCTGGCTCGACCTGCCTGTCAATCTGACGCCTCCTCAGGATAACCAAACAGAGCAGCGAGCGTAAAAGAGCGATTTGTTCAGTCCCCGAGCTTTATGTTGGATTTTTTTAAAACAGGTGCAGCGTCAAATTCATCACACTGACCATTTGACGCCGACAAAAACATAGATATACTGTTATGGCTGAAAAAAGGCTTAATGATATATAAGGAATCTGCCACACCCGCTATCGGCAGGATGAAAAAAAGTATGCAGAAAAAATATACAAGAGCAATATTTCCAGGCTCATTTGACCCGATAACCAACGGCCACCTCGACGTCATCCAGCGCGGAAGAATCTTGTTTGACGAACTTATCATCGCCGTCGGAAAAAGCCCCATCAAAAACGCCCTCTTTACGCCCGAAGAACGCATAGAAATGATAAAGGAAATCCTCGCAGATACCCATCGCGTCAGCATCGAGGCCTTCGACGGACTGATGGTCGATTTTGCCCGGCAAAAAAAAGCTGACGTTATCCTTCGCGGCATCCGAAGCCTCACAGACTTCCAGTACGAGTTCAGCCTCGCAATGACCAACAGGGCAGTGGCGGGTATCGAAACCATCTTCATTATGGCAAGCGCCGAATACGGCTTTACAAGCTCCAGTCTTATCCGAGAGGTCGCCTCACTGGGGGGAGATGTGTCAAATCTGATTCCAAAGGTGGTCAACGAGCGGCTCAAAGGACGCTTTTCGAGGCTGAAGGACAAAGGTTAGGCAATCGTTAAATCTCAAACAACCGCCAATCGGAGATATACATTGTTCACTATCAGTGTTCAAACATCCTTTTGGGCGCCTCATCAGCTAAAGCTGCCTGACGGCCGAAAGGAAAAATCGCATTCGCACAACTGGCTGGTCCAGGCAACAGTGAGCAGCAGCCAGTTGAATAAAATGGGCATCTGTTTCGATTTCAACAAACTCAAAACTGTCCTCATCAGCATTACGGATACACTTACAAATGGCCAAGTCGAAGATAACCCGTACTTCCAGCAAAATAACTCATCGGCTGAATTGTTAGCAAAATACATCTATGAGAGGCTCGATCAGCAGTTGCCCGAGGGAATAAATCTCGAATCGGTCACCGTCACCGAAGAGCCCGGCTGCTCAGCTTCCTTCGGAAAAGATTGAAAACCAAAACAAACCAAGAGAAATTTCAGACCGTATAATACTCCTGTTGCGTTAATAAAGCCGATAAACAGTTATTTCGCCCCGCCGGCATTGACATAAAAGATAAGTTTGCTTTATAATAGATAAAAGCCGGCATCGAAAATTTGTAAAGCTGTGGGTTTAAAAAGTCAGCTCGCCGGGCAGTATCGAATAACGGTAACTTAATATGCAATGTCAAATCTGCAATAATAACGAGGCTACCATTCATCTGACGGAAATCAGCGGCGGCGTCCGCTCCGAGATGCATCTGTGCGAATACTGCGCCGCTCAACAAGGCATTGCAGTAACCAAAAGCCAGATACCTATCAATGAGCTGCTCAGCGGACTGCTCGCAGCAGCGCCGCAGTCTGAAGAAATTAACGACCTTGCAGAAAAAGAAACCAAATGCCCCAAATGCGGCTTTACTCTCGACCAGCTTCGCAACGAAGCACTTATGGGCTGCCCTTATGATTACCAGCTTTTTGAAAAAACTCTCCTGCCTCTTATTGAAAACACCCACGGCGGCAAATCGGTCCATTGCGGCAAGGTCCCCTCAAAAGCCCCTAAAGACACTAAAAAGCAAATCGAGTTGCTCACGCTCAAAGAGCAGCTCCGGCAGGCTGTCGGCAGCGAAGATTATGAACTGGCCGCTAAACTGCGGGATAAAATCGCCGACTGGGAGAAAAAAAACGAAAATAACCTTACACCCTAAACCCTATACCCTATACCCTATACCCTATACCCTAAAATTATGAAACTAACTGATATAAGCAGCGATATAAACGAATGGTTCAGCGGAAAAGGACCTCTGGCAGATATCGTAATCTCCTCTCGAATAAGGCTGGCAAGGAATCTTGCAGACCACAAATTTATCAGCCGATGCTCCGACGAAGAAAAAACCGAAATCCTCGAAACTCTCAAAACCGTTATTACTTCGCTCGACCTCGGCGACAATGTCTTTTACATCAGCGTCAGCGACACGACCGAGCTGGACCGGCACTTCCTCGTCGAACGCAACCTAATAAGCCGTCATCACGCTTTCGGCAAAGGCCCAAGAGGCGCCGTTATCGCCCAAAGCGAATCCTTTACCGCTATGATTAACGAGGAAGACCACCTCCGCCTGCAGGTCATAAAAAGCGGCCTGCAGCTTACCGACTGTGCAAAACAGATAAACCGTATCGACGACCTCATTGAGCAGAAGGTCGATTACGCCTTCAGCACAAAACTCGGATACCTTACCGCCTGCCCGACAAATCTGGGAACGGGCATCCGCGTCTCCGTTATGCTGCACCTACCGGCCCTCAAAATGACAGGGCATACGGAAAAATTCCTCAACGCCACGAGGGATATGAACCTCGCCGTCCGCGGGCTTTTCGGCGAAGGCACCGACTCCGCCGGTGATTTCTATCAGCTCTCAAACCAGGTCTCGCTCGGCGTATCGGAAGAACAAATCGTCTCTGACTTCGAAAATAAAATCATACCCGAAATTGTCGATTACGAAATTGCCGCAAGAAGACATCTTTTGTCGGATTCCAGCGACTCTCTCGATGACAGGATTTCGCGGGCAACCGCAGTCCTCAGAAGCACCGCCTCATCAGCTCGCACGAGGCCCTGCATTTATTGAGTCATCTTCGTCTCGGCATCAATATGCACGAAACCCTCGGCGCTCGACTCCCGCTATCGAGCAGCTTTGCAGCCTCAAAGACGTCGCCGCTCCTGACGCCGATGCAGGAAAAATATCCATCAGAACAATCAATCGTCTCTTTATGCTTACCCTGCCGGCTCATCTGCAACTCAATTACGGAAAACCTCTCGACCCCACTCATCGCGACGCCCTCCGCACCAAATCATCCGCTCCGCCCTTAACCAGTAAAACCACAAAAACATCAAAAACCTCTCGACAGAACTTTTAACCATTTGAAGGTTCCGCAGGAAAGGAATGGGTTGATTTGAAAAGATACAAAAGGTAAAATCCGGTAAATTGTGCATAAAGACGGTCTATATAAACGAACAAGAGCTAAAAGAAAAATTAGAGCCTATCCCAAAACCCCCATTATTGGCCTCTTCAGTGCCATAAATGGCGTTTTCTGAGGTTTTGGGATGACTTCTAGATGAATTCAGAACTCTTCCACACGAAACAGAGTGGATTGAATTTAAAGAGGCAAAAAACAATTATGACTTCGATGATATTGGAAGATATTTCTCTGCAATAAGCAATGAGGCTAATCTGAAAGGTGTTTCATACGGATGGCTGATTTTCGGCATCACAGACAAAGAAAACCAAATCGTCGGGACGAACTACCGCCAAAACAGAGAAGGATTAGAGAAGCTCAAGAAAGAAATAGCCGACCAAACTAACCATCGTATTACATTCAGAGAGATATATGATTTACATCTGCCTGAAGGCAGAGTTCTTATGCTCCAGATACCAGCAGCACCTCCAGGAATTCCAACAACCTGGAGAAGTCATTGTTATGGAAGAGAAAGTGAATCAATAAACACATTAAGTTTGCAGGAAATCGAGGAAATACGCGGTCAAGCTAAGGAGGACTGGTCTGCTGGAATCTGCGAAAAAGCTACCATCAATGACATTGACCCTGACGCTATACGGAAAGCAAAGGAAGAATACAGAAAAAGCTTCCCAGATAGAGCCCATCAAATTGACAGTTGGGACACACTGACATTTCTTAATAAATCCAAAATTACGATAGATGGCAAAATCACGAGGACAGCTATCATCCTAATAGGAAAAGATGAGTCGGAGCACTTTTTATCGCCTTCGGTAGCAAGAATATCTTGGATTCTAAAAGACCAGAAAAATAACAAAATAGACTATCAACACTTTGGTACCCCTTTAATTTTGAAAGTTGATCAGGTCTTATCGAAAATTCAAAATCCCCAATATCGTTATTTACCCGATGAGACATTATTTCCTATGGTATTTACAAAATATGATTCCTGGGTCATTAGAGAGACTTTACACAATTGTATCGCTCATCAGGACTATGAATTACAGGGTAGTATTTTTGTCGTTGAAAAACCTGATGAGCTAATGTTTGAAAATGTCGGCAATTTTATTCCTGGAAGCATAGAAACCGTAATAAGACCCGACTATGCACAACACTTTTATCGAAATCATTTCCTTGCTACGGCAATGGTGAATCTAAATATGATAGATACCATTGGAAGTGGAATAAAAAGAATGTTTGAAACACAAATGAGAAGGTTCTTCCCGCTGCCGGATTATGACCTGTCAGGGTCAGATAGAGTATCTGTAAGAATACAAGGCAGAATATTGAATGAAACTTATGCCCGCCTATTGATTAAAAATCCGATTATCGATTTGCAGACAGTAATTCTTCTGGACAAAGTTCAAAAGAATATCCCTATATCCAAAGAAGAGCATAAAAATTTGAAATTAAAAAAACTTGTCGAAGGAAGATACCCTAATACCAATTCCATAAATTAATTGCGATCGATGTAGTTAGCTCGACATATACTTTTAACCAATTCAGCGGTAAGACAAACCCTTTGCCACGCCTCGCATGCGGCCTCGCGAAGGTCATCATAATCTCGATAACTTCGATTTGACCAAAAATGGCTGCGAAGATATTGCCACAAATTCTCAACAGGATTCAATTCCGGACTATAGGCTGGTAGTTCTATTATGGTAACGTTTTCGGGTACGACAAGTTCCTTAGACTTGTGAAAACCAGCCTGATCCCAAATCAGAACCGCATGAACATCCGCAGCAATCTCCGTTGCGAACTGCTTAAGATAAACATTCATAACCTCTGTACTGATATACGGTGATAACATACCTACCGATTGTCCGGTCTGCGGACATACTGCTGATATTACATACAACCACTCATATTGAGTCTGCTTAACAGCAGCCGGGCGACTGCCGCGTCTTGCCCAAACCCTTGCCAATGTCCCCTGCTGACCGAAACGAGCTTCATCCTCGAACCATACCTCTAACCGTTTGTAAGGATGAGATGCAGCTATGACTTCCAGCCTCCCGCCGATGTTTTTTTAAAATCCTGCTGTGCTTTAATGTCCGCCCTCTGATGCCGAGGTCGCGGAGCCAAATAACTATACCCCAGACGATACAGCAGCTGATAAACACCGTTGAGACTGTAAACTACGCCAAACTCCTTGTTCAAGATTTTTTGAATGTCCTTGCCGTACAGTGTTGCTACTGCATCGTTCTTTGTAGGACCAGCATCGATACGGGATGAAAAGTGTTCATAACTGGCTGCAGGCAGATTCGGCTTTCGACCTGAATGGTGCTGTTCCTTCAGACCATCGATGCCATGGGTGTTATACTTTGCTACCCAGCTTTGAATCGCCCTTCGAGAATATGCGGTCATTTGTGCAATCTCGACACAAGTATATCCCTGCTGGGCGAGCGCAACAGCCTGGATTCTTCCTGCGAGGCGGGCGTTTGTTTGAGATTTTGCTGATTTTAACAACTCTTTTACGCTTTTGTATTCCTTTACTGTCATAATAACCTCCATATCAATCATTTTTATAAATCAGGTTACTATGGTATGTATCGGAATATCCTATAAAGCGCATTTAATTATTGTAATTGGTATAAGAGCATTTTGCCCTACCGATTTAATTCGACTAAATGCTCAACGACAATTGCTGATTTGTTATACTGCTTTTGCAGCGGGAAGTGTGCGTAATGTGTTCGAACAAACTTGCGATATTGCCGTCCGTTTTGCGGGCGACAAATCAGATGCCTAATTTGGCGATGTTTTCGGCGGCCTGACGAATGTTCTCGCTTGTTTCGAGTTGGCCGGATTTTAGAAGCTCGCGGGCCTTCTCGACGGCAGCCGACTCATCCGGCGGCAGCTTGGCCTGCTCAATCAGCGAGGTAAAATCGGCCTGCAACGTCGCATCCGGTTCGTTGCTCGCTCGAGCCTTGCTGGCAGGGGGGTTTTGAGGCCCAGCCTTTTCCACAAACTTATGCAATTGCTCGTTGTTAATCTTCTCTATCATTGTTTTCCTGCCTTTAAAAACTCCTTTTTCAATACTATTGTCGAAGCTTTTATCTAAAACTTTAGCGAATTCAGACGCATTTACAAATTTTTTTTAAAGCTTTTCTGCAATCAAACCGATAAGCGAAAACCTGTCGCATCGTCCTGCCTGCATCATAAAGTCTGCGATACCTCGAATGAGACAAATTTAAGGAATTCTATGGAACTTGCAGAAATCAGCTTTTTCCTCAGCAGGCTAAAATCGGTGTTTTTCTGGGTCCGATAATACTTCTCGGCCCTTTGCTCGCAGGTCTTGTCGGCTGTGTCCCAGATTTGCTCATAACCCCAAACAAGCTGGCCGTCGGAAAGGTCTATCATTTTTAATCTCAGCCCCACAGTCAAATGCGGGTACGGCCTGTATTCGGTGACGGTGCCGACAAGCAGGGCGTCGCATTTCAAGCTGCTCCTGATATCAGCCAGCTGCTTGAGGTCGTAAGGCGGCAGGGGCGGAAGCTCCAGAGCCTTCCAGAGAGGGTCGCTCCGGTGAACAATAAAAAGACCGACAACCTGCCTTTTCTGCAACTGACTGTAAAGCGTTTCGCTGACATCTGCGGAAACCGCCGGATAACCGGTTTCATTACTCAGATCGACTATGGCGATCCTTCCCATCGACGATATCCTTTTGTTGGGATTTCTGTAATAGCATTTCGCCGCTTCCGGCTGGTTGTCAATATCGAAAGCACAACCCGACAAGCCGACAATCACCAAAAAGAGTAATGTTATTTTTAATTCCTTCATTTTACTTTCCTGCGCCTTTATTTTGTTCTGCCGGTACGGCGATTGTCTCGTTCGCAAATTCCTTCTGACCTGTAATGACGGCCTGGTTCGGGTCAGGCTTGATCTCACCGCCAAGTATTTTGAGTATTTCAAGCAGCGCTTTGAGCTGTTCAGAATCGGCCTGTCGCAATTCATTACGGAAACCGAGGATATTATTCTTCCAGTTGTTCAGCTCCACCCGCATATCCACAAGAAGGTTGTTTGTCTCGGCAAGTTCTTTTTTAGTCTGCTTAAGTTCCGCTTCCAATGATGCGGTTCTCTCTTTCAGCGAGCGGTTTTCAGAAAACAATTTCTGATTTTCCTGCCTCATTGCCGCAGCCTCGTCGGAAAGGATGGCATATTTTTTCGACAAATCCAGAGCAGATTCAACTACCGTAGGGTCTTTGGCGCCTGTTTGGTCGAATCTTCTCTCAATCGGACTGCCTGCCTGCTGCGATTGCTGCGGCACATCGCGCCGCGCAAACAACCCGGTAGTTGAACAGCTGCCGACAAGGACAAGCAAAACCAGCGACACGGCTGGCAATATCGATTTATCCGTTTTCATTACAGTTCCCTTTCAAAAGGCGTCAGCACAATTTTTTAAGAAAATTCACATCTTAAATATGTCTTTTTGCCGCAGGTGCAGGTTATTTCGACAATCATATACTGTGAATTTTTTTCGACAATAAACGCCCCCGGCCCCGCGGCCTCTCCAGAGGCTCCGTCTTTCAGCTTTGCCCCTGCCGTTACGTTTAATCCGAGCTGGACCTGGCCGTCGAGGTTCACATTATCCGCCTTTATGACCCTTTGTGTTGTTGCATCCATAATTCATCCTTTATTCACAAAAACATTTTTTATGCACGATAATCAATTAAATGTCGATTTCCGCCGTCTAAATCCATCGGATCTGATGCCTCCTGAGACGGCCGTTGGGGCTCATTCCGTTTTGACTTCCTTTGCCATCGCTGTTTTTGCCGTTTTTTATCGTTCGTCCCCGCCAATGGCGGAACGTTTTGTGCACCCTCAACAGGTTTTACCATATTAAAATCATTAACCGGTGTCATTTGTTTGTCTCCAGTTTTACCGACAGATTAAAAAGAGCGGATGAATGAATCTGGCTGACACGAGGCTCGGAAATCTCGAGCGCTTCCGCTATTTGCTTCATTGTAAGCTGCTGCTGATAATACAGCAGGATTACCTGCTGCTGTTTTTGGGGAAGTTGAGTGATGGCGGCAGAGAGTCTTTTAATAAGTTCAGAACGCTCCATTCGCTCATCAGGCCGCATCGTTCCAGCAGACGCCAGTATTTCGCCGAGAATGGGGTCGCTTTCCTCAAAGCCATCAATGGACAAAAAATGCTGCGCCCGGGCGGCCTGAAATGAATCGTAAAGCTTTTCAACTGGCAATCCTAATTTTTCCGCCAGCTCTTCATCTGTGGGCGTGTTTCCGGTCCGACTGTAAATCTGCTGACTAACGTTCCTCGCCTGCCGGACATGCTGATGCAAATCCGCAGGCAGCGAGTATAAATTCCGCAGCTCATCGAGAATGGCGCCCTTTATGCGGGTATAAGCATAAGTCTTGAATTCCGCTCCAAAAGCCGGGTCATAATCGCGGGCTGCCTTCACCAGCCCGACAGTGCCGGCAGAAACAAGGTCGTCAAGCGACAGGGTCGGTCTTAAATATGTAAGAACCTTCTGTGCGATTTTGTGAACCATCGGCAGAAGTTCCACAATTCGGCTGTCGTCGATAGGCCGCTGCTTCTGGTCCAAATAAGTCCGCCGGGCAGCGGCCTTTAAATGCCTGCTGCCATCCTCAACGGCGACGGCCTGCTCCTTAGCTTCGGACTGTTTTTCACTATTCCGGCTCATTCTTCCGCTTTTCCTGATGATTGAGGAATTTAGAGATTATGACATCGAGCAGAACAACGTTAATAATTTTAACTGCTACAACAGCTGCTATATAGATAACCAGGGCGCCCGCTATCGCCCGTGTGCAAATCGTATAAGGCAAATGGCCGCACCAGATGCCGATTATGCTGAGCGCAAAAAACGACAAAACGGCAATCTTTATTGCAATTGGTCTCGCATCCAGCGGCATATCAACATACCCTTTTTATAAAAACAAACATCCATCAACAAATTTTTTGCCGTCGCCGGCCTCGATTACCCATCTACCCACACACCCGCATACTCATCTACTCATCATTTTGCAGCGCCAACCAGATCTCTTTGGCCTGATGCTTTCAATTCGGCCGGCTGGGTTGTAATTGTCTCAACAGGCTCTATATCTGTTCCCATCAGGATTTCGTCATAAGCTACCACCGGCAGCATAGGTATCGTTCTTGCCAACATCGACGACATAGGGGGACGCAGCCGCGAATCGCAAAGCAGGACTACTCTTTCGAGGCCCTTATCCATAGCCCTCTTCCAGGCCTGTGCAACCCTTCTGCTGATATCAATTGCAAGCTCGGCAGGCAGGGCAAAGCTGATTTCTTCTCCCCCGCCTGCGGCGGGCCTAATTGTCGAAACCATCTGCTCCTCTACGTGCGGCTCAAAAACAATTGCCGATACCCTGCCCTTGTCATCTCTGTAAATCTGCGTTATCGTGCGGGCAAGTGCCTTTCTGACAAGCTCGGTCAGCACATTGGCGTTTTTGGTCTTCGTCGCATACTCTGCCAGCGATTCCAAAATAACGGCCAATTCACGGACGGGTATCTGACTTTTCAACAGGTTTTTCAGAACCCTGTGCAGGACGCCCATCGGCACAAGCTCTCCGACAACATCGCCGACCAATGAAGGCTGAGTCGCACGCAGCCGGTCGAGCAGCAACTGCAGGTCCTCACGCGTCAAAAGTTCATTGGCATATTTCTTCAATGTCTCCGACAGGTGCGTAATGAAGACCGACTCCGGGTCAATGACGGTATAGCCGTTCAATTCAGCGGCCTCTTTCTTGTCGGGCATAATCCACAATGCGGGCAGACCATAGACCGGCTCGGTCGTCGGCACCCCGGAAACCTTTCTCTGAACGTTGCCGGAATCCATAGCAAGATACATATCAGGTTCAAGTTTGCCCGACGCAACGGGCACGTCGGACAGCCTGATTTCATAAGCGGTCGGCTCAAGCGTGATATTGTCGCGCACGCGCACCAGTGGAATTATTATGCCGAAATGCTGGGCAAATCTGCGCCGAAGCGCACCAATCCGCTCAAAGATTGTCGTCTTCTTCCGCGGGTCAACCATTGAGATTAAACGCACGCCCACATTGACCGAGACCCTGTCAACTTCGAGCAGATTTTCGACCGGCTCCTGCTCCGGCTTCGGAGCCTCGCTTTTCGCAGCGGTCTTTTGCTCAGCGGCCTTTTCCGCCCTGCCAATTGCACGGGAAGTAAGAAAAGTCGCCGCACCGAGCAGCAAAAACGGTATCGGCGGCATCCCGGGGACAAAGGCGAACGCCGTTATAATAACAGAAGACAGCAGCATCGGTTTCGAGACCCGCAGAAACTGGCCGGCAAGGTCCTGTCCGATGTCATACTTTGACGATATCTTGGTTACCAGAAAGCCCGAGCTGACGGAAATAATCACCGCCGGTATCTGGGTCACCAGGCCGTCGCCGATGGAAAGTATCGAATATGTCTTGATTGCAGCCGGTATAGACATCCCGCGCGAATAGCCCATAGCGATGCCGCCGATAATATTAATGACGGTAATAACCAGTCCCGCCTTGGCGTCGCCGCGGATAAATTTGCTGGCGCCGTCCATAGCGCCGTAGAATTCGCTTTCCTTAACGATTTTTGCCCGCCTCTCGTTGGCCTGCGCCTCGGTAATGGAACCTGCGTTAAGGTCCGCATCAATGGCCATCTGCTTTCCGGGCATTGCATCGAGAGTGAACCTTGCGGAAACCTCGCTGATTCGCTCGGCGCCTTTCGTAACGACAACGAACTGAATCACAACAAGAATTAGGAATATTACCAGGCCGACCACAAGGCTGTTGCCGGCAACGAGGTTTCCGAACGTATCAATAATTTTGCCGGCGTCCGCCTGCAATAAAATCAGCCTCGTTGAGGCGACATTCATCGCCAGCCTGAACAGCGTCACAAACAACAATAACGACGGAAACGCCGACAGCTCCAGCGCCTCTTTGGCCGACAACGTCACAATCAGAACGGCAACTGACAACGACATGCTGCACGCAAGCAGCATATCCATCATCGGCGTCGGCAGCGGAATCAGTAGCATGATAAATATGGCCGCCAGCCCGCCAACGAGAATTACTCCGCTGTAGGCGTTAATAAAAGGCTGTCTTATCTCTTGTTTCGCTTCCTGCATCGTTATTTTTTGTCTTCCTTCGGAGCGGAATTATTGACACTCAGAATCTCTTTTATCCGAACGGCAAATTTGCCCTCGACAACCACAATGTCAGCAGTCGCAAACTTTGAACCCTTAAGATAAAGCTCGACCGGGTCGTCAACGGATTTGTCGAGCGTAATAACTGAACCGGGGCCAAGCTGCAAAAGCCTGCGGACAGGCACCTCTGCGCCGCCTATAACAACGTTCATTGGAACATTCACATCCAGCAGGACATCAAGACTGCCTTTCGGGCCTGTATCCTTGCCTGCACCTGCGGGGGCCTGCGGGAATTCCACACTGCTTACGGAAGTTTTTGCCTCCGCCGCTGCCTGCGCAGCAGGCTCGGCGGCTGGAGCACTCTGAACCTCCTGTTTTTCTTCTGCCACTGCTGCCATTTTATTTCCCCTGTAAAAAATTCCGATGCATCTTCTTCCCTTATGCTGCCGGCCCGCTGACAACCAAAGCCTTGTTTTCGCCGACCTTTGCGAGCCTGCCGCTGAACAGCTTCCTGCCCATCAGAAAAATTCCTGCCCGGTCGGTAATCTTCCTGTCCAGCACAATAACGTCGTCGGCCTGCAGCGTCATTACCTCCTCAAAGGTGAGCATCGTCGAATCAAACTGAACTGTAAGCGGAACCAAAATGTTCCGTATGTGATAAGTAATTACATCGGCGAGAAAATCAGGTGCCGGTTTGCTTGCCGCCTGCTCAACCTTTTGGGCAACGGCGTTGAATGCGCTGCAAACAGCGACGATATTTATCCGAAAATTTTCTTCCGTCCCGGCCTTTTTAACATCAAAGCCCATTACGCAAAGCGGCTCGGTCGGCTGGACTCCGAGGTCCGGCTGACCCCTTAAAATGCTACCGCAGGCCTTATAGCCGAATGACTTACAGGCCTCGACCAGCGCTTGCACAAAAATTGAAACAATATCAAATAAAAATGACTGCTCTAACTGCGACAGTTGTGCGCCTGCCTCCTGCTCTTTCTCGGAATCACCGAGAACCTGTTTGAGCCACTGCCTCCCCGCCGCCTCAGGGACATCCACAAAACCCGCAGGATGCTGCTGGTCCGGGCCGAATACAAGCGAAAAAGAATTTGCCGAGGTCCCGCTTGTCATTTTGAAATAATCAGCCGCATACTGCTGGTCAACTCCGGACACCGCAACATCAAATCTGTCGCTGTAAAAAGAAGCGAATCTCGCCGCTATAAATCCTGCCGCCATGCCTGCAAAGTCATTCAGTTTGCCGAACTGTGCGGTATTAAAATAGTGAGCCTTGCGAAAATCATATTCAACACAGCTAACCTGCTCGCCGTCGGCAGTTCGCTGCGAGCCAACGGCAGCCAGCAGCTGTCTGAATTTTTCATAAGTAAAATTGTCTTCAGAATCGCTCATTGAACGGCAAATTCCTTAAAGAGAACCTGCTTGATTCCGCCCTGGCCGTTCGGAAACAGCTTTTCATTAAACGCATTAAGAATCTGGGCTTGAATCCGCCGAAGGTTCTTGTCACCTCGGATATCCTCCACGGTCTGGCTCGACAGGTAGATGTTCAGCCAGTTTGTCAATTCGGGTTTCTTTTCGCTGATAAATATCTTACCCTTCTCTGCATCGACCTTTTCGCTTATCTCGAGCGTTATCGTGATGCGGACATACCTCGTCACAGACGGCTCATTGAGGTTTGCGATGACGGGGTCCATATCATAATACCAGCTCTTTTGACCGCCGCTGACCATAAGCTCGGAGGCTTTTGATGCGGCGGGCTTCTTGTCGGCCTGATGAGGCTGCCCTGCCTTCTTACCGCCTGCAAACAGCTTTGCAAGACCTGCCCCCGTCCCCGCAGAAACAACAACGATAACGGCTATTATTATCCAGGGCAGAAATCTGCCTATAAAGGATTTCTTTTCGCCGGATTCCGGTTTCGCCTCGGACTTCGCCTCGGATTTTGCCTCCGTCGCCGCAACCGGCTTGGGTTGTTCCTTCGCCTTTTCTTCCTCTGCCATATCTATACCTTCTCAATCCTGATTCTAAAGAAATTTTTCTGATTCAATTATCAGACCGGCTCAAGTGTGCCGACCTGCCTGTATTTGCGCACCTTTTCACGCAAAGTCCTGCCGCTGATGCCCAATATCTTTGCAGCCTTCGTCCGATTGCCAGCCGTTTGACGCAACGTATCCAGAATTGCCTGCCTCTCGACCTGGTCGAGAGCCAGCCCTGCCAGCGATGAATTCTGCCGGCCGATTGTCTCCAAATCTTCCAGCTGACCGGCCAGCTCGGCTTCCTTCTGCACGGACTCAGGAATAATTTCATCGAACAGCCACGATACATCGGCAATCGACAAGGTCTCGCCGACCCCGAGGACAAGCGAAGTAATGACGACGTTGCGGAGCTGTCTGATATTGCCGGGCCAGTTGTAGTTCGCCAGCATTTCCATCATAACGGGGCCGATGGTTTTAATGCGTCTTCCCGTCTGCGGCGCATACAGATTTACAAAATGCCATACAAGGTCCGGCAAATCCTCTATGCGCTCACGCAGAGGCGGAACAACCAGCCGCAGACCGCTTAACCGATAATAAAGGTCTCTGCGAAGACTGCCCGCCGCAAGCTCTTTCGACAAATCTTTGTTTGTTGTGCTGATTATCCGCACATCCACGCTTACATTTTCGTTGCCGCCGACGCGCTCGAACGACTGCTGTTCGAGAACACGCAGCAGCTTTGCCTGAAAATGAATCGGCGTTTCGGTGATTTCATCGAGCAGCAGCGTCCCGCCGTCAGCCATCTCGAACCGTCCCTTCCGCTGGCTGTATGCCCCCGTGAAGGCGCCTTTCTCGTGGCCAAACAACTCGCTTTCAAGAAGCGATTCGTTCAGAGCAGAACAGTTGACGCGAATATAGGGACCATCGGCCCTCTTGCTTTCCAGATGAATCAGATATGATATTAGTTCTTTTCCGGTTCCGCTCTCGCCGCTTATCAGAACAGGCGCCGAGGTCTGGCGCGATACGTCTTGCCAGGCTGATTGCCCCGGAAAGTTTGACGCTTTTGCCGACAATGGCAAATATCTCTCTGCCGTTCTCCACTGCCGACGCACCGGCCTGCACAGGGTGGTCGGGCAGGTAAATCTCAAGAATGGCCTCGATTTTTTCCCTGCAAAGCGGCAGCGTCAACAGTTCGCAAAAACCCGCACGCACAGCCATGACGGCGGAATCGGCCAGACATTGAGGGTCGGCCTGTCCGCCGCAGGCAGATTGAATCAAAACGACGGGCAGTTCCGGCCTGTGGGTCCTGATGCGGCCGAGAAGCTCAAAGCACGCCCCCCTCTTTGCCGGAAGGTCCGAACGTATGCGAAGATTGTCTGCTGCAAAAACAAGGTCGTATCTGCTCTTGTCGAGAAAGTCCGCTGCATTACTGTAGTCATTCGCCAGGTCGGCGTGAACGCCCTTCCTGGCAAAAAGCTCAAGCATCGTCCGGGCAATGCCGCCGTCATCGCCCGCTATCAGAATATTTGCATCCTGTCTTTTGCGATATATCATACCTTTACAGTCCTTTTGTATGTTCACATCTCTCAACTTGCTCTGTAGAAAACGTGTGTTTGCTTTCTGTCATTCCCTCGCAAGTGGGAATCCAGGCTTGTTTTTTTTGTTTCTGGATACCCGCTTTCGCAGGTATGACAAATAAATTGGTTGCTTTTCTACAGAGCATATTCACATCTCAACTTAAAACTAATAACTCAAAACTAAAAACTACTTTACTGCCTCTTTAAGCAGGTCAAGCGGTTTTTTATTCCCGAGCCAGCCGAGAACTTTTTCCTGCACACGGGCAGAAGCAGCCCAGGGGCAGTCGGGGAATTCCGCTATCAGCTGCTTATAGGCCGCCGAGGCGGCTGCCGGGTCGGTTTGACGCAGACAGTTACCCATCTGGTATAAAATCCAAGCCTTCTGACCCGGCGAAATCTTTTTGTCCGGCTTTTGCCGATTAAGCGTCTCCTGATAGAAAACAGCGGCCTCCTTCAGGTATCCTTTAATGTAAAGCAGATCGGCCAATTCGAGGCCGTCCTCGACCTTTTCGGGATTTTGACATACCTGTCGAATAAGCCCGAGCGTCTTATCGGCGGAATTTGCATCGCCGGCAGATTTGGCCGCAGCCCGACGCCCGCCCTGCGATTCGGTTTTGTTCGGCTCCGCTGCCAAAAATTTTTCAGAATTCAACCTGAGCGGCTCGGTAAAATTCGCATCCGTCCGGGGCCTCGGAAATTCTACAGAGCGCAATCGTTCGAGCAATTGCTGAAGCCGGTCTCTTTCGGGCAAATTATCCTTTTCCGGAAACATCGAGATACTGTCCTTCCAAAGCTGCTGTTCGAGAGAAGAACTCCGCACGTTTTGCGCAACAGGTTTGACCGACAGCAAATCTGCCGATACCGCCTGAACCTGCTCTTTCGTATGGAATGCCTCACGGTAGCCGCTATCCGCCGCTTTCTCCGAGGCCGGCTTTATCGTCCTGTTCACGGTCGCTGTTGCCAGCCTTTCAGGAACAAGGGCATCTTGTGCGGGTATATCTTTCGCCACGGGCGGGCCCAGCAGCTCCGTCGGGTCGGGCAATTCCCCCGCGACTGCTGCGCAAGCAGCAAAGGGGGCTGCTCCAGAGCCGCACAACACAATCAGGATTACTAATATAACCTTTATCATCTTCTGAAACTTCTTATTGATTATCGTTCTTCCACTTTCCCATAAGAGCCAGCAGGGCATTGTCGTAGTCCTTTTGGCTGCGGTAGACATAAGCCAGAATCGACAACGCCTGCTTCTTTACGTCATCTTCCGGCTGCGAATTCAGAAGCTGAACGCAGACCGAAATCGCCTCCGAATTTCGTCCCAGCTTTTTGCAAACGTCGGCCAATTCAATGGCGGCACTGTCGAAAAGCAGACCCTTGTCGGCGATAACAAGGATGTCACTGAGGTTTCTGCGAGCAAGTTCAAGTCTGCCATCGGCTTTATAACACTGGGCCAGCTCAAACAAAATCTTGGCCTTGAGCGACGCATCCGACACATAGTCAGCCCTGTCGCCGATTGCCGAA
This sequence comes from uncultured Phycisphaerales bacterium, assembly GCA_963710355.1. Classification (GTDB taxonomy): domain Bacteria; phylum Planctomycetota; class Phycisphaerae; order Sedimentisphaerales; family Anaerobacaceae; genus Fen-1359. The sequence goes on along the minus strand of CAVPZU010000003.1, from coordinate 799,680 downwards.
ACGGCCTTGTCAACCAGACCCATCCGGCGCAGAACACCCGCTTTCAGCAGAACGACTTTAACGTTCTCTTTTTGCGAAAGCCGCCACAATTCGACGCCGTCCAGAACGCCAAGTGCTTCAACGAATCTTTCGCGGACAATAAGGGAGTCAACCAGCGCCGAAATAATCTCAATGTATTCTTCAGGCCCGCCTCCGGCGGGTCGGCCTGCAAGTGCATACTGAAAGGCTGTGCAGGCCTCGTCCGCCTTATCGAGACCCAGATACGCCCTGCCCATCAGCAAATATGTCCTGTAGAGATTCTCATCCGGCTTTTCCTTTGTAAGATTCAGATAGCGGGTCAGCCATTTTATTGACTCCTCATATTTTTTCTCCTCAAACAGGCAGCAGCCAAGCCCGAAAGAAGCGGCGGCCTGCGACCGCGGCGACAGATTGAGATTGTAGAGCTTCTCGTAAAGAGGCCTCGCCTCGCCGAAAAGAGACGCAGCAAAAGTCGCATCGGCAAGATAAAAAACAGCCTCGTCCCCAACGGCAGCGTCGGGATATTGCTCCACCAGCTGCAGCAGGTCCTCGCGTGCGCCGCTGTAATCTTTTATATTGGTCTTGAGCCTGCTGGAATTGAACAGTGCAAAGGGAACAATGGCGGAATGTGTAAAACGATTTGTGACCAGCTTAAATTCCGAAATCGCCTTCGGTATATCCTGCATTTGAGCATACAAAAGCCCTATCGCAAAATGGACATTGCCCGCAGATGCGTCCTGGTCGAACCTGAGCAGAAACTGATGCCACAGACTTACCGCCTGCTCACTACAGACCGACAACTGCTCGGAAAGCACGGAAATATTCTCCGGATTATATACCGTTATCGTGCCGTTATCATCGACCGAAGCGAGCAGACCGACACAACCTGCCGCCACTGCTGCAACCTGATGCTCCGTCGCTCCGGGCAAATATAAAGTGATAATTCTTCTGCGGACATTTGCCTGTTCCGAAGAGCCGCCGGCGGCAAAATTCCACTTAAGCTCAAGGCTGGCAGCCGTCGCAAATCTCGAAAGTAATTCTTCCACCGAAGCCCTGTAGCAGGCAACCTGCCAGCGTACAGGTCCGCCTCCTGCGGGTTGAATCTGCGGCGCCAATAGCGCCCTGTTAAGAATCTCAGAGCCGCTGCCCAACAACAAAATAATCTGCGCCTGGTCCAGATTGACAAACGGGTCAATCTGCGTCTGGCTTATCCACAACTGTTCCGGCAATTTTCCGCTCTCACCGGAAAGCATCAAAATGTTCTGCGTAAGACACTGAGCGGCTAAAAAGTGACAGTTGCGGGTTAAGGCAGCCGCCGACTCCCTCTCAAGGCCGAGCAGCTCAAGTGAGCCGAGACAACGGTATGTGTTGGCCAGCGCTGCAAGGTACTGCTTGTTTTTTATCTGAGACCCGATGCTGTTATAGGCGACGAAACAGCGAATCGCCGGCGAAGAACTGTTCGCAAGGGTCTTGAAGATGCGGTCAGATTCTTCCTGCCTGCTCATCCTTTGCTGACACAAAGCCATCTTAAACTGCAGAAAATCCGCGAGAAGCCGGCTGTCCTCTCCTGTCTGCAAAAGGTTTTGCCGGAGCCAACTGTAAGAGTCAAAGGCCTGCTGATAATCTTTCTGCTTTTCGAGACTTTGGGCTGTCTGGAGGGAAATGGGCTGTTCGTTTTTTTCGGCTGATTCGGTTTCAGGTAAAGGGGTTTGTGGTGGTTGTGGTTTTGACCCCTGCCGCAAGACAGCGGCCGGGCTTTGTTTATAAGAACGGCTGGTTAAATCGCTTACAGAACCTCTTGAGTACTTGAGTAAAAAATACACAAGCAGGCCGGCAACAAAAATTATCAGTGCGATAATGATTTTCTGGCTGATGGAAAAGAAAGGAGATGGCCGAACGAATTCAAACTTGCCCCCTGTCTGGCGCCAACCGTTGTTCAAGTTCGTTTCCGCTTGCGGCAGATTTCCCGAAAATTCACCATCAGGCTTCATTTCCGGAATGTTCTCGGAATTGCCGTTCACCATTTAACCACTCACCTTTTAACCACTTACAACCAACAGCCTCTTCTTTAGACAGCAAGAACTGTGCCAGAGCCAAAAAAGGCAAAATACCGCATCTTAAAGGGCTTTTTCCAGTATTAAAAACGGTGTTTTTGCGAGAAACTGGTAAGATTTCAGAAATGTAAAACTGTAAGCTTTCTTGACGATACGATTGGTTTTACGACAGGAAAATGCCTCGCTTCCGCCGGATCTTATCCGCCGATGGCGGACTGATTACTTCGTTGACAACCCGAGCGCGCTCTGCTGCTGCTGGAGAAGAGTGAGTGTTACTTCAAGTCTTGCATACTGGGCAACAAGGGCTGCCTGTTTCTGGTCAAGCCTTGTCTGCTCCTGGTCGATTTTGTCCTGAAGCTGCTGTATCATATCCGTTGTCTCCTGCTCATCAAGCTTGATTGAGCCGGTTGTTGTGGCAAGCATATTATTGAGGGAATCCTCGAGCGCACCGGCAAAGCCCTGCTTGACGCGGACTGTTGCGTTAGACGTACCAGACTGGCTCAAGTCAACCGACAGCTGCAGGCCGTTTTCGGAATATATGGGATTACCGTTATCGTCGAAGGCGTTGTTGCCTGTGATGATATTTCCGTTCACTGTCATGTCGCGGTATGTCGATTCGCCTGACATTCTTATCTTTGCGCTGGAGATGAATCTGCTTCCGCCGGGGGTGAGTGGGTCGCTTACGACTACCTGGACATCGTAGCTTCCCGCTGTGGTGTAATTACTGGATGCATTATAAAACTTGATGGTGTTGCTGTCGGAGCTGCCGGTTTTATCTGCACCTATGACAGCCAAAGTCCCCATATAATCCTTGGCAACGGCCTCGTCGAATGTAGTCGTATCAAAGCTCAGCTGCCCATCTTTGTCAAGCTGCAAGCCGATATGCCCAGGCGTAAGGAAAGTATCAATATCTTCGATAAACCCCTTGGCCTGCATAACCAGAGGATTATTAAGCTCCGAGTTTATGTTTGTCACCACACTATCGCCCATCAGGTCGCCGGCTTTTTTGGTGGTTGCGTCATACGATGTATTGTCATTGATGTACTTGACAACATCATTATACGCATCAACCATTGTGCTGATTTTGGTCTTTACGGAGTCAATATCCTGTGTAAGGGTCACATCGACCGTCCCCGTGTTGTGAAGATACAGTGTCACGCCGCCTATAACATCGTCAACCGTATTCGAGCTTCTTCTTATCCAGCCGTAATTATCACCTTTCGTCTGCTCGGCCATCACATAGTTCGATTGCCCCGACGGCGTTAGACCGCTCGGGTCGATTGAAATCATATTTACGTCGCCCGCAATATCCTTGAATGTGAAGGTCGTAGTGCCGCTCACATTAAGTGTGCTGCCGCCTACAGTAATGTCGCCCGGCTCAACGTTCGAAAGCGCTTCCAGCGCCGCCTGGATTGTGGCTGCATCCGCATTATAAGCAATCGGGTCGGTTGTCTGGCCGTTATATGTGAGTCTGAATGTCCCCGCCGTCGCAGGCGCAGTTGTAGTAAGCGTCTGAACTTCGGCAACACCGCTCTGTGGAGTCGGGTACCCATCCACCCGAATTTCGCTGTCCTGTGCCGACTGCGTCTCTGAAAAATCCGCCTGCGTAAAACCGACAAGGTTCGCCGGGGTCAAGCCGCCCTGATTCAATCGGCTGATTGTCGGCAGGGTCAACGACGAGCCGGGGGTCGGGGTATCCGGGTCAACATACTCAAGCGAAAGCGTCATCTGGCTCGTACCGCTGGTATTATCCGTCAAAACAATTTTACCATTCTCAAACGTAGCAGTCGCCGTGCCGCCAAAGGCGTCGTTAATCTCGCCGATTATGTGAGACATCTTCGTATTGCTGTTCACATCCATATATGTATCGATGCTTGTGCCGTCATGCTTTGTGCCGGTAATGTGAATCTGCTCATTGCCCGACAGTGTTCCGCTGAACTGGTCGAGCTCCGTAATTTTCGTACTCAGCGTTGCATTTGCGCCGCCCTGCGTCAATTCCGTACCAGTCTGCCACACCTCGGTGTTGCTCGGGTTCACCGAAATCGCATAATCGCTGCCCGCATCGTTGCCGCTGAGGACCAAATGATACTTATCATTAAAGTAAAGCAGGCTCGCTGTCACGCCGGGATTGTTCGCATCGTTATTTATCAGGTCTGCAAGGTCCTGGAGGGTGGTGCTGTCGGTTGTCGTAACCGCCGTCTCCTTGTGATTGTAAGAATAAATAAACGTCCCAGCTCCCACGCTGTCCTCCGCATATTCGGAACCGGCTGTTTGTACCCACCTGTCCGCTGTCGCCAAACGATTTACGACGACAGAATGATTCCCCTCGTATGCGTTATATGACGCATCTGCGGTTACTAAGTCCTCGTCGCTCGTCTTGGCAGAATAACTGCGAAGCTCGTCTGAATTAGAGAGGTCGGCAACAGACGTTTTCAGGGTGCTGAGTTTGGTCTCTAACGTATTAAGGTCGCCCTGTTTTGTCTGCCAGGTGGCTTGACTTGTCTGATACAATGTCATCGTTTGCTTCTCGACAGCCATCAGCTGCTGTATGATGGTATTTGTATCGATGCCCGTTGAAAGACCTGGAAACGTTATTGTTGCCATAATAATTTACCTCTTATCGGCCTTAAAAACCGCTAAATCATTAAAGTTTGCCATCTTCCACATTTACTTATCGTTCAAAAAAGGCCCGTTATTAAGTTCTTTTCCGATAAATCGGAACCCGCACCAGCCGTTTATGTTGTCTGATAAGCCGGCTGCGTTTGCAGCGCAGCCGATTTTCTCAAAACCAGTTTGCACCTTTGAAGCATCTGATGCAGCCGTTCGCTTTGCGCATCCTCCGCAAGGCACTGCTTCAGCTCATAGCAGGCCATTTGTCTTGCCGTCAGGGCGAACGCCGGGCAATTATTATCAGCGTAGGATTGGCCAATGGTAAGATACGTCAGCGCCACCAAAGTCCTTCCGTGCAGCCTTCTGTTGGCCGGCTCAATCCCGTCCCATTTCACATCCGGGAACAATTCATCGTATCCGAACGTGTCCGTGAATCTTTTGAGAACCTTAAAGTGAAACTTTAATTTGTCGACAGTAAAAGTCCTCGAAAGACTCTCTGCGGTCATTCGGCGCAGATACAGCGGTGATCTCAAATGACACATCTTCAGGCCGCACTTGACCGCCCGCCGAACCATATCAAAGTCCTCCGCAACCAACAGACTTTCCTCATAAAGTCCGATTTTTTCAAATACGCTCTTTTTGATGCAGCCCCTGAAAGGCACAACCGGAAAACCGCAGCGGAACAAATCCCTTATCAGAAATTTCCTTTCAGCATATTCAGGTCTTTTTATGACCCGCAGAGGTCTTTCTTCCTCATCCATCAGACAATCATCGCAATATACCAATTCCGCATCAGGATTTTTTTCAAATTCCGCAAGGTGGCCGCTGATAAAGTTCGGGACAATCATATCATCGGCATCGAGAAAAACTAAAAAATCGCCTGCGGCATTTTTTATGCCGATATTGCGTGCCGATGCCGGCCCTCCGTTTTCCTTATAAAAATACCTTATCTTGTCGTCTTTAAAACCGGCGACCGTCTCTTTCGTATCATCAGTCGAGCCGTCATCAATGACAATCAGCTCGAAGTTTCTGTAATTGGCAATCAGCACGCTTTCAATCGCCGCCCCTATATAATTTGCCGCGTTATAGGCCGGCATAATAACCGAAACCAAAGGATTGTTCTTGTGTCGAAGATCCGCCGTCTTTGTGGCGGACTGATAAAGCCCGATTACGGATATATACGGATTGCCATACCTCTTGCCGACAAGGTATCGTTCATAGAGACTGTGAATCTTTCTGCCGTGTTCAATGCCGTCTTCATTTCGATAATAGAGACCCAGAAATTCCGGTATGTGCCTGAACTGATATTCGCCCGCAATACGCAGCCAGAAGTCCCAGTCCCCGGCGCAATCGAGCGTCTCATCGAAATAGCCGAACTCGTCGTGCAGCTTCTTTCGCCACATCGGCTGCGAACCGACGCAGCAGCCGAAAAGCAATCTGTCCCTGCTGTATTCGGGCTGGCGGGCAAAATCCGTCCCCTTGTGACCATAAAAATTATCATTCGGAATTTTCGTCACTATCTGGTCGCCGTAAACAAGCGCAATATCGGGATTAGCCAGCAAAGTCTTTGCCATTATTTCAAGGGCATCCTTACTATGCCTGTCATCGGTATTCGCATTTGTCAAAAACTCGCCCTGTGCGACCTTGACCGCCCTGTTCCAGGCGGCATAGACGCCCTCCCGCTGTTCCGTTTTGATGTATTTTATATTGTCGAATTCTTTTTGAAATTCCTGAACAATTTTCTCTTCACTTTGTTTTGAGCCGCTGTTGACAACTATGATTTCTAACCTGTCGGCGATTGTCTGGGTTTCGAGGTCTTCGAGACAACTTCTAAAAAACTGCTCGCTGTTATATGTCGAAACAATCGCCGTAACAAGATACTGATTCTGTGGCGCATTGGATAAAGACCCGCCGGTTTTCTCCCCAACAGTAATGATTTCAACATTACCAGCCGCAGGCAACTTTTCAAACATCCGCCACTTTGGCTGACCCGATTCGGGATTCCACAGGGAAGCCGCCTGCACAAATACACGTATCCTTTCCGAAGGTCTCTGAAATGTCTGCCAAACAGCCTCGGCAAAAACCTGCGGCGCAATATCTTTGACACAATGTGGTCTCTTATATCCACATTTCCAGTCACATCCAAAGCAATCCAAGGGCAAACAAACTACGGAGGTAAGTTCCGAATACGGCATAAACCGCCCAAAATGGCCTCCTCCTAACAGGATAATATTCGGTGTTCCCACTGCGCATGAGATGTGTGCCAGGCCTGTCTCCGCACCTACAGCCAGCCTGCAGCGTCTGAGTATCGCCGCAGACTGACGGATGGTCGTCCTGCCACTTAGGTTAATCGTCTCGACCCCGATTGTATCCAAGTTCCCCTGATTGCAGTCGCACTCCCGGTCGGAACCCAGCGCAACAACTTTCAGTCGATTCTCTTTGCAAAACTCCGACAGTACCTCGCCATATTTATCATCAAGAGCGCACTTGGCGCTGTGCGCCTGCAAACAACGCAACTGTGCTTTTCGGCTCCAGACCGTTCTTTTCAAAAAACTCTTCTGCAAAGTTCTCATCCGCAGCGGTGGTCCATACCATCGGCTTCAACGGTGGCACATCGATACCAAGACCACGAAGAAAGTCTCTGTGCCTCTCAAGCTCCAGTTTATGTTTGTCATCGTCCGGCAGGAGTCTGGTGTAAAATTGATCGTTTCTATGCCTAAGCTCGGCTGAGATATTCGTGAGATTACCTTCGAATGCGATGCGGGTGCCGGCACCAGACTCTACAGCAAACACGTCTGTCAACGGTTCACGAGAAAAGACGGTGTTCAAAGACAGTTCCGGCTTCAACGCCCGCAAACGGTTTATAATTTCATTTCTGTATCCGGCATCCTCATACGCTTTTTTTCGGTTAAAAACCACAATATCATCTACACAGGGACAGGATTTATAGAGTTCCGCAATGTGATCCTGGCAGAGAACAGTGATTTTGGCGTCTTCGTATTTTTTACGAATATACGGCAGCATAGAGGCGGCGAGAACGTTGTCGCCAATCGAATCTGTGCGAACAAAGAGCAGGTTACGAACGGTCTTTTTGCGCCAGCAACAAACATATCATCCGGAAAATAACCAGCCAGTTCCTCCATCACTTCAAGACCGGCACAATCAAAGAGTCGTCGAATGCTTTGTGAATTGTATAAGAATACGTGCTCATCTGGTCTAAACTGCACCCACTGGCGCCCTTCGCCGCGATAACAAGGGGTTTGAAACAAGCATATTCCATTCTCGTTTATCAAGTCAGCAACCCTCTGCATCGCCTTCAGTGGGTCCAAAAAATGCTCGATAACGTCAAATCCCACCACCGCATCAAACTTTTCAAACGGTAAAGAGACCTCAGGAAACAAACCGCTGACAACATAAGGAAGGCCAAAATGTTTACGTGCAAATCCACAAGTTCGCTCGTCAGGCTCAACACCAATAACACTTTTCACTCCATGCTCACGGCAGTAGTACAAGAACCCCCCGTGAGCGCAGCCGATTTCGAGCAGGCTCTCGATTTTTGTTTTATTTTTTTTGACAAGGTCATACCATACAGGAATACGATTTTCGAAGTCATCTTTAGCCCTGTCCTCAATAGGCGGATACTTCGAGACTTTGGTCATATAATCATGCCAGTAATTAGCAAAACTGTAAAAGTTTTTAAGCTCTTCAGGCGACGGGCATTTTTTCAAAACCAAAGTCCCGCAGTCCGCACACTGGCCATACATTGGGTGCACAGAATTTTGTAATTGTCCGCCGCACCAGCATTTCTTATCATTTTTTTCCATTTATAAGCCCTGTTGCCAAATATGTATAATAGCTATATATTTTTCTGATATACGCTGATGGTCTTTTTGCCTTTGCGGATTTTGTTCAGATTTTCCGCTATCTGCTCTTGCTCGGCCTTTATCGCAAGATAAAGGTCGTCGTAGGTCTTCTGCAGCTTTTCTTTCTGGCCATTGAATCCGTCCTGCTGCAGCAATCCCGTCTGGGCAATCCTTCTTACAAGCACATCCGCCTGTTTGTTTAACTGGTCGAGCCTGACAGAATCGTAATTGCCCCCGCGCGTAAGTTTAATCTGCTCTTCGAGCAGGTTCTGAAGGCCTTTGAGAATATTTTCTTGTCTTTCCTCAGCCATTTGGTGAACCCTTTTGCAGCCTCAATTACCTGTAAATTTTGTCCCGCTCAGGTCCGCGCCAGGTTGTGCTCAACCTCTTCGAGCAGCTTGGCGGCATCGGTATTCGAACCGTCAAGAGCGAGAATGTCCCGCAGGACCCGCCTCGATTTTTCCAGCTCGTTATCCCTGTTATACAGCGCCGCCAGCGTGAACATAACGGATATGTCGCCCGGATGCATATTCAAATAGGTTTCGAGATAGAAAATCACCTTTGAAAACGAACCCATATAACAGGACGTCTGAAACAATCCCAGAATCGCCATCAGATTGTCGCCGTCCAGCTCCAAACTTTTCAGATACATATCGAAGGCCTGCTGGTAGTTGCCCTTTTGCTGATAAACCATCGCAAGACCCGCATAAGCCTTTGAGCTGTTCTTGTCGAGGCGAGCTGCAATCTTAAAGGCCGACTCGGCATCATCAAACAGGTCCTTCTGCAAGGCTATGACGCCCAGTCCGATATAAGGGCCGGCCTCATCAGGCCCCAGCTCCGCCGCCTGCTCGTAACAATCCTGCGCCTGCGTAAAATTGCCGACGCACGTATAGCAATCCCCGAGGTCCTGCAAAACCTCGTAATGTTGTTTCGGATATTCTTTATCCATATTGTTGTTCTCAATTGCTCCCATCTGAAATTTCTCCTTTGAGAATTCCCCTGGCGTTCTGAAGAAGCGCAATGGCCGACTGAAAATTCTTCTCCTTCTTGTGCATCTTTGCCTCCAGCAACAGCGTGTCCACGGTCGGCCTGCAGGTATTTATCTCTTTTGCGAGCTCCGCCGCCCTTTTACGTTCGCCCGCCTTAAACAAGGCGCCCGCCGCCAGAGACCTCATCCATAACTGGTTCTGGTAATGGTCGGCAATATATTCGAATATCTCCGCTGCCAGAGACCAGTCGCCGTTCCCGCCGGCGGTCCTGCCTTCCTTCAGGAGACTGTCAAACTGGAAAGGAATTTCATCGGGCCGAAGCTTGCGAACAGACACACCGCTGCTCATCAGAGACTGCTGAACAGATAGCTGCGGAAACTTCCTCCTTGCCTCAATCAACTCATCTTTTCTCACAACCGCCGACCAAAGCTGCTCCGTTGAAGAGTCGAGCTGATAGCCCTGCCCCTGGAGCGGACTATTTATAAGCGCATAGAGCGGCTCTTCTATCCACATCTCCTCAATCGGCAATCCCGCCGGCACTATCGCCACAAAATCACCTTCACAACTCCTCAAGACGGCATCCGTCTGCTGCTCTCTGCTCAAAGACGATTCCACCGGCACACAAACCAGATTCGGCATATCGGTATTTATCTCGTTGGCCCCGTCCTTCGGCACAGGCAGATACAGTTTGTACGGATAAAACGTCTGCTGCCGGATGGCGCCGACGGTCCTGCCCGCCTCACTGTCGAGCCTGTCCGCGGTAAATATGATTGACAAATCCTTCAATTTCGGCCAAGGTTTGGGTGGCCTGGTCGCCCTTATCGCAAGAAAATTCCCGAGAAAATTGTCCGTGTCTTTTCGCCGCTGAAATGATATCCTGTCGTTATCTCCTACGGGCGAGTAAAATTCGCCCGTGATTTTACCGACGTGATAAAAATCCGTAAAGAAAACCAGCCTTCTTGTCATATCCCAGTCAATCAAAACATTTAGGTTTTCGTTATAGAGTCCGGTCTTTTCAATCAGGTCTCTTCTGTGCATTAAGCTGACGTGCAGGACGTGATTAAAATAAAGCATAAGGAAGCGGTCGAAGTCCCTGCTGATTTCGACAAACTTGCCGAGAACCTGCCTGCTACCGTCGGGAAGAATCCGGCAATATGTCTTGTAAAGGTCGCTGTAGGCCGCCTGGCAATCCGTCTTGCTCTCCAGGACATCAACCAGCGTGCTGATATGGTGAGGATAATACAGGTCATCGTCGCCGAGATAACAAATATACTTGCCTTTGGCCCTGACAAGCGCCTCGTTAAGCGTATGAGGCAGGCCGCAATTTTCGTTCCGGTCAATAAATACAATCCTCAAATCATTAAATGAATCAACAATGTCGCCCACCTCTTCTCCGCCGTCCCGGATTACAAAAATCTCCAGGTTCCTGTAATCCTGATGCACAACGCTCGACAGCGAAACAGGCAGATACCTGTGCCTGTTGTATGTCGGCAACAGCACGCTGACCTTCGGCCCATTTGTTGTTCCGTATCTCTGTGCCATCTTAAAACTATAAAAAATCGCCGCCTTCTTTCAAAAAGCAGTGCGGTCTATTTTCGCCGCCTTAATTACTCGCCAAACTCACTTTGCAGGCCCGTCCCGCCCCCGCGATTGACTGCACAAGCAGCCGCGGAGACCGCAGGCTCGGCCCCATCTAAATTATTTCGTTGTGAATCAATCTTGGCTTCGAGCTGCGCAAAGATTTTGTTTATCTCGAAAAGCTGCCTCTTCAACGGATATCTCTCCTCGACAAACAACCGATATCTGCGAGGCTCGTACTGATCCGAAAGAATTTGCCTGCAAAAATCCTCGGAAATATTAAACAAAAATTCCGAACCGAAAATCTCTTCGGCGCCGGGGAAGTTGTGAATCACAGGTTTCAGTCCGCACGCCATCGCCTCTAAAATCCCCATCCCCTGGCTCTCGAAGATGCTGGCTGAAACAATAAAATGCTTGTCTGCCAGCCAGCCGTTTATATCGTCCTGCCAGCCGTTGAAAAAAACCACCTCCTCCAGACCCATCGACTTGGCAATATGTCTTAAATACTGCTCAAGGCAGTAATCCTGGAAATTCCCAGCAAAGTAAAGTTTATATTCCGGGTCGATGTAATGCAGTTTCTGCATACATTGCATCAGGAACATCGGGTTCTTCCGTATATTCAAAAAGCCTATGCAGGCTATATTTTTCCCTTTTTGCCGTTCGGCGAACCTGAACTTATCGAGGTTGACGCCGTTCGGCACCGTCACCACCTTCGTGCGGCCTTCTATGTCCGGCACCTGTTTAACCAGAGCCTCCTTTACCCAGGAATTGCCCACAAGAATCAGGTAGTCGATATTTTCCCACCTGACCTGCCCGGGCCAGTCCCCATAAGCCTCAAAGCGATGCAGCCTGACAATATTTTTACACACCTTCGGCTGCCTCGACGCCTCCACCACAAGGTCGGTGCACCACTCAAACCAGCAGATGTCGCTGTTGCGCATAACTTCCTTAAGCTCGCCCACCGCCGACACCTCGCAGAACCGGGCAGGATATCTGTCAACTATGTATTCCAAAATATCGGCAAGGAATTTCGTGCCCCCCTTAAGACCGCTCATAAAACTTACCTTTGGTCTGACGCTGCGGACAACTTCAATCATCGAACCGAGAATCTCCTGCTGCTGGGGCCAGTGCCTCAGCGACAGAAGCAGCGTCTCCATTGCACCAGACTTGTTGCCCTCATCGAGGTAAATCCGGGCAGCGCGGTTGACGACATCCACATTCAGCACCCCCATCCTCTCCATATCTTCGAAATGCCTCGACGCTTCGTCAGGCTTGTCGGCGGCAAGATACACCTCGACGAGGTTCCAGGTGATATGCGGATTTTCGGGCTGAAGGTTTTTCGCCCTCAAAAGATAAGCAATCGCCTCATCGTCTCTGCCCAGACAGTGAAGAACCGCTCCTATGTCATTGAGGACTTCCGCATCATCGGGATTGCTGCGAAGATGTTCCTGCAGATAATAAAACGCCTCATTACACTTGCCCTCCTCTGCCAGCGCCAATCCTCTCTGATAATTTCCGCTCTGCTCCATAACAGCCGTTCGAATCCTTTCTGCCCCCGCGTCTTCCCCGCAGTTTGCCCTAGCATCCGCCAGCGGCGGACAAGAGCAGAGGGAGCGGGGACAATCTACCGCCAAAAGTGCAAATCCTGTGCCATTAATGCCAAAGCCGCACCCAACGCCGATTTTCACGCCATCCGCCGACAGGTTGTCAAAATATCGAACATTGACGCTGAAAATGCCCGTCCGGTATCTATCCGAAAACCCCGCCTTGCGGTTACTTTACTGCAATATAGTCAAGTATCGACAGTGACATCATTTTCGCCGCTGCCGACAGAGACATCTGATACAAAATCTCCCGCCGAGTCAGGTCGATGCTAATCTGGGCAACATCAGCATCCCCGACGGCTGAAATCCGGTCTTCGGCCTGGTTCTTGATATCGGTAAGGCTGTTTGTAAGGTTGTCGAGTAAGCTAATCTTTGTGCCGGTTGATACCGTTGTCTGCGAAAGCAGGTTGGTTACCTCGTCCAACGAACTGAAAACGCCGCTACGAAACTGCTGCAACTGGTCAGCCGACAACCCCTTGTCGTTCTGAAGGATGTCACGAATTGATATCAGCGTATCAAAGACATTATAAGTGCCCGGGACCTGAACAAGCTCGACTCCAGTGCTTGTAATTCCGGTTGTATCCACATAGAGAACCTTGCCGGTTCTGCTGTCGGTCACCGCCTGATTGGTCTGCCCTCCTGCCGGCACAGTCGTATAGGTAAGACCATCATCAATCGAAATTTTATAATTGCTGCCGTCATTGATTACCGTCAGCCATACATCACCCTGAACATTCGATGTGCCTGTGCCTGACTTTGCGCCTGTCACGCCTGAAAAGACAGGGTCACTTCGGCTGTCCGAACAAAATATCTCGCTGCCGACAGAAAGTACCCCCATCTGAACGCCTGGACTTACTTCAATGCTGCGCTGGCTGCTTGACCCCTGATAAATAACTTTTGTAATCTCACCGTTGGTCCTCTCAACAGTATAAGGAGCATTACCGCTGTTATCCCCGCCGAATAAATACTGGTTCGTTTGTTTGGTATTGGCAAGCTGCACAATCTCCTCGAGTATCTCGTTAACCTGTTCGGCAGTCTGCTTCCTGGCGCTGTCGGTATATGTGCCGCTGCTTACCTGGCTGACAGTGGTTTTTACGTTGGACAACAACGTGCTGATATTCTGGATAATGGTACCAGATAACCCCAGCATATCGGAGGCTGATGAAACGTTCTTAAGATAATCATCGAGCGAACTCTTACTCGAATTAAGCCCCAGAATCTGATAAGCCCCGGTCGGGTCGTCAGAAGCCCTGTTGACCCTCAAGCCGGTGGAAGCCTGCTCCTGTAATTTCGCCATCGCCGCCATATTCTGGTTGAGAGCATAACTCACGTTATTATATACATTACTTAACGAACCGCTCATAGAACCTCATCAAAAAATTCCCTACAACACATCCATAAGAGCACTCAATGAATCATTAACTGTATTTAAATATTTGGACATTGCCGTGAACATCTGCTCGTACATCAGCATTGCTGCAGCCTCCTCATTGGTATCGACGCCGCTTACGTCGCTTTGCTGTGTGGTCAATTCCTTCAGCACGGCCTCTGAACTATCATAAACAGTCTGCTTTGTCGAAATATCCTGACCAATATCACTTACAAGGTTACGGTAAAAATCCCCAATTGTCTCTCCGCCAAGGTCGCCGACCTTTTTGTCCGCAATGCCCGAAAGCTTCTGAGCAATGGTATTATCGGTTCCTTCCGCTCCCGCAGCAGTAGCTATTCGTGAAGGATCCTCTTTGATTTCACTGCAGACCGCAATATCCGATGCGTCTTTGCCGGAAAACAATGTATTTATGCCGACTGCAGCCAGCAGACCCGATGTATCGGTGTTCGCAAAGGCGTCTATTGTGAAATTGTCGCCGGCATTAAGGTCTCCGGCGCTTAAAGTTATCTTTATCCCGTCCGCCAAATCCAGCTCGTCGCCTGCGGCGTAGCCCGACCCGATATTAATGGTATTGACAACACTGCCCGCACTGTCTTTAACCTCGATTGTAAGTTCGCCGTTGCCAACCGAGCCGCTTTGCGCAACCGTGCAGGTAAATGTCTGATTTACTGCTCCGCTGTAAATTCCCGACACCGATATTGCCGGCGGCGCCGCACCTGTTAAACTGCTGCTCGAAGGCGTCGCCAAAACAGCAGGCAAAAAGTCGAACGTATATCCGGATTTTGCGGTAATACGCAGCTTCGATGAATCAGCCGTCGCCGACAGCCCGGTAATCGCCGATATCTTCGCCGCTATCGTGCCCAACGTATCGCTCGATGCGTCCACATCAATTGCATGGCGAGTCACTTCGCCTGTAGCTGTGTCGGTCACCCTTATGTAAATCTTCCCATCGCTGACCGGTCCGCCTGCGGCGGAAAAATCCGCCACTGAATCGCTACTCATCGTCCAGCCCGCAAGCTCCGTAAATGACCCGGCTGAGCCGACCCCCTGAAAATGAACCTGGTTGACCTCGCTGATAATTGCCCCCGCCAGGGCATTAAGCTTACCCTGAACACCACTAACAAGCTCGTTTGAAAGCGACAAAAGCCCGCCGAGTTTACCGCCCTCAATATCTGTGGTATAATTGAACGACCCTTTGGCAGCAATGCCGAGTTTGCCTTCCGCACTCAGACCCGATTCGAGCTGAACTGCTGACGAGCCGGTCACCAGCGGAATTCCGCCGACGCTTACATCAACCACGCCATAATCCCTGCTACACGTTTCAATGCCAATCAGCTTTGAGAGCTCGGTTATACACTGGTCTCTCTGGTCAAGCAGATTATTGGCATCGTTGCCAGCGATTTCCATCCTTTCGATATTGTTGTTGAGCTGGGCAATTGTGCTCGTCAGACCATTAATCTGCCCAACGGCATTGTCGGTTTCCTGCTTCAGCTGATCCTGCAGCGTTGAAAGTGTTGTGCTGAGCATCCTGAACTGCGTTGCCATAGCGTCCGCAGAGCCTACTGCCTGACTCTGATACACCGAATCGCTCGAATAAGAACAAAGGTCCTGCAGCGAGTTGAAAAAATTGTCTATGGCAGAGTTAAGCCCTCCATTTCCCGAAAACTCGCCGAAAGAGCTTTCGACGGTTTGCATTGTCCCCAGTTGCTGCGAAAGCTGCTCAAGAATGGAATTCTGCCTTACAAGCTGCTGCTCTAGCAGAGTATCAATACTTCTGGATACGCCTTCAAAATTGACGCCGCCGCCGATCTGTACGCCTCCCGTCTGCGCCGAATATGCAGGCTTCAAGTCCACCTTCTGGCAGTGATAGCCCTCGGTAGCGGCATTGGCCATATTGTTGCCAATCGTTTCGAGGGCATTCTGCGCCGCATCAATTCCGCTTAAAGCTATCGAAAAACCCGACATTTTCTGTTCCTAATTAAACTCAATAAAATCCCACTGCTTGCGGTAAGCCCACCTTCGGCGGGTCGAAGGGGCCGAACTTGTCACAGCTTCAAATTCACAAATGCCGCCCCGCTTTGTCTCTTCGCGGAACCTAACGCATCATAAGTAATCACTTCCGCTCTCTGCCCGCCAAAAATCGTTTTCAGCAGCAGCCTGTTAAATCGCGCACACTCAGCCAGCAAAATCGCTGTGGCAGAATATTCCCTCTTTAACTTGGCCGTCAGAGTCCTTAACTGTTCCTTCTTTTCCGCCAATATCACGCCTCGGCCTTCGGGCAAAATCTCCTGCAGCCTCGTCAATGTCACATCTTCGCAATTGCAGCCGAGATTCTCGGCCAATTCCTTTCTTGCCAGCTTCCTCTGCAACTGCTGCATCTGCAGAATCTGTGATTCAGAACGTATCTCGTCGAGAAGCCTGCCCATCGAGCCGTCGTCCCTCTTTATAACCGCCGACCGCATCTGGTCTAATCTCGACAGGTTCTTCTGTAAATTTTCAATATCACGGTCGAGAACATCCATCAACCGGTCAACACTTTTTTCAAGTTCTAACATTTCTTTCATATCTTCATTTCCATCGCCTTTGGCCCGATGTCTTTGTCAGCCGCCTCGTCAAGCGTCTTTTTAATATCCTTCCACAAGCCGATGCCTCCGCTTTTCGCTATGTGGTCGCTCAGGCACAGCGAAAACAAGCTCTGAACCTGCTCGCTTGTCTGCTCCTTTTCCATTCCCCACTTGCCGATTGTATTGTTCATTTCCATAAGCAGCCTGTAAACAAGGACCGATTCAAAATCCTTCGCAAGCTGCTCCGTCTTACCTTCGCTTACCTTGCCCGCAGTCTTCGTTTTATCGACCACCTTTGCCGCAGGGTCGGCTGTCACAATTATCGGCCCTATGGAATCCATTCATCTCCTTACATTATCTCGAGCCTCGCCTGAAGGGCGCCGGCTTTTTTAAGTGCGTTAAATATCGCTATAAGGTCTCTCGGCGTCGCCCCAATCGCATTGAGCGTCTTTGCCAATTCCGCAACTGTCACAGTCTTCGGCACAGGAATCAAAAATCCTTCCTTCTCCTCGATGCTCACCGCCGTCTCCTGCACCACCTTCGTCTCGCCCGCGTCCGAAAACGGCGCCGTCGGCTGCGAGACTATCGGCGTCTCCTTAATCTTCACCACCAAACTGCCCTGCGAAATCGCCACCGCCGATATCCCAACATTCTGACCCACCACAATCGTGCCGGTCTTCTCATTAATCACCACCACCGCCGGCGCATTGACCACAACCTCCGCACTCGTAATCCTGTCTATAAACCCGACAATATCGGCATCCGCCACCTGAACGGGAATCTCAACCTTTATCGTCCCCGCATCGGCAACCGCTGCGCTGGCAGGGTAAATTTCGTTAATGCTCTTGCTCATCCGCTGGGCCGTCGAAAAATCATTGTTCCGCAGGTTTAATGTCAATAATCTCCTGCCCGCGACCGACTCGATAAAATTCGCAATCTCCGCCCTCTCAACAATCGCCCCGTTAGGTATTCTTCCTACGGTTTGATGGTTTTTTGTTATGGAGGCCTGCTGCCCCGACGCCGTCCAGCCCCCCAACGACACACCCGCAGCAAGAGTCACCGCATAAACCTGACCGTCAAGACCCTCCAAAGGCGTGGGCATCAGGATTCCCCCCTGAAGACTCTTCGCATCGCCTATCGACGAAACATCGACATCTATCCGGCTACCTTCGCGTGAAAACGGTCCGAGTTCCGCCGTCACCATCACCAGTGCGATATTGCCGCTCTTGAGCTGGTCGGGCGAAAGCACCAGCCCCGACCGCCTCAATATATTTGTGAGAATCTGCTGCGAAGGCATCGTCGAATCGCCCGTGCCGGACAGGCCCACCAACAGACCTACCCCGCTCAAGGGGTTCCCGCGAACGCCCTGAATATCGACAATGTCCTTTATCCGCTCTGCCGAAGCAGATGAAAAAAAACCCGTCAAAGCAATCGCCGCAATTACTATGCTCAATTTTCTAATCATATCTTTACCCGCTGATTAAAATGGCCAGATAATATCCAGAATTCCGCCCAGAAAGCCCGGCTTGGTGTATGGTGCCGCAACGCCCGCATTCTTGCTAACGATGCTAAAATCCGCAACCTGTTCGCTCTTGACGGTGTTGTCGAATTTAATATCGCTCGGCCGAACTATCCCGCTTATCTCGATTGTCTGCTCATCGCCTCCGATATTCCTCTGCCGTTTTCCCATAACAACCAGATTGCCGTTCGGCATAATATCAATAACGACAACCGTCACACTGTCGGCAAACTTCCGCTCATCCTTATAGTCCGCCTTGCCACTCAGCGAGTTGCTGCTCGTTCCATCAGTCCCGAACTCGCCGAGGTCCGCAAAATTGCCAAGCTTGCCGTTGAACTTGATATTCTTATTCGTATCCTTGCTCAAATCCCTCTTCGCCTTGTTGTCTACCGTGCTGTTTTCCGCCACCAGAATCGTCAGAACATCGCCAATCTTTCGGGCAACATCGTCGGCATACAAAGCGGGTTTATTCCTGTCCCTCTTCGCCCAGATGGAATCAGCCCTCACGCAATTCGCTGCGATAATCAGACACAATGCCTCTAAAATTACAAATCCTTTTCTGTTCATTGTTTCTCCCTGTCAAAATACCGGCTCAACGCTTCCATCTTCATTAATCCTGGCAACGATGACCCTGTTCGAATCTATATTCTGCACCTTTATGCAATCACCAACAGAACCCTTCTGCAGCGCCTTGCCCGCCGCCGAAACCTGCAGACCAGAACTGTCGATTTTAATCATTACGTTTTGATTGCGATTTACTTTCCCCGGCGCCTTTGACGCCGCCGAGTCCGCTCTCGTCTCTCCTCCGCGACCTTCCGCCGGAATATCGACTAGCTGCACAGCCAATCGTCCCGACTGTAATTGCGCAGGCGAATCTTGCTCTTCTGCATTGCCTTCTGCCTGTTTCGCAACAGAGGCCGTTTTCTCGCCCTCGTTCTGCTGCGCTTTTTTAATGCGAATCGTCACATCGCGCCTGCCGATTTCTTTTTCATCTGCAAAAACGACAAATTCAACCCTCGCAAGCGTCATAGTGCTGTTCGGCCAAAGACGTGGGACAAGTTTTATGCCTCTGCAACCACCGGGAACAGCAAGGTCGGCAGGCGCCCCTACCGGATAATACTGCACAGTCTTTGAGTATGCCGGCACCTTTTTCAACGCCGTTATCGCTTTCTCTATAAATTCGCCGCCGCTGATTATCTGCTCCTGCTGCCTGATGGTCACTTGCTCGGCGCCTTTTAACGAAACTTTCGATGCGGCAATATCACTTGCCGCCAGCCGGCCCAAAATCGTCCGCTTATCAATCGTAATTTTTTGGCCCGGCGCCGAAAAATTCCCAAGAGCAACATTTCCCGCTGCCGCCGCCAGAGACTCGTCCCCTCTTATTACAGCGACCTGACCGAGCCTGACCGTGTTGGTATCAACAACGATTTCTCTGGGCAGGTAAATCTCCACCCCCGTCTTTTGCTGAACATCTCCCGCACCGGCGCTTCGCCCCGGAAGCACAATCAGCAACGCAAAAACTATAATTGTTTTGATGCCTTTCATTACTTTATTAACCCAGTGGCAGTACTAAGCATGTCATCGCCCGCCACTATCGCACGCGAATTAATCTCATAAGCTCGCTGGGCGGTAATAAGATTCACCAGCTCGGTCACCATTTGGACATTGGATTTCTCCAAAAATCCCGACATTATGGTTCCAAAACCATTCTCTCCCGGCGTGCCCAGCGTCGCCGTCCCGCTTGCCTCCGTCTGTGCAAGCAGATTGTCGCCTTCGCTCGACAGACCCGAAGAATTCGGAAATCTCGCTAACTGCAACGTGCCAACCACCGACATATTACCCGATGCATCAGTTATATTGACCGTTCCATCCTTTCCGATATCAACAGAAGTAGCATCAACCGGAATCGTTATGTTCGGCTCAATCGTGTAGCCGGTAGTGGTCACCAGCTGACCGTTCGCATTCGTCTGGAGCAAACCGTCGCGAGTGTATCTTATCTCGCCGTTTGGCAGCGTCACCTGCAGGAAACCATCGCCCGTAATTGCAATGTCGAGATTTCTGCCCGTATTCTCCAGCTCGCCGGCCGTGAAAACCTTTACTGTCGATGCCACCCGAACGCCGCTGCCGACCTCCAGGCCGCCCGGCGTCTTTATCCCCGCAGCCACCTCCGCTCCAGGCTGACGCAGCTTTGCATAAAGCAGGTCCTGAAAATCAATCTGACTCCGCTTGAAACCGTTCGTGTTGACGTTGGCAAGGTTATTTGCAATAACATCCACCATCGTCTGCTGCGCCGTCATACCCGTCGCTGCTGTCGAAAATGCCCTTAACATATCCAAAATCTCCTAACTTAATCAATCATCAAAGACCCGTCGGTCGTCTTCTTTACTATCCCATCGCAACGCCCATAATGCTATTCGACGCCTCCGTCCCAGCATTTATCAGCTTCATATTGGCTTCGTAGAGCCTGCTTACCATAATCAAATCCACCAGCTCATCGACTATTTTCACGTTCGATGACTCCTGATAGCCCTGCTTGACGCTCGCCTTATCCGCCGCTACAGGCTTTACGTTTTCATCCGGCATCATAAGACAGTTCAGTCCGACAGGAGTCAGCTTGCTCTCGTTCTCCTTGAAATCCACAATCTGAAACTTGCCTATCGCCGCCCCGTCCGCGCTTATCGTCCCGTCGTCCCCAACATTTAACTGCGACGGCGACACCCCGCTCGGAACCGTAATAGGCCCCGCCTGGCCAGCAACAATCCTCTCCCCGCTGTCAACTATCTGGCCGTTCCGATTCAAATGAAAAGCACCGTCACGCGTATAAAGAGTTCCATCCGGCGTATCAATGACAAAAAAACCCTTCCCGGAAATCGCAAAATCCAGAGGCCCGCCCGTCTGAACCATTGACCCCTGCGAAAAATCCATTGCCGAATGCAGCTCAACCGTCCCTGTTGACTCCTGCGTCGGCTGGTTCTGCAATTCCATCAGGGACTTGGCAAAGTCGGTGCACCTCCGCTTGAAACCAGTTGTGTTGACGTTGGCCATATTGTTGGCAATGATGTTGAACTCCTGCGTCAACGCATTTATGCTCGAGCCGACCTGTTCGGTAATCTCTGCCATTTCCTATGACCCTGTATTCGCCCCTGATAATACGACGATTTGTGCCTTTTCTTCCCCGGCAGCGCCCTGTTCCGACTCCGCCTTGATAGCTACCCTTTTCGCAACGTTTAGTAAATGGTCGATATCGGAATCGCTTATGCCCGAAAGCTCAACCGAGATAATACACAAGCCCTCCTTCTGTTCCGTATTTTTGACCTCGCCGATATCCTGTATGGTTTGCGATTCGAATCCGCTCTCAAGCGGTTTCGCAACCGCATTGCTGACCTTCATTACCACCAGCGCCCTCCCGCCTGCCTGCATCTGATACGCCGTTTCCAGCCGCAGCCACGGACCCGCAATCTCGATAACGGTCGCCGGCAAAAAAACCGGCGATTCAACACCATCCGCACCGGTCTGCTCCGCAAACGGAAACACCGCCAGTAACGCCTGCTGTCTGACCTGCACAGGCGAAAAGCGACGCCTCGAAACAAACCGGACATTATCGTTGTGGCTTAACCTCAAAATGTTGCCGTCATAACCTATAACCGAGCTCTCAAATTCCCAGACCGACGCACCATAATCATAACTAAGCCGCCATCTATCGCCAAAATTTATCTTTATCCTGTCCGGCAGCCTCACCCTTATTTCATTCTCATTATTTTCAATAATCGCCGTCTCAATTCCCCTGTCGCCGGGGTTGGTTCTGCGGGTAAGATAAACAACCCTGCCCGCAGGTATCAGCCTCGTTCCCGTCGGCTGATTCGTTCTCGCCGTCTTCTCAACAGCTCCCCCAGACGCCTTGTTCTTGAAACCGAGTTTCTCACGCAGGCCAGCAAGCTCCGCCTTCAACTGCACTACCTCCTCGCGAACCAGCCCCTTGGCCAGATTCTGTTCGATAATCTTTCCGGCACCCGGTCGAATGCCTCCTCAATTGACAAAACGCTCTCTTTGTTCGGCAGACCCGATTTGTTTGCAATCGCCATCACCATTTGAAGCTGCGGCGGCGTCAGGCCTATCTGACGGCCTTTCCTCGCCACAGAAAGCTTGGCTACCTTCTTTTCTTTCCTTGCCCGCTCAATGCTCACAAATATAAACAGCAGCAAAAGCAACACCAGCAGGGAAAAAATGCCTGTTAAAAACCAGTTTCCCATCCTCCATTCATTGCTGCCGGCTTCATCAAACCGACTGAGAGCACCGAACCTCTGACCGCTCGTCAGCCCGGCAAGAACCTTATCGAAAATTTCAGCAGAAGCAGACGTAATCGTCATCTCAATCTCCGATTATTTTATGAGGTTGCTCAGCTCAGCCAATATGTCCGTCGCCACCTTGATGGTCCTTGCGTTGGCCTGATAGCCGCTCTCTGCCTGAATCAGATTTACAAATTCCGTTGCGATATCGGCGTTTGATTTCTCAAGGGCTCCGCCATGAAGCGTGCCGGCACCTCCGCTCATCGCATCTGTGGCAACCGCATTACCCGAGTTGCTCGACGGGACAAAATACCCGCCGCCAGCGCTTTCCAGCCCCGCAGCATTTTTGAATAAGGCCAGCTGTATAGTGGCTATATCCTTTTTTATACCGTTTGAAAATGCACCAACCACAACACCTTCATTGCTGACAGAAACCGAAGAAAGACTGCCGGAGCTGTAGCCGTCCTGGTCCCTCGCAACCGCCGTCGATGTCCCTGCAAACTGCGTCAGACCGTCAAGCTGTCCGATGGTGCCGAAAGATAACCCAATGACCTGCTCATTCGCCGGATCATGTGCAAATGTAATCTTAAACTGAGGAGTGCTGCCCCCGCTTACACCAAGATATAAGCCGCCTCTTGGACTGAAGTTAATCCCGCTAATCCGCCGGTCATCAATATCTATGTTGCTGACATCTCCTGTCACCGACGTCAGCACCATATCCCACGTATTTGCTTTGTCGGTCTTGACAAAGGTGCCGGAAAGCGTATGCGCGCCTCCAAGCGAATCGAATACAGAAATGCTTGCGCTCTTAACCTCATCGCCGCCTACTGCCAGATACTCAAAATATCCCGGCATCGTCAGCTCACCGTCGCCCGAATACGACATCGATATATCCGTCTTGCTGTATCCGCTCGTCTTGTCGGTTATGGCTATCTTGCCGTTGACTAATGAAGCCGTCGCATCCGTCAGCACATTATTATTTAAATGGTCAACAAGGTCGCCGAGCGTCGTGCTGCCGTCAACATTAAAAGTCAAGCCGCTGCTCAGGGCAGTGCCGTCCTTGTTGTAACCGGCAATCGTTATCGTCCCCGATGTGAGCGTTCCGCTAAACTGGTCAAGCGCGCCAATCAACGTGTCCGTAGCGGCAACCGTCCCGTCACCATAAGTGTATGCAATAGTAGATGATAATTTCTGCGTCTGCGCGGTACTGGAAGTAGCATCTGAACTTAAGTTTCCCGAAATAATCACCTCCGATGTAGCCTTTGCAGGCAGAGTTACATCATAAGGAATGTGTATGTCGCTGTCTGTCGGATCCTGAAAACCGTCACTTTCGCCTACAGAACCTATCCTCTGAACCTTATAGCCTGTTGTAGGGTCAACCAGAGTCGAATTCTCATCGACCGCAAAGGCACCCGCACGGGTGCAGAGGTTCTTCTGACCATCGCTCAAAACAAAGTACCCTTCACCCTCAATCGCAAGGTCGAGAGAGTTGCCGGTGTCAACGATGTTGCCCTGCGACATATTGGGCGTGATGCCCGCCACTCCGACACCGCTTCCTATCTGCTGCGGATTTGTTCCACCAACGGTGCTTGTCGGCTGCGACGCCTTCTTTAACGTCTGGCTGAGCAACTCAGCAAAGTTTATCATGCTCGCCTTAAACGCCGTCGTGTTCACGTTGGCAAGGTTATTGCCCGCAACATCGAGCATCTTCTGCGTGCGCCTGAAGACCCGATACTCCTGAAGATAATGCAAAACTCATTTTCGTCTCTCCTTAACTGTAAATCAAAAAAGTTTCTTATTCTGCTTGTTGTACAGATACAATGTCGTCGAGACTCACCTTGGTGCCGCCGACCGAAAGACTAATGTTGCCTTCCCCATCATTATAGGCCAGCTCGACCGTTCCGGTACTTACACTTGTGTTCCCGTCAGCATCCTCATACTGGTAAGATACTTCTTTACCTACCAGGGAGTTGGCATACATAAGCTTGTTGGTGGTAAGAACACTCGAGAAAGATGAGTTCATCGTCTCTAACTGCTGAAGCTCGGAAAACTGCGCAAGCTGCGATGCCATCTGGTTGTTGTCCATCGGATTCATCGGATCCTGGTTCTTCAACTGTTCCACCAGCAAATTAATATAATCAGCCTGAATCGTTGACGCCGACGTTGTTGATGATACGGTAGACATAAATTTCCTTTCCTTCCAAAATTCTTTTTGAAGTTACAATTTTCCTATTTCTTAACGCCCAACAAACAGCAACAACCGTGCCAAATCATTTTCAAAAATTGCGCAAATTTACACAATATCCTGCGTAATAACGACTTACGAGAATAACAAATTTCCAATCGCCGGAAAGAATTGCTCAATTCCTTCTCAGCCAATATCACGAGCGGAGAATTCTTCCCAAAGAAAGGTGAAAATTTTTCCGCATCAGAAATCAAAAAAAATTGTTTCCAACGACAATAATCCTGCGTGACAATCAAAAGTCCCATAAAAAGATACTCGATACTGCCGATACCCATTCCGACAAGTCCGATAAAAAATATCGAATTTCTCCCCGCCGTTAAATTGATGGTGACATTATCGGCCAGTCCCATAAAAGATTAAAGTTTCTTCGCCGACACTGACGATTATCGCTATTGACTTCTGAAATGAGAAGACGAAAAAAATGGGGGATAACCGCAATGATTAAAGCAATAAATGAAGTTGCAAAAGGTTATCACAATCAGCAGACGAGAGGAGCTTGTCCGCTTAGCAAGAAAGATTGGCTGCGAAGTTTTTGCGGCAGATGACCTCGCCGAAGCCGCCCACACAATTCAATCGGTAAATCCCGAAATAATCCTCTTGGATTATCAGTTTGGCATAGAACCCATCAGCCGCTTTCTTTCCGCACCCGCCAATAATGCGATTGATGCGCCTGTCATTATCGTCGGCGACGGCTCAACCGAATTCGCCGACCTTAAGGAGAAATCTCCAAAAATCGCTCCCTGTAATTATCTAAACAGCCCTGACGACCTCGGTCAGCTTGAAAAAATCATCCATCTGATAAAAACAGGCACGCCGGACAATGCAGAAAAAAACACCGGCAGCTATTTCGCCAACGAACTCGCAGCCTCCGCCAGCATCGTCGGGCAGAGTAAAGCCATTGCTGAAATGCTTAAAATGACAAGGCTCGTCGCCGTCAGCCGCTGCAACCCGATTTTGATTGTCGGTGAAACCGGCACAGGTAAAGAACTGACCGCACGCGCTGTTCACGACATTCGCAGCAAAGGTGAAAATTTCGTCGCGCTCAACTGCGCCGCCTTAACCGCCGCCCTGCTGGAAAGCGAGCTTTTCGGCCACGTCAAAGGCTCTTTCACCAGCGCCGACCGCGACAAAACAGGTCTGTTGGAGCTTGCCGGCAACGGCACGCTCTTCCTCGATGAAATAAGCGAAATGCCCCCCGACCTGCAGGCTAAACTGCTCCGCGTCATTCAGGAAAAGGAGTTCCGAAAGGTCGGCGGAAACGAAACCATCCATTGCAAGGCCACAATAATCGTATCGAGCAACCGCAATCTCCATCAGGAGGTCGAGGCCAATCGCTTCCGCAGCGACCTCTATTACCGGCTGAATATCTTTCCAATTATGATTGAACCGCTAAGGTCGCCGGGCAGAAAGGATGATATTCCGCTTTTGGCTCGATACTTCCTGCAAACATCCGGCCTTTGCCCAGACAAGCACAACAAGATTGGCGGCATAACCGCTCTCGCACTCGAAGCCCTCCAGGCTCATCACTGGCCCGGCAACGTCAGAGAGCTGCGAAACGTTATCGACCGAGCCATACTTCTTGAGACAACCGACAAAATCGGCCTGTCAAGCATTATAATCGATACCAATTACTGGTCCGTCCCTTCAGCCAGCAAAACGACCAAGCTTGAAAACTTCTCCCTCGAAAAGGCTGAACGCGAGCTTATCGCACGGGCCCTTCAGCAGACTGGCTGGCAGAAGACACAGGCCGCCTCTCTCCTCGGCATAAGCAGGGCAACCCTCTACGCCAAACTCGAACAGTACAATCTCGAAAAAGACCTCTCCGCCGCAAAAGAACCTGCTCACGAACCCTCAAACAACTCGCCGGAATTAGTCAACGTCAAATAGCAGACTCATTGTGATTATATAACAAGCCATTCCATAACCGTCATTCCCGCGAAACTTGTCCTTGTGAAAAGGGGTAGCGGGAATCCAGAAGCCCATTTTCACAACAACTCCGCCGCTCAGAACTGTCCTATAATAAAAAGGCTGATATGTTCGTAGTCTTTTCGATTAATCGAAAAGACTACGAACACCAACAAGCAAGGTTATGAAATACGTTCAAGTCCCGATTCATTTCCGGTGCCGCAGCCGATAAATCATCGCCAGAACCTCAGCGACCGCAACATAGAGAACCTCAGGTATCACTTTACCAATTTCAACGGTCTTAAATATCGTTCTGGCAAGTTCAGGCCGCCGTATGACAGGCACACCGTAAGAGCGGGCAATCTTCATAATCTTTT
This sequence comes from uncultured Phycisphaerales bacterium, assembly GCA_963710355.1. Lineage (GTDB taxonomy): Bacteria > Planctomycetota > Phycisphaerae > Sedimentisphaerales > Anaerobacaceae > Fen-1359. Next base: position 772,678 of record CAVPZU010000003.1, on the reverse strand, counting down.
CCGCTAATTCGCCCGCACCTTTGGCCACCACAACCGGCGCATCCATCGTCTTGGTGTCATAACGAACGGCAACCGCTATGTGCGTCGGGTTGACAAGAACCACGTTGGCCTTCGGCACATCCCGCAGCATCCGTTTGCGGGTCAACTGTATCTGAATCTGCCTGATTCTGCTCTTTATTTCCGGCGGCCCCTCAGTCTCCCTGTGCTCCTCCTTTATCTCCTGCCTTGTCATCTTCAATTCATCAATGTATTTCCATTTCTGATACGCAAAATCCGCAATACCGATGACGAGCAGACCTATACAGACCCGTATCATTAAACCCAAAATCAGTTTCCCAATCTCTGCAAGTATCTGGTCGGGCGCCGCCCATCGCAAAACCGCAAATCTCTCAATCCTGCCCGATACATATACCCAGACTATAACCGTTATGAAAACCAGCTTCGCAATGGATATACAAAGATGAACCGCAGAGCGGGCATTGAAAAGCTTTCCAAACCCGCTCACAGGGTTTATGTTTTCAAACTTCGGCGCCAAGGCCGCAGGGGCAAAATTCCACCCGCTCACCACCGCACTCGCTAATACTGATATTGCAACTACAGCCAAAAAATACGGACCCGTAACGAGCAGAAAATCAAAAAATTTCACCTCAAAAAAACCTAGAAATGACTTGGTGCTTGCGAAAACATCTATGCTGCCCGAAAAAGATTGCTTAATCTGTCCGGTCATCCACTTCAAAATATACGGCCCCATCAGAGCCGTCAGCCCTACAAGAACAAAAAGCGTCGCCGCCGTCACAAATTCCTCGCTGTAGGGAATCTGTCCCTTCTCCCTCGCCTTGGAAATCCTCCTCGGCGTCGGCTGCTCCGTCCTTTCTGCTGATGGCTTCTCCGGCATCTCTTACCTCGTAAAACCTAATCCGCCTGCGGCGGACTCGTTTCGTTAAACGCCATACGTTAAACGTAACGAGCCTCGCAATCGTCAAGATGGCTGACGCCACCACAACCGTTCAACGATTTCTGTTTTCTGTCGCCTGTAGTCTCTTTCAAATCGGCAGCAGCTTTCCCATCCAGCCGGCAAACTCAGACACAAAACCGCCGATAAACGGGACAAACAACGCCGCAACAAACAGCCCTAACCCCACCCGTAGTGGAAAACTGAAAAAAAGAATATCCATTTCCGGCACTATCCGCGCAAGGACCGCAATGATGATGACCAATAGCAGAAACGCCGCCAGCATCGGTGCCGCCAGCCGCAACGCAGCAATGAACATAACAGAACCCGATTTGACAACCGCTTCAACCATCACAGGCAACGCCGGAACAGTCCCCGGCGCAAACGCCTCGTAGCTGCGCAAATAACCATAAGCAATAAATGATGACCGTTGGCAGCGAGAAATAAAACGATAAAAACCATCTCCAAAAGAACGCTCAACGGGTCAGCAGACTCACCCGTAATCGGGTCCATAACCTGCGCCATATCCAAACCCATCTGCTGCTCTATTATCCTGCCTGCAAGCCTTACAACAGAAAAAATGCAGTTCGCTATCAAACCCAGCGCCAGCCCGTAAACAGCCTCGCCGGCCATCAGCAAACCCGCCTGCAGGGCCGTCACATTCCCCGCATCGAAAGGCAGCGAAGTCACCATCGAAAAAAAAATCGTCACCAGCACCACAGCCGCCACCTTGATTATCGCAGGTATAATCTCGGAGCCGAAAATCGGCAGAATGACAAAAAATGCCGAAATCCTCGTCAGGATAAGAACAAATCCGAGTATTATCCCGATAAATGGCTGCATACGTCAGTGTCCGATGTTTTGTATGTAAGCGAAAATTTCGTTGGTGAACTTCAGGACAATATCAAGCATCCACCCGCCGAAAAGCAGGCTCACAAATCCCACCGCCAGCAGCTTCGGAACAATCGACAGCGTCATATCGCGCATCGATGTGACAGCCTGAAACAACGTCACAACCACACCTACCACAAGGCAGGTAATCAGGGCCGGCGCAGACAAAAGCAACGCCGTCTCCAGCGTGTACCTCCCCAAATAAAGGACAAAACTGCTATCCACTTGTTATCTTCCTTTACGAAGCCAATTTGTTTTTCCGTCACGGAACGAAATTATAATTGTCATTCCCGCGAAAGCGGGAATCCATTTTTTAACCGCTTGGATTCCGCATCAAGTGCGGAATGACAGCTCAATAATTGAACTTTTACAGAGCATCATCTGAACCCTATGCTGAGGCTTTTTGCCAGCAGACCCCACCCATCCACGAGAATAAACAATATCAACTTAAACGGCAGCGAAATCATCATCGGCGGCAGCATCATCATACCCGTCGACAACAACACGCTCGATATCACAAGGTCTATCAGCAAAAACGGTATAAACAATAAACAGCCTATCTCAAAGGACGTCCGAAATTCGCTTATCACAAACGCAGGCATCAGCACATACATCCCGACATCCATTGGTTGCTTGGGCGGCTCGACCTTCGCCATCTGAATAAACAACGCCAAATCCGCCTGCCGACACTGTCGAAGCATAAACTCCTTCAAGCAATCGGTCGCCTTCACCATCGCAGTCTTAAAATCCATCTGATTTGCAATATAAGGAGCAATCGCCTGCTCATTCATTTTTGAAAAAGTCGGCGCCATCGTATAAAGCGTCAAAAATATCGCCAGACCCATAATCGCTATCGTCGGCGGTATCGTCTGCGTCGTCAACGCCCGCCGAACAAACGACAGCACTATCACTATCCGCGTAAAGCTCGTCATCATCATCAGCAGACTCGGCAGAATCGCCAGCCCGCCGAAAATAATCACAAGCTTTACAGGCGTCGACCACTCCTTGTTCGCCTCGCCCGCCTCCGTCGTCGCCTTATCAACCAAAGTCACCAAATCAGAAATGCTCGGCATATTAACCGCCGGTCTCTGTTCACCAGCCGCCGGTGCAGAAGCTGTCTCTGCGCCAAAAGAAACCGCCGAAAATAAAATCACCAGCAATGATGCTATCAACCTTATCTTCATAATCCGTTCTTCAATTACTCTTCACCCTTCTCTCCTAACCCTTCACTCTTCGCTTAATTCCGCCGGCTCACTCAAATCCGCCAATCTGGTTATCGTTTCGTTCGTGCCGCCTATCAGAAGCCGCCTGCCCGAAACCTCTATAAGGTAAATATTCCTGTGCTGGCCTAAAGAGACCGTCTCGACAATCCGTATCTGTTTGGCCGGCAGCCTCGCTATTTTCGGCAGCAGCCTCTTCAAAAAATACATCACCCCTATCGCAAGCGCAACGACCACCAGCACCGCAAAGACCATCTTGTAAAACAATTCGCCGGTCTTAAAATGCTCACCACCCGCAAAAGGAAAATTCACATCTTTGGCCTGTGTCTTCAAGATGTTTTCTGTTTGTTTTACACTATCTGCTTGTCTTGACATCGCCGCTGCGCAAAATCCCCCCGCCACCAGCAGCAACCCAAGAAAGATAATAGTTTTTCTATTCTGAACCATACTAACTATAAGTCAAAAGTCACAAGTCATAAGTCACAAGTCTTTCGTCGTTTGTTTAGCCCCCGTCCGCCGCAGGCGGATGGCGGGGGCAGTTTAGACGAACGACAACGGTATATGTGCAAAACTTGTGCCTGAATCGTGATACGCCCCCGTTTTTGCCCCCAAACGCCCCTTTTTCGAAGGAAAACTCGTGCTTTCCCAATTTATCGGGACAGAGTATTAGTTGATAAATTTAACACCATTGTCTCGGAACTTTACGGCACCCCTCTCGGTGCCATCGCCGCGGACACATGAAAAAATATAAGGGGGAAAGGAAAAAACAGCGTTTGGACAGAGAAAAAAGTCTACGCTCCAGCCTGAATTTCACCTCTTCTTAAAGATAAGTAGTCTTGCTCTTTTGAAAATTTCGGAAATTTGGTATTATATAGCTTTATATGATAATTGCAAGGTACGAATCCAATATTAATTCAAAAAAGCATTTTTCATATAGAAAAACAGGGCTAAATACCCGATATATAAGCAGATACTGATGTCTCCCGGTGCGGATTAATGGTTAACTCATTAGTTGTAAACTTATTTTTTAAAAGAATTTTATGATACTATTTTAAATTAACTAAAACCAAATTTTAGGATTTTTGTTTTTTAACCATATGCAAATAAATTCTCGAAAGAAAAAAAATATGGAAAAATCCAAGGCTTTGCAAAGAGCGACAGGCTGGAGGTTGTGGTTATTTCGTATAATAGCCATAATCGTTATTCCCATTCTATTGCTCATTTTTGCAGAAATTGGTTTGAGAATTATTGATTTTGGCTATTCCCCCCATGCAATAATTAAATGTAAACTTAACGGCAAAAAAGCATATTGTGATAATCCAAAATTTACCCGTCTCTTTTTTCCTGCCAATCTTATCCGCCAATTTTATCCATTTGTCTTCTATGCCAATAAACCAGAGAACACATATAGAATCTTTGTATTGGGTTCTTCAGCTGCAATGGGTGTGCCAGAACAAGCATATAATTTTGGCCGGATTCTCGAGGCATTATTAAATAATAAATATCCGCAAACAAATTTCGAGGTCATTAACGTCGCAACAACTGCAATAAACTCCCATGTTATCCTGCCAATAGCTAAAGATTGTGCTCGTCATCAGCCAGACCTTTTTGTCTTGTATTTAGGAAACAACGAAGTTGTAGGGCCGTATGGTGCAGGTACCATTTTTGCACCTATTTCTCCAAGCTTATCGGCTATACGAGCAAATATAGCCATAAAATCAACCAGAATTGGGCAGCTTTTAGATACCCTTTTAGGCTCCATTGCAACAGACAAGACAATTCCCCAATCTTGGGAAGGTATGGGAATGTTTTTGAAAAAACAGGTGCGTTTGGACGACCCTGCGTTGGAGTATGTCTATAACCATTTTGAACAAAACCTGAAAGATATTTGTGAGACCGGTTTAAAAGCCGGTGCAAAAGTAATATTATGCAATGTAGGCAGTAATCTGAAAGACTGCCCTCCATTCGCTTCTCTGCACAAACAAAACTTAAGTGACGCAGAAAAACAGAATTGGGACACAATCTATGAACAAGGCGTTACAAATGAAAAAACCGCTAATTATGCCGAAGCAATCAAATATTATCTGGAAGCTGCCAAAATTGATGATACCTACGCAGACCTTCAGTTCCGCCTGGGACGATGCTACTGGGCCATAGAGCAATATGACCAGGCACGTGACAAATATGTTCAAGCACGCCAATTTGACACACTGCGATTCCGTTCTGATACCAGAATCAATAGCATTATTCAACAAGTAGCCGAAAGCAAAGCTAAAGATGGGGTTTATTTTACTGATGCTATTACAGCTTTTGACCAAAACAGCCCTCACGAAACTCCGGGTAAAGAATTATTTTACGAGCATGTTCATTTAAGATTTAAGGGTAACTATATCCTGGCCCGGACGGTACTTGAGCAAGTTGAGAAGATACTACCCGAACAAATTAAGAATAAAAGCAATCATCCTATTATGAGTGAGCAGGACTGTACTGAACGTCTGGCCTATACCGGGTGGGATCAGTATATAATCACAGGTAAATTGCTGTTTGAGGTTATTCGACATCCGCCTTTTACTAATCAATTGTATTACGATACGCAGGTCAGAGAATTTGAAAAGCAATTAGACGAGCTCAAGGTTTATACAAGCCCGTCCGGCTTGAAAGCTATCGCAGAACAATATGAAAAAACCATAAAACAATATCCATCAGATGTATTGTTAGTATGGAGATATGCTCAGCTTTTGTATATTGGCCTTAAAAACCCATCTGCAGCCGCTGCACAGTGCCAAAATATACTCAAACATTCTCCATACTATCAGGTCAAACTGGGGCTGGCACAAGCCTTACAACAGCAGGGAAAACTTGATGAAGCGGCAGGAGCTTACCAAGAATGTGTGAAAATATCCCCCTCTTATACTGTATATTCGGGTCTGGCAAGCGTTCTTTATGCCAAAAAAGATTTTAAAGGTGCCGTTAAATACTTCTCTAAATCATTAACATTCAATCCGAAGGCCCCTCCTGAAATACATCTTTATTATGCCCAGGCGCTTTATGAGAGCGGCAATCATACGAAGGCCAAAAAGGTCCTTATGAACGCAATATCAATTTTTCCTAAAAACCAAACAGGACCCTATTATTACACTCTCGGCATTATGCTGGAACGGGAAGGCAAAATTGACGAGGCAATTTCTAATTTACGTGCGGCAACGGAAACTCTATCTGACCCCAATAATAAAGACTATTTGATATTCAAAAAAGAATTAGACAGGCTAACCAAAAAATAATGGTTGAACCATAGAATTTACAGAATTTATTGTTTTCTCCATAACACAAAATTATGAATATACTGGGAATATCAGCATTTTATCATGACAGTGCTGCGACACTTGTACGTAATGGCGAAATTATCGCTGCTGCTCAAGAAGAGCGATTTACCCGAAAAAAACACGACTATAATTTTCCATTAAATGCGGTCAATTATTGCCTGGAAGCCGGCGGCATCGATGCGGAACAACTGGATTATGTTGCTTTTTATGATAAACCGCTTTTAAAATTTGAAAGATTGCTCGAAACTTATATCGCTTACGCCCCGCGAGGTTTCGGACAGTTTCTCATGGGAATGCCTTTGTGGCTGCAACAAAAATTGCATCTTCCCCGCCAGATGGACAAGGCATTAAATTATAAATATAAAGGCCGTTATATTTTTACTGAGCACCATGAATCACACGCTGCCAGTGCATTCTTTCCTTCTCCTTTTGAAGAGGCGGCTATTTTAACTTTGGATGGAGTTGGTGAGTGGGCGACATCTTCGTATGGAGTGGGTAGAAATAATAAAATCGAATTAACCAATATAATAAAATTTCCGCATTCGCTTGGTCTGCTTTATTCAGCCTTTACTTATTTTACGGGTTTCAGGGTCAATTCCGGTGAATACAAACTAATGGGGCTGGCACCTTATGGTGAACCAATATACTACGACATCATAATGGAAAAATTAATCGACCTAAAAGAAGACGGTTCATTCCACTTGAATATGTCGTATTTTCCATATTGCCATAAAACCGTTATGACAGGTCCAAAATTTGCAAGGCTTTTTGGCGGTCCTGCCCGCAAGGCGGAATCACCACTGACACAGCGAGAGATGGATATAGCAGCATCAATTCAGAAAGTAACTGAGGAAATAATGCTACGACTGTCAAGACATGTTCATCAGCAGACTAAAATGAAAAACCTGGTACTGGCGGGAGGTGTGGCCCTTAACTGCGTCGGTAACGGACGTATCCTTACGGAAGGCCCGTTTGATAATATCTGGATTCAGCCGGCAGCAGGTGATGCCGGCGGGTCCCTTGGAGCGGCGTTATTTGTCTGGTACCAACTGCTGGAAAACGAGCGTAAAGCCAATGGCAGTGACAAGCAGCACGCTTCATTATTAGGGCCTGCTTACAACAATAAGCAAATATGCCAATTCCTCGATTCAGTTAACGCCAAGTACCATTCCTACGATAATGAAGAGCAGTTATTGGACAAGGCGGCAGATTTAATAAATCAGGAAAAAGTAATCGGCTGGTTCCAGGGACGAATGGAATTTGGGCCACGCGCATTAGGAAACCGTAGTATTATTGGCGACGCGCGGAGCGAGGAAATGCATACGAAGATGAATCTTAAAATCAAGTTCCGTGAATCTTTTCGTCCATTCGCGCCATGCGTATTAAAAGAAGATGTGGGCATCTATTTCGATATGCGGCCAAAAGATGAAAGCCCTTATATGCTGCTGGTAGCTCCTGTTAAAGAGGAAAAACGTTTATCTTCTGATGAACAATCGCGAAATTTGAAAGGTCTGAATAAACTGAAAATCAAACGCAGTGTCGTGCCGGCCATAACACATGTGGATTATTCGGCGCGTGTTCAGACAGTTGACCACCAGCGAAATCCGAAACTGCACAGATTAATCAGCTTATTCAAGGCAAAGACCGGATGTTCGGTTATTATTAATACAAGCTTCAATATTCGTGGAGAGCCAATCGTATGTTCGCCAGAGGATGCGTATCGCTGTTTCATGGCAACGAACATGGATGTCTTAGTTATGGAAAATCAGCTGCTTTACAAGGAAGAGCAGCCACAGGCTATGGAACATGAGGTAGAAGAATATAAGGCGCAATTCCAGCCGGATTAAATAAAGAGGAACATATAAAATGTCGTTAGTTGAAATAAAATGGAATCCAAATCTCAAGGAGCTTCGTGACTTTGGGAAAATAGCCTTAATCGCAACGGCTATTCTTGGCTTGCTGCTATATGTATTTAAAGGGATTGGGATTGAATGGTCATTGGCTATTTGGGCTTTGGGAATTATTATTTTCCTGACAAGTTTAATTTCGATTAAACTGACAAGGTTAATATATCTGGGTTTAATTTTAATAACTTTTCCTATAGGATGGGTCGTCAGTTTTATATTAATGGCACTATTTTACTTTTTACTGATTACACCTTTAGGCGTGGTTTTTCGTTTAATGGGTAAGGACCTGCTCAATCAAAAGTTTGACCAGGAAGCGAAAAGTTATTGGGTTGCGCGGAAGCCGCCCGAAAATCTTAGCCGATACTTTCACCAGTTTTAAATTGGAGAAATGCAATGCCAGAGAAAGATAGTCAATTCAGTAAAATCGCCCGGGAAAAACGGCCAACGCTGGTCAAAGAGTTCTGGCTGTTTTTAAAACATAATAAAAAATGGTGGTTGCTGCCCATAATAATCATGTTGCTTCTTTTGGGTTTGATTGTACTGCTGGGAGGCACCGCAATAGCACCATTCATTTACCCGCTTTTCTAATTGGTAAGTCCGGCGGCATCCCTTTTGCTTTCAAGGGATTTGTGTACTAAGTGAAAGTTCCCATCTTCGTCGTCCTGAAAAATTTGCTTGAAATTGGGGATTTTGGGATTTGAAACTTAAAACCCCCAGTTGATATTTTTTACACCCCCGTCTGGTATCTTAACGGCCATTCTGATTACTTGTGACTTATGACTTTTGACTTGTGCTCCTTTTTTTAACTTGGACATTCGATGTTGGATATTGGATATTCCTCCGCCGTCTGTTTCCTTTACGCCCCCATATATCACCCCCGCGCCTGTCCGCCTTCGGCGGCAGGGCCCCGCCACCTCCTTAACTAAAAATTGCCTCTACTCCCCTATCCAGAATATTTAATACATCCTGAAAGTTCATCCTGACATTTCATCGCCACCCAAATCACATCATTCTGGTGGAGGTATTTCAGTGCAGGTTAGTTCACCTGTTGTTGTGGTGGTAGTTGTCACATTAGATTGTTCTTTAGAATTCTTCTTTTCGACCTCTTTTATATAATTCTCGATATCCTTGTTATTCTGAAACTGTTTCAGTAAGTATGTATCCTCATCAATACCACTTCTGGTTTTTGTTATACAGACGAATTCCTTTTTCCCCGCAAGTTTTCGTATATCATTCCACCTATGTGCCAAATACCAAGCAGCCCCGCTACATCCCCACACTCCAATCCCACCGGAGCAAATCCATGCTCTTCGAGGAAAATTAGTTGGATGTATTTTAACTATGAAACCATAATCAAAACCTGCCTCATCACCGTCTTTCACTATGACACTTCTTGAGACTTTTGCAACTATTTTCCCGTTTTCATAATCAATCAGACTGTTAGCCGCCATAATGTCTCGTGTCTTGTGGTTTGTTGGACCTCCGATAGATATGAATGACAGGTTTATCTGTTTATCCACATCGACATGAGATACAATTATAGGGGATTTCCTAATATTTTTCCCAAATGCATATACCAAGTACCCAACTGATCTTGTATCTGCACATGAGTTGATCAACCCTACATTCGTTGTGGCTGGTGTTCCTCTAAATACTCCTGATTTTTCTGGTGGGAACACATCTTTCTTATCGCTTTGTAGAGATTTGTAGATTAAGTGAAAGTTCCCATCTTCATCGTCCTGAAAAATTTGCTTGAAATTCCGGGCATACCATTTCTTCTTGCCCCACGACCAAAACCAAGTGAACCCACCGACAATACCGCCACCAATAATGTTATAAACGATTTGAATAATCGAATCATTCCCCGACATTTTTATACCTCTTTTTTATAGTTAATATTTTAATTTTTCTTTTTCTCTACGGCCTTTGCGGTGAATTTGTCTGGGGTCTGGAGTCTATTTGTTCTTCGCCCTGAACTGCAGGTAGCTTTCGATGAAGTCGTCGATTTCGCCATCGAGAACAGCCTGGATGTTGCCCGTCTGAAAATCCGTCCTGTGGTCTTTAACCAATTGATAAGGCTGAAGGACATAGCTTCTAATCTGGTTGCCCCAGGCGATTTCGCCCTTATCGCCGTAAAGCTTCGCAAGCTCTGCGTCCCGCTTTTTCTGCTCTAAGATATACAGCCGGGATTTTAGCACCTTGAGCGCCTCCGCCTTGTTCTTGTGCTGGCTTCGCTCGTTCTGGCACTGCGCCACGATGCCGGTCGGCAGGTGCGTCATTCGGACGGCGGAGCTTACCTTATTGACGTTCTGGCCACCCGGGCCGCCCGCACGATAGTAGTCAATCTTCAAATCCTCTTCCTTGATTTCGATATCTATATCTTCATCGAATTCCGGTATGCAATCGACGGCGGCGAAACTCGTGTGTCTGCGCTTGTTGGCGTCGAACGGGCTGATGCGCACCAAGCGATGCACGCCCGTCTCGCACGATAATCTGCCGAAGGCGAATGGGCCTACAACCTCCAATTGTATAGACCTGATGCCCGCCTCCTCGCCCGCCGTCAAATCCAGCTCCTGATACTTATAGCCGTTCCTGTCGAAATACCGCGTGTACATCCGCAGCAGCATACTCACCCAGTCGCAGCTTTCCGTGCCGCCCGCGCCTGCGTGGATGCTGAAAAAACAACTCTTCGTATCGTTAGCACCCGAAAGCAAGCCGGTTATCTCAACCTGCCGGCATTTTCTTTCAAGCCCCGCCATATCTTTTGCCAGCTGTTCAAGGGTTTGTTTATCGTTTTCTGTTTCTGCGAGAACAAAAAGTTCTGCGAGGTCTTTTGAATCTTTGCCGAGCTGGTCGGCCGGCTCGACGATGGATTTGAGCGCGGTCATCTGCGAAATGATTTTGCGGGCCTGCTCCGGGTCGTCCCAAAAGTTAGGTCTGCTCGTCTGCTCCTCAATACGGGTTAGTTCCGCCCTCTTCGCAGGCAAATCAAAGCCAGTCCCGGATTGCTTTAACCCGGGCCAACAGCTCGTCAATACCCTTCTTTATCTGTGCCGTTTCCATAATCTTCTTTCGACTTTCTCCCAGTCAGCCGATGCTTATACCAAATTATGGTTGCTGTTGCAAACGCAAGTTAGTTAATCTGGATTTCCAGTGAAGATTAGTAACTATAAATCCCACCCTCGCACAGGCTGGAATATGGATATGTTAAGGAAATAGCTAAAAAACGCAGGCAGGATCGTCCGGAATATTACACTGCATCCACTCCGCGGACATAACCGCCGGGGCGTAAACGACACGACACACCCAACGGGTAGTTTCAAAGGTAAAAGTAAACTACTATTATGGGTTTTAACCTATAGTAGTTTACTGATTAAAAGCTTCAATTTGTTTTTCCCCAGTTCTCAGCTAATACAGCAAAGTCTTTGAAATCTACGATGCCATCTCCTCCCGGCGGTTCAATATCTGCAGTTGGACCGCTTGTAAGCCACTCGCCTTTCATAATGACAAGATCATCTAAATCTACCACGCCATCGCCGTTTAAATCGCCGCGGATATCGAGAGATATTACTGTGATGTTAAAGTAATTAAGATTGAATCCGCTTGCTGATATGTAAAATCGCATTATCTGAGTGCCGGCAGACAAATGGGCGGTCGCATTGACCGTTGTCCAGTTTTGCCAGCCTCCGGTGCTGGGTACTGTGATATTGCCCGTCTTGTCCACGCCATTAAATTCGATATGGAAAGTTCCGCCAGCTGATTGCGATGCAACCCGAGTTGCAATTTTATAAGTTCCAGCCGTGGTCACATTGACGGTGTATTCGAGCCACTCGCCCGCATTTGTCCAGCCGATGTTATAACCGCCTCCGGTATCGGTGCAGGATTGTATATCGACGCCCTCGCTGGGACGATATTGACCGCCGCTGTTTCCTGTATCTGCATCATGATACGCAACGCCTTCACCGCCTGTATCGTAATTTTCCGCTTCGATTTTTCCGGGAATAGCGGATGGAGAACCGAGATAGGGCGATTGAGCGCCCGGAGGGTTCAAAGTCCAGTTACATATGTCGATATATTCGTCGGTACCGATTCGGCCAATCGCTTTAATTTCATTAGCGCCCCCTGTGAGTGTTAGACCAGAGGTCCACTGGTAGATATGGTCGGTGCTGGTTAAAACACCCTTGGACACGCCGTTGATGAACAGCTCCACGTTATCGCAGTTGGAATAGACTTTAACGTAGGTGGGGTTTGCAACGCGAGGCGTAAATCGGCGGCTGGTAATATAGACCATCGGGGTACTCGACCAGTTGGCCTTATACCAATAGAAGGCGTCCTTTTTCACCGTACGGTCGCGAAGAACCATTCCCTTGTCATTGATACCGGCACGGTCGCCTTCATTGCGCACATCGGAGCCAAAGTCGAAGCCGTTCCAGATGGCCTTGCACCACAGGTACGGACGAGTTTTCATTGCCTTCCAATGGACCTCATGGAAGTAAGCCTGATATTCTTCCGGATGCCAGTTCCCGCCAACATTGGCCGGTTCAACAGTAGGGTCATCCTGGTGATTGTTAATGCTGGCGCCGGCGCCGTATTCAGTCACTCCAATTTTGTCGGAGCCTCTGGAGGCATGAATGCCGTCGGCCCAGGGGGCAAAACCTGTCACTACGCCGTCATACCAGCCAAAATATTTATTATACCCCAAAACATCGGTATGTTTGGTTGTAGCGTCGTTATCCGAGGTATTGTTCGCCGCCGTAGTCGGACGCGTCGGGTCTTCCGCGTGGGCCAGAGTATTTAATGTGATTATCAGAGGGTTCGGATCCGGACCGCTGTGAAGCGTAATTTCATTAAAAAGACCCCAGAATAACACGGAGGGATGATTGTAGTTTTGACGGATTAATTCCTTCAATTGACTTTGACAATTATCAGAAAACGCTGTGCCGCTTGCGATATTATCGACAATAGGAATTTCCGTTGTCAGAATCATTCCTGTTTCATCGGCCAGGTCGTATATTTTTTCCGCGTGCTGATAATGGGCCAGACGAAGCCACGTGCAGCCCATCTCGAGCATGATTTGGATATCCTCTTCGCGGTCGGCATCGGAAATCGCTCGTCCCTTGTGGTCCCGGTCTTCGTGGATAGCGGCGCCGTGTAGGTCTAAATAGTGACCATTAAGGAAAAACCCCAGATTGGAATCGACGGAATAATAGCGAAAACCAAGCGGCTGTTCAATCTGGTCCACAACGGCGCTGTCGGTTTCAACTTCCACAAGAACTTTATAGAGATAGGGGTCAGCCAGACCATCCCATAGATGAGGACTGGAGACCGTAGTGTTTTGTACAAAGTTTGTCGTGGCCCCCGCAGCTACGCTTTGGGTCAGCGTAAGCGGCGTGCCCACCGTAACGTTGGTGGCGTCTTTGATAGTTGCACGGACCGTAACATCTTTGGCCGCGGTACCGGCGTTGCGAATCAGGGTTTTGACACTGAGGTCGCCGGAGGCGCTGCTGACGTTAGTGGTTGTAAGATAAACGCCCGGAGAAGCATAGTCCAGAGGTGTAATGTGAACGGGATTGGTGATAAGCAGATGGACGCTCCGACAGATACCGCCCCATTGAGTAAAATCACCGTCAAGAGGCGCGATATTGAGGGAGCTGGAATTGTTGGCTTTAACGGCTATCAGGTTATCGGCTCCGAAGATGACCGCGCCTGTTATGTCGAAACAGAACGCTGCATAAGCCCCAAGATGAGAGCCGATAAGGGTGCCATTGCAATAAACATCCGCCGATATACCTACAGATTCGAAAAAGAGATAAATGCGTTTGCCGGAATTTTCCGAGCCAATGGTATAATGTTTGCGATACCAGCCTATACCGCGATAATAGGTGCCGCCGTCTTCGCCGTCGAGAGCGTTCCATGTGTGAGGCAAATCGATGGTACTCCAGGAGGCGTCATTAAAACTCGGCGACTGAGCATTGTTGACATCGGCTCGATTGAACTTCCAAGTGTTGTTAATCACGGTATCGACACGGCTGTCAGCCCGCACCGCCGTAACCAGCAAGAGACCCAACAGGAAAGAAAAAACAGATATACGGTTGACATACTTTACGGATTTAATGAACTTCATTGACACATCCTTCAGGTAATCACTTTACACTTTTTATTTTTTCTTTATCAAATCCCAGTTGCACACATCGGTATATGCACTGGTGCCGATTCGGCCAACAGATTTAATTTCATTGGCGCCCTGTCTGAGCGTCACAGAGTTCCACTGGTAGATATGGTCGGTGCTGGTTAAAACACCTTTGGACTCGCCGTTGATGAATAGTTCCACGTTATCGCAGTTGGAATAGACTTTAACGTAGGTAGGGTTTGCAACGCGAGGCGTAAATCGACGGCTGGTAATGTAAACGGTAGGCGTATTCGACCAGTTAGCTTTATACCAGTAAAACGCATCTTTTTTGACCGTACGGTCACGGATGACCAGGCCCTTATCATTGATGCCATGGCGGTCACCTTCCTTTCGACCATCAGCGCCAAAGTCAAAGCCGTTCCAGAGGGCTTTGCACCACAGGAACGGACGAGCCTTCATAGCCTTCCAGTGAACCTCATGATAATAACTCTGATATTCTTCCGGATGCCAGGGGCCAGCGTTAGGCGGTTCGGGAGGGTTCTCCTGGTGCTGGTTAATGCTGGCACCGGCGCCGTATTCAGTAACTCCAATTTTGTCAGAGCCTCGAATGGCATGAATGCCGTCGGCCCAGGGGGCAAAATCTGTCATCGCACCAAAATACCAGCCAAAATATTTATTAAACCCCAAAACATCAGTAATACAAGCTGTAGAATGAGTGTCAGAGGAATTGGATGCTGCCGTAGTCGGGCGCGTCGGGTCTTCGGCCTTAGCCAGAGTATTTAATTCCCGCATCAGAACGGTTGGGTCGGGGCCGCTGCCGTCGAGCGTAATTTCATTAAAAATACCCCAGAAAAACACAGAGGGATGATTGTAGTTTTGACGGATTAATTCCTTTAATTGACTTTTGCAATTATCAGCAAACGCTGTGCCGCTTTCGATCTTATTGACAAGAGGAATTTCTGTTGACAGGATGAGCCCTGTTTGGTCGGCCAGGTCGTATATTTTCTCCGCGTGCTGATAATGGGCCAGGCGAAGCCACGTGCAGCCCATCTCGAGCATTATTTGGATATCCTGTTCGCGGTCGGCGTCGGAAATCGCTCGTCCCTTGTGGTCACGGTCTTCGTGGATAGCGGCGCCGTGTAGGTCTAAATAGTGACCGTTAAGGAAAAAACCGGTATTGGAATTGACGGAATAATAGCGAAAACCAAGTGGCTGATTGATGCTATCCACGACAGCACCATCGGTTTGAACTTCCACGAGAACTTTATAGAGATAGGGGTCAGCCAGACCATTCCACAGATGAGGACTGGAGACCGTGGTGTTTTGTATGAAATTTGTCGTTGTATTCGCAGCTACGTTCAGGGACAGCGTAAGCGGTGTGCCCACCGTAACGTTGGCGGCGTCTTTGATAGTTGCACGGACCGTAACATCTTTGGCCGCGGTACCGGCGTTGCGAATCAGGGTTTTGACACTGAGGTCGCCGGAGGCGCTGCTGACGTTAGTGGTTGTAAGATAAACGCCCGGAGAAGCATAGTCCAGAGGTGTAATGTGAACGGGATTTGTGATAAGCAGATGGACGCTCCGACAGATGCCGCCCCATTGAGTAAAATCACCGGAAAGAGGCACGAATACAAAGGGGCTGGTATTGTTGGCCTTAACGGCTATCAGGTTATCGGCTCCGAAGATGACTGCGCCTGTTATGTCGAAACAGAACGCCGCATAAGCCCCATCATGGTGACCGATAAGGGTACCATTGCAATAAACATCCGCCGATATACCTACAGACTCGAAAAAGAGATAAACGCGTTTACCGGAAAATTCCGAGCCAATGGTACAATGTTTGCGATACCAGCCTATACCGCGATAGTAATCGTTGCCTCCGTCTTCGCCGTCGAGGGCGTTCCAGGTGTGAGGCAAATCGATGGTACTCCAGGAGGCGTCATTAAAACTCGGCGACTGAGCATTGTTGACATCGGCTCGATAAAACTTCCAAGCGCTGTTAATCACGGTATCAACACGGCTGTCAGCCCGCACCGCCGTAACCAGCAAAAGACCCAACAGGAAAGAAAAAACAGATATACGGTTGACATACTTTACGGATTCAATGAACTTCATTGCTGCATCCTTTCATAACATTTCCCATATTAATCCGCCGCTGGCGGATTAAACGCCTAGCTACGCAACCAAGCCTTTCGATTCCATAATCGTTAAGATGGCATAGCCATAATACCAAAATCTCCCTCGAATTACAATCATTTTAAAGGGCTCGAATTCCACGCTTTGAGTTCTTTTTCGCTTCTCTATTTCTCCTGTTTGGGAGTGTTTTCTTTACCGTTGGAGGGTGCAACGACCTTGAGATAGTTAAAATTGAAACTGCCCGCATCAATGACAAGACGCATCACTTGCTTGCCTGCCTTCAGCTTAACATTATGGGCGGTAAGGTCGGTGTATTTTTGCCAGTCACCGGTTTTGGGAGTATTAAGGACGCCCGTTTTATCAACGCCATCTATTTCCAGGTGCAGTTTCCCCTCACCTTCGGGAGAACCAACCCGGAATATAATATCATATATCCCAGCCTTGGCTACATTTACGGTGTATTCCAGCCATTCGCCGGCGGCCGTCCAGCCGATATCATATCCCCCCTCACTGCAATCTTGAATATCCACTCCGACGTCCAGACGGTATCTTTCTCCCTGATTAGCCTCATCGGTGTCAAAATAAGCTTTTCCCGGCAGTCCACGGTCAAAGTCTTCTGCTTCCAAACGTCCAGGAAGCTCTGCGGGCTTTCCGTGGTAAGGCCCCGGCGGACAACCGATGCCTTTGGTGATTTTCACTGTTTTGGTATGCGCAAAATCCGCATCGTCTACTGCCCGCACGCTTATAGTGTAACAGCCATCGGGAGCTTTCCAAACAAGGGTGTAAGGAGGAGTAGAAACCTTGCCGATAAGGGCGCCGCTGTTATAAAACTCCACGCGGTCAATTTTACCGTCAGGGTCGGAGGCTTTAACTTTTATGAGAACATCTTTCCCTCCGGGAATATTTTCTTCGTTCGCGGGGCTTAATATTTCCAACTCCGGGGGCTGGTTATCCGTTTGGTAAACGCGCACCCAGTCTACATACATCCGTGCCGGGAAAGTGCTCGTTTTATCGGGCGGAGCGCCGGTCCGCGCCCCCCACGGCGATATTTAAAAGTATATGGAAGAGTTTATTAAAAGGAGCCGGGTAAGGATTGTCCGCTGAAAACCAATCATGTTGCACAGAATATAATTTCCCGTCCACAAACCAACGCATTTCATAGGGCTGCCATTCCACGGTGTAAATGTGATAGTCCGCCGCCAAATCCTGTGCCGCGCCGCATTGCTCTGCGGAAACAAAAAAGCGGGAAATATGCTTGGTCTCCGAGGTACTACCAAAAAAAATACTTCCCATGACCCGGTCGGGAGATTTATTTACCGCCTCGCAGATGTCCACTTCGCCGCTTTGCGGCCAGGGGCCGTAGGCGAATTCCGTAGGCATCAGCCAGAAGGCTGGCCACAAACCCTTTTCGGAAGGAAGTTTGATGCGCGCTTCAATTTTCCCGTAGAGAAAATCCTGCTTCTTGGCCGTGCGCATCCGTGCCGAGGTGTAACTGTGCCCCTCGTATTCTTCTTTAAGAGCCTGGATGACGAGATTCCCGTTTTCCACAAAAGAGTTCTCCGTGCGGCCAGTGTAACACTGCAGTTCCTTATTGCCCCAGCCCGCAGAGATGCCATAGAGCGTGCCGTCGCCCAGCATATGCTCCCAGTAGGCGGGATTTATCCCCGGGCCGTCAAACTCATCCGACCAGACGAGTTTATATTTGGCGCCAGAGACAGCTGAGGCCAAAGAAAACGCTAAACTTACCAAGGTAACCACCATCTTTAATCTTCCAGACATAATTTTCTCCTTTAGTTTACTGGTTTACTTTTGGAAGCGGAAAATTTTAACGCCGGCGTAATTTCCAGATAATTAAAATTAAACCAGCCGTTATCAATGACTACGCACAGCGTCTGCCCGCCAGCTTCTATCGGAATATTTTGGGCAAAGAGGTCCGCATATTTTTGCCAAAGAAAAAATTTGCAGCTCCCTCTGTAATTATCCAATCCTCCCGAAATCTGATAGGACAAGTTACTATGGCACTATTTTCATTGTAAATACTGCAAACTCCAAGAGGATCGTTTGCCTTATCTTTTGTGCAGTTCGGCACTCTGTTGTGAAAAGGACAAAGTCTGTTTCGGCGGTTTCTTTCGGCATTTTCCGCAAAGTTTGTTATCGGATAGCCGAATACTTTGGCCAAAGGATGCTGGTTATTTATTACTTCACTCATGTTCACTTTTACTCATTCACACATAATGTATTACTCTTCACGAAATTACTGTTCCGGCTTTTTTAATTCCTCGACCTTGGGCAAATCCCTTAAGGAATTGAGGCCGAAAACCTCCAGAAACCTCTTCGTCGTGCCATACTGCATTGGCCTGCCGAGAACCTCCGCCCTGCCGACAATCTTTACAAGCCCCTTATACATCAACGACCTAATCACCTCGCCGCACTGCACACCTCGAATCGCCTCAATATCCGCCCTTATAACAGGCTGCTTATACGAAATTATCGCAAGCGTCTCAAGAGCCGCATTGCTTAACTTACTGTCGCCCCGAACGCTTACCAACTTTTTGAGCCAGTGGTCGAAAGCTGGAAGCGTGAGCATCTGGTAGCCACCGGCAATCTGCTCAATCCGAAACGCACTGCCGACCGCCTTATACCGGTCATTCAAAGTATCTACGCATCGGCGAACCTGCGAGACGCTCGTCTCTGCAATCTTCGCAAGCCGCGCAGCATTTAGTGACTCATCGCTGGCAAACAAAACCGCCTCTATCACCGCCTCCAGCGTCGCAGCAACTTCCTCCGCAGCGGTTTCATCTTTCCGCCGCAGGCGGATTGCTCCGCCATCAGGCACATCATCCGCCAAAGGTCCGCCGCAGGCGGACTCGTCCTCAAATTCCGAGATCCCCAATCTCACCGCTGCCCCCATCAGCAACCTGCCCGGAATCTAACGGCTCATCGAAGGCCTGTTTCAAATCTTCCTTTTCAATATTCTCAAAATCTTCTTCTTGTCTCATATCTGCTTCCATCTAAAGGGGTCTTTATCCTTTCTGCTGATTCGAATCCTTATATTCGGCAACTGCCTCTGCAACTGTTTAGCCAATTTTTTCAGCACAAACCTTTCCGAAACCGTATGACTCAGGCACAGACACGTCAGACCTGCCTCCTGCGCCGCAAGGGCCTGATGATGCTTCAATTCGCCAGTTAAGTATAAATCCGCCTTCGCCGCAATCACATCATAAACAAGTTTGCCGCACGCACCGGCACAAACTGCCGCCTTTGTGACAACTTTTTTACCCGCCGAAGGCGGACCCACAATGCCCACAACCTTGGCGCCGGTCGCTCTTTTAACCTTTTCGATTATTTTAGCGATTGTTGTCGGTTTGGAAAGCCTGCCAATCCTGCCGAGGCCAAATTTATCAGCCGGATTGGATAGCTTTATGCAATCAAAGGCCGGCACCTCATAAGGATGCGCCTTCTTCATCGCTGCGATAACCGATTCCAATTTATCGCCGGGGACAATCGTCTCAAATCTAATCTCTTTTACCTTTTCTAATTTTCCCTTTCGGCCTATTGCAGGCCTGGACCCTTCTAACGGCAGAAAACTTCCCACGCCTTCCGCACCAAAACCGCAGCAACTATAATTGCCGACACGGCCTGCCCCTGCCGCAAAAACCGCATCCGAAACCTTCCGCACCAGATCAACAGGAATAAAGACCACAAACTTATAAAGTCCTCCGGATGGGTCTTCAACAAAATCGCCTATAGGCTGACCGTTTTCTATCCCCACAATCTCCGCAAGCGCATCATTAACCCCTCCCCGCAAAATATCCAGCACCGTATGTATCGAAAAGACCGCAATATCACTGCGAACCAATTGATAAACAATTCTGCCCGCTCCATCTGCGGTAATCTTTTTCAGGCCGTCCCATATAACCGGATGATAACTGATAATCAAATCCGTCCTCTGCCGCCTCGCCTCCGCCAACACATCAGCCGTTATATCAATCGTCAGCAATATCTTTTTTACTTCCTTATTCGGGTCGCCTACCAGCAGCCCGACATTATCCCACGAAATCGCCAATTCAAGCGACACAATCCTTCCTATCCTTTTTGCAATCTCTTTTGCCTTCATTTTTTCTGCCCGCATCTCTCTTTCAAAAAATCGTCAAACAAACCCAGCAATTTTTTTGTCACAGGTCCTACTTTGCCGCTGCCTACGGTATGCTTTTCAATGCCCGCTACCGGCATAACCTTCATAATCACATTCGTTAAAAAAACCTCATCAGCAGACAGCAACTCGTCTATACCCAAATCTTTCTCGACTAATTTTATCGAGTTTTCCCCCACCAATTCGCAAACAGTCTTTCTGGCAATACCCGGCAAAACAGGCGTCGATAATTTCGGCGTGTAAAGAGCCGAAATCCTTCACCAAAAATACATTGCTTATACAGCCTTCGGCAAGAAGATTTCCTGCAGTGAACCACAGGGCCTCTGCACAGCGCCCTTGCCGTGTGCATCCTGAAACGCAAGCATACGCGAAAAATAACTGGTAGTCTTGTGGCCTGCCGTTGGGTCGCCCAATCCGCCGCCGGCGGACCGAAACGGGCTAAGCACAACCAGAATTCCCTTCTGATAAAACTGTTCAGGATAGCCTTGCAGCCTCGTTGCGGCGATAAGCAGCGTCGATTTTCTTTTTTCATCCGCCGCCGACACAGACCCGCCCGTAAGCGTAAGCCGCAATCTCGCATCCGTCAGGCCGTTTGCCTGCAAAACCGCATAAACAGCATCCGATGTGTACTTTTTATCGAAACTGTTAAAAATGGAAAGTGTTTCGGCACTTGTAAATAACCTTTCGAGGTGCTCTTCAAGGCAGAAAACAACGCCGTTATTGCACCGCATCGTCTCGAAAAGCCCCGCCCCATACAAAAACCCTCCGTCAGCAGCCAGCACAAACGCCTTGTCAGCATCCACCAAACCGTCATTTAGAAAAACTTTATCCATGATTCAAATTTTGAATTTTACATTGTCATTTTGATTTTTCATCTTTGAACTTTTAATTTTTCATTACACAACTTTATTCCAGTGAGCAATGCTTTTGCCTTAACAAGCGTCTCGTCCCATTCGTCTTCGGGATTGGAATCTGCGACAATTCCGCCGCCGGTTTGCACAAAGGCCCTTTTGCCCTTAATGATAACCGTCCGTATGGCGATATTCAAGCAGACTCCTCCATCAAGGCCTATAAAGCCTATACTGCCCGTATAAACGCCTCTTTGCGTCGGCTCAAGCTCGTTGATTATTTTCATTGCGCTTACCTTCGGCGCTCCTGTAATCGAACCGCCCGGAAAAGTCGCACGCAAGCAATCGCAAAAATTTACGCCGCTTCGAAGCCGCCCCTCAACCGTCGCAACCGCATGATAGACTGTAGGATAAACCTCAATCGTTCTCGGTTGAACAACACCCCTGCCGCCGACAGCGCAGATTCGCGCAAGGTCGTTGCGTTCGAGGTCGATTATCATATTCAGCTCCGCCTGCTCTTTTGGACTACACATCAGCTCGTTAAAGTTCCTTGCGTTGATTTGCCTTCCCGACCCTTCGTCGCCGACTCTCGGCCTAGTCCCTTTTATCGGTTTGGTGCTTATAACCCCACCTTTGATTCTCAAAAGCATCTCCGGCGATGCGCTTACAATCGCAAAATCCCCGCTGTCAATATAAGCAGAAAACCCGCAGGGATTAAAACGATTTTGCCAGTGAAAAAGGTTAATAGGTGCAGGTCTATAATCGCTCTCGAACCGCTGCGAAAAATTTACCTGATAGACTTCACCGTCAAATATCAAACGTCTTATTTTCTCGACCGCCCGAAGATAATACTGCTTGTCCATATTGCAGCCGATATTTAAAAAATCCGGCTCACTGAATTGCGCTTTTTGGGGTTCTTTAACTGTTAATTCCTGCGACCGATTCAAATCTCTTTCCAAACCCGCAATCTTTTCGCCTATATCTTCACTGTCTCTTTCCAATTGCAGGGCTATCAGCCAACAATCCTTGCGAATATGGTCGTAAGCAATAAATCGGTCGTAAAAACAAAGCCGAACCTGCGGCAGATGCAAATCATCAGCAGCTTCCCCCGGCCCGCCTGCGGCAGGCTCAATGAATCTGCCTAATTGGTATCCGAAAAAACCAATCCAGCCGCCCGCAAAAATCCCATCAGGCCCACCGCAGGCGGGTCCTTCAAGCCGATATTTGTTCAAAACCCTCTGCAGTTTTTCAAACGGGTTTCTGTCTTGTGCCCCAAATTCAAAAATCTCCACCGGCTGCGCCGTCCAGTAGCTAAAGCCGTCAGCATTTCCTTTGGCAGGATTTCCTCCAAGTATGGAGGGATTTGGCAGGTGTGCAAAAAACTGATTAAGCAAATTGAGGTCGATTGAACCTGAAATTTTTTTACATACAGGCCTGCAATAAACCGCATCCTTCGTATCGACAATTGTTGATACATCCATTAAAGCCGCCCCGCCAGGAATTCCTCGATAATCTGCACACCAGCCGATGTGCCAATTCTGTCTGCTCCCGCATCAATAAATTCGAGAACCTCTTTCGCGGTCCTGATTCCGCCCGCCGCCTTTATTTTGCAGTGCGGCGCCGCCTCCTTCATCAATCTTACGTCTTCAATCGTCGCCCCGCCCGCAGCGTGCATCCCTGTGCTTGTCTTTACAAAATCTGCTCTACATCGGTCCGCCACCTCGCAGGCAAACCGCTTCTGCTCACTCCTAAGCACCGCCGCCTCTATAATCACCTTCAGAACAACCGGCGGACGCATCGAACGGCAAACCTGCAAAACCTCCCGCAGCTGCCTGCCGAGATAACGCTCATCACCTTCAATTATCGCGGGCAAATCCGCCACCATATCAATCTCATCAGCCCCTGCAAAAATTGCATCCTTCGCAGCAGCAACTTTTACCTTCGTTGAATCCGCCCCCAAAGGCAGCCCTATCGCCGCATCGACCTTCACGCCGCTACCTACCAGCAAATCCGCCGCCAAACCAACCCATCGCGGATTAACCGAAACCGAGTAAACCTGATACTGCTTGGCCTCTTCGCAGAGTTTTTTTATCTCGCCGCTCGTCGCCGTCGCAGCCAATAACGTGTGGTCAATAAAAGACGCTAATTGTTTTTCATCCATAATCGTCATTTCCGAATATAATCCCTTTTTACGAAAAACTTCAACGCATCATCAAGTCTGCCGAAAACCTCTGTCACCGTCTGCGTCACAAAAACCGAAGGCCTTTGTTTTGCAGGCCAGATGACGAAAACCTCTTTGGCCGATTCGTGGGCGTGCTGCAATTCCCTTTCAACGCCGCTCGATATCGCCGCCCTGCCGTCCACCGTCATCGGAATAAAACTCACTATCATATCCGACTGGTCTATCAGCAGAAAATCCCGCGCATAAGTCTGGCTGTTAATGTCCCGCTCAATCTGCAAGACCTGCTCGGTATTCAATCGAATTGTCCTGCCGAGGCTGTGAACCTCCACGAAATTTCGCCCCTGCTCGGCTGCCCTGCGTGCGTAAATCGGCAGATACGCCTCCTCGAGGTCGCCCGGGTCAAAGCAGGTAAAGTGTTCCTTCATTGCACGTCTGAAACTGTTGATTTCGCTGCGGACCGACGCCATATCGACCACCGCCGTCATCGGAAAACTCAAATACGCCTTTTTCCTTGTCGGCTCAAAAACGAGTCTGTAAAACATCTCGACTGTTTCGCTGTCCTCGCCCCGGGCAAGACAATAAAACGGAACATTCTCGCCTATGCCCTTACAGAGCATTTCCGTACATATAATTTCCTCTTCCCGCCAGACAATCAAATCCTTCAAGGTATGTCCCGCTCCGCCTAAGGCGGATTCGTCGGCAAGGCGGGTATGCAGCGCCGCAACGCCGTCAATAAGACAGATATACAAATCAGCGCCGAGCTGCCGCATCTGGTCGAAATCCACCGCTGGAAACAGCCCGTGCCGCCAGCGAAATGCAGCGTGGGTATTGACGATAACGTTTTGCGATTTCGATGCCTTCGCAATTATGTCCTTGAAAACGCTTCGGCGAAGCGAATTGAGCCTCTTTAGCGGTATATCGAGAATTCTGCCGGGGCCGATGTCCGGCGCTTCGCTGTACATCATATCGCCGACATTGCACAGCAGGATTTCTTTGCCCCGCTGCCCCGCCAGCTTAACCACATCAGCGAGGTAGCTCTTCTTGTCTAAACCAACCACTCCTGTCACCACAACTATCATTTAAAGACTCCAGACGACAGACGAATTCACCACAGAGGCCGCAGAGAATTTTTCCTGTACGCTCCACGCTATCCGCTCTACGCTATTATTCAAGATTTGAGACATTAAACCAAAAACTCCCCCTTTAGAAAAGACTTATCTTTGCCTACAACTCAAAACTAAGGATTTATCCTGAGCGTGCTTGTCCTGCGAAGCCCGTTTTTTAGGGCGAAGTAGGGAGTGCAATCGAAGGAGTCGAAGGATTTCTTCCTCAGACAATTCGTCTTTAATTGCCCGATGTCGTTTCGGCATTCACCGGAACGGCCAAACTCACATCGAGCTATTCTTACTATAATGGGACAGGATAATACAGTCCAAGTAAGCGTATCAACTCGGGAAAAGCAGAATATCTCCTTTTCCTTTCAAAACATTGCTGTCCCTAATTTTTAACCCCCTTTCATGACTGGCCCTATCTATCCAAGTCAATCAATCCGGTACATGAGATGATGAAACTGCTTGTAATTTACGGAGACCGAGCATGCCCTGTAGTAGTAGAGCAACTACCGCGATTTCGATTGGCAGGAGAAGTGGATTAGTTATTACTGTTCCTATCGACCAGATAACGTGCAAGATGAATAAGATAAGTGCAGTCTTCCATTTCCTACGATTCAGTGACCAGGCGTATACCCAGCAGAGCATGACTAATGGCAAAATCAGTATGTACATGGTCCCCATAAACAACAAGGCAAATTGCCAGGTAACGGATTCGCCTTTATCCATTTTATCGGCTACAAACAGTGGAGGTGCGGCTAGAAGGACAAAACTCAAGACGAATGCTGTACCTCTGGCGATTTTGATTTGCTTTTCAGCTTTCATTCGTTTACCTCTTCATCCTTTTCTTCGGTGAACTATGCATTATATGGGTTCTGCATAAAATACTTCTCAAAACATTCCAACCGGGCTGACTTCGGCGAGATCAATCAATCCGAGAACGGCCAACGCTATCCCTCTCCAGCGATTGGTTCGGTTTGAACTGTTCATCAAGGCTAAAACCATATTCATATGGACAAGGGGCCGTGGACTCTACTACGGCTGACGCTTCTTTGGTATAATTGAACAACTTGGAAAAATCTGGAAGACTTTTAATATACTCAAAGAGCTCCTTTTCATACTTTGGCACCAGGCTATTGATTTTATTATGAACAAACTCAATAAGCTTGCTCAAATCGAAAAGATCATGTTTGCTCTTAACATAGACTTCTAGGCATAAAGGAGAGAGTTCGAGAAGATCTCCTGATAGTGAATAGGTGAGATAGATTTCGGTTTTACCTATTATTTCCTTTTCATAATGGACTATGTACTTGTCGCGCAATTCAACGAAATATCTATGCTTGTCTATGAGGGACAAGTCTCCATCAAAAAAGTCCTCACCAAATCGCGGCCTTTTCTCGGTCGATTTAAACCAGCGTGCATACAGGATTACTGCCTGGAACCATCCGGCACTGAAGAGGTAGGGACTTTTAAGTAGCTCTTGGTTATTTTGGACTCTTATCACTTCACCAAGCAAATTATGCGCTCTCCTTAAATCGTGCCTGATGGCTTGATAGTTGTGGAGACGATTGGTAAGCCCAAGAAGTTTTTTGTCATCAGGATAATATGTGAGTGCATCGCGAAGATTAAGAAACCTGCAATTTTGCTTCATGTGTTGTTCTACGGAAGATAACGGAAGTACTCTTGGATTCATTTTAGGTACCTAACAATGATTATACAGTTTTATACGCCTTTTACCCGCCTCAGGCGGACATAAACCGCGTCAAAGCCCATTTGCCGGACGGCAATATTGACGGACAAAGGTGTGATTCTCCGCATCTTCCGGCCTTAAAGAAACATTATATTGTCAAACGACAAGAGGATACAGCTTTTTTATTTACATAATCCGCAATCCGCCTTTGGTCCGCCGAAGGCGGATGAAATCTGTGGCTTCTGTACTCTCTCCTTTCACCATTTTGCCTACTCTGCCAACGACAATTTTCCAGTCTTAACATCCGAATCTCCCCTAAAAAAACCTGTCAAAAACCACTCGATTTCACCCCAAAACTACCCAAAACCGACTCGAAAGTGCTCAAAAGTAACCCGAAAGTGACCAAAATCAGCCCTATTTTGAGCTTAATCTGGGCAATATACACAAAATTTAACGATTGTATCGACAACACACCCTCATTTTTGAGTTAAAAACAAGGTTTCCCCCTCGAAACCACCCCAAAATTTTCAAAAAAACAGGTGTTTTTTAATCCGCCAAAGGCGGACCTGATTTTTAAAATCCAAAAACTGGCTCAATCTGTATTTATTAGCATATAGCACTTCGTGTCTTCGAGTCTTTGTGGTTAAGAAATCCTCTTCAATTTATGAAGCAAATTTTAACTTGAAATAAATTTTAAGGTTGTTAGAATGCTTGTTTTGAGATTTGTTGGAGTTTTGATATGAAGAAAGATATACATCCGGCTTATAACAAGGTGACGGTGCATTGCGGGTGCGGGAATACCTTCGAAACGTTCAGCACCGCAAAGGAAGTCCACGCCGAAATATGCTCCGCCTGCCATCCGTTCTATACCGGCAAGCAGAAATATGTAGATACCGCAGGCCGAATCGAACGCTTCCAGAAAAAATACGGCAAAGAATACTTCATTAAGAAAGAAGGCAAAGAGCAAACCAAAAATTAGCTTTGTGTTCGAATTGCAAAAAGGCTCGGACCGCCACTATCGCGGCCTGAGCCTTTTGTTTATATTTAATTGAGCCACAGAGAAAAAATAACCACTAAGTCACGAAGACACAAAGAAGAAAAGGACAGAATAACGGGATTGACGCAGGGAATCTTAAAACTCGAAGCACGAAGTTCGAAACAATATCGAATGAATAAAATTCAAATGACCAAAACGTTTTGAGAATTTTGACATTTGTATTTCGGATTTGTTTCGTGCTTCGATATTCGGATTTCGGATTTTGAGATTTAAGATTTGATATCTAAGATTTGAGATTGTTATGGCGCAGGTTTTGGAAAATGAAAAACAATTGCTCGTCGGCAAGCTCGAGGAGTTTGACGGCCGCTATAGTCAACTCGAAAAAGAAATAGCCGACCCGGCGATTACTTCGGATTCCGCGAAGATTATAACGCTATCGAAAGAGCAGGGGAAACTTCGGCCTTTAGTTACAAAATATCGCGAATACAAAAAAATGGTAAGCGACATCGGGCAGACAGAGAATATTTTGGCGGATAATTCGGCAGAGGCGGAATTAAAAGAGCTTGCCGAGCAGGAAATTACGCAGCTGCAGGCCAAACAGGGTTCTCTGCTGATTGAGCTGCGTGATATGCTTGTTATGGCCGACGACGCCGGCATCGGCTCAATCATAATGGAGATACGTGCAGGCACAGGCGGGGAAGAGGCGGCGCTTTTTGCCCGCGACCTTTACAATATGTATGTAAAATACGCCGAAGGCAAACACTGGGCGATGGAGGTTCTCGATTTCAGCCCGACCGACCGCGGCGGGTTTCGCGAGGCGATATTCAGCATAAAGGGGCCAGGCGTCTGGGCACATCTCGGCTATGAGGGCGGGGGGCATCGCGTCCAGCGAGTTCCCGAAACCGAGGCACAGGGCAGAGTTCACACATCGGCGGCAACGGTTGCGGTTCTGCCTGAGCCGGAAGAGGTTGACATTCAGATAAATCCGCAGGATGTGGCCGAGCACGTAAGCCGTGCGGGCGGCCCGGGCGGGCAAAACGTCAATAAGGTTAGTTCCGCAATCCGGCTTGAGCATATTCCGACCGGCATCACCGTCAGTATGCGCGAGGACAGAAGTCAGATTAAAAACCGTGCGAAGGCCTGGCGCGTCCTGCGAAGCAGGGTCTATGAGCATTTTCAGAGTAAAAAAAATGCGGATCGCGAATCGAAGCGGAAAAAAATGATAGGTTCAGGCGACCGCAGCGAAAAAATTCGCACGTATAATTTTCCGCAGAATCGCGTCACCGACCACAGGATAAATCTGTCGCTTTATACACTCGACAAAATAATGGCTGGCGGTATGGATGGGCTTATCGGCTCACTGCGAGATTTCGACAGGCAGCAGAGGCTGAGGGATTTGTAAAAGACAACAAAAGTTAAAGGGTGGTCAGGTCTGGAATTTGTAGCCGATTTCGCGGATTGTGAGGATAAAGGACGGGTTATGGGGGTCGGGTTCGATTTTATCTCTAAGCGTGGTGACGAAACGGTCAACGCTGCGGTCCGATGTAAAGCTGTTATAGCCCCAGACGGCGTTCAATATGTCGTCGCGGGTCAGGGCTCTGCCCTGCCTTTTGCAGAAGTATTCAAGCAGTTTAAATTCCTTCGGCGACAGTTTTATCTCTTTGCCGTTTTTTAAGAGCCTTCTGGCAGGGATGTCGAGAACGAATTTGCCGAACTGGTAAGTATCCTGCTCCTGCTGTTTTCTACGGCGGAGGAAGGCGGCAACTCTGGCGAGCAACTCTTTTATGCTGAAAGGCTTGGTGACATAATCATCTGCGCCGAGGTTCAGGCCGAGAATAATATCCGGTTCCTCGCCTTTTGCGGTGAGCATAATGATGGGCATATCGAGATTTTCTTTTCGAATGAGCCGGCAGATTTCGTAGCCGTTGATTTTGGGCAGCATAATATCGAGGATTATCAGGTCCGGTTTGGCGTCGAGTGCGGCGTTCAGGCCCTGCTCGCCGTCGGCAGCGGTTAAACATTTATACCCTGCATAGACGAAGTTATCCTTCAGCGCCCGCAGCATTGTCGAATCATCTTCTATTACAAGAATTGTTTCCATATATCTTTTCGTCTATAACAAAATCAGGAAATGTCCAATTTTAACATCTGGATTCCCGCTTTCGCGGGAATGACAGAATAAAAAGCCCAGTTTTGTTATAAGTTTTAAATACTTAACGGAATCTTAATCGTGAAGGTGCTTCCTTTGCCGGGTTCGCTTTCGACAGTAATTGAGCCTTTATGAGCATCGACGATAAATTTTACTATCGACAGACCCAGCCCGCAACCGCCTGCCCGGCGGGAAAGGGAGCTGTCGGCCTGATAGAACTTGTTAAATATTTTTTTGACCACACGCCGACTCATTCCTATCCCGTTATCCTTAACCGAAAAACAGACGCTGCCGTTCCCGGCGAAGACTTTCATCTCAATCTGCTTATCATCATAAGAATACTTGCATGCGTTATCCAGCAGATTGACAAGCACCGTGACAAGGGCATCCTTATCTGCCGACACAGCGAGGAGTCCGCCTGCGGCGGATTCGTCAATCGTCAAGGTGAATTTGCAGTTTGTTTGGTCAAATTTTGTCCGGACGGCCTCTGCGGCGGCCTTTGCGATATCGGCAGGACTGGTTTGTGTAATCTCAAAGGCCTGTTTGTTGCGTTCCATCCTCGAAAACGTCAGAAAATTGTCTATCAAACAGCTAAGTCTTCCGTTCTCCTTCGATACGAGCTCCAGATATTCCCTCGACTGCTGCACATCTGCGACCCTGTTGCCCAATAAAGTATCGACAAGCACCCGCATCGATGAGAGCGGGGTTTTCAACTCATGCGTCACCGTTGCCAGAAAATCGTTTTTGAGCTTATTTAACCTTGCCTGGTGCAAAATCAATCGCGCCAGCAGACCCGAAACGGCGACCATCGAGCCGATAACGAGGGCAAAGGTCCAGAAATAGACCATTTGCTGGCGTCTTGCCGCCGCTGTAAAGACACTGTCTCTGAAATATAAATCAACCTTCCAGCCGGGAAAAGATTGTCGCAAATCACGGCTGAGAAAACGTTCACCGACAGATACTTTTTTCGCTGACGATTCTTCCGGCATACCTGTAACAATCCGGCCTGTATCGTCCAGCACCCTGCAAAAAATCGTCTCATCATTCATATCCTCGATAGGTTTTGTCCAGAATGCAGACATTTTTTCACCGCTGACTAATCCGAGAATATGCCTGTCGCCGGCGGCAAAATGAACGCCGTATATTTTTCCGCTGCCTGCGATAGACCTGAATGTCCCTTCAGGCCAGCCGTTGAAGGAAGCAGTGGATAAATAACTTTGTGCCGCAGCGACCGAAGTTTCTTCGGCAGCAAGAGTTTTTTTTGTCTGGCTGATTTTGTTTGTCAATTGCACTGATATGCCGGCGGCCTCTGCAATGCTTATGCACCGCTGCAGGAGAAAAATTTTGGTCGGCGAATCTATTGATAAATCCGCAAACCGATTTCCCAGAAGTTTTTCGCAGGCCTTAGGAAAATCGGAAGGCGAAACGGCTTGGAACAGATTTATCTGCATCAACCTTGCGTTAGCGATAAACCTGTCCTGCCGGTCTCGCTTTTGTTCGGGCCAGGCTAATTTTTGGCAGGCGTCGGCGGCCTCATCCGCTCTGCCCGCCTTCTGGAGGCATCTTATTTTGGCCGCCAAAGCGGGTCCCCACAGCCCTTCATTGCCAGCGTCGGCGATTTGGGCGTAAGCGGCGGCGGCCTTTGTGAAGTCTTTATCGACAAATTCTATCTGCCAAGCCTTTTTCAAAAGCGGGCTGCTGTCATATATTTCATCTTCAGCAGACAGGGCAGGAAAAGTTGGTTTGCCGTCCTTGTTGTAAATCACCATTCCCTGCCAAGGCGACTTTTCCGTATCAGCAAAGGTCTCGAAGAATTTCGCAGGCGAAAGCAAGGCGGAATTTGACAATAGTTTTTTGTCATTCGCCGGGAAGTTTGCGGAGTGTTCGACAAGCAGGCTGTCTGCGCGGCTGCTGTAGATATCAATCAGCTTCTGCCTTATGGCAAACCGTTCGTTCCTAACAGCCTGGTTCAAAAAAAAGAGCAGACAGGCCGTGGGCAATACTACCGCCACTACCAGCAGCAGTATTGCCCAATAGAGATGCGTTTGGTCTGTGCTAAAGACCGGTCTTTTTCTGAATTTAATCACTTATTTTGGTTCGGCACCTTCGGTTTTTACGTTTTCTACAGCTTTTGAATTTGTCGCAGCCTTGTAAATATCTGCGATTTCCTTGTCGGCAAGGGCATAGTTGTAAATGCGGACATCATCGATGAGGCCGTGCCAGCATCGTCCCGTCAACTCGATATTTTCCCCAATACAAACGGGGTAGTCATTGGTCCCGATAGCGCCTTGATGCGGGCTTGAAACATCCAGCTTGCCGTCAACATAAATGCTCATTTTTTGTCCGTCATAAACGCACAGGATGTGATGCCACTGGCCTGAACTGACAGTGGTCCTTCCGTTAAGATAGTCCTCGCGGGTAAGTCCGAAGTGAAACACGTTGTTGGCGAAATCCGTGGAAAGCCGCCAGGCGGTGTCGCCCTTAGTAACAATGCCGGTCCACTCCTGCGGGACAGATGTTATATTAACCCACGTCGAGATTGTTATTTGGCTGGTAATGTCGAATGCGGATTCGTTGGCGATTTTGACGTAATCGCCTTTGCCGCTAAATTCGAGTGCTCCGCCGACTTTACCTCCTTGAGGCCGCCAGACAGGATTACCTTGAAGCGTGCCGTCATTACCGTTGCCTGAGCTGTCTGCGGCAGTCGTGCCCTGACTTTCGTCAAGCTTCCACCAGCCGACCAATTTACCGCCGGCGGTAAAAGACCATACATCACCGGTTATAACCGTGCCATCCGGCCACACTTCGTCAACGCGCCAGTAATAGCCGGCGTTTTCACCGAGTTCCGGAGATTTTAATTCGCAATTATTCTCTTTTGTTTCGGTCAGAAGTGCCAGTTTTCCCCGATTGCCGCCGGCATAGACTTTATGTGAAACTGCCGCCGTTCCGCCTGTCCATTGAAGCTTTATAGTCGAAGAGGCCGCCATCGTCGCCCCGTCGGCAGGCTGCGGGTTCGTGGCTTTGGTTTTTTGTGCCAGATTTGCTTTCTTCATCTGCATTACAAGAGGAAACAGGTCTTTGATTGGCGGAATGCGCTCGATACCTGCGTGAATGCTGAAACTGTCGTCTCTTTCGTTTGTTTTTATCTGCACGATTGTTTTGTCAAAAAGCGCAGCTATCTGCTCCAGTGTTTTATATGCGGGGTTATCCGGATTGTCGTTTTTGGCTTTGAGATATAACTCGGCGATTTTTATAAGCCCTCCGGCGTTGAGCAAAACGAGTTTGCTGGTATTCGGATTTAACTGTCCGACTGCTTCCCGGAGCGGGCCTGATGTTAAAACAGATTTAGATTTGCCTTGTGCATCGAGAGACGACCGGAGCAATTGGGAAGAAAAGGTAAGGATTGTAGTTTTCTCATTTTGACCAATGAAACAGTAGAGCTTCTGGCTGCCTCCGACGGGGAGCATATATTTGTCAGCCTGTGAATCAGGTTTTTCTGTATCTTTTTCTTTTGCAGAGAGACCGGCTACGGCATCGAGTGTGCCAAGAATTTTTTTCAATATCTGATTAGTCTGCACAGGATTTTTGCTTGTAATAGCGATGCCTATACATTCAGCAAGAGATAGCGGCGACTGCACCTTGCTTTGTGTAAAAGATGTGGGTGCGGCATAGATGTTTATCTGTTCGATGTTATTAAAGATTTCCCTGCCGATGTCCAGGCCGGTAATTCTTTCCAACGGCTTTTGGATTTTTTCGCCTGTGTCCGGGCTGAGGGCAAAGCTTACAAGGGCAACCGCATCAGAGGGGACATTCGCAAAACCGTCTTTGGTCAGGTTCGGGGTTCTGAAAAGGTTATGGACAAGGCCCTGATAGCCGGCCTTGAAGCTTGTTTTTTTATCGAAACTTATGGCGTCGTTACTGATTGATACATAGGCAAGAAGTTCGTCTATATTCTGGGGGTCCAAAAAAGTTTCTGCCAGCTTCATTGTTCCCGGATCCAAGCCCTGCTGTTTTTTCAAAGATTCAAAGACCTGGTCAACCTTTGCCCAGATTGTCAGGGCGTTCTGCCTGCGAGTATCTTTGCCAATCTCAGCAAAGGATTTATTATTGTCGGCAAGATTCGGGCCGCTGGATTTTCTTTTATACAGGCTTACGGTCTTTTTGAGCAGGTCCATCGGTTGTGCAACAATGATCACCGTGTCATCGAAAGCTACGCCGGCGGTGTTCTGGATGCTCAGGACGTTCATATCTTCTATGGGCTCTGCGGGCCGACCGACCATACCGAGACCTGCCATCACAAGACCGCGAAATGCATCGCTTTTGCCCGGATACAGCACGGCAACAAGAGATGGGTTATTCTTAACCTCGGTCACACCGACAGCCATACCGCGTATCTTTTTGAGTTCAGTCATCATACTCGGATTGAAAAGGGCGTTTAAGACCTGAGTGGGAGATTGTTGACCGGCAGGTTGATTGCCCTGTCCTATCGCGGCGAGGGGATTTTCAAAGGGAGTGCCTTTTAGCATATTAAGTATAGTTTCGACTTGTCTGCCGGGAGAGCCAAACTCAACGTAAACAAGAGTCTCAGGCGGCATCAGGGCGGCCGGGTCTGAATCGGTAAGCT
The DNA here is from genome assembly GCA_963710355.1 of uncultured Phycisphaerales bacterium. Taxonomy (GTDB): domain Bacteria; phylum Planctomycetota; class Phycisphaerae; order Sedimentisphaerales; family Anaerobacaceae; genus Fen-1359. The sequence continues at coordinate 738,367 of CAVPZU010000003.1, read as the reverse complement.
CCAACAGGATGACCTGTGCCTTTTCGACAAGCTTTGTCTGCTTGGGAAACTGCTCAACGAGCTTAGTAAGGACTGCCTGCGCTTTTATCTGGTCCTGTTTTTTCATAAAACACAATCCCTGCAGGTACATTGCCTGTGCCTTGATTGTGCTGTCGGCAGAAGTATCCTTGATTACCTGTTCATAGATACCGATTGCCTTGTCGAGATTGCCGTCGACATCCTCGGCGTAGCGGCCTTCCTGCAGGAGGGCGGCGGGCTGTTTGGCTTCACCGGCCAAGACAAATGAAGACAGAAGCACCAGACAAGCCGCCAAAAACACCACAACTTTCTTTTTCATTTTTAAGCTCCTTTCCTATAAGTTAATTAAGTTTAACAAATAATCGTTTTTGACCACAGGATTATTTTAAGGGTTATTTGTTACGGAATTGTTACGGTTTTATTCTTTTTTCGAGATTTTTTAAATTTTTTCAGGCAGGTCAGGTGTGCGCGGCAGGATTGCCGAAGCGGCGGATTAGATTTATCCTGAGCGGAGGCGGCGCAAAATATCCCAGTATGCACCACGGGAGCCTTTGCGGATCGCATCGGTCAATTCTGTATTATCGTTATAGTTGTGGTCAGTGGGCGGCACAGGCAGACCATCGTCGAGGGCTGGTGCAAAGAATCTTTTATCGCCGGCGATTAAATCACGCACGAGCCGGGCGGGCCTGTCACCAAGCAAAGAAGAGATGTAAAAGGTCGGTTTGAAGAAATCGACAGGGCCTTCGTATTTGCGTTTGATATTCGGATTAGCCTCCTGCGGCCCTTCGCTGCAAACAAGGCTGGCCATAGCGGTATTGGGGTAAATTCTGACGCCGACGGGAGCGCCGATGCAATCCGGGCTGAGACTTTTAAAAAAGTTGATTGAGTCTTCAGCGGTTTGGGGCGTTTCGCCCGGGCCGCCCAGCAATAAATCGAGCATAACAGTAATACTGTGTTGGCAACAAAGCTGAACGGCTTTTTCTATATCGTTTCTGGCGTAGGGCTGGCGGTATGTTTTGAGCATAGTTTCATTAGCAGAATCGGTGGTAAAGTCGATGCCGGCGCAGCCTGCCTTTTTCATAATGACTGCGAGGGGCGCATCGAAAGGAGTAATTGACAGATACGCATACCAGCGGATTTTTTGGCCGAGATTTCGGCGGACAATTTCCTCGCAGACTGCTTCAGCGTGGCTGTAGGGGATGTTGAATTCCGGGTCGCAGATGTGGAGACAATCGATGCCCTGCAAAAGGAGATTTTCAATTTCGTCGGCGACCTCGGCGGGATTTCTCGTTCGGGACCTGTTGCCTTTAGCGAGGGGGTCTGCGCAATAAATGCAGTTTCTGGGGCAGCCTCGTTTTGTTTCGATGCCGGCCTGTCCGCCGTTAGAGAAATACCATTTGTTATCGATGGCGTTTCGGCTGGTTTCAAGGGAAAGTTTTTCCTGCCAGGCAGGTTTATTGCAAATTATCTTTCCATTGTCTCGCCAGACAAGGCCGCTTATATTATCAAATTTTTTTGTAGTTTTGAGCTGGTGATATAAATCGACGATTGCCTGTTCACCGTCGCCGTGAACGCCGAAATCGGCGCCGGTATATTCGACAATCTGTTGCGGAAAGATAGAAAATCCCACGCCGCCGATAACGAGATGGGAATTGGTCAGTTTTTTTATTGTTTTGACAATATCCTTTAGCTGCGGGACGAACCACTGTGCGCTTGGCCAGAAGCAGTCGTCAACGTTTCTGAAGGAAAGGCCGACAAGCAAGGGAGCGTTTCTGCTGAAATAATTTTCAATCGCCTTATCGGGGTCATCGTGTCTGCATAAATCGAGAACGTCGGTATTTATGCCCGCACTTCGTGCTGCGCCTGCGATGTAATCGAGCCCTATCGGTGCGATAGGAGGCTTCATAAGATTTGTATTAATTAGAGTAAGCATATTTTAAACTGCCAAAAATCCAAAGCACTAATCTCAAAATCCGAAACAAATTCTAAAACCAAATGACCAAAACAACAGTAAAACAACCCACAGTGAAACTGGGGGCTAAATATAACGACACCCCCTCCACCCGCCTTCGGCGGGCGGGGGCTAAATACGCCGTCGCCGTGCCGGCGATGGCTAAACTAAACATTTTTATATTCGGAATTTTCATTTTTCGCTTTTTTGCGTTCGGAGATATAGCCGAGGAGGATGCCCAGGCTCAAAGAGAAGATAGAGCGGGACGGCAAGCATAATACACGTAAATGCGTCCGGGGTGGGCGTAACAACTGCTGCGGTTATTGTTACGGCCAGAATGACGACTCGCCGGTAACGCGTAAATGTTTTGGCGGAGACCAACCCTGTCCTTATCAGGACGAAGACGACGATGGGGGTCTGAAAGGCAAGACCAAAAATGAGCATCAGGGACGTAATAAAGGAGAGGTATTCAGGAAAAGTCCATGTGCTGTCAACGCCGAGCCATTTGCCGAACTCTACAAAAAATTTCAGGGTGACCGGAGCGATAAAGAACAGAAAGAACAAAGCGCCGGCGATAAAGAGTCCTGTTGAGAAGGGGACGGCAATATAGACATATCTTTTTTCCCGCTGATAGAGGCCTGTAGAGACAAATTTCCAGAGCTGATAAAAAACCCAGGGCGAGGAAAAAATCAGGCCGACGATAATCGCAATTTTGGTGTAGCCTACAAAGGCGTCGGTCGGAGCGAGGGTAGTAAGGGGTCTGTCAGGCATAGCCTTTTTATACTGGGATTCGAGCAGAAGGAAGGCATCCTTGGCGAGAAAGAAGCCGGCGATTACGCCGACAGCGAGCCCTGCCAGTGCAAGGATAATCCTTGCCCGCAGTTCTTCAAGGTGGTCGCCCAAACTCATAGGAGTACCCAGCGGCTCATCGTTCTCAACTTTTCGGTCCATTGTGGATTTATTGGCTTATATGATTTTTTAAGGATTGAGAAGCGGTTTCCCATCAGTTGGTTTTATTGTGGTTGTCCGACGCATTGTGCACTTCCCTGGAAACATCGTCACCGATGGATTTAACATCCTTTTCTATCTTGTCTTTTTCATCTTTTGCCTCATTGAGTCCCTTTTTGAATTCGTTAAGGCTGCGGCCAAGATTGGCGCCACTTCAGGAAGTCGTCTTCCGAACAGGAGAACGGCAACTACCAGTATAAGTATCAGTTCTGGTGTGCCGAGGTTCCCAAAGCCAAGAATATATGTGAGGTTTTCACTCATTTTAAGCTCCTTATTGGATTTTATGCTCATTATAACGCTGCATAGGCTACTCTGTCAACAAATCCTAATAAATAAGAGTTTTGCGTCTGCAAAGATTTGACAAAGCCGCACAAAATAAATAAAATTATTTTTTGTAATCAGGCTTGTCCTGATATTGGGAACTTATAATGGGTTCAGCCAAAATACCACGTCACGAGGCAATAATAAGCATTTGTTTAATAGCAATACTGTGCGGCATGGCTGTTGCGGTGATTTTGCCGCAGTTTAATCGGCAGCAGGCTGGCGGCCTGGAAGAGACCATAGCGAGGCTCAAACCGAAGGGATTTACGGCGCTGACGGGGCTTGAAATATACAACGCGGATACGTTATACGAAAAGATAGACGGCAGGGCGTCGCTTTATACGGAAACGGGATTTGAAAAACTGTTCACGAGGCTATACAAAAACGATTCAAACGAGGCGATTAGCTTTGAGGTCTACATCTATGATATGGCCAGGCCGGAAAATGCACTTGCGGTTTATAGCCAGCAGAAGAGAGAAGATGCAGAGAATTTAAATGACGTCGATTTTGGATACCGGACAAGCAACGCCCTTTTTTACAGTCTCGGCAGATATTACCTCGAACTTATCGGGTCGGCGGAATCAGCGGAGCTGCTTGAGGCAATGGCGGAGCTGGCAAATCAAATCAAAAATGCCCTGCCTTTGGGAGGTTCTGTAAAGACTGAGGAGATGCAGATTTTACAAAAGGCAGGAACGCAAGCTGGTTCAATCAAGTTTTCGACAGACAATACCTTTAGCTGCAAAGAGCTAACCGGTATTTTTTCAGCGGTAATAAAAATTGACGATAAGGCGGTGACGATTTTTCTGGGCAAACGCACCGATGAAAAAGAGGCAGCCAGTCTTGTCGATATTTATTCAAAATTCCTCAAAGATTTGGGGGCAACCGAATCCGCCGCAGGCGGACTGCCGGTTGAATCAGCCAGATGTTTTGCTTTCTCCGGGCCAGTTGAGGTTGTTTTCAATAACGGCAGGTTTCTGGCGGGCGTGCACGAGGCTGCCGATGCCGAGACGGCTGCAAAGGCGGCAAAGATATTGAACGATATCCTAAATGAGGTTCAGAAAAAATGAGCGACCCTGAAAATAGAAAAATCGACAGGCGCTCTTTTCTGGCCAGAACTGCAAAGGCTGCCTTGTCTGTAGCGGCGGCTGGGGTCATTGCAAAAACGCTCTATGATAAGACAGGTCCGAGCGGCGAACCGGAAACGGAACTTGTGACACTGCCTGATTTTTCCGTCCCGCCGAAAGACGGGCAGGTGATAAGCATTGTCAAAGGCCCTGACAGGGTGCGGACGGTTAACAAGGTGATTGATTTGCTGGGCGGAATCGAGCGGTTTGTAAAGAGCGGCGATGTGGTGGTAATCAAGCCGAACATCGCCTTTACAACACCTGCTGCGCTGGGGGCGACGGCGAATCCGGAACTTGTTGCGGAGGTTGTCAGGCTCTGCTACAGCAGGGGCCGGGCAAAGACTGTTTATGTGACGGACAACCCGATAAACGATGCTGAAAGCTGCTTTGCGATAAGCGGTGTCGGCAAGGCTGCTGCGCAAGCGGGGGCTAAAATCATCCTGCCAAAGGACAGGCTGTTCAGAAAGACGACACTGGCGGGCGGAAAACTTATAAAAAACTGGCCCATTCTTTATGAGCCGCTGGCAAAGGCAAATAAAGTTATCGGGATTGCGCCGATAAAAAATCACAGCAGGGCTGGGGCATCGATGACGATGAAGAACTGGTATGGTCTTCTGGGCGGCAGACGCAATATCTTTCATCAGGATATTAACACGATAATTGCGGAGCTGTCGATGCTGGTAAGGCCTACACTGGTGATTGGTGACGGGACGGAGGTTATGATGAGCAACGGCCCGACGGGCGGGGCGTTCTCAGACCTGCGAAGAAAAGATGCAATTATTGCGAGCTGCGATGCGGTTGCGGCTGACGCCTTCGGATGCACACTTCTCGATATGAAGGTGAGCGACCTGCCATATCTTTCAATAGCCGAAAAGGCAGGTGTCGGCAAAACTGATTATCAATCGCTTAAACCAATTATAGGAGATAGGGGATAGGGGACAGGATTTTGGATTTATGAAAATAGTGACGGCTCGAAGGATAAGCCAGATATTTTTCTTTATTCTTTTTATCTGGTTGTGCATTGTGACAACGGTCGGCGAGAGGTTTTGGCAATTGCGGAGGTGGCCTGTGAATTTGTTTTTGGACCTCGACCCGCTGGCTGCGGTCGGGACGGTGCTGACGACGCATACATTGTATCGGCCGCTGCTGTGGGCTCTTGCGACAATAGTTCTAACGATTATTTTCGGCAGGTTTTTCTGCGGGTGGCTGTGTCCATTTGGAAGCATTCATCATTTTGTCGGCTGGTTAGGCGGGAGGGGAAAGCCGGTTGCCCAACAAATAAAACTCAACAGCTACCGAAGGGCGCAGTCCATAAAATATTTTATACTGGTTTTTCTTTTGGCGGGGGCGGCATTTCCGTCCATTTCAGCGACGCTCCAGACAGGGCTTTTTAACCCGATTCCGTTAGTAAGCCGTTCGATAAATCTTGTGCTGCTGCCGATTTTCAATTCCGCCTTTGGCGGAATCGGCGTGCTTTCGGCTACGGGGCGTTCTTACGAATTGGCGGGGCTGATTTTTGCAATCTTTGCAGCGGCTATTTTATTAAATCTTGTTATTCCGCGATTTTACTGCCGGTTTATCTGTCCGCTGGGGGCGTTGTTCGGGATAATCAGCAGATTCGCAATCTGGCGAATAGGCAAAAATAAAGAGACTTGCACGGGCTGCAAATTTTGCGAGCAGAGTTGCGAGGGTGGTTGCGAGCCAGCCTCAAAAATCAAATTTGCCGAGTGCGTTCTTTGTTTTAACTGCCGGCAGGACTGCAAATCGAGGGACGACTGCATACGCTATCAGACAGTTCCTTCGCGGGCAGGTGAACAGACAAACCCGGACATATCGCGCAGGGGATTTGTGCTGTCGCTTGCGAGCGGGATTTTAGCGGTGCCGGCGGTAAGATTGGCAGGGAAGCTCGGCAGGAACTGGTATTATAAAGCGATAAGGCCGCCCGGTTCGCTGGCGGAGACAGAATTTTTGAAGCGATGTCTGAAGTGCGGTCAGTGCATCCGTGTCTGTCCGACAAATGTATTGCAGCCGGCAGGAATCGAGGGCGGCATTGAGAGTCTGTGGTCGCCGGTGCTGAACAATCGAATCGGCACGAGCGGTTGTCAATTGAACTGCGTGGCCTGCGGTTCTGTCTGCCCGACGGCGGCAATCAGGCCGATAAGCCTCGATGAAAAGTTAGGCAAAGGCAAATTCGCCGGCAAAGGGCCGATTAAATTAGGCACTGCCTTTTTGGACAGGGGCCGCTGTCTGCCGTGGGCGATGAACAAGCCGTGTATCGTCTGCGAGGAAAATTGCCCGGTGAGTCCGAAGGCGATTTACACAGAGGAGGTTTTCAACCCTGTCCGCTATGGGAGACTGACGGTAAAAAAGGCTGCCGGAAACACAATTGAAACCGTCGAAAGCAATTTGCCCCTTGACAAATACGGCACGGGCGATTACTATTGTGCAATTGAAAATTTATCGGGGCAAAGATGGAAAGTCAAGGCAAATACGGAAAACACACTCGTTTGTGAGGGTAAGTTTGAAACAATTCCCGCTGAAGGCGCAAAAGTTGTTATTCAGGTTCGACTGCAGAGGCCTTACGTCGATATTGAACGCTGTATCGGGTGCGGCGTATGCGAGCACGAATGTCCCGTCAGCGGTCAAAAGGCAATAAGGGTCTCTGCTGAAGGCGAAAGCAGAAGCGCCGACAGGAAGTTGCTGCTGTAAAATATTTTGGAGGTTGCAAAAATGTCAAAGAAGAATCAGAAAACAGATATCGACAGAAGAGGTTTTTTGAAGACAATCGGGGCAGCAGGGTTAGGTTCAGCCCTTGTGTCAACAACATTATTCGCAGAGTCCGGAGGTGCGAACAAGCCTGACCCAAACGTCAAAGACCCCCATTCTGCAAAAGAGCGGACGCCGGAAATTGCGACGAGGGATTTCGGCAACAAGGGGTTCAAGGTGCCGTGTTTTTCACTCGGCGTGATGTTCGATGCCGCTGCAAATATAGCCATTCTGCGCAAGGCGCTTCAGTTGGGCGTGACGTTCTGGGATTGTGCCTACGTCTATGCCAACGGGAACTCTGAACTGGCTATTGGCAAAATCTTTGAAGAGCAGCCGGCACTGCGCAAAAAACTGATAATCACCTCGAAATCGAGGGGGACGCCGGAAGAACTCGAGAGCCACTTACAGGAATCTCTCAAGAGGCTCAACACTGATTACATAGATATCTATTATGGCGTTCACGGCTTGGAAAATCCCGAGCAACTGACGGACGATTTACGTAAGTGGGCTGAAGGAGCAAAGAAGAGAAAGCTCATCAGGTATTTCGGATTCAGCACACATTCAAATATGACAGGGTGCCTGTCGTTTGCTGCGAAGGCCGGCTGGATAGATGCGGTGATAACGACCTACAACTTCCGTGTTATGCAGGAAGCGGAGATGAACGATGCGGTTGAGGCCTGCCACAAGGCGGGCGTTGCGATGATTGCTATGAAAGTCCAGGGAATGAGGGCAAAAGTCGAGACCGATAAGGATAAGGAGTTAATTGAATACTTCACAAAGAAGGGTTTCACCGAGGGACAGGCAAAGGTAAAGGTTGTCCTGCAGGATAAACGCATCTGCTCTGCCTGCCTCGGCGTAGGACGCGGCAACATCGAACATCTGATTACAAATGTGGACGCGGTGCTTGATAAACGGCAGCTTGATAATAAGGATGTGGCCTTTCTGGCCGACTATGCACAAAAGACCTGCGACGGCTACTGTGCAGGATGCTCGAAAATCTGTGCGAAGGCAACGCCTGATATGCCATACATAGCGGATGTGATGCGGTATCTGATGTATTACAATAGCTACGGCGATACAGAAATGGCAAGGCAGCTTTACGCTGAACTTCCAGCCGATGCAAGAGCGAAATTGACCAGTGTTGATTACAGCCTTGCGGAAAGTCGCTGCCCGAACAGAATGCCTGTTGCAAGACTGATGAGCGAGGCGGCAGGAAAATTAGCATAGGCCGTCTGTAAAGTTTTGAGTTCTTAGTTTTTAGTTTTGAGTTGAAAAACAATTGCCTTATCGAAAAGGGTCTAAACGAGCCGGTCGTTGCCGGACTGTTTTTGGGTTGGGTAACCAAACTTATTGCCGGATTTTCCGCTGCAACAGGCCCCTTACAAAAAAGGCAACACCTGCGGCAAGAGAAATTCCAAATGGGACCAGCATTCCCTCTGCGAATTCTTTCTTATGAAAATAAGTTCCCAAAGGCAAACCAAGAAAGGTCAAAGAAACAATAAGAAATCCAATGCCTACCGAAATATTTGTTATCCAACGAGGGCCTTTGGGGGTTGTCGGCTTTGTCGGCAGTGAAATGCCTTTTTCGATTGCTGCCATTATCTCTTTATGTCTTAGACGCCTCACAAAAAAGAGAAATAAAAACAGCGCAATTACTACTATTACGTAGCCAACTATTACCGACGTTTCTATCACAGCATCTGCAAGTATCGGAAGCATTAATTCTCCTTTCAAATAAATTTAGCATCTGTTTTCAATTTGGATATTAAAACCTGCTTTTATATAATTAGTCGCAGGTTTTATAAAAGAGGTTTCAAAAAAATTGAAACTTTTTAAGCCTTTTATTCGACTAACAAATAAAAAGAAAGGGCTGCCCTTTGTCTAACATAACGGATGAACAGCAAATTGACAGTTGGCTGCAACTGCTTTGCAGCGGCGACCACCGTGCCTTTGCCGAATTCGTTGACAGATACCAAAAACTGGTGTTTTTATGCTGCCGCACACTCGGGCTTGGCGAAAATGAGAGTGAAGATGTGGCCAATGAAACCTTTCTCGCTGCATACGAAAAAATCGGTAATTTTGGCGGGATGAGCAAATTAGATACGTGGCTGTGGGGCATCGCATATCATAAGGCGATAGATTACCTTCGCAGGAAAGGGCGCTGCGAGCAATTGCTCGGCGACTTCGATGAGCAGATTGCCGAGACAGAAAAAAACCATATTGCTGATGGTCTTGAACGCAGGGAACAGAGCGATTTAGTCTGGCAAACGGTTGAGCGGCTGCCGAAGTTATGGGCATTATCAATCGTGTTATTTTATCGCGAGGACAAAAGCGTCGATGAGATTGCAAAGATTATGAAGAAAAACAAAAATACCGTTAAGACGTATCTATTCAGGGGCCGGGAAAGATTGAAAAGACTTTTAGAGGGCTCTGATGGAGAAAGTATCTATGTTGACAAATAAATCCGATTATGAAGATGTGTTCGACAAAATGCTCAAAAGCGGTTTGAAAAAACATATAGAGCCCGATAGGCCTGATTTCAAAGAAAGGCTTTTAAGACAGATAGAGACAAGAAGGCAGCAAAAGCTTTTGGCTGAAATTGTCTTCGAGGAACGACTGGCTCTGGCAGGTTGTATAATATTACCCCTTGCCGCTGTTACTGTCTTTCTGTTTTTCCCTGAGATTCCGCGTGCGGTTTCCGGCTGGGTACAAAGCCTATTCTCCATATCATCACAAATGGTTTTGAGTTACGTCTCTGAAATTCAACTTTGGTACGTTTTTATAATTATCACAGGAATTGCAATTTATTACATATTCGATTTTGTCGCTGAAGAATTTTAACGATTTACGTAAAGGTTGACTTGTCTTTTTTGTTTCCGTCTGTTCTCTATCGAATTTCGAGGACATCGGCCATTGAGTAGAGGGCGGGTTTCTTACCGACGAGCCAGAGGGCGGCGGCAACGGCGCCTTTGGCGAAACTGTCCGGGCTGTGTGCGGTGTGGTTGAGGGTAATAGTCTCGCCAGTTGTGCTGAAAATAACGGAATGGACGCCTGTAATATCGCCTGCACGGACGGAGTGGACGGCAATCTGACCTTTCCTGCGGAGTGCGTCTCTGCCGTATCTGCCGAAAATGACCGTGTTGGAAGAATCGCGCCCTGTAGCCTTACAGATATTTTCCGCCAGTGTGATGGCTGAGCCGCTGGGAGCATCTTTTTTGAAGCGGTGGTGCTGCTCGATAATCTCGATGTCGTAATCTTCGCCGAGCATTGATGCGGTTTTGCCGACGAGTGCAAAAAGGACGTTCATACCGAGGCTGGTATTGGTGCTGTAAAGAACAGGTATCTGCGAAGAAGCCGATTTGATTTTTTGGTTCTGGTCGGCGGTTAGACCTGTAGTTCCCATAACCAGAGCGGTTTTGTTGTTGAGGCAGTAATCAATCGATTCATCTGCGGCCTGGGGCTGGGAGAAATCTATTACCACATCCGCGATTGTTGGCCAGTGGCTTATGATTTTTACATTGAGGGTTTTTCCGCAGGCGATTGCTCCGGCGTCTTTACCGATGTCGGGGTGGTCTGTTTTTTCGACGGCAGCGACTATTTCGAACAGGCCTGTATCGATGGCGGCGGAGAGGATACGTCTGCCCATTCGGCCGGCAGAGCCGACAATAACGAGTTTTGGTTTCATTTTTTCTCCTTAAACTGACTTACCTTTGCCGATAAAATATAATCTGAACTTGTTTTACTTACAAGCGTAAAACAATCATCGACTATCGGGCAAAAAAGGTAAAGTATTACGCCATTAAGGCGGAAGTTGTTGAGAAAGCGAGAGGAGTTAAAATGAGAAAGAAGTTAGTTGCGATTTTGCTGGCTTTGATGGTGGGCTTCGGTTTGTTAATTGTCGGCTGTGAGAGCGACGCCCAGACGGGAGCGCTGCTCGGCGCCGGAGCAGGCGCTTTGGCGGGTCAGGCAATCGGCCGCAATACACAATCAACCGTAATCGGCACGGCAGTCGGCGCGGGTGCGGGTTATGTTATCGGCAACGAAATGGACAAGAACAAAGCGAAGACCGCAAACTAATAATTTCAGCCGACGCTGTTATAAGAGGCGCAATACCAATAAGGTTTGACAAAAGTGCATAAGACCGTAAGACGGGCTGACAAGTCTGTCGTAAGGTCTTTATTTATTTGTTGAGTTAGGCAGAAATTTATTTTTTATCGAACGGCAGGATTACTCCGCCGCTTTCGGTCCTTTTAATATCAGGCTTGGCGCCGGGCTCTTCTTTTTTGGTCGATTTGGCCCTGCAGATTAGACCTTTTTCTATCCTGCTTTTGTCACCCTCGACAACCTCGCTGTATGAAATTTTCTGGGCTACTTTTGTAATCTTTACCGTTGCCACGAGGCTTTCAAGTTTTCCGAGAGATTCTTTCGTATCGGGGTCAAAGAATTCTTTTCCCTGACTGAACACATCGAGCAGCATGCCTTCCTTTATCGAGCCTTCGCCCTGGTCGATAATCACCTGATTTCCCTCAACGGATGCAACCTTAATCGGGTAGAGATGGTCGAGGATATTACTTACAACGTCTTGTGCAACAAGGCCAGCAATGCCGTCCCTGATTTCCGCAAAGTCCCAGTTCTCCGAATTCCACTCACGCGACAACGCTCTTATTTCCTCGTTCTCAAGATACTTGTCAACAACGCCTGCGAGGATAATCTCTTTTGTTGTCCCTGCAATAAGACGATAATTGAAGACAAACCTCGCCCTCCATTTCTCGACTGTCTGCCCCGCAGCAGCAAGGTTGTATTCCTTTTTTTCGAGCCTGACATCCGATATGTTTCCGACCATCAGGTAATCGGCGCCAAGCGTCTCTGTAAGCTTTGCCAGCTCGGACAGGGGCGCCTCGGAGGCAAGCAAAAGGTGTTTTTCTCTCGCAAAATCGACGACATATTCCCTGTCAAGGACATTAAATTTATTCGTCCCGACCATAGCGACCGCAATTTTCTGCGACAGCACTGCCGACAGTTTCTCCGCGGGAACTTCTGTCGGGCCAATGTTATAGGCGTCCGCCATCACCTTAAAAGGCATAAGGGCGACCTTGATTCTTTTTGAGCCGGACGGCGCAAGGTTATAAACCCACGCCTTCAGCTTCACCGCCACGGAGCCGTCGCCGAGCTTTTTCTCTTCGAGGATTTTGTATGTTCTGACCAGCCCGCCGATTTCAGTTGTGTAGGCTGTCCCGCTCGTTGCAACTTTGACGGCGTCGAAATCTACCTTCCTGCCGCCGGTCGCGCTGTTGACATCGACACTTGCGCCTGCGTAGCCGAATTCATAGCTGCCGGAACCGACCTTAACGCCTCTTGCCTGGCTAACGGCTATGTATAACGCATTTTTAATTGCAGCGTCCTTGTCCCTGCCCTGCCCGGTCGCCTCATAAACCGAAACATTTTTATCTATCGCAGCGGAATTTGGGTCGCCGGCAAAAAGACTTCCCACGGCGAAACATCCAATAGCTACCGCCAAATGTAATCTCTTCATTTTTCGCTCCCTAAATCTAATCCGCCATCGACGGCAACGCTTACCACGCAACTGATTTATTGCTTCCGCGTTTTCCGATTAGAGTTTCATTCTGCCAAACTCTCAAGCCTGATTTGAGGTCTGCGACTTTCAGCTCGAAATAATATTCGACCTGCTGTGTACCACTGTCGTAGGGTATGTTTTTCTGAAATATTTTTCCTGAAATACTTAGCTCTGGTGCGATGAGCGTCTTTTTCGCAGCTATCGTGCCCTGGTTGAATTCCTCGGAGTCCCTCAATTTTCTCGCATCTTGCACTAACGGGTCAGTAGAATCTTGTGCGCCGACGGCGGAGGTCATAACCACCTGGCCGCTGTTGAGCAGCTCCTGTTCAATTTTTGCCATCAGCTGGTCGATGTCGATTCTCTGCATAGTGTCATTAGTAATTCTGCTGGTAGCGACAACATATCTGCCGCCGCCCTGCTTTTTAAGTGCGCCTGAGGCGAGCATCGATTGGACCATTTCGCTTGCCGCCTGGTCGAAATCCCTGTAGTCCAGCGCCATAACCGCCTTGCCCTCGTCGTTGGTCACATCAATATTAGCCGTCTGCTGCTCGCATCCGACAACAAACATTGACAACACTGCCGCCAGTAAAAAACCTATAGTTTTCTTCATTGTTAATCCTCCCATTTCCTGGTATCCATTCTGAAGTTAACGGCCTCCGGTCTCGGAGCCACAACTTTGAAACTAAACGGCTGCTTGCCCATAGCCGACATCGGCAGCCAGACGCTTGTTTTTGTTTCGATGAGAGCACCCGTCTCATCGAGCCATTCCACCCGGTATCTGAACCGCTTGGTGCCAAACGACTGGTTGAAGCCGTTGACCTGAACCTCAAGCAAGCCCGCTTCGTTTCTTTTGGCTGTGGCATTATTTACAACTATGCCCTCGCCGATTAAAGCACTGAATGCGTGCACCACAGGCCGGGCGACGATATTGCTGGCGAGAGTGTCGCTTGCAACTCCTTCTCTTACGTTCACCCTCGGCTCGCCCTGCTGGGGGCAGCCGGCAGTGAGAACAATAACTGCCGCTAAAAGTAAAAGCAGTATTTTCATATTTTTTACTCCTAAAATAATTATGGACTCGATTTTATTATGCTGCAAAACGGCGTCGCAGTTTTGAAAGGTATTTTAACATATACGATTGCATTGCTGCAAGGTTCAATATTCACGTTCAGAATTTTTGTTCCTTCAGGCGAGAAAACGGCTATATTCCTGTCTGCCGGCATCCGGACCCTTGCGACCTGAAAGTCTTTAGGCAAGGTTGTCCAGATTCTGACATCCGCAGCCGTTGTCGCATACGAGTATGCCGCCACCATCAGGGCAAGAAAAGATTTCCCTGTATTGTCGTTGTTGTTCTGCCGCTCTATCGCATATTGCGCCGCCGCCTTGACTGTTGCAGATACCAGCGCTCGTGTAAGTATCCCCTGGAAATCCTTTTTAAATTCGGTCTGAATCACGCGCTCCATATCCGCCACAATCTCGGTCCGGTACTCTTTGCCGCCGGCATTGACAATAAGATTGGCATAAGCCTGACTGCCCGGCACTAATTTCGGCAACGCAATTCCCACATACCTGACCTTGTCCGTAACAAGAAACAACGGCAGATCGACCCTGAACTCCTCCTTCGTCGGCCCAAGTCCGTTTTCAAATATCACCCAGACGGTATTTTCAATTCTGCCTCTGCCCTGCAGGAAATTTTCCGTTGCCGCAAAATCCTCCGCTACGTATTGATTGTCCGGCACCATGCCCGCAGATTCCTTGAGCAAATCAACCGCCTTTTGCGCATCCTGCATAAGATTAAAACAGACCCCTGCCAGATACGTCGTGAATGGATTCACAAAATCGGGATACGCCCGGTATTCATATAGGGAAGGATATTGTTTTTTCAGGATTTCCTGAACCTTCGGGTTCTCCAGGTTCTTGTTTAAATCAACATCCTTCTTCGACTCCTGCTCTTTTGCCACCTGGTTTTTGAGCTTTGCAATCTCATTTACAAAATGCACCTTCGCCCGCGTCTGCCTGTCTAATGCCCGGTTAAACTCAACCCTCGCCAGGTCATTTTTGCCCAGCATCATAAAATCGAGGGCCTTGTATGTATTCACCATTATGCCGTCGTACTCCTCGCCGAGATAAGCAACTGCATTGTCATTTACAAGGATCGAGGCGACGCCAGCGGCGGTCTCATTCTGAAAGTCGTAATAGTTCAACATCGCCTCCGCTTTGTCAAAGTATTCTGTGCTCTTGTTGCAGTCGCCGATTTGCAGCTCAGTCGCAGCAGCCTGTAATGACCACAGCAAATCCTCGCCGTCAGGCTTTGCAGTCTTGCCTATCCTGGACTCCGCATACTTGATTGCATCGTTAAAGTCCGCCGCTCCGTAATAGCCGTTAAACACTCCTAATTGGTTTTTGGGTGCATTGCACCCCGCCAGATAGATTAATAAGGTAAGGGGAAGATAAAATTTAGGGATGGACAGTCCTTTTTTCTTCATAAAAATTCTCATCAACTGCTTTTGTTTTCCCGCAACAAAATATGCTCGAACATTTAAGACCTTTAAGACATTATTTAATCGACATCCTCCAAAATACTACTAAGCGCTTTGCTGCGCAATCAAGTTTTTCAATGCCAGGATGATATCAAAATTTCTTCGCATTGCAACCATTTAAAGTGTTTTTCCCGGCAAGCCGGGGGGTTTTCTTTGAAAGAAGTGCAAAACGAGAAACAAACCCGATATGTCGGGATTTTACCGAAGGGTTTTTTATCTACTATCGGCAAACAGAGGGTTTCTGAACGGAGAGTTTTTGGGGCTTGTCCGGCCAATGTCCGCCTTCGGCGGAGTCAAAGAGGAAATCGCAGGCTTGTCTTATCAGACAGGCTGGGCCGGGCGGTCGCATTTCGAGACAGGCAATCACCTCGTTGTCGTATTTTTTCAGGGCTTCGAGCAGGTATTCCCAGTTTTCGCTGCCGATACCGCCTGCCAGGCCCGGCGGCGCATGGTCGTTTGTCTGTCCGTAATTGTCGTTGATATGCAGATGGACTATTCGGTCGGCCAGCTCATCGACGTATCTTTTGAAGCCGATATTTTTGTCTAAATTTGCAAATCCGGTATCGAGGCAGTAGCCGACCGAGTTAAACCTTTTTCCGAGCTTTTTAATTTGTTTCAGGTTTCCGGTTTCGACGCAGAGCTTAACTTCGTTGTCATCGGCGATTCGGACAACCTTTGCGGGCAGGTCTCGCCCGTTGAGGTCTTCGCCTTCCGGGATGCCGAAACTTCGCAGGTCCGTGACAATATTGGCGCCGAGCATTTTGGCACACTCAATTTGCTCCTGCCACTGCTGGAGTGTTGGGTCGTCATTTCTCGGCGCATCGAGACGAGCATTTCTTTCGTGGCGTTGGCTAATCTTTTCCAGTTGTGTTTGTCATAACGGCAGCCGTTCAGGCCGCCCTGGTTAGGCCAAAGTTCGATTCCGAAGCCGAGCGACCTTAAAAAGTCGCAGTCCTTCTCAAGCGACAAATAGTTCTCGCACCCCCAGAAGACCATTGATGAGACTACATATCTGATTTTCATTCAGTGAGCTCCGATAAAAAGACAGTTATGAACTGTCGCGAGTGTACAATTTCAGTAAGATAAATATCGAAAGAAATCCAGCCGGTCTTAATCTGCGGTATGATTTTTCGGGCGAATTTTAAAAAACGCTTTTTTCGATAGTGCAATTAGCATTTTATCAATACCGGCCGTTGCCGCCTTTGCAGATTGTCCGATAACAGCAGGATTTCAGACAAAACTAAAGGTGGTAAAGAGTTCATATCAATCATTGGAAGCTCCATTCTTTGCGTAGCTGTGAAGAAATCCTAAAACCTAACATTTCACTTAGAAACCCGGGTGTCCTTTCCGATACCCGTTTGGCGAAGTCTTCTGGAAAATTCAAGTTCAAAAATGCTCTGGAGAAAAGATTCCTAATTATCCGTCATACCCGCGAAGCTTGTCCAGAGCAAAAGCGGGGAGCAGGCATTTCTAATCAAACTAAATAATGGATTCCTGCTTTCGCAGGAATGACAACCTTACATTTTCTACAGAGCAATTCAAAATCCAAACGGCACAGACTCATCCTATTATTATTTAATTTACGCATCACTTATAGGCCTGTTCGCAATGTCCTTTAGCCTGTTAGCATAACCCCCGGTAATCCGCCTCCGTTAAAACTTCGTCGGACAAGAACTGGGGGCTAAATACAATCCGCCTTCGGTCCGCCTGCGGTGGAAAGGCGGAAAGCAATCTGTTAATTTTAGTCGTTTAGATTGCTTCGGCCTCCGGCCTCGCAATGACAATGCTACATCTATTCAACAAAGCACTTTACACTTTAACTACGGCAATCTCTGTGCGGCTAATCGAGCTTAATCTGCTGGAGATATTGCGGGGCGGTGACGGTCCAGCCGGTATTGAGCCGCAGGTAACCGGCAAAGGCGTCGGCGATTTCGGGTTCGCCGTGAACGACAAAGACGCCTCTGGGTGGAGTTTTCATTTTTTTCAGCCAGGCGAGCAACTCTTCTTTATCGGCGTGGGCGGAAAAGCCGTTGATTCTTTCGACCCTTGCCCTGACGGGGTACACATTTCCGAGGATTCTTACCTGTTTTTTGCCATCGAGGATTTGTCTGCCGAGAGTGCCTGTTGCCTGGAAGCCAACGAACAGGATTGTCGATTCAGGTCTGGAGATGTTGTTGATGAGGTGATGCTTGACTCTTCCGCCTGTGCACATTCCGGAGCCGGCGATAATGATGACGGGTCTTTTTAGTTTGTTAATGGCCTTGGACTGCTCGGTTGTGCTGGTGCACCTGAGGCCTGGCAGGTCAAACGGTGAGTGTCGGTTTTTGAGCAGCTCGGTCATTTCGGAGTCGTAGAGGTCGGCGTGTTTTTTGAAGACCTCCGTGATTTTTGACGCCATTGGGCTGTCGAGGTAAATTTTTATAGGGTTTATTTTTTTATCAAGCAAAAGCTGGTTGAGAAAATAGAGGACTTCCTGCGAGCGTTCGAGGGCAAAGCTTGGGATGACCAGATTGCCGCCGGCCTTTCGTGTGGAGTTTATGACGTCGGCGAGCTTTTCCTTAACATCAGTGCCGTCGTTGTGGGTTCTGTCGCCATAAGTGGATTCGACAAGGACGTAGTCGGCTGTGTCGAAAATGGTCGGGTCGCCAACAATCGGTCTGTCGGGTCTGCCCATATCGCCGGTAAAAAGGATAGACCTTGCCTCCGCTGCAGGTCCGCCGGAGGCGGACAGGGGGATTCTTACCAAGACAAAGGACGAGCCGAGGACGTGTCCTGCATTGTAAAGAGTAGCTTCGACCTTGCTGCTGTCGAGATTCACAGGATGTCGATATTCGAGAGGAGTAAACAACGGGAAGCAGGCCTCGGCATCTTCGATTGTATAAAGGGGCATTTCGGGATATGGGCCTTTTCTGCCCTCTTTTTCGTGGCGTTTTCGTTTATGCTCGGCGTCTTCTTCCTGCAGTTTAGCGGAATCGAGGAGGATGATTTTTGCGAGGTCTGCGGTGGCCTGTGTGCAGTAAATCGGGCCGTTGAAACCTTCTTTGACAAGTTTAGGCAGCAGGCCGCAATGGTCCAGATGAGCGTGCGTCAGAAAAACAGAGTCAACATCCTTCGGCGAAAAAGGAAACGGATTCCAGTTTCTTTCCATGAATTGTCGTTCCTGATACATTCCGCAGTCGATGAGAATATTTGTGCCGTTCGCCTGCAGGAGATATTTTGAGCCGGTGACATTCTGTGCCGCACCGAGAAAAGATAGTTTTATATTCACATTAGTCCTTATTCAGCAATTACCTGTTTAATTAAAAGAGCTTGGTATTATATCAGTTAGGAAAGTTAAGTGCGATACTGTTAAAAAATAAACTCGAAGCACGATCCGCCGCAGGCGGACTAAATCCGAAATAATATCAAATGTTCAAAACCCGAATGACCGAAACGTTTTGTCCGCCTAAGGCGGATTAAATTTGTTTCGAAATTCGATATTCAGATTTCGAATTTATAATTTTTCACCTGCTGTTCAGGATAAAGGTGATGGGGCCGTCGTTTATGCTTTCGACCTGCATATTAGCGGCAAAGACACCTGTCTGGACATTGACGCCCTGCTGTCGAATCAGTTCAGCGACCATTTCATAAAGCTGTTTTGCAAGTTCGGGTTTCGCGGCCTGGTCGAAACCGGGGCGTCTGCCCTTCCGGCAATCGCCGTGAAGTGTGAAATTGCTCACGAGCAATATCGAGCCGCCGACGTCAATGACGCTGAGATTCATTTTATCCTGCCGGTCGGGAAAAATCCGCAGGGCGGGGATTTTATCGGCGAAGAATTTCGCATCACTCTCAGTATCGTCAAGGCCAACACTGATATAAACAAGCAGCCCTTTTTCGATTTGGCCGACTGTGTTTCTCCCGACCTCAACTTTTGCCTGCGATACTCTTTGTATTACCGCCCGCATAATTTTGCGTTCCGATTTTTTTATACCTTTTCTTCTGATGCCATACCGATTTGTTCTGTGATTCTGTCGAAGTCATCGATGGAATAGAATTCGATGATGATTTTTCCCCTGTTGCCGTTTTTGCGGGTTTCAATGGAAACTTTTGTGCCGAGCTGGCTTGTGAGCCGATTTTCGAGGTCGATTATATGCGGCGGTTTTACCGGCAGAGGTCTGAGCGATTTATCCGAGCCGGTAATATATCTTCTGACAAGTCTTTCGACCTCGCGGACGCTTAATCTGCCCGCCATTGCACGGTTGGCGAGTCTTCTGCGAAGGTCATCAGTAGGAAGCGAAAGGATTGCGCGGGAGTGCCCCATTGAAAGCTGGCCGCTTGTGAGCATCTGCTGAATTTCATCGGGCAAATCAAGCAGGCGGAGAAAATTTGTAATTACAGGTCTGCTTTGTCCGAGTCGGTTGGCGGTCTCGTCCTGTGTGGTATTAAATGTATTAATGTAGTTTTGATATGCCCTTGCCCGCTCAATCGGGTTCAGGTCTGTGCGGTTGATGTTTTCGATAAGGGCAATTTCGAGCATTTCCTGGTCTGTTGCGGGACGAACGATGGCGGGCAGAGTCTTCAAGCCTGCCAGTTTAGCGGCTCTCAATCTGCGTTCGCCGGCAATCAGTTCGAAAGCGGCGCCGGCCGGCCTGACGACAATTGGCTGAATAATCCCTTTGGCTTTTATGGATTCTGCCAAGTCGGCCAACTCTTCATCGTTCCAGGTTTGCCGAGGCTGATAGCGGTTTGGTTTAACCTGGTCGATGTTAATCTCTCTTAAATTGCTTAAGTGCTTATCTGGTGGGAAGTTAGGGTCTGAAATTTGAATCGGCACAAGCTGGCTTTCATCTGAAAATGGTGATATTATAGGACCTAAAAGCGCCTGTAATCCCCTGCCTAAATGTTTGGGCTTTTCCTTTTTGACTTCCATAGTTCAATCCTCTATTTAATAAGGTTGCGGATAAACTTTTAACTACAAACTACTGATAATCAATCTGTCGGAGTTTTCGCTGGATTTTCTGCAACATTAACGGAACTTTTTTGAAAAAAGTTCCACGTGAAACACTTAAACTTATGGTGTAGAGCGGATAGCATAGAGGACAGATACCAGACGCAAGACTCAAGACCTCAGACCTACGGTAGCAGAGAAGAGAGGACAGAAGAGTTTTTAGTTTTGAGTTCTTGGTTGAGGAACCGCCTTTGGCGGAAAAAAATAAGAAGACAGCAGACGGTACAACGACGTGCGCGATACGATATACGCACGACACATTCACCGGTGAGAAAATTCACCATATCAGCAGGGAATGTTTCACGTGAAACATTACGGTTCGACAGGCAGTTTGGCAAACTCAATGTTCCTGCCATTAGGCATCCTTTACGGGAGAGAAGGTTAAGGGGCTCATCGTAGAACAGCTTTGCAACCCGCCTGCGGCGGGTCGAATTATAAGAGGCGTTTTCTTATAAGGATTGTTAACTATATAACTACATTTTAGCATTAC
The DNA here is from genome assembly GCA_963710355.1 of uncultured Phycisphaerales bacterium. Taxonomy (GTDB): domain Bacteria; phylum Planctomycetota; class Phycisphaerae; order Sedimentisphaerales; family Anaerobacaceae; genus Fen-1359. The sequence goes on along the minus strand of CAVPZU010000003.1, from coordinate 717,590 downwards.
CTCTTGAGGAGGCTTTATGGCGAAACCTGCGTTCACACTCTCTCTCATACGTGAGCAAGGGCGGCGAGGGAGGGCTATCGGAAATCTGAAGGTCAAGGTCGTTTATATGCTCACGAACAAAAACGAGCTTACAATCGATTATGAAGCGACGACTGACAAGACGACGGTGCTTAATCTGACGCAGCACAACTATTATAATTTAGGGGGTCATAATTCCGGCACGATTCTCGACCATCAGCTTATGCTGAATGCGGACCGCTTTACGCCGACGCATTTGGAGCTTTATCGCAACTTTAAGGAGGTCGACGGGATATGCCATACGCACTCGACTTATGCGACGATGTGGTCTCAGGCGTGCCGGCAGATACCTTGTCTTGGCACGACACACGCCGACCATTTTTACGGTCCTGTGCCTGTGACGGAAGTAATGGCCGAAGAGGAAATCGAAGGCGATTACGATCTGAACACGGGCAAGGTTATTGTAAGGCTTTTTAAGAATATCGACCCGATGCAGAGACAGGCGGTTCTGGTTGCCAATCATGGGCCGTTTACGTGGGGAAAAAATCCTGATAAGGTTGTTGAAAATGCGGTGGTTCTCAAACAGGTGGCGGCAATGGCGATGGGGACGCTGACTATCAACAATAAGCAAAAGGAGATAAGCAGGGCGATTCTCGACAAGCACTATTTGCGTAAGCACGGCAAGGGCGCCTATTACGGCCAGAAGCAATAGGAAGGTCGAAAAAGCGGCGTTTGTGCCTATAAAGAGGGTTTAACGGCCCCCACTCTTGCTTTCGCAAGAAAGCGCGGGGGCTTTTTATTACGAGCAGGTATTGTAATTGGTCGAATGAACCGATATAATAGATTCAGCGTAGAGCGGATAGGGTTTGCAATTCTGAGTAGATTTGCGGATTGGAAAGTAAATATGGGGGCGAACGGCTTCGACCGGATAGCGGACGGTTAAGCTGCATGCCCAGGACACCGGTTGGCCTGGCTAATCATCCGGTAACAATGTAACTGGCAACTACCAGTACGCAATGGCTGCTTAATTAGCGGCCCGTCCTTTCGGACTGCGCCTGCGGGTCTAAAATGGGCGTCAGCAAGTGGGCTGCTCTGGCGGGTTTCTCGGGCCTGTTAGATAAGACACATTCTGAGATAGCCGACGCAGGAGCCTGTCGTCTGGCGCCTGATGAGGCGAAGGGTTTAATAAAACGACTAAGCATGTAGAAGTTTATCCTGAAGTATCACGGGACGGGGGTTCGAATCCCCCCGCCTCCATTCTGCTTTGCTTCAGCAAAGAAGAAACGCTTTTTGTCCAGTTGGACACATATCCGCATTAGGCAGGTCGGCGAGAAGGGAGGGGTTATTTTTTAGCAGGCAGGACGGGTTCTGTTTTGTTCTGGTCAATCACTTTCTGTGTTGCGGCGATATTATCAGGTATTGTCTTTTGAGGTTGGGTGACGCCGAGAGCATTTTCAATTTTTGTCAGTCTGTCGGATAGCTGCACTAATTTTGAATCTATTGAATCCAGCTTTTTAGAAATTGCTTCTAAATTTGTGCTGATGGCGGATAATTTTCCTGCCGTGGCGGTTTCATACTGTTCAAATCCGCCGCAGGCGGACTCGAAAGAAGCTGTTGTATCAGGCGGATACAGCTGGTATTCGGGGAGGTTTATTTGAGGGCGGATTTCATAGACTTTGCTGCTGCTCCAAATTGTTGCGGAAAACAGGCCTGCAATAATGGAGGCTGATACTATTGCGAGCAATAAAGATGGCCTGCTCTTATTCATAGTTTTTATGAGCTGATAGCCTTGAAGCTTTCATTGAGTTCTTCGGCAAGTTCTATCACCTGACGAATAAGTTCCGGGTCGCGTTTGATGTTGGCTTGTGCGAGGTTATTATTCATAAAGTTGTAGAGGCTGCGGAGGTTGGCGGCTATCTGGCCTCCTTTTTCCATATCGAGGACGGCGTTCAGTTCGTTGATTATATTCTGGGCTTTAATCAGGTATCTGCCCTTGGCTTCGTAGTTGCCAGCTGCGAGTTCCTCGATGGCCAGTTTCATAAACTTGATGGCCCCTTCATAAAGCATAACGACGAGCCGACTCCTGTTTTGGGTGGCGACGGTAGTTTCCTTATAAGTATCGATTCCCTTCATTATTTATACTCCGCAGCACATTTTATGGTCTGCAAGCCCTTTACAGTTAATTGGAAGAGAGATTACTTAAAATGATTTGGATTATTTCAACCGTGAGGAGATGCCCGAAAGCTGCTTTCGGACATCTCCCCTGGTTTTTTTGCCCTGTTTTACTCTTGCATTATTATCCCAGAAGTTTCAGAGCCATTTGAGGCATTGCATTAGCCTGGGCCAACATAGCAACACCGGCGCTAGCGAGCACCTGGTTTCTGGTCATATTTGACATTTCGGTTGCCACATCGACATCTGCTACACGCGACTGTGATGTCGAGAGGTTCTCAGCCTGAATGTTGAGCACATCGACGACGCTTTCGAGACGGTTCATTTTGTAGCCGAACGCTGCACGGATGGTGTCCTTTGCGTTGATGGCACTATCCAGAGTTGACAAGGCGGCCTGTGCACTTGCTGCAGTGGTAATGCTCAAACTAGAGATGCCGAGGCCGGCCTTAGTTATATTGCCGCCGGCGACACTGATGGTGTCGCTTGCGCCGCCGAAAGCTATCGTTACCGCGGCAGAGCTATTGAGCATCTTTATGCCGTTAAACGTTGTGGATGTGGCGATACGATTGATTTCGTTGGCCGTTTCTGAGAACTCGCTGTTCATAATCGCCCTCTGTGCGGTCGAATACGAACCCGTAGCAGCCTGCTCTGCGAGCTGTTTCATACGGACAAGAGAGCTGTCGACGGTACCCATCGCACCTTCCATAGTCTGTAACATACTGATACCATCCTGGGCGTTACGCACACCCTGCTGCAGCACTGCGGTATCAGACTTCATTGACTCACTTACGGCCAGACCTGCAGCGTCATCCTTTGCGCTGTTGATTCTCAGACCGCTCGACAGTCTTTCCACTGATTGCGCCAGGCTGTCATAGCTTTGGCCCAAATGCCTTGCGGCATTCGAAGCCATCATGTTACTTGCGATTGCTAACATATTTTTGACCCCTTAAAAAAACATTATTAATTGTTGTTGGCCCTTACAAGGCCTCCTTCCTGTAAACGCTAAGAAAACAGCTTTATTCTGTTTGCAAAGAGCATTCTTCTAAAAACCTTATCGTGGGAATTTGGGAAAGGTTAAGATTTCTTCATACGAAAAACCGGGGAAGAAATTTGGGCCTGTAATAACGATGTTTGTGATACTGATATAAGATGAGGATGCTGGGGATTATGGGAATTTTTGGAAATTCTTTGAAGATTTCGCCTAAACTACCGCTTACGTTTCCAACGGTCAGGCAGGTAAAAGAGGGTTCATAAGGTTGAAGACAAAACTTATCAGTATGCCAATGCAGCCGGTATAAAGGGCGATAAGGAGGAAAATTATCCAGAAGGCCGACCATTTTCCCGACACGGTAGGTCGCAGTCCGGGGATAAGGCAGGGCCAGATTTTGCTGCCGTCGAGAGGCGGAACCGGGACGAGGTTCACGACAGAGAGAAGGACGTTGACAAAGAAGGTGCTGTAGGCAAGAAATTTGATAGTCCAGTGGGGCTTAAGGTAAAGGATGCCGAGTGCGGCGGCGGCGAGAAGCAGATTTGAAACGGGGCCTGCCAAGGACGTAAGCAGGTAATAGAGTTTGGGTTTTTTGAAGTTGTAGAGGTTGACGAGGACGGGTTTTCCCCAGCCAAACCCGAGCAGAAAGAGGGCGGCGGTTCCAAGCAGGGAGAGGTGTTTGAATGGATTTAGGCTTACACGGCCCATTTTATAGGCCGTTTTGTCGCCGAGGAGTTTGGCGGAAAGTGCGTGGGAGGCCTCGTGGATAGTAAGTCCTATAATCAGGCCGGGCAGCAGCATTAAGGCGATTTTCCAGTTCATTTATGCTGCCTCCTTTGGCAGTAGTCTTGGAATTCCTGCGAGCGGGCCAGTTTGCCTAAAGGCGTATTCGACTGAATGAGCCGGCTATCGAGCCGGCCTGCCCTGCAAAGATATTCCATAGCCATTTCACTTTGCCCGATGCAGAGAAGCGCCTGTGAGGCAAGGGGGTAGAATTGGGCAGGCTGCGTTTTGTGCTGGGCTTTGGTCAGGAGCTGCTCGGCAGCGGCGATGTTTTTATTCACCATTGCAATGGCGGCCTTGATGATTCGGGCGGCAAAATGCTCCTCAACGGAAAGGATTCTGTCGGCGATTTGGCCGGCGAACTGCCAATCCTTTTCCTCAAGCGCCAAAAAAGATTTTTCAATAAGGGCAAGCCTCGTCACCTCCATCGGCAGGTAATTTTTGGAAAGGATTTCTTCGATAACACTTTTTTTGTCGTATTCGGAAAAAAACTCGCTCAAATACAATTTGATAACTAAAAGCTGGTCGGCATCTTTTGCGTTGCTGTCGGCAGCGAGCCTTACCCATCGGTCGGTCTCGTTGATGTTGCCTTCGCGAAATTCGAGGCTGGCGATTAAGACAATCGGCCTGGCAGATTGCGAGGCGGTAATAATCTTTTGGGCGGCGATTCTGGCTTCATCGAGTCCGTATTTTAGATAGATTGTATAGAGCAGGCTTGTGCCGTCCTCTGCGCCGGCGGTCAGCTTGAAGACAATAGACCATAATGCGGTGGTGTTGAAAAAGTTTCCGATGCCGAGCAACTGGGCTAAAATCCTGACAGGAATGGCGAGTAATTTCTTTATGAATTTCAGCATACAGCCGGCGATTATAGCGGAATCACCGCAAAAATTGTAGCTATTTTTTGTCATTGCCGTTGTTCGTAATTGGTAACTGTTTAAATTACGATATATCAGGGCAGGCAAAATGAAAGGCAGAAGGATTTGTTTGTCAGATTAAGTAGCGACTATTAAAGTCTACTCAAAGGGAGTTGTTCCCCATTTTTGTAAAGAAAAGTAAAACCTGTTGGACTTTGAGTTTCTAAGTCGGAAAGTTTTTCAAACAGTTCAGGCTTTATTTCCTTAAGCTTTAAAAAATCTGCTTTTCGCTTATATGCCCCACACCAACATTCTGCAGAGCATCCTAACGATCGAACAGGATTTTCTGGCAAACCAGCACTCTCGACATATTTTCCCACCTGTTGTTTTGTCCAGCGAAAGATGGGGCTTACTGATATACATTTAAAGCCTGGATGAAACCAAATCGGCAAATAGTTCGCACGTATATTTGATTCTTCTGCCCTTATTCCATCAATAACAGCCTTTGGCCCTTTTACGTTGTCCAGAAAATCTCTTATAGGCTTTATCTTTAGTTCCCTGCAACACCAGCGAAATTTGAAATTTGGTATCCCCCATTCATGAGCCATTTCAAAAAAATCTCTTTTGGGCCTTACAATCTTCAACTTGACATTAAGCTGTTTGCATACCTTGCGAACATACTTTGTCACTTCTGGAAATCCGCACGTAGTATCAACATGAATTGCCTGTAAATCGGCACCAACCTCCCTTGCTGTTTTTTGAGTGTGTACTATTGTAGCCAAACTGTCTTTACCACCACTTATTAAGACAAAACATCGAGCATTAGCAAGAAGCCTACCGAGGTCTGAAGGATATACCTTTGCAACCGGCCTTACCTGATTCGCTTCTCCTTCATTAAGTGAGCACACGTTTTTTACCGTGCCGTTTCTATTATGAATGATATAAATTGGCTTGACTGTCAGCCCCTTTACCCACCTCGATACCGCCGTGCCTTTCTCTCCACAAACAGGGCAGTCAACTCGAATCCCCCTTAGATGAAACGGAGACAAAGTCTTATGAAGCCCATCCGCCCACTTATTTATATGATTTCGGTATAGTTACCACCGGTTGCCTCTTATGATTAAGCCCTTTTCTGTTTTCTATCGGTGGTTCAGAACCTACCGCTTCAGCTTTTTTAGTTTTGTTACAAAATCCAACCATCCATCCTCATTATATTCACAACTTGCAGTTTTACATGACCATTTATACATATACCAGAATTTTTCATATCCAGCATCTTTTGCCTGCTGTGCTATCTTTTCCACATGTTTAGGTTCACAGCACTCTGCAAAAAGCCAAATCCTTTTAACAAAGGATTTCAAATATCTCACATATTCTTTATCAATAGCACCAGACTTAAGATAAGATTTACAACTTATTACCGCTATTGCACTTTTCTTTTCAATAATCTTAAAATCCATAATTGGATTTTCTGCCCCATTCCATCTCCCATAGTATTTACCTTTGTAAATAATAATATCACATTCACGTGAACAGTAAGTGTTGCTGTCGTCTAACAAATGTCCCCAATCAACGTTCAAATTTGGTTCTGAAATTAACTCCCGGATTGCGTATATCAATTGTGCAGAAAAGTGCAGCCCCCTCACAAACGCTAAAATTCTTCCTTTATCATTCTTCTCTTCTATCGCTCGAATGAAATTGTGGATTCTCCAATTATGAAGAATCCCACAAATCTTATGGTAATGTTCTAAATTCAATCTTGGACCATGACCTGCCAGAGTTTGTTTTTTATTCCCTTTTGGGCTCATTTTCGTCCTGATATGTCCTCAACAAAAGATACTATAAACTTCCTTAGAGTTGTTTTTCTCTGGCGAACAACCTCTCTCAACTTTTTATATCCTGCAGTAGTAAGTTCTAAAACAGCAGTTTCTCTTTCAAGCTGCAATTTTTTAATCCCTCTTTTTCCAATAATTTTTTCAAACCGCTTACCCAAGCCAATCTTATTACTAAAATGCGAAGGCAGTCGAAATTGCACCACATATATCCTTATGTCCTTGGTTTTTTCATAATCTGCAATTATTTTCGCTATGGGTTTGTCAGAAAACTTTTTGGCAAATGTTGTGATAATTCGTACATCTTTCGAACTAATTCGACCTTTTCCAAAATAGTCAGCTAAAGTTCTCTGCTTCTCTAATGGCAATTGGCTTACATTTTTTACTACATCTACACTGTCAATAGAGCGGTTCTTTACCAACGCCTTAACCTCGTCGCAGAGTTTTTCTACTGTTAGAAAATCTTTTAACTGCTGAACCGAAAGCTTTACCGCTTCTGCAACCGAATTTAAGCTTTTCAATCGCTGTTCCGCGTATAAAATATTCTTAGACAGCGTTATCAAATCTGCGGGGCGATCAACTCTTCGTGTGCATCGAATAATAAAAAACAAAGCTTTCGCAAGCTTTTTGTCGTTTTTAAAATTTGGATCTTTCATTCTATTCCCGAGACATGTAACCGTTCTCTAACAACCACTCTTCAAGTGCTTTGGAGGCAATTTCTTCTCTGTTCATATAAAGCTTCCGTTCTGCCTTTGTCAAAGCGTCATCTATCTTTGGCTCTATACTTAGAACAACCGTTTTGGCAGTTCTGGGTTTTTTCGCCTCACTGGTTATCTGCTCTGCACTTGCTCTTGGATGTTCTCTGGCGTATTCAACAGCTCTTTTTTTCTCGTGGTTGTACAGCTCTGGCATGGCGTCTAGTAGTTGGTCAGCCTTTCTCAAGTCTCCCTGTGCTGCGGCTATAGCCCTTTTTATATCCGCTTTATCAACTTTTCCTTCGCGAAGAAGCTCTTTCGCATGAGGTGAAGCCTGTTCTTCAATCTTAATGTAGTCCCTCACGGTTCGTAAAGACAACCCTAATTCTTTTGCTACTTTACGTTCATCTCTTCCATACTTTTTATAAATTGAGGTAATAGCCTCCGCTGCGTCAGCATGGTTAAGTTGCACTCTTTGTACGTTCTCGATTAATGATTCAATCTTTGCCTTGAAATCATCGTAGTCTGGCGGTTTAAAACGAGCTTTTATGTCCTTCTTATCAAGCTGCTTGTGTGCTGCCAATCTCCGGTGTCCCATAATTAAATCATATGGAGGACTACCAAACTCTCCTCGTAGAACGATTGGTTGCAAAAGCCCATGCTTTTTGATGCTCTCTGCAAGCTCCCCAATTTCTATATCTCTATCGGTTTGTCTAACATTGAGACCGCCTTTAGCAGGATCCTTTATATCTTTTATGGGAACTTCATAGATTTCTTCAGTCATTATTCTTTCTCCTATATCACCCATTCACAATAGATAACAACAAACTCTGAGACCATACAATATCTAAAACCGCCACTCCCGTCAAAACAAAAAATCTCGAGATTCAGGTAGCGGCAAGCAAGAATCCGCCGTCGTGATAGCGGGGCTAAAAACAACTTGGATTGAATCAATCTTCACCGGTGATTGGTACAGAGTGGCGTTTAGACTTTGAGGCTTTGGCGACAGGTTCAGGTTCGTTTCCGTTGGCGGGTTCTTCTTCATCAACGACTTGTTGTGATTCGTATTGTCCGCCTGCGGCGGATTGCTCGTGCTGCTGTTTCATTTTCTCGTAATCTTCAGTGGTGATGAGGACTTCACGGGCCTGGCTGCCCTTGTATTCGCCGAGGACGCCCATAGCGGCCATCGCCTCAATCATTCGCGAAGCGCGGGCGTAGCCGACAGAAAGCCTTCGCTGCAGGAGTGAGACGGAGCCGCGTTCGCTTTCGAGGACGATTCGGATGGCCTCATCGAACAGCTCATCTGTTTCCATATCAACGACATCGACGCGGTTGAGTTGCGTTAGCTCGGGATGGAACTGCGGTTCGGCGACATCCTTGAGGAATCTGGCGATTTTCTTTACTTCATCCTCGTCGACATAAGTACCCTGTGCGCGGATGAGGTCGCTGGTGCCGGGCTTGAGGAAGAGCATATCGCCCTGGCCGAGGAGGGCCTCTGCGCCGTTTTGGTCGAGTATGATACGGCTGTCCATCTTGGCGGCGACGCGGAAGCCGATTCGGGTAGGCATATTGGATTTGATAAGGCCTGTGACGACGGTGGCCTGCGGACGCTGCGTAGCGAGGACGATGTGGATTCCGATAGCGCGGCTTTTCTGGGCGAGGCGGACGATGTAGGCCTCGATTTCCTTCGGGGCGGTCATCATAAGGTCTGCCAATTCGTCTATGACGATTACGATATAGGGAATCTTTTTGGGTATTTTGGCTTCTTCGTCGGGACTGGTCGGAGCGAAACGCCTGATTATTTCCTCCGGGCCGAGGCTATTGAATTCAGTGATGTTTTTAACGCGGGCCTCGGCGAACAGTGCGTATCGTTCATCCATTTTGACTGTTGCCCATTCGAGGATTTGGACGGCTCGGTTGGTTTCGGTGACGATTGGGCACATAAGGTGCGGGATTGTATTGAAGGCGGTCATTTCGACCATTTTCGGGTCGATGAGGATAAATTTTACCTCGTCGGGCCTTTTGGTCAGAAGGACGCTTGTGATTATGCTGTTGATGCAGACGCTTTTGCCGCTTCCTGTGGTGCCGGCGATGAGCAGGTGCGGCATACCGGTGAGGTCTGATACGAGGGCCTCGCCTGCGGAATCTTTGCCGAGGAAGAGCGGTATCTGCATATCGTCGCTTTTTTTGCCTGCCAGACGGATGATGTCTTTCATCCGGACTCTTTCTTTTTCGAGGTTAGGCACTTCGATGCCGATGGTGTGCTTGCCGGGCAGCGGGGCGACGACGCGGACACGCCTGCAGAGAGCGCTCGGGCGATGTCGTTAGAGAGGGAGCTTATCTGGCTTACCTTTATGCCGGGCGCCAGCTCCAGCTCAAACATAGTGACGACCGGGCCTGTGTCTGCGGCGACGACCCGGGCATCGATGCCGAATTCGGAGAGTAATTTTTCGAGGGCGGCGGCCTTCGATTTTACGACCTTGCCCTGCAGTTCGGAGAAGGTATATTCCGGCTCGCTGAGCAGTTCGAGGGGCGGCAGGGTGTAATCATCGAAGGCCTGCGGTGTATCAGATTCATCGGGGTGTTCGGTCTGCCGAAGGAGGATTTGCGAAGGCTGTGTGTGTGTGGTCTTCTGGTCATATTTTATCTCTTTTATGTTAGCGATACTACCTTGCGCTGCTGCTTCGCCTGCGGCGGATTTCGCTCTGCCCAGCGATATAATCAATTGTTCCTGCGGCGTGAGTTTCTTTTGTCTGGCGCTTAAGCGGCGCCAGATATCCTTAACGTTTTCCGAGTGTTCAATGGCGGTTTCCCAAGCGGGGGCAATCAGGCCCAAACCTTTTACGAAACCTGTCCCGACGTATTGCAGTGTGAGGACGACCAGGTCATCGGCAAGCAGCAGTCCTGCGACTATCCAGAGGGCGAGCAGCAAGAGAAATGTGCCGAAGGAGGCGAAATGGGCCTTGAGGAAGGTAGCGGCGCCGACGCCGACAAGGCCGCCTGAGCCGATGGGGAACTCGAACATCTTTGCGGGCCACAAGCAGAAGAACGTGGAGGATATTGCCATTGCGAGCAGCGCCGCACCTATGGTTCGCAATGCCGGCTGGGCGATTTTTTTGCCGGCGATCTTGAAGCCGAGCAGCCATAACCCATAAAGAAGGAGGACAAAGACACCGGGACCGATGAAATAAAGCAGGTGATAGGCACAGAATTCGCCGGCTGAGCCGCACCAGTTTTTGGGCGGATTATTGTTTGGCGAGGTGTATAAGCTGGGCCAGTCGCCGACATTGAAGGACAGGCAGCTAAAGATTAGGATAAGCAGGAAGATTAAGCCGAGACTTTGGGCGGTAATGACAAGGCTTCGTGTTTGATTTTTTTTCACTGTTGTTTCCTTTACGGTCCGATAAAAGAGGGCAAAAAAACGGGCATTTTCGGGCCTGCCTGCGGCGGGTCTGAACCCCGTTTTTTAACGTTTCCAACAAGGATTATATCGGCCAGCGGGAAAATTTTTCTAAAGAAATACAGGCTGATGCCTGTATTGTTAGCGGATAAAAAAACCCCGCGGCGATTCCATTCGCCACAGGGCCATAGAAAACTAACTTTCAATTTTATTATTTCGTCTGTTTTCCTGCACTGGGAGCAACACTTGGTGTTGGCATCTGGCTGGACTGGATAGCCACGCCGAGCCTTCCGAGTTCGCCTGCGACATCCGGCTGATAAGGGTCTGTCTGGAAGCTTCGAATCAGGTAATCCTTTGCCTTTTCTTTGTCGCCTTTCTTTAAGTAGTAATAGCCGAGCCTGTTTATTGGCCTGCGCCGACGATGGAGCGAGGCTAAGGGCCTTCTGATAGCAGGTCAGGGCGTAATCATCGAGGCCTTCTTTCTGGAACGCAATTCCAAGGTCGAGCGAGCCGACATCGGAAGTTGAGGCCTGATTTATATAGAAGTCGGCGGAAAGTTTGGCCTTGGCGGACTGGCCGCTGTCGAAAAGGATTTTGACCATAGCGGCCTGTGAGGGCCTGTGGACAGGGTCGAAGCTGAGAGCGACGGTGAATTCGTGTTCAGCCTGCGACCAGAGGCCGTCAGCCTGATGAAGTTTTCCCATCTGGTAATGGGCATCAGGGTCTTTATAATTGTTTTGGATTTGTCTTTGGATTCTCAGCCGGGTCTGGCTTGCAGTAGCTGCGGGCTCATTGCTATTGCTGGGCGAACAGCCGCCAATCAGGATTGTGCAGAACAAAAGAGCGAGGCTGACAAGATGAGTTTTAGTGAACACTTTTCTGCCTCCAATAAAAATTAACTGCCCTTTTTCAATGCACCAACTTTTATCTCAAATTCGCTTCCAATCTTACTAATGTGATTTTGACAACAGCCGATATTGTTTGCAAGTAAAAAATTTTTCTTTTTAAAATAAAATTCTCTTTATAAAATATTTTTCAGTCAAAATTTCTCCAGCAACTTCTGTGCCAAGAGCAATCCTGAAGGATTTGTTTATTTATCTGGTTTGTATTTTACCGCGGTTTGCGCAAAACCACACTGTTTGTTATATATCGAGGTTTTGGACTTCGAGGGCGTGGTCGCGGATAAAATCCCTTCGTTCCTCGACGTCATCGCCCATCAGTATGGAAAAAAGCCTGTCGGCCTCTCCGGCGTCTTCGAGCCTTACCCGCAGGAGGGTTCTCGATGCAGGGTTCATCGTTGTTTCCCAGAGCTGTTCGGCGTTCATTTCGCCGAGGCCCTTGAATCGCTTTATTTCGATATCTTTTCCGCCGAGTCTGTCTGACGGCGGAGCATATTTCACCGAGGGAGGCGACTTCGAAGCTGTCTTCGCCGCTCATCAGCTGGAATTTTGTCGGCAGGGCCTCGCCGGACTCTGTGCGTTCGATTTTCAGCAAATAATCTGTCAGGTCGAGAGCGAGCAGGTCTTTCAATTTTACGTTTATCTGGTTGAGGCGGTTGACTTCGTGCAGCTCTTCGGCTTCATAAGTCTCTTCACCGTTGGATTTTTTTGACGCTTTTTCGAGCTCATCGAGCCTTTTCTCGTATTTTGCCCTGTCGTAGTAAAGCTCTTCTGTGCTGTCTTTAGGTCGGATTCTGAACATAGGCAGCCCGCCTGCGCCGTAATACTGCTGCAGAAAGGAGTTAAACTTTATGCCGCGTCTATTCAGGACGGCTATGAGCCGTTCTGCCTCGGAGAGGATTTTTACCAGTTCTGCGAGCTGTTTGTCGGCGATTTTTTTTGTTTTTTCCGGCGGCAGGGGCTTTTTGGTCTTGTCGCCTGATTTTGCCTTTTTGCCGGGATCCTTGACGAGAAGGACTGCCCCCTCAAGGCCTCTGCTGACCATAAGTTTGTGCATCTGGGCTTCTGTGAGGACGTAATCGGATTTTTTTTGGCCTTTTGCTCTTATTTCATACAGAGGCGGCTGGGCTATGTAAATCATATTATTTTCGATAAGCTGCGACATTTGTCTGAAGAAGAAGGTCAGCAGCAGTGTTCTGATGTGTGCGCCATCCACGTCGGCATCTGTCATAAGGATTATTTTGCCGTATCTGCATTTTGCGATATCAAACTCATCGGTGCCGATACCTGTTCCTAAAGCGCTTATGATAGTTCTTATTTCCTCGTGGGCGAGCATTTTTTCGAAACGTGCTTTTTCGACGTTGAGGATTTTTCCTTTGAGGGGCAGGATAGCCTGGATGTTTCTGTCTCTGCCGGATTTTGCGGAGCCGCCCGCCGAGTCGCCCTCGACGATAAATATTTCGGTGGTTTCTTTTTCTCTGCTGGCGCAGTCCCAGAGTTTTCCGGGTAGGTTTCCGCTGCTGAGGGCTCCTTTTCGCCTGGTCAGCTCACGGGCCTTTCGGGCTGCTTCCCGTGCGGCGGCGGCCTGAATGGCCTTGGTCAGAATTCTTTTTGCATCCGCAGGATGCTCCTCGAGGAAGTGGCCGAGGTATTCGTTGACGACGGTTTCGACGAACGTTCCGACCTCGGGATTGGTAAGCCGAACCTTGGTCTGTGCCTCGAACTGTGGGTTGCCAAGTTTTACCGAGACTACTGCTGTTAGTCCTTCCCGCAGGTCGTCTCCTGTGGTTGCCTGGCCGTCTTTGAGCAGGTTGTTGTTTTTTGCATAGTAGTTCATTGTTCTGGTCAGTGCGGCTCTAAAGCCGGACAGATGCGTTCCGCCGTCGATGTTGCGAATGTTATTGGCGAAGACGAGGACATTTTCGGTGTAGCCGACATTATACTGCATTGCCACCTCGCAGGTCATCGTTGAGTTGGTATCGTCCTTTGCGAAATAAATAGCATCCTTGTGCAGGATTTCCTTTCCCTCGTTGAGGTGTTTTACGAAAGCCTTGATGCCGTCGTCGAACTTAAAGACGGCTTTTTTGTTATTTCGGTCGTCTTTAAAGGTTATCTGGAGGCCGGCATTGAGATAAGCCACTTCGCGGATATGTTTGAGGAGTGTTTCGTAGTCAAATTCGATGTCGCCGAAAATTTCCTCATCGGGCATAAAGGTTATTTTTGTTCCTCTTTTATTGGATGGACCGACTTTTTTGACCTTACCTTTCGCCACGCCCCGCGCGCATTCGAAGTGGAAGTGTTCGCCGTCGCGGAAGATATCTGCTTCGAGCCATTCGCTGAGTGCGTTGACGACGCTGACGCCGACGCCGTGGAGGCCGCCGGCGACTTTGTAGCTTTCCTGGTCAAACTTGCCGCCGGCGTGGAGCGTTGTCAGGACGACATCGAGAGCGCTTTTGCCCGCTTCTTTGTGCATTTCGACGGGTATTCCGCGGCCATTATCTTCGACGGCGCAGCTGCCATCAGGTTGGATTTGGACGAGGATAGAGTCGCAGTAGCCTGCCAGCGTCTCGTCAACTGAGTTGTCAAGTACTTCATAAACGAGGTGGTGGAGGCCGCCGGTGGCTCTATCGCCGATGTACATATCCGGTCTTTTTCGGACTGCATCTATGCCGCCAAGAATTTTTATCTTGCTTGCATCATAAGAGTGGTCTTTAACCGCCGTTTTTGACACTTTTTTAACTCCTTTTTAGAGACTTTAACAAAACCCCAATCGGGACCTCCCGATTCCCGCTCCCCGCTTTTGCTCTGGACAAGCTTCGCAGGAATGACAAAAGAAAAAGTTCGGTTTTGTTATAAGTTCTCAATATTTATATCGGCCAAACGCCTATTTTATGAGCAGCCGTCTTTGGTGCATTGGCCGACAGCAAACTTCAGACTTTTAATGCGCAGGCGCGGGATTTTTTTCTGCATCTGCTGGAGCAATTGTCGGCTGTTCAATCGCAGCTCAAAGAGGTACGAAGGCGAATCGGCCTGCACCTTAACGACACCGGCATCTATCTCAATAATTTTGCAGTGCGGGCGCAGATTCACGGGGACGATTTTGTCCCAGAGTGCACAGACGGACTGATACTGTTCCGTTTTTGGCTCAACAATTTTCTGCATTAACTGCTGGAGACAGTCGCCGATTTTCATCGGCCCTGCAGGAACTCTGCCGGTTCCGCCGAAGGCGGATTGGCCGGTATTGTTGATTTTATTGGTTCTGTCATAATTTTTAATCATATTAGCCTGTTCAATTTGCATGGTATGTTCGACCTTCCGACAGATTCTCGGGTGAGCAGCAGGCTCTTAGCTGAGGTTGATGGGCATAAGGACATAGAGGAAATCCTTGCCGCATTTAATCAGGCCGGGCCTGTCGGGCTGGCCAAGCTCGAGAGTGAACTGCTGCTCCGGCAAAATGCGCAAACAATCCATAATATACTGCGGATTGAAGCCTATCTCAATCGGCGCTCCGTCGTAATCGATGTGCATATCGACTGTCGCATCGCCGGTTTCCGGCGCTCTGCAGGCAAAGACCAGCTTGTCTTTGCTGATGGCAAGGTGAATGCCTCTGGATTCCTCGCTGGTAAGCAGTGCGGAACGCCTGACGGCGCTGAGGGCGGCCTCTGTCGGCAACGTGATTTTCTTATCATAATCAGAAGGGATTATATCCTCATACTTCGGGAATGTGCCTTCGATAAGATTCGAGCTTATGACCACATTTCCAGCGGCGAGCAGAATCTGGTTATCGACAAACTTTACTGCGGCGGTGTCTTTTTCGCCTGCGGGCAGCTTTTCGAGCAGGGAGAGGGTTTTTGCTGGCACGATTATTTTGGAGGCCTCGAGATTTTTGGCCGGCGCTGCTGCGAGATTTATTCTGCTTCGTGCGAGTCTGCGGCCATCGGTGGCGATAAGTGCGAGTTTTTTCCCTTTTATTTCCCACAGGATGCCGTTGAGTGCGTATCGTGTGCTTTCCCTTGCGGTAGCGAAGAGGGTTTGCTTGACGGCAGACTGAAGGTTTTGCAAACCAACTTCGAGGTCCGGCTGGCCGTCAAAGCCCGACACCTCCGGGAATGCGGCGGCGTCTTGTCCGTAAATTGTGAAGTGGCTGTCTGAACCGGTAATTTTGCAGATACCGTCTTTAACCTCGAGAGCCAGCACATCGTCAGTGCTTTCGCGGACGACTGCAGTTAGTTTGTCAGCCGGCACGACGACATCGCCGCTTTTTTCCACCTGCACCTCGTAGGCGCGGTAGTTGACGCCCACCTCCAGGTCTGTGGCGCGTATCGTTATTTCTTTTTCGCCGGCGGTCAGCCTGACGCAGCGTAGAATCGGTTTCGGGGTTCTGGCCGGCACGACTGAAGCAAGCAGGCCGAGAGCCTCGGCAAAAGCCGCTCTGTTAAAATTTACCTTCATATCTAATCTCCCAAAATAAAATGTTAGTCTACAATAAAGCTGCTGTTCCCTCAAGGACTTTTGTTAAAAAATTTACCCTTTCCTGGGTTTGGTTCTTAATGATTCTTACGTGTTTGTACCTATACTATTACTTAATTAGATTAGTATTCTTTATTAGTATACCCTGTTGCAGGTGTTATTTCTTTTCGGGGGATTTATAACCCCTTTCGCACAAGCAACTTGCGACCATATCTATTTACGCTTAATCTGTGAATTTCGGCAGGCTGGGTTGTTAACAAAAGGGGCGGAAAGAAAATAATCTCCAGACCTGTTATGAAACCGGCCTTGTTTGTTAGAAGAATCGCGGGTTTTTAATAGGTTTTGCACAGTATATTGTGGCCAAAAAATTTTCCCGCAGGCTGGATTTTTCTGTTTACATTTTAGTTTGCATATATATAATTTACTCATTAACATTTTTATTTTAATAAATGAAAGGGCAGGATATATGTCGCTCGGGCAGGAGCTGAAGCTTCGGAAGCCGATAAAGGCTCTCGAACATGAGGCGGCTCTGAGCATTTATTACACAGCATCGCAGATAAAGAAGAGGGCTGATGGGTTTTTTCGCGAGTTTGGTTTGACGGATGTTCAGTTTAACGTGCTGATGCTGCTTGCGTATCAACCCGGGGCTTCGGGCGGGCTTACGCAGGCCGAGATTGGCGATATGATGCTTGTCAACCGCGCCAATGTTACCTCGCTTGTTGACAGGATGGAAAAGCAGGGTTTAGTTGTCAGGACGGCGGCTGTGGGCGACCGCAGGAGTAATGTAATCAAGATGACGACGGACGGCAAAAAACTTTTCGCTAAAGTTGAGCCGCTGTATGCGCGGCAGGTCAAGAAGATGATGTCGGCAATTGACTCTGCCGGTCAGAGGAAGCTTATTTCGCTGCTCGGCTCTGTGCGAGGCGGGCTTTTGCAATAACTATCGTGAGATTGTCGGCGATTGTTGCGTTTGGTTTGCAGAATTATTTGTAAAGCAGAGTTTTTTTAATTATAATGTGGAGTCAAAACTGTTTTTGGGAAGGCAGATATGGAAGATAGGCGCATAAAGGATTTGGGCTCGTTGGTGGGAGGTCGGCAACATAATGTCGTGCCGCTGGCCTGCAGAGGAAAGCTCTCTGTCGGAATCGACATCGGTTCGACCAGCAGCGACATAATTGTTCTCGATGACGGCAACAAAATCATTTTTGAGGAGTATAAAAGGACGCTCGGTCGGCCTATGGAGACAGTGCGGGAGCAACTCGATAGAATTTTGGCGGGGGTTAATCCTGCGGATGTTGAGCTTGTGGCGGCGACGGGGTCTGCGGGCAGGATGTTTTCGCAGCTTATGAATGTGCCGTTTGCCAATGAGGTTCAGGCGCAGGCGGCGGCGATTGCGTTTTTGTATCCACAGCAACACCAGGCGACGGTTATTGATATGGGCGGGCAGGATACGAAGCTGATTTTTCTTTTGCGGACAGACAAGACGGCTCGTATAAGCGACTTTGCGTTAAATACCGTATGTGCGGCGGGGACGGGTTCTTTTCTTGACCAGCAGGCGCAGAGGCTCGGGGTGGACATCGAGGACGAGTTCGGCGCTCTTGCATTACAGAGCAGGACGGTGCCGCGGATGGCGGGGCGATGCTCGGTTTTTGCCAAAAGCGATATGATACACTTGCAGCAGCAGGCCACGCCTGTTTGTGATATTGTGGCGGGCCTGTGTCTTGCACTGGCGAGGAATCTGAAGAGCAATCTCGGCTGCGGGCGGGAGTTTTTAAGGCCTATAGTTTTTACGGGCGGTGTGGCGGCTAATGCCGGCGTTGTAAGGGCGCTGGAGGATGTATTCGAGCTGGGTTGGGGCGGGCTGATTGTGCCGGAAAAGCATTTCTTTACGGGGGCATTGGGTGCAGTTCTCGTCGCCAGAGGAAAGGCGGACGGCAAAGGCAACGGCGGCATAAAGTTGGAAAAGATAGATGAATATTTATCGGGGCGGGGGGGTGGCCTTGAAGGCGCACCGAGGAAGGCAAGACTGCAGAAACCGACGCTGCCGGAACCGAAAAATGTGATTTATGACCAGCTGCTTCTGTCAGGGGAACCGGTCGAGGCGTATCTTGGTCTGGATGTCGGCTCGATAAGCACGAAGGTTGCGGTGATAGATAAACAGAAGCGTCTTTTGGCGAAGACATATATTATGACTGCGGGCAGGCCTTTGGAGGCGGTTCAGCAGGTACTCGATATTGTCGGCAGGCAGGTAGCGGGCAGGGTGAAGATTTTGGGTGCGGCGACGACCGGTTCGGGCAGGTATTTGACCGGCGATTTTATTGGAGCCGACCTTGTCGTCAATGAGATAACGGCACAGGCCGCCGGTGCAGCAATAATAAATCCTGAAGTTGATACAATTTTTGAGATTGGCGGTCAGGATAGTAAATATATTGCGATTGAGAACGGCGTGGTGGTTGATTTTGAAATGAACCACGCCTGTGCGGCGGGGACAGGGTCGTTTCTTGAGGAGCAGGCGACCAGGCTCGGAATAAATATAAAAGAGGAGTTTGCCCGAAAGGCCTTTGAAAGCGAAAGCCCTATTAAGTTAGGCGAGCGATGCACTGTTTTTATGGAGTCGGATTTGATAAGTTTCCTGCAGCGCGGTGCCAAGAATGAGGACCTTGTTGCGGGTTTGAGCTATTCGATAGTGACAAATTATCTGAACCGCGTTGTCGGAAGGCGCAGGGTCGGGCAGCATATCTGTTTTCAGGGCGGGACGGCTTTTAACAAGGCGGTATGGTCGGCGTTTGAGGAGGTGACCGGCAGGCCTGTTATGGTGCCTGACCATCACGAGGTGACGGGCGCTATCGGTGCGGCGGCGATAGTTTCGGAGCATCTTGGCGGCGGGGCGGCGGAGAAGAGCAGATTCAGAGGGTTTGAAAATCTCGTCAATGTTAAATATACGGTGGAGTCTTTTTCCTGCGAGCATTGTCCGAACGGCTGTGAGATAAAGACGGTGCAGCTGCAGGGTTCCGAGCCGTTGTATTACGGCTCGCGGTGCGACAGGTATAATCTGAAGAAGAAGAGGCCCGTCAAAAAAGGGTTTGATGCGTTTGAATACAGGCAAAAGAAGATGTTTGAATTCGCCGGATTGGAGGGCTTTTCTTCGGGCGCAACGAAGAGTGCCGGGGTAAAGACGGTGGGCATACCGATGGCTCTGGTTGGCTGGCAGCTTTTGCCGTTGTTTGCTAGGTTTTTTAAGGAGCTGGGTATGCAGCCTGTTTTATCGGGCAAGACCAGCAAGAGAATAATCCGCAGCGGCGTTGAAACGGTGCCGGCCCAGACCTGCTATCCGGTTAAGGTTGCCTTTGGTCATATAGCGGAGCTTATCGAAAAGGGGGTCGATTATATCTTTTTGCCGAGCATTGTCTCAATGCCGGTCGGTTTTGCCGAGAATGAATATAACCAGTTATGTCCTTATGTGCAGTCGTTTGCCTATCAGGTGAAGAGCGCTTTTGGCGACCGGTTAGGCGGCACAGAGATTTTAACCGCACCTTTGCGGCTGGGCGAAGGGGAAAAACTTCTTCGCAAAACGTTTGTTGAGTTCGGCAAAAAATTGGGTGTTTCGAGGTCTGCTGTTATGAAGGCCCTGGTGCGGCGCAGAAGGCACAGGCCGGCTTTGAGCGGGCAATCAGGGAGAAAGGCAAGGAAATTTTAGATAAATTGCGTCCTGATGAGAGGCTTTTTGTTCTCGTCAGTCGGCCTTATAACGGTTGCGATGAAGAAGTGAACCTGCGGTTGCCGGAAAAAATAGCCAACCTCGGTGTTCGTATGATTCCGGTGGATATGCTGAATTTGAGTAAGGCGAGGCTCGGCGATGTGGGGCTGCACAAGGCGATGTTCTGGTCTTATGGCCAGAAGATTTTGCGTGCGGCAGAATTGATAAAACGAGATGAGCGGCTCTTTGCGATATATTTATCGAATTTCAGTTGCGGGCCGGATTCGTTTTTGATGACGTTCTTTAAGGATATTATGGGCAAGAAGCCGTGCCTACAGCTGGAGATTGACGAGCATTCCGCAGATGCAGGGGTTATCACCCGGCTTGAGGCATTTTTGGACAGTTTGAAGTATTACAAGTCGGACGGGCGGCGGATTGTTCCAGCAGAGGTAAACGATGCGAGGCAGACTTCTAATCGAAAGCGAACCTGGTATATTCCGTATATGGGCGATAATTCTTATGGGCTGGCGGCATGTTTGCGTGGGTATGGTCAGCCTGCGGAGGTGATGCCGCTGGCGGATGAGCGGACGATGATTGAAGGGCGGGCGTTCACTACGGGCAAGGAGTGTCTGCCGTGTGCGATTACGACCGGCGATATGCTCAAGATTGTAAAGAGAGCGGGTTTCGGTGGAAACGGGGCGGCGTTTTTTATGCCGGGCGCCTGCGGGCCTTGCAGATTCGGCATGTATAACTGTCTGCACAAGCTCGTTCTGCGGCAGGTAGGCTGCGCGGATGTGCCGGTTATAACGCCGAACCAGGACAGCCGATTCTATGATGATTTTTGCGAAGCTCTTGACGTTTCAAAGACGGCGTTCCTGCGGGATGTTTGGGTCGCTGTGGTTGGGATTGACCTATTGCATAAGCTGATTTTGCGGCTGCGACCATTCGCAAAGGATAGACTTGAGGCGCAGCGGATTTACGATAAGTCGCTCCAGAGATGGGTCGAGGCTGTTGAAAAAAGAGAGAAGCTATCAGATTTTTGCCGGCTGGCCGAATCAATTGCGGATGATTTTGGCTCGATTGAACTCGATACCAAGCAGGCAAAACCGAAGGTCGGGATTGTCGGCGAGATTTATGTCCGGAGTCATCCGTTTGCGAACGACAATCTTATAATCAGGCTCGAACAGCTCGGGGCGGTCTGTGAACTTGCGCCGCTTGCGGAATGGATTTATTACACTAATTTTACGAGGGCTGCCCAGGCAGGCAGGCGGGGTGATTGGCGGGATATTTTTGTCAATAAGACGCAGAGTTTTTATCAGCACAGGATAGAGAGAAAATTGGCCAGGCCTCTGGAAAAAAGGTTTGGAAGGCTTGCGGAAGGAGATGTTGAGGAAGCAATCGAAATGGCAGAGCCTTATATACACCAATCCTTCGAGGGTGAGGCGATATTGAGTGTCGGCAAAATGGTGGAGTATTATCATCAGGGCTGCGGAGGCGTCGTTAATGTGATGCCGTTCACCTGTATGCCCTCGACCATTGTAAGCATGCAGACGAAGCGGATAAGCGCCGATTGCGACGGTATGCCAATACTGAACTTGAGCTTTGATGGTCAGGAGGACCCGTCTTTGACGACGAGGCTGGAGGCGTTTGTCGAGCAGGTTCGCCAGCGACAGGCTGGCTGCGTCAGTATTGAGGAGTTGATAACCGCTTGAGGAGAAACACCTTCGATTCGTAATTTTTGATTTTTTATATTTGATTTTTGATATAATGTTTTTATGAGTGGGTCGGGCGGTCGCTCCTGCTCCCCGTTGCTTGTTTGCACAAGCAAACTGCGGGGAAAACGGCGGGGGAGGAAAGTCCGAGCAGGGCAGGGCGCGGTAACAGTTAACGGCTGCCCCCCCGCTGCTTGTGCAAACAAGCAGCGGGGGCGGGAAAGTGCCACAGAAAATACACAGCCGATGGTCCCCCAAAAGGGGACACAGGCAATGGTGAAAAGGTGCGGTAAGGGCGCACCGCGGCATCAGTAATGGTGTCGGCAGGGCAAACCCCACCGCCTGCAAGGCCAAATATGCTGACGGCGAAACCGGCGATTGCATCGTCAGTTTTGCGGTACCTGGCCCGGGTATGAACAGCGGGTAGGCCGCTATGAGCCGGCTGGCAACAGCCGGCCAAGACAAATGACCGTCATTTACAGAACTCGGCTTACAGACCCACTCATTTTTTTCAATTCAAATATCAAAAATTTTGATATTTGAAATTTGATTTTTGAATTTCTAAATAGGTAAAGAAGAATCCACCTTCGGCGGGGAGAATTTGGTTTCTCGGTGGTTTTTTGCTTTTTGTGTTGGGGTTACCAGACAGGCTCTTCCTTTTCAATTTCCTTTTCAAAACGCAGTTTCCATTTTTCCACATACGAGCCGAGTTTAATCTGAACGATTGCGATGTCGTAATCGATGCCCATCTGGATTTTACCTTCGTTGAGGCTGGGGTGGCTGAAATTAACGCCGTTGCTGCTGAGCTGTGCTGTTTGTGCGGGTGAGCTTTCGAGGTGCGTTATGGCGGCGGAGAGGGCCTGGTTGAGAAGGCCGCCGCACAACCTTATTGTTTTGTTATCGGCACTTACTTCGGCGATATCCCCGGCGGCCTTTTTCTGGAGAACATTGAGAATTGCCAGCAGTTTGGCCGGCTGATTCGCATAAGGTGCAGTCTTGCAGCTCCTTGTCGATGACCATCTGGCATTCAATATAGGCGGAGGCGAGCGGCTGGGCGAATAGTGTTTTCGGGTTTTCATCCTCGATGACGAGGTATTTTCGTTTTGCGGCCTTTTCGTTTTCATCGAAGGCGGCGACTTTTAGCCAAGATTTGTACCCGCCTTTTTTTTGTCCTGAGGCTGCGATGACACGCTTTGTCTGGCTGAGCAGCTCGATATTCGGGCAGGAGGATTTCGTCGAGACTGTCCGTTGCGGAGCTTACCTTCAGGGTTATATCATAGTAGCCGCTGATGATTTCGGCATTTGAAGGCGGCCCTTCTATTTTGACGAGGTTGACCACGCTGCAGCCTGATGAGGACAAAAGAGTAAACAGCAGTGCAGCAGCCGATAGAGTTAGACTCAGTTTGTTGAAGGTGTTTTTTTTGTTTTTCATTTTTTGTGTTCGCTTCAAGTTAAGGATTTAAACTTCTTTTACGTTTATCCATTTCATCATTTTACGCAGTTTCCTGCCGACCTTTTCGAGCCGGCAGTTATAGTCTTTTTCGTATAATCTGTTAAACTTCTTTAGTCCTCCCCTGTATTCTGCGACCCATTCTTTGGCGAATCTGCCGCTGGTGATTTCCGAAAGGATTTTCTGCATTTCTTTCTTTGTTTTTTTATTGATGATTCTGGAGCCTC
Organism: uncultured Phycisphaerales bacterium; assembly: GCA_963710355.1. Taxonomy (GTDB): domain Bacteria; phylum Planctomycetota; class Phycisphaerae; order Sedimentisphaerales; family Anaerobacaceae; genus Fen-1359. Next base: position 694,393 of record CAVPZU010000003.1, on the reverse strand, counting down.
TGGTCAGGTCGCCGTATTCTGCGGTATTGGAGATGCTGTATCGCATATAGCTCAGGCCTCCCTGATACATAAGGTCAACAATCAGTTTTACCTCGTGCATACATTCGAAGTAAGCGATTTCGGGCTGATAGCCGGCTTTGACGAGGGTTTCGAAGCCTGCCTTGATAAGGCTGGTTAGTCCGCCGCAAAGGACGCATTGTTCGCCGAAGAGGTCTGTTTCGGTTTCCTCTTTGAAGGTGGTTTTGATAATGCCGGCCCTTGCGCCGCCGATGCCCCTTCCCCAGGCGAGTGCAGTTTTGAGTGCGTTGCCGGTTGCATCCTGTTTGACGGCGACGAGGCAGGGGACGCCGCCGCCCTTTTCGAATTCGCTGCGGACCAGATGGCCGGGGCCTTTAGGCGCTATCATAACCACATTGACGCCTTTGGGTGGGACGATGTATTTGAAATGTATATTGAAGCCGTGACAGAAGCCCATCGTTTGGCCGGGCTTCAGATTCGGCTCAATCAGCTTTTTATAGACCGTTCCCTGAACCTCGTCCGGAACTGTGACTATGATAAGCGCTGCATCTTTGACGGCGGTCCGGATGTCTGTAGGCGTAAAACCGTGCTTGAGTGCTATCTTGTAATTCGGGCTTTGCTTGAGCTCCGCAACCGCCACTTTAATTCCGCTGTCGCGCAGGTTGAGGCTGTGTGCGTGTCCCTGGCTGCCGTAGCCGATGACCGCAACCTTTTTGCCTTTTAGTGCATTTATCGGTGCGTCCTTTTCGTAGAAAATTTTTAGTGCCATAATCAAAATCTCCCAATTTCTATAGTAAGTTTAGCCACAGATTCCACTGATTACACTGTCATATAAACTTAATCTGTAAATTATTATAGTATATCCGCGTTTTCAAGCAAGAAATTTGTTTGTAGCTTGCATATCGCAATGGGCGTTATGCGAGGTGCAATCTGATTTAAGTTTCTTTTGTTTGTCTTGGCATAGCGATGGTGCCTGTTCGGGCGACGGATTTTATGCCGTAAGGTTTGCAGACGTCGATGAAGGCCTCGATTTTTTCCTCCGGGCCGCTGATTTCGACCATAACAAATTTCTGGCCTATATCGACGACTTTGCCCTTGAACATTTCGATAAGTGCGAGGATTTCCGGTCTTTTTGCGGGCGGTGCGGAGATGCTTATCAGCATAAGGTCTCTTGTGATGACCGGTTCGCCGGCGAAGTCCTGGACCTTGACGACGGGGACGACTTTGGCCAGCTGTTTGCGGACCTGTTCGAGGATTCTGTCGTCGCCGCTGACGACAATAGTCATTCGAGACATGTTCGCATCTTCGGTGCGTCCGACGACGAGGGAGTCTATATTGAAGGCGCGAGCGGCGAACATGCCGGATACGTGTGCGAGGACGCCGGGCTTATTTTCAACCAAAGCACTGATAATATGTTTCATATAGGGGCCTGCCTTTCCTTAAATGAGGCTTTGAAGGATGTCGAGGCCGTCCATTTCGTGGAGGCTTTTACCTGCGGGGACCATAGGCCAGACATTTTCTTCTTTTTCGACCCTGAAATCAACCAGACAGGGTTTGTCTTTTATGGTGAGCATTTTCTTTATTGCCTTTGGGACGTCCTCTTTTTCGTTCACGGTGATGCCTTCTGCGCCGAGGGCTCTCGCGAGCGTTGCGTAGTCGGGGTTCTGCAGCGAGTTGCAGGAGTAGCGCCTTTCGTAGAAGAGCTGCTGCCACTGTCGGACCATACCCATATAGCCGTTGTTTATAATGCAGACCTTGATGGGCAGCTTGTGCTGGACGGCTGTGGAAAGCTCCGTCATAGTCATATTGAAGCTGTGGTCGCCGTCGATATCGACGACGGTCTGGTCGGGTTTGGCGATTTGAGCGCCTATGGCAGCGGGCAGGCCGTATCCCATAGTTCCGAGTCCGCCCGAGGTGATAAACTGTCTTGGTCTGCTGAACTTGTAGAACTGTGCGGTCCACATCTGGTTTTGGCCGACGCCGGTGGTGATTATAGCCTGGCCTTTTGTCTGGAGGCAGATTTCCTCGATAACGTACTGCGGTTTTATCGAGCCGGAATTCTTGTCGTATTTTATCGGGAATTTCTTTTTCCAGTCGGCTATCTGGTCGAACCAGGCCTTTCGCGGGCGGTATTCGACTTTTTCTGTCAGCTCTTTGAGGGTTTCCTTTGCGTCGCCGACGACTGGGATATCGACGGGGACATTTTTGGCGATGCTGGCAGGGTCAATGTCGATGTGTATGACCTTTGCGTTCGGTGCGAATGTTTTGACCTTGCCGGTGACGCGGTCGTCGAAGCGGGCTCCGATAGTGATGAGCAGGTCGCAGTTTTGAACCGCATAATTGGCGAAAACGGTGCCGTGCATACCGAGCATATCGAGCGATTCGGGCCTGTTCTGGTCGAAGCTGCCCAGCCCTAACAGCGTCATCGTTATTGGCAGATGAGCCTTTGTGATAAGTTCGGCAAGCTCTTGCGAGGCGTTTGAGTTGATGACACCGCCGCCGACATACAGCACAGGTTTTTCGGAATCGTTAATGGCCTTTGCGGCAGCAGCGATTTGGCCGCTGTGGCCTTTTGTTTTGACCTTATAGCCTGGCAGCTGCATCTCGACCTTGCCGTCGTAGAGACATTTTGCCACCTCGACATCGACGGGAACATCAATAAGGACTGGGCCCTGTCTTCCTGTTGAGGCAATATAGAAGGCCTCGTCGATTGTCCGTGCGAGGTCTTTGACATCCTTGACGATGCAGTTGTATTTTGTGATTGGCCTGGTGATGCCGGTGGTGTCTGCTTCCTGGAAGGCATCGTTGCCAATCAGGTCGGTTCGCACCTGTCCTGTAATAGCAACAAGCGGTATCGAATCCATCATCGCTGTCGCTAGTCCTGTGACTATATTGCAGGCGCCTGGGCCGCTGGTGGTGACGATGACGCCGACTTTTCCGCTGGCGCGTGCGAAGCCGTCTGCCATATGGCAGCCGCCCTGTTCGTGTCTTGGAACGATGACTTTTATGGGTGAGCCGTAAAATTTGTCGAAGAGTGGGAGGACAACGCCGCCGAGGTAGCCGAAAATCGTATCTGCGCCGTGTCTTAGGAGGCTATCGACGATGATTTCTGCGCCGGTTCGCAGAGAGCCAGCTGAAACTGTTTTTGATGTGGACTTATCTGTTGTTTGTGCACCCGTTGCCTCGACTTGCGTCGAGAGACGCAGAGGCAAGGCAGGTTTGTCGGCTTTGGCTGGGCTGGTTTCGCCGGGGTTAGCAGCCGGTTTCTGTGATTTGGCAGTCATTAGCAATACCTTTCCTGACAGATTTATCCACCCCGCCTTTGGCGGATTTGGTGGACGATTTAGTTATTCCAGGCCGCCCCGCAACTCTTACATCCGCCGCAGGCGGATTGGGGCAGTTGCGGCTTTTTGGCATTTCCCGCAGGGCTAACTGCTTTTTACTGCTAAAGCAACCAGCCGGAGCGGATTTTTTACGCCAGCCGTAACTCTGTAACCCCCCGCAACTTTCTGCGAAATGCGAAAGCAGAAGCGGGGGTATCAGGCCGGCATCCACACTTTTGGTATGGATGCTTGTGTATTATAATAGCAAAATCGGCAAAGGGCTGTCAAATGTTTAATTCAAGTTTTTCGTAGAAGGTGTTCGATGTGGTTTTTGCCCGTTAGAAGGGGGAAAATAGGAGATTTGGGGGGCTTGCTTCCCCTTTTGGCTTGCACAAAAGAATAAATTGGCTACAATAAAGAAATTGAGTTAAAACTACGATAATACTCTTTATAATGGCATTTCAGTTCAATACGGGAGCGCTGGTTATGAAACTGTACGGAGCGGGAAAAAGATTGCTTTGTTTATCATTGTTTTTTTTGGTTTGCCAGGCCGGTAATCTTTGTGCGGACAAGGTTGTTTTAAAGGGTGGCCAGATGCTGACGGGCGACATATTGTCAGAAAGGCCTGCACAGATAATTATGGATATTGGCATTGAGGTTTTGACTATTCCTAAGGAAAAAATTCTCGAATATGAGTACACAAGCTCGTACTCAACCGACAGTGAGCCGAATAAGCCAGCCGGAGGCAAGGGGCAGATTTTTACGGTGTCGAACAGGCCGAAGATGTCGATTGAAAAGTGCGTCGAGCTTGTTTCGGAGGCGGTTGTCAAGGTCTCCACGCCGGCAGGACTCGGTTCGGGATTTTTTATCAGCAAGGACGGCTACCTGATAACTAATTACCATGTTGTCGAGAGGGAAACAAAAATAGAGGTGACTGTTTTTCAAAAGAGTGCGGAGGGATTCGAGAAGAAGAATTTCAAGAGGGTTCGGATAGAGGCCTTAAATCCCTTTGTTGACTTGGCGCTATTGAAGGTCGAGGACCTCGGTGATACGAAGGTGACAACAGTTCCTCTCGGTGATATGGACAGACTGGAGGTTGGCGAGCAGGTTTTTGCGATTGGCAACCCTCTCGGGCTGGAGCGGACGGTGACCAACGGCGTAGTAAGCACAAAGGGCAGGGCTTTTGAGGGTCTTGTTTATATTCAGACCAATGCGGATATAAATCCGGGCAATTCCGGCGGGCCTCTGTTTAACCTGTCGGGCGAGGTGATAGGCGTGACAAATATGGGATATATTTTTGCCGGAGGTCTCGGCTTTGCGGTGCCGGTCGATTATGTGAGGCAGTTTCTCGATAATCGCGAGGCCTTTGCTTATGACAAGGATAACCCGAATACCGGTTACAGATACATCCAGCCGGACAAAAGAAAAAACAAGAATAAGCCGGAGTTTCTGGCCGGCAGCAAATAAATCCGCTCCGCTTACGGCGGATCCGGCGGATAAACATTTTTTTGTAAAAGCAGGGGAAATAGTAAGCGGAGTCGGTCTCAATCCGCCAAAAGGACGGCGGATCTTCAATTTAAGGCAGGTTAGCGATGAGGAATGTAAGAATAACATTTTTTGTTTGTTTGAGTTGTCTTTTTGTCTGTTTATCCGCATCCGCCTTCGGCGGACCGAAGGCGGCAAAGTTAGTGCCTCCGGAGACAGTTTTGCTGATAGAGGCTGATAATTTCGGTCAGCTACAGGCGCAATTTGAAAGAACGAGTCTTTACAAGTTTTACAAAGATGCTGCGATGGCGGAATTTATTGAGGATGCAAAACAGAAGATGCGCAAGGAAGTGTTGAAGCTTGATGAGAATAATCTAACGAAGGTGTTTTATAACGCCGGGTTATTTCCTGCTGGCAGGGTGGCGGTTGCGCTCGTTTTCGATGAGAGGACAAAGGATGCGAATGGGCCGTCGATGCTGATTATAACGCAGTGGGCGGACAAGGTTGAAAAGATAAGAGAAGCGGTTAAGCAGCTTGTGCAGAAGAATATCGATATGGGTGGTCGGCAGAAGCCTGTCGAGGATTATCGCGGCGTGAGCATAGAGACGCTGGTTGACGAGCGGAAGGCGGAGTGAGCTATTGTTTTGTTGATGATTGCCTGCTCGGCTCGCCTGAAGCAGAGATTTTGAAATTTGCGGTTGCTCATATAAAGGGTTCGGACAGTTCTACTTTGTCGGATGATGCCGATTATGCCGCCGGTTTTTCGGCGGCGGGGCCTTATCACGATGTGGATTTTTTTGTCAACATAAAGCAGTTTGTAAAGATGCTTGTTGCTGAAGATTCCTCCGGTGATGTGAAGAAGTGTATTAGCGGTCTGGGCTTTGATAATGTAAGGAGTTTGTCCGGCTCATTAGGTTTTGCGAGGGTTGCAGACGGCGGGGTGGTGGGGAAGGCTTTTTTGGGGATAGGCGGCGACAAGAAGGGTGTTTGCAGGATGCTGGACTGCCGGTCGGCTTCGGTGCAGGTGCCGGCGTTTATTCCTTCATCGGCGTATTCGGTGAGCATTTTTAACCTGGATATAAAGAGCGGCTTTGATGAGCTTGTCAAGATTGTGAGTTTCTTTTCACCGGGGGCTGCTTCTGTTTTTTATATGCCTCTTTTGCCGGCGTCTCCTGACGGCGGGCCGACGGTTGATTTGAGGAAAGACATAATTGATTATCTGGGTTCGCAGATAGTTTCGGCGGAATGGCCTGAAAAGGCCTCCGGCGGCAAGCTTATCAAAACTGAAGGGATTTTGGCGGTTGCTGTTTCGAATCGCTCATCGCTCGAAAAGAACCTTTCGCTGCTTCACAGCAAGATTATCGCACCGGGCAGGCCTGATGCGAGGCGTGAGCTTCTGGGTCATACGATTTATATAATTGATTTGCCGTCCTTGATGCCCGCCTTGGGGGCAATGGCCGGTAGGCGCATGATTGAGTCGGCTTTAGAGCCGGGCAATTTGCCGCTGCCGAGATTGTCATTTACCGTAACCGATACGCATTTGATTTTTGGGACGGAGGCTGCCGTTGAGAAGGCGATTCGAACGCTCGGCAATCCCGGGGGCAGTTCGATAAGTTCAGAGCGGTGGTTTGGTGCGGCAAAATCTGCGGTTCCATCTGTGGTTGGGCTGGCGGGTTTCGGCACCAGTGCCGGCGTCTGGGAGAGGTTATGGGATGTTTTAAGGCGGGGCGCAGACGAGGAGAAGGAAGGGATTATGAGCGGGCCGTTTGGGGCGCGGTCGTTTTTGCCGCCGTTGTCGGAGCTGCCGTTTGATTTCAAGCTTTTGCCGTCCTTTGAGACCGTGCGAAAATATTTTGGTTTGATGGCGTTCTATGGAATAAGCAGGCCCGACGGTTTTTATTTTGAGCTGCAATATGTAAATGCAGGCTCTTGATTTCGGGCGGTGGATTCTGTAATATGTTCGCTCTTGTTTTTCAGGATTTGGCAGGATTTTCGGTTTATTGAGCCTACTCGTGCTATGTAGCGAAGTCCGCCTGCGGCGGACGCTGCTTCGCACAAGTAGCATAGGAGAAGCAAATGAAGGCAAGTGAGCTTCGGACGGGTATGGCGGCAATGCTGGATGGGGCGCTGTTTGTTTGTGTAAAGGCGGCGCACGTGACGCCGGGCAACCTTCGAGCGTTTATTCAGGCCAAGCTTCGGAGGGTTTCCGATGGAGTTATAATCGAGAAGCGTCTTCGCTCGACAGAGGATATCGAGCAGGCATTTATGGACCGCAGGGATATGGAATATCTTTATTCGGACGGCACAGGCCATATTCTTATGGATAGCCAGACCTACGACCAGATGACCGTTCCCGAAGAAATGGTAGGCGAGGCAATTAAATTCTTCAAACCCAATACCCGCCTGACAACGCTTGTCCACGAAGGGAATGTGGTGAGCATCGAGCTTCCCAAAACGGTTGACTTGGCTGTTAGTGAAACGACGCCTGTTTCGAAGGGCGCCACCGCCACGAATCAGATGAAGGACGCTGTTCTGGAAACGGGCCTGAAGGCGAGGGTTCCGCCGTTTATAAACGTCGGCGACGTTGTCCGCATCAGCACTGATGACGGCTCATATTTAGCGCGCAAAATAACATTGTGTGTATTGCGTTGTGCGTGTTTTTCTTAATTTGTAATTTTAATTTGCTGCACGCTATACGCTAATGAATAACCTTATTGAGGGGGTATGTGATTATGCCGGAGGCGCCTGCTCTTTTGAGGGCGGGTATGAGCGAGCGTTCTGTTTTTTCATCGATGATGACCTCGACTGCGACATAATCGGAATCTGCAAGGCTCGAAACCGTGGGGCTTTTTTCAGCAGGCAGGACTTTGAGGATTGAGGGGAGGTCTGTTTTTTTGACGTTCATTTTCAGGCCCACCCTGCTTCTGGCGTCGATGGCGGCGTTGAGCAGGATTGCGATATTTTCTATTTTTTCGCGTTTGAAGCTGTTTGTCCAGGCCTCTTTATTGGCGATAAATCTTGTCGTGGATTGTATGACCGTATCGATGACCTTGAGGTTGTTTGCCTGGAGGGTTGTTCCCGTTTCGGTCAGCTCCACGATTGCATCGACGAGTCTGGCCTTTATTTCGGTAGCTCCCCAGCTGAACTCGACTTTGACGTCGATTTTTTTATCGGCGAAGTATTTTTTCGTTACGTTGACGAGCTCTGTTGCGATGATGCCGCCTTTGAGCTGTTCCGGTTTATGTATTTTGGATTCGTTGGGGACGGCGAGTATCCAGCGGGCGGGCCTGTTTGTGGATTTGCTGTAGGCGAGCTCTGCGACCTGCACCACGTCGGAGCCGTTTTCCATTATCCAGTCGTAACCTGTGATGCCGGCATCGAGGACGCCGTTTTCGACGTATCTGCTTATTTCCTGTGCCCGCAGGCAGATTGGTTCGATTTGCTCGTCGTCGATATCGGGCAGGTAGTTTCTTTCCGAATCTGAAATGCTGAACCCCGCCCGATTAAAAAGCTCAACAGTTGCCTTGAGGAGGCTGCCGGCAGGTATTCCTAATTTTAATACATCCATTTTTTGTGTCCTTTTGTTTAGGTTTTCGTTGCTGATTTATTTTTGTTTTCTTTTTACGTTTTTTTCTGCTGTTTTTTTGTTTTTTCGGATTTTGGGTTTGCCTTGTCGGTCGGCTGTTCAGCCTCTTTTCGCAAGAGGGCAAAGAAGGTATAGGCCTCTTTTGCGGAGATTTGTCTTGTGAGCATTTGTGAAACCTGCTGTGGGTCTGCATCCGGCATGGCGATATGTTCTGCCTTGAGGTAATGGAGCATTCTTTCTGTTAGCGGAATGGCGTGCGAGCTGAATGCCGTGAGCATACAGTAGTCGATGACAAACGGGCTTACAGCGGGCAGGCGGCTGAGGATTTCCCTGATTGGTTTTTTGCCAATTTTTTTTATGTCGGCAAGGGTTACCATATTATATTTTTCGAAGATGGCCTTTAACGCCGTTGTAAGTTTTGCTGCGGTTTGAAGGGTAATGGCGGAGTCGGGGCAGGCCACCTCGACAATTTCCTCAGGCCGCGAAACTCGAAGGTCGTTCAAGTCGATGAAGTGCTCGCGTATTCTTTTGAGGGTGATGCGGGCCTGCTGGTCGGTTGGCTGTTCGCTTAAGAATGCATAAACGAGGGCGTCAACGGGTTCCTCATAGACGGGGCAGTCGGGTTTTGGATATTTGCGCTTCAGCGAGCGGAAAAGCTGTTGGATTTTGCCGGCAAAGCTTTTTGTATCTTTCATAAATTCTCCAGTGACAGCGGGCGTCAATATGTTATCTGCGTTTTCGTTAGGTATTTTGTTGTTCACTGTTGCGTCGTTTGGCGGCTTCCTCGTCGAGGATGCGGTATGCATCCATTGTTTTTTTGAGCTGTTCATCCCTGTGGAGCCGCAGGACGGGGCAATACCTGCATTCGAGTCCGTCGGCCAGCACCGATTGTATTTTTACTCTTGCGTGCTCGATGGCTGCGAAGGTTTTGTTCTGGTCGGCATCGTTTCCGCCGAAGAGGCTCAGATACACATCGGCGATGCGCAGGTCTGCTGCGACGTGGACGCGTGTAATGCTGACGAAGCTTGTTATTCGCGGGTCGCCGAGATTGAGAAGAGCCCTGCTGACGGAGTCCCGTATGATGCGGGCCATTTTTTCCTGTCTTCTCGTTTTCATAATTATTCTGTCGTTATTTTTGGTTTTTTTATAATGTTCGTTCGACCTGGACGATTTCGTAGAGTTCGAGCAGGTCGCCGGACTTGAGGTCATCGTATTTTGCAAGTTTTATACCGCATTCGAGTCCTGCTTTCACCTCGCGGGCATCATCCTTGAAGTGTTTGAGGGACTCAATTGTAAGGTCTGGGCGGATGATACTATTGTCTCTTATCAGGCGGACTTTTGCCGATTTTTTTAGCAGGCCGTCGTTCACGTAGCATCCTGCGATTGTGCCTACCCTTGAGACTTTGAAGGTTTCGCGGACGACCGCCCTGCCGATAGTTTTTTCTATTTTTTCGGGTTCGAGCAGGCCGACCATTGATTTTTTCAAATCTTCGGTGATTCGATATATGATATTGTAATATCTTATATCAACGCTTTTGGTTTCCGCAATTTTTGCAACGCGCTCGTCGGCTACTATGTTAAAAGCGATAATGATAGCGTTTGAGGCTTCTGCGAGGAGGCAATCGCCTTCGGTGACACCGCCCGTTGAAGCTTGGAGGATTTTGATTTTTACCTCTTCTGTGCTTAATTCGGCGAGATATTTTGTAAGCACATCGACGGAACCCTGCACATCTGCGCGGAGAATAACGTTCAGTTCTTTTACATTGCCTGCCTCGATTTGGCTGAATAGATTTTCAAGCGTGATTTGTGTTTTTCTGGCCAGGGTTTTTTCTCGCGAGGTTGTCTGGTTTTCGGCGGCGGCTTGTTTGGCCTTGTTGAGGTCTGGCCCGAGGCAGTAGAAGCGGTCGCCCGCCTGCGGTATGCCGCTCAAGCCGGTAATCTCGACAGGCATTGAGCTGGTGGCTGTCTTTATGCTTTTGCCGGCGCTGTCCTTTATGCTTTTTACCTTTCCATAAGTAGCACCTGCCAAGATAGCGTCGCCCTTGTTGAGCTGGCCCTCTTTCAATAAAAGGGTTGCTTTTGAGCCGCTTTGTGAGGACATATTGGCCTCGACGACCCAGCCGGTTGCGGGGATGGTGTCGTCGGCCTGCAGGTTGAGCAGGTCTCTGACATAATTGATGTGCTCGAGCAGGTCGGTTATGCCGAGGCCTGTGACTGCGCTTGTTTTTACGATGTCGGTATCGCCGGACCACTCTGTAGGTATGAGGCCTTGCTCGGCAAGTTGGGCGTATATGCGGTTTATATCGACGCCGGGCAGGTCGATTTTATTAAGTGCAACGATGACGGGGACGTTGGCAGCTTTGCTGTGAGCGATGGCCTCGATGGTCTGCGGCATAACTCCGTCATTGGCGGCGACTACGAGGACGACGACATCGGTCATATTAGCGCCGCGAGCACGCATTGCGGTAAATGCTTCGTGGCCTGGAGTGTCGAGGAAGGTAATTTTGCTGTCGCCGATTTTGGCCTGGTATGCCCCAATGTGCTGTGTGATGCCGCCGGCCTCTCCATCGGCGACGTGGGCAGAGCGGATTTTGTCGAGCAGGCTGGTTTTGCCGTGGTCGACGTGGCCGAGCATTGTGGCAACCACCGGTCGTTTGGTAAGATTGTTTCGTTTTCTGTTTTCAGACTCCTGTTTGATTTGGTCTTCGAGAGTGGTTTTTGGAACGATGGATAATTCGCAGCCCATTTCCATAGCCACGATTTCAGCCACTTCGTTGCTTATTGTTTCGTTAGCGGTTGCCAGGACGCCCTGCTGCAGAAGTTTGGTGATGATGTCGGCGGATTTGACAGCCAGCGCTGCGGAGAGTTCTTTTATGGTTACCGGTTCTGTGACGGTCGCCTTTGTTGGCCTTACAGAAACCAGAGCCTGTTTTTCGGTTTTTGTAGCGATTTTTCGGACAGGTCTGATGCGCAGTCTTTCGCCGCCGACGGCTTCGAGTCGTGCCCGCCTTTCTTCGATGTCGCGTTGTCTGTGAAGTGTGAGGTATTTTGCCTTTTTGGGTACATCAGGCAGGAGTTCGCCGCTGGTTTGCTCTCGGCCCTTGTGTTTTGGGTGTTTGACGAGGGAGACTTTTTTGCCTTTTATGGCCAGCAGGCCGTCGTTTGACTGCTTATCAATCAGGGGCTGGGTGAGGGGTTTGTCGTATCTTGGTCTTTGTTTAGGTCGCTCGGTCGGCTCGGCTGCTTCGACTCGGACAATCTTTGGGCCTGTCAGTTTTGCAGGTTCGGGTTTGACGGGTGCGGGCGGCTTAATCTTCGGCGGTTCCTTTGTAGCGACCTGTTCAGCGCCGGCCTGTGCCTGAAGGGCGGGCATTTCTTTGATGGCTGGTTGTAATGCAGAGGGCTGGGTTGTCTGGGCCTGTGCCATTGGTTCGGCAATAGCAACAGTGGTCTGGGCTCTGACGGTGGTTTGGGGCAATTCTTCGATGGTGAGCTGGGGATGGTCGAGATGTTGTTCGGCGGCGGCGGTTGTTGTCTTTTCTGGTTTTGCGGGTTTGGCCTTTTTTTTGATTTTTACCTTTTGCAGGTCCACTTTTTCGGTGGTTTCTTCAGTTGTTCTGTGTTCGCCTTCGCTGAACCATTCACGTATGGTTGCAGCGAGGCCTGCCGATATCGTGGTCATATGGTTTTTTACGTAGTCGAGACCTTCGTCCTGACATTTTTTGATGATAGTAGTGCTTTTAACACCAAGCTCTTTAGCTAATAGATGGACTCTGGTAGTAGCCAATTATTGTCTCCGGTTATTGAGTTTCTCCGTTACTCGCCACGATGTCGGTGTCGTGTCGCAGCGGGCCTGTTTCTTTAGTTGTTTCTGACGGTCCTTCGACGGTGAGCTCAGGAAGGTCGAGCCGTTGCTTGAGGAAGTTTTCAGCCTGTTTTGGTTTTTGCTCTGCAGCGATTCTCATTGCCTCGTTCCTGGCAGCCAGCGTCAGTTTTTCCGCTATAGTCTGTTTGATATTGAGTTCTTTGACTAAGGGTTCTGTCCCTACATCCTCGAGGTCTGGGACGGAAATAATGCCTAACGCTATCAGTTTATCAACGAGCAGGTCGTCTGCTTGCTCGACTGTTTTGACGCAGTTAGTGAGTTTTTCGATTGCCTGGTTGTATTCATCCGGCGTGAGGATGTCGATATCCCAGCCGGTCATTCTTGCAGCGAGCCTGACGTTTTGGCCGTGTTTACCGATAGCGAGGCTGAGCTGGTCGTCATCGGCGACAACGGTAGCCCTACCCAATTCGAAGCACAGGGCGATTTCACTTACCTTGGCTGGCATAAGAGCATTTGTAATGAATATTTTTGAAGAATCTGACCATCGGACGATGTCGATTTTTTCACCGCCGAGTTCGTCGACTATGTTTTTGATTCTGCTGCCCCGGATGCCGACGCAAGCGCCGATGGGGTCAACTTTTTCGTCTATTGAAGCGACGGCGACCTTAGTTCGGTAGCCGGCCTCTCTGGCCAGCGTTCTGATTTCGATGATGTTTTCGACTATTTCGGGCACTTCGAGTTCGAATAGTCTGCGGATGAAGTCGGGATGGGTGCGTGAAAGAACAATTTTGACCTGACTGGCTATCTCTTTGACCTCGAGGATAAGGCACTGGATTCTTTCGCCGGGTTTATGTGTTTGGCCTGCGATCTGCTCCGATTTGGGCATAATGGCTTCGGTTCGGTGATTGAGGCTGATAATCAGGGTGCCGCTTTCGTATCTTACGACTGTTCCGCTTATGATTTCGCCTTTTCTGAGGGCGAATTCGGTATAGATGCTGTCGCGTTCGTCGGCTCTTATTTTTTGGACCATAATCTGTTTGGCGGCCTGTGCGGATATTCTGCCGAGCTGTTTGATATCTATGAGCAGGCCGTTCCTGGAGGTGGTAACCTCACCGTTGTTGCGGTCGATGTGGACCTCGAATTGGCTGGTCTGGTCGCCGAAGTGTTTTTTTGCAGCCGAGACCATAGCCTCTTCGAGGTCGAGCAGTATTGCCTCTTTGTCAATCTTTCTGTCGCGGGCGATGTTTTCTACAATTCTAATCAGTTCCGGGTTAATCATAACAATCAATCATCCTTAATCCGCCGAATGCGGATAAATAAAAAGTGGAAACCAGGCTGGTTTCCACTTTAAGGGCAAGGCACGAAGTTATAATCTCTCTACATCCGGCGCCTCCTGTCGCAGGCAGAAAGAATAGATACCTGCGTAGTCCGCCTTCGGCGGACCGAGGCGAGGCGGATTGCCTTTTTCCATAGTAGCGGAAACACCTGTTTCCAGGCCACCATCCCGAGATATTGGGACGTACGGCCGAGCAGACCATTTATTAGTCTACCCAGCACGGTTCGCTAGTCCTTTAACAGTCATAGTTACGCACCTCTTATCCGAAGGTACTGCTTTGGTAGCCTTACAATTTTTTTCTTCCACGAAACTCAGTATAATAATCGTCAGGATAGGATTTAACAATCATTTTTTTTAATTTAGTTGAATTTTTAGTTAAAAAATTGAATTTTCGGATGCTTGTCTTTTTTTGGCCGACGCCGCCGATTTTAGCATTGAAAAGGCCGTCTGTATGTGAAAGTGTTCACAAAAAAAGCCTTTTATTCATTTTTATATTTTGATAAGAATTTTATCAGACTTATTGTTAAGACAGGTAAGACAGGGAAGGCATAATAAGCAATTTTTATACTATCAGCAGTAAAGGTTATAGAAATGTTTGGTATGATATGGATTCAGCTATACAGACATACGGTTCTTGACGAACTGAAAGAACAACAGCAAATAGTTTACTTGATGAGAAGGATTGCCTAATTGGTATTTTGGGCTTTATTTTACCAGATGTTGAATTAGCAGATTGAAGCCGTAGGTATTCACAAAATAATTATTTTTGTTTTCCTTCAGTGCCTGCCAGATTTGGCGGTTCTGTTCCCGTGGTTTGCCGCCCGAAGGGTTTATAAAGAGAATATTGAAGAAGATGCCGTCCAGAAATGAGACATAATGCACATCGGGTGAGGATTCCTTTTGTCTGATAAACTCTGAGATTTCCACAATATAGCTATTCTGACCGCCGCCGCCCTCCTTTTTATGCTTGTGTTCAACAATGAGCATCTTCGGTCCGTGCTTGATTAAGAAGTCCGGACGTTTACCTGCATACTGTTTGCGCAACGTAAAGCTGATTTTCATCTCAGTGATGGTTCGGTCAAATAAATTTTTACCCCCGCGGTCTGCCAGTATGTAAAAAGACGGGCAACTTCTCAATTTCGACTGGTCTATAAGTGGCGGCACATTAAATCTTTTAAGAATTGACGCAATCTTGTGAATGCCACGGCTTCCGAAAGTCTTGTGGGAATGGGAGTCAGCCCTGACCTGCAATGTGGTTGCGGTGTACCCGTGTTCTTTGTATATTTGATGCCTGTACGCTATATAGGACGGAATGACGGCATTCAGAAAAGACCTTTTGGTTTCGGCGCCGAAATCTTCGTATACACTATAAGATATGTCGTTGACCTGCCAAAATGTTGCAAATTCTGAATAGTTCATTCCGTGCGTTTGCAGAAGAGTAATCATTCTGTCGACTATTTTGGCGCACAGTTTGTTATCGCTCTCATCACTGGCAACCTTGAAGGTGGTTATAAGGTCGAGGATTTCAGAATTTGCGTGCATCAACTCGTTTGATTGACCTCTTTTAGGTGTTATGACCAAACGACCTTCCATGTGACTGTCGTCGCATTGCTCAGGATTCTCAATGCAGCGTTTAAGTACGATTTCGTTGTCTGGAAGCATATTGGTCCTCAAAACAGTCGCAATTGTCCATGCTTTCGGCGGGAGGACGAGGCGACAGCCAATTCGAGAATGGCTCTGGCGGTGTAGTAATCAAGTCGCCTTCTCCTGATACCATCTTTTCTGTTGCCTTTGAATGGTGATAGAGTAACATCCTTTGTGCGGCGGCGAAAATCATCTAAAATTTTATTCGCGTTTGCGATTACATCCGGTATCAGTTTGTCATCAAGGCTGGGTATAGTTATGAATGTCACAAGGCGGGAACTCTCTTTGACATTCTTAGCCGAATATTTGATTTCGTCTCTGGGAAGGAATTGAATGCAGTCCTTTGGTCTTATCAGGTCGACGGCGCAGAGCAATAGGGCCATCGGGGTCGTTAAACTTTATATTAACATCGAAGCTCGGTATGAGACGCAGCCTTTCATAATCGCCTATATTACCCAACAGTTCTTCATTTCTATATATGAGGATTTCCTTCCTGTTTATACGTTCATTGTCGAAACAAACAACACATACCGGGCAATCGGTATCGTTGAATGGATTATCCTCCAAAATGGTAATTGAGCGAGCCCGTTCTTTTGGGTAATCACTGTTGATGAACGTTTCGGGAACAATCGCAACCACCCATTTGCACGCGGCCAGACATTTGTCGAGGGCAATTTGGTACAGGTCATCGCGGCCTGAGGTGCGATAATAATGGCCCACTTTTGAAAAAACTCCCTTGCGTTTTGCACTGTGTTTGGCGAGAAACGGCGGGTTGGTGATAATAAAACAATCGTTATGCGGTGGGATATTCTCTAGGCTGTCGTTTACCTCCCACTTTGAACCTGTGATGTCATATCCTTTGACGTGCTTAATCCCAAGCTCCTGCACGGCGTTCAGCAAATCCCCGTTGCCTGCGAACGGGTCGAGGGCTGTCGAACACGGCAGGGACAGGATGAAATCTTTCGCCTGAGTGGCCAGCCACGACCGGCCAACGGTGTAGAATGAGCCGTTTTTCACCTTGTGTGCGTCACAAACCTTGTAGCGCCTTTTTGCATAGGACACTACCATAACTGATTGGTGCTCATTTGAAACATTCATACGCAATCTTCCAACTCGTAAACATGTTCAAACTTTCTATAGCATCAGTATATTACCTGGCAGCTATTTATGCAACATACCGGCTCCAAGTAAGAATTTTATATTAAATGGCTTGACTCTTGAAGGAGTATTACGAGGTAAGAGTAATTTGATGGCGTGGGGGAACTATATTGCCGTAAAAGGCTTGACTTTGACCTGTATTTTCGCTATTTTCGTGGGCATAGAGACTCTAACAAAATGAAACCACGGATTACACTGATTTACACGGATTAAAAAAAACATAGAATGAAATCCGCCTGCGGCGGATGTAATCTGTGAAATCAGCGGTTTTAAATCATTCTGTTAGAAATTATTAGTCTTTTGATTACGGTTTTTCTTATCGGGAGATTGCGTTGAGAGTACTTTCTGGCATTCAGCCGTCGGGGAGGCTGCACATCGGCAATTACTTCGGTGCGATGCGTCAGCATCTCGAGCTTCAAAAAGAGCACGAGGGCTTTTACTTTATTGCCGACTACCATGCCCTGACAAGCAATCCTGAGCCGAAGGAGCTTGCACAATATACGCTGGAAGTGGCGATGGATTATCTGGCGCTTGGGCTTGACCCTGAAAAGACGGTGTTTTGGCGGCAGTCGGATGTGCCTGAAGTGACGGAATTTACGTGGCTGCTTTCGTGCATAACGCCGATGGGGCTTCTGCAGCGATGCACAAGTTATAAGGAAAAGGTCGAGCAGGGCATCAGCGCCAATCATGGGCTGTTTGCATATCCTGTTCTGCAGGCAGCGGACATTTTGATTTACAAAAGCGACCTTGTGCCTGTCGGAGCGGACCAGAAGCAGCACATCGAGGTTGCGCGTGATATAGCGATTCGTTTCAACAACGCTTACGGACAAATCCTTACGCTGCCGAAAGAGCATATTCTCGAATCGGTGGCGGTTGTGCCGGGCATCGACGGCAGGAAGATGAGCAAGAGCTACGGCAATACGATAGAGATATTCGAGAGCGAAAAGAGCCTGAAGAAAAAGGTGATGCGGATAGTGACAGACAGCACGCCGGTCGAACAACCGAAAGACCCGGAAAAATGTAATGTTTTTGCACTGCTCAAACTTGTTGCAAGCCCCGATGAGCTCAAAGAGTGGAATCAAAGATACCGGATGGGGGGAACCGGGTACAGCGAGGCCAAAAAGAGGCTTGCAGAATTGCTGATTGAGTATTTTGCGCCATACAGACAAAAAAGGATAGAGCTTGGCGAAAATATCGGCTATGTAAAGGGAGTGCTTGCAAAAGGAGCCGGACGCGCCAAGGCAGTTGCAGCTGAAACATTAGTCAAAGCAAGAGACGCCGTTGGTTTAGGGCCCAAAAATGTCTGATAAAATAATAACTATTGCACGGTTTGAAAGTTACGAAGAGGCCGACCTTGCCAAACAGATGCTTGAAGACGAGGGTATCAGAAGTGCAGTTGTTGGCCAGAACGCAGTGAATGTTTTTGTAGGTCTGCTGGCTGTAGGCTTTATTGAGCTGCAGGTTTTTGAAGGGGATGCCCAAAAGGCCATTGAAATCCTTAATGCGAAGCCGCAGGGGGAGCAGCAGGAGCAATATGACTGATTATCGCGTGAATCTTGATATATTTGCAGGGCCTTTAGACCTTTTGTTGTATTTAGTGCGCAAGGAGGAGGTTGATATTTATGACATTCCGATTGCGCGGATTACCGACCAGTATCTGCATTATGTTGAGCTGATTGAGAGTCTCGATGTGGACCTTGCGGGCAGTTTCCTTGTTATGGCAGCGACGCTGATGCATATAAAGTCGGCGATGCTGTTGCCTAAGAGCGAGACTGAGGGCGGGAATAGCGAAGCAGTGATTGACCCGCGTTCGGAGCTTATTCGCCAGTTGCTCGAATATAAAAAATTCAAGGATGCTGCGAATCTTCTTGATGCGGCGGCTGACGAGGCCCAAAGCCGATTTGGTCGTCCTGCAACGATAATCGAGAAATTGCAGCCGGATGCGGAGCCGGAGGTTGATATTGAGCAGGTAAGTATCTGGGACCTGCTGGAGGCTTTCGATGCGGTATGTAAGGCCACCGGCGCCGGTTTCGACATTAACCATATTACCGATGAGACGCCGATAGACCTTTACCAGATAGAAATCCTCGCCCGTCTGCAGACCGAAGGGACGCTTTCCTTTGCGCAGATTTTTGAAGGCAAACCGAACCGTGTCGTTATGGTAGGGCTGTTTCTGGCGTTGCTCGAACTGGTTCGTGGCGACCTGATTTCCATTGAGTCTGTGAAAGAAGCGAGCGCATACAGAGTTGTCGCCTTGACGGATGAGCCGCCCGAGCAGGCTGTTGGCAGGATGATTGCGAGCTCGGACCAAAATCACGAGCCTGCGGAGACTCAAACTAAGCGGCAGGGTGCGGCGGATATTGTGGAGTCCGCCGATGGCGGACCATTTAAACAAGAGCCGGTGCCGATTCCCATTGTCGGGTTGCCTGCTCTGCCTGTGGCGAACAAACCTAAACAGACCGTCTATGACAATGTGCCTCTTTCTTCCGACAAAACCGAGCAAACAGCAAATTGACGTTTGACTTGGTCTTTTGTTTTATTTAGAATATTGCCTCGTTAGTTTGAAGAAAGGACTGAATTTTATGGCTGGTAATATAATAGAGCTGACTGATGCTGATTTTGACCATATAGTTCACAATTCCGATGAGCCTGTTCTTGTGGATTTCTGGGCGCCGTGGTGCGGGCCTTGCAAAATGATGGTGTCGGTTCTGGAGGAGATTGCCGACGATTACGCTGGCAAGGCGAAGATATGCAAAATCAATACTGATGACGCCCGCGACAGCGCGATAGAGTTCGGGGTGACATCAATTCCAACGATAGTGTTATTCAAGGCAGGCGAAATACAGAAAAAGTGGACAGGCCTGACCGACAAGAATAAAATCTCGACCGCAATTGACGAGCTGCTTTCGTCATAAATTTTTTTATCACTGACCTGATACGGCATAAAAAAGAATAAATGAACGCGCTCGTTATTGACAAGATAAGCAAGAATTTCGGCACTTTCACGGCAGTTGATGACCTGTCGGTTGCAGTTGAGGGGGGCATTATATACGGTTTTTTGGGGCCTAACGGGGCGGGCAAGACGACGACAATCCGGATGATTATGAACATCATCAGGCCCGACAGCGGCAGGATTTCGATATTCGGAGACGGGACATCGGCTGAAAATCAAAATCGTGTAAGTTATATGCCTGAGGAGCGGGGGCTTTACCGCAAAATGACAGCGGCAAAGGTTTTGGCGTATTTCGGGTCTCTGAAGGGCCTTTCAACACAGCAGCTTTCGCATAGCGTTCCCGCGTGGCTTGAGAGAGTGGGACTGGCTGACTGTGCAAATAAAAAGGTGGAGGAGCTTTCAAAGGGAATGCAGCAGAAACTTCAGTTTGCGGTAGCGGCGATAAACGAGCCGGAGCTTTTGATTCTCGATGAGCCGTTTTCAGGTCTTGACCCCGTCAATCAGGAGGTGCTGAAAAACATTCTCCTTGAGATAAAGGGGCAGGGCAGGACTATAATTTTGTCGACGCACGTTCTTTCGGAGGCGGAAAAGCTGTGCGACTCAATTATTCTTATCAACAAGGGCAAAGTGATAATCGATGAGCCTCTCGATGGAATCAAACGGCAGTTCAGCACTGGTTCAGTTCTGGTAGAGCTTGAAGGCGACGACAGCTTCGTTGGGAATCTGCCGATAGTTGCGGCGATTGAAAGAAATCAGAGGCGGCTGCAGATTATCCTGAAGGATAATGCGGACCCGCAGCAGCTTCTTGTGGAATTGGTCAATCGTTCAAAGGTGCGTGCGTTTGAAATACAGGTTCCATCGCTTCATGAAATTTTTATCAAGCTTGTAAGTAAAGTCAATGGACAGAATTCTTAAAGTTGCAAAAAGAGAATATGTTGAAAGCGTAAAGAGCAAGACGTTTATCATAAGCGTTTTGTTTGCGCCCGTGATTTTCGGTTTTATCATTTTTTTTACCGGCAAGATGTCCAGGCTCGGGAAAGAGAAGCTGCCGCCGCTTCGGGTTGCATTTACAGACCTTTCCGGGAAACTTTCGGAGCAGGTAGCCATCTCTTTTGCCGAGCATAACAGCAAAGAAGCAAACAGGCAAATTAACGTTCTGCCGGCGAAGGCGGACGTGAATGACTTTAATAATGTCGCCGATGGGTGGAAAAATAATCTGCGTGCAGGCTCGCTGGATGTTTATGTTGTGATTGACCCGAATATTGTCGCCGGCGACGGCAAGGTTCGGCTTTACACATACAAAACGAAGGCCTTCAATATGGATGCACTTGGAGTGGTTGAATGGACATTCGGGCAGGCAGTAAGAGAATACCGTTACAAGATATTTAATATTGACCACGAGCTTATCGGCAAGCTGGGGCGGGTTTCAACGGAGCAGATAGAAATCAGCTCTCCGGGCGAGAGGGAGAAGGCGGCAGGCGGAGCTGAAAGGGCGGCTTCGATGCTGGTGCCGTTTTTCTTTATGTATCTGATTTTTCTGGGGATTTTCGCCAATGGTCAGCAGCTTATGACCAGTATTATCGAGGAGAAAACGTCGAGAATAATCGAGGTTTTGCTGTCTGCGGCAAGCCCGTTTGAGTTGATGACGGGCAAAATCACCGGCCTGTGTGTGGTAAGTCTGACTGTGGTCGGCACCTGGGCGATAATGGCGTATTCAGCAGCAAGATTGGCAGGAATCAATATTGATATCACGGGGACGCAGCTACTGTTCTGTTTAATTTATTATATACTCGGCTTTGTCCTGCTCGGTTCGATAATGGCAGGAGTTGGGTCAACCTGCAACACCTTGAAGGATGCACAAAATATGATGATGCCGGTGACGATTATTGTTATTATCCCGATGATGTCATTCTATGTAATTATTCAGAATCCTGACGGGATGTATGCGAGGGCGTTATCTTTCTTTCCGCCTGTGACGTCGATGGTGATGGTGCTGAGATTGTCGGCGGGCTCATCGGCGGGTTTTCTTGAAATTCTCGCAACGATAGTTGTGCTGATTGTCTCTGTGATTTTTGTCATCTGGCTGGCGGCAAAGGTTTTCCGCACCGGCATCCTTATGTATGGCAAGAAACCATCACTTCGCGAGGTCGCCCGCTGGCTGCGGCAGCGGTAAATACAGAATACAGCAGGCAGGATTTGGAATTCTGCGGTCAATCCCACTTAATATAGCTTAACAGTTTATAGATGAGTTTTGCAGCCAGAAAGTCGGGGGCTTTGTTTTGTTTGTTAGGGCACATTTCGACAACGTCGAAGCCGATTACATTTTTTTTACTGCTTACCTTTTTCAGCAGCGATAAACAATCGTACCAGAGCAGGCCGCCCGGCTCAGGCGTGCCTGTCGAGGGCATAACAGAGGGGTCGAAACAATCGAGGTCGATTGTAATATAGACGTTTTCAGTCAGCCTGCTGGCGACTTTGTCTATCCACTTATTATCTTTATGGATGTCTTCTGCGAAGAAGACTCTTTTGTGGTCCAGATATTTCTTTTCGCTTATATCCATACTTCTGATGCCAACCTGCACAATCGGGCAGATTTCCCTGATTCTTGCCATAACGCAGGCGTGGTTATATTTTGAGCCGTGATATTCATTACGCAAATCTGAATGGGCATCGAGCTGCAGGACGCTTATTTTTTTATATTTTTTTGCGTGTGCCTTAACTGCACCTGCGCTAACCGAATGTTCGCCGCCGATGACTACGACAAATTTTTCCTGTGCCAGATGATTATCTACTCTTTTTTCGACGAGGCCGACCATTTTTTCGGGAGAGGTTTTGCAAATTACGGGTTTGTCGGTGAAGATTCCGAGCCTGTAGGCTTCGCTGTCGGTTTCGATGTCGTAGAGTTCCATATTGGCGGACGCCTCTATGATTGCCTGTGGGCCTTTGTCTGCGCCTTTTATCCAGGTGCTGGTTTTGTCATAAGGGACGGGAAGGATTACGATTCGGCAGTTTTTCCTGCTGCGGAATTGTGCGGGCAGGTCTCCAAAGCCGGTATTGCGTTTCATAGCAGCCCCTGGTTAGTCAAATACAAACATTGCAATTGCGACGGTGGTTGTCCAGGCGCCTTCCTTGCCGAGAGCGGTCTGCGTGCTGTTGGTTGTCCTGATGAAAAGCCCGCTGGATTTGTAGGCCTGTTCTTTTTCCGACCAGGCCTTGTCGGGGTCGATTTCGAAACCCAATGTTGTTCCGAGCATACCAGCGGCGAGGTCTTCGGCGAAGTCTGCCGCCTGCTGGTTATTCATTCCGTGGCCGTGGACCTCGCTGAGATAGCCCCACTGCTTTTTATCTTTCGGCAGGGCGATGCCGATTGCGGAGGCGATGAGCCTGCCGTGTTCATTTGTGTCGGACCTTGCAAGGACACAGAAGCCAATCTGGCCTGGAATCAAAAGCTGAACACCTTTCTCTTTGCTGATTAACTTGCAGCGAGGGGGCAGAATAGACGACACCTGGACGAGGTTCAACTGTGCGACGCCGGCCTGCCGCAGGGCGGCCTCGAAGCTTTTGAGCTGGTATTTGTGCCTTCCGACACCCTTCGTTAAAAAAACCTTCGTTGGGACAAGATTCATTTACCTTCTCCTGACAGTTTCAGACAAAAATTTTTACAAATTCTATTGCTCCGTTGAAAAGATGCCAATTTATCTGTCATACCCGCGAAGGCGGGTATCCATAAACAAATATAAATAATGGATTCCTGCTTTCGCAGGAATGACAAACATAAGTTTTCAACGGAGCAAAATTTTATCACAATGGTTTGCAGTCTCAACAATTTTTATTTTTATCTACAAAACTTTTATTGCTCTTATTTTTTAGCTTTCCTGCCGCCTGCATTGACAAACCTGATAGTAAGTTTTCCCTGTTCTGTTGTTATGCCCGCAATTTTGATTTTCTTATCATCTATGGCAAAGACCGGCTCGAAAGGTTTGTCATAAAAGAGCGAATTGAGCACCTTTACGTTCAGGTTTTCAGCGTTCACCCTGACATCAGCGAGGCGTTGGGCGTACATTTTCCTGGCGATTACCTTCGCGAGGGGCGTGACATTTAACGCCCCTATTTTAAAGGCAGAGATATTCAGGTTTAGAAGGCCGCTCCCATCCATAACCGGTTTGCCGACCATAGTCACAATAAAATTCACATTTTCTATTGTGGCTGTTCCCATCAGTATTATACCGTCGGTTGTAAGATTTACCTGAGGGGCGGTAAAGACTGCACCTTCCGAAACCTTTGGCCAGTCTGAATCGGCTATAATCCGGTTTATTCCTTCTTCGGAGACTTCCAGCTCAAAAGGCTTCTGCTGCTGTGCGCCGTTGTAGATCTGGGGCCAGATGACGTGCGTCCAGTATGTATTGACTTCTTTTGTTTGGGCAGGTTTTGTCGGGTTATAGGATGCGGGCCTGTGCAGCAGTAATATGAGCATAATTGCGGTGACGGCAAGCGATACGCCCAGATCGACAAGCAGCCAGAGCCGCCTTCTTTTCCGGTTTTTCAGTCCGGCAGTTTCCGACGGTTCTTGTTTCTTTTCTTCAGGATTTATCAATTTTCTTATCCTTGTCGAATTTCTGTCTTGCTCAATTTGGGATGTAAGATTATAGTGTTTTGCACATTTGTTAAGTAGTTTTTTAAGATTTTTTAAATATTATTTTGCAGACAGAAGGGATTAAGAAATGGCGAAACATTTTGGCGACAGACTCTGTGAAGCAGTAAAGAGCAAAAGGACCCCGTTGATTGTGGGTTTGGACCCGGTTTATAATCGGCTGCCCGAGGCTATAAGGAGCCACAAGCAAATGAATGACGAGTTTGACGCAGCCGCTGCCGTTGATGCTATTTTTGATTTTTGCGTGCAAACGATGCGGATAGTTGCGCCGATGGTGCCGGCGGTGAAGATTAATATCGCCTATTTTGAAAAATACCTCTGGGAGGGCGTCGAAACCTATTATTCGCTTGTTGCGGAGGCGCAGGAGCTTGGTCTGGAGGTCATTGGGGATGTGAAACGAGGCGACGTAGGCCATACGGCGGAGCTTTACGCAGCCGCTCATCTGGAGAATTCCGAGCTTACCGGCCTCGATGACACCGTGACGCCCGATGCAATCACTGTTAATGGTTTTGCGGGCGCCGAGGGAATAGAACCCTTTGCGAAGGTTGCCGACCAGCAGGGGAAAGGCGTTTTTGTCTGGGTGCGGGCAAGTAATCCTTCCGCTGCCGAGATTTGCGATTTTGAAAATGCCTCTGGCCAAAAGCTTTTTGAGAAACTTGCCGAGGTGACCGCCTCTCTTGCCAATAAATCCGAGCGTATCGGCTCGTGCGGTTACAGCAATATCGGTATGGTTGTGGCGGGGACATCGCCGGAGGTTTCGGCAGCCCTTCGCAGAAAATATGATAAAACCATTTTCCTTGTCCCCGGTTACGGCTCGCAGGGGGCAAGTGCAGTTGACTGTATCCGCTTATGCAAGCCCGATAGCAGCGGCGCATTGATTAACGCCTCCCGCTCGATTATTTATGCCTATGAGAAGCCGCAATACAAAGAGCAGTACGGCAGCGACTGGAAGCGCTGTATTGAGCAGGCCGTCATCGACGCCAAGGTCGATTTGGCAAGCGCTATGCAGTCAAAACTATAAATTCACCGCAGGGTTCGCTGGGAATGCAGGTGTGGGCAACTTTTTTAAAAATAAATCCGTTTTAATAATGGGTTTGGGAAGATTCGGGGGAGGGGTTGATGTCGTAAGATTCCTGCACAAGGCCGGCGCAAAAATAACGGTGACAGATTCGGCGCCTGCTGAAAGATTGGCAGACTCATTAAAGCAGTTGCAGGATTTATCCGGGATTGAATATCATTTAGGTTTGCATCAAAAAAGTGATTTTGAACAGGCTGATGTCGTTGTAGCCAATCCTGCGGTTACGCCTGAAAATGAATTTATCGAGATTGCCCGAAGCAAAAACAAGATTGTTACCTATCAGATAAATATTTTTTTTGAACTTTGTCCTGCGACGATAATCGGCATTACCGGCTCAAGCGGCAAAAGCACAACGAGTGCATTAACTGCACATCTTTTAAGAGACTCCAGACGACAGACTACAGACGACAGAGGGCAGAAGACAGAGGACAGAGGACGGAAAAAGAGATACGGCAATGTTTTCCTGACTGGCAATATCGGCAATGAGCCGTTTCTGTGTCTGCTTGAAAAAATAAAGCCCGAAGATTTGGTCGTGATGGAAATTTCCAGTTTTCAGCTCGAAGAACTTGCCCTGATTCAAAAGGCGCCGAAGGTTGCACTTTTGACGAATATGACTCTCAATCATTTAGACCGGCACGGGACATTCGAAAATTATTGCAGGGCAAAGGAAAATATCTTCAAGTTTCAAAATCTGGATAAAAGCGACCCGGCTTATTCGATTTTCTGCGCTGAAGATGATGTCGGTAAAGAATGGTTTGAAAAATATAAAAACGATGCGGGCAGAATCTGCAAAAAATTTTCTATTGACGATACTACTGATGAAATGAAAAGGCATTATCGTTTGCTTGGAAGGGCAAACCTGCTTAATCTGTCGGCGGCAGTTTCGATTGTGAGGGGTTTTGGTCTTACCGATGAAGAGATAATCCGGGCTTTGCCATCTTTTGTGGCCCTGCCGCATCGGCTTGAATTTGTGGCAGAGATTGACGGCGTATTGTGGTATAACGATTCTATCGCCACAACGCCCGCAAGGACTCTTGCGGCGTTGGAGGCTTTTGGGCAGCCGACCTGCTGCGACGGTGCGTCAGCACGGCGAGAAATTTTAATTGCAGGCGGGTATGACAAAAAGATACCATTTGATGAACTGGGCAAAGAAATTGCAGAGAAGGTCAAGGCTGCTATCCTGATTGGCGCAACCGCACCAAAAATCGCGCAAGCGATTAAATCAGCCACAGAGGACAAAAAAAAGAATATAGCCACAGAGAACACAGAGAAGAAGGTAATTATTAAATTGGCTTGTTCTTTAGCAGAAGCTGTCGATTTGGCCAGCGGAGTCGCAGAGGCTGGCGATGCGGTTTTATTAAGTCCGGCCTGTGCGAGTTATGATATGTTTGAAAATTTTCAGCAGCGCGGCAGGGAATTTGCACGTCTGGTGCTGGAGAAGAAATCAAACAAATAAAAAAGCCGAGCCAAAAAAGCCCGGCTTGTGAATCCTTGTCATTGCGAGCGCAGCGAAGTAATCTGTTATTTCGGCAAGTCTTCAGGTGCAACTTCTTTAACGCTTAAATCCCCATAGATTACACGGTAATTATTTGAGTCTGTTGGTTTGTACCAGAAAATCGCCTTATCTGCTGTCCCGAACTTCACGCCATTGCCCGCATATCGCCAGTTGCTGCCCTGCGGCAATCGGTACACGAACAGCATGCCATTGGTCATTCGTATCATCACGGCCATGTTCCATTCTCCCTTGAGCTTGCCCTGCTGGCCCATGTCCATGATGACCTTTGGTGTTGGAGTAGCCATCGGCGGGAACATCCCATCGACCGTCAAACTCGACCACAACCGCATGAATTCGATGAACATATCTTCCGTAGCAGCGGAGGCAAAGGCATCGCTCTTGAGTTCGCTGCGCCTGTACCCTTCAGGAGGCGTCAAACTGAACAGCGAATCGTCCAGCACGACATCGAACTTGACGTTCTTGATAATCCTGTTCATTCCGGGGGCGCTTGCGTATTTCTGCTCCACCTGAACAAGGTCGCCGGTCTTTGCATCCAGCCATACGGTCGTTGTGAGGTCGCCTTGCGTTACCTTGTATCCATCGCAGTCATTACCGTCTATCTCTTTTGGGTCAAGGTTCTCATCTGCCTTCGCCGGCAGGCTCTTCATTGACTCGATAGAGTCGAACGGTCCCTTTGTATCGATGTTGTTCAAGAGGTTCTTTACCTCGCCGAGGGTGTACATTTGCAGCGTCGGCACGATAGATATCACCTTGCCGCTCGTACTATCAAGTATTATGACATAGCCATCCACCGTGGACATCCGCAGCAGGCCGGGTTCCTTATAGGCTACGTCTGTTTTTACCGTCTCGCCATTGCCTTGGTTTGTTTGTGTTATCAACGTATAGACGACCGTGCGGGCGTTTCGAAGTTCCGCAGCAACCTGGGCATAAGCACTCGTTCCAGTCAGGAACTGAACGCACACCAGGCTTGTGATGACAATGACGGCTGCGGCCGCCACTTTGAACATTTTACTTTTCATAAATTTACTCCACGCATGAGGTTCGGCCTTTTCCGGCTGGGCCTTGCTTTCTTCAAGAAAAACTTCTTTCATTTTTTCCAGAACGGCCTTGTCCGCACTGCTTATCGTGTCGATTTTGGCCTGTTCGTATATTCTTTTTATATCATCTGCCTGCTTCATTTTTTCACCTCATTACCGAGAAGCCTTTGCAGTCTTTCAATTCCGTATCTGAATCGTCCCTGAACCGTGCTTATCGGCACTTCCTGAATCTGTGCAATCTGCTTGAACGTCAAGTCGCCATCTATATACATTGAAACGACTTCCCGCTGTTCAGCGGGCAAAGCACTAAACGCTTTACTTAAGAGTCGAGCTGTTCGCTGAGAATCGCCCATTGTTCCGCACTTTTGTTATTCGACGGAATTTCATAAGCATAATCCAAAGTTTGTGCTACATCTTTTTTACTATCGCGATAATAATTGCGGGCCTTATTCAGAACCGCCGTCATAAGATAGGCTTTAACGTTGGAAAAAGTTTCTTTTCTGCCTGCCGCCCGGGCGAAGCCGACAAAGGCATCCTGAACAATATCTTCAGCCGTCGCAGCATTACCAACCAGGACATAGGCGAACTTCAGAAGTGCGTTTTTATGGCTCAAATAAACCTCTTCGAGGTCTCTGATGCCCAGTTGTCCAGTTTTTTTCCCAAAAAACTTCACTTTTTCACAATTCTCCAGCGAACTTAAAAGGCCTTTCTAAGAGCCTCTATCAGAACGGTTAAAAAGCTGTTTTTGGCACTAAAAACGTCCATTTCTGCGGGGTTTTGTTAGAGGCTCTAAATAGTATAAACACACAAATTGTCGATTTAACATAAAAATATTTTAGATGTGCGCAAAAAAAGCCCCTGCTGCTTTCTTGCGAAAGCAAGACGCAGGGGCGTGGCCTTTAAGACTACATCTGGTCCGTCTGTTATTTTGGCAGGTCCTGCTCGTTTACATCTTTTACATTGAGGTCGCCATAGATAACCCGCCAGGTTTGTGAGGCTTTCGGCTTATACCAGAATATTGCCCTTTCCGCTTCGCCGAGTTTGACGCCGCTGCCAGCGTAATGCCATTTTCCTTCGCCCTTGAAGAATCTAAGAAATACCAGCATCCTTCCGAGCTTCATTCCCATTTGGACTTCTTCATCTTTATTAGCAGCTGATTTCTGAACTTGCCGATCGATGTCAGTGATGTTCTTTACTACGTATTCGATAGAAATGTCCTGCGGGAATGTTTTAGTATCTGTAATCTCCGCAAGCATTTTCAAGCCGGCAATGAAATCTTCTTCGGTAGAACCCATCAGGTCGATTACCATCTGCTGCTGCGTGTAACCAGCCGGCACATCCATACTGAACAACGAATCATCCATCGGGATGTCGAACTGAAAGTTTTTGCACGAGACTAACAGATTATTTTCTTTCTGCTCAATCTGTATTGGGCTGGCTGTTTGGGCATCTGCCCAGATTGTGACTTCAGCGCCGGGGCAGGTTGCCAGGAAACCGACAGCTTCTTTGCCGTCAATATTTTTTTCTCCCAACTTTTTCACCTCAAACCTCGGGTCGCTTTCCAATCGGGATATTAGATTTCGCAGAAGCTCCAGATAATTTTTAATTTGCGGCAGATTTTTCAGGTCAACATATATGGCTGTCTTCGTCCCATTTTTCAACGTCAGAACTTTTGAGGTATCTAAATCAATAATCGTTGACTGATTGATACCTCCAACAGTGCGATGTATTCGTGAGCCTTTAATCATATCCGTAATTACCGCCCCTGTTTCTTCCTGTCCGACTATCATATCATACTTTACGGTCTTGGCGGAAAAGATGGGCTTAATCACATCTGCCCAGGCGACGCTGCCCTTGCCAATGACGCCGAGAAGATTCAAACCGATTACTACCGTGATTATTATTATCGCTGCTGCGGCTAATTTTGTAATTGGCTTATTCATAATTATTCTCCACATATTCAGCCTGTTTCCGGCTGAATCGAGTTGTTCTGTTTTTTTCATTTCCTCAACAAGTTCGTCAAATACAGCCTTGTTCACATCTGGATTTGAGCTTATCGAGGCTTTTCCAATAAATTGTTTTATTTTTTCTGTCGGCCTCATAATGCAACCTTTCCATCAAGAAGAGACCTCAGTTTATCAATTCCGTAACGGTATCTGCTTTGTGCGGTCTTTATCGAGACATCCTGCATCTTTGCAATCTGGCGAAATTTCATATTGCCGTGAATGTGCAGGGCGACCGCTTCTCTCTGCTCGATGGGCAATTGCTCCAGTGCGTCATTTAAAATCTGCGTTTGTTCGTTGTGTATTATCCAGTGTTCAGGTCTTTGCAGCCTGCTTTCGATTTCGGCTGATTCGTCGATGCTGCTGATACTTTTAGCTTTGTAAGAGTTGCGAACCCTGTTGACTACAGCCGTTACCAGATATGCTTTCAAAGAGCCGGTCAGGGTGAAACTATTGCGGTTTCGCACAAAGCTTATAAACACATCGTGCACGATGTCTTCGGCAGCAGCTTTCTGGTTGAGCAGGGATGACGCTATCCGCAGCAAATCGTCCCTGTATTTTTCATATATAGAAGCCAGGGCTTCTTTGCTGTCTTTTTTGAATCGCCAGACTAAGATTTTATCTTCTAGCAACTTCTGCACCTTTACATTTCGAACGTTCGTTTCTAATTATATAACAATCCTTTCCCACTTTTTGCTCTAAAATTTTTATTTTGCCGCAGGGTTTGCTGAAAACGCAGAGAAAATTTGTGATTAACGATTTTTCGTTGAGGATTTGGGTTGACACGGATTTGCACGAATTTTTTGATTGGTGAAGAATCCGACAGTTATTTTGTCCACCAGGTTTTTTCATTTCCGGCGGTCTTTTCCTGCGGGTTTAATTGACCGCTCTTGACTGGATTTAAATTAGCCTTATCATTTGGTTTGGCTGTTTTATTTAAAACTCCTTCAATAATTGGTTAATTTGAAAGGGTCTGCAATGATGAAAAAGATTGTTTTGGTATTAATAAGTATAGGTTTTGTTTTTGCAGGTCAGGCAGCCGAGAGTCAACAGGCAAAAGCAGATACCGTAAAAACCACTAAGACCTCACCGCAGTTAAAACAGCCCAGGAACGTCATTCTTGTCGGCTGGGACGGCGCTCAGCGGAATCACGTCAAGGAATGTTTGGCAAGGGGCGAATTGCCCAATATCAAAAAGCTGAGCGGCGACGGAACTATGGTTGATATTGATATCGAGGGTGCGACCGACACGAGAGCTGGCTGGAGCCAGATTTTGACGGGTTATTATCCGCAGGTGACAGGCGTCTATAGCAACTACAGGTATCAGCCGGTTCCCAAAGGCCTTTCCGTCTTTGAAAGGTTAGAAGAACATTTCGGCCCGGATAATTTTGTGACTGTTGCGGTGATTGGAAAGAAGGTGCACTGCGGCGAGATAGACCCGCCCCAAAAAATACGTCTTGACGAGGAAAACAAACAGGGCGATAAAAAGGATAGCAACCAGCCGGTCCAACCGACCGCCGGAGCAAAACCGAAAGGTGAAATAATAGAAGAAAACGGTATAAAGTACCGCATAATTCCGGGTTCGCCTTATTATAATATGTACACTGCGCTGGATGTATGGGAGTTCGGCCTGATGAAGGATAAGAAGGTCGGCACGAAGGTATTGGAGCTGATGGATAAGTACAAAGACAAGCCCTTTTTCTTTTTTGTTCATTTTGCCGAGGTGGACCAAAATGGACATCAGTTCGGTGAAAATTCGAAAGAGTATAACGATGCGCTCATATCCGCCGACTACTGGACGGGCAGAATCATAGACGAACTGAAGCGGCTCGGCCTGTATGAGCAGACGATAATCTACGTGACAGCCGACCACGGCTTTGATGAGGGGGAGAAAGGGCACAGCAATGCGCCATACGTTTTTTTGGCAACAAATGATAAGATGGTCTGCCGGAACGGTCGCCGGCAGGATATTGCGCCGACAATCCTTGCCCGTTTTGGGGTTGATTTGACGAGATTGGCGCCGCCATTAGATGGTATTCCCTTAACGATTAAGGAGGATAATCGCCCGGCTCCTGAAATTGGTCCTCGGCGGGTGCAGCTGGAAATGCCGTCCAAAATCGAGGAAAAGCAGCTTGAAAAGGTGGGGAGCTGTCGATTAAAGAGAGTTTTGCGTCATTGCAGTTTTTCGCCGTGCATTATTTAATGAGTCACGAGATTTAGCCTGTGGTTTGCGTATCTGTGATTTGGATTTGAAGGATTTTTTTTGTTTGGCAGGCGACTTTAACCGGTTCGCTTATTCGGACGGGCCAGACCCAGATGATTTTTTGCCTGTCGCTTACTATCAGGATTTTCTGCCGGGCGGACTGTGGAATCTTCTGGTCGGTGAGGAATTTTCCGACCTTTTTTTCGGCGGGCAAGCCTAAAGGGTGGAACTTGTCGCCGTTTGTTTTTCTGCGAATGATTATCGGCGGAGCAATTTTGTCGAAGTCGAACTGTTCGATATAGGCGGTTTTGCTTTTTTTGAAATTTTTCATCTGCTGGTCGGCGGCATTTATTAAAGCAGTTTCGACAAGGAGACTGCCTGCCTGAATCTTTGAAGGAACGGCAACATCGATTTTTTCCGAAGGCAGGCGGGCTGCAGTCGATAGAACGGGCGGCTTTTCAAAAATCAAGCGTGCATATTCTCTGCGGACGGAAAAGAAGGCGGGCAGGGCAATTTTTTTGTTGCTGCCGGCAGATTGCGACAGCTGCAGAATCATTTCGTAATGCCGCTGAGTAAAATCCTTTTCCGGGCAGCCCAATGACGCTAATACTTTATGAATCAGTTCTGTTTTGACGGCTGGGTGTTGCTGCAAGAAGATGTTTATGTTCAACGATGCAGAGTTTTTTTGGCAGGATGCAATTTTGGGCCAAAGTTGCTGCGTTGAAGCATCGACGAAGCTCTGAAATTTTTGTGCTGCGTGTGAAAGTTTTGCAAGCTGCTCGACGATGGGGACGTTGCTTTGCCTTTGCAGTTCCGGCAGGAGTCTGTGGCGGATGAAGTTTCTTTTGTGACGGCAGTCGAAATTAGTTGCGTCCGTCTGCCAGTTCAGGCCCTGCTCTTTGAGGTAATCGGTAATCTGTTTTTTTGTAAATGCGAGAAGGGGTCTTACGAGAGTGATGCCTCGAATGATGTTTTTGGGTTTGATTCCTGCGAGGCCGCGAAAGCCGGTGCCCCGCAGGATGCGATGGATAACCGTTTCCGCATTGTCGTCGGCCTGATGAGCTGTGGCAATTATCCGGAGATTGTTTTTTTGAGCGATGTCGATGAGGGCGTCTATTCGCAGTTGTCTGGCGGCAGTTTCGATGGAAAGTTTGTGCTTTTCGGCGAAGCTTCGGACGTTGACCTTTTTTGCGACTGCCGGCAGGTTCAGCCTACCGGCCTGCTCGATTACGAATCTTTCATCATTGTCGCTGTCGATGCCTCTTAACTGATGATTGATATGTGCGCAGAGAAAATCGGCGGATATTATCTTTTTTCGTTTAAGGGAGCAGAGGGCATAAAGAAGGGCGGTTGAATCTGCTCCGCCGGAGACGGCAAGCAAAACCCTCTCGCCCGGATTAAAAAGGCGTTCTTTTTTGATGTATCGGGCTAATTTGTCCTCAAATTCCAAAAGCATCGTTTGTCGGGTTTCTGCTGAAAGAAAAACGGGTCTGACAACCAGCCAGACCCGGAAAAATCAATTATACAAAGGGCGATTTTAAACCATTATTGGCCTTTTGAAAGCTCTTTGATTCTTAGTTCGATAGATTCTTTCTGTGTGGAGTCCAGCATATCCGAACTGAGCGACTGTTTGTAAAGCTCGAGGGCTTCGTCTCTGCGTTCGAGTTGTCTGTCGAGGATCTGTGCAGCTTTATACCTTGCCGGATAAGTTGTTTTCGGGTCCCACTGGAAGACCCTCTTATAATAGATGACGGCAACAGAATAGTCCCTGAAGTGTTCGTATATGCCGGCTGCACGATAGGCGGCGTCATCGATTTTGTCGCTGGCAGGGTATTTCTTTATCAACTGATTGTAGAGTTCCATCGCGCTGCGGAGTTTATTTTCATCCTTAAACAGCAGGCCTGCGTCCCTTTCGAGCCTGTAGGCCTCTCGATACATAAAGTCCGCTTCTGATATGGACGCTGCGGGCTTGAGATTTTCCGGGGCGACGGAGGCCTCAATTATATAGTTGTATTGAGGCAGACTATCGAGCCTGTCCTGCTCATCTTTGGCCCAACGCAGTTTCATATTGTCGCCTTTTTCCTCGTAGTAGGCGATGAGAGATTTGAGTGCGTTGCGATACGCCTGACGGTTGTTTGTCAACTGCTCGACGAGGTCTGTTTCGCCCGCTGCGGCCGGCCTGACCGCGGGTGCAGCCTTTATGTCGGGCCCGAGAAGCTGCGATGCTCCGCTGTCGATGGGTCGGCAGCCAACCAAGCAATTTAACAGTATAACAAGGACGCTCGTTACAATTACTCTTGCCATATAGGCCTCCTTTCAATTTCGCATTCCGCCTTCGGCGGACAGCGAACTATCTGCAAATACCATATTTTTCCTTCTGGAACAACCCCCCAATTATCAATTAAAAATCCCGCTCGTCAAGAGACTTTATAAAAAATCGTGGGATAAAAGAGGGTTGCCGACGTGCCGGGGGCCTGAGGCGTTATTTGCATTACACAGTGGCTAATCGCATTAAAAAATCTTTATTTATCCGCCTTCGCAGAGCAGCAAAAGCCGGGGAGCTTTACGGTTTTGCGGCGGCGGCTTTTTGTTTTGCGTAATAGCCGCGACAGGCGATTTCGACCTGTTCATCGCCTTTTATTTTGATAATAAAGAGGTCGGTAAAGTAGCCTGTCTTTTCTGATGAGTCCGGCGGTTGCGGGGGAGTTATCTGAAGGCTGAACAAGTATCGGCCAGGACTTACCTTTTCGCTGGTGGCAACTTTTATGAAACCGTTCTGCGAGCTTGTTGATTCTATTTGGAAGTCTTCATTATAGTTGCTGAGCAGCCAGACCTTGTCCCTTGTGATTGGCTTGAGGGGTTCTGCATTGAAGAGCAGCAGGGTAGAAGGATTCGTTTTATACAGTGCGGGTGCGTCAAAGAACGCTGTAATTTCTTTGCACTCGGGATGGCTGATAGATATGCGGATATTTCCTCTGAGAGTGGGAGACTTTTTTAGTTTTTCGACGTCGATTATGGGTTTAAGGACAAGTTTAGTCGCTTGATAATTGGGGTCGAAATCGAGCCTTATACAATCCAGGCTGGCCTGGAATTTGGTTATAGCGAAGGCTTTGCCGTCGAGGCTGGTAAGCGTGATATCGGGGCAGCCGGCGTTGGGCTGTTTAAGAGAAAGCATAACTGTTTCCGGATCAATCTGGACTCTTTTGGCTACTTTGGCCTTTAACGTTAAAATTAATTCCGGCTCTTTTGCATCGTTACTGACGACATAGATCTGCTTTGTTATAGGTCCGATGTAGGAGCCGGTTGAGAAGTTGACTTTGATTGTGCCGCTTTCGCCGGGTGCATATTCCTTTTTATCAAGACTTGGGACGGTGCAACCGCAGGTTGTACGGGTATCTGTGATTTTGAGGAGGCTGTCGCCGGTATTGGTAAATTTAAACTCACAGGTAAGATTAGAGCTGGGGTTGACGTTGTTGAAATCGTGGGTTGTGGATTCAAAGGTAATGGCTGGTCCCCGGACATTTGCTCCTTTAGGGGCGGATACATTGGCATCGGTAGCCAACTGATTGGCTGCATTTGCATACATAAAAGGCGCAAAACAAACGACAACGATAACTGTAAACAAGGCACTTCGTTTCATATAACTATCTCCAAAATTAACAGAACCATATCCCAATAATCGTGATTAGTGAACTTTTGAGTCTATCAAACGAACCTATCTAAAGCAAGAGAAATTTTGCCTTTGCGTGGGATGGGAAGTGAGATTGGCGGAGCTGGCCCGAATGTATGAATGGTTTAAAAAGAGTTCAGATTTCACCGCAATGGCTGACTGATGTTTAAGGTTAATTTGCAACGGTGAATTAAAAAAATCACTGTTTACGGCTTGGCGGCAGCGGTTTTTTGTTTTGCATAATAACCGCGGCAGGAGAGTTCGACCTGCTCACCGCCTTTTATTTTGATAAAAAGAACATCGGTAAAGTAGTTTATGGTTTTTGATGGGTCCGGCAGCTTGGGTGGAGTTATCTGAAGGCTGAATACGCATCGGTCAGGACTTACTTTTTCGCTGGTTGCAACTTTTATGAAACCGTTCTGCGAGCTTGTTGATTCTATTTGGAAGTCTTCATTGTAGTTACTGAGCAGCCAGACCTTGTCCCTTGTGATTGGCTTGAGGGGTTCTGCATTGAAGAGCAGCAGGGTAGGAGGATTCGTTTTATACAGTGCGGGTGCGTCAAAGAAAACCGTAATTTCTTTGCACTCGGGATGGCTGATAGATATGCGGATATTTCCTCTGAGAGTGGGAGACTTTTTTAGTTTTTCGACGTCGATTATGGGTTTAAGGACAAGTTTAGTCGCTTGATAATTGGGGTCGAAATCGAGCCTTATACAATCCAGGCTGGGCTGGAAGTTGGTTATACCGAAGGCTTTGCCGTCAAGGCTGGTAATTGTGATATCGGGGGAGCCGGCGTTGGGCTGTTTAAGAGAAAGCATAACCGTTTCCGGATTGACCTCGACCTTTTTGACGATATTAGCCTTCAGGGTGAGGGTTTCTATCGGCTGTCGTTTGTCATTGCTGAGGATGTGGATTTGTCTTGTGACAGGCCCGATGGAAGTGCCGGGATAAAAGTCGACTTTGATAGTGCCGGTTTCGCCGGGCGCGTATTGTTTTTGGTCGAGACTTGGAACGGTGCAGCCGCAGGTTGCTTGGATGTCTGTGATTTCGAGGAGGCTGCTGCCGGTGTTGGTAAATTTGAACTCACGGGTAAGAAAAGAGCCGGGGCTGATGTTGTTGAAATCATAGACGGTGCATTCAAAGGTAATGGCTGGCCCCGGAACTTGTGGTTCTTGCGATGCGGATTTTTTTGCGGATGCGTTGGCTGCATCTGTAAAGAGAAAGGCCGCAAAGCAAACAATGACTAAAACTATAAACAAAGCACTTCGTTTCATATAACCATCTCCGAAATTAACAGAACCATATCCCGATTAATAACCTTTGCAGTCTATCAAAGAGACTGATTTAAAGCAAGAAGTTTTCGTCTCTGCATAAGATGCATAGCCAATAAAGGCCGGCAAGTTGCGTACACCGCGGGCAGCACCGCAACGAGGAACCAGGGGATTATAAATTTGCAGGAGCTGAATGCGGGGTGTTTTTTTTGAAATCCTGTGGGAATTTATGCCACAGATATATGGTGGAGGCGGCACCGGCAGTGAATGACCAGACCAGGGCGATACCACGGTCGATAACCGCTGCGAGCGAGCCGACATTAAAATCGACGCCGAGAGCAACAGCTCCAAGCGCCAAGGCCAGTTCCCGCAGGCCGAGTGAGCCAGGGGTGATACTGATAAACATTGTTACGTAGGCGACGGCACCGAGGACGAGGTATCCTGCGGGGTGAACGGACTGACCCATACTGTGGTAAATGATGCCGATGCGTATAGAGGAGAGGGCAAAACATCCTGCGGAGAGGAGCATATTGACAAAGAGGTTGAATTTGTTGGCGGTCATTAGTGAACGGCCTGCGGCAAAGTTGCGCAAGTTTGTGCTTAATTTGCTGTCTCCCTTTATTGCGGGCAGGGGGACAAAGGCGAGGAAGGCGATAAATGCAAGTGTTGCGATAAAAATTATTGCGAGGAGTGCGGTTTCGGTTTTAGCCAGGCCGTAAACGGTGACCAGGACGAGCAGGCCGATAATGGCAGCGGCCATTGTCATCAGCAAAATAAGGTAGATAAAGAGGACGCCGAAGTGTGCGTAACAAAGGAGATAGTGACGTTTGAGATAATTGGCGCGGTAGAACGTGCCGAATTTGGCCGGCAGGTAATTTAGGAGGGTGGTAGTGTTATTGAGGTGAAACATTTCCCAAAAGCCCGGCCTGATGCCGAAGGTGGCCAGAAGGTGCTGAATCGTGTAGGAGCCAACTATGCTGTTGAGGGCTGAAACGATATACAGGTAAAGGATTGTGGATGGTTGCAGATTGACGAGGTGTTTGAGGTTGTCCCAGTGTTTGGCGAGATACCAAAGCAGCAGGGCGATTATTGCGATGCCGAGCAAATTTTTAAGCCATCGAGCCATTTTATTTTTTTATTGCTCTGTTGAAAAGATGCCGATTTATCTGTCATACCCGCGAAAGCTATGCAATACCACGGGTAAAGCAATCCGCCGCAGGCGGACTTCGCAGAGCAGCAAAAGCAAATGCACGTTTTCTACAGAGCAAAACACCTTTTTAGAAGAAGGCCGGCTTCCAATTCAGGACTATCATAAGACTAACCGAGCATTTTGAAAAGAGCAAACCATTATATCGCCGGGCCGTCGCTTTTCCAGCGACTGGTTATTTTTAAAGATCTGCCGTGGGTGTTGATTTTTGCGGAAAGATCGTCTATTCTGACAGATGCGAAAGCCAAGTATTATAGGAAACAGATTGATTCGATAGGCCAGGCCTTTGAGATTTTTAGAAGGGCTGAAAACGGGTCAGAAATGAAGATATGTATATTATCCAACGCTGTGTCCGTGCATACGCAGCGATGGGCAGGGGCATTTGCCGAAAGAGGGCACGATGTCCATCTGTTAAGTATCAGCCATAGCAACATTCCCGGCGTAGAGGTTCACACGGTAAATATCGGGCCGAAAAATTCCAAATCCGCGGTCCTGAAATTTCTCTCCTACCTTTACCTGTTGCTAACGGCCCGTGGGCGCATACTGCAGATAAAACCCGACATCGTAAATGCCCACTATGCCACAACCCACGGCGTAATAGCCGCTTTCGCAGGTTATCACCCTCTTGCAATCTCCGTCTGGGGGGCGGATGTTATATGGAATTATGGTCCCAGGAGTCCATCGCTTCTTTATATCCTTGCCCGTTACGCACTTAAAAGGGCAGATTTGATATGCTCGACAAGCAAATTTATGGCCGACAGAACCGTTGAGATACTCAAGCCCCGCAGACCAATAGAACATGTTCCTTTCGGAGTTGACTGCCAGTTATTCAGACCTGCAGAACAAAAAAGGCAGGGGCGTAATGCAGAACAGTTCAGGATTGGTTTTGTGAAGACAATTTCGTCCGAATACGGCCCTGATTTTATGGTAAAGGCTATGCCAATAATTTGCAGAGATGTACCAAACGCCAGATTGATTATGGTCGGCAGCGGCGTAATGAAAGATGAACTGAGGCGATTAGCAAGCAAACTTGGTATGGCTGACAGGATTGAATTTGCAGGTTTCGTCCCCAATGAACGAGTGCCTGAGATTATGCAGACTTTTGATGTGTTGGTGCATCCATCGACGGTAAGCGAATCGTTTGGCGTTGTTTTGCTTGAGGCCCAGGCCTGCGGCGTGCCGGTGGTTGCGACACGAGTGGGGGGCGTGCCTGAGGTGTGTGTGGACCAGAAGACAGGCTTTTTGGTCCCTCCGGGAGACCCGGAGGCACTGGCTGAAAAAGTCATTACTCTGGCAAAAGATTCGGAGCTGCGCAAGCAAATGGGTATAGAAGCGAGGAAATTTGTTTTGGAAAACTACCAATGGCAGGATAATGTCGAAAAGATGCTCCGGTTGCTCACAGAGCAGCAATTGAAAGTAATTATCTGATTTGCTGTTTATTGACGCAGGGCCTGATTTAGTTTAAAATTCTGCCGTTTTGAAATTTTATCTTCGGCAGGCTTAAATCTATGTTTAAATGGGCACGAGGTTTTATAAAATCTCCTTCGCTTCAAAAACTATTTAAATCACAGCTTCGAGTTAATATGGTCTCCGGGATTGTGACGGCGGTTATCAATACTGCCGTGTTGTTTGTTGCGGTTAAAATTTACTTGCATTTTCTCGGATGGGAAACATACGGCGTCTGGGCTATCCTGGCTACTGTTCTGACTTTTGCCCAATTGGGAGATGTCGGGATAAGCCAGTCGATTATAAAACTTGTTGCCGAAGGATATGGCCGGGGCGATATCGAGGATATACAACGTTATGTTACAACAGCTTTGACAATGTTATGCCTGAGCGGAGCAGTTATTCTTGCAATAATATTAGTTTTTAAGGGGCCTATCGTTGATGCATTCAAATTAAGCGATAAGGATTCAAGGACAGTTTTGTGGTTATTACCGTATATCAGCATTTTGAGTGTATATGTCTTATTGGTCCAGTCTTTCAATTCAATACTTTCGGGTATGGGGCGTATGGACCTTGTGAACTATATACAATCCATCGGACGAATGTTGTCTGTAATTATTGTGATAATATTATTGAGCAGTGGTTTTGGCGTTGTAAGCCTGCTTATCGGAAGCACAATTTCATATCTGTTTATCCACGTTGCAAGCTTTATTTGTATTCGACGAATCGCCAAAATCTATTTTTTGCGGATGAGAAATCTGGATCCGCAGAGGGGGAAACGCATCTTGAGTTTTGGCGGGGTGGTATTCAGTGGCTCAATTCTGAGTATGTTTTTGGGGCCGTTTAATAAGATAATGCTGTCGCGATATGCAGGAGTTTCCACGGTAGGTGTTTATGAACTGGCTTTCACTGCAAGTATGGTGGTAAGAGGCTTGATTGAGGCGGGCCTAAGACCTTTGATGCCTGCTGTCAGTCGTATAGGTGTAAATATGACAACCGATATCAAGAATAAAATATCGCAAATGAACGTTCGTCTTTTAAAACTTATTTGCCTTTTCGGCGGCTCTTTGTATTGTGTATTGGCCATATTCTCACCGCTTCTTCTGAAGTTATGGCTGCGGGATAGATTCATTGAAACTTTGCCAGGCGTCTTTCGTATTATGTTGGTTGCAACGTTTTTAACTCTGTTGGGTGTCCCTGCTTATCATACTATCATTGGACTCGGTAAGCTTCGCTCTTTTTTGACGGCTACTGTTATCAGTACTATCGGCAATTTCGTTTTAGTAATTGCCTACTATTGTCTTATGGGACACATTTCAGTATATAGTGTCGGAATTTGCATGGTTATCTCTTTTGCTGTCTCAACAATTTACCTTATTTATAAAGCTCGCTATTAGAAAGAGATAGGAGATAAAGCCCAAAGCCGACTATATTCCACTTTCTATTTGACGTCTTCGGCGAGCATGGTAAGATTTTTACTGATGGTAAAGATGCAAGATGTAAATGCAGAACCCTATAGTACACAGTTAACCAAATTGAAAAGCATAATACAATGACGAGAATTTTATTCATTGATGCCAATAGGTATTGGGATGCTATGCGGGAGTTTGAGACCACGATTGATCACCCGGGACTTTTATATTTGTGCAGCTATTTGAGGCAGGAATTCGGCCCCAACTACTTTGACATAAAAATTATTTACAGGGATATTGAACAGAGCTTGGCCACCTTCAAACCAGATGTAGTAGGAATATCATCTGTTACACAGAATTTCAATATAGCAAAAAGATATGCAAAACTAGCCAAATCCGCCGGATGCAACGTCGTTGTGGGTGGGGCGCATATCTCTGCAATGCCGGAGGCTCTGTCAGTTAGTATGGATGTTGGCGTTGTGGGG
The DNA here is from genome assembly GCA_963710355.1 of uncultured Phycisphaerales bacterium. Taxonomy (GTDB): domain Bacteria; phylum Planctomycetota; class Phycisphaerae; order Sedimentisphaerales; family Anaerobacaceae; genus Fen-1359. Next base: position 653,086 of record CAVPZU010000003.1, on the reverse strand, counting down.
GAAGGTGAGGAGACCATTGTAGAATTGATGAAATTGTATGAAAGGGAAAAGACATTTGCGAACAAAGAACTGCTTCACCAGATACAAGGCATTGTATATAACCATAATGGCAAATATATTCAAACAGAGCCAAGACCATTAATCACTCCCTTAGATAAGATACCGTTTCCGGCTCGAGACCTGTCATACATTGGCGGGACGGCCGGTATTTTCACTTCAAGGGGATGCCCGTATAAATGTCGTTTTTGTTTCACAACACACCATTGGAAGAAGGTGAGGTTATTTTCTCCGGGCTATGTCCTTAAGGAAATTAAAGAGATTATTGAGAAATACCACGTAAAACACATAAGTATTTTTGATGATTTATTTATTTCCAATAAAAAAAGACTTGCCGAGATAGTGGAACTGCTAAAAAAAGAGAAGATACCCGAAATCGTTAGTTTTAATTGTAATGTTAGAGCGGATCATGTAGATGACGCGACTGTGTCGCTTCTGAAAGAAATGAACATAAAAAGCGTTTTTGTAGGAGCAGAATCGGGGGTGCAGAGAACCCTGACCTACTTAAAGGGGGATAAAATAACGGTAGAACAAAATAAGATGGCAATTGATATATTAAAGGGATACGGCATTTGGTGTGCTGCGGGAATTATAATCGGTTCACCTACCGAAACGAAAGAGGAGATACTGGGTACCTTACAATTTGTCAAAGAATCTAAACTGGACAAGTTTTATGTTTTCACTTTAACCCCGCTGCCAGGCACACCTGTATGGGATTATGCACTAGAGAGGGATGGTATCCAATGATATGGATTGGGATAAATTAAGAATGGAATTCGGTGAAATTCCGGATAAAGCGATTGTTTTGTCGGAAGTGCTTACCCGAGATGAGTTGTTTGAGCTGTATCGGCTGTTTGAAAAGGAAAAAGTAATCAGGGACTTTAACCGCATAATGAGAGATGTAATACGTCATCCAATGTTATTTTTTAAGAAATTGCCCCGCGTTGTCAGGAGAAGATATATCTTGCGTATTATCGCAATTTTCTATCGACGCATCAAATTAGGGGTTCTTTCTTTTAGATCTGAGAACGAAAACAGTAAATGATGCTGTTTGGATCGCAGCAGGTTATGTCCTGCCGTTGCCATTCTGACGAGACATCTTTCAGTATACAGTATAAGGCAGTGTCTGGTTGTTTCTTTTGCTGCTTCAACGGCCTATCTTATATATAAGGTTCGCCATTAGAAAGGATAGAATGAGAAAAAAAAAGATTTTAATAATACAAATAGCAGGGGAAAATGGCGGTTTCCGCTCGTTGACTCAAGCTACGATAACAAGGAGATTCTAAATTGTATTGGTATTTTACTTAGCGGTCAGCTTACGATGGGACCTCGCATCAAAGAATTTGAGTCCCAGTTTTCAAAATTTATTGATGCACCGTATTCTGTTATGGTAAACTCCGGTTCTTCGTCAAATTTGCTCGCTTTTTCAGCAATAACAAATCCGGCGAGAAAAAAACATCTAAAACCTGGCAGCAAGGTTGCTGTGCCAGCAGTCTGCTGGTCAACGTCCTTATGGCCGATTATTCAAACCGGTTTAGTGCCGGTATTAGTTGATGTTGACCCCGATACACTCAACCTCTCAATAAACTCTTTAAAATCTTGCCTCCGTAAGCATCACATCAAAGCCGTTATGATGGTACATGTCCTCGGCAATTCTACAGAAATGAGAGAACTTCTGAATCTCGTAGGTGAGAATGACCTGATTTTGATTGAGGATACATGCGAATCTCTCGGCTCCAGATACAAAGGCAGGTATCTTGGTACTTTCGGCGACTTCGGAACGTTCAGTTTTTATTTTTCTCACCACATGACAACGATTGAGGGGGGGATGGTTGTTGCGAAAAGTGAGGAGGATTATGACCTTCTGAAATGTCTTCGCACACACGGCTGGAGCAGGGAGCAGAGCAATAAGGGAAAATTGGAGTCAAAGCATAAGAATATCGACCCGCGTTTTCTTTTTATTAATATGGGCTATAACCTTCGCCCTATGGAGATCCAGGCGGGTTTCGGCCTTGAACAAATCAAGCGTCTTGAAATGATGAATGCCAACCGCGGCGAAAATGTGGAGAAAATAAAAAGAGCGTTCCGAAATCATTTACTCTGGAAAGACCAAATTCAATTTCCGCTGCCAACAGCGGAGCTCGAACCCTGTTGGTTTGGATTTCCATTTTTAATTAAGAAAGAATTAAAAAGAGGCCGAAAGAAGTTCACGGAAGATTTGCTCAAACATGGAATAGATACTCGCCCGGTTATTTCAGGCAATATGGCTTTGCAGCCTGCTGTAAAGCTTTTTAATGTGGATTTGAGTATGGGGCCTTTCAAGGGAGTGCAACAAATTCATGAAAAAGGTTTCTTTGTCGGCTGCCATTCAAAACCGTTAGATGATGAAAGGATTCATCACCTGGTCTCAATTATACTTGAAGCTGTTATAGAGAATACAAGATGAAACGTCGGCAGATTTTCGAACAACCTGATTTTATTCCTGTTTTTGAAGATTACAGCTATTATTCAGGAAAATGTGTCGGCATAACAGGTCAAATCGGGGTCCTTGGGGGAATCTTAAGTGAACGATTGACGAGCAATAAGGTCAATGTCGAAGGATACCCCGGCGATATTACCGACGTAAAAAGTTTGGAGGACTGGTTTAGAAAACACCATTTCAATTACTTCTTTCATTTTGCTGCTATTGTGCCGGTCAGCGAGGTTATGGGCGATCCGCTCAAGGCTTATGATGTCAATGTAATCGGTTCTTACAACATTTGTAAACAGATTATCGAAACACAACCGTCTTGCCGGCTTTTCCTGGCTTCTACAAGCCACGTATATAAAGGCAAACCTGTTTTGGGAGAATCGGCTTCAACGGCAGTCTCTGAAGAGCAGCCGGATACATTTTACGGTGTAAGTAAGCTGGCGGCTGAGCGAATCTCCAGGCCAATTTTGGACCAGTATAAAATTGATTATTACATTGGCAGAATTTTCAGCTTTTCAAGTAAGAGCCAAAAGGAACCATATCTTGTTCCTACTCTTTACAGGAAACTAAAGGAAACACCGGATGGCGGCATGCTTGAAATTATAAATCCTGATTCGGTTCGAGACATAATGGATGCCGATACCGTTATTGATTGTGTCCTTCATCTGGCACAAAGCGGGTTTAAGGGAACACTTGATATAGGCTGTGGTTATGGAATGAGCATAAAAGATATCGCATACCGCATCTGCAAACTGCTTGGCAAAAAAATCCACATTAGTGGAGTAAATAAAGGGGAGCCTAATTCTCTGGTTGCAGATGTTGAGACCTTGAAAAATATTCTTTCTAAAGGTAAAAATTTATGAAGACGGCCTCTATTGTCATACCAACATTTAATCGCGATCATTTAGTTTCTCGTGCAATCGAAAGTGCGATAAATCAGACCTACCCCTGCGAAGTGATTTTATGTGACCATGGAAGCACCGATAATACACCGGATGTGGCAGCCAGGTATAAAGATAAGATAAGATATATCCGTCGGGAAGAAGACAGGGGGCCTATAGTTTCCTGGCGAGACGGTATTGAACAGGCTACCGGCGAGATAGTGCATATCACTTATGATGATGACTGGATAATGCCGGAATTTATGGAAAAAACAATTGCAAAGCTCGATGATGACGTAGGTTTCGTTTACACCAATGTCATTATGCACTATAAAGACACAAACAAAACTGCGATTTCCTTTAAGCACCCTCATAGTGTTGGTCATATGGAAGATATTGTGAAGTATTTGATACAAATTCCTCTGACAATCAGTCCCGGTTGTGCGATATTTAGAAAAAAGGATGCTTTGAAGAATTTATTATTACAAATTCCCAATGCCAAAGGTATATATGGAAAAGATTCCGGTGTTGGCGAAGACCTCTTACTTTTCCTGCTGACATCGCTTGATTACCCTAAATACGTTTTTGTTCCAGAACCATTAGCCTGTTTTTTGTCTCATTCCGAGAGCATTACAATTGACGCTATTCTTTCAGGACGTATGCGGGACATCGCAGACTCGTATGCAAACGCAAAATCTTATTATTTTAGTCTTCCCGAAAGTATTCCACGACCAACGACCCTGCAAAATTTACTTTTTACAATTAAGTGGAACTATCGCGCCGGAAATCTTGTCAGGTTCTCGTTGAGTTTTGTCAAGAGAAACCTGATTAAAACGGTAAAAGCTTAGTAAGCACGGGAAATGATGGAAAAGGTTTGTCTTAATCCGAAATTTTCGACGACGAGGTTGCTGATTAAAGGTGGGCCTGTTTCCCGCGTTCAGTTAATTGCAAAAGGGCCTGACGGCGGACTGCGAAAGGCAGGCTACACCAAGGCTGCCAGCCGGTCAAATCCGATTGTTTGCATAATAACCGTTACCCTTAACGGCGCTAAATTCCTGGAGCAGACTATAAAAAGCGTTCTGGGACTTGCATATCCGAATGTCGAGTTCATAATAATTGACGGCGGCTCAAAAGACGGCACAGTCGATATACTCCGAAAATATAATGAACAAATTGATTACTGGGTAAGCGAGCCCGATGAAGGGATTTACGATGCTATGAATAAAGGTTGGTCTTTAGCAAATGAGCAGGCATTTATCCTATATTTGGGCTCCGGCGATACAAGTATCTCTCTGCCAGATAATATGTCTGCTTATAAAAGCGACCAGATAATTTACGGTATCGTTATGTTAAGCCCGACAAAAATGGTTTTGTCCATGGCTGATGCGCGATTACGTTTTCGAGACACATTAAACCATCAGGCATTGCTGGTGAACAAATCGCTTCACCCTGAGCCGCCATTTGACACGAGGTTTAAAATAGGTGCTGACTTTGATTTCAAACAGCGTTTATATAAAAGAGGTTGCAAGTTTGTTGAATCTAAAACTTTTCTTTCGGGCGTTGTGCCTTATGGAGCGAGCGGGACGTTTCAGTTCAGGGATGTATTCGAGGTAGTTAAAAAAAATTATGGAATATTTTCTGCTTTCCTTGCAATGGTGTTCTGTTTCTTTTATATACCGAGGGTATTAGTCTATCCTCGTGTCAAAACTAAAAAGGCATCTTTTAATGGGCCTTTTTGAGTTTATCAGCAAAGTTTCTCGAGTATTTATCAACACCGCAGGTTTTGCATTGATTAAAACTTCAGTTTTTTAGTTATTTCTCTTTTCCTGATTAAGAATAAACTGCTGATTCAAATCAATAACGCAGCTGCAGGCCCATAGACAATTTGAGGTGAAAACGCATCTGCAAAAAGCCGTAAGGATAAAATTTTACAAAAAATTTACTTATTTGCTGTCAACCGGTCGGGTAGGATAAGCGTCTAAAGAGGTTGAAAGCAGGGGCATTGATGGAAGTGGACGCAAAAGAGTTGCTGCAATGCTTTGTGCGAGGCGACCCGCCGAAGGCGGGCATTGAGCAGATTATCCGCCTCTATGGAGATAGTCTTTTCGAGTATCTGATGAAGATGAGCGGCGACAGGGAAACGGCAGAGGATTACTTTCAGGAGACGTTCAGCCGGGTCTGCGAAAAGGCGGGCACGTTTCGCGGCGGAAATTTGCGGGCGTGGATTTTCAGGATTGCGACAAATGTTGTGATGGACGGTTTCAGGAAGGAAAAGAGGCAGCCGATGCTGAGACTATCTCAAATTCAGGATTGCGACGGCGAAAGCCAAGTCGAGGTTGCAGAGGCCAAAGAGATAAGCGACCCGTCAGAAGATGCCCAAAGGCGGGAAGAGATTCATAAGGTGCAGCGGATAATTGAGGAGCTGCCGACAGGCCAGCGGACAATACTGGTATTGAGCTTTTATCAGCAGTTAAGCTATGCGGAGATAGCGGAGGTTTTGAATTGTTCGATTGGGACGGTGAAGACACAGATGTATAGGGCGTTAAAGAAATTGGCCGATAAATTACCTGACAGGGACAAGTTCTGAAATGGAAAATCACCTTACAGAAAAGGATTTAATCGAATTCCAGTTTAAGCTATCTGACGAAAAGCGGCAGGCCCAGATAGCCGAGCATCTCAATAGCTGCGGCGAGTGCAAAAAGCGAAACAGCAGGCTGGCGGGGAAACTCTCGGCTTTAAATCTTCTGCGAACCGATGAAAAGGTGAGCGAGGAATTGATTTCGAGGACGATTGAGCAGGCCGCCAAATTGCAGGCAGGGCAAAGAAAATTGCCTTTTATTTTACGCAATCGCTGGTGGCTTTCGGCGGCGGCAGTATTTGTTTTGGTTCTGGCGGTGGCGGTCGTCTCGCAGTTAGGCAAAAAGCCAGCCAGCCAAAATGAGCCGATAGTCGCAAAAGAGACAAAGGGTATTCAGAAAAGACTCATAGAAAAAACAGATTTTACTGAAGGGATGAAATCGGAATCGGAACGATTGGTTGCAGGGGGAAGTAAATTGGGATTGGCAGCCTCGGAGGGACAAATTGAAGACGAGAAACCGCCGTTTGCACCAGCAAGTGCGATTGAATTAGTGGTGCTGCCGCGAAGGGAAAATGTGCAGATTACGATTTACAACTCTGCGGATTTGACTCTGGTTCGGGAAAAGCGAAACCTGACTTTGAAAAAGGGATGGAATTGGCTGCAGTTTATGTGGGTAAATACATTGATTGACCCGACGAGCCTGAACATCGAGCCGACAGAACAGAAGGACAAAATTGATATTGAGCAGCTTGTTTTTCCGCCGCGGCTAAGGGAGCTTGGCAGATGGCTTATTAAATCGCAGGTCGAAGGCCAGGTGCCGTTTGAGATAACGTATTTTACCAGCGGGCTTTCGTGGCGTGCGTTTTATATGGGGACGCTGAATGAGAACGAGACGAAAATGAGCCTCGAAGGACACGTGCGAGTACAAAATAGCAGCGGCGAAGATTATGAAGATGCACAGACTCGGCTGATTGTCGGCCAGGTTCATATCCTCGACCAGATAGCGGAACTTGCAAGGCGGCAATGGCCTTTCGGAAGACCATTTATGGAAGGTGGTGTCGGCGGTATGATGGGTGGTTCCGAAAGTGAAGTCCGGCAGGTATTGAAAACGGACGCCTTTGTGACTGATATATATTTGTTTTTAAAAGACGAAAAGACCAGCCGCAAGGAGATTATAAAAGAGGGATTGAGCGAGTATTTCCTTTATACGATTGAAGGCACGGAGACGATTGCCGATAAGTGGGGCAAAAGACTATTGTCTTTCGGGGCAAACAGCATTGATGTTAACAGCCTGTATAAATATGATGAGAGCCGATGGGGAGAAGATACGATAAGGTTCATTTCGTTTGTAAATGATGAAAAACATAATCTTGGCAAAACGCCGATACCAAATGGCAATGTAAAGGTGTATGCGACGGCTGACAGCGAAGGATATTTGTCTTATATCGGCGGGATGGATGTAAAGTATATTCCGGTCGGCAAAGAGGTAGAGCTAAATCTTGGGCTGGACAGCTTAGTGAGCATTGTGCCGACATTGATGAAGTTTAAGACGGAAAATTACAAGTATGATAAAAAGGGTAATGTTGCGGGCTGGGACGAAATAAGAGAATGGAAAGTAGAAATTACAAATACGCGCAAAATTCCCGCCAATATCGAGATTATCCGCAGCCTCGATACCGATTACTGGACATTGCAGTATGATGGCAGCGACATTTTCTATGACAAATATGACGCCACAAAGGCCCGGTTCAAATTAACCGTTGAGCCGGCAAATAAAAGAACATTTACTTATACCGTAACGACGTATCACGGCACAAGGCAGGAGGAATGGGGAAAATAAGTATATGAGTAAATAGGTAGATAAGTAGATGAGAAACGGGGTATTAAAAATTAAAATAACGAATTTTATAAAGGAGAAAAAATTATGAGCGGTAAAAAGAAAATTTTAATGGCAACCCTGGCGATGTTTATTTTATGCGGGGTTGTTCAGGCGAGGATTAAGTTAGTTGCGTTGCCTGAGCGAGCGGCGACAGTAATCAGGTTAGATAATCCGCAGGCGACACTGATTGAGGAGGAAAGGATTCTTACTCTGCAAAAAGGGCTGAACAAGGTAGATTTTTCATGGAAAGAGGTGAGCATCGATGAGGATTCGATTCGATTGGTTGTGCTTGGCCATCCGGACGAGGTCAAATTGTTAAATGTAAGCTACCCGCCAGCCGAGGCGGCGCTTGTGTGGGAGATTGTGAGCGAGAGCGACTATGCAGAGAAGGTGCGGATAAGCTATCTGTTGAGGAATATCGACAGGCTTATCACATACAAGGCGACGGCGGACAAGCAGGAGACAAAGGTGGATTTGAAGAGCTATATCGTGCTGCGGAATTTTTCGGGCGAGGATTTTGACGCTGCAAAGGTGCAGCTCAATTACGGTCAGGCCTTCGAGCGGGGCATAAAGAATGAGGAGACTAAGCAGTTATTATTTTTGGAGGCTGGGGCTGTTCCAATCGAGAAGGTTTGGACTTTTGATGCGAGAAGGCTGCCGTGGGACCCGGAACAGTTAAATAACCAGAATGTCGGCATTCCCACCAGTTACCGGATTTTCAATAACGACAAGAGCGGGCTGGGCAAATTTGCACTGTGGCCGGGCAAGGCAAGAATTTTTCAGGATGACGGCTATAAAAGCACCATATTTCTCGGCGAGGATAACACGGCCCAGGTGCCGGTCGGCGAAAAGACAGAGCTTTACATAGGCGACAGCAGAGACATCGTGGTGACGCAGCGGAAAATGACAGACCAGCAGATAAACCTGCGAAAGAACGACCGCGGCGATATTATTCTGTATGATACCGATGAGGAGATTGTTGCGAAGATTGAGAATTTCAAGGACAAACCAGCGACGCTCACCGTGATTGAGAAAATACCCGGGCAGTGGGAAATGAAGGACTGCAATATGGATTTCGTTAAAAAGGATGCGTTCACCCTCGAATTTGAGATTAAGCTTCCTGCCCGCACCAAGGATAAGCCCGCAGTTAAGGAGCTGAAGATGCATTACAGCCGGCTCAATGTCAGGCCGAGCGTATTCAGGCCGGAAGAACAATAATTGAAAAAAGAATACAGAATACGGAATAATTTTGAAGGGAAAGACAAAATGAAAAAATTCATAATTATTTTTCTGATTGCTGCAATTGCAGAGAACACTCCGGGCAAGGTGGATTTGGTGACGCTGCCCTCGAGGGATACGGTGCAGCTTACTATTTATAACTCTGCGGATATGACGCTGGTTCGCGAAAGCAGGTCTCTTACGCTCGATGAAGGGAAAAATAGTTTGCAGTTTTCCTGGGCAAATACGTTGATTGACCCGACAAGCCTCGATATGCTCCCTAAAGCGAACGCAGACAAGATAGACATTTCGGATTTGTCTTATCCGCCTCGGGTCCAGAATCTCGGCCTGTGGAACATTAACAGCGGCGTAAAGGGGAAGGTGCCTGTGGAGATTACATATCTGACAAGCGGATTGAGCTGGCGGGCATTTTATATGGGGATTCTTACAAACGATGAAAAAACGATGAGGCTCGAAGGCTATGTGCGTGTGACAAATAACAGCGGCGAGGATTATGAAAACGCACAGACGCGTCTTATTGTCGGACGGGTGCATATCCTCGACGAGATAGCGGAACTTGCGAAGAGGCAATGGCCTTACGGCAGGCCGGGAGAATTTTGGGTGCAACCTGCTGATATGGTTCAAAGGGAGGCAGGTCGTGAACGCCTCCAAATGATGGAAAAGGCTGCGGCAGTATATGTCCCAGAAAGACCAAAGGAGATAACCAAGGAAGGCCTCAGTGAATATTTTCTTTATACGGTTGAGGGGACGGAGACTATTGCCGACGGCTGGTCGAAAAGGCTGCCCAGTTTCGATGCCGATGGGGTGGGCGTGGTAAATCTTTACAAGTATGAAGAGGAGCGGTATGGCAATTCGGTTGTGAGGTTTTTAAGTTTCAAAAACGACAAGGAGCATAAACTTGGCAATACGCCGATACCGGGCGGGTTGCTGAAGGTCTATCGTAATGTCGATAGCGCCGGACATTTGTCTTACACGGGACAATCCGAATTCAAATATATACCGGTCGGCGAGGAGGTCGAGCTGAATTTAGGGCCTGTGGCAGACGTGGTTGTCGAGCCAAAGATTATGGAATTTAAGACCGACAAATACAAGTTCGGCAAACACGGGAATATCGACGGCTGGGACGAGGTCCGCAAATTTTCTGTCGAGGTTCGCAACACGCGGGACATACCGGTTAAGGTGGAAATCAGGCGCAACTTCGATACTACCTACTGGGACATTGAAAAGGCCGGCCAGTTCGACGAATTTGAGAAGGTTGACCAGGATACGGTGAAGTTTGTGCTGGAGCTGAAGGCCAGGAGCAGCAAGAAATTTGAATACACGGTAAGGACCTATCGCGGCACGAGGCAGGATGACTGGAACAAGTGAGCAGATGAGTAAATCAGGTGGAGCAAAGGGCGGTCAGCGTCCTATATAATTTCTGATTGAGATAGAGATATTGCGGGATTGAAGGAATTTTTCAGTCCCGCAATTTTTGTTCGGTTTTTGTTAGGGTTTTTTGGAGCGACCTGCCGATAAAATAATTGCAGAAAAAAGAGCGATTTTTGGCAAGAATCGGCGAGGCTGAAAATATGGAAATAAACAGAGACAGGTTCAATGATGTGTGCAGGTTCGGGCCGGGCGGCGATTTTGTCTGGTGCTGGCCGAGCGGAGATTGTCCGCAGGCTATGCCCGCAAACAAATTAAGCGCAGTTCTGGCGAAGTTGAGCAGGATAATGAACGCTGCGATTGGACAGGCGAGCGGAAGAAGTTATGTCGAGGTTGGCAGCGATACGATTATTGTGCAGGAGGTCAAGGATGGATACAGTCAAGGCGGTTTTGAAGGAGCACTTAACGCCGAGACAGGTAGAGTTGCTCAGGTCAATAGCGGGTTTTCAGCAGAGCCGCTGCTATTCGCCGACGATAGGGGAGCTTGCAGACCAGATGGGGGTAAGCCGAAGCACAGCGTTCGAGCATATCGAAGGGCTTCGAGGAAAAGGGCTTCTCTCAGACCGGTCGAGCAAGGCACGCTCTTTGGTTCTTACCTCGAAGGCGTACAGACTGCTTGAGCGTGCAAACGAACAACAGACAAACGACAGCCCGCAACAGGAGGAGGGAATACCGCTTGCAGGCAGGGTCGCTGCGGGGGCGCCGATAGAGGCGGTTGAAAATAAAGAGTCTCTTTCTCTTAATAATCTATTTGGAATGAGCGGCGATATTTTTGCCCTCGAGGTCAGAGGCGACAGTATGACCAGGGAGGGAATAGAGAACGGCGATTATGTGATTTGTCGCAAGAGCAGCACGGCGGACGACGGCCAATTGGTCGTTGCGATTGTCGATAGCGAGAATGCGACCCTGAAGAAATTCTATAAAGAGAAATCGGCGGTTCGTTTGCAGCCTGCCAACGAGCGATACGAACCGATTTACTCGCGCAATTGCCGAATTGAAGCGGTTGTAATTGGATTGATGAGGAGACTTTGAGTTGGGTTGTTGCCTTTGGGGGATTGTGATTGACATAACGGCTTTACTTTTCTATGATTAGGTTTCGATGAAGAAGCCGGCAGCAACAATACAGGGGCAGTCCAGGAAAAACTTTCCCGAAAAGGACAGGGTAGGTGCGGAGGATTTACAAAGGCATTTCTTTAATCCTGCGGTGCGTTTGATAATAGTTTTTGTTTTGTTTGCGGCAGCTTTCTGTGTAAGGATTTATCATATCGACGAAGCGCCGCTGATTTTTCATCCGAACCGCCAATATCATTCTGCGATGATAGCACGGGCTATGTACTTTAATCGTACGAAGGCGGTTACAGACTGGCAGAGAGAAATGGCAAATTTAAGCAGGGAGCAGGAGGTCGTCGGAGAGCTGCCCATCCTGGAGTATCTGTCATCGATTGGCTACCAAATTGCCGGCGGGGAAAGACTGTGGATACCGAAGCTGATGAGCGTGTTATTCTGGCTGACGGGAGGCGTGTTTTTATACCGGTTCGTGAGCAGGGTTATATCCGCAGATGCAGCGGTTGTGTCTGTGATGTTCTTTCTATTTTTGCCTTACGGGGTTGTCGCAAGCAGGAGCTTTCAGCCAAATCCGCTGATGATTATGCTCTTAATCATTAGCATAACGGTAATATACAACTACTTCGAACAGTCAACGGTAAAAAATTTACTTACGGCGGCGGTTGTTTCATCGCTGACTTTGTTTGTCTATCCGACATCGGTATTTCCAGTACTGACGGTTATTGTTGTTCTGGCCCTTTACGCGAAGGGCTTTTGGGGGGCGTTGAGGAATCTTCAGTTCTGGCTTTTTGGCGTTATTTTGGTTTTACCTACAGCCCTTTACTATTTTCACACCATTTTTGTTGCCGGTAATATCAAGGGCTATGCGAATGTTGCCTTTTTGCCGCACATACTGCTGGAGTCATTTTTCTGGAGAGGATGGCTTGTTCAGATAGATAAGGTTATCGGGCTGGCGGGATTGATTGGCGGTCTTATCGGCTTTCTAATGTTGCCGAGGGGTATGCTCAAGAGGCTGCTTGGGGCTCTGTGGTTCAGTTATGTAGTTTATGCTTTTTTGTTCAGTTATCATATTCATACCCATGATTATTATCAGCTTCCGATAGTGCCGACTATTGCAATTTCCATTGGCGGGCTGGCTGATGCGATACTGGGTCGGCTCGGTGAAACCTGTGCAAAATGGTATCAGCGGACCCTTGCCCTGGCGGTTATTCTTTTTGCGGTGTATTTGAGTATATATACGGTGATGCCGCAACTTTATAATCCCGGTATTGAGCAATATGTCAGGATGTCGGAAGAGATTGGGGATGTTGTCGGTCACAGCACAAAAACACTTTTCCTGACCTACGCTTACGGCAAACCGCTTCGATATCACGGGCAGGTTGCGGGAAGCAACTGGCCTAACAGCGGCGATTTCAAGGCCTGGCAGATGAGTGGGTTGCCGATACAAGGCGCCGAAGAACGTTTCAAGGCATTATCAAAAGACGGCTACGAATACTTTATCGTAACAGATTTTCAGGAATTTGAGCAGCAGCAGGATTTGAAACAATTTTTAACGCAGAATTTTCCATTGCAGGTCAAAAACCAGGGTTATCTGATTTTTGACCTGCGAAAAAAATTGTCGGGCAGGTAATCGAGACGGAGGTATCGCAAGGTTAAAGGTCAAAAAGAAGGAGAAAAGCGTGCGTTTTGAAGGTATTTCAGTAGTTGTGCCGGTTTATAACAGCGAGCAGACGCTGGAGCCGCTTGTGAGCAGACTGAGGGCGGTGCTGTCGGATTGTGCGGATAATTTTGAAATTATTTTGGTCAATGACGGCAGCAAAGACAGCAGCTGGCAGGTTATCGTAAAGCTGGTCGAGGCGAATAGTTTTGTCAGCGGTGTGAATATGATGCGCAATTACGGTCAGCATAATGCCCTGCTGGCAGGCATTCGAATGGCTCGATTTGGGATTACAGTGACAATTGATGACGACCTGCAGCATCCGCCGGAAGAGATTCCGAAACTGCTTGAGAAGTTAAATGAAGGGTTCGATGTTGTCTATGGGACCGCCCGAGCAGAGCGGCACGGCTTATGGCGGAACCTGGCATCGCAGATTACGAAGGTGGCGATGAGCAGCGTTATGAATGTCAAAGTAGCCTGCAAGGTCAGTGCTTTTAGGGTTTTTCGCAGTTGCATTCGTGAATCTTTTGCGGACTATCGCGGGGCGAATCCGTCCATAGATGTGCTGCTCGACTGGGGAGCCAGCCGATTCGGCTCTGTTGCGGTCAGCCATTTGTCACGGGAGAAAGGCGCGTCGAACTACACGTTTGCGAAGCTGGTTACCCATGCGATAAATATGATAACGGGTTTTAGCACGCTGCCCTTGAGGATTGCGAGCATACTCGGTTTTACCTTTACGCTTTTTGGTTTTTTTGTGCTTGCCTATGTTATAATACGGTATCTGATTTCAGGGTCGCCGGTTGCGGGTTTTCCATTTCTCGCATCCTCGATAGCTATATTTTCCGGCGTGCAGCTTTTTGCGATAGGGATTATCGGAGAGTATCTGGCGAGGATGCATATTCGTCTGATGGACCGCCCCAGCTATGCGATTCGCGAGAAGAAGCAGCACAACGATTCATAAGGAATATATGCGGCGTTTTGACTGCCGGAATTTTACGGAATCAAGAAAGGATTTTTCATAATGTTTGAGCAGCATTTTGAGTTTGTTTCTAAAGATAACCCCGATTTTGGACAAGCAGCTCTTATACCCTGGGATATTGAGACGTTCGGCTTCGGTGTGGCCGATTTCAAGATTGATTACTCACAGGATTGTCTGTCAAAGAGTCAGGAGATTGCAGATAAAATCAAGGAATGGGCAAAAGACCACAACGTTGAGCTTGTAGGCACCACTGTTGGTGCAGAAGACGGTTTGAAACCTTCCTTTATCCAGTCGCTCGGTTTCCGTTATATTGATACTACGATTTCGCTTCGTTATAAGGATGTTCAAAAGCTACAGTTTCCTTTGTCTGATTTCGAAGTTTTGCCGGCAGATAAGGCTTCGTTGGATGGGGTAGTTAAAATTTGCAGCAGTTCTTTCAGCAGCGGCCGATACTACGCAGATATACGTTTCCCGAAACATCTGGCTGATAAACGTTACCAGGATTGGGTGAGAAGGGCTTTTACAGCGGAAAGCACACAAGAGTTGTTCATTGCAAAGGTAAATGAAGAGGTATGCGGCTTTATGGTTTTAGAGGCTAAAGGGAGAGAAGGTTATTTGCATCTTGCCGCCGTTTTACCAAAGTGGCAGGGGAAACATATGGGGCTTGCAATTTATGCCTCTTCTTTGGTTTATTTACAAAAACAGGGAGTTAATTTGGTTCATGCAAAGGTATCGGCGTCCAATATTCCGGTATTCAATTTACACACTCGACTGGGTGCCAGGGTCTTCAGTTCAGATATCTTATTTCACTGGCATGCTCCCTGGGCGAAGCACCTTTTAAAGCTATAGGTGCAGTGAGGTTTTTCTTCTATAATTGAAGTTGTGCAGGAAAGAAAAAAGATGGGTGAGATTAGGATACCGTTCAACAAGCCGTGTTTCGAAGGCAAAGAGATGGTTTATATTGCTGATGCAATAAACCGCGGGCATATCTCCGGCGACGGATACTATACGAAACTTTGTCATAGATTTTTTGAAGAAAATCTTGGGGTAAAAAAGGCGTTTCTTACGACGTCCTGCACGCACGCCCTTGAGATGGCGGCGATTCTGCTGGATTTCAAGGAAGGCGACGAGGTGATAGTGCCGTCATTTACTTTTGTATCGACGGTCAACGCTTTTGTGCTTCATGGGGCGAGGCCGGTCTTTGCGGACATTCGGCCTGACACCCTTAATCTGGATGAGAGGCAGATTGAGCGGCTGATAACGCCGAGGACTCGGGCGATTGTGCCTGTTCACTATGCCGGAATAGGCTGCCAGATGGATGTCATCTGTGATATTGCCAGCCGCCATAAGGTGGAAATTATTGAGGATAATGCTCACGGCTTGTTTGGAAAATATAAGGGAA
Organism: uncultured Phycisphaerales bacterium; assembly: GCA_963710355.1. Taxonomy (GTDB): domain Bacteria; phylum Planctomycetota; class Phycisphaerae; order Sedimentisphaerales; family Anaerobacaceae; genus Fen-1359. The sequence continues at coordinate 637,451 of CAVPZU010000003.1, read as the reverse complement.
AGAACCTCGGCACTTTCGGATGTATGGCGGCGCAGAGCTTTCACGAGACCAAAAACTTTACCTGCGGCGAGGGCGGGGCATTACTGTTAAACGATGAAAAGTATATAGAGAGGGCGGAAATCATTCGGGAGAAGGGCACCAACCGCAGCAGGTTTTTCCGCGGGCAGGTGGATAAATACGACTGGGTTGATGTCGGCTCAAGCTATCTTCCTTCGGATATGCTGGCGGCTTTTCTTTATGCCCAGCTTGAGGCAAGAGAGCATATCACCGAGCATCGAAGGCGAATCTGGGAAAATTATTACACACAGTTGAAGCCCTGGGCTCTTGAACATAGCATAAAACTGCCCTTCGTTCCCGATTACTGCGAGCAGCCATACCATATGTTTTATATGATTATGGATAGTCTCGAAGAGCGTCAGGCCTTCATCGCCCATCTGAAATCGAAGGGCATTCTGTCGGTTTTTCACTATCTGCCGCTTCACATATCTGAGATGGGTGTTCGTTTTGGCGGAAAATCGGGCGACTGCTCGGTAACAGAGCAAATAAGTGACCGCCTGGTTCGATTGCCGTTCTATAATGCGTTAAGTGGTGCGGAACAGCAGATTGTTATCGATGCAATTTTGAGTTTTTTTAAAAAGCCAAGACCGCTAAAGCGTTAAACGGTTGCGGTCGCGAGGCTCGTCACGGTTACGTTTAACGTAATAAGTTTGACGAAACGAGTCGTGCAACTGATTAACGACAGTTAATTTTTCCTTTTCTTAATAAAGAACAGCCCGCCTGCACCGAGCAGAAGAAGTGTAGCCGGTTCCGGGATTGTATAAAGCTGCGATACCTCATCGGCGCTCAATGCCCTGTTGTAAATACGGATGTCGTCAACAGTTCCGTTAAGGGGTTTGTAGTCACTGGGGTATCCGGAAATTCTCAACGGCTGGGTAGAAAGATGTATATTTCCTGTGTTGGCAACAGAAGTCCCCGCAACCTTATTAACATATACAACTTGCTCGCTGCCGTTATAAACACCGACTATGTGATACCATTGATTTACATTATCAACCGGAACCGAACTGTAAGCTCGCACGTTATTGTTGGAGTTTATCGCGAGCCAAATATAATTCGATGATTCGCAATATCCTAAAGTATATGCACTGTCCGAGCCTAGCCATTTGCTAACAATTTGATGGTTTTCATTGAGTGCTGGGTCATTAGTCGATGGCCTATACCATGCGCTGATTGTGATTTCATCACCGGTAATGTTCAGGCTTGGTGAGCTTGGTACATTAACATAACCAGTTCCGCTGAACTGCAGGCCGCCGTTTAGTACTCCGCCTGTCCAGGTCGCATCACCGTAGAGTGTGCCGTTATTTGTTCCGGCAGAATCATAGGCGATATTTCCGCTTGGCTCGTCGAACGTCCAGTAGGAGACAAGGCCGTCCATTAGGCTGCCACTGGCGGGGAAGGCAGCAAAAAGAAGGGCAAGAACAATGATAATTTTAGACTCTTTCATAACTCTTCTCCTTAGTATTTGATTTTTAAAAAGGCAGTTCAGGCAACAATCCTGACGTGCAAATCTTTTTAGCGAGGGGAAATCTGAAGGAACTCTAACCCTCTCCCTCACTTCTCTTGTTTTGGCTGATTCTCTCAAAAACCAGCTGCTTTTATTAAGAGCCTCTAACAAAACCCCGCAGAAATGGGCGTTTTTAGTGCCAAAAACAGCTTTTTGACCGTTCTGATAGAGGCTTTAAGGAAAATCTAACATAATCTCAACAACTTGTCAAGGCAAAAGACCGATAATTTCGTAAAAATTTGGAAAAAAACTCCAAAAAACGGAAAAAACCTGTATCCTGTATATCCGAGAACCTTATTTGAAGTGAAGAAAGAAAGTTTTTACAGGGCTTTATGTAAGGTGATTGTCCCGTGGCGGAAGAGATGAGCGACCGGCTGGTTCGCCTGCCGTTTTATAATGCGTTAAGCGGTGCGGAACAGCGGAGTGTCATTGATGCGGTTTTAAGTTTTTTTGAAGGGAAGGGTTGATGTGCTGCCGGCGCACCTGAAAAGGCGGAAATTAGTTAAATGGTTTTTGGTATGATTAAAAGAAGAAAGACAAAGACAGTACAAATTGGTTCTGTAAAAATCGGTTCATCGCATCCGATTGTGATTCAATCGATGGTAAAGACGGCAACGACAGATATAGAGGGGTCTGTTGAACAGATAAGACGGCTTGTGGAGGCGGGTTGTCAGCTTGTTCGTGTTGCGATTCCGAGGCGGGCGGACAGTGAGGCATTTGCAAAGATTGTGCGGATGGTTGAAGTGCCTCTGATTGCAGACATCCATTTCAGCGCCGAGCGTGCAGTTGAGGCGATTGAGGCGGGGGCGGCGAAGATTCGGCTCAATCCCGGAAATATAAAGAGGCGGTCGGATATCGAGCGGATAATCGATGCTGCGAAGATGCACGGGACGGCAGTTCGCATCGGGATTAACGAGGCGAGCATAAGGGATTTGAAAAAAGAAGATGTGCCGGCCTCAAGAAGGGTAAATTTGATGCTGGCCGAGATGAAAAAATATGTCCGGATTTTTGAAAGACAGGGCTTTGAGCGAATTGTGTTAAGCGTAAAGAGCAGCGATTGCCTTCGGACGATAGAGACGAACCGGAAGATTGCTGCCGTTTTCGATTATCCGATTCATCTGGGTCTTACTCACGCAGGACTGCCTGAAGATGCGGCGGTTCCGTCGGCGGTTGCATTAGGGACGCTTCTTGCGGAAGGAATCGGCGACACGGTCAGGGTGAGTGCGGCGGGCGACCCGGCTGAAGAGGTAAGTGTCACAAAGCAGGTTCTGTCGGCCCTTGGTTTGTATAGACAGGAAAAGCCGGAACTGATTGTATGTCCGACCTGCGGCAGGACAGAAATCGATATTGTCAGATTAGCGAGAATCGTCAAAGAAGCAATATCAACAATTAAAAAACCGCTGCGGGTAGCGGTAATGGGCTGCATTGTCAACGGCCCGGGCGAATCGGCTGATGCCGACATGGCGATATGCGGCGGCAAAGACAAGGCATTTATCTGCCGCAGAGGGAAAAAAATAGCGACGGTTGCCGAGAAGGATATTCCAGCCATCCTGTTGAAGGAATTGGGGAAGCTGCAGAATCATCTATAGCTTTTCAGGTTCTCGGCGAGTATGAGTTGTCCGCACTTGTTTTTCTGTAATAGGGGCGGTCTCTGCCGTTGCTGCCGTAGCTTTTTGGCTGACCGAAGGACTCAAACTTTCCGAAAATCATTTTGCCCGCCGATGTCTGCAGAGAGCTGGTGACCGAGAGCAGAACATCTTTGCCAATCTTGTCTCGTGCGTCTTCGACGACAACCATAGTGCCATCGTCGAGGTAGCCGATGCCCTGGTCTGACTCTTCTCCGATTTTGATAATCTTGACCTGGAGGTTTTCGCCCGGCAGGACCACGGTCTTGAGCGAATTGGCAATATCGTTGATATTGACGACATCCACATCTCGGACCTGGGCAACTTTTGTAAGATTATAATCGGTGGTGGCGAGCCTGCCGTTATGGTTTTTGGCAAACACAATCAGCTTCTGGTCAACACCCTTTACGTCCTCGATTTCAGGTATAGGCGTGTCGTCGATTTCTATGTCGATGGCGGAGTTTTCCTGCATTCTTTTGAGGATGTCGAGGCCTCTTCTGCCGCGGTTTCTCTTGAGCCTGTCGGAGGAATCTGAAATCAACTGCAGCTCATTGAGAACAAAGCGCGGGACAACCACCGGGGCGTCAAAAAGTCTGCCCTGGCAGAGGTCTGCGATTCGGCCGTCAATGATGGCGGATGTGTCGAGAATCAGCGGTCGTGCCCCTTTTGTCTGCTTTGCAAATTCGACATAGGGGATAACAAAGCGGACATCATCCTTGGTTCTCATTATGATGGTTATTATAAGATAGCAGATGCATACCCCCAGCATCCATTTGATTGCGATTACCGAGTCGTCCAATAGCTGGTCTTTAAGGTTATAAGAGTTCCTGATGAGGTCGACGACCGGCGCAAGTGCGCCGCTTATAAGTACGCCGACGATTAGGCCAAAAAACACTCCTGCAAGAGCCTGAAGCTTTTTTTTGGGGGTCAGCACGTCGATAAGGAAGACGAGGAGTCCCATTCCAAAGCCGGAAATGAGGACCGCCCAGAAATTTACAGTGTCTTTTGCCCTCGAGATTGTCTCGGAGCTTACAGTGACAAAGAGAACTGATAAGATAACGATCAGGAAAATGGCTCTAACAATCCAAAGCAACATAGTTATGAACCTCCAAAAATAATATGATATTGTTTTTTTCTTTCCGGATTATATTTGTTATTTCGAGACACCATTAACGTTAAATTTTCACAAGGCTGAAGCGTCAGCAGCGGCGTTTCATCAATCTATGTATTCGGCAACCTGTTGCGGTTTTGCTTAAGGGTTTCTGGTTTTATTGGTCCGCCGAAAGCGGATTGTATTTTTTTGAGCAGCTCTTTTCTTGCCTGAACACGAAGCCTGGCCTGCTCGTATCTGGTTTTTTCCAGAGCCGTCCCTGGCGCAAGCGAGCCGGCAGGCGCCGGCTTTTTGTTTTTGCCGAGGGCGACATAGGTTAAATACGCAGTTGTTGCGAGATTTGTTCTGCCTGTTGAGGGTTCTTCTTTTATGACCTGCACCTCGACTTCCATCGACGTTTTTCCGACATAGTTTACGGATGCCTTGAGGACGACCTGGTCGCCGATGTAGATTGGCTCTTTGAAGTTAAGCGAGTCGATGGCTGCGGTGACGACCTCTTTTTGGCAGTGTTTGTGTGCAGCCATTGAGCCTACCATATCTATCCAAGCTACTATTACGCCGCCGAAAGCCGTGCCGTAAGGATTTGCGTGGTTGGGCATAACAAGGTATCTGGATTCAACGGCGCTGTCTGCCGGCGTTTTGGGTTTGTTTTTTTTCATCCGTCTCATTGAGGAAATCCGCCTGTAATTACGAGCAATCGAATCTATATTATTTATATAATTTTAGATAAATAACAACCCTGTTATGTCAGAAGCTGATATGGCAAAGGACCGCCAATGCCCACAGCAAGTCTTTTTTGGGCACGATTTTGGTTTCGTATTTTTCATTTATCGGTATAAGGTGGACGGCGTCGTCGGTCATTCGAATCAGTTTGCAGGTGACACCTATCTGATTGGCGATTCGGACAATGCTTATCTGGCCCTGCGTTGCGGGGACCGATGGACTGAGGATGACAATATCGCCATCGTTTATTCGCGGCGACATACTGTCGCCGTCAATCCGAAGTGCAAAGCTGTCGCTGAAGATTTTATGCACAGGTTCGCACTGAACGAATTCGACAATCTCGTCTGTGGGCTGGCTGCTTATCTGAACCAGACTGATGTCCGTCTTTTTGAGGCCTTCGACAAGCGGTTTTAGGTGCAAATCGACGGTTGCCGTGCCATCTGTCAGCCCGATGATTTCTTTACCTATGAATTTTTTGACCAGTTGGTCAAGCTCTGTTACGACAGCGGCCGGCGCAGGCAGCAGCTCTTCGTTCCAGAAATGCACAATTCCGGCAGCGGTTCTGCCGAGGACGGGAATCCAGCCGGGCCTGGACTGGTCAGCTATCGGCATCGGCGGTCTAATCTGGCCTTCGAGGCCTTTTTTCTGGCCGAGCAGGTCGATAAAGGCAGATACCGGTTCAGCCAGTTTTGGGTCGGCTGACAGCAACTTTTGGATTTTTTCGATTAAAATGTTAGAAGTATTTTGATGCACCAACCTCGCCTCTGTATTTTTGGGGCTGCCTTGATTGCCTGTCAGGAGCCAATATAGGTCAGAGCCTGTGACATGGCATATTTTGAGCAGTATATCGACCGGGGGGATTCTGTTATTTTCATAATAACTGTAGGTAGAAGGACTTATGCCCAGAGAACGGGCAAATTCGCTTTTACCTCTTGGCCCTGCATACTGCTGACGGAGCAGCTTTATCCGTTCAATTATCGTTTTTTCGTCAGAAATTTTCATAAAAATCTACGCATATGCGAAAATTCTATTGACATATTCCGCAAGTGCGCCAGAATTATTTCGCATAAAGAGTGGACGATATGCCATAATACACGAAGAGATAATTTAGTCAACAAAAAGGAGAAAAAAGAATGGTAAAAAAATTCAAAGAAGGAAAAATGATGGAGACAACGAGACGGCTAAAGAAAGCCGGCGAAAAACCGACGCGCCCTGTTGACAAGGTTGATTTTCTTTTACATCTTAGCAAACTACAGAGGGCATTGCTGCTGTAGCTCAGGAAAGAGGTCTAAACCTTTATCTTTCCTTGGACAGCGGCGGTTTGGAAGCAAGCAAACGGGTTTGAAATTATGTTCCGGTTTATCGGGATTATCTTTTTTAACCGCGGATTACATGGATTTACACCGATTAAAAAAAACATAAAATGAAACAATAAACTTTTGTGTAGTCTGTCCGCTCCGCCTTTGGTCCGCCTGCGGCGGAAAGATGGAGCGGATAAATTCTCTCTGTGGCCAAATTTTTCTTAACTACGGATTTCGCCGAAGGCCTGGCCGGGCGAGGGTTTTAATTTGCCATTTAATAATTTATCTGGTAGGATAAATAATGCTTTGGGGCCATAGCTCAATTGGGAGAGCGCTTGCATGGCATGCAAGAGGTCGTGAGTTCGAATCTCATTGGCTCCATTCTCCTTCGCTTACGGAAAGCGAGCTATGGGGAAGGGGCTGCATAGCTTTAGGGGAGCGACTCTGTGCACCATTACACTTTGGAAGCGTTAAAAAAAGCAAAAAAATGAGCGGCGATAGCGGAGGTCGATTGTAAAACGGAAGGTGCAAAAACGGTCTTGGTTATAACCGGTGCACCGGCGGCAGCTGCGGAGTTGATAAAAGGAGGTCTGCCTTGGAGGTTGCCGCAGCCGTAAGTCGGTTTCGGCACCCGTATTAAAGAGTTGTTTCTTATGACCGCTTGTTGTTGATGAGGGCGGCAAGCAGCACGTGTCTTAATCTGTCAACCGGCAGTTTTTCGAGGTAATCGTCGGTAAAATCGAGCCTGAACCTGCCTTTAAAGTTTTTGATTTTTCTTTTGAGCTCGTCTCTGTCGAGAGCTCCGATTGTCGTTGCCGCCTGTTCAAAAAATTCTTTTGAGGCCATTGCCGAGTCTTTCCGTAAGAGACCTTTTGCAGGATTAACTACAGCTTTGTTATCGTCAGCAGCGGCAGGAGACTTTTTTCGGCAGGTCAATTTTAAAAGAAAAGTCGAAAGGAAGGCGTTATCTGCAAAAAATTTTTTCTTATATTGAAATGATAGTCTTATAATCAGCCATTATGAAAACAGAAGAACTTGACTATCATTTGCCGTCTGAATTGATTGCCCAGCAGCCCTGCCGGCAGCGAAGTAAATCGCGGCTGCTGGTTCTAAACCAGCGGACAGGCGCCACTTTCGACAGCCGGTTTGACCGCATCGGCGAATTTCTGCGGGCAGGCGATTGCCTCGTCCTCAACGATACCAAGGTTGTTCCCGCCAGATTTTTTGCTCACCGTGCCAGCGGAGGCAAACTCGAAGGTCTGCTCCTGTGCGAAATTGAAAACGGAATCTGGGAAGTGATGTTAAAGGGGGCACAAAAGGTAAAGGTCGGCGAAAAAATCTACTTAACAGGCAAAAAGGAGAAAAGCGATTTTAATGCGGTTTTGCTCGAAAGGAAATCGGAGGGTATTTGCCTGCTGAAGCTCGAAACGAATTTGGGTTATCAGGCAATACTTGAAAGAATCGGGTTTCCGCCTTTGCCGCCATATATCAAAAGAGACGACGACCTCAGGCAGGCAAATGCCGATGCACTGCGGTATCAGACGGTCTTTGCAAAAAGACCCGGTGCATTGGCGGCTCCGACGGCAGGGCTGCATTTTACGGAAAACCTTATCCGAAAATTAAAAAAAGAAGGTATCAATTTTGCATACATAACCCTGCACGTTGGGGCAGGGACATTCAAACCTATTACTGCCGAATCTATCGAGGAGCACAAAATAGGCGAGGAAAGGTTCAGCATTAACGAAGAGGCCGCTCGGCTGATTAACGAGGCAAAGACCAAAGGAGGCAGGATAATTGCGGTCGGCACAACAAGCGTTCGGACGCTGGAAAGTGTTGCGGAGGATTCAGAAGTAAGATGCCGCAGCGGCTCAACAGATTTATTTATCAGGCCCGGGTTTGAATTTAAGATAATTGATGGAATGGTGACAAATTTTCACCTGCCTCGCTCGACGCTGCTCGCCCTTGTTGCCGCATTTGCAGGATTGGACAAAATCCGCTCTGCGTATAATCATGTGATTGCGAGCCATTACCGTTTTTATTCCTACGGCGATGCGATGCTGATAATCTGAGAAAAGTTTCAGCTTATATAAATTTTGTCGCCTCGTTTTATTTTTGGTATCTGGTTTTTCTTTTCTGCAACGTCGTCTTTATCGACGGCGAAAAGCGGCGATATTTCAATCAAACAATCCGCAGAACCGTCGGCTTTTCTGGGGATGGTTTCACCTGCGGCTTCGAGCCAGGCTGCCCAGCGTTCAGCCATCATTTTCCTGGTGACCTGCGGGCTGTCTGGACCTGTTTCGTTTTTGACAGGCGCAAATTCCTCGCTGCGGAGTGTCTGGAGGATAACCGAATTTGTCGCCAGAGGCAGGGCGTCAAAGATAAAACATTCTAATTTTATGCCGTTCGGCTCTTTGGGCCTTATCAGATTGCCGGAACTATCGACATAAGGAATTTTCTTTATCGCCTTATGAAAAGGAAGGGTCAGGTTGCCGGAATTTAACTTCTCAATAAAACTGCGGTTTATTATATGTATGGCGATGCTGCCGAGCTCGAAGGCGAGCGAGCCGTCTGCGTTGTGTTTTTCTGCGAATTCATCCGGCAGGTCGCTGTATTCGATGACCGTAGTTTTGCTATCAACCAGACAGAAGTTGCCGACCTTTTCCTTCGGGTTGTTTTTGATTACGGCCTTTGAGCTCATCTCGGCCTTATCGAGAACGTGCAGGCCGATAAAGAGCGGGTCGAAAACCTTTACCAGCGGGTTATCAACCTGCCAATAGGTGAGGATTTCGATGCTGCGTTTTTTCATATCTTCAATGGCGCCGCTTTTGTAAAGGGCTCGGATACCTCCGCCGTGACCATCAGGTGAGCAGGCTATAGCGGCCTTATCGGAGAGCAGGATTTTGCCATCGAAATCAAAATTGGGAATAGTCCCCTGCTGAAAAATAAATATGTCTTTTTTGTTCAAGCCATAGTAATCATTGTTTTGGAAAATATCGAGTGTCTGCTGGTAATTTGGCGGGCTTGTCATAATATACCAGGGGATGGCGGTGTTGTATTTCTTTGAGGCTGCCTTGATTGTCTCTGCGAAGATTTGAAAAAGAGTCTTGTTTTTAACGGGGCTTATCGGGAGGTCTCCCTTCGGGCATTCAAGACCCAGGCGCGTGCCCTGTCCACCTGCTACAACGAAAGCGCCGACCCTGCCGGTAGAAATAAGCTCTTTGCCTGTCTCTACAGCCTGTTGGTATTTTTGTTTCATCTTGGGGCTGTCCGCCGCGGGCGGATATGATGGGGCCGGCTCTAAACTGCTTGGCATCTGAAAAGAAGCGTCCGTTTTGACATGTTGTTCTATCCACTTGTCAATAGCCTGAAAGTCCAGCTGCTGGATTTGCGACAGAAGTGATTGCTGCTGTTTATCATCTAACTTTCCCCAAAAGGCCAAAAGATGAGTTTGATTGTGTTTTTGGAGCAATTTGTCGATTGTTTCGAGTTTCTGTTTGCTTATCATTGTTATTTATTCCTGAAAAAATACGGACAAGACGATATATAAGCCGATATTTAGCAGGTTTTCAAGTATCAGTGTGAGGAAATTGTTTGACAAAATAGGAAATTTTGGTTAGATTAGCAGTTTTTAGAGTTGGTAAAAAGGCGGGGAATGGTATTTTTATAGGACTTGTGAAAAAAAATGATTTTTTTGCACAAGGGTGGTGTATTATTCGTCATTATTGGTGGATAGAAGAAAGGGAAAAAAGGGCTGAATTTGGATGAGCGAACGGACCGAGATCTGGTTGTTGCTTCAAGGAATGGGGACAGGGAGGCTTATGCGGCCCTTGTCAGAAGGTATTACAAGCATGTTTTTGCGGCTTGTTACGGCATATTAGGGAATGCGGCTGATGCGGAAGATATTGCACAGGATACGATGCTGGCATGCTATTTGAAAATCGGGACATTACGCAAGGGTGAACGTTTTGAGCAATGGGTTTTGCGAGTGGCCAGAAATCTTTGCATTGATTTGATTCGCAGAAAAAAACATGTGAAGGTAATTTTGGCAGAGCATAATGCGGCAGACTCGCCGAAGTCGCCGGACAATCGGGATTTGCAGGCAGTGATAAGGCGGCTGCCGCTGGAGTTAAGGTTGCCTTTAGTTATGTATTATTTTGATAACAAAAGCACAAAGAGTATTGCTGAAAGGTTCAAAATTTCGCATTCGAATGTATGCAGCAGGATACGCGATGCGAGGAAACAATTACATAAATGGCTGACCGGAGGGACAAACAATGAACCAGAATTGTGATAATTTCAAAGACAGGATTGCAGATTCTTTCAGCGGAGGCCTCACGAAGGGCCAAGAGGAGAAGCTGCGGGACCACATCAAGGGCTGTTCCGAATGTGCAGCCTTTGAAGTTGCGATGAAAAGCGAGGATGAATTGCTGGGCGGGCTGTTTGCAGGTTTCGAGGTGGACCTCGAAAGGCAACAGGGTGACGTAATTGGGGCTCTTTTTTGCGTCGAGACAAGCCGAAGGGATAAGGTTATCGCAAGGATTAACAGCTTGATTGACCACCCTGCATTTAAGTTGGCGGCTGCCGCTGCGGTTATTCTTTTTGTGACATTTTACAGCATAAAGACGCTGAACTGGCTTTATGACTTAAAGAATTTTATGGACGTCTGTTCAGTGACGATAAAATGAATTTAACATAAACCTGTTTCCGGAATGGCAGGTTGTAGAGAAACCAAATAAAGACAAGAATTGCGAAACGTAAGTTTTTGAAAGGAGAAACAGAATGAAAAGAAAAGGTTTTACATTAGTTGAGCTGCTGGTTGTTATAGCGATTATAGCTCTTCTGATGGGGATTCTGATGCCGGCTCTGGGTATGGTAAGGAAGATGGCTCAGCGGGCGGTCTGCGGCGCCAACCTTGGCGGACTTCACAAGGCGCTATTGACGTATTCACAATCAAACAACGGCGAGTATCCGCTTGCAGGCGGCAGGAATTCTTTGTGGGGTCCGACTGCTCATTGGGATGCAGCAGATGAAAGACATGCGTTTGGTGAGACTTCCGTAGCTATTCCGACTGGCTCACAGAACATTGTCTGGCAAAACGGAACTGCGACTGTTGGCGCCAGTCTCTATCAGCTTATCAAGTATGTTGATGTGGGTACAAAGTCCTTTATATGCAAAGGCGACAAGGGTGCAAAACCATTTGACCTCAGCGACTTTACCGGCTACGCTTCCAGAATAAAGACATTAAGCGATGCCTGGGATTTTGGAGGCGGTAGTTACACCAGTGCTACCGCTGTCACCCCAGCAACGGGGGGTATGTATGTGGCGCAATATTACAGCTATGCGTATCAAGACCCTGTTTCGGCGTTGGGGTCGAGTAATATACGGCTTGTTGATGTTCTCGGCACGCAGAGCGACCCGCGTCTTGCGGTGCTGGCCGACAGAAGCCCATATCTTGTCCTCAGTCCGGATTCAAAGAGATCTGCATATCAATTTAATGCGACCATTCCTAAACCAAATGCCGCGACGGAAAGATGGGGTAATTCCACAAACCACGATAATGACGGCCAGAATGTTCTGTTTAATGACGGGTCGGTTTCGTTCAATACAGTGCCTTACTGTGGTATCGACGGCGACAACATTTATACAATAGCCCCAGCCCCCGCAGCAGGGCTTAGAAGAGAGGCAGGCACTTTACCGGGCGGAACCAGGATTTTTAATAACACCATGAAATTATCTCTGAGCGACGACTCATTACTGATTAATGAGGGTCAGAGTCAGGGCAGCGTAGGCTCCAATTTATAAGATAATATGTAGCTGGGGCGCTCGAATCTAATTAGAAGCCTGATAATAAGAAGGCCTAAAAATGACTCATAGAAAACCGCCGGCGAGCAGGCCGGCGGTTTTTTGACAATTATAGTTTGTTAAACATCAAAAAAAATCAATTTTTAGTTTTTTGATAAAAATTTAATTGAATAACCGGATGAATTTAAGCTGGAAAGAGAATATCTAAACAAGAACTGATGGGAAAAAAATTTTGACGAGAAAATTTAATCAAAAAACCGAGAAAGGCCGAAAATTATCTTGACGTGGCGGGTTTTGCTTGCTATATTAAAGGTGAAGTCAGGACAGGTTAGACGTATATAATAATTAGATTATAAAGTGTTATCATAGTTTTGGTATTATTCATAATCATTTCTGTAAGAACCTGCCCATAGAAGATTCAAAGTGTTGTTCTTTTGGATTTTTGCATCATTATAATGTCGATTCTGACAAAAAAGAGATTGTTGTGACAACACCTTTAAGAGGTTTAGTGAGGTTGAAAGCAGCCTTTGCGGGCTGAAAGAAAAATGGTTTTGAGGTTCGCATGGAAAAATATGTCTGGAATCATTTGGGATTAAATATGGATGGGCCCGCTAAAGGCTGGTCCTGCGAATCTCGGCGATAATAAAGGAGAAAAATTATGAAACGCAAGGGTTTTACATTAGTTGAGCTGCTGGTCGTCATAGCGATTATAGCGCTGCTGATGAGCATTCTGATGCCTGCCCTGGCAAGGGTGAGGGGCTTGGCGCAGCAGGTAGTTTGCGGGTCGCATCTGGCCAGCATAGGCAAGGCGATGATGATGTATGCCAACGATTTCCACGACCAATATGTTCGTGCGGGCGGCGCGAACAGTACGTGGGGCGGCACGACGGGGACTGCTCATTGGGACGCCACGACAGAGGTGCTTGCTTATGGGACGCCACCAAACAACAAGGCGACAATCGGAGCCTGTCTGTATTACTTGGTCAAATATGGGGATGTGGCCCCGAAGACTTTTATTTGCGGCGGCGACACGGGTGCATCAGAGTTTAAGCTGGCAAATTACTTACCCAATAATCTTAATCCGCAGGACATTATGTTAGCCTGGGATTTTGGGCCTTGGACCGGTCCTGATGGCACAAATTATAATATTTTGAAGCATTACAGTTATGCCTACCAGTATCCATTCGTCCGGGTAGGCCAACCCGGTTATTTTCCCATCAATTCCCTCAGTGACGCCGGTATTGTGATTATGGCAGACAGAAGCCCATACATGGTTCTGACGGTGGATCCAATTTGGAACGACGGCACACACCCTTACATGTATAGAGGTGATGGAGGCACCGTTGAGACGGAAAGATGGGGCAACAGTCCTAATCATAAGAGGGATGGCCAAAACATCCTGTTTAACGATTGCCACGTTTCTTTTGAGCGAGAGCCATATTGTGGATTTGGCGGTGACAATATCTATACATATAATGATGCGACCAAAAAGTATCCTATACAGGAAGGTGGCATTCCCGCATCCTCACGTTGCTTTAACACAAACTTCTATGCGACCACAAAGACGGATTCTGTGTTAATCAACGAGGGGTTGGACCAGGGCTCTGTATTCCCTTAATAAGGGGTAGCTGATAAAAAAGTTCAACATCAGGTTTTAGCAGGCAGCATTGTGGTGCGGAAGAAAAATGAAAAGCGGCCTTGTGCTTTAGTGTGCAAGGCCGTTTTTATTTTCATTGCTGAGTTTTGGCATAAGGCCGGCGAATGAGTTTTAAATTTGTCTTTTTTTATCAGATATGTTAAATTTCTGGCGGCGAAAAATTTAATGTGACTTCAGGAGAAGCCTCAATGGGGCAAAGCCTTGTTCACAAGATTCTGTCGCTGCATTTGGTTGAAGGAAGGCCGGCTGTCGGCGAGGAGGTCGGTATTCACATTGACCAGACGCTTACACAGGATGCAACGGGGACGACCGCATTTTTGCTTTACGAATTGATGGGTGCGGGCAGGGTGAGAACGGAGACTGTCGGTAAGCTATGTTGACCACAATATGGCGCAATTCGGCCCGGAGGGGCACAACGACCATTTGTATTTGCAGACGATAGCGGCAAAGAGCGGCGTGTATTTTTCCAGGCCGGGCAACGGCATCTGCCATCAGGTCCATTTGGAACGTTTTGCCAGGCCCGGCGTAACGCTTTTGGGCAGCGATTCGCACACGCCGACCGGCGGCGGGATAGGCAGCCTGGCGATAGGTGCGGGCGGGCTCGATGTGACGGTCGCTATGGCGGGCGGGGCTTTTTATTTGAGGTATCCGAAAGTTCTCGGTGTTGAGCTATCCGGGCAACTGGCTGACTGGGTTGCGGCAAAGGATTGTTTGCTTGAATTGCTCGGCATCCTTACCACAAAAGGCAATGTCGGCTGGGTGGTTGAATATTTTGGTGACGGCGTTAAAAGTTTGACGGTGCCGCAGCGGGCAACGATAGCAAATATGGGGGCGGAGCTGGGTGTCACGACGAGCATTTTCCCGAGCGATGAGCAGACGAAGAGGTTTTTGACTGCCCAGAAAAGGCCGAAAGATTATCAGGCTTTATCAGCCGACGCCGATGCTCATTATGACAGAATCGTTGAGATAAACCTTTCAGCTCTTGAGCCGCTTGTTGCCTGTCCATCTTCGCCGGATAATGTAAAAAGCGTCGGCGAAATTGAAGGTGTGCCTGTAAGACAGATTGCAATAGGAAGCTGCACGAATTCGAGTTTTACCGATTTGATGATGGTTGCGGGTGTTTTGAAAGGTAAGAAGATAGACAAAAGGATTGAATTTGCGATTGCGCCGGGCAGCAGGAGTGTTTTACAGATGCTCTCGACCAATGGGGCGTTTGCGGATATTATAGCGGCAGGTGTGCGGATACTTGAGGCGGGCTGCGGGCCGTGCATTGGACTTGGTTTTTCGCCGGCGGACGGCGTGGCAAGTCTTCGGACATTTAATCGCAACTTTGCAGGCAGGAGCGGCACGAAGGGTGACCAGGTCTATCTTGTAAGCCCTGAAACGGCGGTTGCGTCCGCCCTGACCGGCGAAATAACCGACCCGAGGAAACTAGCGGAACTTTTCGGTATTCGATATCCACGAGTTGAGGAGTCCCTCGAATTTATCGTTGATGATAGTATGATAGAAAAGCCGCTGCCCGAGGATAAGGCGGCGAAGGCAGAGGTTTTGCGAGGACCGACGATAGTTGTGCCTGAAGGGGCGGAAGAGCTGCCTGATAATCTGAAGGGCGGGGTTCTGATAAAGGTCGGCGACAAGATAACGACCGACCATATTATGCCGGCAGGGCAATTTTTGAAGCTGCGTTCGAATGTGCCTGAATATGCGAAGGTCGTGTTCAACAGTTTTAACGAGGAAGGCAAACCCACATTTGCACAGCGGGCGATTCAGTTGAAGGCGAAGGGACGGGCAGGGGTAATCGTGGCAGGTCAAAGTTACGGCCAGGGTTCATCGCGGGAGCAGGCGGCGCTTTGCCCGATGTATTTAGGCGTGCGGATAGTTCTGGCAAAAAGTATCGAGAGAATCCACAAAGCCAATCTGATAAATTTCTGCATAGTGCCGATTGAATTTGCCGACGCTGCGGATTATGACAGGATAAACTGCGGCGACAAATTTGAAATCGATAATTTATCTGGTGTGATAAAGGACAGCGAGCGGATAACAATCGTAAACAAGACGGGTTCGTATAAATTTATAGGAAGGCTTGACTTAACCGGCAGAGAAAGGCAAATTCTCCTGTCAGGAGGTCTGCTGAACTTTACGCGCAAAAAGACAATCCGTTCTCCGTAGTCCGCTACTGGTCCGCCGGAGGCGGAGAACTGGCTGTGGTTTGGGAATTAAAAAACAAGGGCTTTATAAACAGGGGCAAACCGCTTATACTTGTAGGCGGATTCTGGAAGCCGCTGGTTGATTTGATAAAGGGTCGCGAACCGGAATCCGGTCGCTGTATTCAGCCCGCCTACGGTCCGCCTGCGGCGGAATGCAGAGCGGGCGGCGGAAATTTTGAAAACAGAGTTGAGGTAGAAAATTGTGGCAAAATCGATACTAAAGATAGCAACATTTGCTGCTGTTTTGTTGATGACCATCCCGATTGTTTTTGCGGCGGGCAACGACAGCGGTTCCGCCGCAGGCGGATTGCGGGATGGTTTTTTAATTGATGGCGTTGACGGGAAGTTAATCGGTCCTGATGACAAGGGGGTATATAAATTTGTTGCCGATGCGGATATAAGCGACGATAAGGCTGTTATCAAGGCGGGGACTGCTGTTGAAGTGCTTGCCTCGATAGGGCTTTCAAAAATGGTTGAGAACCTGAAGGCTGAGCCGGATTGCGGTTTTCGCCTGTGGGCAAGAGTGACGACATACGGGGGCAGGAATTATATATTTCCGGTTTATTTTCTTCCCTTCAAACAGATTGATAAACAAAAGCAGGCCCAGACACAGATGCGGCTTACTGTTAATGAGTCGAATGACCCGTTAAGCATCCCGCCTGATATACTTGAAAAGCTTACGAGCGGCAAGACAATTGAGCCGGTACAACTCCGCAGAGGCCTTGAGCTGAAACAGGACCATATCCTTGCCGACAGGACCGGCTACATAGTAAAGCAGGGCAACGGTCAATACGCCTTTGTCTTTGACGCCCTTGGTAGGAATATCGACAAAACAACGATAACACTGCTGCCCTGCCAGACGCTCGAGAAGGCTGTTTCTGCGAAGAAGAACGAACCGGAAGCGATTCGTTTCAAAGCAGCCGGCATTGTGACCAAATATCAGGACAATTTCTATCTATTGTTGCAGCGAACCAGCCGCGTCTATAGCAACGGCAATTTTCCCAAATAGGAGCGTTCTGTGCCAGCCGACCTTTCAAAAATTCTGATTTTGCCCTCTCAATCCGATTATAAAGAGAAGTTGAAGATGTTAAGACAGAAGAACAGGCCGCGAGGAATGTTCTCCGGTTGCTACAGCGATGAGGTAAAGGTCGTATTGGAGATTATTCGTAATGTCGCAGAAGAGGGCGATATAAACCAGCGGGAATTCAAAACCAGCGATGAGGCAGTAGCAGGATATACGTATCGGTTCGATAAAGTTAAATTAATGCCGGCAGAATTTAAGATACCGCTGTCGGATTTGAAGGAAGCTTATAAGGAAATTGAGCGGGACAGGCCCGAACTTTTGAGGTCTATTCGTCAGGCAATCAAAAATGTAAAGGGATACCAGAGCGAAGTTTTCTGCGGTAAGGATAAGACTTGCCCCGGCGCAACCGGCATCAGGTATGTCCCGATTAAGAAGGTGGGAATATGCGTTCCCGGTGTATCTGCCCCGCTTCTGAGTACGGTTATTATGACGGCAGTTCCTGCGTTGGTAGCCGGTGTGAAACCGGAGAACATAGTCGTAGTTTCACCGCCGAGATTTAAGCGAAGGCCGGCTGATAAAGGCACTATCCACCCGGCCATTTTGGCAACGTGCTATGAGTTGGGAATTACAGAAGTGCATCGAATCGGGGGGGCACAAGCGGTGGCGGCTTTAGCTGCTGGAAAAGGAACTATTCCCAAGGTTGACAAGATTGTCGGGCCCGGCAACAAGTGGGTTGCGACAGCCAAAAGAATGGTTTCTCAGGATTATGTTGCGATTGAATCGATTGCCGGCCCGAGCGAAGTTTTGATAATAGCAAATGAAAAGGCGAATGCGGCCTTTGTGGCGGCGGATATGCTGAGCCAGGCGGAACACGCCGCAGACAGCAGCGCAGTTGCGTTGACAACATCGGAAGAGTTTGCCGCAGATATTGTGACGGAAGTTCAGGGGCAACTCGAAAAGCTCACCCGAAAGGACGATGCCGCCAAATCCCTGCTGGGACTCGGGGCTGTTGCGGTTATTGGCGATATGGATGAATTGATTGATTTTGCGAACGATTTGGCTCCGGAGCACCTCGAAATTCAATGTGGAGACGAGAGCAGCAAGATTGCAGAAAGAATTGAAAATGCCGGCGCAATATTTATCGGCGATTTTTCGCCTGTTGCGGTCGGCGACTATTGGGCAGGTCCCAGTCACACCTTGCCAACCGAGATGAGGGCAAGGTTCTCGAGCGCTTTGACCAGCAACGATTTTGTAAAGTCGATAAGCATAATTGAATATGACGCAAAAAAGCTGGCGCAGGATGCCGCCGACATAATCCGCCTTGCCGGAACCGAAGGTCTCGATGCCCACGCAAAAAGCATCAAAATCCGCCAGAGCAGGTAAAATCAATTCCAATACCTCAAATATTCCGGTTGAGGCTGCCGGTAGAATCTGCCGAGCAGGTGTGCCGTTACCATTAGGAAATAGATTAAAACCGCTTCGATGACAAAGCTGAAAATATCAGGCAAATTGGAAGATAATTTTGAACTGAAGAGCATCCGGCCTTTTTCGGGATAAGAATTGACATTGAGCCGATTGTGGGTGTATAATACACTTAAATGGTCAGAAAAAGGGGAAATTCCGAAAAAAGCAGGACAGGGGCGGTTTGATGAAGAGCAGCAGAGTCGGCAGGATTGTTCAGATATTAACAACATTACAGGCGGGCAAGGGCTGCACAGCCAACGAGCTGGCGACGACCTTCGGAACGAGCAGAAGGGACGATATTTCGCGATTTAAGGGAGCTGCAGGTAATAGGCGTGCCATATCACTATGACAGCCGAAGCGGCAGCTACACAATAGACCCGCGGTTTTTTCTCCCGACGATAGATTTGAACCTTCAGGAGGCGTTGAGTCTGTTTCTGCTGGTCTATAAGATGAGCGGGCAGATGCAGATTCCGTATAAAAATTCTGTGTTGCTGGCGGCTCTGAAGATTGAGAACAATCTGCCTGCGCGAATCAGGTAATACTGCAATAGCTTGTTGAGCAGGATTTCCGCCCGGCTGAATCCGCAGGCGCCGATGAGCGCGCTCGACAGGACATTTGAACAGCTGCAAAAGGCTGTCGAAACCAAACGCAAGGTAAAAATCTGCTATCAATCTTTCCTTGAAAATAGACAATTAGAGCTGGAGTTTGACCCGTATCATCTTGTGTATAACCAGCGGGCCTGGTATGTGGTTGGGTATTCAAACATACATAAAGGTATAAGGACATTGAAGCTCAACAGGATCAGGAATTTGCAGACGCTGGATAAATGCTTTCTCGGCGGCGACAAATTCGATATGAGCGATTACCTGGGAAGGGCATGGTCGATGATTCCGGAGGGGAGAATCTATAATGTCAGGCTGCGATTTCTGCCTAAGGTGGCAAGCAATGTTGCGGAGGTGCAGTGGCACAGCACGCAAAAGGTGACGTTTGGTCCGGACGGTTCTGCCATTGTTGAGTTTCGCGTAGATGGGTTAGGCGAGATAGGTTGATGGATATTAGGCTACGGCGACCAGGTGCAGGTATTGACACCGAGGATTTTGCGTAAAAGGATTATCGAGACCGCTGCAAAAATGGTTGAGCTCAATGAAAAGTTATAAAAAGGGGGTATAGGCTCTTTTAAAAAAAACAAAACCACACCTTTGGGGGTATGGTCTTGTTTTTATCACAGCAAAAGACCAAATTTTTATTACCACCACCACCAAACCTCCCCCTTAGCGGCCCCCTTTGTGATTCTGTGCATCATTTCGGCGAATTGTCTCCACTCGACGTGTCCGTCTGCAAAACCGATATTGCCGCCCGGGACCTTGGCATCAGTAATCAGGTGATTTGAACAGTCGGGAACTCCTGATGGATTTGAGCCAGTTAGTATCACGCCAAAGTTGCCGAGGGGATATTTAGTCTTGTCATCACCTCGATCGCATAACGTAGCATCTATTATGACTCTGCCCCTGATGCCTGGGGCATATCCGTCCTGTCAACCCATTTTTTAGATGGGTCAGCCACATCCGCACCATTAACCGTGTGGAAGATAGGCACAGTTCCGTCATTATTGCCTGACGACTTCCATATAAAGGCATAGCCGAGAACGCGATAACTTGGCCAGGGAGAGTCCCACTCCGACTCACAATATTTTAGCTTCCGTGCGTTTGCCGGGCAATAAAAATTGGTTGCGAATGCCACCGGAACACCCATAGGAACACCGGTACTAGTTCCGTCAATATTTGTTGCATCATCTTTTGAAGCATTTGGGAATCCGCTCAGATCCGTACCCATATTCTTTAACAGCTCGGTTACTATGCTTTTTTGACAATCCCACGGCCAATTGGCGATGGTATAGGGGATATTATTGTTGTGGGTATCCGCATACATCATCACACCAAGCATCACATTCTTTATGTGATTGCCGCAGAGGATTCTCATAGCCCCGTCCTTTGCTTTTCGCAGAACTGGCATAAGAATCGACAGCAACAGCGCGATGACAGCTATTACGACCAGAAGTTCGACAAGTGTAAAGCCGCGTTTTTTATTCATGATATTCTCCTTTTCCAATTTTTGACTAAATTTTCAACTTTTAATTTTCCAGTCAGCACACATAAAAGACTACGCAACACTGAAGGTACTACGATTACACGCCTACAGGTATTAAGCATCCATATATTTCCCAGATTTCTCATTTTACCAAACTTTGGTTAAGGTGTCAATATGAAACAGCCTTAAAGTTCCACAGCAAAATCACTTATTTGTCATTTTTTTCAGCATTTGTGCCTGCAATTTTATCAGGTCAGAGGCTGTCACGACCTCTGTTCGGAAATTGCCGAAAACCACCCTGTATTTGTTATCTTCTAATTTCCAGTGCATTAGCAGTGCATCAGGATTAGATGAACCAGCAGTTTCGCCATAGTAGACGACTTCTCTGTCCTGATCATCGTTTTTTGCTGCTTTGGCGAAGGATGCTAACTGGCTGCCTGTGTCATTCCCGAGAAAATACCGGACAAGGTCCTTGGTGTTCTGAAGGAAGCTCGAGCCGGCAGGGTCTTTTCCGCCGAGCAGAGTCACACACAGCAATAACGTAATAATTATGGCGGCAGCGGCAGCCAGCTTGGTTACCCTTAAATCAATGATAATCCTGATGGTGTCGAGCCCGCTTTTGTGCTTGGCTGGTTTATCCGGGATTCGGGCTTTGATTTCATCGGCCAGGCCTGGTCGGACAGGTTCAGCGGTCCTTTGGGCAAGTTCATTTAATAATTGTCCTATTCTTTCCTGTTCCATTTCAAATTCTCTTTCACTGCAGGCTTTCATTTAGCCTTGCAAGAGCAGGTATTCATCATTGTTTTACCTGCAAAAATTCTGTTTGTTATGGCAAAGCTTTTTTTAATAGCATAAGAGCCCTGTTTAGCCTGCTTTTGAATGTGCCTTCTCTGATACCCATCACTTCAGCGGATTCGGCAATTGTCAACTGCTGCAAATAGTGCAGCACAACGGCCTGCCTTAATTTAACGGGCAGTTTTACAACAGCGTCTTTGAGCCTGGAAAGCTGCTCTGCGTGTTCTGCAGTTTCGCTGCCGTTCTGGTTAAGGCTGGTTTCCTCGATGCCGCAATCGAGGCTGCTTAAGTTTCGGTTCCTTCGCCAATATACATTCGAGATATTGCCTGCAATGCTGTATAGCCAGCTGCCCAGCGCCTTGGTGTATTTTAACTGGCTGATATGCTGCCAGGCCTTCAGGAAACATTCCTGTGTCAGGTCTTCACTTGTCTGTCGGCTGTGTCCCATTCTTCTCATATACAGGTAAATTTTTTCGTAATACCTGTCGACAAGTTCTTCAGCCGCCGCCCGCTCACCTGCCGCCAGCCGGGCCGTAATTAAATCCTTTTCCTCTTCCACACGCCCATCCTTTATTTATTCGGGCCTGCAGGTTTTCAATCTCACCATTATAGATGCGCTAAACAAGCCTGCTGTTCCCTGATTTTTAGTATTTTTATGCCGGTTTACCCATCCGGCAACCGGTTTCTGCAGGCATTATACAAGCTCGGGATTATTTTTCATGGGGTTTTTATAAGGAATCGCGCATTTTTCGGCGATTTGACCTGCTCGGTAATCGGGTCTTGACGAAGGGAAGAAAAGCTGTTAAAAGGTAGTTTCTTGAAAAACCCTAATGTTTCGGGGCTGGAGTCCGCCTGCGGTCCGCCGCAGGCGGACAGGCGGAGCGGCAAATTTTTAGAAAGGAAATTGAAATGACCACAATGATTGTTGATGTAAAGGCAAGGGAGATACTCGATTCGAGGGGAAACCCGACGGTCGAGGTAGATGTGCTGCTTGCTGACGGCTCGTTCGGCAGGGCGGCGGTGCCATCCGGAGCGAGCACCGGGGCCTACGAGGCGGTCGAGCTTCGCGACAGCAATGCAAAACGTTATTTCGGCAAAGGTGTCGCCGGTGCGGTAAAAAATGTCAACGAAGTAATTGCACCGGAGGTCCTCGATATGGACTCAATGGCACAGGAGGAAATCGACCAGTTGATGATTAAACTGGATGGAACGCCAAACAAAGGCAAGCTTGGCGCAAACGCAATACTCGGCGTCTCATTGGCTGTTGCAAAGGCGGCGGCAAATGCGGCGATGCTGCCGCTTTACCGCTATCTGGGCGGCTGCAACGCAAATATCCTGCCGGTTCCGATGATGAATATCCTCAACGGCGGCAAGCACTCCGACAATAATGTTGACTTCCAGGAATTTATGATTATGCCCATTGGCGCAAAGGATTTTCCGCAGGCCCTTCAGATGGGTGCGGAAACCTTCCATACCCTTAAAAAAGTTCTCGCTGCGAAAGGTTATGCGACCAGCGTCGGCGATGAAGGGGGCTTTGCACCGATGCTTAAGAGCAACGAAGAGGCGATAGAAGTCGTTATGGATGCAATAAAGAAGGCGGGCTACAAGCCGGGCAAAGATATTGCGATTGCCCTTGACCCTGCTGCCAGCGAGATGTGGGACGGCAAAACGAGGTCTTACAGCTTCTTCAAATCCGCTCCGAAAAAGAAAATTTCTTCCGCTTCGCTGATTGACCACTGGACCGGCTGGGTCAAAAAATACCCAATCGTCTCCCTCGAAGACGGCCTTGCGGAGGATGACTGGGATGGCTGGAAAAAGCTCAACGACAGACTCGGGTCAAAAATTCAGCTCGTCGGCGATGACATATTCGTCACCAATACAAAAAAATTGGCCGAGGGCATCGAAAAGGATTGTGCAAACTCAATCCTTATCAAGCTAAATCAGATTGGAACGTTGACCGAGACATTCGAGGCAATCAATATGGCAAAGCGTGCAGGCTGGACGGCGGTCATAAGCCATCGCAGCGGAGAGACGGAAGATACGACCATAGCAGATTTGGCGGTTGCCAGCGGCGTCGGACAGATTAAGACGGGTTCAGCCTCGCGGACCGACAGGGTTTGCAAATACAACCAGCTTCTGCGGATTCACGAGGAGCTCGGCTCGGCGGCTAAATACGCAGGCTTTATGTTTAAGTAAAGCGTAAGGCTGTGTCGATAATAATAGGTGCACAAACGCATAATGGAGTTGGCGTTATGTGCACTTTTATTTTTCAGGTTTTTGTAATGCACAAGGACATAATAATTCGGGCGCTCCTGTTTGTTTTCTTTTTTGCCGTTGGTTTATCGGTAATGACGTTGTCGCTGCTTTTTAATGATATTTACGGCTACTATCAGAATAAGGAAATCCTCGCAGAGGCGGAAAGAAACGTCGAAAAGTTAAAGGCTCTTAACGATGACTATGATGCCCTATTGGGGCAGCTTCGGGGGGATTCGCACTTTGCCGAACGGCTTGCCCCAGCCACGTTGGGTATCCAGCCAAAAGAGAAGGATGTTGCCTATCCGCGTGAGACCGTTTCGCAGCTGGCTGCCGCAAGGATTGCGCTAATGAAAGAGTCCCAATCCGGCGCAGGCGGAGCGCAGAAGGAGCCGGCCTTGCCCGGATGGGTCGAGAGGTGCAAGGCCGCCAACCGGAGACTCGCATTATTTATTGCGGGCTCGGCATTGATACTTATCGCATTTGTTTATTTCGGCCCGACAAACAAACTTACTGTGGGCAACAAGAACATCATTCAAAACGCAGCAGTTTAAAACCACTTTGCTCATCGAGCAGTCTTTCGGCTTTGATGTTTGTTATCTCTATGATTGTCACCTCCAGCACGAGGAAAATCTTAGCCCCGCCTCGTGGGCAGCCGACAATTGTCTGGTCGCCTTTGCCGATTGCCGTATGGATATGAAGCTTCGGCCCTTCGTTATCGCAGTAAATCGTTCCTGTGCCGAGGACTTCGCCCGGCCCGGCAAAAGGTTTGAAGTTCGGGATTATTTTCGGTTTTTCTTTTTTTGGGCCGACGACGACATCAGCCTTTCTGAATCCGCCGGTAATAAGAACCGCCGCTGATTTGATTTTCTCTTTTTTTGCGATTTGCTCTATCGATTCGTAAAGGTCTTCGCCCTCGAACAGCCTTGCAGCGATAATCCTTCCTGTTTTTCCTACGGCGTATTCCATATCCGGCCTGTCCTTTCGTTAATATCAGCCGGCGATTGTATTTTTGAGGGTGGCTAATATTGTCTTTGCCTTTGCGACTCTGTTGCCGGTCGGGCCGAGCCAGTGCAATTGTGCATTCTGCTCGAGCAATTTTTCAACCTGTCTGCAGGCGACAATAACCGTTGCGTGATTTTTATTTCCCATACCCCTGCCGATTTCGGGCGTGGACAATTTGGTGAGCCTTCTGGCCAGATACATACTGAAATGCCTTGCGAGCGAGGCGGTTCTATCCTTTCGGGTAGAATGCAGGTCGGCGGGGGTCAGGCCGAAAAAGGCGGCAGCCACGGCTTCGATATCCGTGATGTGGACAATCGGGTCGGTTCTGGCCAGATGCTCTGCGAGGATTTCCCTGGCCATATCCAGCTCAACCTTTTTATTCTGCAGGGCAGAATACGCAATGACCTTCAGCACCGCTCCTTCCAGTTCCCGAACGTTCGAGCGCAGATTTTCCGCAATGTATTTGATTACTGCTTCCGGAATATTTACACCTTTAGCGTCTGCGAATTGTCTGCAAATCTGACAGCGCGTCTGAAAGTCCGGGCTTTCAATCCTCACCACCATCCCGCTGATAAAACGATTAACGAGTTTGTCCGAGAACTGGTTAATCAATTTTGGGTGTGCATCTGAAGCCAGAACGACCTGTCTGCCCGCTAGGTCGATTGAATTAAACGTGTGCAGAAACTCTTCCTGAGTTGAAGGCTTGCTGGCCAGGAAGTGAATGTCGTCGATTGCGAGCAAATCCGTTTGTCTGAATCGACGACGAAAAGCCTCCAGCTTTTTTGTCTTCAAGGCCAGCACGAACTGATTGACGAAATCCTCCGCCGAAAGGTATAGCCAACCAGTTCCGGGTCGGTTTCGACCGACCGCATTACAAATCCCTTGCAGCAGGTGAGTCTTGCCGACGCCGTACCCTCCGTGAACAAACAGCGGATTAAACGACACTTTATCATCTCTGACGACCGTAAGAGCTGCATTGTAAGCCAATTGATTCGAGACACCGACGATGAATGTCTCGAGCGTCAGTTTTGCCTTTGTCATTGGCGGTCTTTTGCTTCCTCCTGTCGTATAGACCGTATCGGCTGCCTTTTGCCGGTCAGAGGTCGGCAGGTCGAACGTCTTTGGTTTTTCCTGGCCGGCGAGCGCCGCATCAACCACAAAGGTTAATTTCTTTTCTTCTCCTGTGACCTCCCTGGCAGCGACTTTTATCTGATTTGCGAAACGATTTTCAATCCAGTTTGCGATGAACATATTCGGAACCGCAATCTTGAGGAAATCATCCGCCAGACGGAGCCGCACCGAATGCTCGAACCAGATTTTATATTTTTGTTGTCCGATTTTTTCAGCGATTTTGTCGCTGATACTGTCTTCATGACACGCCGTCAGCGGCCTCGTATCATCCGTGACTACACCCTGCATACAAAAACTCCTTATCTTATCTAAAAACAAATTATCAATGATGCTTTTTAATGCTATTATTGAGCCTGCGGAAAACAATTCAAAGCAATTCTGGAGCTTTTCTTTTCCACATGGCGGTTGTCTCTGTCGGAACTGAAGTTAGGCGCAAAAAAAATTTGTTTTTCACAGGTTTTGCACATCATAACTTACGTTTGTGGAAAAGCCGTGGAAACCGATAGCCAAATCCGTCTGCGGCGGACCAAATGTCCTTTTCAAATTAAATTATGCTCGTATTGTGTAATACATCACGAAATCCGAAATCCGAATGTCGAAGCACGAAACAAATCCAAAATACGAATGTCAGAATGTTCAAAACGTTTTGGTCATTTGAATTTATTTTATTTGATATTGTTTCGAATTTCCGAAACGACATCGGGAAACAGACATCGGAAGAAACAGCCGAGTTTTCGGATTTAGTGCTTCGAATTTTCCACATCTGTCCCTCTGTGCCTATTTGCCGATACAAAACGTCTTGAATATTCTGTCGAGGACCTGTTCATCGACGGGCTGCCGGATGTCGCCTATTGTCTGAACAGCCGACCGTATCAGCATTGCCGCTGCCTCGCTGCTGTCATTTTTAAGTGCGGCGACGGCCTGGTTGATTGCATCAGAGGCAGATATTATGGACTGCCTGTGTCTGTTTGTAAGAGAGGTCATCTCCCGCAGCGCCGCAGAATGTCCCTGACGGACCTGCGAGCCGAAAATGGATTCAAGAATTTTGCTGTCGATTGCTTTTTTTAATTGTTCGATACCCAGACCGGTCTTTGAGCTTGTGACAATGAAATCTGCGTCAAAAAACCTGCGCAGATACGTCAGCCTTTTCGAGAGTTGCAGCGGTGATAAGAGGTCTGCTTTTGTTGCAGCGAACAGGAGGGGCCTCGATTTTAATAGAAGAGAAATCCGGATGTCCTCGTCGAGCTTTGCAGCCGTTTTCGAGGCATCCGCACAAAAAACGACCAAATCGCAATTGCCGAGTGCTTCAATCGCCGCCTGCTGGGTCAATTTGTCGATGATGTTCTGCGGTTTATTTATCAGGCCTGCACAATCGAAAAGGACACAGCGGTTTTGTCCGACTGTCAAAGAGCCGGTAAGAATATCCCGCGTTGTTTTGCTTACTTTGGAGACTATGCTTCTTTTTTTTCCGAGGAGCTTGTTAAACAGGCTGCTTTTGCCGGCGTTTGGAGCGCCTGCAATTCCTACGGACGCAAGCTCAATTGCCATTTCGTAACTGATGGAGCCGGCCAATAAATCCTCGAGGTTTTTTCCTGCTTGTTTTAGTTTTTTGGCAGCTTGGCGGGGGCTGATGATTTCGATTTGCTCTTCGCTGAAATCCAGCGATGCCTCCAGCAGGGTCAGACAATCCAGCAGTTCCTCTCGAACAGCCTCCGTTATCTGTGAGAGTCGGCCTGAAAGCAGCCTTTCGGCAGAATCGAGTTGAAATTTATTGCTGCCGGAGATTATCTGGTTGACGGCCTCGGCCTGCGAGAGGTCGATTTTGCCGCCCAGGTAACTTCTGGCGGTGAATTCGCCGGGTCCGGCCTGACGCACACCTTCCGAAAAAAGCTTTTCCATCAGGGCATCTGCGACGGGCCGGTTTGCATAAAAATGAATCTCAACAACATCTTCGCCGGTATAGGAATGCGGCGACTTGAAAAAATAGATTTTTGCGTCAAATTTTAATCGGGCATCAATCAGAATTTGTCTGTTTGTAATGCCTGTTTGCAGATATTGGCTTTGGGGTTCGAGCAATTCAGCTGTTGCCGAAACAGCCTGCGGCCCGCTTATGCGGATAATCACCCTGCCGTCCTGGGCTGGCGAACTGATTGCTGTAATAGTGTCACCGAGCTGATACATATTATAGTTTTTAGTTTTGAGTTTTTAGTTTTAAGTTAGTTTTTTGCTGCCAGTTGCCCTTTTAAGGTCATCAGGTCTGTTAATCTGTTCAAGTAATTTATCCATAAGCAGGACAGTGTATTAAAAAGTACTGTTGAAATCAAATCTATCACATTTTAATGGGGCAAAGAGGTCATAAGTCAAAAAAGGACAGAGACACACAGTCACAAAGAAGCGACATACTCACTACGAGTTTTAATATTGAATGGTGATTGGGGTTTCCTTAAGGAACAGATAATAGAGTTTTCCTTCCTTATAGGTTTGGCCAGCGAGTTTGCCGGCTTGTTCGCCGATGCCGAGGTAAATATCGCATCTGCCCGGTGCGCGGATTGCGCCGCCTGCATCCTGGTCGAGAGCGAAGCCGCCGTAGACCTCGCTGGTGATTGTGCCGTCCCTATCTTTCGGAAGATATGTTGAGACAAATGCGAGGGCTGCACGGGGGAATATAGATTTGTCGGTAGCGATTGTCCGCGTTGGAGTGACGGGTTCGTTTAATGAGCCGCGAGGGCTGCCTTCTTCGAGCTGGAAGAATACAAACCGCGGATTGATTGCGGTGTATTGGGCGACCTTGTCCTGATGCTGCCTGAAGTAATTTATCATAGCAGATAAACTAAGTTGTGCCTTTGTAATCAGGCCGTCGGCAATCATCGTATCTGTGATGGTTCTGTAGTCCCAGCCGTTATTGGCGGCGTAGCCAACGCCGATGATTTTGCCGTCGGTCAGTCGGACCTTGGCAGAACCCTGGACGTGTGCGATGTATGCCTCGAAGGGGTCGGCAAGCCAAATTAGTTCGAGGCCTTTTGCCATGCCCATACGCTCGATTTCAGAGCGTGTTGGATATTTGCTGAATGAGCCGTCGGGCATTTTTTTGCCGAGGATTTCACCATCTGGTCCTTTGACGAGGTCCGGCGGCTGCTTGTAGAGTGGATATTGGTATTTGTCGGTCTTTGTTAGAGAGCCTTCGAGGATGGGCGTATAATAGCCTGTGAAGAGGACGGTGCCGTTGTAGTCGCAGCCGACGGACATATAGACATTGAAGTTTTGTTTTATTACGTTGTTTAACTCGGCTCCCAAAAGCCCGGAGTCGAGAAGGTCAGCGAATTTTTTCAGGCTGGCAACTGCCCTGGCGTGTGTTATGCCGCTGACCGGATAGTATCTTTGGCTGGAAGGTTTGCTTAAGTAGTTGAGGCTTTTGTCGATGGCCTGCCGCAGGTCTTTGGTGTCCATACAGGCGAAGGTGAAGTCTGGAATCTGGGCGGGGTCGGTAATCAGTCGCAGGGCGTATTCTCCCGGCTGAAGCTGGCGGGTATAGTCGATGACGGGCTTTCCTGCCGGCCTGCATCCGATTAGGGCGCTAACAATAAGTAGTCCTGCGATTAGTCCGATTCTGGTTTTCATTTTTGTGCCTCGCTTAAAAAAAGAGTCCTTCCTCCTTCGCTAACGCTACGGAGGACATGTCCGTGTTCAACCTCCGCGTCTTCCTGTCGGAAGGCAGGAGCGGGGGCGGAAATTCATTAAGTTTGAACAATTGTTAAGCTTTTTATTATTATCGGAAAATGAACGAGTAATTATGCAGGGAAATCTATCGCAGACCCCCAGACTCAAGACTCCAGACTAACAGCAAGCTTTTACCGCAGAGGACACAGAGAAAATTAACCACGGATTACGCTGATTACACGGATTATTTTTTAAAAAACTAATCGGAATATTTAAAAAAATGAGGATTTTTTGAAAATTTTGGGGAGGTTTTGAGGGGGAATCATTGTTTTTAGCTCAAAAACAAGGGTTGGCAAGCGTTATAATCGTTAAAAGTTGTGTATATTGCCCAAATTAAGCGCAAAATAGGGTTGATTTCGGTCACATTTGGGTGACATTTGAGCG
Source organism: uncultured Phycisphaerales bacterium (assembly GCA_963710355.1). Lineage (GTDB taxonomy): Bacteria > Planctomycetota > Phycisphaerae > Sedimentisphaerales > Anaerobacaceae > Fen-1359. The sequence continues at coordinate 607,600 of CAVPZU010000003.1, read as the reverse complement.
GTTTCGGGGTGATTTTGGGTGGTTTCGAGGTGAAATCGAGTGGTTTTTGGGTAGTTTTTTAGCAGGTTTTTAAATGTTAAGATTGAAAAATTGCTGTTGGCTATATAGGCAATTTGGGGGAAACGAGCAATGGTGGGAAATAGGATAAGAATGGTTCGTGAGCGTAATGTAAAGAAAGTATTGCATAATGAGGTTTTTTAACCGCGGAGAAATTGGTTTGACGATTGGTTTGTGAGGATTTATAGTTGGTTTGGCGGGAACAAGGGACGTTACCGTGGAGAAATGTAAAATGGATGCTCAGGGGTAAGCGAAAATGGCCGACGGCGCGGGAACTTGTGGGTATTTTATTGTAGTGCATCGGCTCTGGTTTGAGTTGCCGTTACTGGTCGGATTAGCTGCGATTTTGGTGCATTTAGTTAGAAGGCGAAGGTCAAAACCACTATCAGTGCTGGTTGAGGCGGAGTTCCGAAAATACAAGAAGAAACTGGTCCGGCGATGCACTTTATCCGAATGGCTTTCATCTCCAATTGTTGTAATCACGGCTTTTGTGTTACCCGTTCTAATATCATTAGTTATAGGTTTCCTAAGCTTTATATTTGGAAAGAGCATCAATGACCAGCAGGCTGTGCAACGTTTGCAGGATATGCAACATTTCTTGAGCACGTTGCATGCGTGCGGAACAATAGTTGCTTCTTTTACGGCAATGTTGGTAACAATCATTGTGTTCGCAGTTCAGATCAATAGCGCGTATGTAATCAAAACAAGTTCGCTATTCAAATTCTATCTAAAACGATTGTATTTCAAACCGGTGCTTGCATTCGCTGCGGGAACGGCAGGAGCGTGTTTAGTTAATGGTATTCTGTTGAATCATTTCAACTGGTGGCCACTGGCTATAGTTCCTGTAATGATATTTTTGGGATACTCGGTCATTGCGCTCGACCTTATTTTGTTATTTAAGGCCATTCATGCACTTGTACGCTCAGCAATAAGTGAACTCTTGAAAGAAAACTATGTTGCAGCGCACAGAGATTCACTCTTAGCAGATGTAAAGCGAAGAATTGCGCAAAGCATATACGTTGATTCTTTAGAGGGACTTGGTTTCTTGAGTAATTTTCTAGGGATATACGAGAGACAAGAATGTACAGAATATACACTAAGTGGACCTGGTTTGTATGTCAACAATATATATTTTGGACATTTAGAAAAGTTGGCGAGGAAGTTGAAACTTCGTCCGTTCGAGAGAGATAAAAGAATATGGGAAGGAGGAATAGGAGACAATCCACCGTGTATAAAGATTTGGCCTGGGGAGAAACTTTCTGAAAAGGAAAAAAATTATTCTGCAATGTTATTGAAGGAAGAAAAATGGGATAAAAATATACAACAAGCTTTCAGAAAATCAATTGATTGTGGGAAACGAAATAAATGGGGTGTTTCACCTGTGGAGTGGCCGGAAATTTCGGACTTATTGAAATCGCTTGTTGAAGGTAAAGATATAAATGGTGTAAAAAGTGTGTTAGAAGGGTTTCGGACGATTGTAGAAGATTATCTAAGAAGCCGGCAGGAAATAGGATGGCCCCATACGAATCGGACATTAGACGATATGATAATGTCGCCTTATCTTGCACCAACACTTCGGAATCTGGACTTTCATAAATTCATACAATTTGCTGTTAAAAATGATGACGAAGAATGTATAGAAGAAATAACCAATTGTCTTTATTTGATGGCAGATACAGCATTCGAGTTTGATAGCCCACAATATTTTGACGAAGTTTTTGTCATGCTAAACTGGGTGTACGAGTGCTCGAGAAGCAATGAACGGTTAGCGAAGAGTGTGGCAGGAATTTTTATTCGCCGTTATAAAAATATTGGAGACGTCTTTGTTGGTTACGTATATAAAGACAAAGATAATCCCGATTCATATAACCATGTTTACCCATTTATAGAAAAATACTTGAAAAATATTTTGAATGCTCTGAGGAGTTCCGCGAAGTATTCTGATATCCAAACCTTTGAAGAACTTATGAAAATAGCGAACTCACTCTTGAAACATCAAATAGGGGACGATATCAGACTGCGGTATTGGTATAACTATGAAGGTGAAAATTCATCGTTGTTAGAGGTAAAAATTAAGATTAGTGATGTAATAAACCTATTGAATCTGGTTATCTCGGCGTGGTTATACTTGGGTGCAAAAGAAGGAGAGTACGACAAAGAAAAGGTAAAGCCATTTATAGAATCGGCAATCATTAGAATTCCGGAATTTCACACACTTATCGAGACATATCTGCTCGCAAGAAAAGACCGGCACCATGAATCGATGTTGGAATATGATTGGTGGGATACTGTGCCAGGAGAGGTTTATTCTGGTGATGCGTTTTCCCGATGGATTGAGCCATTCTGGCTGATAATTGCTCTCGGACGTGCATCGAGCAAGCCAAAAGTGGAAATAAAAAGAATAAGACTTTTTGAAGGTTTTAGGGAGTTTGACTGCCAGACTTTACGTCCTCATGTAGATAGCATTATGAAAACTGAGGACCACAAATGGTTAACTGGCAAAGACGATATTGGAAAAGGAGCAAAATTTTTATTAGGTGTATTCGGCGCTCTTGCTCAGCGCCAGAGAAAAATAGATTATGAGAAAATAGTATCAGGTAGTGTTACTGAACTCGCAATGCAAAACTTTAAGAAAAATTGTGCTAAAGCATACAATAATAATGTAAGGCTGCGGAACTTAATTGCCAAGCACGAAAAACCATCGCGAAAGAGCAATGCCGAAAGAGCTAACCCATGGAGAGAATATCTTCATTATGTCGACAAGGAAGATTTAACCGGCGAAGGGCGAGATACAGAACTTGCAAGGATTTATGGAGAAGATGTGGGAAGATGGGAAACGCTTTATTATTCGGGAGACATAGAAGAGAGGCTTATTGAGAAAGGATATGTTCAAAGTTTCCAAGAGCTTAAGGCAAAGATAAAAAACGAGACCGCGATACTTCGAGAAAAAGGATTCAAGCCACAGATAGTATTTATTCCCTGGGACCATCGTTATGAGAAGGAAATGACAGATAAACCAGATTGGAAGCGAGAATGCCCTTTAGAAGGTGGGCCGTTTCCAAGGTGGGTTGCCAGTATGGATGGAATGGAAGTTTTTGTGTGGCCGCATCAGGATTCAGAATGTGTGGGTATTATCGATATAAGTGCTTTCGCAAGGTTCGTAGAAAGAGAAGATGGGCAGGGGGAGTCTTTGAAGATTTCTTTCAGGAATTTAAACGAAAAAGAGATGCATCAGTTCTTGATTGGTGAGACGAGGCAACGGGATAGACGCGAATTTAAGAAATGGCTGAGGACCTTTGAATATGACATTAGAAAAGCAGCGGAAATGAAACGCATAGTGGTCATAGAAGATAAGATGGTGTTGGAGTTGCTTGAATGTGGTGCTGGTGTAAAACTGTTGCCTTCGGAGGATACGATGGGGATTGTATACAAAGATGGAGAACAAATTTATCATTTGCCAGAGTGCAAAGTTGCACAAAAGATACCTGCAACGGAGCGTCGATATTTTCATACTATAGGTTTAGCTGAATTAAAACAAAAGGACGGATTTCATCCCTGTGACGAGTGCCGTCCCAATTACCAAAAGTAGGGAAGAATAATGGCAACCCGCCGAATAAATAAAGGCAGAGGCAACCCCTCAATAAATTGAAGGGCTATATATAACGGCAACAGGAGTTGGGGGTTTTTGCAGAAATGTTAAAATTTTTTTCAAAAAGTTTAAAACATTTTTGAACATTCGGGCGTCTATAACAGTAGAAAGAGCGAAACCTGACACGGACAAGTATTGAACGGCAAAAAACTTAAACGTTAAGGATTGAGCTTTATTAAAGTTCGTGTTACCTTCCTCCTAAGGGCCCGCATTTATGGCGGACCCTTTTTTATTGAAAAGAGACGGCTGTTTATTTAGCATACTTGGTATGTTTTTGAGATTAACCAGATATGGCCGGCCTGAAGCAGCGGTATTTCCTTTGGCGACAGGAGTGGTTGGAACAATTGTCGCCTTGGCAGGATTGGCGGGGCTTTCGGGCTGGATTGTCTGGCCGGCAGAGGCGGTTTTGGGGATAATTTTGATTTGGATATTGTCGTTTTTCCGCGACCCGGAGCGGAAAAGCCCTGCGGGTAGTAATCTGATACTGTCGCCGGCGGATGGGAAGATTACGGATATTGAGGTCGTGGAAAACGAGCCCCGAGGTGTCGGGATTGGCGGTAAATCTGTTCGGGTGGGCATTTTTTTAAGCATTTTCGATGTTCATTTAAATCGAGCGCCCTGTAATTGTTTTGTCGATAAGATAACTTATAGACGAGGCTCTTTCAAAGATGCTCGTGATGTGCAGTCGGGCAGGGTTAATGAATCGAATGACCTTGAGCTTATCAGGACAGACGAGCCGAAGGACGCTATTTTAGTGCGACAGATAAGCGGGGCGATTGCCCGGCGGATTGTCTGCGAGGCGAAGGCCGGTGAGAATTTGGCTGGCGGACAGAGGTTTGGTATGATAAAATTCGGCTCAAGGACTGAAATCTATATGCCGGACCGCGATGACCTGCAATTGGTTGTGAAGGTTGGCGACAAGGTAAAGGCGGGGGTGACGGTAATTGCAGAATATAGCGTGCAGCGTTTAGCGTAGAGCGTATAGGAATCCCGGCAAGTTGGGACAGGAAAACGTGGTTGAATAAAGATGGCAAGGGAAAAGAGACAAGGTCAGAGGCCGCGGATATTTCACGGTAAGGGCAGAAGACTAAAGTATATTACGGTTCTGCCGTCGCTGGTGACACTGTTGAATGGAGTGTTCGGTTTTGCCTCGATTGTTCTTGCTACCGACCATAATTTTGTATTGGCGGGCTACTTTATTTTGCTGGCGATGATAGCGGATATGATTGACGGGCATCTGGCGAGGATGAGCAAAAGCACATCGAGTTTCGGCGGTCAATTAGACAGCCTTTGCGATATTATCAGTTTCGGGGTGGCGCCGGCATTTTTGATGTTCAAGATTTTCGAATTTAAGGTTGAGTTGAGACAGTCGGAGCTGCTGGAGCGATTTGTATGGGTGGCGGCGGCGGCGTATATGTGCTGTGCGGCGATTCGATTGGCGAGGTTTAATGTCGAAAATGTGAAGGAAGGTTCATCGCATACCACTTTTACCGGACTTCCTTCACCGGCGGCGGCAGGAGTAATTATAAGCCTTGTGATATTTGGCCAGCAGAGATTGATGAAATTTTTCGATGAAGGCAGCAGTGGTTATCGGATAAGCGAAAACATTCTTATATATTCGCTTCCAATTATTGCCCTTTTGACGGCGGCCTTAATGGTCAGCCGGGTAAAGTATCCTCATTTAGTCAACCTGTATTTAAAGGGGAAGAAGCCCATCGGTCATCTTATGTGGCTGCTTGCTGCGATAGGCATAGTCTGGTGGAATCTTCAGTCTGGCTTTAGTGCTGCTGTTCTGCGGATTTGCGGCGGGCGGGCCTGTAAAATGGCTGTATCTGAAATTGGCGCATCGTCCCGCCGAAGTCGGGTTGAGCCTTCCGGCGGAGCAGGTGCCGGCTACGGAATCTGGTTCTGCAGACAGCCCCAGTCGGGACGGAAGTGTTTGACAGAGGTTTTTGTTTTGAGGCCTACCTGCGGGCATCGGCCACAATCATTGGAGCGATTGAGCTCGTGGAAAAGCTCGGTTGCGGCGGCGAGGCGGGCGAGAGTTGTTCTTCCTTCCTTACTTGCTTCCAGACCAACAATCTGCAGGCCGTAACAGAGGCACAAACCATCGGCTGTCGGCAAGATGTCTCTAATCTGGGCCGAAAATTCGAGAGGCGTTTCCGAAGGCAGGGGCGAGAAACCTGCCTGCACGAACTGACCTTCTGAGAAGTCCGGTCGCTGGAGCATTGGAACGGCTATCTGCAGTCCTCCTGCGGAAAGGTCTATCAGTCTTCCCTGCCAGCTTTTTTCGGGTTGCGAAATTTCCCTGAAAGAGCGGTGCCGGATGTCAACTTCGATATTGAGTTTTTCGGGGATGCGGACGCGGAAGAAGCTTCGCCGTGATATTAACTCCATCTGTTCAGGAAGTTCCAGCATTATGACGCCGCCGGTGGCAGCGGGGAGGAATTCAAAGTCGGCAACTTTTGTCTCAAATACAAACTTTCCGCCCTCGTATTTGAGAGATGTGCCCACGGATTGGCCGATGTGAATGTTGACGGGTCGCGGTTTCCATTCTGATAATTGGTGGACTCCATCCGGTGCGAGCGGAGCCGCGGGCAGTATTACGACGGCTAAACCATTGTCGTCGACTCTGACAGGCAGGACTTTGGCTATGTGCCATTTACCCCTCGACAGATAGCACATAGCGGCTTGGATTTTTTTCTCGACAATCGATTGCAGAATCCTCCTCGATTCTGCGCTATTGAGCATCACCACTTCGTTCACTTCAGTACCTCCCGGCAGCCGGTCCGCCTTTGGCGGACTGTGCTGTCATATAAGTCTTCAAGGCGTTTCCATTCAAAATATACAAATAATCAGCGGCAATTCAAAATCGCTCGAAGATGAAGTTTGTCTGAAAATTTTAGACCTATAAGGTCTGGATTTATGAGGAAAGAAGGTTGATAGACCGGTTGGGGATGTAAATGTATTGATAATTGACAATCCGCCGGAGGCGGACTATGCTGTTATAGGATACTATCGGCGGGGGATTTTGGCTGTTGAGTAGTTGTGAGGGTAAAAAATGACAGAGGCAAATAAAATATACACAAGCCCGCTTGTAGAGCGGAATGCGTCGGCGGAAATGGCGGAGCTTTTCGGTGCGCAAAAGAAATTCGGCACATGGCGAAGGCTGTGGCTTGAGCTTGCAAAGGCGGAGAAGAAACTTGGGCTGAAAATAACGCAGACCCAGTTAGACCAGATGGCAAAACACCTAAATGATATAGATTTCAAAAAGGCAGCCGGTTATGAGAAAAAATTCAGGCACGATGTCGTCGCGCACATTCACACGTTTGCCGATGCGGCACCGAAGGCGAGGCCGATTATACATCTTGGGGCAACGAGCTGCTATGTGAGCGACAATACCGACCTGATTATAATGCGTCAGGGGCTGGGGATAATTGCGGGCAAGACGGCGGCGTTGATAAATCAGCTTTGCCGGTTTGCGAAAAGGTATCGAGCGCTGCCGGCGCTTGGTTTTACGCATTATCAGCCTGCGCAGCTAACGACTGTCGGCAAAAGGGCGACGCTGTGGTGCTACGAATTTGTCCTGGACCTTCAGGAGATTGAACGGCGGATTGCGAGTCTTCCTTTCAGAGGCGTTAAGGGTGTGACCGGGACGCAAGCGTCGTTTTTAGAGCTTTTTGGCGGCAACCATAATAAGGTGAAACGATTGGACAAAATGGTTGCCGCTGCCTTCGGCTTTGAAAACGTTTGTCCTGTGACGGGGCAAACTTATACCAGAAAAATAGATACGCTTATTATAAATTGTCTTGCTTCGGCGGCGCAGTCGGCCCATAAGATGTGCAACGATATTCGGCTGCTTGCGAACCTCAAGGAGATTGAGGAGCCTTTTGAAAAGACGCAGGTCGGTTCATCGGCGATGCCTTACAAGAGAAACCCGATGAGGTGTGAGCGTGCGACGGCGCTGTCGAGATTTGTTTTGAGCATTGCGACAAGTCCTTCCCAGACAGCCTCGGAGCAGTGGTTTGAAAGGACTTTGGATGATTCTGCCAACAGGAGGGTGGTGATTCCGGAGGCGTTTCTGGCGGTTGACGGGATTCTGGAGATACTCAACAATATCGCATCGGGGTTGGTGGTTTATCCGAAGGTGATTGATTTGCACATAAAAGCGGAGCTGCCGTTTATGGCGACGGAGAATATTCTGATGGCAGCTTGTTTGGCGGGCGGCGACAGGCAGGAGCTTCACGAGAAAATTCGTAGGCACTCGCAAGAGGCGGCGGCGCAGGTTAAGCAATTGGGGAAACCTAACAACCTTATTGAGAGACTAAAGGCTGATGATGATTTTGCAAAGGTTGATTTTAAGGCGGTCCTCAAGCCGGCTGATTACGTCGGCAGGTCGCCGCAGCAGGTTGATGAGTTCATTAAAGAAGTGGCCAGGCCGATTTTGAAAAAATATCGAAACCAGCTAAATCAAAAGAGTGAGTTGAAGGTATAAAAGTTCTTTGTGTCTTAGTGCCTTTGTGGCAGGGGAATTAAGAATGACAAGGCATGAACTTATCAAACGGATAAAGGAGACGGCTTATCTGGAGGGGGATTTTATTCTGCGAAGCGGCAAGAGAAGTAAATATTATTTAGACAAATATCTTTTCGAGGCCTGCCCGGATATTTTAGATGCTTTGGGCAGAGAATTTGCAAAATATGTGACAAGTGATGTGACACTGATAGCAGGTGCGGAACTTGGCGGGGTGGCGTTGGCGGCGGCGACGGCTCTCGAGACTGGCAAAAACTGGATTATCATCCGCAACAGCAAGAAAGGATACGGCACAGGCAGACTGATTGAAGGCGCACTTAGGCCGGGCGACGTTGTTTTGCTTGTCGAGGATATTGCGACGACGGGCGGGCAGGTGCTCGAGGCGGCGAGAGTTATTACCGAGGCGGGAGCGAAGGTAAAAAAAATTGTTGCTGTAATTGACCGCAAACAGGGAGCGAGGGAGAATATTGAGGAGGCCGGCTGCGAATTTGAGGCGATTTTAACCAAAGACGACCTCGGAATAAAAGATTGAAGGGGAGGCGCAAAGGAGCAGAGGCACAAAGGGGTAGAAGAAGTTTTAAATTTGAAATTTCAAATTTAAAAGTGAGATTATTTTTTTTGCGACGGACTGTTTTGTTGCTGGTTTAAGCTTTTGCCAGGGGCTTTTGGCAGGTTTAATAAAAAGTTGTGTCTTTTCCGAGCCGATAGAGGCTGGGGTGTTGGCGATAATCATATCGAGGTTTTTTTCTTTCAGTTTTTTTTCGGCGTTTGCTTTGAGATTTTTGTCTTCGAGTGCAAAACCAACAACGATCGGAGTTTTAAGTTTTGAGTTTTTAGTTTTTAGTTTTAATTTTTTAGTTTTTAGTTTTTGTTTTCCTGCCCATTTGAGGATGTCGGCTGTCGGCTTGAGTTTTATTGTCAAAGCCTTCTTGCCTTTTTTCATCTTTGTTTTTGAATATTTTACTGGGGTGTAATCCGAAACTGCTGCTGCCATAATCAGGCAATCGCATTTATGGAAAGATTTTTTGACGGCGGCGAACATTTGTGCTGCGCTCTCGACATTTACAGTTTTTAGTTTTGAGTTTTTAGTTTTGAGTTTTGGAGTATCGACAGTGGTAATAAGTGTGACCTTGTGGCCGGCCTTAAGTGCGGCCTGTGCGAGGGCGTAGCCCATTTTGCCGCTGCTGGCATTTGAGATAAAGCGGACGGGGTCGATGTATTCACGGGTTCCGCCTGCAGTAATTAGAAAATGCATAGTTTTACCCCCTCCCTAATCCACCGAAGGCGGAGGGTTCTGCAACTAAACAATTTGATTCGAGTTCGAGAAGTCTGGCCTTTAATTTTGAGCCGCCTGGCGCTGAAAAGCCGCCGAGAGAGCCGTCACTGTGGATAACGCGGTGGCAGGGAATTATCAAGGGCAGCGGATTTTGAGCCAAGGCCCTGCCGACAGCTCTGGCGGCGAGGCGGTTGCCTATTTTTTCCGCCAATTGGCTATAACTTATTGTTTCAGCGAATGTTATGGCACGACAGGCGGTCAAAACATCTTTGGTAAAATGGTTAAATTGATTAATATCGATAACAATATCGTTAAAATCGACCGGATTGCCTTCAAAAAAGGATTGGATTTTCTGCTGGAGGTTTTGGCAAAATTTTTTATCGGGGAGAGCATCTTTAACCCTTTTTAAGAGAAGGTTTTCGATGATTTTTTCGTTAGAATGCGGCAGGACGGTGCGGAGGAGGACGTTTTGGCGGCCTGCGAGGCCAAAAAAACCCCATCGGGTTTGGAAAATAGCGTAAAACAGCTTGTTGTTTGATGTTTTATTCATAACGGCAAGATTTTCATCCTGTTAATTTAATTGACTTAAAATAGATTTTTGGTTAAATACATTGTTTTTGCGAAAAAACAAACAGATTTAATTAAGAGAGTGCTCTGTAGAAACGCAAGCTGTCTATATGTCATACCTGCGAAAGCAGGTATCCAGAGTTGCAAAATCAAGTTTGGATTCCCGCTTTTGCGGGAATGACAAAAGGCGAATAAACGATTTCTACAGAGCGTTAGGATAGTATAAACTTAAAAGACCCATAGAAGCAAGTGATTTTGACAAGATGAGCATAAAACAATTACGCAGCCGGATAAACAAGATAGATGACGAGCTTTTGGCGTTGCTCAATGAGCGTGCAAAGGTGGTTATCGAAATCGGCAAACTTAAGAAGGAGAATGGCGGCCAGATTTACTCGCCTGACCGCGAACGTGAGGTTTTTGACCGCCTTTTGAAGGCGAATAAGGGGCCGCTGTCGGCTCGGACTCTAATGGCGGTTTGGCGGGAACTGATGAGCGGTTCTTTTGAGCTGGAGAGGCCTTTGCGGATTGGTTACCTCGGTCCGCAGGGAAGTTTCAGTCACACGGCAGCGATGCTGAAGTTCGGGCAGAGCGTTGACTACGAGCCGCTATCGGATATTGTGGGCATATTCGAGGAGGTGGGCAGAGGGCACTGCGACCTCGGCGTTGTTCCGGTTGAAAACACCACCGGCGGCGGCGTAGATGAAACTTTAGATTCTTTTTCTGAGACAAACGTGAGGATTTGTTCAGAGGTGATGATGGTTATTCATCACAATTTGCTCTCGAATTGTCCGCTGGAGAAGATTAAGAAGGTTTATTCCCGGCCGGAGGTTTTTGCACAGTGCCGCAAGTGGCTGAGTGCTACTCTGCGAGATGCCGAGACGGTTGCCGTTGCATCATCTGCGAAGGCTGCGCAGACGGCGGCGGCGGAGAAAGATGCGGCGGCGGTTGGTTCTGTTATAGCAGGCGAGCTGTATGGACTGAAGATTTTGCGGGAAAATATCGAGGATACCTCGAACAACATTACGCGTTTTCTGGTTATCGGCAGAGAGGACGCAAAGGCTACGGGCGATGACAAGACGGCGATACTGTTCAGTACCGCTCACAAGGCGGGCGCCTTGGCGGATGTGCTTGATGTGCTGAAAAAGTATCAGATAAATCTTACCTGTATAGAGTCGAGACCGAGCAAGAAGGGTCAGTTTGAGTATTATTTTTTTGTTGATTTTCTGGGTCATCGAACGGATAAAAATGTCGAGGGCGCCCTCAAAGAGGCGATGGAACATTGCTTAAAACTTGTTGTTCTCGGCAGTTTCCCGCGAGCAACAGAGGTTTTGTGAAGACCGGTCGAAATTGATTAATAGTCCGCCTTTGGCGGATTTAGAGGATTTTGTTTGGAGAATTTTATGCGGAAGCCGTTTGTTGCGGGTAACTGGAAGATGAATACCGACAGCCTGACGAGTATAAGTCTGGCAAGGACGGTAGCTGAAGGTGTCGCTGATATCGCAGGTGAAAAGATTGACGTTGCGTTATTGCCGCCTTTTGTTTATATGTGTTATGTAGTTGGTGCGTTAAGCACGAGCCATATAGCGGTTGGAGGGCAGGATGTTTATTTTGAACAAAAAGGAGCGTTCACCGGCGAGATTAGCGCAGCGATGCTGAAGGATGCCGGCTGCACTTATGTTCTGTGCGGGCATTCGGAGCGGAGACATATTATAAAGGAGACAGACGAACTGATTAACAAGAAGGTCTCGGCTGCCATTTTGGGCGGTTTGTTACCGATACTGTGCGTTGGCGAACTGCTGGGGGAGCGCAAGGCGAATAAGACCGATGAGGTTGTAAAGCGACAGATAGAACGCGGGCTGGCGGGTTTGAGTGAGGAAAAGGTTTTGGCGGTGACGATTGCTTACGAGCCTGTCTGGGCGATAGGGACGGGTCTGAATGCTACGCCGGCGCAGGCTCAGGAAATGCACGGTATGATAAGAGGACTTATTGCAAAGCTGTATAACGGCAGAGTTGCCGATGAGATGAGGATACTTTACGGCGGTTCTGCGAAGGCTGACAATGCGGTTTCGCTTATGGGGCAAAGCGATGTTGATGGTCTGCTGGTAGGCGGGGCGAGCCTGAAAGCCGACGAATTTATTTCAATTATAAAGGCATCTGTATAAAGCAAATTCAAAAATCAAAATGTAAAATGCAAAGTTGAGGAATCCCGATGAATCGGGATGGGAAATATACAGGAAAAGGTATTTGATGAGTTATTTATTGGTTGGCACCTGCAAGATTCGGTAAGTTTTTTTCGGGTTTGAGAATTAAATTTTTTTGGAGCATATTATATGTTCAACGGTTCGGTACTTGCAGCAAGCTTCTTTATGAACGTTATTTTTGTTGTCTGGATTATCAGCGCGGTGACGCTGGTTTTCGTCATTCTCATCCAGAAAGGCAAGGGCGGGGGCTTGAGCAGCGCATTTGGCGGCGGCATGGCGAGCAACATTCTCGGCGCCAACACCAAGAAACCTTTGACCTGGTTTACCATAGCTTTGGTCGGCCTGTTTTTGTTCCTGGCGATCCTGCTTGCCAAATTTTACGCCCCTTCGATTTCGGATATGGGGCCGATAACCTCTGTGCCGGCACGTCAGCAGCCCCAGGGGACTCCACCGATTTCTCCGACAGACAAAACCAGCGCCCCCGCTGCGGCTAAAACAAATGTTGATGTGAATTCGAACAGATAATCCGCCGATACTGCCGGCGTTTTGTTGACCGGCAGGCGGTCAATTTTTGAAAGCGTTGATGATATGATTTACAGTATGACAGGTTACGGCGGCGCAGAAGCCTGCGTGGATGCGGTTACCTACATCGTCGAGGTAAAGACGGTTAATAACCGCTATTTTAAGACGAAACTTCAGCTTCCGAATGCAGCAGCCTTCATCGGAGATGATATTGAAAGTCTTCTGCGGCGTAATATCAGCCGCGGGATGGTCAATCTTGTTGTCTATATCAAGAATGCTCCTGCGGGCCTGTTGTTTGATATTGATGAGGGGGTTCTTGGCCAGCTATTGCAGCGGCTCGAAAAAATTGCCAGGCAGACAAAAATTAAGTATACGGTCGATATCGGCAATCTGCTGAACCTTCCTGATATTGTCCAGCCTGCCAGTCTTGATGAAAAGTCAGCTCAAAAAATCAAAGCGATTATCCTCGAGCTGACGGCGAAGGCGGTTTTGTCCGTCAGACAAATGCGTGCAGCGGAAGGCGGGGCCCTTGCAGAGGACCTGGAAAGACATTGTGCCGAGCTGAGGGAAAAACTTTTAGTTATCAGGGGCCGCTGCGAAGGGGTTTTAATGGATTATGCAGGTCGGCTGAAGAAAAGGGCGGATGAGCTGCTTGCAAAAAGCGATTTAAGGGTGGATGAGCAGACTGTCGCGAGGGAGGTGGCGGTTTTTGCGGAAAGGTCTGATATCTCTGAGGAAATCGACAGGCTGGATTCGCACATTCAGCAGTTCACGGATACGTGTATGGGTAAAGGTGCTGCTTTGCCGGACGAGCCGGCTGAGCAGGCTGGGAGACGACTTGATTTTATCTGCCAGGAGATGCTCCGCGAGGCCAATACAATCGCGAGCAAGGCATCCGACTCGCAAATTATTCATATAGTTGTAAATATCAAATGTTTGATTGATAGAATAAAAGAACAAGTTCAGAATGTAGAGTGAAGATTTTGCCTCTATCAGAAATGGCAGATGAAAAAGGTAAAAAGGGGAAACTTATCGTGATAAGCGGGCCGAGCGGCGTCGGAAAAGGGACAATCTGCGCAGAGGTTGCCCGGAGGCTTTCCGATGTTAGTATCAGCGTATCCGCAACAACCAGGCCGAAGGCGCAAACCGAGGTTGATGGGAAAGATTACCGGTTTGTCTCGCCGGGGCAGTTTCAAGAAATGATAAATGAGGGAAAGCTTCTGGAATATGCAGAGGTTTTTGGTAATATGTACGGCACACCGAAGGACGAGGTTCACCAGGCTCTTGCGCAAGGCAGGACAATCATACTCGAAATCGATGTTCAGGGCGGCAGAAGCGTAAGGCAGAGATACCCTGATGCGGTATTGATTTTTATCCTGCCGCCGGACAGGAAGGAACTTGCCCGCAGGCTTCAGAATCGGGGTCGCGACCCCATCGAGGCTACACGGCACAGGCTGCTCGGCGCCTGCGACGAAATTGACGAGGCCCGCAAGTTTTATGATAATATGGTGGTAAATGATAACCTCGAACAGGCTGTGCGAAAGGTAATAGGCATTATTAAAGGCGATATTGGAGGAAACGAATGCTTGAAGAACTGAGGGATACAAAAATCATCGACAAGGTCGGCGGCAGGTTCAAATTGGCTGCTCTTATTCAGAAAAGGCTTATAGAACTGCTGGAAGGCGCAAGACCTCTTATCGAAAACACTGAGGGTAAGACCCGGCTTGAGATTGTAGTTCAGGAGATTCTGCAGGACAAGATAACGATGGAATTTCCGGCCAGCACATACGCCGAGACGCAGAGACTGCGGCTGCAGGAAAACTATGAAGCAGAGTGAGCAAAAACCGGATCTTGCCGGTCGAAAAATTCTGCTTTGCGTTACCGGTGGAATAGCGGCTTATAAGTCTGTCGATTTGGCGAGCAAACTGGCCGCAGAAGGCGCAAAAGTAAAAACGGCGATGACCGAAGCTGCCTGCCAGCTTGTCGGGCCAAAAAGTTTTGAAGCCGTGACCGATTCAGCCGTTTTTACCAGTCTTTGGGATACGGGCGGCGGTGAAGCCATCAGGCACATCGGCCTGGTGGAGTGGGCAGAGATTGTTGTCGTTGCACCAGCTACCGCTGATATTATAGCCAAGTTTGCCAACGGCATCTGTAATGACCTTGTCAGCACCGTGTTGTGTGTCTGCTGGTCAAAGCCGATTATTTTGGCGCCGGCGATGAACGTCGATATGTGGAATCACCCGGCGGTGCAGCGAAATGTGAGTGCCTTAAAAACAATGGGCGTCAGACTTATAGGTCCGGCAAAGGGCAGACTTGCCTGCGGTGTCATTGCGGAAGGCAGAATGTCCGAGCCACAGGAAATCCTCGATGCAATCGAGCAGCTTGCAAGAGAGGTAAGACATAAAGACAAGCGATGATGCCGTAAATAAGTAAATGTGTATATAAGTTGATGAGTAAACGAATTTTTCGCCTGCTGCAGGCGGACATCCTTATATCTTCACCCTGAACCCTTCTCACGTATCTATACCCTATTTGCGTTCTCTGCCGGTGGCGTGTTAAGGGTTAAGGGTGCACCTTTATCCCTTTGTTCCTTCTTAAAATCCTGTTAATGCTGCTTTTGATTTTGTGATTGTTTAAGTTGTGAATGTTTGAATCCCGGGTTATCAGGATTTTCCTGGTTGTGTGCATTTTTATGCAGTTTAAAAAAGAAACAGGACTGGGTGAGGAGGAGAGAGGAGGGAAGATGATAACCCAGTCCTGCCTGCTACGCAAAAACAATTTTTCAAAAACCAAACTTCAGCTCGCAAATCACGGTGCAAAAAGACTTTATTAAAAACAGGGCTGGGTGCGGAGGGAGGAGACAACGAGATTTCCCAGCCCTGTTGACGTCTATCCTCTATTTTCTTACATTATACGGCATACATCAAAGAACTCTAATCAGGAATAACCTGATTTTACTTTAGTAAATACCTGATTTAAAACTCAAGCCCTCTTTTTTCAGGAGCGGGAGCGAAAGGGTGTATTTTCGACCCAACCCTCATTATCACAGATGGCATATTAACACAAAAAACTGTCACTGTCCACACTTTTTTTAAACTTTTAAAAAATTTTTGACACGTGGGCGTATGCTTGGTTGCAAAATCTCTTATACTTACGGCCACCTTATGGGAGAATAAATAGTAATAATTTCAGTAAATAATACCAATTCCATAAATTAATTGCGCTCGATGTAGTTAGCTCGACATATACTTTTAACCAATTCAGCGGTAAGACAAACCCTTTGCCACGCCTCGCATGCGGCCTCGCGAAGGTCATCATAATCTCGATAACTTCGATTTGACCAAAAATGGCTGCGAAGATATTGCCACAAATTCTCAACAGGATTCAATTCCGGACTATAGGCTGGTAGTTCTATTATGGTAACGTTTTCGGGTACGACAAGTTCCTTAGACTTGTGAAAACCAGCCTGATCCCAAATCAGAACCGCATGAACATCCGCAGCAATCTCCGTTGCGAACTGCTTAAGATAAACATTCATAACCTCTGTACTGATATACGGTGATAACATACCTACCGATTGTCCGGTCTGCGGACATACTGCTGATATTACATACAACCACTCATATTGAGTCTGCTTAACAGCAGCCGGGCGACTGCCGCGTCTTGCCCAAACCCTTGCCAATGTCCCCTGCTGACCGAAACGAGCTTCATCCTCGAACCATACCTCTAACCGTTTGTAAGGATGAGATGCAGCTATGACTTCCAGCCTCCCGCCGATGTTTTTTTAAAATCCTGCTGTGCTTTAATGTCCGCCCTCTGATGCCGAGGTCGCGGAGCCAAATAACTATACCCCAGACGATGCAGCAGCTGATAAACACCGTTGAGACTGTAAACTACGCCAAACTCCTTGTTCAAGATTTTTTGAATGTCCTTGCCGTACAGTGTTGCTACTGCATCGTTCTTTGTAGGACCAGCATCGATACGGGATGAAAAGTGTTCATAACTGGCTGCAGGCAGATTTGGCTTTCGACCTGAATGGTGCTGTTCCTTCAGACCATCGATGCCATGGGTGTTATACTTTGCTACCCAGCTTTGAATCGCCCTTCGAGAATATGCGGTCATTTGTGCAATCTCGACACAAGTATATCCCTGCTGGGCGAGCGCAACAGCCTGGATTCTTCCTGCGAGGCGGGCGTTTGTTTGAGATTTTGCTGATTTTAACAACTCTTTTACGCTTTTGTATTCCTTTACTGTCATAATAACCTCCATATCAATCATTTTTATAAATCAGGTTACTATGGTATGTATCGGAATATCCTATAAAGCGCATTTAATTATTGTAATTGGTATAATATATTCTTATCCTCCAAAATCGCCACAACAACAGACGAAAAGGCAAGGTACATAAAATATAGGGCTTTTGACGACCAACATTACAAAGATATGATAATCGCCTATATTAAAAAATACGGCGCCGCAGATAGAAAAGACATAGATAAATTACTTATGGACAAATTATCTGGCGCCTTGGATGAAAGCCGAAAGGGGAAGAAGATATCTAATATCCTTTATGCTATGTCTAAAAAAGATAAGACCATAAAAAACAGCGGCACAAACCGACAGCCTAAATGGATTCTGAATCAAACAAATTAGTAATGAACTTAAGCATTACTTATCATATTGTTTAACTAGACTTATTGAATTTAGTTAAACTTTTAGTTAAATTTTTTACTTAAGTCGTTTATTTTACATATCTTAAGGCTCGTAATATTTTGCAATTTTTACCTCCTTGCTAACACAACCACAGATGTTCTCAAACTTTTTGCAGCTGACTCTGAGCGCAGAGCATTGCTGCCGACTCGGCTATAACAATCTGCCTTATAAGCTCTGCCGACACCTGCCGCAACTGCAGATTCAAAACCTTCTCCTCAACCGCACCCGCTACAACCCTTGCCAACTGCCGCTCAAGGCCGTTCTCCTCAACCAAATCAGATACAATTTTCGACTTGTTCCACTCCGCCGAAGGCGGATTCATTTTTTGCCCGTCATTTTTATACACATCCTCGGCGTCGTTTCTGCCGAAGGCGAACAAACAATTCTTTAAGACCTCAATCCGCCCGCGCCGCAACTTTCGCTGCAGCTGATGATTTGTAAGAATCTCGGCTGCATCATCGAAACCCGTTGAGCAAAGTATGGCCTTAACAATCGCAAATATCTGGTCGCTTCCGATTGTATGAATCTTTTGCTTATAGAGATGATACGTTATCACCTCCGCAAATTCCTCCGTAAACAATATGTCGAAATGCCCCGCCGCCGTCATACAATTGTTAATCGTCGCAAGAACCTTCGTATGAAGGTAATCCTCAACAGCGCCGTCCGCCTTTACCACCCTTATTCTCGCCTTTGTCTGCAAAATCGAGCCTCCCTGCTAAACAAAAGGTCAAAAAATAAAATTCAAATACCTTCTTCTTCCCTGATGCAGCCGCTCCATCCTATTCAAGAAACTTTTCCGCCTTCGGCGGACTCCGTTCGGCGAATTGTCTCACTCACCTCGTCAATAAGTTCGCCCGCATCCTTGAAATCACGATACACGCTGGCAAATCGGATGTAGGCAACCTTGTCGACGCTGCTCAAATGTTTCATCACGCTCTCGCCGATAAAAGCCGATGATACCTCCTTGTCAGAATTCCTGAAGATTTCTTCTTCAACTCTATCGACAATCTGCTGAACCTGTTCAGCGGAGACCGGCCTTTTATAGCAGGCCTTCTGCAGACCGGCTACCACTTTTTCTCTGTCGTAGGGAACTCGCGAATTATCTTTTTTTATGACATAGAGCTTGAAACTTTCACCGACCTTTTCATAAGTGGTGAATCGCCTCCCGCACTCAAGACAATGTCTCCGACGCCTTATCGCCCTGCCCGCATCGCTCGAACGTGAATCAACAACCTTGTCTTTATCAGCCTTGCAAAATGGACATCTCACTCGCAACAAATCCCTATATAAAAATCCTAAACCGTATAACCTGCCAAGTATCAATGCCACCATTACTTGCTGTCTGCTAAATTGTAGCCTCAACATATAGTATGTCAAAGAAAAAAAACAGATTTTTCGGCCCAGCTTAATGCGTCCCGCCGAAGCAGGCTCAAATGACCAAAACGGCACTGCATAGCCTTTCTGTTTTTTGGATTTTTGGCTTATGAATTGGCTTTGGGTTTAGCCATTCAGATTTCGAGCTTTTGATTTCGGTACTCCGCCTTTGGCGGACCGAAGGCGGACAAACAAATGTTCAGGTTCGGCATCAAATCCTGTTGAGCCTTTCAAGTATGCAGTTGCCGACTCGTTCTTTATATGTTAGTTTATCACATCAAAAATTTGCCTGATTTAAAAAATTAATCGGAACTGTTTTTGATGGCTCTGCTGCAAAAATGCCAAAGAATTTTATCGGTGCCCATCCTTGCTGCTCTGCTGATTTTTTGCCTGTATCTGCTCATTGCGAGCCGAAGCACACTGTGGGACCGAGATGAACCGCGATACGCCTCTGTCACCGTTGAAATGGTGCGCTCCGGCAATTACCTTGTCCCGACTCTCGAAGGCAAGGCCTGGCCTGATAAACCCGTCCTGCTCTACTGGCTGATGTCGATACCGGTTCGCCTGTTCGGTCCCAGCGAGCTTGCCTGCCGTTTCTGGGCGGCTGTTGGCTCGGCAATCACATGTATATTGACTTATGCAATCGGCAAAAGACTGTTTAGCCAAAGGGCGGCCTTGTGGGCAATTGCCTTTTTATCATCCTCTTTGCTTTTCATTTTTGTCGGAACAGCCGCTTTAGCCGACGGGATTGTCCTGCCATTCATTGTGGCGGCTATGGTTGTCTTTATCGGCGCATCTGATTCAAAATTCGGTATCGCACGTATCCTGCTGATGGGGTTGTTCCTCGGACTGGGAATGCTTACGAAAGGGCCTATTGGACTGCTGCCGGTCTTTGTAATGACGCCGGTTATCTGGCTGAACAGAAAAGAAAGGCAGGACAGCCTGAAAATTTTTCTGAAGGTCTGTCTGGCGGCCTTTCTCGGCTGCCTGATTTTTCTGCTTTGGGCAATACCCGCCAACATCTCCGCAGGCGGCGACTTCCTGCAGGTCTTTTTCGGCAAACACGTTCTCGGCCGCGCTCTCAGACCAATGGAGCATCACGGCGGCAACTGGCTCATCTTTCTGCCTTACTATATCCCTGTAATCATTGTCGGTTTTTTCCCCTTTGTCCTGCACCTGCCCGGCGCCCTGTCGGCTTGTCTCGGCGGCAGAGTCGGCAACAGACAAACAAAAATCCTTTTAATCAGCTGGGTCCTGACGATTTTTCTGCTGATGTCCCTAGCGGCAACAAAACTGCCCCACTACATCCTGTTTATCTGGCCTGCCCTTGCCCTAATGGTCGCCGGTACAATCGAGGCCTCGAACAACAGCCGGCTCACAGAACGCAATAAAAAATGGCTCCGCGGCGGCACGTGGTTCTTTGGGCCTGTAGCTCTTGTCCTGGCTGCTGCCTGTTTTGCCAGCCCTTTTATTCTGCAAACACAAACCAGCCTGCACATCCCCCCTCTGAACTGGTCAGGGCCGCTCTGCGGTCTGATCCTGATTATTATGGCCGCCTCTGCAATATATTTTCAGCTTAAAGAGCAATTCTTAAAAAGCTCCGCATCGCTTTTAGCTTGTCTCGCTGTTTTCCTGATTCCCCTTTTACTCGGCGTCCTGCCAGGCCTGGAGCAGATTAAAATCCCACCTCATATCGCAAAAATCGTCAGGGATAAAACCGCTCCTGACCTGCCCTTATATACCTGCAAGTTCAACGAGCCGTCCCTGAATTTTTATATAGGCCGTCCCATTCAGCAGCTGGCTGACCCGCAGGAGGTCGCCGACTGGGCATTGCAAAAACAAAACGGTGCACTGATAATACCGAAAAATTTACTGGAGGAAATTTCCAATAAATTCGGACCATTGCCGATTGTGCAGATAGGTTCTAAAAAAGGCATAAACTACTCGAAAGGAAAGCCCGTCGAGATAGTGGTAGTTGTAAAAAAGGAATCCGTTCCCCAATGACAAAACCAGAATATTCGGTATCTAAAAAAATGACGGTTTTTATGTTCGCTGCAATAGCCTTTCTGCTTATTGCCGCTGCCGTTTGCTTTCTGTTCTTTGACCAGCAGGTTATCCGCTTTCTTCACAAGAACGACCTTCATTGGGACAGCAACAAGTCTATAAAGACTTTCCAATATCTCGGCAAGACTTGGCTGCTTGTCTGGCTCATCTTGTTCTGGGTAATACTGACCAGGCAAAACCGGGTGATATTTTATGCCGCTCTTGCCTTCCTTGCCGTCGGTGCAATTGTGCTGCCGCTAAAGCTTGCAGTGCACAGAGAAAGGCCTTCAGGCTTTATCGAGAGGGTCTATGAACAAAAAAATGAGGACCACCCGCCGGCGCTTTTGAGAAGCTGGTCATTCCCCTCCGGCGATACCGCCAATTGTTTCGCCGTTGCGACTATGCTGCTGGCGTTTGTAAGAAGACGCCTAATAATCTTTTTTTTCATAGCAAGCTGTTTTATCGGGCTATTGCGCATCCTTGTTTTTGCTCATTATCCTTCTGATGTCTTTGGAGGAGCAGCAGTAGGTATTTTTGCAGGCTTTATTGTTCTGAAATTATTCCATCACCGGCCTTTGCCTCCCTGGATTGATTCAAAGCGGTTTTTTGCCGCCCAGATTATCACCTTTATACTAATACCCGGCTTTTTCGCCGTTGCAAAAATCCACATATTTATCGATATTATGTGCACTTATGGCGTTTTGCTCGCACTCATTCTTATCGTATTTTTGCTGCAGAGAAAATTTAGAATTAAAAATTAAGAAAAAGAAACCACAGATGGAATTTATCCGCCATTCTTGTGAGGGACAGATTATTTTATTTTTTTCTACAGTGAAATCTGTGTAATCTGTGGCAAAGAAATTAAAAACTATTTTCGCTAGGGATGTTTAAAAGAGAATCCCTGCGACCCACTCGCAGGGATTCACCGGAAAGAAACTTATATGGTCCCCCAAGTTAAAACTATTTTCAGCCTTTCCCGATACACTGGAAGAGGCACCGCTTTCAATCCTGCCGGGAATAACCAACCCCCCAAGGCAGGACCCCCGAAACCGGGGTGAACTTTATAGTAGTTGAGCTGCCGACCAAAAACCATTTAAGGCCAGGAACGGCCAAGCTCCCTTTATTACATCTTCTCACACAAAGTCTAAAATATAAATCGCAGCCGGCCAAATAGTAATAAAAAAAATTTATATCCAAATTTTTATCCAAATTTTCACCCTCATCCAATTCGCAGCTCAAAACTCAAAACTCCTTTGTGCTATTATCTGCCGATGTGATATAATCCGCCTTTATGGTTGAAGAATTCAAAAAAAGGATAATCAAAAAACTAAAGGCCGCAGGATACAAGCCGACAAAACTTGCCAAACTCGCAAAAGAAATGGAAATCAGCAGTCAGGATTATCCCGTTTTTAAGGCGGCTTTCGATGAGCTTGTCAGTTCCGGCCAAGTAATCCTCGGGCACGGCAATCTTATAGAGCTTAGGCCTCTTTCAGGTCAAATTGTCGGAACTTTTCGCTCCCATCCGCGCGGCTTCGGGTTCGTCTTGCCTCTCGAACCAAACTTGCACGAAGACCTCTTCATCCCGCCTGACGAAACGGCAGATGCCCTGACCGGCGACATCGTCGCTGCTAAAGTAATAACTAAGGAAAAACGGGGCGGCAAAACTCTTTACAGAGGCAAAATCATGGAGATTTTGCAGCGGGGCGACAGCCAATTTGTCGGAACATTGCGCCAAACAAAAACCGGCTGGCTGGTAGAACCCGACGGCAAAAATTTTACAGAACCCATAAGCATCGACGACGTCGCCGCCAAAGGTGCTGCCGATAAAGACAAGGTAGTCGTGGAAATGGTCACCAGGCCCACGGATAAACATCCTGCCCGCGGCGTAATTCTAGAGGTCCTTGGCAGGGCCGGGGCGTTCGAGGCGGAGATAAATTCCATTATCTATCAGTACAAGCTGCCGCTGCAATTCAGCGAAGATTGCATCGAGCAGGCCAGACAGGCAGCCGATGCCTTCGAAAACTCCGGCGTAGAGGAACGCGAGGATATAACAGGCAAGACAATCATCACAATCGACCCGCCGGATGCAAAGGATTTTGACGATGCAATAAGTCTCGAAAAAGATAAGGATGGCAACAGCGTCCTCGGCGTTCATATCGCAGATGTCAGTTTTTTCGCTGCCCCTGGCTCCCCGCTCGATAACGAGGCAAGACAACGCGGAAACAGCGTATATCTGCCAAGCAGAGTCCTGCCGATGTTGCCCGAAATTTTAAGCAACGGTATATGCTCGCTTCAGCCCGGCCAGAAACGTTTCGTCAAAAGCGCTTATATCACTTACAGCGAAAATGGCACGGTTCTGCGAAGGCAGTTCGCAAATTCCGTCATGTCCTCAACGCAAAGACTCACTTACCTGCAGGCGGATAAAGCCCTCAAAGGCCACAAAAAGGAAGTCAAACCGCAGGTCCTCGAACTCCTCAATGATATGGAAAAGCTCAGCCGGACAATCGAAAGACGACGCAATAAAGATGGAATGCTGCACCTGAATCTGCCTGAAGTGGAACTGGTTTTGGATGCCGCAGGTCGCGTCATCGACGCCCGGGTTGCCGAAGCAAGTTACCCGCACACGATAATCGAGATGTTTATGGTCGAGGCCAACGAGGCCGTTGCGTCGCTTTTAAACAGGCTCAATGTCCCATTTATGCGAAGGATTCACCCCGACCCCGACGCAATGGCAATGAAAGAGCTGGCAATTGTCATCCGAAGCGTCAACTACAGCCTGCCAAGACTGCCCGACCGCTGGGATATTCAGGCCCTGCTTGCCTCTGTTGCAGGCCGCGACAGCGAGCTTGCAGTCAACCTCACCGTCTTGCGAAGCCTCGAAAAGGCAAGATATTCTCCGCAGAATATCGGCCATTATGCGCTGGCCAGCCGACATTACTGCCACTTTACAAGCCCCATTCGCCGCTACGCAGACCTGATGGTGCATCGGCTGCTCGACAGCTACCTTCGCAACGGCAAAGTTGAGGAAGACCGGCAGCTCGACCTCGTCGAGGCAGGAAAACACATAAGCTTTACCGAAGAGCGGGCCGAGGATGCTGAAGAGGAATTAAAAACCGTCCTCATCTTGCAGATGCTCAGTAAAAAAATTGGCGACGTGCTCGATTGCGTCATCACAGGCCTGACAAATTTCGGCATCTTCGTCCGCTGTAAAAAATTCGGCATTGAAGGCCTGATTGTCACCGCTGACCTCGGCCCAGACGAGTGGAAATATAATCAGAAGCACCATTGCATCACCGGCCTGAGGTCAGGCGTCGTCTTAACGCTTGGCAGGGCCGTAAAGGCCAGAATTATTTCCGTTAACATCCCTGCCCGCCAGCTCAATTTATCGCCCGCAGAGCCTCTCGTTAAACCCCCCGAAAGACGTATTAAAAAAACCCAAAAATCTCACAAAAAAAGACGCGGAAGATATTAGACGGCTTCTGCAAACCTTCCATTCGTTCATCGTGTATTCCATACCGACTGATGCGGAATTCGACAAGCTTCCTTGACAATTTACCAGCCTTCTGCGAAACTGTTTTCAAATTTAAGATAATTATTTCTGCGAAACAGATATTATGGCGTCAAAATTAAGCGAACACATTCAAACAGCAGATCGGAAGGTAAAAAAACACATTCCGGTGAAGGGATTTAAAATAATTATACCTTATATCGCTATTGTTATTGTTTTAGCAGCAACGAGTTATTTTTCCTGGCTTAACCATAATGCCTTTGAGAAAGCAATGGTTAATCAGGCTCAAACACAACTCTTGATAACTGCTTTATCTGAAGCACAAAGTATTGAGAAACATTTTGATAATATCGAGATTTCTGCGGCAGATATAACCGGACTGGTCAAGCATATCAATGACTTAGAAAGAGTATATGTTCTTATAATAAATAATGATGCAAAAATAATGCACTGTCCCTATACGAACTATATCGGCGAGAATGTTCTAACGCTTTTAAAAGGGAAAATCTCTAATCCCGAATGGCTAAAATTAAACTCAATAGTACAAAAAATCAAGAATGGCGAACAAGGGACAGTCGTAATAGATTTTTTTTCAGATAATGCTAACCCCATAATTGTGAAGACATTACTGGCATTTGCTCCTATTTACATTAGCAATACCAGGTCTTCGATTATTGTGGCGATGGAATATGACGTTGTTGCAGAACCGGTGAATAAAAATGCAAGAGACAATATTATTTTTGGCGGGTTTGTGTTCTCTGTGTTCTTTGTTTTGGCAGCGTTTATTTTTCATCAGCAGAAGAAAAGGTCCAATGAATTACAAAATCTATATAGAGTATTGGAAAATGAACATATAAAATTAAAAGCTGCTCAAACTCAGCTTATTCAGGCAGAGAAAATGGGGATAGTTGGAAAATTGAGCAGCGGGGTAGCTCACGAAGTAAAAAATCCATTAGCGATTATTATACAGGGGATAGAATATCTTAAAGAAAAGCTCAAGACAAAAGATGAAGATGTTTCTTTAGCTCTGAAAGATGTCGAGGAAGCTGCGGGCAGGGCTGATAATGTTGTTAAGGGACTATTAGATTTTGCTTCCATATCCAAACTAGTGACGACACCAGAAAATATAAATCTGATTATAGACAACTCTCTGTTACTAATGAGAAATCTACTCAATAAAAATCATATTAAAATAACAAAGAATTTTGAAGAAAATATTCCTTATATAGAATTAGATAAAAATAAAATTAAACAGGTCTTTTTGAATATCATACTTAATTCTATTGAAGCAATGCCCGGCGGCGGGGACATCATGATAAGGACTTATGCACAGCAGCAGCAAGAGCATGAAAGATGGGTCACTGTTCAAATCGAAGACACCGGTACCGGGATCCCTGAAGATATTACAGAAAATATATTCGAGCCATTTTTTACGACAAAGCGTGACAGGGGAGGACATGGGCTGGGGTTACTGGTGGTAAATAATATAATAGAAATGCACGGCGGTAAAATTAATATTTCAAACAAAAAAGATGGAGATGGGGTTATTGTAATTATATCGTTCAAGGCATAAAAGAAAGGAAATGCAATGAATAGGAAAAAGATATTGATTATCGATGACGAAGAAAAGTTTACGAAGTTCGTGAAATTGAATCTGGAGTTGACAGGTAAATATGAAGTCAGGGTTGAGAATAATGGATCACGCGGTCTTGAGGCTGCCAAGGCGTTCAACCCCGACTTGATATTACTAGATGTTATGATGCCTGACATGGATGGTTCTGAAGTAGCTGCACAGCTAAAGGAAGAAGAGATCTGTAAGAATATACCAGTGGTGTTCTTAACTGCGATTGTAACAAAACAGGAAATAGATGAGAAAGGCTCTAATATAGGTGGTCATCCCTTTATAGCTAAGCCCGTAAACTTAAAAAATCTGATATCCACCATTGAGCAAAATATAGTTAACAATAGTAAATAGGCAATTGAAATTATCTTGTGGTTTTAGAGACCTTTGATCTTCTATGGTAAAGACAGTGAATAGATCTATCCCCAATCAATGTAAATTAGTATAGGAATAGGTCATGAAGAAAACTGTTACCATTATAATTTTATTGTCTAAAATAAGTTGTTCGAAATGCAAAAGGAGGAATACATTATGGATTTCCGAATTACTATTATCCGTTGAGTTATAACCTAAACTCCCATTCTGTCAATCCTTTCTTGACAACATCTCGTTGTTCTGCGAAACTGTTTCGGAATTAAGAATTATGAATTAAGAAATATACACATTACGAGATGCGAGCCACGAGCGACGAAGGTTTAATATGGCAATAAGCAATATAGGAAAAATGTTCCTGAAAGTTTTCGGCAGCAGAAATGAAAGGCTGCTGAAAGGCTATTGGGTAACTGCACTGAAGGCCAGCGAGTTTGAGCAGCACATACAGCAATTAAACGATGAACAGTTAAGGGATAAGACAAACCAGTTCAAATCTGCCCTCAAGGCCGGTAGCAGCCCGGAAGAAATCCTGCCCGAGGCCTTTGCCGTCGTCCGAGAGGCCGCAAGACGAACCATCGGCTTGAGACATTTCGATGTGCAGCTTATCGGTGGACTCGTCCTCTACGAAGGAAAGATTGCAGAAATGGTAACCGGCGAGGGAAAAACTCTCGTCGCAACTCTGGCAGCATATATGGTGCATCTGACCGGCAGACATGTGCATATCGTCACCGTCAATGATTACCTCGCTAAAAGAGACGCTGAATGGATGGGGCCGGTCTATAAAGCCCTCGGACTGACCTTCGGCGTTATACAGGCGGATATGGATACCGTAGGCGAGGAGCGAAAGGCACAATACGCCTGCGATATCACCTACGGCACAAATAACGAGTTCGGCTTCGATTACCTGCGCGACAATATGAAAATATCGCTCGAACAAATGGTCCAGAGCGACCTGCAATATGCAATTGTCGATGAAGTGGATTCAATTCTGATTGACGAGGCCAGAACACCTCTGATTATTTCAGGTCCCGCACTCGATGATGTCTCAAGATATAAAAAGGCTGACACGGTCGCAAAAAAACTACTCGAGCTGCAGAGCGGCTATGACCGCATTAAAAAACAAATCGACAGCCTCGAACGCACCATCGCCAACGCCAATGGCGAGATTGCAGATGCCAAAAAAGACAGCGACAATGCCCGCATCGAAAAGGCTCAAAAGGTAATCGAAACTTCGGAAAGCCAATTGGAATCAGCCCGGGCAAGACTTACTGGAATGACCCAGTATTATGAAGTGGAATACGACCGCAAGGCAATCCGCATCGGCCACGAGGGTATGGGCGCGGCACAGGAGGCGGCGGGCGTCGGTTCATTCTTTACAGGCTCAAATATGGAATGGCCTCATATGTTGGAACAGGCCCTCCGGGCGCACGTGGTTTTTGAAAAGGAAAAAGACTATGTTGTGATGGACGGCAAGGTAATAATCGTCGACGAATTCACGGGCAGGCTTATGCACGGCAGACAATGGTCCGATGGTCTTCATCAGGCCGTCGAGGCAAAGGAAAATGTGCAGGTAAAAGAGGAAACGCAGACCCTCGCGACTATCACGCTTCAGAATTTCTTCAAACTCTACAGCCAAATCGCCGGTATGACCGGAACAGCCGCCACCGAAGCAGAAGAGTTTATGAACATTTATAAACTCGAAGTGGTCGTTATCCCGACAAACGAACCCTGCATAAGGGAAGATCTCGAAGACGTAATATACAAGACAATGCGGGAAAAATTTGCCGCCATAACCGAGGAAATAAACAATATAAGTTCCGCCGGCAGACCCGTCCTCGTCGGCACAATCAGCATCGAAAAAAGCGAGGCCCTGTCGGAGGCCCTGACTAAAAAATACGGCGTCGAACACGAGGTCCTCAATGCCAAGCAGCACGCTCGTGAGGCCCAAATTATCACAAAGGCAGGCCAGCAGCACCAGAACCGCGACGGCAGGTCGTGCGGCAACGTCACTATCGCAACTAATATGGCAGGTCGCGGAACAGATATAAAACTCGGTCCAGGCGTAGCAGAAATCGGCGGCCTCCACATCCTCGGCACAGAACGCCACGAGGCTCGAAGAATCGACAACCAGCTCCGCGGACGCTCCGGCAGACAGGGCGATGCAGGCTCCAGCCAGTTCTTCTTGTCCTTCGATGACGACCTGCTCAAAACCTTCGCCCCAGAATGGACGGTCAAGGCCCTCGCCTGGATAGGCTGGGAGGAAGGTCAGCCTATCGCTCACAAAAGAATCAGCAAAGGCATTGGACGCGCACAGAAAAAGGTCGAGGAGCGAAACTTCGAAATCAGAAAAAGCCTGCTCGAATATGACGAGGTGATGGATTATCAGCGAAAAATCTTCTATTCAAGGCGAAAACAGATACTATCAGGAAAAGGCCTGAAAAAAATTATCGAAGAAATGATTGAATCGGCTGCCAAAAAGGCCTGTGCAACCATTCTCAATAAAAACTATCCTGTAAAATGTATTATCGAATGGGCAAAAAATACCTTCGGTGCTGAACTTAAGGAATCGAATATCGAACTTCTCGAAGCCCGCGAAATCGAAGATCTCGTCAAACAAAAGGCAAAGGATAACGCCGCCAACAATATCTCCGTTTCGCTCGGCGAATATCTCGAAGATTTCGAAGACCCCGGCACCTGGGAGCTGCAGGGCCTCTGCAAGTGGGCAATGAGCGCCTACAGCGTCAGTTTGAGCCCCAACAAGATAAAGCAGACTCACCGCAGAGCAAATCCAGGACCAGCTCACAGAGGCCGCTGCCGAGCAAATCGACAAAAAAGAATATTCGGCTATTGGAGAGTTCCTCAAATCCGATTTCGCAATCAAAACCTTCATCGAATGGGCCAAGGCAAAATTCGACATCAGCATAAATATCGACCAGATGAAAAACCTCAAGAGCGAACAAATTGAGCAGCTCGTCCTCGACAAAACCGCAGAAAAATACCGCAGACGTGAAATCGAATACCCGGTCGAGTTCGCAATGAATATGGTCTTCGGCCCCGCCTGCGCAAACATCTACGGCATTGAGGCCCTGTCCCGCTGGGCAAATAAAAAATTCGAAGCCAGTCTCTCAACAGAGGATATTCAAACCCTCAAACCCGCCGTCCTCTTTAAAAGGCTGCTCGAATTCAGCGAAAAACTCAATAACGGCCAGCTCGAACAACTAATTGAGGTCAAAGTCAACAGCCTCGATACGGAGCAGCTTATTCAGTGGGCCAACGAAAGATTCAACGCGTCCTTCACCCAGCAGTCCATC
Source organism: uncultured Phycisphaerales bacterium (assembly GCA_963710355.1). Taxonomy (GTDB): domain Bacteria; phylum Planctomycetota; class Phycisphaerae; order Sedimentisphaerales; family Anaerobacaceae; genus Fen-1359. The sequence goes on along the minus strand of CAVPZU010000003.1, from coordinate 577,855 downwards.
GGCCAAAGCGAAGAAAGAAAACAAAAAATCCTCGAGGCAGGCAAAGAATTCCTGCGACAAGAACTGGCCGACCTCGAAAGATACGTCCTCCTGCAGGTATTCGACGGCGCCTGGAAAGACCATTTGTATGTGATGGACCACCTCAAAGAAGGCATCGGGCTGCGCCACTGGCAGAACAAGACCCGAAAACCGAATACAAACGCGAAGGTTTCAGACTCTTCGAAGAGATGCTCGAGACAATCGAGGACAGGGTCACCGACATCATCTTCAAGGTCAGACTCGAAGCCGGCGCCAGAACAAGAAGCGTCTGGAACGTCAGCAACATAAGCCACGACGAGGTCGGACAGTTCACCCTCGCCGAACGCCAGAGGGCTGCCGCACAGGCCCCGCAGGGCGAAGCCAGGGTTAAGCAAATCGTTCTCGATAAACCCAAAGTCGGCCGCAATGACCCCTGCCCCTGCGGCAGCGGTAAAAAATATAAAAAATGCTGCGGAAAAAAGTAAAACCAGTAAATCAGTCTCAACAAATCGGGATGGGAAAATGGATAAACACATGCCAGGCCTCTTTCGCAAGACAATAATCCTGACAAACCCCTTTTTTCTGCTGTCTTTGTTTGTAATAAGCATCAGTTGCTTTGCAGAACAATCAGAGAAAAACGTGTTTGAGATGCACAAGTCTCTCGGCAGGGGCATAAATCTCGGCAACGCTCTGGAAGCGCCAAAGGAAGGGCAATGGGGTGTTGTGCTTAAGGAAGAATATTTTAAATTAATAAAAGAAGCGGGGTTTGATTCGGTTCGGATTCCTATACGGTGGTCGGCTCATGCATTGACAGAAAAACCATACACGATAGAACAGAACTTTTTTGAAAGGGTCGACTGGGCAGTTAAAAATGCGCTTTTCAGAGGCCTTTTTGTCATAATTAATATGCACAACTACGATGAAATCTACGAAAATCCGAAAGAACACAGTGAGCGTTTCCTTGCCCTGTGGCAGCAGATTGCCGAACATTACAGTAATTGTCCAGAACAGTGTCCTCTTTGAATTTTTGAATGAACCCTGCAAAAAAATAAATGACGAAGAATGGAATCGGCTTGCTGCCGAAACATTAAAGACCGTCAGAAAAACAAATCCGCATCGGGTTGTCATAATAGGTCCGACGAACTGGAACAATATTGATAAACTACCGGCTCTGAAACTGCCGGCTGACGATAAAAACATAATCGTTACCTGCCACTATTATCAGCCTTTAAACTTCACTCATCAGGGAGCAGAGTGGGTCGGAGAACAATCGAAAAACTGGCTTGGCACAAAATGGACTGGCACGGAACAACAAAAACAGGATATAATAAGGGATTTCGATAAGGCTGCCGACTGGGGCAGGACACATAACAGACCTATATATATCGGCGAGTTTGGGGCATATAGCAAAGCTGATATGCAGTCAAGGGTTTTTTGGACTGATTTTATTGCAAGGCAGGCCGAGAAAAAAAATTTTAGCTGGGCATATTGGGAATTCTGTTCAGGCTTCGGGATCTATGACAGCACCGATAATAAATGGAGAACAGAACTGCTCGACGCCCTTATCAAAAATCCAAAAAAAGGATATAGCAGATAACATATAATAGTTTGCCTTCGACCCGCCGCAACCCGGCTCCGCAAACTTGTAACTTTCACGCCAATCACCACTTATATCAAATGCAGTTAATAAGAGCCGGTTGACCGTTAATGTCATTCCCGCGAAAGCGGGAATCCAGTCCGCCGGCGGCGGATTGCTCTGTTGGTAATCGCGATGTCGGCTCTTATACCAATTACAATAATTAAATGCGCTTTATAGGATATTCCGATACATACCATAGTAACCTGATTTATAAAAATGATTGATATGGAGGTTATTATGACAGTAAAGGAATACAAAAGCGTAAAAGAGTTGTTAAAATCAGCAAAATCTCAAACAAACGCCCGCCTCGCAGGAAGAATCCAGGCTGTTGCGCTCGCCCAGCAGGGATATACTTGTGTCGAGATTGCACAAATGACCGCATATTCTCGAAGGGCGATTCAAAGCTGGGTAGCAAAGTATAACACCCATGGCATCGATGGTCTGAAGGAACAGCACCATTCAGGTCGAAAGCCGAATCTGCCTGCAGCCAGTTATGAACACTTTTCATCCCGTATCGATGCTGGTCCTACAAAGAACGATGCAGTAGCAACACTGTACGGCAAGGACATTCAAAAAATCTTGAACAAGGAGTTTGGCGTAGTTTACAGTCTCAACGGTGTTTATCAGCTGCTGCATCGTCTGGGGTATAGTTATTTGGCTCCGCGACCTCGGCATCAGAGGGCGGACATTAAAGCACAGCAGGATTTTAAAAAAACATCGGCGGGAGGCTGGAAGTCATAGCTGCATCTCATCCTTACAAACGGTTAGAGGTATGGTTCGAGGATGAAGCTCGTTTCGGTCAGCAGGGGACATTGGCAAGGGTTTGGGCAAGACGCGGCAGTCGCCCGGCTGCTGTTAAGCAGACTCAATATGAGTGGTTGTATGTAATATCAGCAGTATGTCCGCAGACCGGACAATCGGTAGGTATGTTATCACCGTATATCAGTACAGAGGTTATGAATGTTTATCTTAAGCAGTTCGCAACGGAGATTGCTGCGGATGTTCATGCGGTTCTGATTTGGGATCAGGCTGGTTTTCACAAGTCTAAGGAACTTGTCGTACCCGAAAACGTTACCATAATAGAACTACCAGCCTATAGTCCGGAATTGAATCCTGTTGAGAATTTGTGGCAATATCTTCGCAGCCATTTTTGGTCAAATCGAAGTTATCGAGATTATGATGACCTTCGCGAGGCCGCATGCGAGGCGTGGCAAAGGGTTTGTCTTACCGCTGAATTGGTTAAAAGTATATGTCGAGCTAACTACATCGATCGCAATTAATTTATGGAATTGGTATTATACGTTCTTTATGCCGAGAATACGGTAGATTAATCCGCCAACGGCAGCACCGATGAAAGGAGCCAGCCAGAAAAGCCAGAGTTGAGTAATTGCCCATCCGCCGGCATATATTGCAACACCGGTGCTGCGAGCAGGATTTACCGATGTATTTGTCACCGGAATACTAATCAGGTGAATCAAAGTCAGCCCCAGACCAATGGCGATAGGCGCAAAATTTTGTGCGGTCAGCTTGTCGGTGGCTCCTAAAATAATCATCAAAAAAATAAAGGTCATAACGATTTCGGTGACCAGACAGGCAGTTAATGAATAGCCGCCCGGAGAATGTGCTGCGTAGCCGTTCGAGGCAAAACCACCTGCTACATCAAAATCGGTTTTACCGCTGGCAATAATGTAAAGCACGCCTGCGCCGGCGACCGCCCCTAAAACTTGAGCAACAATGTAGGGAAAAATATCCTTTGCGGAAAAACGACCACCTGCCTACAGTCCAATGGTGACGGCCGGGTTTAGATGACAGCCAGAAATATGACCGATGGCAAAAGCCATTGTCAGTACTGTCAATCCAAAAGCCAGCGCTACTCCAAGAAATCCTATTCCCAGATGTGGATAAGCTGCGGCCAAAACGGCGCTACCGCAACCTCCGAGAACCAGCCAGAATGTTCCGACAAACTCGGCCCCCAGGCGTTTTTGCATTGGCACCATATTAGTCTCCTTTCATTAAATTAGACCCTATATGCTTATAAGAATCTACGTAACTCCGTTTATATACAGGAGAATTTCACATTCCACACTCAAAATCCCAAAAACATTGGTCGGGATATTTCATAAGACGGCATTAAAACTTCAATCCCACACCTAAAAGGTACTTCACGTCTGTTTTGCCGGTTCCCTCGGCGGGTGTGGTGTTATAATTGTAGATAACTTTGAAATTTGTAAACATTTGTTCAGTGACCGCAAATCGAATCTCGGCAGTTGTAGTAAGGAAAAAATCAGACAGCTTTTCGAGACTCGGATAGTAAGTCAAGTCGTTTAAAAACTTTATTTGACTGTGCAATTTCTTGTCAAAATGGTATCCGAGCTGGGCCGAAAGGGTTGATTTGCTGTCGGTATTGTTTGTATATTTCTCATAAAGCGAAGCAAGACCTGCCTCGGTCGAGAGATTCGTATTCTCAGACTCAATCCACTGATAGCCGCCGCCGCCGCCGATTATAACTCTCCGGTCAAGCTTGTCTATGGCATCTCTTTCGTAACGGCCGTCGCCGTAAACAAAGAATTTTTTCGGTAACGAAGTAGTCGTATTTACCTCTAATCCACCAGTTATCTTCCGTCTTAACCTTTTCTCCGCTGACAGGGTCTTCCTGTTGGCTTCTGATATAGTAGCCGCTAAGAAGTGTCCGGTCTTTTTCTGTCCTTTTCATCAGGTTCACGCTTAAATTACTTGTATCGGTGACCGTGTTGCCTCTTGTAGCAGTAAGTCCCGCCGAGATGTCTCCAGTCCATTTCGGTTCGGGTTTTTTGGGCGGATTGATTGAGACTATCTTGTCGAGAGCAATTTCCTGGCCTTTTAATGTCTCGTTGCCCCTGATGACAAAAAAGCCGGGATTGGATTCGAGAATAGTCTGGTTCAAACTTGTGCCGTCAGTTAAATGCACCTCCACATCCTTGTCTGTCCTGAACGTTTGAATTTTTGACAAATCGACCTTGATATTCCCCCCAACGTTCGAATCAAAAATCAGTTTTCCCTCGACAGACTGAATGACCTTTCCATTGAGCTTGTCTCCGTTCTTGAAAACCAGCTCATCAGGCGCAGGCTGTCTGCCACCACCCCACAATCAATAAAAAGCAAATAATTACTCTACAATACATAAATAGTCTCCTTAATTAATTTGATATTTCCCGTATTAGGCTTTTGATTACGCAACCAAGCCGTTCAATTCCGAAAGAACGCCTTAGATACATCCTTTTTGGTGTATTATGCCTCGTTCTGCTGGTTATTTATGCGTGGTTTTGATTTCCTCGAGGCTCTGCTGACCGGCGAGGAGATTTTCGAATCGGCCTGCTTCCATCCATTCAACTTTGCCGTTTAACCACAGGACGACGTAGCCGCTCTTGAGAAAAAGCGAGTGATAGTTCTCTTGCGTATATGCCAGGATAGTATCATCTTTTGAATCAAAGGTAATCCAGATTGCCCTGTATTGTACTGTTCCCAGCCGGACACTGCCCTCCAAACTTTTTTTAATTTTTTCGATATAAGATTCAGGCGGAAGCGAGCCGTAGGTTTTTCTGTATTCGAGAATGTGCTGACCGAGCTGGGTTATTGTGCGCATACCTTCCTTGCGGTTGATAAAATCCTTGAAGTTCATCATCGTAAATGCGGCGGCGGCGGTGATAACCAGCACGATGATAAGTTTTGCCACGATTATGTTCTGTCTTTTTGTCAATTGCAACCTGTCTTATATTGGTTTTTGTATCTTTTTATTTTCCGATTACTTTATTTTTACTTTTCCGTTTTCAACGTTTAGTCTTCCGTCGGCGAATAATCTTATGGCCTGCGGATATGCGATACATTCCTGCTTGAAGACCCTCGCCGCCAGTGTATCGGGCGTATCGTCGTCTTCAACGGGGCAGCATCGCTGGATGATGGTTGGGCCTTTGTCGTATTCATTTGTGCAGAAATGCACCGTGCATCCGCTCACCTTGCAGCCGGCAGCGAGAACGGCCTCGTGAACGTGATGGCCCCACATTCCCTTGCCGCCGAAGCCCGGCAGCAGGGCAGGGTGAATGTTCATCACGCGATTTGTATATCGAGCCGGTATCTTCCACAGACACAGCCAGCCTCCCTGAACAACAAGGTCGGCGCCGGCGGCATCGAGCTCTTCTGTGATACGGCTGCTGAACCGGTCGATATCGGGATAATCCTTTGTTCGGATGATTTTGACGTTCAGCCCGGCGGCCCTGGCCTTCTCGACGCCGGCTGCCGTCGAGAGTGAGCTTATGACCAATGGTATCTCGGCATTGAGCCTGCCCGCCTTTATCTGGTCGAGGATATTGAGCAGCGTCCTGCCTCCGCCGCTAATCAGGACTGCAAGTCTTATTGGCTGTCCGGTCAAGGGTGAAGGGTTCAGGGTGCAGGGTTCATCCTTTACTCTTAACCCTTCACACTGTACTGTTTTTATGTCCTGTTCGAGATTTAACGCACGGTTTACAAGCTCGTCTGCCTCGCTGTTTTTATCCCTTGGTATGTATTGAACCGTCCAGTTCTCAAAGCCGCCGAGCAGCTCGACCGCCTTTGCAAAAAGCCCTCTGATGTTATCGTTTTTCACCTTGTATTGGCCGTTAATTTGTTTGACTGCCAGCTCACTGTCGCTATAGATGGCGACGGATTTGCCGCCTAATTGTTCGGCGGCCTGGAGGGCATTGACAATTGCGGTGTATTCAGCGAAGTTGTTCGTTGTCTTTCCGAGGAAAGAGGCCTGGGAGACAAGTTTTTTTCCATTTTCATCGGCAAGGATAAAGGCGGCTGCTGCCGGCCCGGGATTACCCCTGCTGCCACCGTCGGTATATATAACTATCTTGTGGTAAGCTTGTCGAACCATCTTGTCGTGCAAGTTATTTATTCCTTAATCTTTCTGTCCTGTTTACAATCTGATAAATGATAATAAAACAGATGGATAGGCCATTTGCAAGTAATTTGGATGAGGTTGCGACCCGTTTTTTCCCTGGTTCGCCATAAGGCGGATTAAGTCTCCTGCTGGTCGCCCAGAAAAAGTATCCGCGTGCAGATTGGGCATCTGATAATGTCGTCGTGGGTCATAAGCATATTGACGGACTCGGCTGTTATGTTCATAAAGCACCCGCCGCAACTATACATAAGCGTTTTGCCCTCCTGCTGTTCAATCTTTGCCAGGGCCTCGCCGTCGTAGGTATCCGCAACACGTTTGAAGATTTCCAGCGGCTCGGACGGTATTGTGCGTGCCAGCTTGTCCCACTGCTGCTGAATCTGTTTTATCTCTTCTTCATATTTGGCGCTGAGGGTGTCAGATTCTTTGCGTTTCTGCTCGAGCAGCTTTTTCTGCTCTTCGATTTGCTCCTTGATTTTTTTGCACTCTGCCTCGTCCGCCTCGATTTCCTTGAGCAATTCGAGCACCTGTGTTTCGATTTTTGAGTTGTCCGCCTTTGTCGTATTAAGCTGGGTAAGCAGCACCGAATATTCCTTGTTTGTCTTGGCGGTGTTGAGCGACGCACGCAATTTTGCGATTGTCTCGTCCCTGCTTTTCAGTTCCAGCTCGAGGCGGTCGGACTGCACCTTTGTAAGCTGCATCTCTTCTTTTTTTGATTCGAGGGTGTTTTGAAGACTTCTGATTTGATTTTCATGAATGAGAACATTTCGTCGGCATCGGGTCAGCTTGCCTTTGGTAGCCCGCAACAGGTTTTCAACGCTTTGTAACTGTATAAGTCCTTTCAGGACGGGTCCCATTTATGCTCCTTATAACCGAGATTCCAAATTCTGCAGTATATACATTAGGGGTTTTCCCCGCAATAAAATTTTCTCTATTAAAAATCGATGTCTTTGATTTTCCGGCAGAAACTATCCGAAAAAGCTTAACTTAAGTTTGTCTGTTTCGTATAATAGTAAAAAGGCAGTGTATAATCTTAAAATAAGGCCGATTCTGGCTTAAAGGAGTTTTTTATGAGCGATTGTTGCGGCTGCAACCCGCCAGAGGCGGGCGGCGGAGAAAAAAGCCTTGAAGAAAAGGTTAGAGAGGTTATCGATGCGGTCCGTCCTGCACTTCAGGGGCACGGCGGGGACATCGAACTGATAGGTGTCGGCGAGGATAACAGCGTTAAGGTGCGACTGCAGGGGGCTTGCAGCGGCTGTCCCGGCGCAAGAATGACACTTAAGATGGGCATCGAGAGAATGCTCAAAAGCAAAGTGCCTGAAGTTGGGAAAGTCATCGCCGTCGATTAGGATTTGTGCTGCCTGAAAAACACTGTGATTTTTTTTGCATCAGGTTTTCTGATTATTCCCTTATCGGTGATGATTGCCGTGATATACTTCGCGGGTGTGATGTCGAAGGCGGGATTGTAAATTTTAACGCCTTTCGGCGTTATCGGTTTGCCGCAAAATTTTGCAACTTCATCGGCAGGTCTGTATTCTATAGGTATAGCGGCACCATCTTTGGTGCTTAAATCAAATGTGCTTGACGGCGCTGCGATGTAAAACGGGATTTTATGAACTTTCGCCAGTATGCTTAAACTGTAGGTGCCGATTTTATTTGCGCTGTCGCCGTTGGCGGCGATTCGGTCTGCGCCGGTTAAAACCATAGTAATTTTTCCACTCTTCATAAGGGTCCAGGCCATATTGTCGCAAATCACAGTCGTATCAAGGCCTGCCTGCGACAATTCCCAGGCGGTAAGTCTGCTGCCCTGCAAAAGAGGTCTTGTCTCATCAACATAAACCCTGAATTTTTTCCCCTTTTTGTGGGCTTGATAGATTGCCGACAGGGCGGTTCCCTCTCCTGCGGTCGCCAATGCTCCGGCATTGCAATGCGTTAAAATCCCTGAACCACTTTTGATAAGTTTTTCGCCGAACTTACCGATGCGTTTGCACATATCAACATCTTCCCGATATATCTTGTTGGCTTCATTCAGAACAAGTTTTTTGAGGTCTTTTGTGGACGCTTGCGGATTTTTTGAAATAAAGACCTGTGCTTTCTGCATCACACGGTTGACCGCCCAGAAAAGATTGGCCGCCGTTGGCCTCGATAAGACGATTTTTCCTGCCTGTTTTTTCAGCAGCACAATCGCATCCCGCACATTGCTTGTTTGCGATATTTTCTGGAGTGCCAGCACGAGACCGTAGGCAGCGGCCACGCCGATAAGAGGCGCCCCGCGGACAGAAAGGGTCTTTATCGCAATAACAAGAGATTTTGTGTCCCTGATTTTTATTCTGACCAACCGGGCCGGCAGTTTCCTTTGGTCGATGACCTCGAGGAAGCCGTTCACATCGCCAATCCATTTTATCGCTGATAGTTTCATATTTGTTTTAATATAATCCTCTTTTGAATCCGTGCAATCCGCGGTTTTAACTTTTTCCCTTCTATGTAATCCGTGAAATCTGTGGCTCCATATTTTTATCCGATTAGTTTTGGTTTTAGATACTTGGCAGTATAGCTGTCTTTGTTTCTGATAATTTCCTTAGGAGTTCCTGCGGCCACGACCCTGCCGCCGGCGTCGCCTCCCTCTGGACCGAGGTCGATTATATAGTCGGCCAGCTTTATCACATCGAGATTATGTTCAATCACCACGACTGTGTTGCCCAAATCGACCAATCGCTGGAGCACATTTAACAGGTTGTGAATATCCGCAAAATGCAGACCTGTTGTCGGCTCATCGAGGACATACAACGTATGGCCGGTCTGGGCCTTGCCGAGTTCAGCGGCGAGTTTTACCCTCTGGGCCTCGCCGCCTGAAAGGGTGGTGGAGAATTGCCCGAGCCGCATATAGCCCAAACCTACGTTGTTGAGGGTCTTGAGCAGCCGTGCTATTGTCGGAAAGTTCTCAAAAAATTTTATTGCCTCTTCAATCGGCATATCGAGGACATCGGCTATATTTTTGCCGCGATAGGTGACCTGTAGTGTCTCCGGGTTGTAGCGCGTCCCTTTGCACTGCTGGCAGGTGACGTAAACGTCGGGCAGAAAGTGCATCTCAATCCTTTTTGTTCCCTGGCCTTGGCAATGTTCGCATCTGCCGCCTTTGACGTTGAAGCTGAATCTGCCGGGCCTGTAGCCGCGAATCTTCGCCTCTCTGGTCATCGAAAATAACTTCCTTATCAGGTCGAAGACGCCCGTATATGTCGCGGGGTTGCTCCGCGGGGTTTTGCCTATTGGCGACTGGTCAATCTCGATTACCTTGTCAATCTGCGAGGCACCGAGAATTGTTTTATGTTTGCCGGGTTTTTCGCCCGCCCTGTAAAGCCTTCGTTTGAGTGCATAGAGCAGAATCTGATTGACCAGCGTGCTTTTGCCCGAACCCGAAACGCCGGTGACACAGATAAACACGCCGAGCGGGAATTTGACGTCGATATTTTTCAGGTTGTTTTCCGCCGCCCCTTTTACCTCGACGCATCGCTTCAAATCTGCCCTGCGTCTCTGTGCGGGCAAAGGGATTTTTTTTCTGCCGGCGAGGTAATCGCCTGTAATGGATTTCGGGCAGGCTATGATATCGTTAAGAGTTCCTTCTGCCACCAGTTCGCCGCCGTGCAGGCCTGCACCCGGGCCGATGTCGATGATATGGTCGGCGTTTTTGATTATGTCTTCATCGTGTTCGACAACTATAACGGTGTTGCCGATTGTGCAGAGCCTTCGCAGGATTCCGAGCAGGCGTTCATTGTCGCGTTTATGGAGTCCTATTGTCGGCTCATCGAGAACGTAGCAGACGCCTACCAGTCCGCTGCCGACCTGCGTGGCGAGCCTGATTCTCTGGGCCTCGCCGCCGGAGAGCGTGCTGCTTTTTCGCTCGAGCGTCAGATACCCCAGCCCCACGTCCGCCATAAACTGGAGGCGTGCCTTGATTTCCTTTAGAATCTGGTCCGCAATCAGGGCCTTTTCCTTGTCTAATTTGAGATTGTCGAAGAACCGCTGTGCCTGCTCAATGGTCATCGTTGAAAGCTTCTGGATATTTTTGCCGCCGACAGTGACAGCGACGGCCTCCGGGCGCAGCCTTGCGCCGTTGCAGCTTTGGCAGGGCTGCTCCGAAAGGCATCCGTGCAGACGGGCCTTTACATATTCGCTCTGCGTTGTTCGCCATCGCCGCATCAGATTTGGAATGACCCCTTCGAATGAAAAACCGTGAACTTTTTGGTCGGCAGAATTTGTGCCGTACATCAATATCTTTCTTACATCCTGCGGTATCTGCTCGAACGGCATTTGTCTGCTGATGCCGAGTCTGAGCGCAGAATTTTTTTATAAGGCGGTTGTAATATATGTTCATTCGCTTGCCGCCTTTTCGCCAGGCGGTTATCGCGCCGTTTTCGAGCGAGACCGATTTGTCCGGCACAATCAGGTCGGGGTCAAATTCGAGGATTGTTCCGAGGCCGTCGCAGCTTTTGCACGCCCCGTAAGGACTGTTGAAGCTGAACAGCCTCGGCGACAGTTCTTCGAGGCTCGCTTCCGGGTGCTCGGGGCAGGCGAATTTTTCGCTGTAGATTACCTCTTCCCATCCGCCGTCGGCGGAGTCGCTTTTACCTTCTGCGGATTGTCTGCCCGGTTCCTGCAGCAGGACAAGAACCAAACCGTCGCCGAGTTTTAAGGCTGTTTCAATCGAATCTGCCAGCCGAATGCTCTGGCCTTGCTTTTCTTTCTCAGATTTAAGTATGAGTCTGTCCACAACGGCGGCAATCGTATGTTTTTTGTTTTTGTCGAGGGCAGGTGCGGTTTTGACGTCATAAATTTTACCGTCAACCAGAACCCGCACAAAACCTTCCCGCTGGATGTCTGCGAAGATTTCCCTGTGTTCGCCCTTTTTGCCGCGAACAAGCGGCGCACAAATCTGAATCCTTGTTCCCTGAGGTCTGGAAAGGACGGAATCGACTATCTGGGATGAATGCTGGCTGGTAATTTCCTTTCCGCATACCCAGCAATGGGGCTCACCTGCCCTCGCAAAAAGCAGACGAAAATAGTCGTAAATCTCGGTGGTGGTGGCGACCGTCGAGCGGGGATTGCTGCCGGCGGAGCGTTGCTCGATTGCGATTGTCGGGGCAAGTCCTGTGATGCTGCCGACGGCGGGTTTTTGCATCTGTTCGAGAAATTGCCTTGCATAGGAGCTGAGCGACTCGACGTATTTTCGCCGGCCTTCTGCGTAAATCGTATCGAAGGCCAGCGAGCTTTTGCCCGACCCGCTTATGCCGGTTATAACCACAAGCTTGTCACGCGGGATACTCAGGTTGATATTCTTGAGATTATGCTCTGCCGCCCCGGTTATTTGAATCACTTTTTCCATATCAGCAAAATTCTCTTACCAGATAGCTGTCGCCTCTGTAAAATTACACAATAACCCAAACTGATTATTCTAATAAGAAATCGCCGCAAGGTAAAGGCTGCGCAAATTTTGTTTTTTAACTGCTTGCTGATTAAGGGCTTACAATACCAAAAAAGTCAAGAAAAACGGAAAATATGAAAATCAGGAATTTACATAGCTGGAAGCTTTCTTACGGGGATGCGGCCCAATTACAAAGGCGGCTTGCACGAAAGGTGCGATTTAGCCCACTCAAAAAGCCGTTGCGATTTGTCGCAGGGCTTGATTGTGCCTTTTCTAAAGATGGAAAAAGGATTATTGCCGCCGTTGTCGTTTTGAAGCTGCCTGACTTTGAAACAATTGAAATCCAAAGCGCCGTCTGCAAAGTTTTGTTTCCGTATATACCCGGTCTTCTTTCGTTTCGCGAGGCGCCGGCCTGCTTGAAGGCGGTTGAAAAATTAAAGACAACTCCCGACCTTTTTATCGTTGATGGCCAGGGCATTGCTCATCCTCGACGACTCGGACTGGCTTCTCATCTGGGGTTATTTCTCGATAAGCCAACTGTGGGCTGCGCAAAAAGCAGACTGCTCGGTTCTTATGAAGAGCCTGCGTTTGCGAAAGGCTCTTTTAGTCCGATGCGGGATAAACAGGAAACTATCGGCGCCGTTGTCAGGACCAGAACGAATGTAAAACCTGTCTTTGTTTCGGTTGGGCATAAATGCACTCTAAACGATGCGATAGAAATAACCTTGGCCTGTGCCGATAAATACCGGCTGCCCGAGCCGACCCGTCTTGCTCATCAATTGGTAAGCCGGTTGAAATTAAAAATTTAAAGTCCGGTTTTCCTGAATTTTTTGGCTCTGTAGAAAAGGTTTGTTTGTTGTTTGTCATTCCCGCGTAAGCGGGAATCCAGCCTTGTTTTTTGTTTCTGGATACCTGCTTTCGCAGGTATGACAAATAAATTGGTTACTTTTCTACAGAGCAAATTTTTTTAACAGGTTTTCAGGGAACAATCTTTGCTGATAGTATCACGACCGGCTCGACAGGAACATCGCCGGCGCCCATTTTAGTTGTGGTTTTTACGGCGCCGATTTTATCAACCACGTCCATACCTTCAATCACTTTGCCGAAAACCGCATAACCTGGCTGGCCGGCACCGACGTAGTTGAGGAAATTATTGTCAACCAGATTTATAAAGAACTGGCTTGTAGCGCTGTCGGGGTTGTTTGTCCTCGCCATAGCAATAGTGCCGCGGTTATTTTTCAGGCCGCCTGCGCCCTCATTCTTTATAGGCACAGATGTTGCCTTCTGTCCCATATCCGCTGTCATTCCACCGCCCTGTATCATAAATTTGCTTATTACACGGTGAAAAATTGTCCCGTCATAAAAACCTTCTTTGACATACTTGAGGAAATTTGCTGTTGTTAGCGGCGCCTTTTCTTCGTCGAGTTGTATAACAATGTCTCCCATAGTTGTCTGAAGTTTTACCTTGGTCGGGCCTTTTCTGGCCTGTTCTTTCGTTTCAGTCATAATTTTTTCCTCTGTCCTTTTTTCCGAAACCGCAGCACTTTTGCTCCGACAGCCTGATACTAAAACGACCGCACACAAACAAATCCCGAAAGTCAGCTTCATAAATATTCTCCTGAAAAATTTAGTGACCGATTTATTCCCACTTATGTTCGCTTATTGATTTGAGAATCATCTGGGCAGCCTCCATAGCGGCCAGGCCCTCTTCGGCGGTGACCTCCGGGGCAGATTGTTTGTCTGCGACGGCCCGCAGGAACGATTCCAGCTCGACTCGCAGCGGCTCTTTATCATCGATGTCGAGTTTTTCAATTTTTATAAGGCCTGTCCAGTCGGTTGTCAGAAGGTCAAACCTGTTTTTCTTTTTAAGTTCTCTTATTTTTTCGACAATGTCGATGTTTGGTGCAGCTTTTATGACCGTGCCTGTTTTTTTAAGGTAATCTAGGCTCAAGTACGCCTGTCTGCTGAAGACCCTCACTTTTCTTTCGGTCTTAAGCGCCAGCCGGGAAGCGGTAATGTTTGCGACACAGCCGTTCTCGAAGACAATCCTCGCATTGCATATATCCTCTTTTTCATCGATTACGCTAACACCTACCGCATCGACCTTTTTGATTTTGCTGCGGGCAAGTGACAGAATAATATCAATGTCGTGAATCATCACATCCAGCACAACGCCGATATCCGTCGAGCGAAATGGATACGGGCTTATGCGGACGGCCTCGATAAATTTCGGCTCGATATTGAGCCTTTTCATTGCCTGCACAACCGGATTGCACCGCTCGGAATGCCCGACGGCGGCAACGAGATTTTTGCTTTTTGCAAGCTCAACAATTTTTCTGCCCTGCTCGATATTTGCCGCCAGAGGCTTTTCTATAAGGACGGCGATATTGTTTTCAATAAACAGCTTTGCGATTTTCTGGTGAGATGACGTTGGTGTTGCTACCGTTACCGCATCGACAGCGTCCAGAATCTCATCGGCTTTCTCAAAGGCCCGGCAGTTGTATTTTTTGGCGAGTTTGCGAGCCTTCTGAAAATCCGTGTCAACCACGGCAACAAGCCGGCTTTGTGCAAGTTTCGAATAGACCCTCGCGTGAATCTCGCCCATTTTGCCTGCGCCGACAACAGCGGTGCGAATTATATCCATAAAATTTATCCTGAACGAACATGAAGTTGTTGCGGTTTTAAATTTTTATTCCCTGAACTGTTCGAGGAATCTGCCGAATCGCTGCTGACTGCTCTTTATTATCGCATCGACCATTTCCCGCACATTTTCGTCGAGATTATCTGTCGCAGCCAGTTCCTTGGCATTTTCGAGCAGAGGCTTTTTATTGCGGTATAGTTTTTTGTATGCCTCGAATATTTTTTTTTGCTGCTGGTCATTCAGACCCGCACGAGCAAGGCCTCGTTTGTTTATGCCGCGGATGCGAGGCGGATAATGGCCGCTAACTATCACAAAAGGCGGAACGTCGTGATTGATGCCCGACAGTCCCGAGGCATAGCTCCATCTGCCAATCGTCGAGAACTGGTGAACCACAACCATACCGCTCAGCCAGACGCCTTTTTCGATTTTGCAGTGTCCGCTTATCTGCGAAAAATTGCTCATAACGACATTGTCTTCGATAATGCAGTCGTGGCCGACGTGAACGCCGACCATAAGCAGGTTGTTGCTGCCTATTCTGGTGATGCCGTCGGAATGCATACTCGGGTGAATGGTTACCTGTTCGCGAATGACGTTGTTGTTGCCTATCTCGAGTACCGCCGCTTCCTGCTCCGCCTGCCAGACCGAGTATCTGCGGCATACAGCCGATACAACAGGTCGGAAATAACCGGTTATTTTTTCCTATCCGGACATTCCTGCCGATATATACGTTTGCCATCAGAGTTGTTCCTGTCCCGATTGAAGAGCCGCCTTCAACCACACAGCCCGGGCCGATAGTGACGCCTTCTTTGAGACGAACATCGGCGGCCACAATTGCCGACGGGTGTATTACGATTTTTCTTTCACTTGTTTTCGTTTCCACAGTAAGCTCCGATTTTCTCACAGTCTTTCATCATCGATGAGCATAAACCTTATGTCGGCCTCGGCAACAAGCGTCGAGCCGACCATAGCCTGGCAGCGGCAGTCAGCCGACCGCTGTCTGACTCTTACTGCCTCTGCAATAAGAATAAGCTGGTCGCCCGGCATAACCGCCTTTCTTAGTTTAACGCTGTCCATACTGAGCAGAACCGCAAGCTTGCCCGTGTGTTCGAGGCTCTGTGCGAAGAGTAGTCCGGCGGTTTGCGCCATTGCTTCAACAATCAGCACGCCTGGCATAACAGGCGTTCCGGGGTAATGGCCCTGGAAGAAATACTCGTTAAAAGTTACGTTTTTTATCCCTTTTATCCTGGTCTGGCCTTCAATCTCGATGATTTTGTCCACCAGCAGGAAAGGGTATCGGTGGGGCAAGATTTTAGCAATTTGTCTGATATCCAGAACGGCATCGCTGCCGGTTTTTTGAATACGGTCGGCGGCCACGGCGGCATCATATAATTTTCTAACCAGCTCGTGGTTGAGGGCGTGACCGCTCTTATAGGCTACAATCTTTCCCTCGATTGCCCTGCCGACCAGCGCAAGGTCTCCGATTAAATCAACTATCTTGTGCCGCACACATTCGTTGGGAAATATGAATTTGTTCTTGATGGGACCATCGGAGCTTATCACCAGAATGTCGCGCGGACTCAGATGTATTCCAATCCCGCGTGCCTGGAACTGTTTTGCCTCCGCCTCGAGCAGGAATGTGCGGGCCGGCGCAAGATTTTTTTCAAATCCTTCGGCGGTAAGCTTGCAGCTGTAAATCTGCCTGCCGATACCTGTATGGCCGGTGTAATCGAGGTCGTAGGTAATATTCAGCCCTTCATTCGGAGAGGGCAGGGCGTATATCGAGGCGTCGCCCGAGATAAGCGTTATGGTTTCGCTGATGACAAATTCTTTTCGGTCCGTCTGTTGTTCGGTCAGACCTGCCTGCTTCAGTGCTTTGAAATAATCTTCGCTGCTGCAGCTCGGGTCGGGCAATTCAGCGGCGTTGACCTCAATGGTGAGGTTATCTATCTGCAGGGCGTTGACCGCAGCGAGGCAATGCTCGACCGTTTCTATTGTCACCGTGCTTTTTTTTATTGTGGTGCGTCGGCTTTGCTGGTCGATATTTGTTGCGATAGCATTTATCTCGACGGGCACAGGCAGGTCGGTGCGCACAAAAACAATGCCGGTGTCCGGCGGGGCAGGCCTGAAAACAACCCTGGCCTCTTTGCCGCCGAATAACCCTTTGCCTGTAAGGGCCGCTTCAGTCTTTATTGTCTTTTGCAGACTCAATTTTTTCTATCCTTTCGCCGAGCTGACGGACCTGCTCGAAGAGCTTCGGCAGCCTCTTTGTCAAACTAAAAATTCTTAATGCCAGGCTGCTTTCTACCGCGGGCGTGCCGAGCACCTTTTTCCCGCTCGGAACACTCTGAAAAACGGTGGATTTTGCGCCAATCATTACGCCGCTGCCAATCTCAATATTGTCGATAATCCCTGCCTGGCCTGCCAGCACGACCCCGTCGCCGAGTTTCGTGCTGCCGCCGATGCCGGCCTGTCCCACAATCAGACAACCCCTGCCGATGACACAATTATGAGCAATCTGCACGAGGTTATCTATCTTTGTGCCGGCGCCGATTGTCGTATTGCCGAACTTGGCCCTGTCAACGCAGCAGTTTGCGCCGATTTCCACAAAATCTTCGATAACCACTCCGCCGTTATGCGGAATAAGTCTGTGAGCTCCGTCAATGAACCGATAACCATAGCCTGTTGAGCCGATAGTCGTATTCGCCTGAATGATACAATTGTTTCCGATACGGCAGTTGTGGTAAATCACGACGTTGCTGTCGAGTCGGCCGTTTTTGCCGATTTTCGAGTTTTGACCTATTTTACATCCGCTTCCTATTATACTGCCCTCGCCAATCTCTACGCCGCTTTCGATTACGACCATTGGCCCGATTGAAATGCCTTTGCCGATTTTGACCTCCGGCGAAACCTTTGCAGTCGGGTCCACCCCTTCGGTCGGCGGCTTCAGCGGCGGCGCAAAAATCTTCAATGCCTCTATCAATACAGCGTTTACATCCCCGACAATCAGCTGCGGTATCTTCAGTCCTTCAATACGCTTATTTACTATCACGGCGCCTGCACGACAGTTATCGAGCCTGGCAATGAACTTCCTCTCGGCTGCAAATGTGACATCTGCGCTGCCGGCAGAATCGATAGGCCAGATGCGATTGACCAGGCCGCCGCCCTCGCCCGACAATTTTGCCCCAAGCCTTTCGGCTAATTGTGCAACTGTTAGTTCCATCTGAAATCAAATCCGGTTCCAATCGACACTTTAAGGTTGAGGACTGTTGGCGTCGATACGGGCCATCACATCATCGGTAATATCGACACAGCCGCTGCTGCTGTAAAGAATCTTGTTTGTCCTGATAACAAGCATAAGTTCGTCGGGTCGCTCAAACGGAAATTCAGGCTCATCCTTTTCAAAAACCATTTCCAGACCCTTTTCCTCTGCAGCCTTGGTTACCGAACTGAGGATATCCTTGTAAAGCTGCTCTGTCCAGTCCTTGTCCTTTTGTGTAAACTGCTGTTCATAGTAATTCTGTTTTATCGGCAGTAGTGCCTTCTTTTGCGCAAGCTCCTGTGCGATGTCGAGATAATCCTTCGTCCCCGGTTTGAGGGCATCGAGCCGTGCCTCCGCCGCATTTATATCTTTTCTTAATTGCTGCATCTCTTCAATGGCCTTGTCCTGCTCAACCTTTGCCTGCTGCTTGTACTTTTCATTTCTTTTGCAGGTCTGAAAAATCTTGCGGACGCTCATTATGCCGAACCTGCCTTTGGCGCTGCCGGCAGGTTCATCCTTCGATTTGGGCTTTGATGCTCCGGCAACATAACTGCACGATAAAACCAATAATCCGATGAGACAGCCGATGGCGATTACCTTTGCTTTCATAAGCTTTCCTTTCTTCCTGATTTTTCCTTGGACAATCTGTCCGCCTTCGGCGGATTCAATCTGTTATTATTCAAGACTTAAAAGAGCCTGCCTATCGAGAAACTAAAGACCTGCGTTTTGTCATCCGCTTCTTTCATAAACGGTGCGGACAGTTCAAATCTCATCGGCACGGGGCCGAACCACTGCGGAATAAGTATTTGTATGCCTGTTCCAATGGATGCTCGAGGCCCGCCCGTATCAATCAGACCTGAATCGACAAAAATAAGCCAGGAGATGTTGTCGCCGACCATCGGAACGGAAACCTCTGCGTTGGCAAGTGCAATCCAGTTGCTTCCGATGGGGTCTTTTTTCTCTGCGCCGGCAATGGCCGAGCCGTCGGGGTTCGTTGGTGCTCCTCGCGGGCTTACGCCTCTGTAGTCAAAACCCCTGATGCCGTAGTATGTTCCGCTGCCACCCGCATAATACTTCTCAAATGGCGGTGCATCTCCGATGTTTGTTGCGCCGTAAATCTTTGTTGACAGGATTGTCTTGTGCTCCGCAAGGTCGGTTGCCAGCGTAAAGAAATGCTGATAAAATCCGCTCAGTTTGCCGAATGTAAAATCGCCGCTGACCTGCTCATAGCCCACATCAAAGACAAACCCGCTGCTCGGGTTAAACTTGTCGTCTGTAAGGTCCCTGCTGAAACCCAGCCTGACTCCCGCAAGCAGATTTTTTCCCTTTACATCCCTTATCTCCTTCGGAGCGTTAGGTTCGATTCTTGATACATCGACATTTTCGAGTCTGAAACCAATGTTGCGCCGCCAGTAGTCTTTATAACGTTTCTCAAAGCCCACAAAGCCCTTCAGCCTTCCCTCTTCATAGCTTTCCCAGTATCTTTGCCAGCTTGCCGCCGACAGGCTCATTGACACAGGCTTGTCATTCAGATAAGGCTCGGTAAAACTGACCGAGTATTGACTTACCTCGGTGCCGGGCTCCAGCGATATTCGCAGATTCTGGCCTGCACCCCTGTATGCCCTGCCCGTAATAAAATCGTAAAAGCTTTCGGGTTTTCCTTTTATGTCAAAGTTTCTCTCATCGTAGACAATCTGTCCCATGACGCCGCTGTCAGCCGATATGCCCGCGCCGGCCATAATGCTGCCGGTCTTTCCCTCGACGATATTAACCATCGCATCTTTTTGGCCCGGCGATTCGGCGGCAGGTTTTATAGTCGTCGTTTCCGTATAAGCGGTCGATTTTATCGTTTTTTCAAGATACCCTGTTCCGTCGCCGCGGGCAATGTCGGCGTTATAGAACTTTCCGGGGCTGAAATCATACTCATCGAGTATCCTGCGGATTACCCTGTCCTGAGTCTGCTTGTTGCCGGCTATATCTATCTGGCCGATGCGAAAACGCCCCCCTTCCTTTATTGCGAATTCGACATCTACCTTATTTGTGTCCACGAATTTCAGCTCCTGTTCGACAGTGGCGTCAATAAAACCATTTTCCAGATACTCTTTTGCAAGTTGCTTTGTATCTGAGTCGCCTTTGAGCTTGTTATAGATTTTTCCCGGCTTAACCGTAATCAATTTCGATAACCTTTCGTTATCGAACTGGTTATTGCCGACAAAGATGATGTTCCTTACGCTGTAGGCCTGTCCCTCAGTTATCTTAAATATCAGGCTGACCCTGCTTTTGTCCGCGTTGAATTGTTTGTCACATTCTATAGCAATATTTAAAAAGCCTCTTTTATAATAGGCATTGGTCAGATTCGTAATCTCTTTTTGGGCATCTTCCTCGTTGTAGTAGGCCGACCAGAGAATGAATTTATTTTTGCGAAGCTTAACAATTTTTTTGAGGTCGCCTGTCTTTAATTGTTTATTTCCGCTGTAGCTTATCGAAACTATTTTGGCCCTTTTGCCCTCGACAATTGTATATATGACTTTTCCCTGCCCAAGCTTTTCATAATCGAGTGCAACTGTCGCAAATGGATACCCTTTTTCTTTATATGTCTGGAGCAGTTTTTCTTTGCCTGCCTCGGCCAATGTGGGGTCGAGATAATCGCCTTTCTTGAAATCCAGCTTCTTTTCCAGAGTGCCTTTTTTGAGGCCTCTGTGGCCTACGAACTCGATTGCCCGCACGATATTTCGCTCAACGATGACAAACGTCAATTCGACTTTTCCATCGGCGACTTTGGTATTGTACCAGCCTCGCTGAACGCCCGGTACTGCTGCAATGCGTTTGACGTCCTCGGACGCCGTCTTCGGGTCAAACAGGTTGCCTGTCCTGCTTCGAATCTTTGACAGTATGGTATTGCGCTCAATATTGATATTTCCCGCGGTGCTGATACTTCCTATCCGCATTTTGCTTAATTGCTCATCGGTTGAGTCTTGCCCGGATTCCTGAGCAAAAGCCGATAAACCGATAAAGAGTGTCAGAAAAAACTCAAAACTCAAAACTGAAAACCCGAGGGCAGCGGATAGCGTGCAGCGTTTAGCGTTTAGTGAAACCCTGCCCGCTCTACGCTCTGCGCGTATATGCTGTATTTGCGGTTTTGAGCATTAAGTTCTCTCCTAAAATGGGACCCCGCCGGTGGCGGACTCCGAACTGTCCTCATACTCCGCCTGTCCGCCCGAAGGCGGCCCGAAGGCGGACGGCTCTTCAATATTATTAGGCGCAGCGTCCTTGAAACGTGTAAATCTTTCATCAAACCTCAGCTTAACCGTCCCTGTCGGGCCGTTACGCTGCTTGGCAATTATCATCTCGGCGCTGTTGTCCGGCTCATAAACATTTCCTTTTTCATCCTTTTCTCCGCGATGATAATAATCCTCTCTGTGCAGAAGCATAATCACATCGGCATCCTGCTCGATGGAGCCGCTCTCTCTCAAGTCGCTCATCCTCGGCCGATGGCCTTCTCTTACTTCCGGCGCCCTGTTCAACTGGCTTACAATCACAACAGGAACATTCAGCTCTCTCGCCAAACTTTTTAGATATCGTGATATGGTTGATATTTCCTGTTGTCTCGATTCAATCCTGCTGGTTCCCAGATGCATCAATTGCAGATAATCAACGATAATGCACTGGATGTTGTTTCGGCTTTTGAGCCTTCTTGCCTTGCGCGCAGCTCAAGCGGGGTCAGGCTCGCTGTATCGTCGACAAAAATCGGCGCATCATACAGCGGGCCGCAGGCCTCCTGCAGCCTTATATGAAGCTCTTGGCTCAGTATTCCCTTTCTGACAAGCTGCGATTCAATCTCGCTTCTGCTGCACAAAAACCTTTCCGCAAGCTGCTGGCGGCCCATTTCGAGCGAAAATATTGCAATCGGTATCTTGTTATCAACGCCGATATGCTCTGCTATGTTGAGTGCTAAGCTCGTCTTGCCCATGCTGGGCCTGCCCGCAACAATTATCATTTCGCCGGCCTGAAGTCCGCTTGTTATATTGTCCAGCTCACGGAAACCGGTTGCCAGACCCGTCACATACTTGCCCTCACGTTTTTCTATCAATTCATAAGCCTTGATGACCAGGTCTTTGAGGACGGTGGCCGAATCGCTTATCTTCTGGTCGGTGATGGCAAAGATTTTTCTCTCAGCCTCGTCAAGTTTCTCATCAGTCTCACCAGCCGCGTCATAAGCCTCGTTGAGGATTTCGCTTGCAGAGGCAATCAGCTGGCGGAGGAGCATTTTGTCTTTTACGATTGTTACATAGTAGCTTACATTTGCCGCCGACGGCACCGATTCGAGGACCCTGACAATATAATCTACGCCGCCGATTTGGTCTAACTGTTTTCGTTTTTTCAGCTCGTCCCGCAGCAGGACGCAATCGATCTGCGCCTTCGGTGTTTTTTTCGTAAAGACTGACTATTGCCTCGAACATCATCTGATGAGCAGCCGTGTAAAAGGCGTCTGCCTTTAACGCAAGCACAATCTCGCTGATGCACTGCGGGTCCTGCATCATCGAGCCCAGCACCGCCGCCTCCGCCTCGAACGACTCCGGCATAGAGCGATTGGGTCCGCCAAAAGGCGGACCGCCGGCGGATTTTATATTATCGGGCTGCGCCGCTGCATTGGCCGTCTTGTTTCTTTCCGGTTTGGCCATTGAATACCTGACAAAAAACCAATAGTTAGCGTAGAGCGGGCAGGGTTTCACTAAACGCTACCCGCTGCTCTGGGCTATTGTAATGCCGACAAGTCCACCCCGTCAATTGTTTTTCTCCGCCGATGGTTTGCCTGCGGCGGAAAGGCGGGGTCCCATTTTAGGAGAGAACTTAATGCTCAAAACCGCAGATACAGCCTACAGCGTAGAGCGTAGAGCGGGCAGGGTTTCACTAAACGCTACCCGCTACCCGCTGTTTTCCTATTTGAAATCGCCGGAATTTTTGATATGATTATTATTTTGAAAGGTCGATACCCTTTTCTCTTCTCTCTTCACCCTTCACTGATAGGGGGTTAAGGGTTAAGAGTATCAGAACGGCTGTATTTATGGCGATACCAAAGGTGGCAATCATAGGAAGACCAAACGTTGGCAAGAGCAGCCTCTTTAATGCGCTGGCGGGCAAAATGATTAGCATCGTTGAGCCCACCGCCGGCGTCACCAGAGACCGCATCAGTACAATCATTGAATCCGGCGGCAAGTACTTTGAGCTTATAGATACCGGCGGTTTCGGCATAGTCGATAAAGACCATCTGGACTCTTTTGTGGAAAAGCAGATTGCTGTCGCCATTGAAACTGCCGACCTTATCCTCTTTGTGTGCGATATCCGCGATGGCATAATGCCCCTCGATGAGAAAATCGCAAGGCTTCTTCGCGGGACCAATTCCAGAGTTATAGGCGTTGCCAATAAGGCCGATACCCCTTCTTTGTTCGGGTCTGCTGCCGAATTTAACAGGCTCGGGTTCGGCGAATTTTTGTGCGTCTCTGTTGCCAACAAAACAGGCATCAGTCTCCTGCTTGAAAAAATTCTCGACAGAATCGGTTCGGTTGCATCCCAAACGCCGCCAAAGCCTGTAATGAAGATTGCAATTGTCGGCAAACGCAATACCGGCAAAAGCACCCTCGTCAACGCAATCGTCGGCGAACAGAGGGTTATCGTAAGCGAAGTGCCCGGCACAACCAGGGATTCTGTCGATGTGCGTTTTGAAAGGGCAGGGGCAACCTATATTGTAATCGATACTGCAGGCATCCGCCGAAAGTCCGCCTATGACGGAACCGAATCTATAGATTTCTACAGCTTTGTGCGGGCAAAAGCAGCGGTTAAAAGGGCGGATTGTCTGCTGTTGCTGATAGATGCAACCGTCCCCATCTCAGACCCGGATAAAAAACTCGGCAGTCTTATTACCGAGGCTTGCAAGCCCTGCATACTCGTCGTCAATAAATGGGACCTTGCCCAAAAGCAGACCACCGGCGAGGATTATCAGGATTACCTGACGAAAATTTTGCCGGGTATGAAGGATGCGCCGATTGCCTTTACTGTTGCTACGGAGGCAAAAAATGTGGATAATGTTCTTGATTTGGCCCTCGAGCTTTTCAAACAGGCTAACACCTGGATACCGACGCCGAAACTCAACGATGCGTTTGAAAAGATAAAGGCGCAAAGGTCACCGCCTGCTAAATCCACCGGCGTCGGACCGAAAATCTATTATGCCGCGCAGATTGCGGTCAATCCCGTCACGATACTTATGTTTGTCAACAGGCCGCAGCTTTTTGATGAAAATTACCGAAGGTTTATTACCAATCGGCTGCACGACCTTTTGCCGATACCGGAAGTACCGATAAGGCTGCTGGCACGCTCGCACAGAGAACAAAAGATAGAGTAGCATTATGATAGTTTTGGCGACATCACGGTATTTATATTAAGGAACAATTATGCACGCATTGACCCTTATAATTGTAAGCCTGCTTGTGTTCGCCTTGGCCTATAGATTTTATGCGAAATTTA
Source organism: uncultured Phycisphaerales bacterium (assembly GCA_963710355.1). Lineage (GTDB taxonomy): Bacteria > Planctomycetota > Phycisphaerae > Sedimentisphaerales > Anaerobacaceae > Fen-1359. The sequence continues at coordinate 553,442 of CAVPZU010000003.1, read as the reverse complement.
TTATCACAAAGATTCTTGTCTTTGATGATTCCATTCCTACGCCGGCTCATACTCTCCGTGATGGCAGGGATTATGACCCCACAAACAGGTATGTGCTGTTCGGCCATCATTTTGCCGCAATAGCGGGCGCGGGGCTCCTCGTGGGTCCTGTCCTGGCTGCACAATTCGGATACCTGCCGGGATATCTGTGGATATTAATCGGTGCCGTTCTCGGCGGCGCAGTCCACGATATGGTTATTCTTTTTGCCTCTGTGCGAATGAAGGGGCTGTCCCTCACTTACTTGGCAAAGGAGCATATAAGCGGTCCGGCGGGTATTGCCACAGGCTTTGCCATCCTCTTTATTATCATAACCGCCCTGGCGGGTTTGGCTCTTGTGGTTGTCAATGCCCTCAGTGACAGCAGTTGGGCAACATTTACCATAGCAGTGACAATGCCGGCTGCACTTTTTGTCGGACTATATATGTATAAGCTCAGGCCCGGAAAGATTGTCGAGGCATCGGTGTTCGGAATTATAATTGTGATGCTCGGCGTAATTTTTGGAGAACCATTATCCAAAACAAGTTTCGGCTCTTATTTCCTATTCTCGAAAACCACGCTCTCGATATTGCTGCCTGTGTATGGTTTGATTGCTTCCGTACTTCCTGTGTGGTTGCTTTTGTGCCCGCGGGATTATTTAAGTTCTTATATGAAACTGGGGACGATAGCGCTTTTGGTGCTCGGTATTTGTATCGTAAATCCCAAAATTAATATGCCCGCACTAACTCAATATATTCACGGTGGAGGCCCAATAATTCCCGGAAAGGTCTGGCCGTTTGTTTGTATCACCATTGCCTGCGGTGCAATCAGCGGTTTCCACAGCCTGATTAGCTCCGGTACTACTCCTAAAATGATTAACAAGGAATCCGATATTCGCTTTTTAGGCTATGGCGCAATGATTACAGAGGCCGTCGTTTCAATTATGGCTCTTATCGCAGCGACGGTGATGATACCAGGGGACTATTTTGCGATAAATCTTTCGCCCGAACACTTCACACAACTCGGTTTACATATCGACAAGCTTCCGGAAATTGAAAGAATGACGGGTGAAACTCTTGCCGGCAGGACAGGCGGGGCCGTCTCACTGGCTGCGGGAATGTCCCTGATTCTGTCGGCGATAAAAGGTATGAAGCATTTAATGGGATATTGGTATCACTTTGCCATTATGTTTGAGGCGCTTTTTATCTTGACTACCGTTGATGCCGGTACTCGTGTCGCCCGCTATATCCTTCAGGAAATGCTCAAACCTATTCATCCGAAACTGGCAACCGGCTCTTGGATGCCGGGCGTAATTCTTGCCAGCGCTATTATCAGCGGACTCTGGGGATACCTGCTCTACTTCGGCGACATCTCGACTATCTGGCCTATGTTCGGCGTGGCTAACCAGCTTTTGGCAACGCTCGCTCTTTGTGTCGGAACCACCTTCATTCTCAAGCATTCAAAGAAGTGGTATTATTGCCTTATTACTTTTATCCCCTCCCTGTTTATGTTTGCAACAACATTTGTGGCGGGTATCGACAACATTATTAATAACTACCTCCCAAAGCATAACTTACAGGGAAATATGAATGCGGCCTTTTCGGTTGTTATGCTGTTGCTGGTGCTGATAATATTTTTTGAATCGTTAAGGAAATCCTTCGCTATCCTCACCTCAATGTTTGCAAAAAACCCGGTTAAGGTTGAAGGGTAAAATGAAAATGAGATGGAGTCCTATGGACTTGTTACTGTCGGCTGGCCTGTTGCTATTGGCACCAGCTTGAATCTGGCCTCCACAGGCTCGCCCTTGAGTTGTATCTCTCCCTTTTCGACAAATTGCTTGGGAAAATTGTAATCGACCCTTCTTTTCTTTTCTGCTCCGGGTCCTCCTGCGGCGGGTTGCGTGTCGTTATCGCTTATATAAAGGAGTATCTGATATTCCTGCTGCTCGTAGACATCCTTTGCTTCCGTTGTTGCGCTGATGTTCACAACGGCTACCTCCTGCGGATTGAGAAGCTCGACAGTGTATTTTCCTATGAGGTTCGGGCTCAAAACAAAGCCGACCGTCGGTTTTTTTATGCTGTATTCAGGCTGGTTTTTTTCCGTGGCAGCGAGTTTGAATTTCACAGCGGTTGTGCTGCTTCTGGTTTGACCGTCAGGCAGCTCGATGTAGGCGGTTTTTGATATGGCCGATTGTTTCGCCTGGTTTATCTCCGCTGCGGTTAGCTTTATTTTTGCATTGCCTGTCCAGTCCTCAGGGACGAGGATATTTATATTAGACGGTTCGATTGTCTCAAACTTTCGCAGGGCGCCGCTTTCGTCTATGCACTCGACTTTTAACTGCTTTTCAACTAATTTTTTCACCTGAACATCCAGCCTTGTCGGCTCGCAGCTTTTGACCGAAAGGCCGAGCTGTTTTATTAGCGGACTTTTTCTGAAAAACTCCGACAGATTTAGCGAGTGCAGACCGGCCTCCTGCAGTTCTCCGCCCGCAACGGACTGAGGGTTCAGAAAGAACTCAAATGCAAGCTTATTGTCTCGCTGTTCTTTTTGTGCTTTGTCGATTTTTGACGATGAGCCTTCGAGAGCTATTTTGTTGACGGCGGCGATGGTTTTATTATTTATGCTTATCCAGAGTCTCGGGTCGGTGGATGTATCGACTTTTATGATGGCGTTTATGACTGTAAATTCCTCCGTCTTGGCGCGGTCGGCCCACACCCATATCAGGATTGTCAGGACCGCAACAACCAGTATTTTTCCGGGGCTGATTTTTTTTGTCATTATCAACCTCTAATTATTTTTTAGCTGATGCTTTTCCGTGCTTGTCCGCCGTAACCTTCCGAAAAACGATTGCTTATCTTTTGCCTCGGTGCAAAGATATTGTCGCAATTGGCTGCGGTCTATGTTTCTGGTTAGCCTGCCGCCTTCCGCTATGGAAATAATGCCTGTCTCTTCGCTTACCACCAGGCATATTGCGTCCGAGCCGCTGGTTATCCCTATTGCCGCCCTATGCCGTGAGCCCAGTTCTACGCCTCCGATACTGCCTTCCTCTGCCAGCGGAAGCTGCACGCTGGCGGCAACAATTCTGTCGCCGCGAATGACAACCGCCATATCGTGAAGGACAGCATCGGGATAAAAAATTGTCCTCAAAAGCTCGGTGCTGACCTCAGAATCGAGCCAGACGCCGGTCTCGATAAATTCTCCGAGGGCAACTTTTCTTTCCATTACGATTATTGCTCCGGTTTTAGAGGCGGATAGCTGCATAACGGCGTCAATTATCTGGTCGATTGATTTTTCGGTTTTTTGAGATGAGCTTGTTCGAAGGCTTGGCCGGCCAATGCTGATGAGCGCCCTTCGTATTTCCGGCTGAAAGGCCGTAACCGCAATAATCAAAACAAATATCAAAAACCCGTTATATAAAAATTGAAGACGTGCAAAATCGAAACGTTTGACGACAAGATTTAAGATTAGAAAGCCGACAATAAGGATTAGCACTACGCTGCGGAACAGCCTTTCGCCCCGCGTTCCCTCCAGAAAATCAACTACCCAGTAGACGACAAGACCGATGAGAAAAAGCTCTATTGCTACAATCAACAGGTTATATTCCGCAACCCGTCTTAAATAATCAATAAGCATCCCCACAAATCAAGTCCCTTTGATTATATCTGTAGTTAACAGATATCGAAAAAACAGTTTGCTTACGGTATTCTTTTGTCAGTCAATTTACTCGGCTGGTCAAGCAGCAGGGTCTTGTCAATATCATCCATAAACTCCTGGCAGCTAATCTGTATCGTTCTGTCGTGCCTTCTTATGACCTCGGCTCTGGTTTCTCCAAGCTGCTGATTGCAACCTGTCAGCCATAATACAAAAACAAAAAGAAGAAATCCCAAAATATATTTTCTTTTCATCATTTTTTCCTCTCTGAGCATTAATTCGAGGCCTTTGCCGGTTTTTTCGGCTCCGCCTGCGGCGGATTAACCCTTGTTAAGCTTATCTGTTTTCACAATTATTATAACAGCAGGGCTTCAGAAAGTCAATGACCAATCCGTTTTTAAGACGCTATTTCGCCTTTTTTGTGTCCGCCTGCGGCGGATTGCATCCCGGGGTCCGCCGCCGGCGGATCCGGGAGGCCTGTTTTGGCCGGAGAAACGTCTCTTGCCTGAATATAATATTTTTTCATCGAATAATATAGGACTATACTTCAGTTGAGCGCACAATCAGGGGTTTGTTAATTCTGTCCTGATTTGGGTATGCCTTTTGAAGTTTTTGTCATCTGCCTGAGGGTAATCGGTTCTGAAATGAACCCCTCGACTTTCGCGGCGGCTATGTGCACAGTATGCTGCGAACAGGCAGATTGTGAGCATATTCTGACACTCCCAGCCGGCAGGCGTTTCGAAGATTTTGTCCATTACATACCGCTGCCAGAATTTTATGATTTGTTGTGCCTCGATAAGAGGCCTTGCTGTTCTGGTAATTCCGACATTTCGCCACATCAGGGCCCGCAGCGAGTTTCGGACATCGGCAGTATCCAGAGCCGTTCGGTCAGAATGCGGAATTTTGTGTTTTATCAGATGCGGCCTGAAGTGCATGTTGCCTGCCATAACAATTTTCGCAGCCTCCTGTCCTGCGGTCCTGCCGAAGACCAGACCTTCAAGCAGGGCGTTGCTGCCGAGCCTGTTTGCGCCGTGCAGACCTGTCGAGGCAACCTCTCCGCAGGCGTAGAGATTTTCGATATTTGTCCTCGCCGACAGGTCTGTCTTTACTCCCCCGACCATATAATGCTGCGCTTGGCCGAACAGGTATCAGGTCTTTGCTTATGTCGATATCGAAACTTTCGCAAAGCTCATAGATATACGGAAATCGCTTTGCAAAATGCTGCTTATCAAGATGTCTGACATCGAGAAAGACGTTTGTCGCTTTGGTCTTGAGCATCTGCTGAAGGCAGGCCCTGCTTACGACATCGCGGGGCGCAGTTCCTCCGAAGGGTGATAGTCCTTCATAAATGCCCTGCCTTTGCTATCGCGCAGAATTGCTCCTTCGCCCCGAAGAGCCTCTGTAATCAGCGCCCGTGATGCCCCTGCGATATAGAGTGTTGTCGGATGGAACTGCATAAATTCGAGGTCCTGCAGGACAGCCCCTGCCCGCCAGGCCATTGCTAAACCGTCGCCCGTTGCACCGGAAGGGTTGCTTGTCTCACGGTAGAGCTGGCCTGCCCCGCCGGTCGCCAGAATCGTATTGGCAGCCCAGATAATCTGCCTGCCTGCCTTCGGCGGATTATCTTGCCCGATGATGCCCAGGCAGCGGTTGTCGTCGGTTACCAAATCAATGGTAAAAAAGTTTTCGATAATCTTTATATTCGGATTTTGGCGAGCTTTGTTAACCAGAGCCTCTGCGACAATCCTGCCCGTGTTGTCGCCGTGCGCGTGGATGACCCGCGGGTATGAATGTCCGCCCTCGATAGTTGCGGTTATCCTGCCGTCGGTTTTATCGAATTCGGCGCCCCAGTCTAAAAGCTGCTGTATCAGTTGCGGCCCCTGGCGAACCACCGTTTCGACTGCCTTTTCGTCGCAAAGGGAGCAACCTGTTTTTAGAGTATCTGCAATGTGGGATTCGACCGAGTCCGCCCCTGCGTTTTCTTGCCTGCTGCCTCCCGCTGTTGCTTGTGCAACAAGCTGCGGGAGAGACGCAGAGGCAGGCGAAAGCAAGAGCGGGGGTGAGTCCGCCTTCGGCGGCTCAAGCACAACGGCTATCCCGCCCTGTGCGTTCCAGGTGTTGCTGTCGGAAACCGCACCCTTGCAAACCACAATAACATTACAATGTTGTGCCGCCTCTATTGCTGCCCGAAGACCCGCTATGCCCGAACCGATGACAAGGCAATCGGTAAAGAGCTGGTGCGTGCTCGCCGCATCGATATCAACAAGGTATCTGCGAAGCTGACTCGACAGATTTGGTTCGTCTTTGCTCATCACTTATCCTCGCTTTTTGAATCCGATATATACCTTTTTGGACTCATTCATAAAATTAGAATAACCCCGGTCTTGCCCACCATACTTCAGGCGGGCTGCGGTGGCTAAATACTTGAATTCTTAATTCTTCTTTTCTGCCGAAGGCGGTTCCACAATTTTGATATTTGATTTTCGAATTTTGGATTTTCCCAGTATCAATTCCTCGCTGAATACATCGTTGCTGTCGGCGTGTTTGAGGACAAATTTCTGCAGCGTTTTTGTATCGGCAGTTAAAATCGGATTGCCGTCAATCTTCTCGTGTTTTATTGCATTTGGGTCTTTCTCCAGAAGTTTCTTCATACTTTCATCATCAGTAAATCCCAATTTTAATTGCGGTTCAATTGAATTGACTTTCACAAAAGTATGCACCGGCACAAGGAAGAATGAATTGTAAAACCATTTGGCCTCGTTTGGTTCTTCAATTTTGCCGCAGGGAGACTCTTTAGGGAATACATCGAGAAATAATTTGTTTTCGATTTTTACAAGACAAACGTCAAATATCCCCTCGGCAGTTTCTTTTGTTTTTTTATTGTGGCTTGTATAAATAAGCTGATAGGGTTTTTCTCCCTTCTCCGCCCGGGTAAATTCCATAGTTTCATTCGAGTCCTTGCTCCACAGGCCGAGCAGTTTTTCATCAAAGACGATATTCTGTTCATCGTATAACGGATGCAGGGACATTACCGGCACACAACCGCCCAGAATACCAAGCAGCAGGTAAAAAAGGGCTCTTTTGGCGCTCATTTTTTTGCCTCCTTAAGAGATTTTTTGAGCTGTTTGATTTAAATTTTCAATACGGCATTTTACAATCTTGCCTGCCGATAGCAACCAAATTAACGGCAGATTTGTTTTGCAAAACATCGAACAAAAAGCGACAATTTTTTTATGGGCGAAAACCAGAAAAATAACTTTGCGGTTGCCCGTCAGCAAATGGTCAAACTTGACCTGCAGGGCCGCGATATAACAGATGAGAACCTATTGGGGGTAATGGCCGAAATACCACGGGAGGAATTTGCGCCGCTGCAGTACCGCTCGCAGGCATACAGCGACGGCCCCCTGCCCATCGGTATAGGCCAGACCATCTCGCAGCCTTACATCGTCGCTCTTATGACGCAGGCCCTGAAGCTCAAACCGGATTATGAGGTCCTCGAAATCGGCACAGGCAGCGGCTACCAGACGGCCGTTTTAAGCAGGCTGGCAAAGAAGGTCTATACAATCGAGCGGTTCGGTCAGCTTTCCGAATCCGCACAGGCCGTCCTCGGAAGGCTTGGGCTTATCAACATCGAATTTTACATCGGCGACGGCAGCAGCGGCTGGCCCGAAAAAATCCAGTTCGACCGAATCATCATCACCGCTGCCGTCCCCCAAATGCCGGAGCCTGTCCTCGGACAGCTCAAAATCGGCGGCCTTTACATTACGCCTGTGGGCGAAGGCGGCGTCCAGAGCCTTGTCCTCGGCGAAAAAACCCCCGTCGGCTGCACAGAATCCTTTCTCTGCGACGTCCGCTTTGTAAAACTCGTTGGCCGCTTCGCCTTCGAAGAATAAAATGGTATATGGGTAAGTGAGTATATCAGTAGGCAAGTCTATAACAAAAATCGTATATTTTTGATTTTTAATATGTATTTTTGATATTTTATTTTTGGTTTTTTATTTCCAAAGATATGTGAACAGCGAACCGCAAATAAAGAAACAATGAAATGGATAAGCAAAACGCAATAGACCTTTCAACATCGGTGCAGTTTCTCAAAGGCGTTGGCCCGGCGAGGGCTGAGGTTTTTGCCCGGCTTGGCATTCACACGGTCGCCGACCTGCTCGAATATTTCCCGCGGGACTGGGTCTTTGCGCCGCCGCCTGTAAAAATGCAGCATTTACAGCCCGACCGGGATGCGACAATTATAGGCCTGATTGAATCCACCGATTACCAGTCCTTCCGAAGACCTCCTTTATTTGAAGCGTTTGCTGCTGACGATACCGGCGTCTGCAGGATTGTCTGGTTTCACGGCGGCTACCTGCAAAACCAGCTCCAGCCCGGCCAGACCATTGTTGCATCGGGCAGGGTGAATCTCTATAAACATCAGTTCCAGCTTACTAATCCGAAGTTCATAATTGCAGATGAGAAAAGTCCTAATCCAATTGATGCCTTCAGCGGCGCTGTTTATCCGGCCTCGGCGGGCCTGTCCAGCGCTCAGATAAAACAGATAATCAGGCCTGTCATCGAGAGGCTCGATTGTTTAATTGGCGAATTTTACGACCGAAATTTCCTTAAAAAGAACGACCTTGTTTCTCGAAGGGACGCCTTTGCCTGGATACATAATCCGCCCGATGAGAAAAGTCTTGCGAAGGCAGTGCGCCGGCTCAAATACGATGAGTTTTTCCTGATGCAGCTCGGGCTGGCGCTGCGACGATACAGGACAAGGCATTTCTCTAAAGCGGTAAAAATGAAGATTGACGAGAAAATCGACCGGCGAATCAGAAAACGTTTTCCGTTTTTGCTCACCGAAGACCAGGATGTTGTTATAGAGGAAATCACCGCCGATATGTGCGACGATGAGCCAACCAATCGTCTCCTGCAGGGCGATGTCGGCAGTGGAAAAACCGTCGTTGCGCTCTACGCCGCCCTGCTTGTGGTAGCGAATAAAAAGCAGGTTGCAATTATGGCGCCGACGGAGATTCTTGCCAACCAGCATTTTATAAGCATCGAGCGGTATCTCAAAAACAGCGGCGTCAGGAGACTGCTGATTACAGGCGGCCTGTCGGGCAAAAAAAGAAAACAGACCATCGAACAAATCAAAACCGGGCAAATCGACATCGTTGTCGGCACCGTCGCACTTCTGCAGAAAGATATCGAATTTAAATCGCTTGGCCTGGTGATAATCGACGAGCAGCACAAGTTCGGCGTGGAACAGCGATGGCTGCTCCGCAAAAAGACCACGCCGCACTGCCTTGTTATGACCGCCACACCTATCCCGCGGACTCTTGCAATGACCGTTTTCGGCGACCTCGATGTATCGGCCATCCGGCACTGCCCGCCCGGCAGAGGACAGGTAATAACGCGTCTTGTCGATTCTGCTGATAGATTGAAGGCCTACGAATTTATCCGCCAGCGATTGCGAGCGAAGAGACAGGCCTATTTCGTCTGTCCGCGGATTGCCGCCGTCGAGGCCGATGATATTAAGGCCGCAACTGACGAATGGAAGAGACTGTCGAGGGAAGTCTTCCCCGAATTTTCGGTCGGACTGCTTCACGGCCGGATGCCTTCCGCCGATAAGCAGCGGATAATGAGCGACTTCCGAAAGGGAAAAATCGATTGCTTAGTCTCGACCGTCGTTATCGAGGTCGGCATCGATGTCCCCAACGCAACGATTATGGTAATAGAGGCTGCCGAGCATTTCGGCCTTGCCCAATTGCACCAGCTACGCGGGCGCATCGGCAGAGGACAGGCCAAATCCTACTGCCTCCTCTTTGCAACAATCGAAAACGAAACTGCAAAGGCCAGACTTGATAGTTTAACGAGAACCAATGACGGTTTCGAGATTGCTGAATACGACCTGCGTCTTCGCGGGCCGGGCGAACTGTTCAGCACGCGCCAGCACGGCCTGCCCGATTTGAAAATCGCAAATATCATTGACGATTACGAACTGCTCGTTCTGGCTCGCAGAGATGCCTTCGAATTAGTCAATTCAGACCCGACTCTTTCAAAAGATGAACACAAAAACATCCGCAGCGCATTGCTCGCCAGGTTCGGCGACTCTCTCGGCCTCGTTGACATCGCATAAAACTTCCGTCAAATACAGTGGCGGTTGCCTGCCGGTTCGTCGACGGCTTCTACCCATGGCACAAGTTGCTCAGATTTCACCGGAACGCCTGAATTCAGCGGCGCGGTAACACGTCCGCTGGAATGATTCGTTAGGCCTCCTTGGCTGACACTTTAACAACATTGTCAAGTTTCCTATGAATAAATGAAATGAAGGTCAGAATGTCCAGTGCATCTTGTTCAGGCATTGGCCAAGATATTTTCGGGGCATGAGCCACTGGATTGCGGATTGCCCCAAACAACCCTACAAGAAGATTTAGGAAGCCCTTTTGTTCACTTCTTTCTGTGTCCGTGACCAGTGGGCCGAGTGCCAAAATTGGTGTCTTGGTGGAGAATGCAGTATTGACTAGATCAGCGCCATCAGTGCCCAAGCCGGACATATCTCGAATTCGCTGCGCGACACCTTTTGTGGCTTCTAGAATAGCGTGGAAGTAGTTATCTTGTAGCAGCTCTGCGCGGCAGTATTTAAGTACCTCTGGATGAACGCTTCGACTTTCTAGTGCGGATTGAAGACGTCCCGCACGTGCGAGCGCACCTGTAAGTGTCGTTTCCTTACTCGACCTAATTACCTTGCCGTCTTCTCTGACTTGAAAGCCACAAAACGCAAGTACGACGTTAAGCTCGTTCCTGCGCCAATCGAAAGCAGCTTTGTCACGAGCGTAGCTGACTGGATTCATGGCGCGATTGATGAACATGATTAAATGATTGCCAACTTGATGATTGTTCTGAGCGCCGCATAGTGCATTGAAAAGCCTCTTCCATTTGGTGAGGATAGGTGAAACGTCTTCAACCTTTATTTCCTGAAGAAGTCGCTCAATCTGTGTGCCTGTAAGCCCACGTTGAGTATCGGCCAGCACTTGACATGCCGCCTCAAGATGTTGCGAGTTGAAAGGCTCAATTCGTTCCATACGTTCTCATTCGGCCTAACTTCTGTTTATATGGTTTCCGTATAATACTCAACGGTCAGGTCTATCTAAACCGAGTCAAAGCCCATCGACCGGACTGCGAACGATCAAGCTCACCTGTCGCTATGGAGCGCAGCGGAATCCCAGTCCGAGTGCATGCCATTGTTAGTTGCTCTTGGTATATTTTCTTACAAGTGAAACCAAGAATCCGCTACAAATTATAATACCAAGCAAGCCTTCAACAACCGTAAATATTCTTGTCAATCCTAAGGGTTGCATATCGCCATAACTAATTGTAGTAAATGTTGCTCCTGAAAAATATAATGCCTCCCAAAATGAGATACAATCTCTTTCATCAATCCTTATGGTGCCGCATGTATAGTAGCCGAATGAAAAACTTAATATTATAAATATTCCAGCAATGAAAAACACTGAAGGTTTTGTAAACCCAGAAAGACGCTTTATTAACCATTTGCTCAAACGGGTTGTCTCTGAAAGGCATGTCAATTCAATGTCAGTTAATCGCTCAAGATCTCCTTTCTTAGAAAGAAGATTGGCGTCTTTCAAGAAGTGAAGTGTCTCAATTCTTGTTTCAACGCGATCTTCTATTGAATCCAGCATTACTTCGACAGAGGTGTCAACAAAATCAAGCAAGCCAATATTTCTCGGATTTTCGCCTTTTATTATTCGTTGCAGATCAATTGTATCGCCAGTTGACTGAAATTGGTTGATCTTGCTGTGATATTTTTCGATGTTATTTATTGTATTACAAAAGAAGTCTAGTTGTTTTAGCATTGAGTCTGCAATGGAAATATTTCCTACTCTACAGTTCGAGATACGGCAATTTATGATTTTGGAATTGCAATAACGAATTGACGAAATGTTGCAATCATTGATCTCGATATTATTCACATCACATCCAAAAAACATAAGTTCTTTTGAAATTATGCAATTGTCAAGAAATACTGCAATCGGGCCATCGTCGCTGAGAAAAATAAGATCTCCCACGACAATTGAATTTGAAATAGCTATTTTCTTTGAATTGCGAAATTTGATAAACTGCTGTCGAAAGACTTTGTGTTTAATTTCAACTGAATCACCAAAAAAACGATTTTCTTCATTGTCGAAGTTGAACTCATTGATAGCTTCACTAAGAAATTTTTCGTTTAGACTTTTATCAAGTAGAATATCAAGTTCATGAATATTGTTTTCTCTGGTATATTGTTTTAACAGCATATTCGAAACTCTTCCTACATCAGGCAACTAACAATATTTATACAGTCTGTATAAAACGCCAAACCCAGGCTGTTTCTGTTCCGCCTACGGCGGATTCCCGGTGCTTATTCAATACTCGTCCTGAGCACTCGTGAAATCTTTTGTGTTTCTATTAGGAAGTCCTCTATAAGGAGTCCCAAGGACTCAGGGCACTTTTACCTAGTTCATACAAACCGTGCCCGCTGTCGCGTAGTCTTCCCTGCCGGCATAATTGGTCCCAGACCTCTTGCGGAAACTGGCTGGGCGGCCTTATCGCAAAAACGCCCGTAGGCCCGCCCAAAAGCGCCCCATGTCCAAGGCGCAAATCGTCATCGAGGGCAGTGAATTTGAGCCGCTTCTTGAACGCCTTCATCGCACTCTTGAGCACCTCCGGGGTTATGCCCCCACCTTGTTCTTGTTGTTGGTGTTCTGTCATATTATCTGCTGTCGCGTATTTACTTTTTCAGCAATACCGGCTGTCAGTAGCGTCCTCCGCCGCCGAAACCGCTACCACGATTGCCACTACCGCCGCCACCAAAACCGCCTCGTCCACCTTTATCACCACGGTCGGTCTTCGGCTTTGCCTCGTTGACAGTCATAGCCCGTCCCTTGATGTCTTTGCCGTTCAGTCCTTCGATAGCTTTTTCTGCTTCCTCTTTAGAGGGCATTTCAATGAATCCGAACCCCTTTGATTTACCGCTGAACTTATCCATTATCAGGCGGACCTCTGTGACTTGGCCGAACGGCGCAAAAAGCTCTTTTAATTCGCCTTCGGTGACGTCAAACAATAAATTCCCTACATAAATGTTCATTCTGTTTATTCCCTTTCTAAAAATATTTATCTTTTATTTTCATTCCAATAAACACAGCCAAAATCACAACGCCACACCAATAGCTATCCCACCCATAGTGCTTATTAAAGGCATATTAGGCATCCTTTTCCACCGAACGATGATTATAGAGTTTGTACCCCGAAGTATCGGGATGCCGACAATTCGTCACAAAACGGGAAACAGAGGGTGTTTATGCCAGTCCTGCTGTTTATGGGTAATTGCCTTCCCTTTTAGCTCTTTTTGCAAGCCGTTTCTCTTTTAACGTTCTTTGCGGTTTCTTCTTTACATCTTTTTTAACATCACGACCCTTGGACATACATTATCCTTTCCAGACTGCCTCGTATTCTATAGTTTCTTGGCCCGCTTCTCTGCATTGAACAACCTTCATTTTCTACCATTCTTATGCTGCTCTGCATAGTCATGCTACGCAGCACGAGTCTTTTTGTCAAAACTTACTTTATCCTTCAAGGCAAAAACAAATCTGCCCCATCTCGGAAAAAAAGTATTTGACTTGCAGTTCATCGAATATACAATGTCTTAAAATATAAAAAATTATTGCGGCCTAAATTCGTGCAAAGCACGAATGCGGGAGACCCGATTTATGGGGCGTATTCCTGAAAAGGATAGGGTACTTTCAAACCCGAGCCCGTCAGCTAATCTCGCAGGCATTTGAAAGGGCAATGGTTCTAATAGGAGCCGCCCGAAAAGGCGGTTTTTTTATTACCTTTTGCCCACCGTGAAGGGAATGTATCATACTATGGATTTGTTATTTTTTGGGATAATTTTAGGATTCGCCTGTTTATCAGTCGGGTTTATAAAACTTTGCGATAAGATATAAGGGGAGAGATTATGGTTGTTTACTGGATAGGCGGTGTGATTGCGGTAATTCTTTTTGTGTATCTTCTTGTTGCACTTCTTAAGCCGGAGATATTCTCATGACTTTTAATGGGGCAGTTCAGATTATTGTCTTTTTGTCAATTTTAATTCTCTCGGCAAAGCCTCTGGGGATATACATAGCACGCATCTTCGAAGGCAGGCCGGTCGTTTTGAACGAATGGTTTTTGCCGATTGAAAGATTGATTTACCGCTTAGGCGGCGTTAATCCTGAAGAAGAAATGACGTGGAGGACTTATGCGTTTGCGATGATGGCTTTCAATATCATTGGTCTTTTAGCCGTTTATCTTCTCCAGCGATTCCAGCAATTTCTTCCTTTAAATCCTATGCATATGCCGGCAGTTTCGCCTGATTGTGCCTTCAACACTGCGGTAAGTTTCGCTACAAATACAAACTGGCAGGGCTATGCAGGCGAGACAACTATGAGCTACTTAACCCAAATGCTCGGCTTGACCGTTCAAAATTTTGTATCTGCCGCAACGGGTATCGCCATATTAATAGCGATTATCCGGGGATTTATAAGGCGCCAGTCAGAGGTTATCGGCAACTTCTGGGCAGACCTTGTCCGTGCCACGCTCTATGTTTTATTACCGCTATCGATAATTTTGGCGATTGTTCTTGTTAGTCAGGGAGTGGTGCAGACGTTCAAGCCCGCTCAGACAATTGAGCTTGTTCAGCCATTAACCGGCAGTGATGGAAAGCTGGTTACAACTCAGGTTTTGCCTTTAGGGCCTGCCGCTTCACAGGTTGCCATCAAACAATTGGGAACCAACGGCGGCGGTTTTTTTAACGTTAATTCAGCACATCCTTTTGAAAATCCAACGGCTTTGTCCAATCTGCTTGAAGTGGTGGCGATATTGCTTATTTCAGCAGCACTTTGTTATACGTTTGGTTATATGGTCAAAGACAGAAGGCAGGGATGGGCATTGCTTATTGCTATGTTAATAATTTTTGTTCCCTGTCTTTGGGTATGCGTGCAGGTTGAACAGGCAGGCAATCCGGCCTTTGCAGGTTTAGGTATTGACCAATCGGCAAGTTCTCTTCAGCCGGGTGGTAATATGGAGGGGAAGGAATCGCGATTCGGGATAGCCAATTCTGCAATATGGGCAACTGCAACAACAGCAGCTTCGAATGGCTCCGTCAATTCAATGCACGATTCTTTTACGCCTTTGGGCGGTCTAATACCGATGTGGTTGATGCAACTCGGAGAGGTGGTGTTTGGCGGTGTCGGTTCAGGACTTTATGGAATGATTGCATTTGTTATCTTGGCGGTTTTTGTTGCCGGGCTTATGGTGGGACGTATGCCGGAGTATTTGGGTAAGAAGATCGAATCCTACGAAATGAAAATGGCAGTCCTAATGGTTCTGATACCGCCTATGATTGTCCTTTTATGCACGGCGATTTCGGTAGTAACACCTGCCGCGAAAGCTACCATTTTTAACCCGGGTGTGCATGGTTTTAGCGAAGTTCTCTATGCCTTTTCTTCGGCTGGCAACAACAACGGCAGTGCCTTTGCAGGGCTTGGCGCAAATACACCCTTCTATAACATCGCTTTGGGATTGGCGATGTTTTTTGCCCGCTACTGGCTGGCGATTCCCATTCTGGCGATAGCCGGCTCCTTGGCAAAGAAGAAGATTATTCCCGCAAGTGCGGGAACGCTTCCGACTCACACGCCGCTTTTCATTTGTTTTCTGGTATCGATTGTGCTGATTGTTGGCGCCCTGACTTTTTTCCCTGCGCTTGCACTGGGTCCGATTGTTGAGCATTTGATGCTCGTGGCACATTAAGATGAGAGAAGCAATGAATAAAAAGGAAAAGAAAGTGTCGGTGTTCGACCGGCTGATTTTGACAAGAGCAATTATTGACTCTTTCAAGAAACTTAATCCCGCCCATCAAATAAAAAATCCGGTGATGTTCGTGGTTCTTGTTGGAAGCATTTTGACTTCCGGTTTATATATTCATTCTTTGTTCGGCAAAGGTGAAGCGCCGGCAGGTTTTATTCTCGCAATTACGATATGGCTGTGGCTTACGCTGGTTTTTGCCAATTTCTCAGAAGCTCTAGCTGAGGGCAGAGGCAAGGCCCAGGCCGACAGTCTCAGACGCCACAGAAAAGATACTGTCGCTAAAAAGTTAAAATCGCCCCGGTTCGGTTCTGTTTATATCCTGGTCCCCTCGAAAGAGCTTCGCAAGGGAGACGTTGTTTTGGCTGAGGCAGGTGATATAATTCCAATGGATGGCGAAGTCATTGAGGGAATTGCCTCGGTTGACGAAAGCGCCATCACTGGTGAAAGCGCACCTGTGATTAGGGAAAGCGGCGGGGACAGGTCCGCCGTCACCGGCGGGACTAAAGTGCTTTCAGACTGGCTGATTATCAAAATCACTTCGAGCCCGGGTGAGACGTTTCTTGACAGGATGATAGCTATGGTGGAAGGCGCAAAACGCAAAAAAACACCTAACGAGATAGCGCTGAGCATTTTACTTGCCGGGCTTACTATTATTTTTCTTCTCGCCACCGTGACCTTGTTGCCTTTCTCTATTTACAGTGTGACGTCGTCGGGAAGTGGAACGCCGGTTACCGTAACCGTATTAGTGGCGCTGCTGGTATGTCTTATTCCCACAACTATCGGCGGACTGCTTCCGGCTATCGGTATTGCCGGTATGGACAGAATGATTCAGGTAAATGTTATTGCTACGTCAGGCAGGGCGGTGGAAGCAGCCGGGGATATTGACACGCTGCTTTTGGACAAAACAGGAACCATTACGCTGGGCAACAGGCAGGCGGTTAGTTTTATTCCTGCGGATGGTTTCTCCGAGGCCTCCTTGGCCGATATCGCGCAGTTAGCTTCCTTATCCGATGAAACGCCGGAAGGAAGAAGTATAGTTGTTCTTGCCAAGCAGCAATACAACATTCGGGCGCGTCACGTGCAGGAGCTTGCCGCGAAGTTCATACCTTTCAGTGCCCAGACGCGGATGAGTGGAGTTGACCTCGGCGACGGCAGAAGGATTAGAAAAGGCGCCGTAGACGCAATCGAAAAACACGTTAAAGATTCTGGTGGAATGTTTCCCGCCGAAATGAAAGAAGTTGCAGCCGATATAGCTAAAAAAGGCGGGACACCCCTTGCAGTCAGTGAAAATGCCTGCATCGCCGGTGTCATTCACCTTAAAGACATCGTCAAGGGCGGCATAAAAGAGCGTTTTTCCCAACTGCGCCGTATGGGCATCAAGACAATTATGATTACGGGAGATAACCCTATGACGGCTGCGGCTATCGCAGCCGAGGCAGGCGTTGATGATTTCTTGGCGGAAGCGACGCCGGAGATGAAGCTCAACCTTATCCGTGAAAAACAAAGCCATGGACATCTGGTTGCTATGACCGGAGACGGCACTAACGATGCGCCTGCGCTTGCGCAAGCCGACGTTGCCGTGGCTATGAACACCGGCACGCAAGCCGCCAAGGAAGCCGGGAACATGGTTGACCTTGATTCCAACCCCACCAAACTTATGGAGGTGGTAAAAATTGGCAAGCAGCTTCTGATTACACGAGGGGTACTTACGACCTTTAGCATTGCTAACGATATTTCGAAATACTTTGCCATTATTCCTGCGGCATTTGTTAGCACGTATCCTCCTTTGGCCAAACTTAATATTATGCATCTTGCCACCCCGCAAAGTGCGGTGCTTTCAGCGGTTATTTTTAATGCGATTATTATCATCCTGCTTATCCCGCTCGCTCTGAGGGGCGCACCTTACAAGACGGTATCGGCAAGCCGACTCTTACGCAATAATATTCTTATCTACGGCGTTGGAGGAATTATTGCTCCCTTTATAGGAATTAAGCTGATCAATATGTTTATAGTTGCGTTGAATTTGGTTAAGTAGTGTGAGTGTATATGTTCCGAAAGCAATTAAAATCTGCGTTTCTCGTTTTCCTGCTCTTAACAGTTATTACGGGGCTTATATACCCGTTTGTGATTACTGCCGTTGCGCAAGTTTTCTTTCATCCTCAGGCCAATGGCAGTATAATATTAAGGAACGACAAGCCCGCAGGTTCGTCTCTCATTGGACAATATTTCGATGACCCTAATTATTTTTGGGGACGTCTATCTGCCACTTCACCTGCGGCATTTAACGCTTCGGCCTCGAGCGGCTCAAACTTCGGCCCTCTGAATATGGCTTTGCGCCAAAGGGTTGTGGAACGCGTAAAATTGCTTCAAGACGCCGACCCGGATAATAAAAATCTTGTTCCGGTTGACCTGGTGACGGCATCGGCCAGCGGCCTTGACCCGCATATCAGTGTAGCGGCGGCGATGTATCAGGTCCCGCGTGTTGCGCGTTTACGAGGCATACCACAGGAAAAGGTTGCTGAAATTGTCAGAGAAAACACCCAAGTGCGTTTGCTGGGAATAATCGGCGAGCCGGTTGTTAATGTTTTGCAGTTAAATATGGCTTTGGATGAGTATAAAAGATGAGGTATAATCTTTTTAATGGATGAACGCCCTGACCCAGATAAACTATTAAAGCGTATTCAAGCAGAGGATTCCGAAAGAGGAAGACTGAAAATTTTTTTCGGTGCCGTTGCCGGCGTCGGAAAAACTTACGCCATGCTTGAGGGAGCCAGGCTGCGCAAAAAAGAGGGCGTTGACGTAGTCATCGGAATAGTTGAAACTCATAAGCGCCCTGAAACAGAAGCGCTGCTCGAAGGATTGGAAATAATTCCTCTCAAATCCACCTCCTACAAGAATGTTGAAGTTAAAGAATTTGATTTGGAAGCTGCCCTCAAGAGGCGCCCTGCTCTTATTCTGGTGGATGAACTGGCCCATTCCAATGTTCAGGGGTCCCGACACGTGAAACGATGGCAGGATGTTGAAGAACTGCTTGACATCGGTATCAATGTTTACACAACGCTTAATGTGCAGCACTGCGAGAGTGTTAATGACATTGTGGCGCAGATTACCAAAGTTATTGTTCATGAGACGGTGCCTGATACTTTCGTTGAAAAAGCGGATGAAATAGAACTAATTGACATACCTACCGAAGAGTTGTTAAAGCGGCTCAGAGAAGGGAAGGTCTATTTGGGAGAGCAAGCCGAATTAGCCGCCCTGAATTTCTTCCGTTTCGGCAATTTAATCGCTTTGCGTCAATTGGCGTTGAAATATACAAGCAGGAGCGTTGACACAAGATTGCGACTTTTTAAGGATGTTCATGCAATATCGACTGTTTGGAAAGTGGGAGAGCATTTTTCTGGTATGTATAAGCTCGAATCCAAGAGCTGCAAAAATTATTCGTGCCGCCAAACAAATTGCGTCTGATTTGGGGGCTCAATGGACAGTAGTTCACGTTGAAAGGCCTTCGGCTCTTGAACAGAGAGCCGAGGATAAAGGGCGAGTCGCTGAAATGTTGCACTTTGCGGCAAAAATGGGAGCGAGTATGGTGACATTAAGCGGAGAAGATGTCGCCGAAACCTTGATTTCTTATGCACGGTCAAAAAACATATCCAGGATTATCATAGGCAAGCCCGATAAACCGAGATTGCAGGAGATATTGTTTGGCTCATTCATCGACAAGCTGGCTCGTAAGTGCGGCGAGATTGATTTGTATCTTATCAGCGGGGAAAGTGAAGAGGAGCCGCTAAAGACGCAATATGTGCCGGTAAAATCCTTTTCATGGAAAGGTGTCTTTTGGGCTGTTTTTATAATAGGTCTTTGCACCGCTGTTAATAAACTGCTATTTCCGTATTTAGCCCTTGCAAATCTCATTATGGTATATCTTCTGGGTGTGGCATGGCTTGCATTCCGATATGGGCGGCGGATTTCGATTCTCGGGACGCTCTTAAGCATCGCTTTCTTCGACTTCTTTTTTGTACCGCCGTTTTATTCCTTTTCGGTTATGGACAAAGAGCACCTTATTACTTTTGGTGTTATGCTGATAGTCGGCCTAATTATCGGAAGCTTGACAGGCAGGCTCCGCCGCCAAACCATAGGATTACGTTTGCGCGAAGAAAGAACCCAGGTCCTTTATTCCTTAAGCAGCGACCTTGCCAAATCATCACGCCCTGACGAGCTTTTTCAAATCTTTCTTTCTCACATACAGGACTTTTTTAAATGCCCGGCTGTTATTTTTGTCGCTGATTTCGGCAAATAAGACTCTTACTATTCTTACGGCCATTTCGCGAGGAAGAGAATTGGCTTCCAAGGAGCAGGCGGTGGCAAGCTGGGTGTATGAACATCGTAAAATTGCAGGGAAAGGAACGGATACGTTCTCTGGTTCAGAAGGATTATATGTGCCGCTAACCGGCTCTCAGGAAATTGTGGGAGTTCTCGGTGTTTTTCCGAGCGACGAAAAACAATTCCTCAGTCCGGACAATTTTCACATCCTGGAAATGTTTGTTATGCAGACCGCTCTGGCGATTGAAGGAGCTCGGCTTGCCGAAGCCAATATAAGAGCTGAGGCGGAGCTGGGAAAATCTCGTATCCGAAATATGATTCTCGATACCGCAACATACGATGTTAAGGGGGCGCTTGATGTGATATCAAAATCTGCAGCTGAGCTGTTAAAGCAAGAGACGGCAGTCGATGAAGCGAAAAGAAACGGCCTGATAAAAGAAATAATCATGCAAGCACAACAACTTGACAATTTAGCGGTTGAGCTGCCGAAAATCATCGATGAATTAAAGCAAAGCTGAGATATGAAGGGAAACCGCTGCATCTAAAGGCGAGGACGATTGAGAGAATATATAAAAGTTAAAGCGAGGTTACCAAGGCGACATTTTAATGATTGCAGGCTCCGAGACGACCTCGCCAAACTTCCGCAGGAGTAACAGCCGTAAAGACATCGGGAAACAGGCATCGGCTAAGACATCCGAGTTTTCGGATTTAGAAATTTGTGCTTCGGATTTTCATTTGCTTCTATATTTTCTCAGGAGGTCGAGGAGGTTCTGCATATCCGGGGCGAGGGGAGCCTCAAACTCAACCAGCTTTCCGGTGGTTGGGTGCGTAAAGCCGAGTTTGTAAGCGTGCAGCGCAGTCCGCTTTATAAGCGGGTCTTCAATGGCGGATTTTTCGTCCTTTAACTGCCAGAGATATACGAGTTTACCGCCGTACCAGTCGTCTGCCACTATCGGATGCTTTATGTAAGACAGATGCACTCTTATTTGGTGGGTTCGGCCTGTCTTTGGAAAAAGCCGCATCAGCGAGAAGCCCCTGAACTCCTCAGCGATTTCGTAAAAGGTTATCGCCTCCTTGCCGATATGCGGCCTGATAGCTTGCCTTTCGCGAATCCTCGGGTGCATCCCGAGAGGCACCTTTATCCGGTCGCTTTTCAGTTCAGGCGTGCCGTGAACGATTGCGAGGTATTCCTTGTATGTCTGTCGGCGTTCAAACTGCTTGGCGATTTTCCACTGGGCGGTTTCATTTTTGGTGACGACGATTACGCCGGTGGTGTTTTTGTCGAGCCGGTGGACAACGCCCGGCCTGAACTCGCCCAGGCCGCTCGATAGTTTGTCCGAGTAAAACGACAGGGCGTTGACGAGTGTTCCGTGCAGGTTGCCTCGTGCCGGATGGACAAGCATACCTGCGGGCTTGTTGACGATGATAATATCGTCATCTTCGTAAATGATTTTGAGCGGGATGTCTTCCGGCAGGATTTCTTTGGGCGCAGGCGGCGGAGCGGTAAGTTCAATCTTGTCTGCGTCTTTGAGCTTATAACTTTGTTTTGTGATAATTGTGCCGTTGACCTTTACGCCGCCCGCTTTGATAATTTTCTGTAATTTTTCCCTGCTGTATCCGCCGAGACGGTGATACAGGTATTTGTCGATGCGCCGCTCGACTATGGACGAGCCGACCACGAGTATCAGCGGCTCGCCGTCCCTGTTCAGATTTTGTAAATTTATATCCTTATTCACTTTTTAATCGGCTGTTGAGTTTGGCGAATTACTATCGGCTGCCGGTTTGATTGCAGGGCCTGAATTGACTTCGCTGCCGACGGGCGGAGTCTGTATCATTTCAGCAGGTATCGTTCCGCCTGCGGCGGACTCAGGGATAGGGTTGGGGGAAGGTTCAAACTCGACCGTTTTTTCAAAGTCGGCCATAATATCCAGCCTTTGTTGTGCCTCCATAACGGTGGTCATATATTTGTAGGCAGGATTAGAGACAATTTCCACATATTTTTTTCTGGCAGCATCGAGATTGCCGAGTTCCTCCTCGCATAAGCCGATGCCGAAAATTGCTTCTGCAGCAAGCGTTTCGTCGAGGGTTTTTCCTTTTTCAGCCGGCGCAGCTTCGAGTTTAGCCAGGGCCTTGCTGTAGGCCTCTTTTGCCTTATTTATCTGCTCTGCCAGCTGGTTTTCATCCGGCGTATTCGATCGATAGTGCACATCCGTGCGGAGAACCTTTCCCTGCTCGATATAGGCAAATGCTGCTGTCCTGACGTTCTTTGTCGTGTCGGCCATATCTGACAAGTTTTTTGCCAGTTCCCGCAGATTTGAAGTCGCGTCTATTTGCTGGAGATTTGACTGCAGAATCCTGGGCTTTAGAGCCGACAGTTGTGCGAGTGTTTCTGTAAATCGCATATTTCTCCCCGGCTCAATCACATTTGTTTGATAGTGGTGCCAGAACCAGAGGACGCCGAGGATAATCAGGCTGACCGAAACATAAATTATTGTGTTGCGATTTTTTTCGAACCAGGCCGGCAGATTTACAAACCATTCTGCCAGCTCATTCTCCTTCAGCTCATGACGGTCCTTTGACTTCATATCTTGCCTTTCCCGTTCTAAAAAGGGTAATTTGGTAAAAATTCATCAAGTCTTAACAGATTGACCGAACAATTATATAAAAAATCCTTTTGCCTTGCAATATCCTCGTCCGGCAATAAAATTCTATCCATTGGCGTAGTTGCATAAGCGGTTTTTGTTTCCGCCGCAGGCGGATAAGAAGGCAGACTCTTTATGATGTATCGACCGTATAAATCAATCATTATTGTTGTTTTTGTAATTTTGTCTGCCGAAGGCGGATTTTGCCTTGCCGAGCTGGACAAAAGTAAATACATCGCCGTAAGCGAAATAAAGGCAGGTATGAAAGGCTACTGCCTTACCTGTATGAAAGGCACTGAAGTAGGCAAATTCGACCTTGAGGTTTTGAGCATAATTCATAATTTTCGCCCGGCCAGTGATGTGATTTTGGTCGAATGCGAGGGTCCGCAGTTTTTGCATGCCGGCGTAATTGCCGGCTGCAGCGGCTCGCCGGTTTATATTGACGGCAGACTTGCGGGAGCAATGGCGTTTGGCTGGTTCGCCAGCAAAGACCCGATATACGGTGTCACGCCGATAGAATATATGCTCAAAGCAGGACAGTCACAGGCCTATCAGAACCCGGCGGATACCTCAGCAATCTCTTTTGACTTTTCGAGACCTGTCAGTCTGACCGGCGCTGAAAATCAATTTCAGGCTTTTTTGGATGCAAGAAGAAACAATACTTCGGGAATGCAGCCTTTGCCGATGCCTTTGTTCGTATCCGGCCTGCCCGCCGCGGCGGTGAACCGGTTAAATTCCATATTTGAGCCGTTATCTTTTTTGCCGGTTGTCGGCCCGGGCGGTTCGGGGGCTGCAGAGGATAACAAAGCAGCGGATATAAATAATCAGAATACAAAATTAGCGCCCGGCACAAGTCTGGTTGTCCCGCTTGTCTATGGCGATATAACGATTGCCGCCGGCGGCACGGTGACGGAGGTTGTCGGGGATGCGGTCTATGGTTTTGGCCACTCGCTGCTCTGGGTTCGGCCCGGTGGATTTGCCTATGGCGACAGGTCAGGTGTATACGATTATAGCCAACCAGTTCCTCTCATTTAAGCTTATAAGCCCGGTGCAGATCGTCGGCGCCCTGCAGGTTGACGAATCGTTCGCAGTTCGCGGCCAAGTTGGTGCACAGGCCTCGATGTTTGATATGACCATACGGGTTGACCGCTATAACGATACCCAGTTGAGGAAATACAGCTGCCGGATTGTCAACAACAAAATGCTCACACCCCTGCTGATTAGGGCGGTTATCGACGGGGCCGCCTTGTATCTCGGCGATTTGCCGCCGGAACATAAAATTGAGTATAGGGCGACAATTACCCCCCAGCAGGCCGGCCAATTTACGTTTGAAAATACTTCAAGCGGAACAGCAGTAGAAGACTTGACCGGCGAGGTGGCAGGCGCCGTCGAACTTCTTATGAATAATCCTTTTAAGGCCGTTAGTATAAAGTCGATAGATATAAGCATTAAAATCGTCCCGAAGGATAGCTCTGCCCATATCTGGTCCGTTCAGGTCTCCAATACGAAAGTAAAGCCGGGCGATACGGTTGATGTTGACGTTGTGCTTGAATCGGTCAGAGCGCCGAAAAAAAGCTATAACTTCAAGGTGAAATTGCCGGAAAACCTTTCGGCGGGCAGGTATGACCTGGTTGTCTGCGGAACGGCTGAATATATCAGATTTTTCAATCAGGCTGCTCCCTATCGTTTTATCGCACAGAGCTTCGACAGCCTCGTTGAGGTGATGGGTGAGCTTTTGACTACCAAGCGTGATAATTTGTATTGTCTTTTGATTTTACCGCCCAGCGGCATTGTGCTGGAGAGAGCGGAGCTTTCGGACCTGCCGGCCACAAAGGCCGCTATTCTGTATGACGCGAAGCGTTCTTTGACCGGCCAGCCTCGCCAGAACTGGATAGAAAGTTCGTTGGAAACCGGCCTTTTAACAATCGACAGAAAAAATATTCAGATTACAGTGGAAAATTAACGGGGTAAAAGAATGAAGATCAAAAGAAAGTTTTTTCTCGTGCTTCGCAGAGCAGCAGGGCAAATAAGATTGAGATGTTCACCGGCATTGCCGTTATGTGTTTTTGCCTGGTTGATTCTGATGGGCTTGTGTGCGGAATTTTGTCTGGCGGTCAGCACAAAAATTTTTCGCCACGACAGCTTCACCCAGTTTCAGAAGGGCAAGACAAAGGATGTTGTAATAAGTTCAAAAGGAATAATTCAGCTCGGCCTGTCGAATGAGACTATTGTTGACAAATTCGATACCGATGTATCGGGATTACAGCCGTGGTCGATAAATTGTATCGCCGTCAACGGTTCAGCGATTTATTTCGGGACGAGTCCGAACGGCGGGATTTATTCATACAGTATGGGTAAGCTGAATAAGATTTACCCGAGGGAAATTTCCCCTTTTAAGCAGGCCAGGCCTGCAAAGGATGGTTCAAAAGATGATACAAAGCCGGATTCATCACAAAAAGATACTCTGCCCGCAGGCGAACCTAATAACGCCCCGAAGACCGACCGAGCCGTCGAGCCGAACGAGTATTTAACAAACGAGCATATCTTTGCTATGAATATCGATATATCAGGTCATTTGCTGGCGGCTGTCAGCGGCAAAAACTGTCGGCTGCTTCGCTTAAAAGGCGACAAAATGGAGACCGTCTTTGAGCCGAACGATGCAAAATATATCTTTGCCGTTGCCGTCGATAAAAAGGGCGACATCTACCTCGGCACAGGGCCTGAAGGAAAAGTTTACAAGCTTGATTCATTTGCCAAAAATCCTCAGGTTGTTTATCATGCCCGCGACAAAAACATCCTTTCGCTGGCGGTCGGCGACGACGGCTTTGTCTATGCCGGCAGCGATGAACGCGGACTTGTTTATAAGATAAACCCCAGGACAAAAACCGCTTCCGTGTTGTATGACAGCGACCAGCCTGAGATTACAGCGCTATTGCTGACAAAAAAGGGGGTTTTATACGCAGCGGCAACGTCCGCACAGGTTGTCAGCAGGCAGGGCCGCTTTGCAGCGTCCGCCCAAGGCGGACAAATGGCAGGTCGGCCCGAGCCCGCCCCCGGCGGACAGCAAAAATCGGCAGAGCAAAACGCCGACGAGCCTGTTCGCAAGCTTCAGATAGCCAATATGCGGAAGGATGTTGACGAGAAAAAGGCGCAGCAGCCCCCCGCTGTCCCTCGCGGCGTCAGACCAGCCGCCGCAAGTGTGGTCTACAAAATTATGCCGGCAGGTTTCGTGACAGAGCAGTTTACCGAGACCGCAGTATTTTTCTGTATGACGCAGCAGGCCGACAAACTTCTTGTCGGCGCAGGCAACGAGGCCCAGCTGTTTTCTGTAGATATTGATTCGGAACAAAAGGCGGTTTCTTTCGAGGACGAGCAGGCCTCGCAGATAACAGCGGTTGCAGCTTCGGGCGACGATGTTTATCTCGGCACAGCCAATCCTGCAAAGCTGATAAAGGTAAATAAAGCCTTCGCCAAAGAAGGCACTTATACATCGGATTTAATCGATGCGGGACAGCCCGCAAACTGGGGCAAGCTCCAGATTGACGCTGATATTCCGACAGGTTGTCTCGTCAGGGTTTCCGCAAGAAGCGGCAATGTAAAGGATATCAACGACCCCGGGTTTAACTCCTGGAGCGAACCGGTTGAGATAACCGAGCCGGTTCAATTATCCTGTCCTGTCGGCAGGTTCTGTCAGTATCAGCTTACATTAAAATGCGATGACGGCACCCGCACTCCCGTCATAAGAGAGGTGGCGGTAGCGGCTACGGTTCCTAATCTTGCCCCGAAAGTCGAATCGGTTAATGTCAGCAGGATTGAATCAGCCGGCAAAGAGGGGTTTTTCAAAGTTGATTACAAGGCTGGCGATGAGAACGGCGATAAATTGGTGTACAAAATCGACTTGAGAAGGCTCGGCACAGAAGTCTGGATAGAATTAGAGGACCAGACCGAGCAGCCGTTCTTCGAATGGGACGGCAGGACGGTTGAGGACGGCAGATACGAAATAAGGGTGACGGCCAGCGATGAAAAAAGCAACACCCCTGCAACGAAGCTGACGGACAGCAGAATAAGCGAGCCTGTCATTGTGGATAATACTGCTCCTGTTATTGAAAAATCCGATGTTCAGATAGACAAGAAGGATATAACAATCAAGCTTACAGTTGTTGACCAGTTAAGCGTTGTTGGGAAGGTTTCTTATACAATTGACAGCAATGCCGACTGGATTGGCAGCCTGCCGGACGACCTTGTTTATGATACGACCAGAGAGGACTTTACCATTTTGATAAAGGACCTGAAGGTCGGTGAACACATTATCGCATTAAAGATAAGCGACGACATCGGCAACACGATGTATAAAAGTTTTGATATCAAAATTGCAGAGAAATAGCCGTGGCTCGAATCATTGATTTCCAGCAGATTATCGAGACTGTTGGTTCGCTGTGCAAACAAGCCTGTTATGAGCTGCCGGCGGATGTCCTCGATGCCCTTGCGGAAGCGGCAAAGAGGGAAACCAATCCGCGAGCGGCAAAGATTTTAAATCAGCTTGTTGAAAACGCCCGCATCGCCGCTGATGAACAGATACCGCTGTGCCAGGATACGGGGCTTGCGGTTGTTTTTGTGGAGGTCGGCAGCGATGCAGCGATAAAATCGCCAAAGGGCAAGACATTGTATGATGCGATTAACGAAGGCGTTGCCGCCGGATACAAGGACGGCTTTTTACGAAGCAGCGTTGTAGCCGAACCATTGCAGACAAGGGAAAATACCGGCACGAATACGCCTGCCGTTATTCACTGTTCGATTGCCGCCGGCGACAAATTGAAGATAACCGTTATGGCGAAGGGCGGCGGGTGCGAAAATAAAAGCCGGTTTTCGATGTTCAAACCCACAGCCGAAAAACAGCAGGTTATAAACTGGATTGTCGATGTTGTAAAAAATGCCGGCGCAGATGCCTGCCCGCCTTTTATTGTGGGCATCGGGATTGGCGGCAATTTCGAGACAAGCTGTCTTTTGGCAAAAAAGGCCCTCGTTCGCAATCTGAATGAAAAAAATAAGGACCCCTTTTACGCCCGGATGGAGGCAGAGCTGCTTTCAGCAATAAATTCGCTCGGCCTTGGCCCGCAGGGGCTGGGCGGCGATACAACCGCCCTTGCCTGCCTGATTGAGACCGCCCCCTGCCATATTGCCTCGCTTCCTGTTGCCGTCAATATCGAATGCCACAGTCATCGCCACAAATCCGCCGTTATTTAAAAACTCTAATGTCCTATTGGAAACGTTATGATGTCATTCCTGCGATGGCTATGCTATACCATAGGTAAAGCATGAGTGGGGGGCCGGCTCGCCTCTTTATTTAAAATGATTTGAAAATTCATCAATTTGGTATAGACTTTCCGATTTTAGTATGATGTGTTGTTTTACCTATCGTATGGCATAGTCATTTTGGGGCAATGTAAATGAAAGAATTTAAGATTGAGCCGGCTGAAAGGATAAAGCGGCTGCCGCCGTATCTGTTCAGCCGAATAAATGCGTTGAAATTGCAGATGCGCCAGCAGGGGGCTGATATTATCGATTTGGGTATGGGTAATCCTGTTGACCCGGCGCCGCAGGTTGTGATTGACAAGCTCTGCGATGCCGCCCGAGACCCCCGTAATCATCGATACAGTGCATCAAAAGGCATAAAAAACCTCCGTGCAGAGGTTGCCAAGAAGTACCAGCGGCTCTGGAACGTCCAGTTAGACCCCGAAACAGAGATTCTCGCGTGCATCGGCTCGAAAGAGGGTTTCAGCCATATGTGTCTTGCTATGCTCGGGCCGGGCGATACTGCGGTTGTGCCTGACCCGGCGTTTCAGATACATAATTACGGCGTCGCTCTGGCAGGGGCGAACGTTATATCCGTGCCGTTGGGCAACGACCAGAAATTCCTCGACAACGTTGCTGGCGTTATCGAGCATTTGTATCCGAAGCCGAAACTGCTGATGCTCAATTACCCCAACAACCCGACGACAATGACCGTTGAGAACGGTTTTTTTGAGATTGTGGTCGATATGGCCAAAAAGCAGGGCGTGGCGGTTATACATGATTTTGCTTACGGCGAGACCTGCTTTGATGGATACAAGGCGCCGAGTTTCCTGTCGGCTAAGGGCGCAAAGGATGTCGGCGTTGAATTTATTACACTGAGTAAGCCCTATAATATGGCTGGTTTCCGCATCGGTTTTGTGGCGGGCAACAGGGATATGATAGATTACCTTGCGACAATTAAGGGCTACTATGATTACGGCATTTTCCAGGCCATTCAGATTGCGGGCATTATTGCGATGAGGCACTGCGACAAGGATATCGCCGCTCAAAATCTGAAGTATCAATCCCGCAGAGATTGTTTATGTCATGGCCTGCAGCGTATCGGCTGGGAGGTGGAAAAACCTCGGGCAACGATGTTTGTCTGGGCGAGGGTCCCGCAGGAACATTTGCGGGGCAAAGGAACGATTGATTATGCGATGGACCTGATAAAACATGCGGAGGTTGCGGTATCGCCGGGAAGGGCATTTGGCGAAAACGGCGAAGGATATATGCGCATAGCGCTGGTCGAAAACGAGCAGCGGCTTCGGCAGGCCGTCCGCAATATCAGCCGATACCAGCAGCAAAAGCCTATAAGAAAGGCAAAGGCTGCAAATAAAAAACAAGATTGAGATTTCTGTCCGGTTATAGAAGGCAGAAACATTGTTGAAGATTGAGAAACGATAATCACAATCACCGGAAAGTTTCCCAAAAAAGAAATTGTTCTGAAAGATTTTTCGTCCCGGAAAAAGCCCTTTTTTAATACGTAGAGGCCGAAAAACAGCGGCCTTAAAAAAAACTTGAAAAATTTCCAAAAAAAAGCTTGACCTTTCAAAATCAATCTGATTAAATGATGTTAATCAGTTTGGGGATTGTGAGAAAACTCATCTGTAAAGACAGCGGGGTATCGCTGTCGCACTGCTTTTTTGTTTGTTAGTACAGCCTCTTGGGCTGTATTTACAGGCAAAAAGTTTGAATAAATCAAATCTGGAGTCGTGAGAAACTCTCGTGGGAAAACTCTAAGGTTATGCTGCGCAAAATCTATGCGCAGGTAGCCGAAGCTGTGAGTTTTTTGCGATTATTCGGCTCTTTCACAGGTCAATACGAGAAAGATTTAAGGATTAACAGTTTTTTCTTCTTCCCAGGGTTCAATGCCTGTTGGATTTGGGACGGCAGGTCTGGCGCGAGATGTGACACGGTGTGGCCGTGATGAATTATAGATTGAGGAGTTAACATAACGGGAAGTATTGTTGGATGAAAAGGGTGGTATGATGAAAAGAAAATTTTTAGGTTTGTTTGTGCTGGTGCTGGCGGCAATCGCATCGCAAAATGCTGATGCGGTGCTGCTGGAATTTGAGGATTTGCCCCTCAATCATACATACAACGTTGGAGATAGTTTCTTTACCTCCAGCGTAGATGTGCAGGTCGTATCGTTTCAGCCTCTTAGCGGACCGCCGCTGAGTGGTACAGCTTTTGTGGACAACTTGGGAATGGCAGGCAGTACCGGTCAAGAACTTTCACTTAAGGATGCTGGCCTCAAGTTTATTCTCAACATGCAGGGCGATGAACGAGGAATGTGGATATTATTCAATGATTTGGGTGGCGGCGTCAATCTCGGTATCAACGATGACGTACGCACAGGGACCAACCTTGCTGCCTTTTCAGGCACAACAATTGGCGGAGCAATGGTGACGACAGTTAGCAGTGGCTCAAAAGGCGTGATCCTGTTTGTTACCGGCGGTGATGTCGAAAGTTTTACCATAGGAGGCCACGACCTTTATGTTGACCGTATGTTCGCCTGCTGTAAGCCGGTTCCGGAACCTGCTACAATTATGTTGCTCGGCTTGGGTGGTGTGAGCGTTCTGCTGCGCAGGAAAAAAGCCTGATGATTGATTGCTGAAACCAGAACAGATTTTTACCGGCGAAAAAACAGGGACTGTTTAAGTAATATTATAAAGCTTCAGGCCTCGGCGCGGGGGATGTTGAGAGACTGAAAGCAGCTTCTTGGATTTTGCAGACAGAATGACAGACCGCAGGGTTAACTCTCTGCGGTCTTGTGCTTTTTACTCGCTGGGACGGAGCCCCCGCTGCGACCAGCCGGCGGGCCAAGCGAGGCGAGCAGCGCAGCCCAGAACGAACGTGTTGTTGTTATTTAAGCAATTTAGCCGGGTCAAGGTCGGCTGATTCGATATCCTTAAAATACTTTACCGTGCCAACCATAAGCTCTGCCGTTGCCTCATCGTCGCAGACAATAATGCCGTTCGGGTGCATCTGCAGTGCGGAGACCGTCCAGAAATGATTTACGCTTCCTTCGATGGCATATCGAAGAGCGCGAGCTTTTTTGTAGCCGTTGACGATAATCATAACCTCATCGGCGTCCATAACGGTCTGTATGCCGACGGTCAGGGCGGTCTTCGGAACCTTCTTTATGTCATTATCGAAAAAGCGGGAGTTGGCCAATATGGTATCATAAGTCAGTTTGACCATTCGCGTTCTCGACGATAGTGATGAGCCCGGCTCATTGAGGGCAATATGGCCGTCGGGGCCGATGCCGCCGAGAAACAGGTGGATGCCGCCCGTCTTGCGGATTTTTTCCTCATATCTTTCGCACTCCCTCTGCGGGTTGGCCGCATTACCGTCGAGGATATTGACGTTTGCTTTCTGGATGTCGATGTGGCTGAAAAAATTGTTCCACATAAAGGAGTGATAACTTTCAGGATGGTCTTCAGCCAGATTTACATACTCGTCCATATTGAAGGTGATGACGTTTTTGAAAGAGACCACCCCTGCCTTGTTGAGTTTAATTAGTTCTTTGTACATCCCCAGCGGGGATGAGCCTGTCGGTAGCCCGAGAATGAAAGGCTTGCTTGTTGTCGGGGCAAAATCCTTAATCTTTTTTGCGACATACCCTGCCGCCCATTTTGAGACCAGTTTATAGGTTGGCTGAATTATTACTCTCATAAAACTTCCAAAAGAAAATTCAAAAATCGAAAGTTAAAAATCAAAAATACAGTTTTAAATTGTTTTTACTCTTAAAAAATTGTGTTAATTCGTGCTCAAAAATTTTTTCCTGATTCTATTTTCAGCGGATTTTTTCCAATCGGCTGATGAGTTCATTGGCGAGGGCTGTTTTGGCGGCAATGTGTTTTTCAATATCTTTTACAAAACTGTTTTCCTCAAAAGTTCCTCTGACGGCTGCAAAGTCGAGACTTCTGATTTCTTCGCTGCCATCGAGGCCGAAACCAATCTGGGCGGTCGGCGAAAACTCTTTTTTGGCATCGGCGTAGAGCTTG
Organism: uncultured Phycisphaerales bacterium; assembly: GCA_963710355.1. GTDB lineage: Bacteria > Planctomycetota > Phycisphaerae > Sedimentisphaerales > Anaerobacaceae > Fen-1359. The sequence continues at coordinate 521,580 of CAVPZU010000003.1, read as the reverse complement.
TTGTCGAGTTTGATAACGGCATCCTTCCATTTATTGACCATTTCTATTACGTCGGCAGCCGTTATGGCATCGATATTTTTCCCCGTTCCGACGCAGGCGGACTGCAGGATTGACGCCGCCCATGCCCATTCGTAAATCGGGTATTGTTCGTGGATTTGCCTGAAGGCGTCTGCCAATTTTTCGAGGCTGTCGATTGAGCCGTTCCCTAAACGGTCGAGAATCTCTTCAATGCTTTCAGCCGGCGCAAAAAGCCCCGCCATATCGACCCATTTGCCGCTGCCGGTGCTGGTTTCGGGTTTGAGGGCAGCCCTGAGGTCGTTGAGACTTTTGAATTGTTTGCCTTCGAGCCTTTTTATAAGGCAATTGCCGAGAAATTTGTAGATGCCTATCTGGTAGAATTCGATGCCGTCGCTAAGCGACGAGTTTTTGATTTTTACGTTGTGGTATGTGAAATGATCCGCGGTTTCGCCACTTGTGGTCTTGAGGTTTTTGAGGAGATTCAGGCCGTTGAGCATTTTCTGGACGGTGTATGGGCTGAGGAGTTTGAAGTTGATAAAGTCGAGCTTGTCGGGGTCTTTTCGCTTGTCCCGCTGAGGCCATTTTTTGGCGTCGCGGACAGTTCCTACGCTTCGGAGGTTGACGCCGGGAACGAGGATGCTTTCGTCCTCGTGTTCAATCAGATATGAGAACGGCAGGTCGGATGTATCGGAATTTCGATAGTGCCTTCCAATTACGACGGTGAATGCTCCGACTTTTGCAGGCCAGAGAATATAGGAATCGCTGGTGGTTTTCGAGCCCCTTTCTACGACGCCCTGATGAACGGGCCCCAGTTTATACATATGGTTGCTCTGGTTAGAGCCGCTGCCGGCGTTGAGGAATGAGAACAGGCCTGCAATAAGCAGCGTGGATTTGTGGTGCGTGACGGTATATGGGCCTGCAAAAATCGCACAGGCCTCGCCGTGAAAGCCGGCACAGTTGGCAAAGAACATCGAGTTTTCTGCGGAGTACTGCTTGGCTAAAACCGTTCCCTGTCCGACAAAACATTCGCAGACAATAGCGCCGTCGGTAATTTTCGAGCCGCTGCAGCAGATAAAGTTTTCCGCAAAGACGCCGTGGCCGATATAGACAGGGTCTTTTTCGTTGCTGTTTATCGAGCCGTTTTCGAGCCGGATTGCGCCCTCGATGACCGCCGCCGGTCCAACCTTTACATCCTTGATGATTCGCGAATTGATGATTTTGGCGCCTTTTCCCACAAAGCCGGTCGATGAATGGACGGATGCGGTATAATTGGCAATCATTTTTTTGAGCTTTTCTACGACCTTCGGCCTGTGGCGGTAAAAGGCGATTACATAAGCGGTCTGTGCCGAAAGTCGGTCATACATCGGGGTTTCTCTGCCGCCGGTCTCGTCGAGAAGCGCAACCTTTGTCCCGTTGCCGAAGGAGCAGTCGCCCTCGACGGCGAGCAGGTCAACGTTTTCGATTACGCAATCGTCTTCAATTACGTAGTTTGCTATGTAGTTTCGGATGTTGTTGATATAGACGTTGCTGCCGATGCGGCAGTTGTGGATTGTTGCATTTGAGATTCCCGTCAGTCTTTTCAGGCCGCCAAAAAAAGTGATTTCTTTTTCAAAGATACCCAAACAGACCTGACCGGAAAAATGGGTTGACCTGATTTTTGACGGCTCGAACCGCCGGGCGACCTTCACTTGTGACCAGTCGGAGCAGGTGCAGCCCTGGTTGGTCAATTGTGCAATTTCCTTTTCGGTTAGTGGGCGTAAATCCTCTGCCATAAGAAAACTCCTAAAACTCGCGGTTCAAAATTAGTTCGATAGGCTCACTATATAGTTCCGATAATATAATAGGCATTGGCCGAGAGTTGTCAAAAAAATAGCTTATACTTAAGTTCGGTTTTTCTCAAATTTGGTTCGATAAATTCACCATTTAGAGGTTTTTGGATATATCAAGGTCATTCTGCGCAGACCCGCAGGCCTGATTTGAACCTGCCTCCGGTCCGCCTTCGGCGGATTCACACACCTTGTCAGACAACAGCCGGTTCAGCCGAACGCACCTTTGTGACAGACAAAAGGCGGGGAAATAGTCCGTAAATAAAATTCCGTAAATTTTTTGTCTCGCATAACTTGTCGCAGCCTTTCCTGTATATGTTTCGGATTGTCAAACGACCGCATTGGCACGTTTTTGCTGCCTACACTATGGGACGGTAGCCGCAGGAAATTGAAGTGTAAAGAAGAGAGAAAAATTTTAAAAATTCTTGTGATAAAAGCTACAGTCTTTTGTCAGGCAGCGCCGATGATAAATGTATGAATCTATAGCAAAAAAAGACATCGAGGATATTTTTCGGGATTTATAAAATGTCAAGTCAGCCGCGGTTAGTAAAGGTTTTGTTGGCATTGATAGTTTCAATGACGAGCGGAGCTGTCGTCTTGATAGCGCTGGGTAATAACGCTCCGTCGTCTGCGGGGGCGTTTTCGCTTTCCAGTTATTACAGACTTGACCCTGTGGAAAATGCCGTTGCCTCACGAGCGCCGCAGCAGCCGAGCCGCTGGAACAGCATTGAAGTCTTTTACAGCGGGACAAAGGCCGGCAATATCGCACAACTGGCGTCTCTCGAAGGTCTTGCCGGAGCGGAAGATATAAACTGTCACTTCTGTATTTGCAACGGGCTGGGTGGCGGCGATGGCCAACTGCTGGCGACAGAAAAATGGCAGATGCAGTGGTCCTGTGTGCCGACTCAGGCCTGGTATGGCAGCAGCCAGACTATTCGAATCTGCGTTATTGCAGACGGCCAAACGGCGGGCGCTACCGATTGCCAGAGAAGAAGGACGATTGCGATTGTGGAATCGCTTTGCGGAAAATTTAATATACCAGCGAATGCTGTGTATCTACCCGGTAATTGGCAATAAATAAAAATCAAAATCCGATTTGGCGGGATAAAAAAGCTGCGGCCTTTTTTACAGACCGCAGCTTTTCATTTGTAGCTGCTGCCGTGTTTTGAGGCGGTTTAATCCTATTCAGATTCAGGCGGGGCTTTAGGTGCAGCAGCGTCGGCAATCCTTATTTCTTTACAGCGAGAAGTCTCGATACAGGAACCTGACTTTACTATTACAGAGCAAAGATGTATAATCCAGTAATTGTCCGATTCTTGCAGACCTTAGAGGTGGATGTTGCAGACTTAGGAGGAGATAGAGGAAAATCGTGTTTTGTATATAGCCCATAAAAGAAAAGATATTGCAACAGTATTTCAAGGGAGAGTTAAAATGGATGCCAAGATAACATTGTTAATATTTGTTTTGAGTTCTGTTTCGCTGTATGCAGCCGATACCGGAGGGTTTCAAAAAATCGAGCCCAACAAAGTCCCTGATGAGTTGGCGATGCTGGCTGCCGTTACGAAGGCCAATTATGAGAAAATAAAGAGCTGGCAGGGCAAAATAACTGACCACTTCGTTCGGGTATCCCGGGGTAGTATTGCGGCAGATGAACTCAAACAATACACAGGTGTTAAACTGGCTGATGAACCAAATGAAATTTATGAGGTAGCGGATGACACCAGCGAATTCAAGGTCGATATGGAGAACAACCGGTTTTTCAGATATATGAATCGTCCGGAACCTCTCGTTTGTAAGGACCCAAGAAAAGGTGCTACTTAAAAATCATTATCGGGGCCTTTGCAAGACACCATAATTGTCACCCCGGAACACCAAACCGACATTTATATTTATAGCAGGACAAAAGATTATGTTACTTTGGAGAAAAGGGCTCGGAAAGAAAGGCCAATGCGTACTGATGAGGACCCGAGGGAGGCCTTCAAAATAGGAAGAAGACCCGTATGGGAGACGTTATCGCTGCTCTCGCAAAGTCTTAAATATCGCATGCCAGGTATTGATATTCTCGGTGTAGTTCTCGGAGAGAAGATTGATGGGAATAATGTAACTTACCGTGTTGAGATATCCAGCCCCGGTAAGAATCAGCCGTTCCTTATATTTGTTCTGAGCGGTGAAGCAGGTTTTAATCTTGTATATGGTGAAGCCAGGAACGATAATAATGGTTCGGTAGTAAGCAAAGTAACTATGGAATTTGTTAAGGTTGATGGAGTATTCCTGCCAAGTAAATGGAATGTGTCACAGTATTATCCTGATGGCGGGCTGATTCGCGAGGAGATTCGCACTATGAGTGATATGCAGGTTAATGTGCCGATTCCGGACAGCGTTTTTTCAGAAAGCAGTTACCTGCGGGAAGGCGAAAAGCTGATTGACTATACTAACAATAAGAAGGAATTTATTTTGAAAGGCGGCAAGCTCGTAGGGGCCACAGATGCAAATAAAACAAATTGAATATCTGCCTGCGGTGGCAGCTGCTGCAACGGCAGGGGAAGCTTTTTTATTTTAACTGGTCGAGGACATTTTTCTTGTAATCTTCAGGTGCGATTCGCAGTCTTTCCGGCTTTAAGCGGTTCATCCTGATTTTTTCTTCGATGTATCCGAGGCGGTTTTCAGGCCTTGGGTGCGTGGACAAAAATTCGATAGGCCTGGTCTTGTTCTCCTCCTGCAGCATCTTGAAGGTCCCAAGCATTCCGTTGGGGTTGCTCAAACGCAAATAGTAGATAGTATTGCGTCGCCGTACCGGCGACGGCTAAACAACGAATTACTTGATATACTTTTCTGCGCCGCTGGTTTTTGTGATTTTGTAATCCGGCGCCGGCGAGATAAAAATCGCCTCTGCAAAGGGAATGCTTTCTATCAGGTTAAGGCCTTTTTCTCTGCCCAGAACGCTGACTGCGGTGGCAAGTGCGTCGGCATCGGTGGCCTGCCTGGTAATAATGGTCACACTCGAAAGGGCCTGGGCACTTCTGCCGCTTTTCGGGTCGATAATATGGCTGAAGTGTCGTCCGCCTATGGTGACAAACCGCTGGTAATCGCCGCTGGTAGAGACGGCCTTGTCATTGAGCTTCAATATTAGGATTATCTGATTGGCCGCTTTTAAGTCCGGGTTCTGCAGGCCGATTAGCCACTGTTTTTTACCATTTGGCGGCGTTCCGAAGCAGCGAATCTCGCCACCGATGTTGACTAAACCGCCGATGCTGCCGCCCTCCCTTATTACCTCAATTGCCACATCGACGGCGTAGCCTTTTGCGATTGCGCCCAAATCCAGCCGCATACCATCAACACTAAAACGCACAGTCGAATTTGCGTCATCTAAAATCAGCTTCTCGTATCCGACCTTTGAGCGGGCAGAGGCAATTTCCTCAGCCGTCGGTGTGGAATTTGCCTCGCCTGCCTGATGCCACAGGTCAACGAGCGGCCCGACTGTGATATCGAATGCGCCGCCGGTGAGTCGGCTGAACTCGACGCTTTTTTTGATAAGCTGATAAACCTGCCGGCTCGCCTTTACGGGTGAATTGAATGCCTGCCGGTTGATTGCACTTATTTCGGAATCGCTCCTGTGGTAGCTGAATAAATCTTCAATCGTATCGATATGCTCTGCTGCGGCATCGATGCACTGCCGGGCGGTTTGCCTGTCGTCGGCGACAACTGTGATGTGGGCGACTGTCCCCATTACCAGCCGCTCGCCGCTGTCGATACTGTATGGTGATTTGCTCCTGCAGCCGATTGTTTCGGCGATGCAAAAAAACACAAGGGCGATATTTGCTGCGAAGATTGCTGCTAATGTTCTTTTTTTTTCTCTGTCCATAAATTTTCCGTTTATAGTTCCGTTTCTGGTGCTGTGTTAAATCTGTAGCAAATAATACACATTTTTTTATAATACGGCAATGAATGATAAAAAGCCAGAGATACTTATTGGGCGTGTTGAGGAGGAATTTCTCCCCTTTGTTCGCAGACCTGCAAGGTATATCGGCGGCGAGGTGAACCAGGTTAAAAAAGACCTGTCGGTCTGCCGGCTGCGGATAGCCCTGTGCTTTCCCGATGTGTATGAAGTGGGTATGAGCCATACGGGACTGGCGATTATCTATGATTGTTTAAACAGGATGGAGAATGTAGCTGCGGAACGATGTTTTGCTCCGTGGATAGATGCGGGAAAAATCCTGCGTGAGAAAAAAATCCCCTTGTTCAGTCTCGAATCAAGAGCTGCCCTTAAGGGCTTTGATGCAATCGGCTTTGGTCTTACCAATGAGCTGTGCTATTCAAATGTCCTCAACATTCTGGATTTGTCGGGTATAAATTTGCGCAGCAAAGACCGGAGTGAGGAAGACCCTTTGATAATCGGCGGAGGCGGGCAGGCGAACTGCTGCGAGCCGGCGGCAGAATTTTTTGACCTGTTTGTTCTCGGTGAGGGCGAGCAGGCCGTCGTCGAACTGGCGAAGGTATTGATTGAAGAAAAGCAAAAAGGGACCAGCAAGAAAGATACCCTTAAAAGAATAGCTGAAAGTTTCGACTGGGCCTATGTGCCGCTTTTTTTTCATTTGCAGGATAATTGTTTAATGCCGCTTTTGCCGGGACTGCGGACGCAGTTTAAAAATGCCGTTGTGGAAGATTTCGACAATGCTCCTGTGCTGCTGGCGCCGATAGTGCCTTTTGCACAGGCCGTTCAGGAGCGGATAAATGTCGAGATTATGAGAGGTTGTCCGGGCCGATGCAGATTCTGCCAGGCGACTTTTTGCAGAAGGCCGGTGCGTTTCCGCAGCATAGATAAAATCGTCGATATCGCAAAGGCCTGCTACCATTCGACCGGCTTTGATACGGTCAGCCTGCTGAGTTTGTCGAGCGGCGATTACCCGAATCTGGAAGTTCTGGTTGAAAGGCTTCATAATTATTTCAGCGAAAAACACGTCGGCCTGTCGCTGCCGAGCCTGCGGGTGCAGCAGCAGTTAAAGCTGCTGCCGGCTATGGTGACAAATGTCCGGAAGGGGGCGGTTACAATCGCTGTTGAGGCGGCCAGCGAGAGGCTGCGAAGGATTATAAATAAACCTCTTAAGGATGAAGACCTTTTTGCGGCGGTCGAGCAGGTCTGGCGGGCAGGATGGGGACATATAAAACTTTACTTTATAGCGGGGCTGCCCGGCGAGACCGAAGAGGATGTCAGAAAAATTGTTGAGCTTTGCGTGAAACTTGCAAACCTTCGAAAAGAAGTTGATGGCAAGGTTGGTCAGATAAATGCCGCTGTGAGCTGGTTTGTGCCGAAACCGCATACGCCTTTTGCCTGGCTGGGACAAAAGCCGAAGGCGTATTTTGAGAACGCAAAACAGCTTATTTTAGGTGAGAAGAAATCCGCCGCAGGCGGAGCTGCCGAAGACAATTCAGTTCAAATTTCACAATATAGATATGAGCATTCTCGAATCGGCAATCGGCAGGGGCGACAGAAGGCTCTCTGATGTTATTGAATCTGCTTTTCGCAGTAGCGCTCGATTTGACCTTTGGGATGAAAGTTTCGATATAGAAAAAATGGAAGGCGGCTTTTGCCCAGTTCGGCCTTGATTTGGAGACCTTTGCACAGAGGCAGTTTGAGCAGGACGATTATCTTCCGTGGCAGCATTTGGGCGGCCCGGATAAGGAATATCTTTTATCACATCTTAAAGAATCTTTAAAAGGTGCAGAGTGAAGGGTGCAGTGCGAAGGGTAAGAAAGTCTCACTTTTCTCTGCACTTTTGACCGCACTAAAGACCCGGGATTCAAGGGACCTGATTTGATTTATCGGATTTTGATAGTGGCAAGGGCGAGGGCGGCGAAGGCGATGGCGAGCAGCCAGAAACGGATGACGATTTGCGGTTCGCTCCAGCCGATTAGCTGAAAATGGTGGTGGATGGGCGCCATTCTGAAGATGCGTTTTCCGCCCGAGAGTTTGAAGTAGCCTACCTGCAGAATGACGCTGACAAGTTCCATAACAAAGACGCCGCCGATGACAATAAGAAGGATTTCATTTCTTGTGACAAGCGCACCGTAGCCCATTGCGGCGCCGAGGGGCAGCGAGCCTGTGTCGCCCATAAAGACCTGAGCCGGGTGGCAGTTGTACCAGAGGAAGCCGAGGACCGAGCCGAGAATGGCGGCGTAAAAGGTCGATAGTTCGCTTGCCTCCGAGATGTAGGGCAGCAGCAGGTAGCCAGCCCAGGTTGCGGTGCTGTTCTGCGACATAGTTTCGGAGGCGACATAACAGAGGATGCCGAGGACGAGGCTGACAATGCCGATCAGCCCGGCGGCGAGGCCGTCCATACCGTCTGCGAAGTTGACGGCGTTGCTGGTGGCGGTGATGTAGAGAATAGCGATTATGATAAAGACGGTGTTGGCGAGCGGCAGGCCGTGCTTGTAAAATGGAAGCCACAGTTGTCTGCCATCGGGGATGTTGGCGAAATCGGTATAAAGGAAAGATGCGATGAGGACGGAGCCTCCAATCTGGAAGAGGAATTTTTCCCAGGGTTTGAGGCCGTTGCGGCTGCGATGCCTGATTTGGCTGGTTAATTTGAGCCAGTCATCGACGGCGCCGATTGCGCCGAACCAGAGAATGATAACGGTGGCCTTCTGAATGAAGGGGTTGTCAAGTTTTGCCCAGAGCAGGGTTGCAGCCAGTGTGCCGATGATTATTATTACGCCTCCCATTGTCGGGGTATTGGCCTTATCCTTGGTCAGCTCATTGAGTGTTGCGTTGTGAAATTCGGGTTTGTCGCCGATTTTTTTGCGCAAGAGGAAGCGGATGATTTTCGGCGCCAGCAGAAGGGCCAGCAAAAAGCTGGTCAGCAGCGCCGCCATTGAGCGGAACATCACGTTCTGCCAGGCGTAAAAACCGAATTTGTGTGTGATAATATCTCTAAAATACCATAAAAGGTAATAAATCATCTTTTTCTCTATAATTTAGCTATCGGATTTAACCGGCCCGAACAGCGATTTTAGTTTTTCAATGGCCTCTTCGAGGCCGACGACCCTTGAGCCTTTAACTAATATTATATCGGTATCTTTGATAATTTTTTGCAGACTATTACAGGCGGAAACGGTATCGGGGTAAGAAATTACCTCGATATTGCTTTTTGCGGATTGTTTGGTCCGCCGAAGGTCCGCCGCAGGCGGATGGGCGACCTGGGCGAAGGGCCCCACGGTTATGAGCAGATTGATGTTCGAGCGGGCGATTTGCCAGCCAAGCTCGGCGTGCAGCAGTTCTGTGTCTTTGCCTAACTCATTCATATCCCCGCAGATGAAAACGAGGCGTCGGTTGCCTGAACGGTCAAGGTTTGAAAGAATTTGAAGGGCGTTTGTCATTGAGGCAGGGTTGGCGTTGTAGCAGTCGTTGATGACGGTTAAGGGGCCGATTTGGAGGATTTCCGCCCGCATAGCGACAGCGGATAGTTCCTTTAGCGATGCTGCGAAGTCGTGTAGTTTAATGTCCAGCTGGCTGCAAACTGCCCAGGCGGCGAGGGCATTTTGACAATTGCCCGGGCCGGGCAGCGGCAGGTCGATTACGGTATCCTCGATTTTAAACGAGATGAGGTTGGCAGAAGTTCAATATTGGAGGCTTGAATGTCGGTCCGCCTGCGGCGGATTCCGAAAGTGATTAGATTTTTAATTTTTTTTGAGCGGCACACATCGAGAAGGAGGGGTTGGTCGGCGTTGATGACAAGCGTGCCGTTTTCTCTTAATCCATCGGCGATGGAGGATTTTTCAGCGGCGATGGCCTCAATTGAGCCGAAACCATCGAGGTGTGCCGGGTGGATGTTGGTGACAAGGGCGATGTCCGGGCAGGCGATTTTGGCAAGATTGGCGATTTCGCCGGGGTGGTTGCTGCCGAGTTCTGCGACGATTATTTTGGTGTCGGGCTGGGCGGCGAGGATGGTCAGCGGCAGGCCGATATTGTTGTTGAAACTTTTCGGCGATTGAATTGTCGGGAAGTGTCGGCTCAGACAATTGTAAATGATTTGTCTTGTGGTTGTCTTGCCGACAGAACCTGTTATGGCGATTACGGTCGCCTTAAGGTCGTTGCGATAATAGTGTGCGAGTTGGCCGAGCGCCGCTATTGTGTCGGCCACTTTCAAGAGCGGTTTGTCGGCATATTTCGTGCGGATGTCTTTTGAAACGACGGCGCAGGCTGCGCCCTTTTTGGAAAACCTGGTCTAAAAAGTTGTGGCCGTCGAATTTTTCGCCGGATATTGCGAAGAAGCAGTCGCCCGTTTTTACCGTTCGCGAGTCTGTGCTGACGCCGGTGAAAAAACCGTGGCTGGTGGCTGGTGGCTCGTGACTCGCCTTTATTATTGCGGCCAATTCTGTTATTGATAATTCCTTCATTGTTTCTGTAGCACATCATACGCACTGATGGGTTGAGAATCAAGGTCGGAGAGAATTTAGGGGGATTCTTGATAGAACCGGAAGAATGACCTCGCGCCTGCGGAGACCTTCTTGTTCGCTGAAGCGTAGGTGGACGGTAGAGGCAGGGTCGAGCTATTTTGGCACACAAGCCGGATTATTCGGGTCTGCGTAGCAATCGACAAGCCAGTTGCCGGCCAATATGGCGAAGTCGGCCAGGTCTACCCTGCAATCGTTATTTAGGTCGCCAGCTAACGCGAACGGGCAAGGACGCATGGCAAGAGAACTGTTCCCTCCTGCCGCGATGGCTATGAAGTTGTTTCCCGCGGGAGGCATCGCCTCACCATCCCAATTTTCGCCCCAGCCGACGATTGAACCGTCTGACTTGAGGGCAAGAGAATGCAAATATCCTGCCGCGATGACGATGAAGTTATTCCCTGCAGGAGGCGTTGCCTCACCCCAGGTATTGTCGCCCCAGCCGACGATTGAGCCGTCGGACTTCAGGGCAAGAGAGTGCCTCTCTCCTGCCGCGATGGCGATGAAGTTGTTTCCGGCAGGCGGCGTCGACTGATTATAATCATTCCCACCCCAGCCGACGATTGAGTGGTCGGACTTCAGGGCAAGAGAGTGGTGTCCTCCTGCCGCGATGGCGATGAAGTTGTTTCCGGCAGGCGGCGTCGACTGATTATAATCATTTCCACCCCAGCCGACAATTGAGTGGTCGGACTTCAGGGCAAGAGAGTGGTACCCTCCTGCCGCGATGGCGATGAAGTTGTTTCCGGCTGGAGGCGTTGCCTCACCAACCCTGTTACCAGAATTATCAATGTTGCTGCCCCAGCCGACGATTGAGCCGTCGGACTTAAGGGCAAGAGAATGGTTATATCCTGCCGCAATGGCAACAAAGTTATTTCCGGCAGGAGGTGTCGCATCACCACTGCCAAAGTCAACACCCCAGACGACGATTGAGTGGTCGGACTTCAGGGCATGAAAGTGGCCATATCCTGCCGCGATGGCGATGAAGTTGTTTCCGGCTGGAGGCGTTGCCTCACCAAAGTCATTTTCGCCCCAGCCGACGGTTGAGCCGTCGGACTTCAGAGCAAAAGAGTTGAAATATCCTCCCGTAATGGCTATAAAGTTGTTTCCAGCGGGGGGCGTTGTCTCACCAAACCAATTGCTGCCCCAGCCGACGATTGAGCCGTCGGACTTCAGGGCAAGAGAGTGGTAATCTCCTGCTGCGATGGCAATGAAGTTGTTTCCGGCTGGAACATTGCATTCACCATAAAAATTGCCGCCCCAGGCAACGATTGAGCCGTCGGACTTAAGGGCAAGAGAGTGGTCAATTCGTGCCGCGATGGCGATGAAGTTGTTTCCGGCTGGAACATTGCATTCACCATTGGAATTGTCGCCCCAGCCGACGATTGAGCCGTCTGACTTAAGGGCAAGAGAGAAGCTCGATCCTGCCGCGATGGCGATGAAGTTGTTTCCTGCAGGAGGCGTTGCCCTACCATAACCATTATCGCCCCAGCCGACGATTGAGTGGTCGGACTTAAGGGCAAGAGAGTGTGTAGTTCCTGCCGCGATGGCAATGAAGTTGTTTCCGGCAGGCGGCGTTGCCTCACCATACGTATTGTAGCCCCAGCCGACGATTGAACCGTCGGACTTCAGGGCAATAGCGTGACGCCATCCTCCCGCGATGGCAATGAAGTTGTTTCCGGCTGGAGGCGTCGCCTCACCATAATCATTCAAGCCCCAGCCGACGATTGAGTGGTCGGACTTCAGAGCAAGAGAGGTTTCATCTCCTGACGCGATTGCGGTAAATTGGCTGCCGATAAAGTTGTTGCTATCGACGGCCACTTGGCCCCAGCCCTTGACAGAGCCGGCGAAAAGGGCAGCCGGCGATATTGTCAGAATGCAAAAAACCGAAAGAAACAGGTAAAAACCAACCCCCTGCCCCCAGCGTCGAATTTGAACATTCATTTGATTTTCCTCCATCCTAAAGAATCATCCGAGAAACATAGACCCATTCGGACGTCTGTCAACTATACCACATTACCTATCGAATTTGCAAGAAAATTCTCAAAAAAGCTTTCGTAAAAACCCTATCGTGAGGTTTGTTCGCGTATGTGGCGTTAAGTGACCCCCGCCATCCGCCTGCGGCGGACGGGGGCTAAACTCGAATTTTTCAGTTCGGCGTTGATTATTTGTGCAAGTTTATTTATCGGGATTGGTTTCATTTTTGGTTCGGCAGGCTCACCACTTTTTTCTGTAGGAATTCGGTTGCGACTTCCTGGTCGGAGAAATGGATGGTCTTGTCGGCGAGGATTTGATAGTTTTCGTGGCCTTTGCCTGCGATAAGAATTATGTCTTTATCTTGTGCCTTTTCAATGGCGATACCGATGGCGGTTTTCCTGTCCGGTTCGACTATAATCGTGGCTTGTGACCCGTGACCCGCGACTCGTAGCTTGTTGCTCGTGGCTCGTAGTTGCGAATATGGTATTGCAGGGCCGGTCTCAAAGCCTGCGACGATTTCGTTGATAATTGCCTGCGGATTTTCTGTTCTGGGATTATCACTGGTGACAATGATGAGGTCGGCAAATTTTTCGGCGACTTTGGCCATTCGTGGTCTTTTAGTTCGGTCTCTGTCGCCGCCGCATCCGAAGACAACGATTAGCTTTCCTGCGCAGAGCGGCTTTAACGTTTCGAGGACATTTTTAAGAGCGTCATCGGTGTGTGCGTAGTCGATAAGAATGTGCCCCGCGCCCGTGACTCGTGACCCGGGAAGTGAACTTTTTCGAGGCGGCCTGGCACCTTATCGGGATTTGACAGCGCCGCACAGATTGTATCGAGGTTGATTCCTGCTGCGATGCACAGGCCTGCGGCGGCCAGACAGTTGCTCACGTTAAACCTGCCAAGCAGAGGTGTTTTGACGAAATGCCTTTGTCCGTTGTATTCGAGAGAAAAACTTGTGCCGGTTGTGTTCATAACCTGGATATGGGCGGTAAGGTTTGCGGGTTCATCGATTGAATACCAGAGGATGCGGGCTTTTGTCTGTGCTGCGATTTGGGCAGATTGGGAGGATTGTTTATTGAGGACAGCAGTTGCGTCCGCAGAGAGGCTCTGGAAGAGTCTGGTTTTGGCGGCGAGGTAATTATCTTTTGTTTTGTGATAGTCGAGGTGGTCGCCTGTAAGATTTGTAAAGGCGGCGGCGGCAAAATTGATGCCTTCGAGCCTGTCCTGGTCGAGTGCGTGGCTGCTGGCCTCGGTTACCATAAATTTGGCGCCGGCGGCAACCATCTGACTTGTTATGTCTGCAATGGTGAAAGGGTCTGGTGTTGTAAGTTTCGATTGATATGTTTTTTCGCCTGTATCGTACTGGACCGTTCCGATAAGGCCGCAACGCTGGCCTGTGCTTTGGATTATTGAGCGGACGAGGTAGGCAACGGTTGTTTTGCCGTTTGTGCCGGTGACCGCCAGGCAGGTGAGTTTATTGGCTGGAAAGCCTTTTTTGGCGTGTGCGAGCTTGGCTGCTGCCTTTGCGGAGTTTTCGACAAAGATTAGTTCGTGATGTGTGGAAGACGGAGGTTTGCAGAAGTTTTTTTGGGCGACGATGAATTTTGCGCCGTTGGCGATGGCCTGTTCGATGAAGTTATGGCCGTCTAAATGAGCGCCTTTTACGGCGACAAAAACATCGCCTGATTTTGCCAGGCGTGAATCGACGCAGAGGTTAGGTCCGCTGGCGGCGGATCGGCTGACAATTTCCAACAGGTTTTCCAAAGTCATCATTTTTGTTATAGAGTTCTTTTAGTATCAGGTTATACTGTTAAAAGTATAACGATTATTTCGTCAAAATCAATTTTGTATGATTAAGAATAGATGCAGTGAAGAGAATATTTTTTTCATTTTTGGTTCAGTTTTTTTTGATTTTTTGCGGCAGGCTGTTTGCCAGCGATGAGGTCAACTACTTTGCCCTGTTTATGGAGGGTAAAAAGACAGGCTACGCCGTCAGCATCAGGCAGGTCGGCGACGGCAGGGTTAAGACAACAATGACAGTCAATATGACGGTCAGTCGCGGGGTGACGCCGCTAACGATGAATATGACCGAGACGAGTGTGGAAACCGAAAAAGGAAAGCCCCTTTCGTTTGAAGCCGTGCAGCAGATGAGCTTTTTGACAATGAAGGTATCAGGCAGCGTTGAACCAAACGGCTTTGTGACTGTTGCGAGGGGTTCTGTTGTCAGCCGGGAGAGATGGCCTGATGGGGCGTTGATGCCGGAGGGGCTGCGGTTGCTTGAGAAGGAAAAAGGTTTAAAGAAGGGAACAATTTATAAGGCCAAGGCATTCAACCCGTCATTTGTGCAGGCGTTTGATGCGGAAATCACGGTAGGCGACAGGCAGAAGGTTGACCTGCTCGGCCGGGTTGTCGAGCTGACGGAGGTCAGGACGAAGGTGGAAATACCAATGGCGGGACTGGTTGAGAATGTCGATTATGTTGACGACAATATTGGTGTTCAAAAAAGCATAATGCCTGTTATGGGTATGAAGATTGAAATGGTTGCCTGCCTGAAGGAATTTGCAACAAGCCCTCCTGAGGTGTTTGATGTTATTGACAAGATGTTTGTGAAAGCACCGCAGCCGATAGACGATGTGGGCGGGGCGGAATCGGTTACGTATTATCTTAGCCCGAAATCTGATGCAAATGCGCCGGGCAAATCGAGCTGCCGGCGATATAATCAGGCTCGAATCAATCCCATCAACGGATAACCAGATGGTCACTAAGGCTGAGGGCGGCAGGGTGATTGTAAAGGTCAAACCTGTTTTGGTGCCGAAGGGTGCGTCATTTCCGTATAAAGGCAAAGATGAAAAGATTCTGGGGGCGTTAAAACCGGGCGGGTTTGTGCAAAGTGATGACCAAAGGATTATTAAATTGGCAAGACAGGCTGTCGGCGATACGAAGGATGCAGCCGAGGCTGTAAGAAGGATTGAGGCGTTTGTTGCCGACTATATTGAAAACAAGACTTTGTCGGTTGGTTATGCGTCGGCGGTTGAGGTTCTCGAGAGCCGCCAGGGCGACTGCACTGAGTTTGCGGTTCTTGCGGCGGCGCTGTGCCGGGCGGTGGGGATACCTGCGCAGGTGGTCGTCGGCGTTGCGTATGTGAAGGAATGGGGTACTATCGAAAGTAGTTTCGGTGGTCACGCCTGGGCGCAGGCATACATCGGCGATAAATGGGTCGGGCTGGACTCTTCTTTCAAAAAGGCTGGTCGCGGCGGCTTTGATGCGGGGCATATCGCACTGGCAGTCGGCTCCGGCAATCCGGAGGACTTTTTCAGACTTGTCAATACTTTCGGCCAATTTAAGATAGACAGAGTAGAAGTTGTTACAAAGAAATAAGCCGTGGATTATGGAGGTTTTTCACCACGAAGGTCCGAAGGCACGAAGTTAGTCGTCTTATTCGCTCGACGATTTCACAGAACGAAGCCCTCGGCATAGCCACCTTTGCCATCTGAAATATTACATACCTCGAATGCCTTACCACTTTGGCGCCGATTTTTATCAGTTTCAGTGTCCTCAATTCAGAACTCTCTCCATCAGATGTAGCTGCAGACATTAAAATCAAATTGGGACCTGTTGTAGTTGGCGCCTGGCTCCCACCTTATCGATACCATACCTGACAGGTATCATAATGCCGCGAGCAAAACGAAGCAAATTGTTGTCACAACGGTATTTAGCCGCGACCCAACCCGATACTTTCGTATGGGGTCAGTCCACATGAAAAACGCCGGTTAACCTTATATCGCGGGAAGAGCTGCCGACCATCACATCATAATTGCCGCTTTCCAGAACAAATGCACTGGACGTTGTATTGTAATAACGCAAGTTTTTCAATGGCAAGGTGAATACAACGGTTTGTTTCTCCAGCGGCTCTAAAGTAATTTTCTTGAAACCTTTAAGTTCCTTAACCGCTCTTAACACACTGCTGTTAGCAGCATGAATATATAACTGCGCCACTTCAGCGCCGCTGCGGCTTCCGGTATTCTTCACATCGACACTAATGTTAAGGGAATCGTCGCCGGATGAAACCTCAGCCGGAACTACCAGATTGCTGTACTCGAAATCCGTATAACTGAGACCATGGCCAAAAGGAAATTGCGGGTTCAGCAGATTCCTGTCAAAATAACGATATCCAGGCCCATTGCCGGCCGTCTCATACGTGTTGTTAAACGGCGCCAGCTGATTTACATCTATAGGGAGAGTAATCGGCAGCTTACCAGATGGGTTTTCATCTCCGAAAAGAACATCGGCGATGGCGTTGCCTGATTCCTGCCCGCCAAACCATGCTTGAAGCACCGCCGGCACATTAGCTATCCACGGACTCATCCGTACCGCAGACCCGCTCACCATCACAACTATCGTTTTGTGATTGGCTGCGCTGACTGCGTTGATGAGAGTCATCCCCTGAGCTCGGCAGAGTAATATCGGCCCGGTCAGACCCCTCCGACTCAATTGACGCATTAGTTCCAACACATACGACAGCCACATCCGACGCTGCCGCTGCATTTGCCGCTTCAGTTAGCCAATTGGCGCCGCCCGGCACAGACCAAACCAGCTTGGCTACCGCATCGCCTCCATTCTCGTAAAACTCAAAAGTAATACTATGTGCGACGCCCGCAGTGAAAGTTTCTGCTACTGTCGTAGTCTGAGCTGCATGGTCCCACCATATATCGACAATCTTCACACCATCCAGATAAAGACGTCCGCCATCATCGGTTGTTATGCCAATTTGATAGCTTCCTGTTGTAGTCGGCGTAAGCGTACCAGTCCACCTGACGGAAAAATTGTCGGCGTTAATTTCCGGCGCCGGAGAACCGCCGCCCCAATCAAAATTAACCGTCGAGTCAACTCTGGTCAAAGCTGACGGAGCAGTAAGAGTTTTGTTGTTGTAATACACCCCTTGTAATCCATGGACGGCACCCGTGGTTAGTACAGAAGACGGAATAGCGGAATATCCGCTGCCTGAAGGATCCCCTGTGCAAAATTAATCGTCACGCCGGTGCCGGCGAGTTTAGTCTGGATTCCAGCCAGAGGCGAAACCGTGTAATATGGCGTCACGTGAGAGCTGCCGCCATTACCGGTCTGAGCCACATTCGCGTTGGGACCAATAACCGCGATACTGGTTAGACTATTTATATCCAACGGCAGTATTTTTGCCGCATTGATTATCGCATTTTTCAATAGCACGATGGATTTATCCGAGGCCTCTCTTGCCAGACCTGATGCGCAGGACTATTAATGACAGATGGATTTGTAGTGACATTTCCATTTACAACTATCGGGTTATCGAGCACACCCGCCCAGATTTTGGCACGCAATATCCGCTTGACTTTATCGTTGATGGTTGCTACCGATACCTGGCCGGGAACTGCACTTGTTAAAGCCGATCCATAATAACTTGTCTGCGGCATCTCAACATCAAGCCCCGCATTCGCCGAACCCACTGTGGAATGAGTCCCCCACCAGTCAGAAGTAACAAAGCCCTTAAATCCCCATTCATTCTTGAGTATATCCGTCAGCAAATGCGTATTTTCAGCGCACCAATAATTATTAACCAGGTTATATGCCGACATCACGCCCCAGACATTGCCCTCTTTAACGACTGTCTCAAAGGCCGGCAGATAAATCTCACGAAGAGTTCTCTCGTTAACCTGAACATTATTGCTCCCCCGGTTGTTCTCCTGATTATTGCACGCAAAGTGTTTTACAACAGCAATAGATTTCTGACTCTGAATCCCTTTTATATACGACAGTGCAATTTGTGAGCTAAGATAAGGGTCTTCTCCAAGAGTCTCAGAGTCTCTGCCGCCTCTCGGGTCACGAACAATATTAACCATTGGCGCCAGCAGCACGTAACGGCCTTTGCCTCTGGATTCCTGGCCCATCGCTTTACCGACACGCAAAACAAGTTCCGGGTCCCACGTCGCACTCACAGCTAACGGGCTGGGAAAAGACGTGCTGGGAAGACAACCGGCCTGGTCCACGCGAACACCGGAAGGACCATCGGACATCCTAAAACCAGGTATGCCCAGCCGTGTAAGATCCGGCGTTTCAAAACCACCAAGATTTCCGTCACCGGAAAGCTGCGCTAACTCTTCAGCAAGAGTCATCTGGCCGAGCAGGTTATTAACTCTTGTTTCGTCCATCAACAACCAGTTCTTAGCAAAAAATGCAAAATCATTAAAATCAACGTTGCCGCCATGATTAATGTCGGCGCCTTCGCACCAATCATTAAATGTGCAGTTATTTGCAAGCCATTGCTCAGCAAATAAAGAAAGGTCTATCTGATTAACATCCCCATCCCAACTAAGATCCCCTGCATTGCCAAAGCAAAGCCTGAAAAACCAAATATGACCGCTAATATCAATAAAAACAGGCTTTTAGAATCGTAAATACTCTTTTTCATCATACACCCCTTTTTATTATGAACTGATATTTTCTACCCGCCTGCCGGCACACCGTCACTGCAGGTATTTAAACGCCTATCTACACAGCCAAACGTTCCAATTACTATGATAATACCAAAATCTTCCTTAAATTACAACAATAATCCCTGATTTCTTATTTTATATGTTAACGAAGCCCTGAGCAAAGCCGCGTCGAAGGGATGACCCTCTATTTCCCATAGGCGGCTACATCCTTGGCGTAAATAAAATAGGTAGATGTGGGGCTGTTGAAAAACCTGACTTTTTCAACAGCCTCGGTGTCCCCGGATTTTTCCAAGAAGGGTTATTTGGAAGTCTATTCTACTACCTGCTATGTTATCCTGCTTTTAGTCTTTCTCGGATTTACCCTCTTTTTTGTCCATCATCGGACAACCGGCCTTATTGGGTTCTGACAAAGAGGCAGCTTTTTTAGAACATATTGGACAAGTGCAGCCTGGTTTGCACATTCCTGGATAAGCCTTATGTTCCGAACTACCCTCACGTTCCTTGTCACCTCTATCCCAGCGGGCTTTCATACAATAGCCATCGCCGCATAGTCCCCTCATATTGCGGCAATAATGCCTCATAGTCATCACGTGGCCGATTACCGCCCCTATTGCCAAAAGTGCAATAGTGATAAAAATTATTTTCCAGCATTTGCAGCAGCAACAGCTTTGACCTTCATTTTTCTTTTCGTCTTCACTCATTTTTAGTTCTCCTTGACATTTCCCGTATTTAAACGCCCGGCTACGCAACCAGGCCTTTCGATTCCACAATCGTTAAGATGGCATAGCCATAATACCAAAATCTCCCTCGAATTACAATCGTTAAGATGGCAAAGCCATAATCTGAAGTATTTTTTACGAACCTTGTTGCCAAATCCACCAAAATCCAGAATTCTTTTGCTTTAGCGCAGCGTCGCGGCGTAGTCTATCAGACGAAGACGGACTTATTTTATATTTTAAGGGCTGACCCCCTATTTCTCCGGTATCCTGTCCCCAGATTTATTACGCGGTTTAAAAGATAGCGGCAGGTATTCCCGCCGCTATCCTGTTCCCTTGCTTATATGCGCCGGTGGCCCGGCTTTTTCAGCAAGCCCTAATTAGTTTCCATAAACCTGGAATTCATACGCAGAAGCCCAGCCACCTGAAGCACCTGTAATTGTGACTCTGACGTATCTTGCCGTTGCAGAGAAACTATCTGACGTATTTCCATAGGTTGTGTTGCTGGTTTTATCAACCACAGTTGTATAAGTACTGTCATTCGTACTTACTTCGATTTTATACTTATACGCCCTGCTGGCCGCGTTTAACCAATAAATATCCATCCTACTCAGGCTGTAACTTGCACCCAGATCAACTCTCCACCATTGCGGATATGCCGCGCTGCTCGCACCCCAACGGGTACTAAGGCTGCCATCATTAGCATAGGCTATTTCATTGCCTGCTTGAACTGAGCTTGCAGTGGCTGGCTTGCCTTGCGATAACAGCACTGGTGTGCCGCCGCTGTTCACTGTGATACCAACTGCTGCTGAAGTAGTTACTGCTCCAAGGTTGTCTGTTGCTTTGGCTGTTAAGCTGTAGCTGCCTGCGGCCACATTCGTCCAGGTGTAGGAGTAAGGCGAAGTCGTATCGGTTCCCAGTAATGTGGTACCTTGATAGAAATCAACTTTGCTCACAGTACCGTCACTATCAGCCGCTGTGGCATTAATGACGACACTTGCAGGTGCGGTATATGTGGCGCCGTTTGTCGGTGCTGTAATAGATACTGTCGGCGGAACGTTTGCAGCGTTAACTGTAATCCCGACTGCTGCTGAAGTAGTTACTGCTCCAAGGTTGTCTGTTGCTTTGGCTGTTAAGCTGTAGCTGCCCGCGGCCACATTCGTCCAGGTGTAGGAGTAAGGCGAAGTCGTGTCGGTTCCCAGTAATGTTGTTCCTTGATAGAAATCAACTTTGCTAACAGTACCGTCACTGTCAGCTGCTGTAGCATTAATCGTAACACTTGCAGGTGCGGTATAGGTTGCACCGTTTGCCGGCGATGTGATGGACACCGTCGGCGGTGTGTTTGTGCCGCTGCTTCCATAAACCTTAAATTCATACGCTGAGGCCCAACCGGCACTCGAACCTGTGACTGTAACTCTGACATATCTTGCGGTAGCAGTAAAACTATCCGATGTATCACCATAGGTTGTATTGCCGGTTTTATCAACCACAGTTGTATAAGTACTGTCATTCGTACTTACTTCAATCTTATACTTATACGCCCTGCTGGCGGTGCTGTACCAATTAATATCCACATTGCTCAAGCTGTAACTTGCACCCAGATCAACTCTCCACCATTGCGGATACGCCGCGCTGCTCGCACACCAACGGGTACTAAGGCTGCCATCATTAGCATAGGCTATTTCATTGCCTGCTTGAACTGAGCTTGCAGTGGCTGGCTTGCCTTGCGATAACAGCACTGGTGTGCCGCCGCTGTTCACTGTGATATTGACCGCTGATGAAGTGGTTGTAGCGCCGCCATTATCAGTCGCATCGGCAGTTAAGCTATAGCTGCCCGCGGCCACATTCGTCCAGGTGTAGGAGTAAGGCGAACTCGTATCGGTTCCCAGTAATGTTGTTCCTTGATAGAAATCGACTTTGTTCACAGTACCATCGCTATCAGCCGCAGCGGCATTGATGGTGACACTTGCAGGGGCGGTATATGTAGCGCCGTTTGCAGGTGCGGTGATGGACACTGTCGGTGGCGTGTTTCCGCCACCACCGGTCACTGTGATACCAACTGCTGCTGATGTAGTTACGGCGCCGTCATTGTCAGTCGCGTCGGCAGTTAAACTGTAGCTGCCCGCGGCTACATTCGTCCAGGTGTAAGAGTAAGGAGAAGTCATATCCGTACCCAGTAATGTGGTACCTTGATAGAAATCAACTTTGCTAACACTACCGTCACTATCAGCTGCTGTGGCATTGATAGTAACGCTTGCAGGGGCGGTATATGTTGCTCCGTCTGCAGGTGCCGTAATCGAGACCGTTGGTGGTACGTTTATGGAAACAGGTTCATATACTCTCAGCTCAAATATAGAATATCCCCAAGCGGTTGTTCTTGTGGTCCCATAAACCCTGACATAACGGCCGCTTTGTGTTGGAAACTCAAGAATGTCCACTTTTGGTCCCGTAGTATTATCAGGAATGGAAATACAAGTGGTCCATGGCCCGCTGGGGCTCGAGGCAATTTGTAATTGGTATGTTTTAGCAGCAGAGCTTTCCCAGTAGATTTCAGCCGAATTAATACTATACGTTGCTCCCATATCTACCTGAAGCCATTGTGGATCGGCCCAAGCAGATGCCCAACGTGTGGTATCACTACCATCAACTGCATTGCCGGCAACATATGTGCCACTACCATCGGCAGCTTGAAAAGTAGAACAAGTAGCAGTTTTATTTAACACTAAGTTTGTTCTACTCGGTAGAGCTGGTGGATTGCTATTAACAACCGTTCCAAAAACCTGCAAGTCTTCTATTGAATAGCCGTATGCAGTTGTTCTTGCAGTACCATAAACTCTGACAAAACGCCCAGTTTGTGCCGGGAAACTATGAGTTAAATAGGAGCCTGTAGTTGTATTCCCTGTAATGGAAATACAATCGGTCCATGGTCCCCACGGATAATCCGAAATCTGTATTTTATAGTCTTTACCACCGGCATATTGCCACAAGAGGTTAACTTGATTAACAGAACATATTGCCTGTAAATCTACCTGAAGCCATTGTGGATCAAACCAGTTAGATTCCCAGCGTGTGACCGGACTTATATCAGTTGCTCTGGATGGAATACCGCCAGTATTTTTATAGGTAGAAGCTGTACAAGGTTTATTTAATGCTAAGTGTGATGTACCCGTTTGTGCAGGTGGAGTATCATACACACGCACGTAGTCCACTTCCATAGTTGTTAATGGACAGCCGCTAAAACGGTTTTGGCTATTTGGAGAAGAAGTCAGCTTCAACTGTGCTTGCATCAGGTTACCTTCAGCAGGACCAACCGGGGCGCCCGATATAACGCCATCGACATAAAAAATCGGCGACGTGGTGGCGTCCCAGTACACCCCATAAGTATGCCATTGGGATTCGTCCATTCCGGAGCTGCTTCCGGCATAAACATTCCCGCTGCCGCCATAATTCCACCAATACGTTTGTCCCGGGCTCTGGCCAGGGCCACCCTGAACTTCACAAATGTCCATCTCTGGAGGCCACACGAATGAACCGCCCACGCCGTTTTGCCAGCCAACAGTCCACCATGTCGCCCATATATATGTGTCAGGGGCGTCATGTTTGACCCTTGCTTCTAAATATTTGTACTGGGGATAATAAGAATTACAGACCATGCCTCCACCAGTCCAGTGCCCCCCATTGGGAGCTGTTTGTTCTTTGTTAGCTATTTTTAACGTTCCTCCGGAAACCGTAACGTTTGCCGCGCATACCAGGAATCGGACCCATCTGCTTCATTAAGAACAGTCCATTTACTCGTATCAACCGCTGTTCCGTCGAATTCATCCGACCATAGTAAAGTTTGAGCATAAAGCGAGCTTGAAAAAACGAGAGTTAGGCAAACTAACGACAACACAAGCACATTTTGTTTAACCTCTGATGTTTTCATTTTATTCATTTTTTTCCTCCTTTTTCTTTTAAATTTTTCTACTTCCAAACAAAAAAAGGCAACCAAATATTATAGGCGGCACATACTCCTTTCTGTCTATCTGGCTGAAAATTCCATTAATCTGACATTTTCAACGCTCTGAAAAACACATCTCAATCTTGTTATGCAAAATCAAAATTCACTGTGTTTTCGACGTAACGGATATCGGTTCTCATCACCTCGATGAGTTCTTCAATTGCATTGTCTTTGTCAGGGGCAGTTTACCAAACGATTGCCATCTGGGAATGCAGAGTCATACGTTTGTTTAGTATCACTACTACCCTAGAAACGTATGCACAGATGATAAAACAAAGCTCAATAACAACAAAACCAACACGATAAAATCCGAGGGCGTTTGTAAAATAGCTCATGCCTATCCTCCGTTGCCCCTAAGACTCATAGTACCTTTTATTGATACAATAGTTATAATTGCTATAATTATAAAAAGTGTCAAGAGAAAAACTTTATTTTTTTGATGATTTTTAGGGTATTATCGGCCTTTTGGAGATTTTCTTTGGGTCGGTGTGGTGTCGTCTTTTAAAAAGGCCGGTCGCGGCGGCTTTGAAATCCGGGGTTAGTCCTCTTCGAACTGGATGTCGGTGAGGATGAATTCGACGGCACTTGAGCCGTTGTAGGTGTTGATTTGTGGGTGGTAGGCGATGTGGAAGCAGTCGTGTTCGAGCAGTCTTTTCTCATAATGGGCAAACCTGAAGCCGACACATCTTATCGATTTTTTGTTGTCGGTGACGGCCAGCTGCAGATGGTCGCTGTTAGCACCGCACTTTCTGGGCGGGCTGCATAGGCGCACCGCCTTTGTGGCAAAGAGGGGCTGAGGATTTCCCTGGCCGAAAGGTTCGAGCATCTGCAGCTCTTTAATGACCGCTGTATTAAATTCACCGATAGCGGCGTTAGCATCGATGTTCAGGGTGGAAACGAAAGGTGCCGTTGTGTTCTGTCTTGCGTATTCTTCGAGTGTCTCGGCGAAGAGGTCGATTTTTTCCTGTTCGATTTTTATACCCGCTGCCATTTTGTGTCCGCCGAAAGATGATAAGTGCTGCGAGCAGGCGGAAATGGCGGCGAGGATGTCAAAGCCGGGGATTGAGCGGGCAGAACCCTGTGCGATTTTTTCATCACAGCTATTGATAAGGATTGCGGGTCTGCCGAATTTATCGACGATGCGCGAGGCGACGATGCCGATGACGCCTGTATGCCAATTTTTGTCTGCGAGGACGATGGTTTTTTGGGCAGGTTTGTTCAGGCCTTTTTGCTCGATTATTTCGCAGGCGTGGGTGAAGATTTTTTTCTCGATTTGCTGCCGCTGGCTGTTTTGGGATTTGAGATATTCGGCTATTTCCGCTGCCCGTGCGGAGTTGTCGGTGGTGAGCAGTTCGACTGCAAGTCTTGCGTGTCCCATCCTTCCTGCGGCGTTAAGCATAGGCGCCAGCCGGAAGCCGATATGGAAGCTGTCGAGGCCCTGTCCTGTAAGGCCTGCGGTTTCGATAAGTGCGGTTATTCCGACGAGTTTGCTTTCGGGCAGCGACTTGAGGCCGTAACTGACAAGGATTCGATTTTCGCCGCGGATGTCAACGATGTCTGCGATAGTCCCCATAGCAGCCAGCGAGGTTGCGTTGAGCATAAATTCATACAGTCGGCTGTCGAGTTTTTTTGTGCTGCTGAATTCGTTGGCAATGGCCCAGGCTAACTTGAAGGCGACCATTGAGCCGGAGGAATCCAGATTTTGGTATGACGAGTCGATGGCCGGATGGACAATTGCCGCAGCTTTCGGCAGATGAGGGCCTGGGCAGTGGTGGTCGGTAATGATAAGGCCGAGACCGAGCTGCCTTGCAATATCGGCTGATTCGATTGCGCTTATTCCGCAGTCAACAGTGATGAGGAGTTTGCTTCCGTTTTTTGCGAGGAGTCTGACAGCCTCAGTGTTTAGGCCGTAACCTTCCTCGATTCGATGCGGGATGTAATAGTCTGCGTCGGCGCCGAGCAGGGTCAGAAGGTGCCAGAGGATTGCGACGCCTGTGATGCCGTCAACGTCATAGTCGCCATAGACGGTGATTTTTTGTTTTTCTTTGATTGCCTGTTTGATTGTCGGAATCGCCGCCTGCACGCCGGGCATTTTTTCCGGGCTGATAAGGCCGGTTAGTTTAGGCTGCAGAAACTGCAGAGCCGTATTGGTGTCGGTTATGCCGCGATTGATGAGGATTTGCGCAAGCAGCGGCGAGACCTTCAGGGCGGCTGCGAGTTGCCTTGCATCTGGGCTTGGCGGATGGACTATCCACTTTCTTGCTTCTGTTCCGTCGAAGGCGGACTTCCTGCTGAGCTTTTGCGTCCCTGCGTACATTGGGGTAATCCCGGCAAACGGTAAATTATTTTATTTTGCGTATTATAATTGCTGCCGGGGATTTGTCAATTGTCTGTAAAAGAATGAATACAGAACGCAGAATAAAGAAGAAGGCGTCACTGGTATTCGGCAATTTTTTCTTCGATTTGTTCGAGATTTGGCGTTTCTTCCTGCCAGTAGTGTAAACAAGAGCCGTTTTTGAGCAGCACAATCAGCGGCGTTTTGACATACCAGGTTTTAGTGGTGTCGAGTCTGCCTGTCAGGCAGCTTGTGTCGGGTTTGACGGGATTTTGGTCTGCCGAGCCGTAAGGCGGGATTTCGATAAATGCGACGGCAATATCGTTGCCGGAAAGGACCTGATTGATCTGCTCGAATTGCGGGATGGCCTGCCGGCATTCGGGGCAGTCGTAATGATACAGGAGGGCGACGACAAAGCCGGCGCCGATTTTGTCTGCGATGTTGATGTGCGCCAGCAGCGGCCACTTGTTGGCGGGGTCATTGGGGTCAGCACCTTTGCCTACCGGCCAGGTCTGGGGTTTTATAACCTCATATTTGTCTGTGACATCGGGCGGTTTATTGAAAACGAGTGCCAGCACAATTGCGCCGAGGATGAAAAAGGTCGGTATGGCGACGCCGAAGAAATGTTTCACTGAAGGCCAGGGTGGGGGCAGCAGCCTTTCGCCTCTTGGTCGGAAGATTGCCAGCAGGACAAAAAGCGGAATGTCGATGATGGTAAGGGTTATCCAGGGTTTGACGTGAACTACGCCGAAACAGCCGCAGGAGGCGGCGCCGGTCCACCACTTGGCAATGGTGATACCGATAAAGCCTGCGAAGGCAACAAGCGACAGCAGCCAGCCTGCTTTTCTGAACAGGCCGCTGACAAGCCAGATACCCAGACCCATTTCGAGCGGTATCTGGATGACGGTGAACAGCCATGATTCCCAAAAACCCGCGGAGATTATAGGCTCGGTAAGCAGTTGATGGACTTTTAAGGCAGAGGCGATGATGAAAACGGCGCCGGCGATGGACATTGTGATTTTGTTGGCTGTCTTCATAATGGAAATTCTACAACGTTTCTCTTTTTTTGCAAGCGTTTCAGTTAAAGAAACAGGTCATCTTCTGTGACGAAATTTGAAGCACGAGGTTCGAAATCCGAAACAATCCGCCGAAGGCGGATTTGAATTTTGATTTTTTTTTGGGGACGAGCGACGAGTTTGGTTCGACAGGCTCACCACTTACGGCCTCATAAGCAAGCCGCCGTTAACGGACAGACAGACGCCAGTGATAAATGATGCGGCCTCGCTGGAAGATAAAAACAGGATGGCCTTTGCGACGTCGTCGGCGGTGCCGTTTCTGCCGAGTGGCGTCTGGGCGGCGACGGCCTTTCGGCGTTCGGCTGTGCTGAAACGCTGATGAAAGCGGGTCTCGATAAGGCCCGGCACGACGCAGTTGACTCTGATTTTGTATTTTGCGAATTCTGCTGCCATAGCGATTGTCTCGGTATGCACCGCCGCCTTTGCGCCTGCGTATATTCCTGAGCCGCCTGCCCCGCCGTTATATGCAACGATGGAACCGATATTGACAATACAGCCTTTTGATTCTTTAAGGTGAGGCAGTGCTGCTTTTGTGACGAGAAATACGCTGCGGGCATTTGTTGCAAAGACGTCCTCGTGAAATTCGAGCGTTGCACTCTCGAAAGTCTGCCTGCCGACCATAGTGCCTGCATTGTTGATGAGTATATCAATTCCGCCCCCTCGCTTTCTTGCGAAAGCAAGAGAGGGGGCTTTTGCGAAGCGCTCGACCATTTTATCGACCTGCTTTTCGCTGCGGACATCGGCCCGAAGTAGTATACCATCGCTGTATTTTTTTACTTCTTTTAGTGTTTTTTCGCCGCCTTCTTTTGTCTGAAAATAATGAACACCGACGAAGCTGCCCTGCTTTGCGAAAGCAATCGCCGTCGCCTGCCCAATCCCGCTCGATGAGCCGGTCACAAGAACCTTTTTATTTTTCAAATCCTCGAAATGCATTACTCTCTATCGCCACGCTTGTTACGTATGATCTCATTAAGGTCATTGAGCAACTTTCCATCGTAGGTTGTCCAATAATTTGGTCCTGCCACACCATGGTTGTCATGTTTAAATCCATGTTTTTTGAGAAGAATTTGGGCCAATTTAGAAATGGAGTAAATTTTGTTATCCTGAAGGTATCTCAATGTATTTGAAGATAAGATTATTTTCACCTGTTCTTCTTTGAAGGGTTGAGTATGAAAGAAATATAATGTTTGTCCATCCCTAATTAACCCGGCTTCAGCCAATTCCCTTAGAAAAACTTTTCCACCTTTTTGGATTTGAGACCTTCCTGCTTTATGCAATCTTGCGGGTTTTGGAATAGTTGTAAATTCTTTTTTCTTTTGTATGGTTTCTGTGTGGATAATATTTTCCTTCTGACCGGAAAGAAACTCTTTTACAGCTTCGTGCTCGGGCTTATATCCGCAAAGTTTCTCAGTTGTCTCGGCAATTAAGTCAACAAATATTTCATCTGGTTCTGATATGATTTTATTCCACGCTTCTGGCAATGTTTCCTCAATTTTTATTCTTTTCTGTCTTCCTTTGTAGATTTCTTCAGCAGATTGTAAAGCCTTTCCTGATAAAATGTTTTCTTTGGATAATAACTCGCTGAATTTTGCACTTACATCTTTTGATTCTTGCTGCAAGATGTCTATCGTGTAGAATTTTCTTGCCTTCCAATCACCTTTTTGTGTTGGCAGATAGAATGACCAGGTTATCCCGTTTGTGAGGATTGCAAGGTCAACACCTTGCCTAAAGGCATAATCAAGAAGCTGTTCTTCATGATTTTCAAGGGATTCCGAGGTGTTTTTGGCTTCTACGAAGACTTTGTCTGACCTTTCGATGCGGAGTGAATAGTCGACTCGTCTGTTCTCGACGCTGTATTCCGGCTTAACCTCTTCAATGTTAAATATGGCCCATCCGAGTTGTTGCAAAATAGGC
This sequence comes from uncultured Phycisphaerales bacterium, assembly GCA_963710355.1. Classification (GTDB taxonomy): domain Bacteria; phylum Planctomycetota; class Phycisphaerae; order Sedimentisphaerales; family Anaerobacaceae; genus Fen-1359. Next base: position 492,803 of record CAVPZU010000003.1, on the reverse strand, counting down.
AGCACTAATGCCTGTTTTGTTGAGGTTTCATCTAAATCTCTTTTTGGATCTCTCTTAAAATTTTCTATAAATTCTTCGAGCATCTTTCCGCTCCTTTAAGGGGTATTCTTCATATAATCATAAACTAATTTCTTTTAGTATTCAATTGTTTTTTTCTGGTTCACTTTGTATTTGTGAAAGATTCATTCCGAATTTGTCTAATTTTTTAGTGGACTCGTCGAATTTATTGGATGCGTTGCGGAGGTGGCTGCCGAGTGTGTCGAATGTCGAGACGAATTCGGCGAAGGAGGCGTTTAAGGTCTTTAGGTTCTGGCGGATTTCGGCGGCCTGCCTCTCAATCTGCAGGCCGTGCAGGCCCATAACGACCGTCATCAGATACGCATACAATAAATTCGGGCTTACGGGAATTATTTTTTTGTCGAGAGCATATTGCAGGATGTCTTTAGTGTCATCGGGGTATTTTATGATTGTCTCATAATAGACGTTCTCTGCGGGGATAAACATTAGTGCGAAATCAACCGTGCCTTCTGTGGGTCTTATGTAACTGGAGGCGATTTTGTCGATGTGGATTGCGACATCCTTTTGGAACTGTCTGCGTGCCTTCGCCTTTTCATCGTCGGTCTGCGCCTTTGCGATGGCCTCGAATGCGGGCATCGGGAATTTGGCGTCGATTGGGACAGAAAAATCGGCAAGTTTTACGAGGGCATCGACCCGCTGGCCATCGCGGAATTGATGTTGCAGCTCGTAGCTGTCGGCGGGCAGGATATTCTTGAGCAGATTTTCGAGAGACCATTCGCCTAATTGGCCGCGAAGTTTCGGGCTGGAAAGTATCTCTTCGAGTCTTCTGACATCGCTGCCGAGCGTGAGCATTTGTTTGTTTGTGCCCTGCAGTTCGCCGATTTGCGTATTCAGTTGGCCGAGAACCTGCTGGCTGGACTGGAGCGATTGCGTGAGCGATGTCTGGCCTGTCAGAAGAGACCTTTGAAGATTTTCACTTGTTTGCTGATGAGAAGTCCTCATGGATTCGATATTGTCGGCAAGTGAATTTATTTTTTCTGCCTGGGCGGCGGAATCCCTTCGGAAGGCTGATAGTGAGATACCGAGCCAGATTACAAAGCCGACAAGAGCAATTAGAACTACAAATAAAATGGTTTCCGACATAACATTTCCCTTAAATGGTATTTCGATTATAATTTTTCTGGAAACTTTCGTCAAAGGGCAAATTTGTATGGCAAATTATCATCTTGTGATTTTGAAGAGGCCTTATCTGGATTTGATTCTGGAGGGGAAAAAGACGGTTGAGTTGCGTTTTCTGAAGACACGCAAAGAGCCGTTGGGGAAAGTGAGCATCGGCGACGTTTTATTTTTAAAGGAGAGCAGCGGGCCTGTATGCGGGCAGGCAAAGGTGGCGGCGGTAAAATTTTTTGAGGATTTGGACCCGCAAAAAATGGACAGGCTCAAAGAGCAATACAATCATCTTATCGGCGGCAGCGAGGAATACTGGAAGGACAAAAGGGAATGCAAATTTGGTGCACTCATCTGGCTGAAGGATATTGAGAAGATTGAGCCGATATGGATAAACAAAAGAGATTGGCGGGGCTGGATAGTTTTGACAGGGCGGCAAAACTTCGGACTTTTTAAATCGGGTCGGTCTATAGGGGGTAATCTTCTATTGCAGCAGGCCATTCTTTTCGTTAAGATTTAGCAAATGTCTGCTAAACTGAAAAAAGATGAAAATGCCAGCCAGGTGGCAATAAACAAAAAGGCGTATCACAATTTTGAGCTGGTTGACAGATACGAGGCCGGCCTTGCGCTGCTGGGAAGCGAGGTCAAATCCCTGCGATGCGGAACTGCTGACTTGACCGGTTCTTACGGCAGGATTGACGGCAGCGAGTGCTGGCTTGTCGGGGCGACAATATCGCCATATCAGCAGGCTGATGTCTCTGATTACCAGCCTACGAGGAAACGCAAGTTGCTGCTGCACAAAGATGAGATTCGCAAAATCAAAGATAAACTTGAGTTGCGGGGTTTTACGCTTGTGCCGCTGCGGATTTATTTTAATAAGCGAGGAATCGCAAAGATTGAACTTGCCCTTGCGAGAGGAAAAAGGCAGTATGATAAACGCAGGGCAATTACGGAACGGCAGCAGAAAAAAGATATTGACAGGGATACGAAAAGATATAAATAAGAATACAGAATACGGAATAAAAAATCGGGACAAAAATTCCAGGATTTGGAGTGTGAGAAATGGCTGACAAGGAAGAAAAGGATAAAAAAATTATAATAGATGAGGACTGGAAGCAGCAGGCGCATAAGGAAAAAGAAAAACTTTCGGAGCAGGAAAAACAAGACCAGAAAAAGACAAAAAAGCAGAGATTAGAGCCTGGAACGTTTCCGAAAGGGGATTTTTTGACTCTTGTAAGTATGATTGTCACGCAGACGCTTTTTGCCCTCGGGCTTATAAAGATGGAAGGCGAGTCCGACGAAGGCGGAGCGATTAATCTGGAGCTGGCCAGGTTCAATATTGAGATGCTCGACAGCCTTGTCGAAAAGACGAAGGGGAACTTATCTGATGATGAAAAGAAAATGCTCGAAAGCTCGCTTAACGAGCTGCGAATGGCGTATGTGAAGATTGCGGGAATATAAAAGCGTAAAACTTAAAGTGTTTTGTAGAAAAGCAATCTCTTTATATGTCATACCTGCGAAAGCAGGTATCCGGAAAAAAACAAATCTGGATTCCCGCTTGCGCGGGAATGACAAAGAACGAACGACGGTTTTCTACGGAGCAAAATCAGAAATAAAAATGCAAAATTGTGGAATTCTGTAAGAGTAAAAAACGGTGAGCGTACTGGACGAAATTATTCGGGATAAAAAAGCGGAGGTGGAAAGGCGCAAATCGCAAAAGACCATAGGGCAGTTAAAGGTGGAGATTGCGCAGCTGCCGCGATGCCGGAATTTTTATAAGGCTGCCACAAAACCAAATAAACGGGGGATAAATGTAATCGCAGAGGTCAAAAAGGCCTCGCCGTCGGTGGGAGTTATCAGGGCGGAATTTGACCCGGCGGCAATCGCCAAAACTTACCAGAGGTGTGATGCCGATGCAATCAGTGTTCTTACCGACGAGAAATATTTTCAGGGGAAACTCGAATATCTTACGCAGGTCAAAGGTGCGGTGGAACTGCCCGTTTTGCGCAAGGATTTTATAATCGACGGCTGGCAGATATACCAATCGCGGGCGGCAGGTGCGGATGCGATATTATTGATAGCTGATTGTTTGAAGCTTGCGGAATTGTCGGATTTTCTAATACTTGCGGCTGAACTTACACTGACGGTTCTTCTCGAGGTGCACAGCGCCGATGTGCTTTTGAAGGTCCGAAGCATGGCAGGTTTTCCGAAGAAGGGCAGTAGCGTCCTTGGGATAAACAACCGCAACCTTTCAACGATGGAGGTGGATTTGAACACAACAAGCAGACTTGTAAGCCTGCTGGAAGAAGATGCCGAGGTTGTTGCGGAAAGCGGAATTAAAACAAGAGTCTGATGTTGAGAGGTTAAAAAGGGCCGGCGTCAGGGCGGTTCTGATTGGCCAGACGTTGTGCGAAAGCGGAGACATCGAAGGAAAATTCAGAGAACTTTTTGGATAAATAGAATCGTGTTTCGTGAATCGAGCAACGGGTCACAAGTCACGATGCTCTGTTGAAAACTTATGTTTGTCATTCCTGCGGAAGCAGGAATCCATTATTTATATTTGTTTATGGATACCCACTTTCGCGGGTATGACAGATAAATTGGCATCTTTTCAACAGAACAGGGTCACAAATAAGGAGTCCGCCTGCGGCGGAAAAAATATGAATACAATACTTTACCTGCTCATCGGTTTAGCGGCGGGGATTTTCGGCGGAGTTCTGGGGCTTGGCGGCGGCGCGATAGTCGTGCCTGCTTTGGTTTTTTTGTGCGGCCTGTCGCAGCATACGGCGCAGGGGACGACGCTTGCGATGATGATTCCGCCGATAGGCCTGCTCGCTGCCTGGACGTATTATCAGAAGGGTTTTGTGGATTTGAAGATAGCCGCTATTATGTGCATAGCTTTCTTTATTGGCGGCTTTATCGGCGCAAAATTCGCAGTGAATCTCTCCGACACCATCCTTACCAAAATCTTCGGCGTGGCCTTACTGCTGATTTCACTGAAGATGATTTTCTTCAAATAGATTTTAGCCACAGAGTTAAAAAGATATTTTTTTAAGCCACAGAGTTTACCCGCTTTCGTCCGCCGCGGCGGACTACGTAGGGCAGGCAGAGAACACAGAGAAAAAAATGAATAAACTCAAATCAAGTAATGATATGTTAATCAAAAAAGAATTTCGTCGTTTAAAAAAACATCATAGAGAAGCTATTCGAACAAAGTTTACACGCCTTACTATTGGCCCGTCTGAAGGTAGAGTTTTTAAAAAAGGGTCAAAGGAACAAATTTGGCCGATACTCAAACAAATACCGGTAGATGAAATTGTGCAACTCCAAAGTGAGCAAGACTATAAAAAATGGTTCGAAAAGCATTTGGATGTTTTAGCCAAAAAAATAGCTAAAACCAACAAAGGGAATAAGCGAATTTATCCTGGATATAAATGGGGGCATGCAACAAAGGTTCTATGCATTTATCTACGTGATATCATTACAAATGAGGAATATTTTCGTCAAAACGACAGGAAAAGAGTCAAAGATTGGCTTTATTGTCCCATTGACAGTCAGGTTATGAACGCTCTTAAGAGATGTGGCATCGATTTACGATTTGAGAAAATTAAAGATATAGATACGCCACAAAAGTTTTACACAGTTCAGAATATATTGGGGCAAGCTGCAAATGAAATCAGAGTGCCACGAGTCTGGTTTGACGATAATTGGGTGGACAGACAGTGATTTATACAAAACAACAACTTCTAAAAATAGAAGTTGATACACCATCTATTAAGAGAGTTGCATAACTGTTTTATTTCCTCTCTGTGTCCTCTGTGGCAAAATTGAATCAGTGTAAATCAGTGTAAATCCGTGTTAATCGGTGTCTGATTTTTGCTTGATTTTTGCCCATTCGTCGCGGAGGGTGGCGGTGCGGTTGAAGACTAATTGGCCGGCTTTGCTGTCGGGGTCAACGCAGAAGTAGCCAAGCCTTTCGAACTGGAAGCGGTCTAAAGGTTTCGCATTCGCTACTGACGGCTCGATAAAGCAATTATCGAGGATTTTCAAAGAATCGGGATTTAGAAAGTCTGTAAATTTTTTCCCTTCAGGGACATCGTCCGGGTTTGCCTCGGTGAACAGGTGGTCGTAAAGGCGAACTTCGGCCTTTATCGCATCCTTTGCAGATAACCAGTGGAGTGTGGATTTTACTTTTCTGCCGTCTGGGGCGTCGCCGCCGCGAGTTGCAGGGTCGTAAGTGCAGTGCAGTTCGATTATTTTGCCGTCTTTATCTTTTACGACATTAGTGCAGGTGATAAAGTAGGCGTAGCGGAGTCTGACTTCTCTGCCGGGTGCAAGTCGGAAGAATTTTTTGGGCGGATTTTCCATAAAGTCGTCCCGCTCAATATAAAGGACTTTCGAGAATGGAACTTTGCGGCTGCCCGCTGACGGATCTTCGGGGTTGTTGACGGCGTCTAGCATTTCGGTTTTGCCATCGGGGTAGTTGTCGATAACAACTTTCAGCGGATTCAGAACAGCCATTATGCGAGGGCTGGTTTTGTTGAGGTCTTCGCGGAGGCAGTGTTCCAATAGGGCGATGTCAATGGTGCTGTTGAATTTGTTGACGCCGATGAGGGCGCAGAAGTTTCTGATTGAAGCGGACGAATAGCCTCTCCTGCGCATACCGGAGATTGTTGGCATTCGCGGGTCGTCCCAGCCTTTGACGAGGTGTTGCTCGACGAGCTGCAAGAGCTTGCGTTTGCTCATAACGGTATAGGTCAAGTTGAGCCTTGCAAATTCTATTTGCTGCGGATGGTGGACGGGAAGCTGGTCGAGGAACCAGTCGTAGAGCGGCCTGTGGTTTTCAAATTCGAGCGTGCAGATGGAATGCGTGATGCCTTCGATGGAATCCTCGAGGCCGTGCGCCCAATCGTAGGTCGGGTAAATGCACCAGTTGTCGCCTGTCCGGTGGTGTGTTGCGTGCAGGATGCGGTACATGATCGGGTCTCGCATATTGAGGTTTGGATGGGCCATATCTATTTTTGCGCGGAGGGTTTTGCTGCCGTCGGGGAATTCGCCCGCCCGCATACGCTCGAAGAGGTCGAGGTTTTCCTCGATGCTGCGATTGCGGTAAGGGCTTTCTTTGCCGGGTTGTGTTAATGTGCCGCGGTATTCCCTTACTTGGTCGGCTGTCTGGTCGCAGATGTATGCCTTGCCGGCCTTTATTAAAAGGATGGCGTAGTCATACATTTGTTGGAAGTAGTCGGATGCGAAATAGAGCCTGTCCTGCCAGTCCCAGCCGAGCCAACGGACATCGCTGATTATCGAATCGACATATTCCTGTTCCTCTTTTTCGGGGTTGGTGTCGTCGAATCGCAGGTTGCAATTTCCGCCGAACTCAGCGGCGATGCCGAAATTCAGGCAGATGCTTTTTGCGTGGCCGATATGGAGATAGCCGTTCGGCTCGGGCGGAAAACGCGTGGCGACGCGCCCGCCCCATTTATTGGTCTTGAGGTCCTCGACGACCATCTGCCTTATAAAATCCAGCCTTATTTCTGAATCGTTGTTGCTCATATTTAAACCTTTTAAGATATTTCTGGTTATAAGAAGTTGTTCATTATATTTAAACGGAGAAGCAGCGTCAATGTTGCGGTTTTGACTAAATTCGGGTTCTTGACAATCGGTCCGATTTGCCGTAGCTTAAACTTTTCGTATTATTGTGATTGGATTTGAGGCTTTTATGGTTATAACACGTTTTGCGCCGTCGCCGACAGGATATTTGCATATTGGAGGTGCGAGGACTGCGCTGTTTAACTGGCTGTGGGCGCGGAAAAATAAGGGCAAATTCATCCTGCGAATTGAAGATACCGATTTAAGGCGAAACACGCCAACCGCAATGCAGCAGGTAGCAAGCGACCTGCGATGGCTGGGTTTGAATTGGGACGAAGGGCCTGATGTGGATGGGCCGAACGGGCCATGCCTGCAGTCGCAAAGGCTGGATTTATACCGGATGTATGCACAAAAACTTATCGAGGAGGGAAAGGCCTACTACTGTTTCGATACGCCGGAAGAGCTGGATGCCTTGCGCCAAAAGGCCTCAGCCGAGAAGAGCAACATTGTTTATCAAAGGCCAAAACAATTTCCAGACGAAAGCGATGTCAAGAAAGCACAGGCGGCAGGCAGGCCTGTGACGATTCGCTTTGCGATGCCTGCTGAAGAGATTGTGATTACCGATTATCTGCGGGGTGAGGTCAGATTCAACGGTGCGGAACTGGGCGACTGGATAATTATCAAGAGCGATGGTTTCCCAACGTATAACTTTGCGGTGGTTGTGGATGACGCCCTGATGAAGGTCAACTGGGTGATTCGCGGTCAGGAGCATTTGATGAATACGCCCGGCCAGCAGGAATTGTGGAAGGCGCTCGATGTTTGGACAATTGCCGCAATATGTGCATATGTCTGTGACAATAAGCGAGGGCGGCGGCAAGCTGTCGAAGCGTGAAAGGCCGGCAGCGCTTCGGAGGGCGATAAAAAAAACAGAAGGGGCGGACATCGAAAAGATTGCTGCTGCGGGCAAAATCAGTATTGAGGAACTGAAGAGTTTTCTTGAAGGAAAGATAATGCCGGATATGCCTGCGGTGGATGCGATGGCAAAATATTTGGGTGTGGAATTGCCGGAGATAAATGTTGTCGATTTTTTCCGCAGCGGTTATATCCCGGAAACTATGGTCAATTTCCTTGCTCTTTTGGGCTGGAATCCGGGGACGGGTCAGGAGATTATGACAGTTGAACAATTGGTTGCCGGCTTTGATATTTCGAGATTGACCAAATCGAACAGCCTGTTCGACCGGCAGAAACTTCTGGCGTTCAATACCGAGCATTTGCGGATGACGGCGAGAGAAAAGACGGTTAAGTATTTCAGAGATTATTTGAATGAAAACCGGTCGCCTGTTGCAAAGGCGGATGATGCTATTCTGGCGAGATTGCTTGAGCTTTGCAGCGGTGCGAGGACGCTTGCCGATGTCGAGAAAAAGAGCAGATTCCTGTTTGTGGATGATGGGAAAATCGAGTATGATGAGAAGGCTGTAAAGAAGGTTTTGCAGGCCGACGGGCTGGCTTTTCTGAAAATTATTAGCGAACGATTGAAAGCGATGGAGAGCATCAATGAGCAGGCAATTGAGCAGATGCTTCGGGGCCTTGCGGAGGAAAAAGGCGTCGGCCTCGGCAAGGTTGCGCAGCCTTTGCGTGTGGCGCTTTGCGGCTCGACGGTGAGCTTATCTATGTTTGAATCGGTGGTTATGCTTGGAAAGATGAGGACTCTTGCGAGGATTGAAACGGCCCTGAAAAAATTCGGAAGCTAACCGATATTTGCCATTGAGGGATGGGAAAGTAACAACCCATTGTTATAGAAACGCAGGGGCTTGTAGATTAAATTAACTTCAGGATTTTTTTTCTTTCCCTATCTGTTAGAATCTTAACCTCACAATTGTAAGAGGAGCAGTCGGCACAGGCGCAAATGTTTTTTTTGTAATTTGCATCACCGACGAGGATGAGCTGAACTTTTTCCTTTTTGAGCATATGGTAGTGATAAGCGTCTCGGCGAGTTGCAGATGGAAGAGATTGAAATTTGTTTAATGTTTCACAATTAGGTAGAATTTTGATACTTACTTTCCTTTTTTCAGCGAATACCGAGGGCGTAACATTATGAAAACCCCAATACGGTAAAATTCGGCTAATGTCAATTGTTAGTAGCCCATTATCAGGAGTTAACATTCTGTTATAGATTTCGATCTTCTTTTTCATACTTTCTGTTAACTCTTCAGAGAATCTTTCTGGGTCTTTTATATTACTGTCAATATCATCTATAACATCAGAGAAGAAAAATGTCTGTACGCGACTGATTTTGTTTCCTATCCAACCTCCCATTTGGCCATCAAGAAGTAATTTCAATGCCCCACCCTTTATAGACTCTCTTTTTGAAGGTGAAAAGTCTTTGACTTTTTCGATTCTTATGATAGGATTTGAATAAAATGTGTTAGCTTTAAACTTAAAAATATTTCTTAATTCTGTAAGGGAATCTTCATGGGCTATTAACGTACTGTTTACATAGTTATTCCATAGTGCTTCGTAACATTCTTGAGTAAGAGGTGTAACCGTTACCAATGGCATTATGCTGGAAGATTCAAGGCCTATAAGATTCTTTTTCATTTGATATTTAGAGCCTCTATCAGAACGGTCAAAAAGCTGTTTTTGGCACTAAAAACGCCCATTTCTGCGGGGTTTTGTTAGAGGCTCTTAAGAGTTCTGAAATCGTTATCTGAAGAGCAAAGGCAATTTTATTTATGTTTACTAAAGAAATGTTTCTCGTTCCTCGTTCGACATCACTAATATATTGACGACTTAGACCAGATAATTCTGCTAATCGCTCTTGGGTTATTCCTTTAGCAGAACGAAGCTCTTTTACACGAAATCCAAATTTTTGAAGAATAGTCATGACAAAAAGATAACGAGTGACCACTATGCGTGTCCACCTACTATAGGTGTCATTATAAATATTTTTGAAGGGTTATTGTTATGTTTTGCATACATACTTGCGATGGTTCAGTTATTGAGTTCAGTACAACAGGGGAATTGAAGGAGTATATTGAAAATAGACATGCCGAAGATGGAGGTTTTGATTGGATTAGCGAAATAAAGGACGCAGAGGGAAATTATTATGGATGCAGTTGGAAGTTAGAAATTGAGCGGATTTAGAAATAGTAAAAAGAAAAAGGAATCGTAGGTAAAGCGGAAAAATTACAAGTATGTTTTGAGTACGAATAATTCAGAAGAGGTTTTGTTAATAGGGAAATAGATATGTCGCTACTGGTGACCGGCTCGATAGGGATAGATACGGTGACTACGCCTTACGGCAAACGTGAGAATTGTCTGGGGGGGTCGGCAGTTTATTTCAGTATGGCGGCGAGTTTTTTTTGTCCGGTAAGGCTTGTCGGGGTGGTGGGGTTCGATTGTCCGTTTAGTTTGAGTGAGGTTTTTGCCGGCAGGGATGTTGACCTTCGCGGGCTGGAGATAAGGGCCCTTAGTAAGACTTTTCGCTGGAAGGCATCTTATCATGACACGGCAGCCGATGCGATAACAGATAATATTGAGCTGAACGTCTTGGCGGAGCAGCCGCCGAAGGTGCCTGCTGAATTTAAGGACAGCAGGTTTGTGTTTCTGGCAAATACGGCTCCGGTTTTGCAGATGCAGCTTTTGGAGCAGATTGAAAGGCCTGCGTTTGTGGCGGCCGACACGATGACCTGCTGGATTGACGGCAGAAGTGATGATTTGAAAAGGCTGCTTGGGCGGATAGGTTGTATGATGATAAATGCTGAAGAGGCGAAGGCCCTGGCGAAAGAAAGGAACCTGATAAAGGCGGCAGATTGTGTCTTGAAGATGGGGCCTCGAATTGTGATTATTAAAAAAGGCGAGTCGGGCAGCGTGATGTGCACGCAGCGGGGCGAGAAATTTATCCTGCCTGCGTTTCCCGCTGCCGAGGTCAAAGACCCGACCGGCGCAGGCGATAGTTTTGCCGGCGGACTTATGGGGCATCTGGCAAGTGTCGGAAAAAGCGACATTGCTTCGCTCAAGCAGGCGATTGCCTACGGAACGGTGCTTGCTTCCTTTGCGATTTCCGATTTTTCTCTCGATGGTCTTTCGGCAATCACGAGGAAAGATATCGACAAAAGGTTTGGACAAATGCAGGAACTGATAAATTTTTGAGTGATGGTGCTTATTGTTAAGAACTTAGAGCCTCTAACAAAACCTCAAGGATTGATACTGGTATAGCCGATGAAAACAATGGTTGAAAAACTTATGAAAACCCTTAGTCATAGAGGACTTATTAATGGCCAAGCCATTGTTACCCGACGAATTATGGGAAATCATCGAACCAGTTTTGCCCAAACTACCGTCTCGTCCCAAGGGGGGCAGGCCACCTGTGAGCAACCGGAAAGCTCTGACAGGGATTCTTTTTGTGCTCAAGACCGGTATCGGTTGGGAATATCTTCCATTGGAGATGGGATGTGGTTCCGGGATGACCTGCTGGCGTCGGCTTCGCGACTGGCACAAAGCAGGCATCTGGGACAAAATACACCATATCTTGCTCAACAAACTTCGCCACGCAGACCAAATCGATTTTTCACGGGCGGTAGTAGATTCGTCTTCAGTTCGTGCTGTTTTTGGGGGGCGAAAACAGGCCCAAATCCCACGGATAGGCGAAAAATGGGTTCGAAGCATCATGTCATCACCGACGCCGAAGGAGTCCCGCTCGCAGTCCAATTGACCGGCGCAAACCGACATGATGTCACACAACTGCTGCCTCTGGTGAAAGCCATTCCTCCTATCGCGGGAAAGGTAGGTCGACCTCGCTGTAAACCCGATTGTGTTCACGGAGATCGAGGCTACGATTCCGAACCGCACCGTAAAGAAATTCGTCAGAAAGGAATTGAGCCTGTATTGGCCAAACGCCGAACTAAAAACGGCAGCGGTTTGGGTGTCTTTCGCTGGGTGGTCGAACGCACACTGTCGTGGCTGCATCAATTCCGACGGTTGCGGGTTCGCTATGAACGCCGAGCAGATATCCATGAGGCTCTGCTCGAAATTGGTTGTATTGTTATCTGTCATAACACATTACAAAACAAGTTTTGTTAGAGGCTCTTATAACAAAACCTAACTTTTTTTCTGTCATTCCCGCGAAAGCGGGCAGGTTAGTTTGAATAAGTATAGCAGCAAGTTTTTGGTGAATAGATGAGAGTTTTTATCGCAGTAGATATAAATCAGCAGATAAAAGAAGCCATCGGCAGGCTGCAGGAGCAGTTGTGGAAGAAGACCAATATCGGCAAAGGGCAGGCGAGCTGGGTCAGGCCTGATGCGATGCACCTTACCCTGAAATTCCTCGGCGAGATTGATGACGAGCAGCTTGCGCAGGTTTGCACAACGGTTGAGGAAATTGCGAAGGGGTATAAGAGTTTTGAGCTTGATGTCGAGTCAGTCGGGTTTTTCGGCGGAAGGGCGGCGAAGGTTCTGTGGGTGGGAAGCGGCGCAGGCAGTGAAAAGTTATGTGCTCTGGCAAAGGCAATTGATGAAAGGCTTGCACAGGCGGGCTTTGCGAAGGAAGACCGCGAGTTTGCCGCTCATTTGACCCTGTGCAGGATAAAAGACATCGCAGCCGGTAAAAGCCTCGCTGAAGCCGCCGGCCGTTTTGGAGATTTTAAGGCGGGGACTGTTTTAATTGATGCGGTTAAGGTTTATCAAAGTCAGCTTACACCGACCGGGCCGATTTATACAGCATTGGGCAGCTACAGGCTGGGGTAGATACATAGAGGTATTATATCTTTTTACAATTGGAGAAAAAAGGAATGGGAAAAGTAAAGAAAGATGAAAAAGAAGCGAAGGCGGACTCAAAAGAGTCGTCGCTTCAGCGGGTGATTGCGCAGATTGAAAAGCAGTATGGCCAGGGCGCCATTATGCAGATGGATGAGCATAGATACGCCCAGATTGAGGGTATCCCAACCGGCTCGCTGTCGCTCGATATTGCTTTGGGCGGCAACGGCGTGCCGCGGGGCAGGGTTGCCGAGCTGTTCTGGCCCGAGTCTTCGGGAAAGACCACGCTGGCCCTTCATATTATTGCAAATGCCCAGAAAAAAGGCGGGGTCGCTGCATTTATAGATGCTGAGCATGCCCTCGATACCACCTGGGCAAAAAAACTTGGCGTCGATGTCAACAGTCTGCTGGTCAGCCAGCCGGATACCGGCGAACAGGCGCTCGATATCACCGAGATGCTTATCAGGTCAAATTCGGTCGATGTTATCGTGATTGATTCGGTCGCCGCTCTTACGCCGAAGACCGAGATTGAAGGCGAGATGGGCGCCACCCACGTCGGGCTTCAGGCGAGGCTGATGAGCCAGGCGTTGCGAAAGCTGACCGCCATTATCAGCAAGAGCAAGACCTGCCTTGTCTTTATAAATCAGATAAGGATGAAGATTGGCGTTATGTTCGGCAACCCCGAGACGACAAGCGGGGGGCAGGCCCTCAAATTTTACAGTTCAGTTCGCATCGACCTGAGGCGCATCGGCAGCATAAAGGAGGCGACCGTCGCGGTCGGAAACAGGGTGAGGGCAAGGGTTGTCAAGAATAAGATTGCCCCGCCTTTCCGAGAGGCGGAGTTTGATATTATGTTCGACAGCGGAATTAGCTATGAGGGTGATTTGGTTGACCTCGGCAGCGTGAGCGGCATCATACAAAAAAGCGGGGCGTGGTTTCTTTTTGGCGATGTGAGGCTCGGCCAGGGCAGAGAGCAGGCAAAGAAATCTCTTGCGGATAATCCCGATTTGTGCAAAGAGATCAAGGGAAAAATCCTGACAGCCAAAGGTTTTGCAGTTTAAGGTTGGTAAAAGATGCCAAATTCAACTCAGATTAGGACAGGTTTTATCGACTTTTTCAAAAGCAAAGGACACACATTTGTTCCGAGTTCGCCGATGGTCCCGGTCGGCGATGATACGCTTTTATTTGCCAATGCGGGGATGAACCAGTTCAAGGATATTTTTCTCGGACTGGTTGCGCCGAAGTTTCGGCGGGTGGCGAACAGCCAGAAATGCCTGCGGGTCAGCGGAAAGCACAACGACCTCGACGAGGTCGGCAGGGACAGTTATCACCATACATTTTTTGAGATGCTCGGCAACTGGTCGTTCGATGATTATTTCAAGGCAGAGGCAATCGAGTGGGCCTGGGAGCTTCTCACGAAGGTTTGGCACATTGATGCGGATAAACTGTGGGCAACGGTCTTTGCGGGCGATGAAGAGGATAATCTTCCCAGGGATGAGGAGGGCGCAGAGTTATGGGCAAAGGTGACGTCGATAAAGCCGCAGCGTGTTTTGTATTTCGGCAGGAAGGATAATTTCTGGGAGATGGGAAGCGCCGGCCCCTGCGGGCCTTGCAGCGAGATACATATCGACCTCGGCCCCGACGGTTGCGACAAAAAAAATGTCCCCGGTCACAAATGCTCCGTCAACGGCGGCTGCGCCAGATTCATCGAGCTTTGGAATCTGGTTTTTATTCAGTATAATCGCAGCGAAGACGGCTCGCTCAGCCCGCTCGGTGCAAAATACATCGACACGGGGGCAGGCCTTGAAAGAATTGCCGCCGTTCTGCAGAAAAAAACAAGCAATTATGATACGGATTTATTTTCGCCGATAATCGGAGCTGTTTCAGATATAACAGGTCATAAATATACGTTTAGACTCGACAGTCACACTGATACTGCCTTTCGGGTTGTTGCCGACCATATCCGGGCCCTTACCTTTGCGATAACCGATGGCGCTGCACCATCCAATGAGGGCAGAGGTTATTGCGTGCGGCGTATCCTCCGGCGAGCGGCACGGTTCGGCAGGGACCTCGGTATGCACGAGCCGTTCATATACAGATTAGTGCCGGTTGTCGTTGATTGTCTGGGCGGTGCGTTTGAGGAAATCAGGCAAAGGGCGGAATATGTTTCAAGCGTTATAAAAAGCGAAGAGGAAAGTTTCGGCAGGACTGTTGACAGGGGCATCGAGATTTTCAACGAGGCTGCCGGCCGCGCCGCTCAAAAGGCTGACAGGACGATTGACGGCGAGGACGCATTCCAGCTTTACGATACTTATGGTTTTCCGCTGGATTTGACTGAGCTTATGGCAGCCGAGCAGGGGTTAAAAGTTGATAAAGACAAATTTGAAAAGCTGATGGACGAGCAGCGGCAGCGCGCTGAGGGCGGCGCAGAAAAACTCATCTTCGATGATGACATTATCGGATACCGAATTGCCTGTCACGGAGGATGTCGGCAAGTATAAAGCCGACAGTTGCCGGGCGAAGATAATCGGCTTTTTGGATTCCGATGGTTACAGGGACAGCGGCAAAATCGAAAAAGGTAGGGAGACGGGAATTGTCCTCGACAGGACCTGTTTTTATGCAGAGGCCGGCGGGCAGGTCGGCGATACCGGAACAATTACCATAGTCGATAGCTCCGGAAAGCAAAAGGCCTTATTTCTTGTTGAAAACACCACGAGGATTGCCAACTGTGTCATTCACACAGGAAAGGTTGCTGAAGGGACATTTGCGATTGGCGATAAGATTAAGGCGGCGGTCAGCAGAGACCGTGATGCGACAAAGAAGAATCATACGGCCACGCATCTATTGCAGTGGGCGTTGCAGCAGGCGGTCGGAAAATCGGTTGCCCAGCAGGGAAGCTTGGTCGGGCCTGATTATCTTCGGTTTGATTTTACGTGCCCTGCGGCGCTGACAGGCCCGCAGATAAAAGAGGTCGAAAAACTGGTAAGAGAAAAGATTGCCGCCGATGAGCCGGTGACCTTTGCCGAGCTTCCCAGAGATGAGGCGAAAAAACTTGGTGCGATGGCGCTGTTTAGCGAAAAATACGGCGACCAGGTGCGGGTTGTCTGCATCGGTGCAGAAAGCGAAAAGAGGCTCTGCGATGCGTTCAGCAGGGAGTTTTGCGGCGGGACGCACGTGGATAGTTTAGGCATTATCGGCGGATTTAAGATAATAAGAGAGGAAAGCATTTCTGCCGGTGTGCGGCGGATTACGGCGTTGACCGGCCGAGGGCTTGAGGAATACCTCGAAAAAAAGAGCGATATTCTGGATGCTTTATCTGTATTGCTGAAGATTCCCGCCGATGGTCTTGTTGACAGGGTCAATCAATTGCTTGTCGAAAACAAAAGGCTCGCAAAGGAAATTAGGGGGACGGCGAAACTGAAAGGCAGCGACGTTATGTCTCGGGTGACGGAGATGCTCGAAGCAAGCGAGAAAATCGGACAATCGGCAGTTATTGTCGGCAGGCTCTCGGATACAAACATCGAGCAGGCCCGCTCGGCGATAGATATGCTCAAGAAGAAGGCCAAATCTGCGGTAATAGTTTTCGCATTTGCCGACGGCGACAAGGTGACATTGCTGGCAGGCGTCACCGACGACTTGGTTGCAAAGGGTTTAAGCGCCGCCGATTTGATAAAACAGACTGCCCCTATTGTAGGCGGGGGAGGCGGAGGCAGGCCGCATCTGGCGCAGGCAGGTGGTAAGGATGCAGAAAAAATCGACCAGGCCCTCGAAAAGGCGTTGCAATTGATAAGGGAAAAGCTCGGCGGCGGATATGACGGACTGGCCGTAGGCGGCAGTTAGCAGTGGCAATCCAGTATTGTTCATTGTTTTCTCGTTGTTCTGTTGAAAACTTATGTTTGTCATTCCTGCGAAAGCAGGAATCCATTGTTTACACAGGTTTCTGGATACCCGCTCCCCGCTTTCGCGAGGACAAGCTTCGCGGGTATGACAGATAAATCGGTATTTTTTCAACGGAGCATTTTCTCGTTAAATGGGCTGTTTGATTGTTAAGTGCCGATGAAACAATCAGATATGGGGAAAGTTTTCTTGACAATTACGGCATTATTTTGTAGGCTGATAGGTTCCGTGTTTAAAGAAAGCTGAACTATTTTATTTGGAGATTTTTTAATGGAACAAAAAATATTACTCAAAGAGAGCGAAATACCAAAGCAGTGGTATAATCTGGCTGCGGATTTGCCGACGCCGCTGCTGCCGCCGGTGACGCCTGACGGCAAACCCATCACACCTGATATGCTTGCTCCTGTGTTTCCAATGAACCTGATTGAGCAGGAGGCAAGCACGAAGCGCTGGATAGATATTCCGCAGGAGATTCTGGATATACTGTATCGTTGGCGGCCTTCGCCGTTGAAAAGGGCGGTAAATCTCGAAAAACATTTAGGCACGCCCGCACGGATTTATTACAAGGATGAAAGCGTAAGTCCTGCCGGCAGCCACAAGCCGAACACCGCTGTTCCGCAGGCTTGGTATAATAAGCAGTTCGGCATCAAGAATCTTGTAACCGAGACCGGAGCAGGCCAATGGGGAAGCGCTTTGGCTTTTGCCTGCAAGCTTGTCGGACTTGGATGCAAGGTTTATATGGTCAGAATCAGTTTCGACCAGAAGCCGTTCCGCAGGATTATGATGCACATCTGGGGTGCCGAATGCATAGCAAGTCCGAGCAAGCTGACAAATGCCGGCAGGAAGATTTTGGCGGAATTGCCGGATACACCGGGCAGTTTAGGCATCGCAATTAGCGAGGCGATCGAAACGGCGGTCACGGATAAAACCGGCAAGACCCGTTATTCGCTCGGCAGCGTATTAAATCACGTCCTGCTGCATCAAACCATAATCGGCCTCGAGGCGAAAAAGCAGTTAAAGGCCGCAGGCGAGAAACTGCCCGATATAGTGATTGGCTGTGCAGGCGGCGGCAGCAACTTCGCAGGTCTGGCGTTTCCGTTCACCGCAGACAAGATAAATGGCGCCAAGATGGAGATTATTCCGGTAGAGCCGACGGCCTGCCCGACTATGACAAGAGGGCCTTTCGCTTATGATTTCGGCGACACGGCTTGTATGACGCCGCTGTTGGCGATGCACACGCTCGGCCACGCCTTCATACCGCCGCCTATACACGCGGGCGGCCTGCGCTACCACGGGATGGCGCCGCTCGTTTGTCAGGGTATTGTCGAAGGCTTGTTTAAGCCGCGGGCGATAAATCAGATTGATTGTTATAAGGCGGCTCTTCTCTGGGCCCATACCGAAGGCCCTATCACCGCACCGGAGACCAGCCACGCTATCGCAGCGGTTATCGAGGAGGCAAAGAAGGCAAAAGAGGAAGGCAAAGAAAAGGTTATCCTGTTCAACTACAGCGGTCACGGCCTGATGGACCTGTCGGGTTACGATGCGTATCTGTCGGGCAAGTTAGAGCCTTATGAGCTGCCGGATTCGGAGCTCGCCAAGGCTGAAGAGTGTCTCAAGCAATATCCAAAGGCCCCTGCCCGCAAAACCGGCAAGTGGTAATGTTTATCTCCTATTGAGTTGCCGATATTGCAACGGCTGTTTTGATGAGGTAAAATAGTTCATTGATTGCTGCGGCTTTTGGTTGTTAGGTAGATTGTTTGGGTCGGTGCCCGAGAGGCTAAAGGGGACGGACTGTAAATCCGTTGTCGAAAGACTACGTAGGTTCAAATCCTGCCCGGCCCATTTTTTCTCTTGCCGAATTTTTTAGGGAAAAAGAAAAGCCCCCGCTGCTTCTTGCGAAGCAAGAGCGGGGGCTTTTGAGTTTCTGCAAAGTTACTTATTAACGAGTAGTCTGCTCAAGTCTCGAAGCAACAAAGGCTGCAATGTTTGCGTTATCGCTTGCAGTAAGAGCTTGGCCGTGCTTTTCGAGAGCGAATGCCACCGAGTCGCCGACAGGCGAACCCATCTCATTATCCAGAATCTTGACGTACTGCACGAAGGCATCGACATATTCAAGTGCGGAGGCATAAGCAGTGCCGTCGCCCCTGTGGTCTTCGAATACTGTGGCAATCTGCGTTCCGATTTCAGGTGTGAATGGCACGTTGGCAGGAGCGATAGCGTTTATAGCTTCAAGCGGCGCTGCCAGCCGCGAGCCGTCCGCGTCTTTAAGGATTGCAGCGGCGCTGACAAGTCTTGCGCAGGTATCGCAGGGCTGTATGTCGGAGGCCGATGCCATTGAATTTGCCATTGCAACTTGGATGTTCTCCGGCGTTATACCGAGTTCCTCTGTCGCAGCAGCGACGATAGCCGGGCATCCCGAAACCTCCGGCACGCGCTCGGTAATATTAGAGAACTGCATAGCATTCAGCGGCGCAGGTTCCGGTCTTGCGATGAGCACCCATGCCCTGCCGTCAGTGATGTCGGGATTTTCGAGACCTGCACCTCGCATCACGTAGGTGTAATCTGCGGGCAGCGTAAGGTCGCCGGGGAAAGGCAGTCTTCCGACAGCATCTTCGAGCCACTCGGTTATACGGGAGCAGACTTCGAGCCTGCTGCCGACCTGGCCGGCAGCAAGAGAATCCTTGAATTGACCGCCCGCTGCGCCGTCAAATGTTATCGTATCATAGGCATCGATAACCATTGCGCCTTTCGGCACAAATTCAAATTCCGGAATTTCGATAGTCTCAACTGTCATTTCAGGTGTTACTGTCGGCTCTCTCGACATTATGCTTGCGGAGCCGCTCATATCAACGTTGTTTTTTGTGCTTTGTAAATAAATTGCCAAATCAAATGGCTGGCCTTCGTCTCTGAGTGGGCCGGCCGTCGGTATGTAAGCCGGCTCGGCAAGGAAGTTAACCAAACCTCGGTCATCGACCGAACCATCATCGTAGTATCGACCGTAAGCTTTGAGCTGTGCGTCTGGGCCGATGTTGAGATTTTCGGGAGACACAATCTCAATTGCCGCATAATTTTCAGGAGTCTCGGAGCTGTAGAGGAGGTCCATAAACAGGGGGGGGTAGTTGATGCCAAGCCCCAATTTGCTGTCGGAGTTGCCTGTAATCGAAACGTTAAGGGAATCGCTGCCGTCATCGGTATAAATTTTGCCGTTTAGAGATAGAATACCGACGCCGCCTGTCTCCCAGCCGATGTCAGGAGTCGGCAGCCAGCCGTGTTTGGACGGACCAAAAGTTGTAATGTCACCGCTAACCTGTATATCTTCAGAACCGATAAGCCAGATATTGCCTTTGAATGTGCTTACAGCCGGGTCAGCCAGGTCTTCAGGATTGGATACATAGCGTAGGTCAATTGATTTGCCGCCTTCATCGCTTCCCCAGGCGAGCAGCCAGAGGTCGCCGCACGTGACCTTGCGGAGATAGCCGTCAGCCTCTTATCGAGCCATCGGCCGTGAGCTCCTGGTCGCCCCAGCCGTTCAGTTTCGTATTCGCCATCAGCCAGATATTGCCCGTCGCATAGGCGTCGCCGCCGAGATAGATTGTGTTTTCGGCTGCATCAATTGTCAGATCACCACCGTAGGCCCGAAGGTCGCCATCGGCATATACATCACCTGAATGCCGGTCGGATTTATCTGTATCTGCAATTATAGTCAAGTTCCCGTACGCCTGTGCATAATCGTGGAGCTCAACATCCTTTCCTGCCTTGACATCGAGGTTACCTTCGCCATTCAGTGCACCGTAAACTTCTACGTTGCCGTGAACAGCCACCAGTTTCTTGTCTGGAGCAACCGTCGTGTTGTCATAATGATGCTTGTCACCCAGAATCAGGTCGCCTCCTTGGCACCAGCCGTCACCACCGGTAACTATCACGTTACCCGCAAGGTTGATTGCGTATCCGTCTCCGTCAGGAACATAGCCGCCATCAAGCGTAAGGTCGCCTTTTGTAGTCTTGATTATATCGTCCCAGGCATACAGCACCTTGCCATAGCCGTCGGCATTAAACTCCTGGTTGCCCCAGCCTTTGGCAATGACTTTATCCTCAAATGTCAAATTGCCGTTCTTTGTCTGGACATCACCATACAGATATATCTTCGCATCACAACCCCTGCCGGCATCCAGTGTAAGGTCGCCGCATGTGGTTTTCTTTATATCACCATAAGCTCTCAGGTCGCTTCCCCATCCGCCAGCATCAAATCTCTGATTTCTATTGCACCAGACACCGTCGGCTATCACATCATCTTTGAAGATTAAATTGCCGTTGCAGGTCTTCACATCACCACCCAGGGATATCTTAGCACCACACCAGCCTGCTTCGAGTATAAGGTCACCGTCCGTTACTTTGATTATATCGTCCCTGGCTATCAGGTCTTTACCCCAGCCGCCTGCAGCAAATGTCTGAGTGCCATCGCCTTTTGCTATTACTTTATCTCCAAATGTCAAATTGCCGTTGGCCGTATCTACGTTGCCATACAGTTTTATTTTGGCATCCCATCCTCTGCCGGCATCAAGTGTAAAGTCTCCATCCGTAGTTTTGCTTATATAACCATATGCTATCAGGTCGCTTCCCCAGCCGTCTGCATCAAACGTCTGTCCATCAGCACCAATCGCCTCGACGTTATTATGAAAGATGATGTCACCATTGGCCGTCGATACGTTGCCGCCAAGATAAGTCGTATCAGGCGAGGAGAATATTTCAACATTGCCTGTACTGGTGCTGCTCAAATTACCGTATGCCCAGACGTCGCCGTCAGCCGTCAATGTAAGGTTGCTGCCGGCCGTGACATCTATCGGAGAGCTTAACGAGCCAAGAATAACATCATCATCTGTGGACGTAATTGACACCGCGCCCTGATGTGCCGTTATATTTCCGCTGCCGACCACATCTCCCTTACTTGTTTCAACCGTAATATCTCCCAGCGTTGCTTCCAGTGTAGCTAACCTGATCTCGTCGTCGCCTGTAAGCGTGATGTTATTATTAGCCGTTGCCCCTATCGATGCCCATTCGTCAGCAGCATTGTCGGCATTTGCAAGATCTGATGTCACTGAACCACCTGTGCTGATAAGCGCCAGGTCTGTAGTATTCTGATTGGCAAAAACGTAGTTCTTCGTATCTATTGATGGCAACTGCTGCATTAAAAGACTGCTGCCTTCTACGCTTATCGTTGTCCAGGGAACAACATCAGTAGTAGGTGCATAACCATCGAAAACCGCACTTTCATTGGTAATCATACCCCCGAGGGCAACGATTTCTAAATTGTCCCTGCCATGTAGATAAGTACAATTATCTCTTTCGTTATTCCCTGCATTTTCATTTGCTGCAAGGATTACATTCTCACCTGCCTGAAGCCTTACGCCGTTACCGGTAGAGTTATACGTCTCAGTCTTGTTGCAGAGCATAAGGTTTCCGCCGGCTGTCACATTATCATATAGATTTATTGTGCCGGGCTGATAAGTCGTAACATGCTCCCAATGGCCGTCCTCGACCCACTTCCAGCCGCACCACCGACAGCCGTCAACAACCCAAACATCCTCCTCCGTTTTACCCGTATCCGAAATCACGATATCACCGCCCGCATTAAGCGTGCTGTATGCCCAGATGTCGCCCCATTTTGTGCCGTGGTCACCATCGCAATCCCTGCCGGTTATCGTCAGGTCACCGCCTGTAGCTGTTACAGCTCCGCCGAGCCTGACATCATTACCCCTGATAACTATATTACCGCCTGCCGTAATCGGAACATCGGTTATTGTATGTCCGTCATATCCTGCATACATATTGCCGATGGCATCACCGTCGTAGTCAGCCCAAAGTGTGATGTCGCCGGTGGCGTTGATTGATGCATTGGCAACAATATCGTCGTAGGCATAAAGAGCAGTATCTCCAGTCGTCTCAATTGCCCCGTCGACAGTTATGTCGCCGAGCGATTTTGCGGTGAGTGTGTCGAGGTTTCCAATGGCCTTTGTGTAGATGTCGCCTGCACCGAGCAGGACATCGCCGCCATTAGTATTAATATTTCCGTTATTTACGATTTTGCGGTCGGCAGGATTAGCAGCCTCGATGATTACATCGCTTCCCTGTTGGAAGAATTTTACGGTGTCACCTGCACCCATAATTACATAAGTGCTGCTGTCGATATCCCTCTTTGTAAGAGTGCCGTCATTAAAGACGCTTTTGCCGACGAGCATAATCTGAGATGCCTTCAGCTCTGCGCCGCCGTTGACATTTATGTTGCCGCCGTAGTAGTTATAATGCCAGCCGTTACCGGCGCGGTGCGAATACCAGCCGTCTTTGAAGATATAGTTTCCGGCGAGAAAATCATTATCTGAGATTTCGAGGCCGGAAGCGACCATTTGGGCAACGTTGATTCTGGCGTTGTCGCCGAATACGATGCCGGCTGGATTGACAAAGAAGACCCTTCCGAGCGAATTTATCTGGCCGTCAATGTTGGTCGGACTGGCAGATAGAATCCTGTTCAGTATCGCAAAATCGGTAAAGCCAGGATTACTGTGCAGAAAGTTGATAATTTCGGAACTGCCGACATTGAATTTACTGTAATTGACAATAGCATTGGCGGTATCCTGAGTGATATTCCAGGTATTACCCACCTGCTGGAATGTCACCGGTCCCTGTGCCACGCTCGGGTTTTCCGGGCCGGCATAGACGGCCGGGCCGAAGAACAGGCAGGTCGACAAAAAGCAGGCCATAATTTGCCTAATGTAGTATTTGTTTGAAATTCTTCTTACATTTCTCATCATTAAACCCCTTATTTAATAAACCTTCTTTTCCAACTTACTTCCTACACCGAAACTCCTATTTTTATCCGACTTCTCGCGTCGGCATTTACCATCTCGCGATAAAGCTGAAGTTCAGCCTTGGCTTTCCTTTCTCGGTGGGGCCGGCATCTTTAAGAGGCCAGCCGGTATAAACAGCGGCCTCGTAATGTTCTGTGACCTCGCCTATCAGGCCGATGCCGACCGACAGGAGGTTTTCGGTGCCTTCTTCGCCTACCATCGGGTCTTTTATTCTTGCCTGACCGCCGTCAATAAAGCATAGAGGCGCCAGTCTCTTTAGCCAGCCTTTTTCCTTCTCAGTCTGCATTGGAGCATTGACATCGGCTAAATTTGCCATTTTTTGGTCTCTTTCGCCTGATTTTACCAGGTCATATTCATACTGGATGGAGAAGATCACGCCGCCGTCGGCGACAATCTGGTCTTCTTTGTATCCTCTGATGGTGTATAGTCCGCCGAAGGTGGTCATTTTTGCAGGCGCCAGCCTTTCGTTGGAAGCCATCCATTTGTATGAGCCGCTGATGCGATCGACCTTATAGGGGTCGATGAACTGACTGTGCATAGCGGAGATGGTGTAGATTCTAAAATCGGGTTTCGAGCCGGGGCGAGCCTTTTCAAACTCATCCGGACTTGATTCGTTCATACTGTTATATTGATTAAATGCAACATTGCTTTGTGACAGGTCGTCCCTGTGATGGATTTCTGCTCCGACCGACCAGAGCTGCCATTTGAGGTCGCTGCCGAAAACGGATGGGAACAGGGACGGGGTAATCTTGCTTTTTTCATCGCTTAACGAGCCTAACAGGTCAAAGAACCAGGACTTGTGCTGGAGGACATTGAGCCGCAGCATTCCGCCGTAGAAGGAGCCATTTCCGAGGAAGCTGATATCGCCGGGGGCCTGTGTGTCAA
The DNA here is from genome assembly GCA_963710355.1 of uncultured Phycisphaerales bacterium. Lineage (GTDB taxonomy): Bacteria > Planctomycetota > Phycisphaerae > Sedimentisphaerales > Anaerobacaceae > Fen-1359. The sequence goes on along the minus strand of CAVPZU010000003.1, from coordinate 468,630 downwards.
ATTCGCTTCTGCCGCCGAATACGGTCAGTCGCAGCCGGGGCGTCCATAGAGGCACATCGTAGCTGCCGTAGACGGCGTAGTTATCTTCGATGCCGTGTTCGGGCGCTATCTGTGTCATAAGTGTAAGGCGGTCATCCCGGCCTGTAAGGTTGGTGTTGATTAGTCCTAATCTGGGTTTGTAGCGTCTGTCGGAGGTGCCGGAATTATCAACCTGTATGTATGTGTGCCAGGGGCTGGTTTCATAGATATCGTAGCCGACGGCTAACGAGTTGGGTTCGGTGCCTTTTGATACCGTTGCGGATATGTATCTGTCGGGGTTGAGGTTGAGTATATTGACAAAGTTGTTGAGCCTTTTTTTGTTGAGGGCTTCTCCGGGTTTTGCAGGCGACCACTCTTCGATGATTTCTCTCTTGAGCAGAGGCTGCTGACGTTTTGTTTGATTTACATCGTAGGCTGTTATCCGCAGACTTGTGACGAGCGCCTCAATCACTTTAATTGGCAGGATGTCGTCAGTCAGTTTTGTTCCTTCCGACAGGGCCTGTCTCGGCACATAGACGTAAATGCCGCCATAGTTTTTATCTTGATATGCAGAAAGTATGTATTGAATGAATCCCTGAATTGTTCTTGTGGAGACTTCTCGCACCTGGCCCGGAAGGGTGAGGATTTCTTCGATGGTTCGCAGGTCGTAAAGGTCCTGCGGCGATGCCTTGAGCAGGGTCGTTTTGGAAGCGTTATAGACAAGAGGCATAGAGGCAATCAGTGCATCAGTTGACAATAATGTGTTGCCGCTGATTTGAATTTCCTTCACGTTCAGCCTTGGGGTAGTGTCTTCGGGCAGGATTAGTTTCTCTATGACGGCGAGCTGTTTTGCCTTTTTCCTTTCGGCGGCGAGCATTTTTTCTTCTTCAAGGGTCTTTCTTTTTTCTGCTTCGGCTGCTTCCTTTAACTCTTTCATTTTTTCGGCTTCATCGGCTTTTTCTTCTATTTGTGTCTGGACGGCTGGTTGTGTTTGAATGGCTGGCGTGCCGGTATCTGGGCTGTTGATGTCTGCGGTGTCGGCAACGGCGCAAAATGCGCTTGTCAGAACCAGTGACACGATAATAGAACAGATTGTCCTTGCCATTTTACTCATAACGCAAATCTCCTTAAATTTTTCAAAAAGTTTTATTTTCTTTTTAAAGTTCGAGCCTTGACTGCGTTCCGTCGCTGAAGCTATTAAGCATCGGCGACTTGACTTTACGTGGCAATTGTCAAACAGCTGGCAGATACAGAAACAATTTCTCTGCGGGAAAAGAAGCAGCGTAAAAACCCCTTTCCTCTGTTCACAAAGAAGCTGCTATAATATCCGCACCTAAATTTTATATAGCCAAAGTGTTATTGCTATCAATTTATCAAAATTCAGGCCCTTTTGTCAACGAATAAATTGCCCAACTTACATATTTTGACTATTTTAACAGACTAACACATTTTTAATGTTGATATCTCATCTATTTTAGGACGTAAAAGTTCTTCAGCCCCTTTAAAATTGCCCGCAAGAGGGCTTATTGAAGGGGGGTTCTGGCGCCCGGAAGGATTCATTCCTTGCTTTTGGCCAATTAAAGGCACACTCCAAAATAGGGCTTTACACAACGAGCCTGTTTTTTCCCTGTAGCTCATTAGCAAGTATTCTCCATATCAGGATTTAATTTCGGAAGCTATTATTATCCTGAGCTATTGTAGAAGTAAATAAAAAAATTGTTTTTTAAACAATTTTTTGCAGTTTTCAGTATTGATAATGAGGTTTATACAAAGCTGGCTGTTTAATGGGGAGGTGCGTAGATGAAGGTTTAGGTTATGGGCAGTTCGGCCCAAGAGCACTATCAGAGATGAGCGAGCATAGTGCTTGGGGTCAATCCGCCGAAGGCGGAGCCGATTTTTTGGGATAGGTGGGAGAGACGAGCGCAATAAAAAAGCCGGGGAGAAGCTTCCCCGGCCTGAGACAGCTCTTATCTTGAGTATTACAGCTTTATGAAAAATTCAAAGCTGTCCCTATCGAAACCAAAACTATAAGAAGAAAAGACCTTAATTTATAACTACATTATACATCGCCGCCAACAGTTTGCAAGGGTTTTCTGAAAGTTTTTTGAAAATTTTTTAGGATTTTTTTGCAGCAATGCTCTGCATGGGTTTCCTTCGTGAAACAGGCCGATAAAGATGCCTTCTCTGCTAAAATTCCGAGTCTTTTGAAGATTTTCGGCCATAACCTTCCAATCTTTTGGGCTGTTAGAGGCATCTGGTGAAAAAATTTTTCACTCCGAATCGCGTAAAATGGCCAAAATTTCTTGCAGGCAGGTGTTAACAAGCCTTAAAATGAGCATTTTCAAATCGGGAACGGATAGAAAATATGCTGGCAAGACTGCATAGCGTGGCGCTGGAAGGAATCGAAGGCCTCATCTGCGAGGTCGAGGTGGATGTTGCTCGCGGCGGGTTTGAAAAGACCCTCATCGTCGGCCTGCCGGACGCCGCCGTCAAGGAAAGCACCGAAAGGGTCAAAAGCGCAATAATCAACAGCGGCTACAAATACCCGAAGACTCAATCGCTGGTAAATCTGGCGCCGGCTGATACCAAAAAGGAAGGCCCCGCCTTCGATTTGCCGATTGCGCTCGGTATGCTACTGGGCGGTGGCGCGTTTTCAAGTTCAATAACAAAAGATTATGTTATCGTCGGCGAGCTTGCGCTCGACGGCAGGGTCAGGCCGGTCAACGGCATTTTGAGTATGGCAATGACGGCCAGGGCAAACGGCTTTCGTGGAATTATCGTTCCACTGGATAATGCACAGGAGGCCGCTGTCGTTCAGGATTTAGAAGTTTATGGCGTAGGTTCGTTGGCGCAGGTGGTTGGTTTCCTGAGCGGACAGTTGCCTATTGAACCGACAACCATCGACATTGAGGAAATCTTTAATATTGAAAGCCGATATGATGTCGATTTTTCGGATGTTAAAGGTCAGGAAAGCGTAAAACGTGCCTTGACCGTGGCTGCGGCAGGCGGGCACAACATCCTGATGATTGGTCCGCCCGGAGCCGGCAAGACTATGCTTGCGCAGAGGCTTGCGACGATTTTGCCGCCGCTGTCTCTCGGAGAGTCTCTTGAAACAACGCAAATTTATTCGTCTGTTGGCCTGCTTGGCAAGGGCAAAGCCCTGATGGCGACAAGGCCGATGCGCAGCCCTCATCATACGGCCAGCGGGCCTGCCCTTATCGGCGGCGGGACCAACGCAAAGCCGGGCGAACTGTCTCTGGCACATCACGGGATTTTGTTTCTCGATGAATTCACCGAGTTTCCTCGCCACGTCCTCGAAATGATTCGCCAGCCGCTCGAAGAAGGCATCGTCACCATATCGCGGGCAAAGCGCAGCATAACATACTTTGCGAATTTCCTGCTGGTCGCCTCGTGCAATCCCTGTCCGTGCGGTTTTTATGGCTCGGATACGAGGCGGTGCAAATGCACGCCCGGGCAAATCGAACGTTATATGTCAAAAATATCCGGGCCGCTGATTGACAGGATAGATATCCATATTGACGTGCCGGCGGTATCTTTCAGCAAACTCCGCTCGAAGGCCGCACAGACAGATTCGGCAACTGTTCGGGCAGATGTCATCAGGGCAAGACGGCTCCAGACTAATCGTTTTGACGGCAAGGTGATGACCAATTCGAGATTGTCGCATAAGCAGGTCGAAAAATATTGTAAGCTGGATTCGCCATCGGAGATGTTGCTTAAGCAGGCGATGACCGAATTTGGTTTATCAGCCCGGCGGCACGATAAAATCTGCAAGGTCGCCCGCACAATCGCCGACCTTGCCGGCTGCGCCGAAATAAAGAGTGAATACATCGCCGAGGCTGTCAGCTACCGAAAATTAGACAGAAAACTATAAATTTGCTGTAAAAGACAGACAGGTTGTGTCCTTTCGATGCTGCCAAATGCAAAAAAGCAGTCTGAATCCCCCAAAAACGGGATTTTTGCGGTTAAAAACACCCTGCATAATTACAGAAGCGGTTATTTTCAGGGGCAGCCGAAAATATTGAAAAAATAGTTGACTGAGATACGTCTATATATTAAAATGACCGTTTGAAATGTATGTTTGAATTTTCCGGATTGTACGGATTTGATATATGAAACCGCAAAATAACGACACCAAAAACAGGCTTCTCAAAAGCGCCTGCGAGGTGTTCGCAAAGAAAGGTTTCCGCAATGCGACGATTGCGGATATCTGCAAAGGTGCGGGGACGAACATAGCAGCCGTTAATTACCACTTTCGCAACAAGAAAACGCTTTACGTTGAGGCGTGGCGGCAGGCATTTCACCGGTCGCTGGAGGCTTATCCCCCTGACGGCAGCATCAGTCCGGACGCCTCTGCTGAGCAGCGTCTTTATGGCAGGATATCGTCCATTCTGCAGAGGTTCGGCGACCCACGGAACTATGAAGTTGAAATGATGATGCACAAGGAGCTGGCTAATCCAACGGGTCTTTTGACGGATGTGATACGCAAATCCATCGAGCCGCTGCAGGAAGAACTGCGTTCGATTGTCCGCGAACTGCTCGGAAAGTCGGCAACAGAGGAGCGGGTGCTGCTGTGTCAGAGGAGTATCAAGGCGCAGTGTTTCGACCCGATGGGCTGCCAACGACACCACGGCAAATTTGAGAAGGCCGGCATCAGGTTCGAGATGACTCCACTGAATTTTCCGGTAGAAACAATTGCAGAACACATTACACGGTTTTCGCTGGCGGGTATTCGCGAAGTCCGGCGACAAATCGAAAACGGTGAACAGTTCGACAAGCTCACTGTCCTGAGCAATGTCGAGGGACTTACTGACGAGAAAAGAGCGGCGGCGGATGGAAAAATGGTTGGAGAGATAAAAAGAACAAAAGTGAGGTGCTTATGAAGCCGTTGATGAACAGAATTGTAATTACGGTTGCTGTGCTGGCTGTAGTGGGTGTTATTGCGGTCGGTTTTTTGAAAAACTCCGGGGGCGGGAAGAATTCATTTAAGACAGTTAAGCTCAAACTGGGGAACCTTTTGGTCACCATACCCGCAACCGGCACGGTTGAGCCTGAGGAGGTGATTGACGTCGGTGCACAGGTTGCAGGACAAATATATGCCTTTGGAAAGGACAAAGATGGTAAGACGGTTGACTACGGGTCGGATGTCGAAGAAGGGACAATACTGGCACAGATTGACGAAACCGTATATGCCGCCAATGTTGCACAGGCCTCTGCACAGCTGCTGCAGACGAAAGCCGGCGTCATGCGAGCCGAGGCCGACCTCGGACAATTGAAAGCCAGACTATACCAGGCTCAGCGGGATTGGGACCGGGCTCAGAAACTTGGGCCTTCGGAAGCACTTGCGGAAAGCAGCTACGATGCCTACAAAGCAGCTTATGAGACAGCCAAAGCAAATGTCACGATAGGTGAAGCCACCATCGAACAAAATAAGGCTTCTGTCACCCAGGCCGAGGCAGCCCTTCAGTCGGCGCAGCGAAACCTCAGCTACTGCACTATAAAGTCGCCGGTCAAGGGGATAATTATCGACCGGAGGGTGAACATTGGCCAAACAGTCGTTTCCAGCTTGAATGCACCGAGTTTATTTCTGATTGCAAAGGACCTCAAGCGAATGCAGGTCTGGGTTTCCGTCAACGAGGCGGATATTGGACGCATCCATCCGGGGCAACAGGTGAGCTTTAAAGTTGACGCCTACCCGAATGAGGTATTCAGCGGCGAGGTGGGCCAAGTAAGGCTTAATGCTACTATGACACAGAATGTAGTGACATACACCGTTGAGGTAATAACGGATAATTCGAGCGGAAAACTGCTGCCATACCTTACTGCAAACGTTCAGTTTGAACAGAGCCGCAGAAGCGACGTGCTGCTTGTGCCTAATGCCGCCCTGCGGTGGATGCCAAAAACTGGACAGGTCGCTCCTGAATTTCGCTATTCTTCATCGAATGATTCCGCTCAAGGCGAAGGACAATCTGCCACAAGAGGGTCGCCGAATCAGGTGACGCCGGCATCGGCAGGTGGAAACAATCAGCCGGTTATCTGGGTGCTGCAGGGCAATTTTGTGAGGCCGATTGCGGTGCAGGCAGGCGCCTCTGACGGCACAATGACAGAGGTCGAAAGCAATGAATTAACAGAAGGCCTCGACGTGGTTCTGGGAGAACAGCAGCAGTCAGCGGCGGGTAGCAGCGGCACCACTAATCCGTTTGTTCCGCAGTTCAGGAGACGTTAATACCGGTATGAACAGAATCCGCTTTGCCTTAACCGGCATAGGTGGAGGTGCAGATACAGGAGTAAAAAGTTTATGCAGCTTATAGAATTGCGGGACATTTACAAAACATATCACGTGGATGAGCTGCCGGTACCCGTACTGGGGGGGATATCATTGGCTGTTGCCAAAGGAGAGCTTGTGGCGCTGATGGGCGCTTCCGGCTCAGGGAAAAGCACACTGATGAACATCCTCGGCTGTCTCGACCGGCCAACGTCGGGGGAATACTGGCTGGATGGACACGAGGTGTCGCGGATGTCAAAGGACGAACGTGCTTTTCTGCGAAATCACAAGATTGGTTTTGTTTTCCAGAATTTCAATCTGCTGCCCCGCACCACCGCCTTGGAAAATGTTGTTATGCCGCTGTCATATACGGCGGAGAAAATTTCCGATAGCCAGGCCAGGCAGAGGGCAATTGAATCGCTAACCCTGATGGGGCTTGGAGACCGGCTCGATTATGAGCCGTCGAAACTGTCGGGCGGACAGCAACAGAGGGTAGCAATTGCCAGGGCGCTGATAAATAAGCCGTCAATTCTTCTTGCCGATGAACCTACGGGAAATCTGGACTCAAAGACTAGCGAAGAGGTTCTGCAGGTGTTTGGTCAACTCAATAAAGAGCAGGGTATTACTATCATTTTAGTGACACACGACCCGGGCATTGCCAAGCATGCCAGAAGGATAATCCACATTCGTGATGGCGTTATCGATGGGCAGGGAGCAGCTGACAACAGTTCGCCAAGGACGGCAGAATCCAGACGAAACGTCTATCGTCCCAGACGGTTTGATTCAGGAGGTATACAATGAAAATCAACCGTACGCTTAGAACGGCGCTGCGGGCGCTTCGCCGCAATCCGATGAGGGCAACACTTACGACTCTGGGCATAGTAATCGGCGTTGCAGCGGTCATCGCAATGATGGAAATCGGTAGCGGTTCGTCAGCAATGGTTCAAAATACAATCGCAGGGATGGGGGCGAACAGTATTCTTGTCCTGCCGGGTGCTGCGTCCAGCGGTGGTATAAGTTTCGGTACCGGCAGCGTTATGACTCTTACGCCCGGCGACTGCGATGCAATTATTCGTGAGTGTCCTGCCGTTCGCACTGTCGCACCTATCGTCCGGGCAAGGGGCCAGGTAGTCTATGGAAACCGCAACTGGACTCCTCCTTCCATATATGGCACAACCCCAGCTTTTCTGGATGTGAGGGACTGGAATACTATGGCTGAGGGGGAAGTCTTCAGTGACCATGATGTGCGAAACAGCAACAAGGTCTGCGTACTGGGTCAGACTTTGTCGCGAGAACTGTTCGAGGGACAGTCGCCTATTGGTAAAGAGGTGAGGGTTATGAATGTGTCGCTGAAGGTAGTGGGCGTGCTGAGTCCAAAGGGAGCAAATATGATGGGTATGGACCAGGACGACTTTATTATGGCTCCCTGGACGACCATCAAGTATCGAATTACGGGTCAATCGACAGCCAATACCAGCCAGAGCAGCTCAACGTCAGGCAGCTCAACTTCAATCAACACATTGAGCCAGCTATACCCAACCAGTCAGTTGAATTTATACCCTGTTCCGTCTGCGACTCAGGCGGCTGATACGCCGCAGCCGGTACGTTTTACCAACGTTGACCAGATTATGGTTGCTGCACGGTCAACTGCCGATATACCTGCGGCCATCAAGCAAATGACCAGTTTGCTGCGTGAACGCCACAGGATACACAACGGGGACACAGATGATTTCAATATCCGCGATATGACTGAAATGCTTAAAACTCTAACGGCGACGTCAGGACTGATGACTAACCTGCTGCTGTGCGTCGCACTTATCTCGCTGGTAGTCGGCGGGGTTGGAATTATGAATATAATGCTCGTGTCGGTGACTGAAAGAACAAGAGAAATAGGATTGCGAATGGCGGTCGGGGCGCGTGCAAGAGATATTCTGAGACAATTTATTATCGAAGCGATAATTTTGTGTCTGATGGGCGGTGCGTTCGGAATTCTTCTCGGGCACGGCGGGTCGTATCTGGTAAAGTTCTTTTTGCATTGGCCAATCAAAACATCACCGGCAGCTATTGTCGCAGCGGTTCTGGTTTCAGCGGGGGTTGGGATGATTTTCGGATATTACCCTGCCTGGAAGGCTTCACGGCTGGATCCCGATCGAGGCCCTGCGGTACGAGTAGCCTTACAACGATGAGCTTGTAAATAATAAGACGAAAAGGAGAAAAAAAGTGCTGCGGATAAATCAACTTATCTTGTTCAGGTTTTTGCAGAAACCTGTCCGTCTTTCGATATTGTGTTTTTGCCTGACGCTGATGGCAGGTTGCGCTATAGGGCCAAACTACAAGCCTTCACAAACCGATGTGTCTGGAAAATGGGTTGGTGCGGCGGGCCAGGCCCAGGCTCAAAACATTGCGGAATGGTGGACAACGTTCGGCGACCCGAATTTGACTTCGCTGATTGAAAGGGCGGTCAAATCCAACCTCGACCTCAAACAGGCCGAGACGCGTATCCGTCAGGCGCGGGCGGCGCGCGGCGTCGTGGCGTCCGGCTTCTGGCCCGCAGCCGACCTATCCGGTTCTTTAACACGCAGCCGTTCAGGGGCGGCGTCTGCCTCAAATCTCTATCAGGCCGGCCTGGATGCAATCTGGGAGCTCGATATATTTGGCGGAGTCCGTCGTAGCATAGAGGCTGCTGATGCTGACTTTCAGGCTGCTCTCGAAGACCGCTGTGATGTGCTGGTGACACTTACTGCCGAGGTTGCGTTAAACTATATTGACCTTCGGGGCTATCAGCAGCAAATAATCATTGCCCAGAACAATCTTAATGCCCAGCGGCACAGTGCGGAACTTACCCGCCAGAGATTCGAGGGTGGTTTCGTGGGCGCATTGGATGTAGCCAACGCCAATGCCCAGGTGGCGACGACCGCTTCGCAAATACCGCTGCTGGAGGCGTCTGTGCAGCAGACGATTTATAGTTTGAGTGTTCTGCTGGGTCAGCAGCCGGCGGCCTTGCTTGATGAGCTGATGCCGACCTCAACTATACCCGCAGCTCCTCCGAGTGTGCCGGCGGGCGTTCCTTCGGACCTGCTCAGACGCCGTCCCGACATACGCAGGGCTGAAGCACAAATCCACGCTGAAACTGCTCGCATCGGCGTAGCAGTAGCCGACCTTTTCCCAAAGGTGAGCCTTTCAGGTTCGGCGGGTTTCAGAGACAGTAAACTCAACTCCCTGACGGACTGGAAAAATCGCTTCTGGTCGTTTGGCCCATCAATTGACCTGTCAATTTTCAGTGCAGGTCGCGTTCAATCTAATATCGAGCTGCAAAAAGCCATTCAGGAGCAATCGTTTATAACATATAAGCAGACGGTTTTGACAGCTCTGCAGGAGGTCGAAAATGCTCTTATTGCATCAACAAAAGAGCAGGAACACCGAGACGCCCTGATTGAAGCGGTTGCCAACAACCGAAAGGCGATGGAGCTGGCGACAAAACTTTACACGGAAGGCCAGACGGATTTTCTGAATGTCCTGTCGGCTCAGGGTGCGTTGTACTCATCCGAAGACGCCCTTGTCCAGAGCAACCGAACTGTTTCAACCAATCTTGTAGCTTTATACAAGGCCCTCGGCGGCGGCTGGGAATCTGACCAATCGCCAAGCAAACAAAAATCAAAGTGAGCGACTTGGAATGCCCGCCATAAGCTGCCCAAAAAAGTTTTTCATTATTGGTTTCTAATACTGTTTATAAGAAAATTGCCCTCGAAATTCTTCCTTAAATCAATTATAATAACAATTTATCTGCAAATTTTGCTCAGGATTGAGTTAGGGCGATGGCGCATAAAATAATATCTAAAAAGCAGCTAAGTGAGGATGTTTTCACCGCCGATATCGAGGCTCCGCTTGTGGCGCGTGCGGCTAGGCCCGGCCAGTTCATAATTTTGAGCGTCAATGACGAGTTCGGCGAAAGGATACCGCTTACGATTGTCGAGGCCGACCGGCAGAAGGGGACCATAAAAATCATCTGGCAGCGGGTCGGAAAAACCACTGCACATCTTGCGGATTTAAATGCCGGCGAATCAATCGCTGCCGTCACAGGCCCGTTAGGCAAACCCACGCACATCGAAAATTTCGGAACCGTTGTCTGCGTCGGCGGCGGCATCGGCAGTGCCCCGCTTCTGCCCATCGCAAAGGCGATTAAAGAGGCAGGCAATAAAATCATTGCCATCCTCGGCGCAAGAAGCAAACAATTATTGATTTTGGAAGACCAGTTCCGAAAGATAAGCGATGAAATTATCATTATGACCGATGACGGCTCTTACGGCAGAAAGGGTTTTGTAAGCGAGCCATTGAAAGAGGTCTGCTGCCGAACACCGAAACCGAATCAGGCCTTTGTGATAGGCCCTGCAATTATGATGAAGGTCTGCTGCGAGGTGACGAAAGAATTTCAAATACCCACGCAGGTCTCGCTCAATACGATTATGGTTGACGGCACGGGGATGTGCGGCGGATGCAGAATCGAATACGATGGAAAACCAAAGTTCGTTTGTGTTGACGGGCCGGAATTTGACGGCCACAAGGTCAATTTCGACCTGATGATGAAAAGATTGAACGCCTATAAACATCTCGAAAAAGAGGCTTATGAGCAATACAAAAAACACAGGTGCAAAATCGGACTTGACGGTTAGAATCTTGAACTTTTCAGGACATATAAAGTGGCAAATGATGAAAAACAACCCGCCGAAGGCGGGCTTTCTTCTCTTTTAGAGCAGCACAAGACAGGGAAGTTATCGGCGGCTGAAAGGTTAAAGATACCCTGCCAGCCGATGCCGCAGCAGCCTGCCGACAGGATTGGTAATTTCAATGAAGTTGCGCTCGGCTATACGGAGGTTCAGGCGAGGCTCGAGGCGTTGCGGTGTCTCGGGTGCAAAAACTCCCCCTGCACGGAAGGCTGTCCGGTGCGGATAAGGATAAGGGATTTTATTGCCCAGATTATCGATGGCAATTACGAAAAGGCTCTCGATATTATTAAGGAAAATTCGCTGCTGCCTGCCGTTTGCGGCAGGGTCTGCCCGCAGGAAGTCCAGTGCCAGGCAAAATGCACCGTCGGCCTGAAATTCAAAGACCCGACGAAGGCAGTCTCAATCGGCAGATTGGAAAGATTCGTTGCGGACCGTCGTGATAATGAAAGTGCTCCCGCTGCTCTGCCGCCGACAGGAAAAAAGGTGGCTGTTGTCGGCTCAGGGCCTGGCGGCATCGTTGCCGCCACCGACACAAAAAGGGCAGGCCACGATGTCACGGTATTCGAGGCCTTTCATAGGCCGGGCGGCGTTATGGTTTACGGCATACCGGAATTCAGACTGCCCAAATCAATTGTCGCCAAAGAGATTGAAACCCTGATAAGGATGGGCGTTAAATTAGTGCCCAATTTTGTCGTCGGCAGGACAAGGACGGTTGAGGAGCTTTTGCACGAGGACGGCTTCGATGCCGTCTTTATCGGCGTGGGGGCAGGCCTGCCTCAATTTATGGGCATCGAAGGCGAATCGCTCGTCGGCGTCTATAGCGCAAACGAATACCTGACGCGGGCCAATCTTATGAAGGCCTACAAATTCGGAGCCGGTTCCGACACGCCTATCGCCCGTTCAAAAAAGGTCGCAGTCGTCGGCGGCGGAAACGTCGCTATGGATTCGGCAAGAATGGCACGCAGGCTCGGCGCTGAATCGGTCTATCTTGTTTATCGCAGGACGGAAAAAGAGATGCCCGCCCGAATCGAAGAGGTGCATCACGCAAAAGAAGAGGGCATCGAGTTCTGCCTGCTGCAAAGCCCCAAGCGAGTCATCGGCGATGAAAATCACATTGTTAAGGCTGTTGAATGTCTGCATTACCGATTGGGAGAGCCCGACGCCTCAGGCCGGCGCAGCCCCGTGCCGATAAAGGGGTCGGAATTTCAGATTGAGGTCGATACGGTAATCATCGCCATCGGCAATATTACCAATCCGCTGATTAGACAGACGACGCCGAACCTCGAATTCAATTCTTTAGGCAACATCATCGTGGACAGCAAATTCAAGACATCAATGGAAGGCGTCTATGCCGGCGGCGACGTCGTCGCAGGCTCCGCAACCGTCATCCTGGCGATGGGGCACGGCAGAGCCGCCGCTCAATCAATCAACGAATACCTCGAAAATAAGCGGTAGTTGTTTCACCTGATTTCACAGCTTGTGAGGTGATGCTATTTTTCGTCTGTTGAGGATTTATACCAATTTTATAGTAATTTAAGTTTTCGTATTCGTATTGCCGATATGTTTTTTATGAAACCATATTCAATAGATTTACGAAAACGCGTTATGGCTGCTTATGATTCCGGCAAATACCCCCTCAAACAGGTTGCAGAGAGCTTTCAGGTTACGACTCGATGGATACAGCAACTCAGACAGCGAAGACAATTGGAGGGTACTATTGCTCCGCACCCTCAAAATCAGGGGCGAAAACCGGCCTTCAGAGGCAAACAACTCGAAGAACTCAATGAGTTTGTAAGGCATCATCCGGATGCAATCCTCAGAGAGATACAGGAGCATTTTTGCTCAAAGGTAAGATGCAGCCTAGTTGCTATCCACTACACCTTAAAACGTCTGGGCTGGCGTTATAAAAAAAAGCGTTACGAGCCAGTGAACAAGGTAGAGAAGATATAGCGTTAAAACGCTGGCTGTGGAACAAAGCTCAGTCGTCAATGGCTTTGACCAGGCTTGTGTTTGTCGATGAATCCGGCGAATAAGACAAATATGACAAGGCTCTATGGCAGGGCTAAGGCAGGTAAGCGGGTAGTTGATAATGTTCCTGCCGGTCATTGGTGTACAACAACTATGATATCATCGGTTCGTTTGGATGACTCAACTGCCTGTATGGTTGTTGACGGAGCTACAACCAAAGACATTTTTGAAGCTTATATCAAACAAATACTTGTGCCGGCCCTTAAGGCGGGAGATGTTGTCGTTTTGGATAATCTGTCAGCCCATAAGAGTCAGCAAGTCCGAGAGTTGATAAAATCTGTCGGAGCCGAACTGTGGTATTTGCCGGCATACTCACCAGATTTGAATCCGATAGAGAATATGTGGAGCAAGATAAAGTCTATTTTAAGAGCGCTCAAGGCCAGAACAGAAGAGGCACTGATACTTGCTATTGCCAAGGCGCTTGAGATGGTAACAGCCAGTGATGTGAAGGGATGGTTTGAATCATGTGGTTATGTGAACACAATAAATTAAAATGCTATAATATGATTTTGCCGCATAAACAGATTGTACTGAAACAACAAGACAAATAAACAGCATAACTGCTGCAAAAAATTTTCTGTATGACATGATATGTCCTCCTGACAAAATTTCCGATTGTTTTTGATGTGCTTAAACTGAACGGTTTTTCATTCTGCGATCCGACTTTCTTAGCAGAAGTGTCCCCAAGCCGAACAGCAAAAATGTTGCTGGTTCGGGAACGGGAATCAGATTGACGGCTGAATAGGTGTTAGAGTAGCGGAGGTTAATGTTGAATGGTGAGCCATCCTGCCAATAACCTGTAATCTGGCCATCGCCATATGCGCCGCCTGTATTGGTCTTGGCGAGGTCATAACCAAAAACATTAATGATTGAGCTAGCTCCAAGCCAATTTATAATATTTCCGCCTTGTAGGTTGATTACAGAGGAGTCTCCAGCTCCCAAGTGGTCAATTGCACCGCCATAAATTGAAAAAACGGAAGACTCCTCAGCAAAGAAGTCATTGTTAATAGTGCCGCCGTAAACATTGACTGTAGAAGAGCCATAGCCAATCAATTGGTAGATTGTGCCGCCGTAAACATTAAAAATGCCGGAGGAACTAGCACCTGTCAAATTAGCACTTGCATTGCCCGAAAAATTTACAGTTGCGTTATCTCCAATGCCAAGATTCCCCACCGAACCGCCGGAAATGTTGACCGTACTCTGGCCGTACGCCCCCAAAGCACCATACACCAGTCCAGCGGACATATTTAACGTGCTCGCATCATAAACCTCCATGGTGTCGGTCACCAGCCCGCCGGTCATATCGACCGTTGTATGATTAGGCACTGTGTCATAGATGGCAACAGACGACCATGTATCGCCTGCTTGGATTGTACCATCGGAATAAAAATCCTTATTTGTCGCGTAAGCGAACTGGCTGACAAACAAACAGAACAGTAATATTATTAAAAACTTTTTCATAAATCCTCCGTTCTTCAATAAATTTTTATCTCGTTTTCTATGCGCACGTTCCGTGCGCAGACTTTTTTCGTGATTAACTTTTGAAAGAACTATTTTTTACAATTTTTTTGCGCAGGAACAATTCGCCAAAAGCCAACAGACACAGCGAAGCGGGTTCAGGAATAAGATAATCAGAAGTTACATGGCCATTTATCCAAAATGGTTTGTCATAACATGGTGCTGTACCGCCAGTTCCACCCAAAATGTACAAATTATTAAACGGCCATCTTGACAAATCAGGGGGGAGAACAGGCAGGTCGGTACTTGAAATGGCGATACCTAAGTTATCAGTAAGACCCCAGGAAAGCGGATTGAGAAGCACGTTCATGCCCAGCGCAAGATTGTTGTAGCTAATAACGGAATAGGAATCGTTGCCTTGATTATCATTAGCTATACCAACCAAAAATCTTGTATTTAGAGGGTCAGTTTGAAATGTGACTCCGCCAACCGTTAATGACATTCCATAAGGTGCGGTTGTATACAGATATGAACCCTCGTATAAAGGCCAAGGACTGGAATTCGGCGTTGACGAATCATAAACGTAAAAGCCTGTGATGGCGTATCCCTGATATATCTGGTTTTCCAAAAGGTTGTATTGGTCGGAGACACTGTCCACCACACCAGTCAAGCCGATTTTGATTATCGCTGCCCGAACAGGCACACAACAAAAACACAGCACAGCAACAAATAAAACAAAAAGTAAATTAAGTTTTCTTATAGTTTCCTCCAATGAATAAAAGTTTTCTCGTGTACTTTCCAACTCTAAAATTTGTTATCTGCTACATTGTTCTTACTTTCCGCAAAACCGCCTCCATAAATATACATTTCTTATAATCATCTATAATAGAGACGAACCAGCTACCCTGCCCGTGCAATAAAATTTCCATTTTTTCATAAAAAATCATATTTATTCAATTATGAGACCCCTCTTTTTTTATTTCCCAAAAGAATCTCTCCTAATCCGCCTCTTGCGGCCTTTGAATTGCTCGACAGTCCACCATCCTCTGTTCTCACTGATTGATTTACTCTCCATAGAATTCGATGTATTATACCACAAATTCATCATTCTTTCAACAAAAAAACCTCAAATTTCTCTAAAATTTGGCGCCCGGCATTCATTTTTATACCTCCTCCAAAAAAGTTTTGAGCCGATACCCTGATTTTTTGTGGACATTTTTTAGGCTTGACAATTTTCTGTCTGTTTGGTAGTGTCCGCAACTCCATAAAGCTGTGTTATAGATGTGCCGCAGACAGTATGCGGAAAAAGGGTGTGGTTTTTCCCCTTAGATGGAAATTAAGCCTTTCAGGTATAACGATTTATAAAATGTGACCTTTTTATTGGAGTATTGAAAATGGCTGACTGGAGAAATCCACCAAAACTGTTCATACCCGGGCCTATTATGGTCGCAGATGACGTCTTAAAAGAGCTTTCGCGGCCGGTGCTGGGGCATCGAGGAAAGGAATATGCACAACTGCATTTAGAAACGACCGATATGCTGAAAAAAGTCCTTTTCACAAATCAGCACGTGTTCCTGTCAACGTCTTCAGCCTCCGGAATCTGGGAGGCTGCCATCCGCAACTGCGTCGCCCCTGATGAGACGGTGCTTTCGACCTGCTGCGGCGCATTTTCCGAAAAGTGGGCGGACATTGTGACGGCGTGCGGCAGAAAAGTCGAGACTCTGAAGGTAGAATGGGGACAGGCCGTCACCGCCGAACTGCTCGATGCCAAACTGGCCGGCGGAAAATACGCTGCGGTGACTATAGTTCATAACGAGACAAGCACCGGCGTTATGAACCCCGTCGAGACAATCGCCAAAATGATGAAGAAAAAATATCCAGACGTGCTTGTCTTTGTCGATTCGGTGAGCGGTATGGTTGGACTGCCGATAAAATTTGACGAATGGGGCTGGGATGTGGGCTTTGCGTCGGTGCAGAAGTGTTTCGGCCTGCCGCCGGGTTTTGCCGTCGCCGCCGTCAGCAAAAGGGCTCTTGAAAAAAGCAAGACCGTCCCCTACAAAGGCTACTATTTCAATTTCGAGGAGTGGGCAAAATCAGCCGAGAAAAATCAGACGCTCGTTACGCCGAGCATCCCGCACATTTACGGCCTGCACTATCAGTGCACCAAGCTGCTTAAAGAGGGAATGGAAAACGTCTGGGCCAGACATAAGAAAATGGCGGACTTTGTGCGAGGCTGGGCGAAGAAAAGGTTTGCATTGTTCTGCGATGAAAAATATGCATCGAACACGCTTACTACAATCAAAAATACCCGCAACATCAACGTCGCCGAAACCATCGCCGCCGTCCAGAAAAAGCACAATTGTATATTCGGCAACGGCTACAAGAAACTTAAAGAGACAACCTTCCGAATCGCACACATGGGCGATATTTCACTCGACGATATGAAGAAGCTTACAAGCTGGATTGATGAAGTAGTCGGCTAATCTCTTTAATTTCTGGATATTTACTACAAGCTTTGCGAGTCCCGATAAAATGGGACTCGCTTTTTTTATTGCTTTTGTTGTCGAAATTAAGTTTTTTTCTATACAGAAGCAATGCAGTTTTGAATAATCGCCGATTGAAACCACGGATTACGCGGATTGCGCAGATTAAAAAAATAAATCCGTGAAATCAGTGAAATCCGCGGTTAAATGTAATAGTAGCACCTGACAGGCGGCGACAAGGGTTGACTGAACAATGGTTTTTTAATAGAATTCTTTTTTATTGCCAACGTAGCTCAAAGGTAGAGCTCCGGTTTTGTAAACCGGAGGTTGTCGGTTCGATTCCGACCGTTGGCTGTTAATTCCGTAATCAGGCACAACTCGGCCCCGAGCCGCACCCCGCCTCAAAAACGGGTTCACGTGGCTGTTTCTTCTTGACAAATCAGGTCAAATGCTTTATAATTAAACACTTTGATAACCGGAGAACGGCCTCTCTATTAGGGGTTTATCGGCAAGAGCCTTCGAAATTCTTGTTGATCGGCGGTATAATCCGGCCAATATGTAAGGCGAACGGTCATTTTTTCTCCGAAATCCGTCCACAGAGGGTGTAGAAATGAAAACTTGGGAGCTTGAGGGGCGTCAGCGTATTTGTTTCTGTGAAATACACGAAAGGAGCACACACGAAGTGGGAACAGTGACGCGTGGGGAAACTGCAAATCGCTCACTGACGGGGCAAAGAACTCAATCTAATGCTTTTGGCTTTTACAAATACGCTATCTTGGTGCTTGTGGCTTGTGTATGCCCCCCGGCAGGACTTGCAGCAGTCGACTCCAAGGCTCTTCCCTCAGCCGCGTTTAGCGCCGCGCCTGTCAATCCCGATTTCGTTGCACGGCAGACCAAAGGCGTAGCAGTTCTCGCTGTATCGCAGGACACCCAGGGCCACGCATTAGGTTTCATACCGTCCCCGCTCGACAGGTCTCACCTGTTAAATCAGACACGCTTAAGTTCCATGAGCCTCGCCGGTCTCCCGACCAGCTATGACCTAAGGACGCTGGGGTATGTCACTCCCGTTAAAAACCAGGGCAGTTGCGGCTCCTGTTGGGCTTTTGGCTCGTATGGGCCGCTTGAAAGCTGGCTCCTGAAGAACGCGGCAGAGACCTGGGACTTCTCCGAAAACAATCTGAAAAACTGCAACGGTTTTGACATCGGTACTTGTGAGACGGGAGGCAATGAGGATATGAGCACCGCTTATCTAACTCGCTGGTCAGGGCCGGTTAGTGAAGCAGACGACCCTTATCACGGCTGGGATGAATCTTGTTCCCCGGGGAAAGTATGTCAAAAATATGTAGAAAATGTGTTGTGGTTTTCCGCGTCCAGTGACATCAAAAACGCGATTATGACATACGGCGGTATGTGCGTATCGATGTACTGGGATTCTGCATATTACAACTCATCCCAGTACACATATTACTATAGCGGCAGCAGCAGTTCTAACCACGCTGTTACTCTTATCGGCTGGGATGACAGCAAGGTTACCGGAGCGCCAGGCAGTGGCGCCTGGCTCATTAAGAACAGCTGGGGCACTGGCTGGGGGGACAGCGGGTACTTCTGGATTTCCTACTACGACAGCGTTGCCGTCAAGTACGCGGTAGCCTTCTGCGACGCTGTCCCTACCTCATCATACGCAACTAACTACCAATACGACCCGCTGGGATGGACAACATCTGTGGGGTATACAGGTTCTTCGACAGCGTGGGCTGCCAACATTTTTACCCCTACTGCGAACGAGCGGCTAACAGCGGTTGGCCTGTACGCCGGTGTCGATGCCACCTCTTACATAATCTCCATTTATGACACCTTCAATGGCAGCACATTTTCAAACCTTTTGGGTTCTGTTTCCGGCACACTTACTAATTCGGGCTACCATACAATCCCTCTGGCTTCCCCAATCAACCTGACAACAGGTAAAAATTTTTCGATAGTCGTCAAGTTCACCACTCCCGGCTATGACTACCCTATTCCGGTAGAAATGGACTTTGCGGGCTATTCTTCGGGCGCTACTGCCAGCCCGGGAGAGAGTTACGTAAGCTCCAATGGTACGACATTCACCGACATAACGACCTACAGCGGATGCGGGAACACCAACGTATGCATCAAGGGACTGACGATAGCGATTACTCAGGCTTCTGCTCCAAGCCCGGCAAACGGGGCAACAAATGTGGGTATAGCCACGGTTCTTAGCTGGACCGCTGGTGCCGGTGCGACCTCGCACGATGTGTATTTTGGCACCACAAGTCCGGGGATATTCCGAGGTAACCAGACGGGTACAACTTTTGACCCGGGTACTCTTCTACCGAATACAACCTACTACTGGCGTATCAATGAAAGGAATACCGGTGGTACAACTACAGGTCTGGTCTGGAACTTCACTACAGCTCCATTACCAGGTCAGGCTTCCAGCCCAAGTCCTGCAGACGGCGCAGGCGGTGTAAGCGAAAATGCAGCTCTCAGTTGGACATCTGGTTCAAATGCAACATCGCACGATGTGTACTTCGGCACATCAAGTCCAGGAACTTTTCAGGGCAATCAGACAACGACAACCTTCAACCCTGGAACAATGAATAACAATACAACATATTACTGGCGTATAGATGAACTTGGACCCGGTGGTAAAACAACCGGTGCAGTCTGGGGTTTTACTACGGCTCCACCTTTACCGTGGTCCGATGGTTTCGAAAGCGGCGGCTTCACCGCAGGCGGCTGGACAGTAGCGGGCAGTCCCAGCGTTACAACTGCTGCAAAATACACAGGCTCCTATGGTGCAGGAATTCCAGGCAGTAATTCAACAAGTTCGATAACAAAAAGCGAAAGTACTGAAGGCTATAATACAATTCACGTCAAATATGATCGAAAAGTCACCAGTACGTCTAATATAACCTTGACTGTCGACTGGTCTGTCAACGGCAGCTCTTGGACTACCCTTGAAACGGTGAGCGGCTCAACCTCATGGGTATCCAAAGATTATACTTTGGACACTAATGCCAACAACAATCCTAATTTCCGCATCAGGTTCCGCACCACCGCCGGTTCCTCCTACAGGTATGCTTACATTGACAATGTGCAGATAACAAGCACGGTGTTCCAGTACACTATTTCCGGTACGGTAACCAGCAGCGGTTCAGGACTTGATGGTGTTACGATGAGCGGCCTGCCCGGTAATCCCGTTACCAGCGGCGGTGGTAATTACAGCGCAACGGTTGATTACGGCTGGAGCGGGACTGTAACACCATCCAAGGCTGGCTACACATTTGCACCTGCCCGCAGGACGTATACAAGCGTTGCGGAAAACCACACGGGTGAGAACTACGCTGCGACGCTCAATACATATACGATTTCCGGCAACGCGGGAGTGGCAGGGGTAACGATGACCGGTCTGCCCAGTACGCCTGTATCTGATGCCAATGGCGATTATAGTGGCGCGGTCGATGGGGGCTGGTTTGGCACAGTTGTCCCTACAAAGACCGGTTATATATTCAGTCCTGCTCAGCGCGTCTACGCGAACATTGCAGAAGACCACCCCGGCGATAATTACATCGCAACACTGAACAAATACACCATCTCCGGCTATGTCACAGAACTCGATGGTAACACGCCGGTTGAAGGTGTCCTTATAGATGCCAATAATAATGGCGGAAGCACAGACACTACAGATGCCGATGGCTACTACGAAGTAATGGTGCCATACGGCTGGTCTGGCACCACTACACCGATAAAGGAAGGTTACACCTTTGAACCGAACAGCATATTGTACAACAATGTTGCCGCAGATGAAGCGAATGATTACACTGCAACACTTTCGACCTTTGTTATCTCCGGCTATATCACGGAATCTAATGGAATTACACCAATCAATGACGTTAATGTATCAGCGGAAAATGGCGGAGGTCCATACACAAGCCGTTACGGCGGAGGCTCAGATATAACCGATGCCAACGGTTACTATAAAGTGGTGGTGGATTACAACTGGTCCGGCAAGGTCACACCGACGAAGCACACTTATGCATTTAAACCGAATAAAAGGGCATACACCAATGTTCTGGCAGACCAGAATGACCAGGGCTATGCCGGCAGGCTGTTAGACTTTGCCATTAGCGGCTATATCCACAATGATTGCAATGTGCCTATAAAGGGCGTAGCGGTAAGCGCAAATAATGGCGGAAACTCTGTTACAACCGATCCTAACGGTTACTATAAGGTTTGGGTTCCTCACAACTGGTCCGGCACAGTCACACCGAGTAAAGCTTATTATACTTTTGACCCAAACAGCAATGCATACGCCTATGTTCTGGATGACGTGATAGATCAGAACTACACAGCCACTAACATCTATGACCTTGACTGTAACGGTGCCATTGGTTACGGCGATGTTTACGTCATCAGTATCAACTGGCTTAATGATACTGCTAAAAACATTTGTGACTTCAACGGCGACAAAATTGTGAACTTTAAGGATTTCGCCGAATTCGCCAATGTCTGGATGGAGGAATATGAAAAATAGCAAAAGACCTGAGTGGTTAAATAATTAGCGATTCGTCTGTCCGTTTTTGGTTTAGACGCCGCCGGCTAATATGTGTCTTTGGCATGGATGCCTAATATGCCAAAATCTTTCGTGCCTGTGCGCCTTTGCACCTCTGCACTTCTTTGTGTCTTTTTCAGGCGTTCACGTGCAATGTGCAGTTTCTGCGTGAAATTATTTTTTTTGAACTCTGATGACCATTTCCTCATAGTAAGCCAGCCGCCGAAACGAAGCAGGTAATTTCGCCAGGGCCGATACCACATTCGCCAGCCGGAGCGGATGTCATGAAGAAAGAAAACAATAGACGGAAATGATAAGATATTCAAAACTACCAGAAACATATATTTAAACTGATAGAACCTGCCCATAATTTTTTTGGCGGCAATCTGTAATCCTTCGCTGGTCAGCGGCTCATCCGGCACAAACAGGGGAAAATTGCCGTCATAATATTCCCAGCCGACATCGTCGAGCGGGTAAATCCGGTTTTGATTTTCCAGCCTTTGTCGTAATTCTGTGCCGGGCAGCGGAACCGCCAGTAATACCTGCACGGTATCGATTTTGGCCTTCCTGATAAAATTCCTGTAACGGTGTTCACGCTCCTTTATAGACATTTTGAAATCCGTGTTTCCCGCCATCGGATAGCCGAATATAAACATTCCGTGTACCATAAATCCGAATTTATGATATATTTTTGCGAGCGACAGCATATCGTCAGAGCTTACGTGCTTGTTCATAGCGGCCAATTCCTCCTCGATGGGCGATTCAAAACCGATGGCCACCGTCTGAATTCCCGCCTGCCGCATAGCATCAAGCAGCTCGCTGTCCTGCGCCTTGTCTAATCTTATCTGGACGGTAATATTGAGCCTTCTGCCGATTCTTTTCTCGTAATCGGCGAGCATATTGCAGAACCTTATCGTTTCGTCCCGCTGCTGGCCGAAAAGGTCGTCAACTATGAAAAATTGTTTTGCTCTCCGCGTCTCCACCAGAGAACTGATTTGCTCGAGCAGCCGTTCAGGCTCGGCGTGCCTCGGCCTGCCCTTGACGGTGCAGAACTCACAATCCATCCCGCAGCCTCGTATCCTCTCAACCGGATAAATCTTAATCTTTGCGTAGCGCACTAAAGAGAAATCCGGCAGCGGCAACCTGTCAAAGTCCGTCAACTGTTCCCTGTTCGCGGTAAAAACAGGTTTGCCGTTTTTCAGATATGCAATGCCTTTAACTTCATCCAAATTTCTATTGCCTTCGATGGCCTCCAGCAGTTCCTTAATTGCTTGCTCCCCTTCACCGAAGACAATATAGTCAATACCAGCGTCAAATGCCTGGCTAATGGTTTCTTCCGCAAAATGCTGCCCGCCGGCGATTGTAACAATCCCTTTCTGTTTGTAGAACTGCGATATTTGATAGAGTCTTGGTATGGTGCTGGTCAGGCCTCCGTAAAAACCAACCGCATCCGCAGGCCTTATTTTTTGCAGAAATTCGTGGTCGGCTCCGCCCGCTTTCCCCCGCGGTCCGAATCTGCCGAGATTATTTTCATCAATGACCTCGACATCCCACTTTTCCATTTTATTGGCTGCACTGGCCACGCAGACAGGCCCCAAAGCGGTTGTTCTGTTGGCTATGCGGGAGTAAATATTGAAGGCCGGATACGCCGGTATCACTATCCGCAATCTGTATCTGTTCTTTGATGTGTCGAGCACAATAAATGCCTTAACACTATTTGTCCAAATGAAAACTATACAAATAAGATAACAAAGAGTTTGTCAAAAGTCCAAATCCATTCAGAATACGATAGCGGCGTAGCCGACAGACTCGCTGCTGGTGCTGTTCATTTTTTCGAGGCAAACTGCACTGCTGTTTGTCTGTTTTAGGAGCAAACCCTGTTTTTTGCCGAGTTTTTTTGCGGCTGCTACGGTCGCTGCTGCTGCACCCGGGCCGCAGGCGTTGCTGTTTTCAACGGCACTATTTAGCAGCTTTTCTGGTTCGAGGGCAATTGCCAAATCAATAAACTGCCTGTCATTGACGTCGCCTGCCCACTCAATAGCCTTTTGGCCGATGCCGACAGGCGTGAAACCATATCGCGGGCCGTAATGAGTCAGGTCGGTTGAGCCAATGCAGATGATTTTTTTCCCCTTTTCCGCACCTATAATGTCTGCAACTGCTTCGCCGAGGCCGACCGCTCCTTTTGCAGGCGGGACAATAATCGGTAATAATTTCGCATCCGGGAATAGATACTGAATGAATGGCACCTGCACCTCGATGCTGTGTTCGGTGCGGTGAGCGGCAGGGTCGGCGTCTGCCAGACCGGTTTTAAGAACCATTTCGGCGAGCTGCTCATCTATGAGGATTTGGCCGAGCGGGTTTTGCCAGCAGCCCTTGTCATAAAGGGCGGCCGTTGCGCCGAAATAGCTGTGTGCGGTGCCGAAGATTATAAATGTATCGACCCTGTCGTTCTGTTTTTTTATTGCGGCAAAAACAAGAGCTGCAACCTGGCCGCTGAAGAACCAGCCTGCGTGCGGGACAATGCCTGCGACGATTCCTTTCGGCAATTGTCCGCTCCGCCATAGGCGGATATCCTTCTCTATGCAGTCCTTTATTTCGGCCAGGCAGTCGTCCTTATCGTCGGGGTAAAACTGGCCTGCAACTATCGGTTTTCTGCACTGCATTTTATGGCTCCTGCTTCTTGCAATCTTTGAAAACCTGCGTTATTATGATAACAGGAAGTTTTTGAATTGAAAGAAATTAAAGGCGAGAAAAATGGCAACGGACAAAAAAAGGTCGGTAGCAGTTGTGATGGGTTCCCAAAGCGATATGGAGGTAATGGCAGGCTGCATCGAGCAGTTAAAGGATTTCGGCATTGACCCTGTCGTTCGCATCATTTCAGCCCATCGAACGCCAAAGGCGGCAGCCGATTTTGCACAGAACGCAGCAAAGTCGGGTGTAAAAATTATAATCGCAGCGGCGGGTATGGCGGCGCATTTGGCCGGCGCTATGGCTGCCAATACGACCCTGCCGGTCATCGGCGTTCCGATAGCCGCCAAAGAAGGCCTGCTCGGACTCGATTCACTTTTAAGCACGGTTCAGATGCCGCCCGGCGTCCCTGTTGCCACAATGACCGTTGGAAAACCCGGCGCAAAAAACGCAGCGATACTGGCCGTTCAAATCCTCGCCCTTTCTGACGAGAGCCTCGCTAAAAAACTGACCGATTTCAAAAAGGAGCAGGAGAAAAATGTCCTCGACCAGGACTCAAAACTAAAAGGCAATTAACGACGGCGGAAAAACCCGGAAAGCCTTGTCAGGAGCAGTCCGCCGGCGAAAAGCAAAATAGTGCTCGGCTCCGGGGCGTTCGTTACAATCAGCTCGAAGTTATTGAGAGTACCTCTGTCGGCAAAGTAGGCATCATAGACCTGAAGCCTCCACTGGCCGAAGACGTCCCGCCCATCGAAAATATCCAGCGGCTACATCGGTTTAAATCGGCCTGTAAATGGGGCATCGGCCTGCTTGATTGGAACTGCAGCTTCATCGTCGAAAATTGTCTGCGTGTAGTTTTCGCCTTCGAAGAATTCCTTGTCGTAGTTATACATATTCAGGCAAATCTTTGTCCCCGACGGACTTTGCAAATAAAGCTGAAGGTCAAAGTCGCAGGTGTGAGTAATAGTTACCACAACATCAATATCACCGATGACATAATGGTCGAGTATTACGACAATCGCATCATCCATCCAGCCTTTTGTTTCGTTTGGGTTGCTGAGGATAGGCAGGTCAAAGCTGCCGCCGTATGTATGGACAGAGCCGGCGCATAGAGAGGCACCGAGCAGCCCAATAAAAACAATTTCGAGAACAAACTTTCCTTTTCGAGTACCCAGCATCACTAAGTTTGCAGAAAATCACCACACGGCTTTCTTTGCGGAAAGTTCGTGCCTCTCTTTGGCAGTGAGGGTAAATAAAGATTCCGCTAAAAGCAAGAGAAAAATATTAAAAAAAGAATTAAAATAGCAGGCCGCAGAGGAGCGTTTAGGTTTGAGTGTTGGGTTTTTAGTTGAAAAGATGAAGATTTAAGGGAAGCAACGTATAGGTTCGAGATGTGAGCGATGCGAAACGAGCGACTATTTTACGTCAATAATGGAGTTGAGGCCGCCGAAGGGATTGACCTGCTTTTTTCGTTATAGGGGTCCTGCTGCCACTGGCCGTCCACGACGAAGCGGTACTGGTGTTTTCCCGGCGGCAGCTTGAGCTTTGCCTGCCAGACGCCGCTTTCGCCGACCTTTGACATTTCTGCTTTTTCGGGTTGCCAGTTGTTGAAATCGCCGGCAATCTGGACCTTTGCAGCTCGCGGGTAAAGGGTGACAAACACAACGGCATCGTTTATCTGACTGACGCCGTAATAATCCGAAAGTTTCTCTTCGGTACTTCGCCGGTGATTCGTGATTGGTGGGTCGTGACTGTCCTTGAGACTGGCGACTTGTGACTTATGACTTTCAACCGGCTGTGCTGATACAGTCGGCTTTGCGGCTGTCTGTGAAACTCTTGCAACAGGTGCAGATACAGTGGCGCCGACGACGGAAGCCGGTCCGCCGCAGGCGGATTGTGTCGCCGGCAACGGTTTGGAAAGGGTTGTTCGACCCGCCGCGGCGGGCTCACCACTGGTTGTCACGGCAGCCGGAACAGATGGATTCGGCGAACTTACCACAGGTTGTTTCTCTGCAGGCGGTGCAGCTACGAGAGGTTTCTTGGCTGCCGGTGACTGCTTTGTGGAACCAAGCAGCTCATCCGCACTTGAGCTTATTGATTCGAGCTGGGCGGATAACGAATTGACAAGCTCCTTTCGCTGTTGCATTGTCTCGGAACTGATAACCTCGTCGGCCAGCGCGGAAATCCGACCGGCCTTTGCTTGCGGGGTCGTACTCGAGAATGGGCTGGCCGAAACTGGCAGCCTCCTTTATCTTGGTATTGAAATTGACGGTTGTTTTAAACATCTTCTCGCCGAAGCACGACCGCAGCTCCGCAATAATCTCGCGGGCCATTTTGGTCCTGATGTCGTACATACTTGCGAGGACCTTGACGATTATCTTATGCCCGCAGCGCTCGCACAAAATACTTAACGTCTCGAGCTGCCTGCTTAAGCCGTGCAGTGCAAAATAACCCGTCTCGACCGGCACGATGACATCGGTGGCTGCCCGCAGGGCGTTGAAAGTAAGCAGCCCCACAGCAGGCGGACAATCAATTATGACATAATCAAAACTGCCCTTCGCTTCTTCAAGCACTTTTGCCAGGCAGCAGTCGCGATCGGCTATGTCTGTCATTTGCTGCTCAAATGCCGACAGGTCAATGCTGGCAGGCGCCAAATCAAACCGTTCGTTAATCTGCCAGAGGATTTCGGATAATTTTATCGGCTCGTTTCTGCTCTTGCTTATCAGCACATCGTAAATGCTTTGTTCAATCTGCTCTTCAGGGACGGCAAGGCCTACGGCACAATGCGACTGCGGGTCCATATCAACCAGCAGGGTCTTTTTGCCCAGTTCAGCCAGCCCGGCGGCGAGATTGATGGATACTGTGGTCTTGCCGCAACCGCCTTTTTGATTAACGACTGCAATTGTTCTCATAATTTTTCTCCGGCCTGTTGTTCGTATTACGAAACAGCCCAAAGAGCGAGGCAAAAATGTCCGATAAAAAACACGCTTCTAACCCTTTTAAGCCCGAATGAAGGCGCTTCTATACATATCCTTTAATTCGGCAAAAAACCGTAAAAACCTTTACTTTTTATAGGACTGGCCGATAAAAATCGCAAACATCAATATAGATAACGACTTTTCCCGGAACATAACCGAAAACCGGCAGATTACAGACGCAGGGGCAAAAGAGAAAAGGGACAGTAGAGTTTTGAGTTAGCTCTGTAGAAACCTTGTCATTGCGAGCGCAGCGAAGCAATCTATCAGTCGAAAACAATAAGATTGCTTCGTCGTCCCGACAGGTCGGGACTCCTCGCAATGACAAAAATGAAACTTTTCTACAAAGTATTTTGAGTTATTAGTTATTAGTTTTGAGTGAACAGGATAGAATATAGAAAGACGACAGAGGATACTGATGACAAAGTTTTTTTCAACGGCTGGGATACAATTTTTCTAACAGAAACTCTTAAGAAAAAACAAAGGGCGTCTTTTCCTTAAAATCACCGCACCGAGGCCGAGCAGCAAAAGCGTAGAGGGTTCGGGAATGGGCATAAGAACTATTTTTGCGTTATCCAACATAGTAAAATCAGATGTATATGTATGGTTATTATTTGTCCATATTACAGAAATAAAAGGATTATTAGCAGCATAAAATGTCCCAAATTCATTATATGGGCAGACTCCAGAGCAATTGAAGGAGTCGCCATAAATATTAACGGTTGAATTTTGAGACAAGCCAATCTGTTGCGTAAAAATACCACCATATATATCTACTATACTATTTTCTGTTACGTTTCCTCCTGAAATTGTTCCTCCTTTGATAGTAGCTTTTGAATTTCCCCCAGTATAAAAGTCATTCCATCCATCATTAATTACTGCTGATGCATTACCAGAAAGGTTTAAACCCCGATAGCCAACACCCCAACAAGAACCACCATTTAATATAACTTTTGCATTACCTGTTGCAGCAAAAGTAAAATTTGCACCATTATTGATTATTGTAGAGTCGCAAAAAGCTTCAAGATATGAACTAGTTGGCCAAAAGCTTTCAGAAGTAACTTCAATAGTAGTATATTTTTGTGGACACATAAAATCCACTAGAAACTGCGTATCTGCTGGAATCGCATAATCTATAACGTGATATTCGCCATCGTTGATTTGTACCCAAGTTGTACCTGCGTAGGATGAGTTTACTAAAAAAATTACCAACAGGAAAAACATGTATTTGCTCATTTTCTCCTCCTTAAAAACAAAATGGGTTAATCATAAATAGATGTTTTGTATCCTGATGCACATCGGGATTGATTCTGACAAAAGAAATGAACCAATAAAAGGCAAGATTAAAAACTCTTCTCATCTCATCACTCTCCACACTATTTTCAGACAGACTATGCCTGAAAAATCGCTATTATTATAGACTTTCCGCTGCTGAATATCAAGGAAAAACTGTTAGCAGAGCGGCCAAGATAAGGCCGATTTTGCAAAACAGGTTATGATACCCATCAAGAGCCGTTCGGGCATTCCACGAGCGTAAAGTGCTGCCTGTGGGAGGCTGCACTGTGAGATTCTATAGGCTGGCTTAAGCACATTTGCCCATTATCCACCCAATCACAGGCCGAATCGATTTTTGG
Source organism: uncultured Phycisphaerales bacterium (assembly GCA_963710355.1). Taxonomy (GTDB): domain Bacteria; phylum Planctomycetota; class Phycisphaerae; order Sedimentisphaerales; family Anaerobacaceae; genus Fen-1359. The sequence continues at coordinate 439,766 of CAVPZU010000003.1, read as the reverse complement.
TGCTTTATGCCAGTGTAAATTCTTGGAAAAGGTTGAAAATCAGTTCTAATCGCCTTTTGACCAGATTACAGCCAAAAATTTCTTGACGCCAGCCTAATGCTGAGTTAGATATGTAACCTATAATAAATCTTTTTCCGAAAGGACTGGAGCATGACTGTTTGCATAGCCGCAATAAATGAAAAGCACAAGCTTATAGCTTTTGCTACTGACAGAATGGTAACTGCGACTTTCCCTCCGATTGAATTCGAACACAGTATGCCGAAAGTAACTCAAATCAACAACTATTGCATAGCGCTATCTGCAGGTGATGCACTCAGAGGCAAAGAATCTTTGATGTGGTAAAGGAAATCGCGGGAAAGACAAATCCCCCAATTGCGCAAATTGCTGAACACATTAAAGAGGTTTATCAACAAAAGAGGTTACAAATTCTGGAATCCCAATACCTGAGGTCCAGAGGGATAAACCATAAGTTTTTTATTGAGGCCGGTGCAAAGCTTCTACCGCAGGCAATTTATAATCAAATAGACTATGCTTTTGCAACATTTATGCTACCACTCGAAGCACTTATTGCCGGTACTGATGAATCTGGCCCACGTATTTATGGAATACGAAATCCAGGATTGGTTGATTGTTATAATTCAATAGGTTTCCATGCTATTGGAACGGGTACTATGCACGCGCTATTATCTTTGATCGAGACTTATGACCCTGAAGCCAGCGAAATGGAGACAATGTACTCTGTTTTTCGTGCGAAAAAAGTAGCTGAAGTTGCCCCAGGAGTTGGAGAGGAAACTGACCTCGGAATGGTTATTTTCAAGCAAAAACTAAAGTTTTTTGACAAAAATACCGAAATATTTAAGATACTTACCAAATTATATGACGATGAGAAAAATGCCAGAAAGGACTTGATTACGAGGTCGAAACTTGCTACACTTAACATTAGTGATGAAGGGAAACTCACTGAGAAACCAACAAACAAGGAGGTACAAAGTAAACCAGAGAAAGTTAAGGAGTGATGAGAGTGACCAATATTCCAGAAAACAAGGAGTTCCAATTGCCATTGATAGACCCTGAACTCGACCGGATGTATCGTGAGCACGCGGTAGCAGTAGCTATTACCACTCAGGTTCTACAGCAACCGGGTAATGTAAAGGTTGAGGAAGATCCTAATCAGCTCCCGGAACCGTTTGGTGAATGCTCGAGCACCTTCGCTAAATTAGAATGATGAGAGACACGGCAAAGGAACATGGGTACACCATAAAAACCAAAAGCGTTTTAACCCTAATTACCAGCCTATCTTTGTGTGCAAGAAAAAGGCTGTAACATACGTTGGAGTGGAAACTTTCTAAGTATGTTTCCTTCTCAACATCACCGCACCGAGGCCGAGAAGTAAGAGTGTGGCGAGTTCAGGGACGTAGGTTGTCTAATCTTCCTCGTCTTATGTTAGTTAGGCTTCACTGTATAATTGCGAAAAAATCTTATGGGCCTTGCCAGGAGCCATTTATATCACCATAGGAAAACGGAGGAAAGACCGAACCTTCAGACCCTCGATCGGGGTAACAAATTTCAAAACTACCATTTGTTACTGTTCCAGATGTGTTCAAAATAGCAACAAAATTAAGTTCCCCCTCCTGATTGACGGGACTACAAGTATTATCAGGTGGTGGAACAACATAATAAAATGGTGGTGCCCACCAATCTCCAAGGAACTCAGCGCAGATTCCCTCACCCCACCCTGAGATATTTGAATTGAACCTCCACTGTTCACAATTAATATCATTAATGGTAACGTCGGCGAATATAATGGTTAAATCAATATTAAGAGGATGATGGGTTGTACAACCCCAATAGCAATCTGTTCCTTGAAAAGTCAAAGTTCCAGAAGCTGTTGGATACGTCGGATTTGTTGAATCCACTGTTTGTATGTTAAGTGTCCATGTTCCTCCGACTGGAACCAATGGCTGAGTCACCCACAAATCAGAAGGTGGATCATTATACCCCGTCCAAGTTCCACTCCATGAACCGATGAGTTTTCGATCCACATTAGAAATTTCAACACTAATGGGATATTTCACGTAGTTCGACGCTCCGGGCGCGTAAATATCAAGGGCAACGGTCATGTCGCCACCGATCCAATTCGTTGCAAATCTTTCCAAAACCGATATTGATACTTGGTCGCTTTCACCTGCTGCGAGCGAGCCGCTCCAGAATCCCTCGTTGCCGTTGATATTAAGAAATCCTCCAAGTGCACCATCGTCCGCGACTGTGTAATTCAAGATACTGCCCACAGGCCCGGTATTACTGATGGTAATGTACTGCGGACAGTTACCCTGCGCAACAAGAGTGAGTGAAGTTGGACAGACTGCGAGAATTGGCTTCGGCCTTTGAATCACGAGGACAGCATTCAGTATGGTTGATCCATCCTGATTGCTCAACCGCAAGTTAACAGTGGCTTCCTGGCTTGTAGCGCAAGTCAGAGATATCGGCACCGAAAAACTGCTGCTTGTGACATTCGGCGGAAAACAAAGCGTCCCCGAGACGGAGCTGTAATCGCAGCCGGCATTCGCTGTGCCACCATCGCTGGTAAAATAATCCACGCAGACCTCGTCCGAAAGTACGCCTGAACGTGTAACCGTAATTGACGCGCTACCATTGAAGTCACTAATGTAATAAACAGGCGTGCTAAAGGATAAAACAGATTGAGAGATGACAATCCCGGACGGAGAAGAACCAGTGGTCAGCCATTGAGCCGCGAAAAACGCTAAGTCATTAAAATCAACCACGCCGTCACCAGTGAGGTCGGCGCCGCCACAATAAAGCGTCGAGTCGGTTTGCCGCCACTTGACGGCTAGTCGAGCGAAATCTACGAAATCAACCTTTTTGTCATTATCAAAATCGCCTGGTATGAACTGACAGGCAAGTTTTGGGTAACTGGCTCCTTCGCAGATTGCCCATATATCTTCTGTTCCATTGGCTGTTTCCCATACAAAGTCCCATCCGACGAAACTTGCCTGCTGTTTCATTTGTTCATCCGTTAACGGCATCCCGGAATCCATTATTCGGCCCGCTAGTGGTAAGAAAATAGCTACCGCTGATACTGCCATCGTTGTATCCCAAGAGACCGCCGACATTATCAGAACCGCCGACAACACCCGTCGAATAGCAGTTGCTGATGTCGCCATCGTTGTATCCCAAGAGACCGCCGACATTATCAGAACCGCCGACAACACCTGTCGAATAGCAATTGCTAATAATACCGTAGATGTTCTCTCCCACCAGACCGCCCACATACATATAACCACTGACAGTGCCTGTCGAATAGCAGTTGCTGATGTCGCAATCGTTCCCCCCTACCAGCCCGCCGAGACCGTACGACCCATCTCCACCGGTGACATCACCTGTCGAATAGCAATCGTTGATACTGCCGTCGTTTACTCCCACCAGCCCGCCGAGACCGTACGACCCATCTCCACCGCTAACCGTACCTGTCGAATAGCAATTGCTGACATTGCCGCCATAGTTGGATCCCACCAGACCGCCGACATATTCAGAACCGGAAACACCGCTGACTGAACCCGTCGAATAGCAATTGCTGACATTGCCGTCGTTCATGTTGTATCCTACCAAACCTCCGACATAATAATAACCTCTAACAGAACAGTTCTCGAGACCGAGATTTTTAACCGAGCCAGAGTTAATATACCCAAATAAACCGAGGTACCAATTGCTTCCGCCGTTGATGGTAAAATGAATGATTTTATGGCCGTTGCCATCAAACGTTCCCGTAAAGGCAGTACCATCGAAATCTTCGTTTGAGTTGTCTGTATCTGCGGCAATGATTGCCGTCGTCCAGACTTGCCGATATTGTAAATCAATATCCGCCGTCAGGATAAAGCATTTGCTGTAATTCGCCGTATTGGCAGCCAAGGCCAATAAGTCATTGGCGTCTGCAATTTGGTACGGGTCACCCGCTGTACCACTGCCGCCGCTATATGAGCCGAAAGCACTACCTGCCGCAAGGGTTAGTATGGCCGTAAGGGACATAATGAGAGTTGTTCTGGTTTTCATCTTTGCTCTCCTCCAAGTTTTTCTTTAAACCGATTTCCCTTATTAAACACTTGGCTACGCAGCCAAGCCCTCTATTGCCTTTTGCCCCCCAGCAATGGTGATTTTTATTATACCCTATTGCCGGTGTCTGTCAAGAGAAAAAAGGGTAGGTTCTATGGCGAAGGTAAGTAATTGAAGTTTAGAGAGGGGGGAGTCAGAAACTTTAAAACTTTCGACATTCGATTTGTGTCCGGCCAAATGTGCGGTAAATCATAACTCTTGTCCGCCGTCCTTGTGGTCCGCCGAAGGCGGATTGAAAATTTTGAGAACATCGAGGGGTTTTTTGACGATGGCCTTTGCGCCGCTTTCAATAAGCTCCTTTTCGTCCCGAAAGCCCCACAATGCGCCGACAGGATACATCCCTGCCGCCACCGCTGTCTGCATATCGGTGTTCGTATCGCCCAGATACAAAATCTTTGCCGGCGGTATCCGCAATTCTTTGGCAATAAGCAGGGCGGCAGCCGGGTCGGGCTTTCTCTTAACTGTCTCGCTTACACCCAGAACTACATCGAATGAAAAGCCGGGGAGCATTTTTTTGACCATAGGCTCGGTGAACTCGTGCGGTTTGTTCGAAAGAATCGCCTTGGGAATTTTTTGTTTTTCAAGCTCGCCGAGCAATTCCGGTATTCCCGGATACGGTTTTGTATTATTTGCCCAGCGTCGGTTGTATTCCTCTGACAGGGCGGCCTGGCATTTTTTGATAGTCTGCTCATCCCTGACCTCCGCCGGCAGGCTCCGTTCAACCATACTGCGGACGCTATTCCCGACAAAATACCGGTATGAGTCGAGCGGATGAACGCCAAAGCCGAACCGCTTCAACACTATATTCATCGACTCCGCTATGTCGGTGAGCGTGTCTAAAAGTGTGCCGTCAAGGTCAAAAAGTATCGCCTGCAATCTAATTTTTGTTACCTCCGGAAAATTTTCATTGAAACCGGATTATAACAATCATATTGTGATTAAACAAGGCGGGCCTCTTTGACAGCGAAAGCTTGGCGGATAAATGAACGGGCAGGTAAGCGTTTTTTGGGGTTTATACGCAAATTGAAAGCGAAATAACTTGACGTTTGACCGCCCGAATCTTAAACTCCCGTTTTTTACTTGAAGGTTTTTTTAGGGGTAAAAAGAAGTGCAGGAAGCTATAGCAAAGGCAGATGCCCTTATCGGGGCGATGGAGTATATACGCAAATTCCGCCGTCGAATCGTCGTCGTAAAACTCGGCGGCAGCGTCCTCGATGATGCCGAGCTGCAAAAAAAACTGCTCGCTGATGTCGCCTTTATGTCCACCGTTGGAATGCTCCCTATAATCGTCCACGGCGGCGGAAAGGCCATCACCAGGGCAATGAACGAGGCGGGTATCGAGCCGGTCTGGGTGCAGGGCAGAAGATACACCGATGAAAGGACGCTCGCTATCGCCGAATATACCCTTATTCACAAGACAAACACCCCCATCTGCCAGACCCTTAAGGAACTGGGCTGCTCGCCGATGGGGCTGCACTCGCTGTCGAGTTGTGTCCTGACTGCGGAAACGTTGAGACTGCCGGGAGAGGGCGGCAGAAAACTCGACATCGGCCTTGTCGGCCGCGTGACTTATGCCAACGGCGAATTGCTCCAGACGCTTTGTGAGGACGGCACGATACCGGTCATTGCGCCTGTCGCTCTCGATAAAATCGGCGGCAAACTTAACGTCAACGCCGACAGCGCCGCAGGCGAGGTCGCAGCGGCGGTTGCAGCGGAAAAACTTGTTATGGTCAGCGACACCCACGGAATACTTATGGATATGGGCGACCCCAAAAGCCGTATATCGAGCCTCAACGAGCAGCAGATAAAAGAGACTGATAGACAAAGGCGTCATTACCGATGCGATGTTTCCAAAGGTTGAGGCCTGCCTGCGGGCTCTCGATGCGGGTGTTAAAAAGGCGCACATCATCGACGGCAGAATCCCGCATTCGCTGCTGCTGGAAATTTACACCGACGAAGGCATCGGAACGCAAATTGTAAAAAACAATAGTTCACATTAAAGGGTATAGGAAAAAATAACACAAAATTAAAAGTTAAAAATCAAAATTAAAAATTGTGGAGTCCGCCGCAGGCGGACGACTTCCTCAATTTTGATATTTGATATTTGATTTTTGAATTTCTAAAGTGGGAAAGGCAAAACAGAATGACGACGCAGGAGACGATAGAACTTTTTAACAAATACGTTATTGCAAATTACAACCGCCTTCCGCGTGTAATCGTAAGAGGCGAAGGCTGCTATCTTTACGATTGCGAAGGCAAAAAAATTCTCGATATGTTTCCCGGCTGGGCGGTAAGCGGCATAGGCCACTGCCACCCGAAGGTCGTAAAGGCAATACAAGAGCAATCTAAAAAGCTTTTGCATATCGACAACACATTTTATTCCGAGCCGCAGGGCCTGCTCGCAAAACTGCTCAGCGACCGTGCTTTCGGCGGAAAAACCTTCTTCTGCAACAGCGGTGCAGAGGCGAATGAAGCCGCAATGAAGCTGGCGAGACTTTACACGGCGAAGGAAAAATATAAGTTTATCACCTGTGAGGGCTGTTTTCACGGCAGGACATTTGCGACGGTTAGTGCAACTGCGCAGCCGAAATATCACGAGGGATTTTTGCCCCTGCTGCCCGGTTTTATCTATGTGCTGTTTAACGACATAAAAGCTTTGGAATCGGCCTTCAGCGATGAGGTGGCAGCGGTGATGGTTGAGCCTATCCAGGGTGAGGGCGGTATAAATATCGCATCGGCGCAATATTTGTCGGCGATTCGGCAGCTCTGCGACCAGAACGGTGCGGTGATGATTCTCGATGAGGTGCAGACCGGCATCGGCAGAACAGGCAAATGGTTCGCATACCAGCACTATGATGTTGAGCCTGATATAATAACGATGGCAAAGACCCTCGGCGGAGGCGTTGCAATCGGTGCGATGATGGCAAAGGCTGAAATCGCCGATTGTTTGAAACCCGGCAAACACGCCTCCACTTTTGGCGGCAATCCGCTGGCTTGTGCGGCGGCAATCGCCGTCATTGAGGCAATCGAGCAGGAGAACCTGCTCCAAAATGCGCACGATTGCGGCAATTATACAAAGAAAAAACTCGAACAGCTAAAGGCCAAACACGCCATCATTGACCACATTCGCGGCGTCGGCCTGATGATTGGCATCCAGCTAAAAGGCCCCGGTGCGCAGATTGTCGATAAATGCCTAGAAAAAGGCCTGCGGATTAACTGCACGCACGATACGGTTCTGCGTTTTATGCCGCCGATGATTGTAACAAAAGAGCAAATCGATACTGCGATTGAAATTCTCGATTCCGTTTTAAGTGAGGGCTAAAATGAGACATTTTATTTCCATAAAAGATTGCACAAAAGAAGAACTTAATGAATTACTCGAACTATCCTGCAAACTAAAGGAAGACGACAAGAACGGCACAATCGAACGAAGCTTGTCAGGCAAGGCCCTGGCGCTTGTCTTTGAAAAGGCCAGCCTGCGCACACGCGTCAGCTTCGAGATTGCTATGACAGACCTCGGCGGTGTGGCGATATATATGAAGCCCGACGACATCGGCATACTGGGCCAGCGCGAGCCGATAAAAGACATTGCCCGCGTCTTCGGCAGATACGTCCACGGAATAATGGCCCGCACCTTTGCTCACGAGACTCTCACAGAGCTTGCAAAATATGCCGGCGTGCCGGTGATTAACGGCTTGAGCGACTGGTCGCACCCCTGCCAGGCTATGGCGGATATGCTCACTATAAAAGAGCATTTCGGCAGACTCGAAGGAATAAAGCTCGCCTTCATCGGCGACGGCAACAACGTCGCTCGCTCGCTTGCCTTTGCCTCTGCCAAACTTGGATTGAAAATGACCATTGCCTCACCCGCTGGTTACGAACTCGATACTGATACTATCGTAATTGCCGACGGCATTAGCAGCGGAAGTGTTTCTCCGCTGCAAAAACCCGCCGATGCCGTCAGGGACGTGGATGTAATTTACACAGATACCTGGGTTAGTATGGGCCAGGAGGCGGAAGAGAAGAAACGTTTGAAGGCCTTCGCCGGTTTTCAGGTAAATAGCGAACTGCTCAAATTAGCTCCGGATGCGAAAATTATGCACTGTCTGCCCGCTCATCGCGGCTGTGAAATTACCGATGAGGTAATGGAGTCTGCCAATTCGATTATTTTTGACCAGGCCGAAAACCGCCTCCACTTCCAACGAGCACTATTAAAAAGACTTTTGAGCTAACTATGACAAAGCATAGAATCATAATCGGCGACTCGAGAAAAATGACTGAACTGGCTGATAAATCTGTTCAGCTTGTTATTACCTCACCACCTTATTGGCAGTTAAAGGACTATGGCACTGGTGACCAAATAGGCTTTGACGATAGTTACGAGGATTATATAAATAATCTTAATCTGGTATGGAACGAATGTTACGGAACACTGGAAGATGGCTGCCGATTGTGTATCAATATCGGTGACCAGTTTGCAAGGTCGGTTTATTATGGCAGGTATAAAATAATTCCAATTCGCACTGAAATAATCAAATTCTGCGAAACTATCGGTTTTGATTATATGGGGGCAATTATCTGGCAAAAGGTAACAACCTGCAACACTACTGGCGGCGCATCAATAATGGGTTCTTTTCCATATCCGCGAAATGGCATTATTAAGATTGATTATGAATTCATTTTGATTTTCAAAAAGCCGGGCATCGCCAAGACCGTGCCGAAAAATATCAAAGAAAAATCAAAACTTACCATAGAAGAATGGAATCAGTATTTTGCCGGCCACTGGAACATTCCCGGCGAAAAGCAAAATGGGCATCTGGCTATGTTTCCCGAAGAAATTCCAAAACGTCTTATTAAAATGTTCAGCTTTGTTAATGATACCATACTTGACCCATTCTTGGGCAGCGGAACAACCTCACTGGCCGCAAAAAATCTGGATAGAAATTCTATTGGATACGAGATAAATCCTGATTTTCTGCCTTTGATAAAAGTGAAATTGGGGATTGAGCAAAAGAGGCTGATTGATGACACCGACTTCGAGATAATAAAACAAGAAAAACCAAATGTTGATTTCAAACAAAAGATTGAAGAATTACCTTATGTTTTTAAAGACCCTGTAAAGTTTGACAAAAAAATTGACCCAAGAAAGTTACAGTTTGGCTCTAAAATCAATGGCAACAGCCAGAAAAGGCAGGACTATCATTTCGTAAAAAGAGTTATTTCCCCTGTCGAACTCGAACTCGATGACGGCCTGAGAATTCGCCTGCTCGGAATAAAGGAGAAAACTGAAAAAAAACAGCAGGCTATTGAATTCTTGCAGTCAAAAACAAAGGGGCAAAAAGTTTTTATGAAATTCGGTCAGGTTAAACACGATAGCAAAAATAACTTATTATGCTATTTATATCTTCAGAATAAAACATTTCTTAATGCTCATCTTATTAAAACTGGATTAGTGTCAGTTGAAGAAAAAACAGGTTTCCGATACAAAGAAAGTTCGCAGGATTAATAACTGAAAGGATTTATCGAGGATGAAAATCCATTCAAAAAACTTTGGGAAAAAGGAAAAGGTATTAAATTACGCCTGTCAAATTTATCAACTGTCAAGACCTAATAAAGTCGGAGCTGTTATGGCCTTGATAAGAGAATGCCAGCCGAAAACTATCGATGAATGGGAAAAATGGTATTTCGAAAAAGCATATACAGATGGAAAGAATCCTGCAAAAATCACAAATGAGACTATCGAAGAACTTGGCGAGAGATTATATGTCAAAATCACAGAGATTGTCATACCTGAATGGCAGGAGGCATTTAAGCAGCTTACACTCCAGGATTGTATCGATTATATACATAATCTGACCATCAACAGAACTTATGATGGATTCTATAGAGAAAAATCAGTCGTAACCGATATTCTGGCAAAAAGATTTCCAGATGTTAAATTTATCGAATCAAGTCCTGAACTTGACCATGCCGGCGATATTGACTACTTGGGCTGGGTAGGAGATAAGGCGTTTGGAATACAAATAAAGCCTGTCACTGCCAGAGCAAATTTTGGCAACTATTCTCCTTCTGAGAGAATGAAAGCAAGTTTTAGAGAGTTTGAGAAGAAATATGGCGGAAAGGTTTTTATTATATTCAGTATTGATGATGAAATTAAGAACAATGAAGTTTTTAAGGAAGTTGAGGAAGAAATAAGGAGATTGAAAAGCTGAAGATTCTTATTGCGACGAGTAATGCAGGGAAGTTTGCGGAACTGTCGGCGATGCTCGATGAGGGTATCGGCTGGGTTAGTCTGCGCTCATTTCCGAATATAACGCCAGTGGAAGAAGACGGCAAAACATTTACTGAAAATGCCCGTAAGAAAGCACTCGGCTATGCGAAGCAAACCGGCCTATGGACAATTGCAGATGACTCAGGACTTGTAATTGATGCACTTGCAGGAGAGCCGGGCGTTAGAAGTGCAAGATTTGCCGGCTGCAAAGACGCGGACAGGAAAATCGTTGACCGCAAAAATTACCAAAGGGTTTTGAAGCTGCTAAAAGGTATGCCTACTGAAAATGGTTCGACAAGCTCACCATCCCGAGCAAAGTCGAGGGAAAGGGCAGCCAGATTCGTCTGCTGTCTTTGCCTTGCAAGCCCAGAAAAAATATTAATTGAAACTGAAGGAAAACTCGAAGGCGTCATTGCTGAAAAACCCGAAGGCGAGAACGGTTTTGGCTACGACCCGATTTTTTTTGTGCCGCACCTCAATAAAACCGTTGCACAACTTTCGGCTGACCAAAAGAACGCAATATCTCATCGCGGACAGGCCGTCCGAAAACTCAAACCTTTGCTGCGGAAGCTCTTGCGACAGGACTGAAATCAACACAGGGGGCTTTTCTCTTGACAACTCACTTTTATATCTGTATTTGACTTTATTAAATATTATTTACCAAAACGCCGATTAACAAGGGATATGCGAATTCTTGCTTTAAGACCCCACGTAAAACGTGGGGCAAATTTTAACCGACCATGAAGAAATCAGGAACAAATGGTAAATCTCTGGTAATTGTCGAATCGCCCGCCAAGGCCAAAACTATAAACAGATATTTAGGCTCCGGCTACGAAGTTCTTGCCTCGATGGGGCACGTTCGCGATTTGCCTGCAAGCGGGCTGAACGTCGATATCGAAAACGATTTTGCGCCGACATATCAGATTACTCCCCGCAGAAACAAAACGGTGACAAGTTTGAAGGCGGCTGCTAAAAAGGCTGACAGACTTTATCTGGCAACCGACCTCGACCGTGAAGGCGAGGCAATCGCCTGGCATCTGTCGCAGCTGTTGGGCATACCAGAGGAGCGAACATTTCGCGTCATCTTTAACGCTATTACCGAATCTGCGATAAAGCAGGCCTTTGCCGAGCCGGGCAAAATCGATATGGACAAGGTTCTTGCCCAGCAGGCCAGACGCATCCTCGATAGAATCGTCGGCTATCAGATAAGCCCGCTGCTCTGGAAAAAAGTTGCCAGAGGCTTGTCGGCAGGCCGGGTGCAGTCGGTCACCGTTAAAATGATTGTCGAAAAAGAAAGGGAAATCCGCAATTTTAAGCCGGAAGAATACTGGCTAATCCCTGCCGTCTTCACCACCGATGCCAACAACGACTACCATCAGCAGTGGATTGATTTTATCACCCCGAAAACTCAGGACGATAAATCGCCCCCAGTCGAGGAGCAGGGCAGATGGCTCGCCGAGCATAACGCCTTCAAGGCCGAACTGTATAAAGTCGGCGATGAAAAATTCACGGCATCCAGGAAGGAGCAGGCCGAGCGAATCTTCAATGCGCTCAAAGACGCAAAATTCAAAGTCGCCGATTTGCAGACTAAGGAATCCGTATCGCGTCCTTCGCCGCCCTTTATCACCTCGACGCTTCAGCAGGCAGCCGCAAATCGACTCGGCTTTTCCGCCAAACGAACTATGCTGGTCGCCCAGCAATTGTACGAAGGAATAGACCTCGGCTCTATGGGTTCGCTCGGCCTGATTACCTATATGCGAACCGACAGCACGCATATCGCCCCGGAGGCAATCAACGAAGTTCGCAATTATATCGGCAGAAATATCGGCGGCGAATATCTGCCCGAAAAGGCAAATCTTTACGCCTCGAAGAAAGGCGCCGAGCAGGCCCACGAGGCGGTCAGACCTACCGATGTTGATATGATTCCGCAGCAGTTAAAGGAATTTCTTACCGATGAGCAGTACAGATTATATGATTTGGTATGGCGCCGATTTCGTTGCCTGCCAGATGGCCTCCGCACGCTGGAACATTACAAACATCGATGTTGTCGCATCGACCCCGTCAGGCGATTGCTTCTATCGTGCCACAGGAAGAGTAATAACCTTTGACGGCTTTACAAAAGTCTGGCCGGTCAGCTCTGCAGAACAGCAGCTTCCTGCTGTTAAGGTCGGCCAAAATCTTGAGGTTGTGGATTTAGAAGCCGAGCAGCATTTTACAAAGCCGCCCGCCCGGTATAACGAGGCATCGCTGGTAAAGGCCCTCGAAAAAGAAGGCATCGGCAGACCCAGCACTTACGCTGCAATCATAAGCACTATTCAGGAAAGAGGCTACGTTGAGCAGAAAGACAAAAAGTTTTTCGCCACCGACCTCGGCGAGCTTGTCACCGACAAACTCAACGAGTATTTCCCGAAAATAATGGATATTGCATTCACGCGGTATATGGAGGAAAGGCTCGACCAAATAGAGGAGCAGCATCTCGATTGGGTCAGCGTCCTGAAGGAATTCTATGGCCCGTTCAGGGAAAGCCTTGAGACGGCAACGGCGGAAATGAAGCACGCCAAAGCCGAAACTACGCCGAGCGAATATTCCTGCCCGAAATGCGGCAAACCGCTTGTCTACAGATTCGGCAAAAGGGGAAAATTCCTGAGCTGTTCGGGCTATCCCGACTGTAAATTTGCCTGCCCCTGCGACCAGAACGGCAAAATGCTTGAGGAAAAAATTACCGAGCATAAATGCCCCAATTGCGGAAAGGCTATGGTTGAAAAAATCAGTAGGTTCGGCAAATTCCTCGGCTGTTCGGCTTATCCAACCTGCAAAACGATAGTAAAGATAGACAAAGAAGGCAAAGTCCTTTCTGCAAAGCAGCCCAAAGAGCCGCTCCAGCCAACCGGACTGAAGTGTTTCAAATGCAAAAATGGCCGGTTCGTAATCAGACAGGGCAGGAAAGGACCGTTCCTCGCCTGTGATAAATTCCCGAAATGCAGAACTATTATCGACGCCGGCAAACTCGAAGAATTAAAAAAGCTGCAGGAGCAAGGCAACTGGCCGCCGAGATCAGAAGAAGAGATTATTGCAATTCTCGGCCCCTCTCTTTACAAAAAGAAAAAAAAGACTGCTAAAAAACAGACTGTTTGATACAACATCTTAAAATTCAGCGGTACGATTTCAGAAACCACCAGATGCGGGCGTCACGAGTGACTAATCATCTGCGCTGTGCCTTGTTTATTTTTTTCTATCCAGTAATTCTATTGCTAATTGTCTCAGAAAAATTGCTTCAGACCCGAATGATTCTATTTTTTCGAGCGCCTGTTGTGCAAGCTGCCTTGCGAGCTGGCTGGATTTTTCAAGACCGAAAACAAGCGGATATGTCACCTTGTCTGCCTTTGCGTCCTTGCCTGCGGTCTTGCCTAATTGCTCGCTCGAAGAGCTGACATCGAGTATATCGTCTGTAATCTGAAAGCACAGCCCGACCTTTAAGCCGTATTCGCCAAGAGATTCATATTGCTCGCGGTCGGCATCGCCGCATATTGCACCCATTGCGGTAGCGGCCCGGAACATCCTGGCCGTTTTATTTGTATGAATGTATTCGAGCAGCTCTTTTGTGCCTTTGGTCTTTTGGGCCTTCAAATCCGCCATCTGGCCTGCAATCATACCCGCCGGTCCTGCCGCCTTTGCAAGCTCGCCGATTAGAGCGACCGCAGTTACAGGGTTGTCGATTCGCCTCGACAAAACCTCAAATGCATAAGTCAGGAGTGCATCGCCGGCCAGTATCGCCGTCGCCTCGTCAAACTTTTTGTGACAGGTAGGTTTCCCCCGCCGCATATCATCATTATCCATTGCCGGCAAATCATCGTGAACAAGAGAGCATGCGTGCACCATTTCAACAGCGGCGGCGGCTATCCGGGCGTTGTTGTTGACAATGCCGCTGACGGCTTGGCAGCACCACATAAGCAAGGCCGCTCTTATCCGCTTTCCAGTCCCTTCAATCGTATAACGCATTGCCTGCATTAAAGTTGGTTCGATTTGCCTTTCCTCTGCAAGGAGACGTTCGAGCATCGTATCGACACTTCTTTTTTTATCGGCAAGCTCGACGTCAAAATCGCTTCGACCGCTTTCGCTTGTGGACATAGGCACTTCCCTAAAGTTTAAGATTGAAAACAATCTATCGACCAATTATACTGCAAAAGCACGGATTTTCACAAAAAACTTTTCAAAAACTATTATGAAAACTAATATGATTTTGGTCATAGGCGTGACGGCCTCCGGCAAGGGCAGAATTGCATTCGAGATGGCAAAACAAACCGGCGGAGAAATTATCAGTATAGATTCGATGAAGGTCTATAAGCGTATGGACATCGGCACCGCCAAGCCGCCAAAAGAAGCCCGCTCAGCCGTTCCGTATCATCTGATAGATATTATCGAGCCGAGTGAATCCTTCAGCGCAGGCCTGTTCCTTAAATTCGCAAACGCCGCAATAGAGGATATTCAAAAAAGGGGCAAACCGGTTATCGCCGTCGGCGGCACAGCGCTGTATATTAAAGCGCTTTTGTATGGCTTGTTTGAAGGCCCTTCTGCGGACCCGCAGATACGAGACGAATTGGTTGCACAGGCACAAAATCAGGGCCTGCAAAGTTTGTATCGGAAATTACAGGAAGTTGACCCCGCAACAGCAGCCAAAATCAGCAGCAACGATGCAAAACGGATAATACGGGCGCTGGAGGTTTTTCGCATTACAGGCCGGCCAATATCCGTTTTCCAGAATCAATGGGACAGCGAAAAAAAAAGCGGGCATAGCCGGATAATTTTAGGCCTGCGCAGAGACAAGCAGCAGGAAAATTCGAGAATAAATGCGAGGGTAAAAAAAATGATTGACGCAGGCCTGGTCGATGAGGTCAAATCACTGCTGGCTGAAGAAAAACCTTTAAGCAGCCAAGCTCGCTCTGCGATAGGCTATGCCGAAATTATTGATTACATCGAGGGCAGAATTTCGCTCGACGATGCCGTTGAGCTTATCAAAAAAAATACGCGCCTTCTTGCAAAACACCAGCGAACCTGGTTTAAGAGTTTCAAAGACGTCCACTGGCTCGATGTTGATGCTGACGAACCTGCCGATAAAACCTTCGCACGAACGGTTGAGGTGCTAAATAGTATCAGCTAAAATTTGGAACATCTAACAGAATGATTTGAAACCGCGGATTTCACGGATTTCGCCGATTTTTTTACAAATATTCTTTTAATCCGTGTAATCAGCGTAATGGCTCGACTTTTGCTCGCCATAGTGAGCCTGTCGAACTATCCGTGGTTTCATTTTGTTAGAGTCTCTTATTCACTCCTGCTTTTGTCTTAACATTTCCAATTGCCGGCATAGATTTGCAAGGTGCAGAAAATTTTCGGGCAGGATTGTCTGCGGCCTGCTTTGCGGCTCTATGCCGCTCTTCTCAAAAAGCTCCTGCCAGTCGTCAATTTCGGCGAGGCTGCCGGTGGCATATTTTACTATGGCCTTGACCATTTTCCTGCGATGCTGCATAAAAAAACTTACGACCGAGGCGAGGGTTTCGGCGTTCTCGACCTGCTCGGCCTTTTGACTGCTCCGAACAAAGCTTATCATAGCCGATTCTACCTTGGGCATTGGCCAGAACACTGCTGCCGGCATTTTCCGTATCACTTTCAGGTCGCCGAAACAGGCAAGGATTACGCTCAAAATTCCGTAATCGCTGCTGCCTGCCTTTGCGGTCATACGTTCGGTCACCTCCTTCTGAACCGTAACATACATCGCATCTGCCGCAACAGGACCGCAAACAAGATTGAGCATCAGCGGCGTCGCTGCACTATAAGGCAGGTTTGAAACCATAAGAAATCTGCCGTCAAATTTCTGCCTCGCTTTTCTTATTATCTCGATAACGTCGGGGTTGATTGTGTGTTTGTCTGATAACACATCTGCACTGATTATCTCTACATTGTCAAAACAGGAAAGTTGCATTTCCGCAATCTCGGCAAGTTTTTTGTCGATTTCGACAGTTATAACCAAACCGGCTTCTTTCACCAGCTCCTCTGTGAGCGACCCCGTTGCGCAGCCGACCTCCAGAACAACATCATTTTTCCCGATTTCAGCGGAGGCCAAAAGCAGATTCATCAGGTTGCGGTCAATCAAAAAATTCTGCCCGAACCTTTTGTTCGGTCGTATGGATGCCCCTTCGAGCAGTTGCCTTATCTGACTTTTCGTCTGCATAAAAAAATGAACTCATAATTCTTAATTCTTAATTCTTTTGCTGTTCGCTGTATTCTGAATTCTGACTTCTGTCTTCTGTCTTTTTACTTTTGCCATTTTTATCGCCATCAGTATCGCCGCCTTCATACTCGCGGGGTTTGCGATATTCTTGCCCGTGATGTCGAAGGCCGTCCCGTGGGCAGGCGATGTCCGTATGATGGGTATGCCGATTGTGATATTGACCGCATCGTCGAAGGCGACAAGTTTTATCGGTATCATCGCCTGGTCGTGATACATCGCCACAACGCCGTCAAATTCGCCATTGACTGCCCTGTGAAAAAGACTGTCCGCTGGATACGGCCCCGTACAGTTTATATCGTGCTGCTTCGCAAGCTGAATCGCCGGGCTTATTATCCTGATTTCCTCGTCGCCGAACCTGCCGGACTCTCCCGCGTGAGGATTCAACGCCGCCACGCCGATTTCGGGTTTTTCTATATCGAAATACTCCTTTAATGCGTCGTGCATTAAGTCTATCGGCTCAAAGACGCAGCCGATAGTGAACTTGTTTCGCACGTCAAAAAGCGCCTCGTGAATCGTCGCAAGCGCAACCTTCAGTTTATCCGATGCGAACATCATTACCTTCCGCTTCGATTTTGTTTTTTCGGCGAACATCTCGGTATGCCCCGGCCATTTAACGCCCGCCAGTTTCCAGCTCGTCTTGTTGATCGGCGCCGTCACGACTGCGTCTATGATTTTCCTCTTGGCCGCCTCGATGCAATCGAGACAGAATGCCACCGACGCCTCGCCTGACACCTTGCTCGGCTCCTTTAACCACGATGGTATAGAATATTCATCGTAATCGGCCACAACCACCTTATACGGAAATTCGCGGCTGATTTTCTCGTGCTGCAATCTTCCCCAGAACGGCTCAATCTCCGCCCGGTCGGCTGCATATACAAGCTGCTCATTCATTCCGAATATGATGAATCGGGCCATCTTGCGTATTTCCGGCTCCGCCAGCGCCTTGACGATGATTTCCGCCCCTATCCCCACCGGGTCGCCCATCGTTATCCCCACCACCGGCTGATTCTCTATCGAATTGTTATACGGTATCCCATTCATTGGTAATTGTTATATCGCCTTTTTAAAAGCCGAGGTTCTGTAATTTTTCGATTGTAAGGTCTTGCTTCGGTGCAAATTGCTCAAGGTGTTTCTTTATCGTCTTTACGATTAAATCAGTTTCGATGTTGACCTTGTCGCCGGATTTGGCTTTTCCCAGAGTTGTCCTGCTGAGCGTTTCGGGTATCAAAGCAACGGTAAAACTTGTCTTATTAAGTTCTGCTATGGTAAGTGATATTCCATCGACAGCAACCGAGCCTTTGGCGACCGTATTGTCGAGCAGCGATTTTTCAGTGGCAAAGGTAATATCAACAAACTCTCCCTTTTTCTCAATTTTTTTTATTACCGCGGTGCCATCGACGTGACCGAGGACGAAATGCCCACCGAATCGGCCATCAGCAGCTAGAGCCCGCTCGATATTAACCTGCGAACCTGACCTTAAACTGCCTATGGTCGATTTCGCAATCGTCTCGCCGCTCACATCAAAAACGGCTGTTGTACCAGCAATTTTGGCAATCGTAAGGCACGCGCCGTTGACGGCGATACTGTCGCCAACCTTGCACGCCTGCGGCGTGTCGGCAATTTTTCCTAAGTCGACTGACAGACTCATCGCAGCGTTGCCTGTCCGACTCGCAGACCTTACAACACAAAGCCCTTCAATCAAACCCGTGAACATCTCTTGACCTTTTTGCTTAACTTGCTATTGCCAAATTTGCAAACAAGTTCTAAAATCAGTGGTTATGATTATACGCTAAAAGCCGTTGAAAATCAATTTTACAAATTGCAAAGATGTTTTAACCTTTTTTGCAGGAAAAACTTATGAATATCTGGTTCAAAATCGCAATTGTGATAGCGGTTGTGGTGGTCCTGATTGTTTTGGTTGGCAAATTCCTGCCTTCAGGCCAAAAATCGCCGCAGCAGCCTGAAAAAACATATTACGACGTCATCAAGGAAGATGACAAGCGATTAAGGGCTGAGCCAAACATAAAGGATGTCGCCGCCTCAAAGCCGCCTGTCGTGAGCGGAGTCGAACAGCCCGTAGTGAGCAAGGTCGAACTACCTGCTGTCGAAGTCAAATTAAAATTTAAGGAGCTTTCGGAAGAAGACCAGGTCGCAGCGGAACAGCTTTTTGAGATGGCGCTGGCCAGCAGAAAAATGGGCAGACTGCCCATGCTTACTTACGGCCAAATGGTCGATTACTGCCGCCAGATTATTCAGCGTTTCCCGGGCAGCGAGTTCGATTTCAAGGCCCGAAGGATGCTCGCAGACATCCCAGAAGAATACCGCGACCGGTACAAAATTACGCCTGAGGAAATCGACCTTTCCAAATGGCCGAGACAATGACCGCGATTTTCTATGCGTTTAGAAATCATCAGATTAGATAAAAAATATCAACAACAAGACAAGGAGGTTAAGACCAATGTCAGCAGCGATAGCAGGGAACATACCGACAATTAGTATTGAGGCATCCTGTCTGCCGGAGGCGTGGGAAAAGGCTGTCCTTGCGGTCTGGGATACGGGACTGCAAATCAAAACCCAGTATGACAAATCCACCGACCCCCCCAGCAGGGACGCAACAGTTATGGTTGCAATCACAGACCCGTTTGCCGAGCCGAGAATCCACAAAAATTTTCCCGGCGGCCCGGAAGAGCTGGAGGCCTATCGGCAGGAAGTCGTCAGCGGCATCCACGACCACTGGATTGACCCCGCCGCCGGCAAATGGACTTACACTTACCACGAAAGGCTTTTTGCATACTGCCCGGTTGAGGATATACGCAATCCAAAATCGCCGAAACCATTCAGGAAGGTTGACCAGATTCAGTATATAATCGACAGCCTCTCGAATGTCCACCATACCCGCCGGGCGCAGGCCATTACCTGGATGCCGACCGCAGACCCCCAGACCGACGACCCGCCCTGCCTTCAGCGAATCTGGTGCAGACTTGTCGATGCCGGCGACGGCACAAGCCGCCTTAATATGAACACGCACTGGCGCAGCCGCGACCTTTACAAGGCCTGGTTTATGAATGTCTATGCCCTTACCGAACTGCAGAGAATTATCGCCGAGAAAATCTCAAAAAAAATCAACAGACCCGTTTCGGTCGGCAGATACGTCGATATAAGCGATTCGCTGCATATTTACGGCAGCTATTTTTCCAGCGCCGCCGCCGAAATAGAAAAGATGCGGAAAACTCCGTTTACACAGCGTTGCTGGCCTTCAACGCATCCCGCCTTTAAGATGATGACCGCCGAGGCCAGAGCCAAACTCGAAAAAGACCCCGACTGCTTTGCCAAACCAAAAAAATAAGTTTAGCCCCGACACCTGTGGTCGGGGGCCGTTGTTATATTTAGGCGGATTTATCGGGGGGTTGCTTTTCATCGTTTAGCCCCGACACCCGTGGTCGGGGGTCTTGCCTCGCCGTTTGCGCACAATTCCTCAACTAAAAACTCAAAACTTAGAACTAATAACTAAAAATCCCCGGCTGGTTCAAAAACGGAACGGCCCCTATTTTTCTCTTGATTGTACTAAAATTTTTGCTTTATTTCTAATTCCAGCCTCTTGTTCTAGTGCAATACGAGCTTGTTCGACTGAAATATGTGGTTTAATCTTGGTGATATATAAGTCAACTTGTGATATTTCATCACGTTCAGTTTTTTGGGCTTCGAGGGTTACATATAAAGCAGTAGCTATACGCTCAAGATTCGGCAACATTGAATCTTGCCATTTCTTTAGCAACGAATTTTATCTCTCTATTGTATTTTTTCAACGTTTTTGGAAAAAGGTTCTTGAGTTGTTGACTAGTTGGTCCTGGTACAATACTTGGGCCATAGGGGGGGCGTGATTGTAGTTCAACCATCATATTTGCTCTCATAGCCATAAGATCATCACTCAGATCAAATGAAAAAGGCCCATGTTTGTATAGGATGAACTCAAAACCCAGTGGTACTCTAAGTAATTCCTGAAGGAAATATGTCGTTTTTTGGATATGTGTCTCGCCACACCAATTACCCTTTTCCAAAAGAGATTCGATCAAAGATAATATTATTGCAGATCGTTTCAATCTTTTCATCAATCGGTTTCTCCTTCTGGTTTAATTATATTTTCATGTTCCTTTTCCAGCCATTCTTTAGCACTATCAAAGTGTTCCCGATCGATAAACACAAAACCAGTAGCAAAAACAGGCACGTTTTTCAATGTATCAGATAGCTCTATTGATTGCAATATATTTCCATGGTCCAGCACAGGAAAAACTTGACTTCCGCCTTTTTGTGTGTATTCATCGAGCCTAACTGAATCATCTCCATATTTTTGGCAAGCATCTCTATAAACAGATCTTACAACATCTGAATTTATCTGTTGATCATTCGGATTACGTCTATATAGTACTTGAAAATGCTGGTGTTCAATAATACGCTTTGCATGAACATGATCAGGATGCTCTGTATCTAAGGCAGCTTTGCGCATCTCGACAATCACCTCATTATCTGTAACTTTCAAGTGGTCCTCAATGTTTGTAGAGAACTTTCCATCTTTGAGTTCAGGCCAGTTCTTCAGAAAATCTCTTAAATGAATATCATATATTCTGCGAATCGGGTGAAAGTATACCTGACTATACATAAAATATCTAGCCCATAATAAAGCCTCAGCTGATTGAAGCCCACCTACGTTTAATCCTAAAGTTGGTTCAGTTGAACCTTCGTCGCTGCCACCCTTTGGAAGAATACGCAAAGTATCAATTAGGCGATAGTGATCAAATTTACCATAAGCGACACCTATGTGCAGCGAATCACGCAACAAATAATCCATCCGATCAACACCAAATGTGTCGCCGACTATTATTTCCGAAAGTATAGTTTCCCAATCATTGAATTTTAGGTCTCTAGCCTTTTTTGGTCCAATGGCGATTTTGATAATATCGTCAGTCTTTGGAGTTACAGTCATCTGTTTACATATTTGCTGCATCTCATCACTACGAATAATTTCTGCTGTTATGCGCTCGTGGTTCCAACCCTCGGGTAATAATTCTTCTGCTACATGCGAAAACGGCAGATGGCCCAATCATGACATAAGGCCGCTATTTTAAGAACACGACTCCAATACTTGTGTTCGATAGATTCATATTGAGGAAGAATTCTTCTAACTGATTCATGCTCAATATTGTTTGGATTGGTTACTACATTGTAGACCCTATCGGCAAGTTCCATAACTCCTAAAGAATGCTCAAATCGACGATGTGTTGCTCCAGGATAAACCAAATATGTCATAGCTAATTGGTGAATTTGTCTAAGCCTCTGAAACGGGCGGGAATCGAGTACTTTGCGCTCATCTGTAGTTAAGTGTATAAACACATGAATCGGATCTCTGATTTCGTGTATATGTTTTGTCATTGCTCGCTTTATTCCATATATCTCACGCCTTGTAATTGCAATGTTAATATAATTACTTTAGAGAAAAGGTCAATTGTTTTGCAAATTTTTAAGAAATTCGTATCAGTGTCATTTTGGCCGTTTTTCCTTTTCTTTTCCGCCAGATTTCCTCAAAAATCCGCGAGAATCCGTGAAATCCGCGGTTAAATATTAAGAAACCACTGATTACGCCGATTACGCTGATTATAAAAAAATCCGGGAAATCCGTGGTTATTTTTGTCGTCTCTAGTCGTCCGTAGTCCGGCGTCTGGTACGCTCTGCGCTCTCCGCTTTCTATGTTCTACATTCTTAATTTTTCTATCCCCTATCCTCTAACCCCTATTCCCTAACACCACGCCCTTGACAGCAGGGCAGGCTATCTATATACTTACCCTCTTTATTTTTAAGGCTTTTAATCAGGCAGGTAATCTTGAAGACTCTAACAAGATGAAACCACGGATAGTTCGACAGGCTCACTATGGCGAGCAAAAGTCGAGCCATTACGCTGATTACACGGATCAAAAAACATTTGTAAAAAAATCGGCGGAATCCGTGAAATCCGCGGTTTAAAATCGTTCTGTTAAGTGCTTTGAAAAGGAGAAAACAGCAATGGCAAAGAGAATGGTGTACTTCTTCGGAAACGGCAAGGCTGACGGCAATGCGAAAATGAAAGAGCTGCTCGGCGGCAAAGGCGCAAATCTCGCTGAAATGGCAAAATTAGGCGTCCCCGTCCCGCCCGGCTTTACTATCACAACCGAAGTCTGCACGCACTTTTACAAAAATAGAAAGACCTATCCTAAAGGCCTCAAGGAAGATGTGCAGAAGGATATGGAAAGAGTCGAGAAAATTATGGGTAAATCATTCGGCGACCCCAATGACCCGCTGTTAATCTCCGTCCGCTCCGGCGCAAGAAAGTCGATGCCCGGTATGATGGAAACGGTTCTCAATGTCGGGCTTACCGAAAAAACAATTCCCGGCCTAATAAAGAAAAGCGGCAGCGAGCGGTTCGTTTATGACGCATATCGCCGGCTTATTATGATGTATTCAGATGTCGTTATGGAAAAGGCTGCAGGCGTTGAGCCGAAAGAAGATGAAGGCATCCGCAAACTGCTCGAAAAAATTATGGACAGCGTAAAAAAGCAAAAGGGCTGCAAACTCGATACCGACCTGTCGGCTGAGGATTTGAAAAACATCTGCAGCGCATTCAAGGCCAAAATAAAAGAAGTTTTAGGCAGGGAATTTCCGGATAATCCGAATGAGCAGCTCTGGGGCGGCATTGACGCCGTCTTTGCATCCTGGAACGGCAAACGAGCCGTCAGCTACAGAAAAATCGAAGGCATTCCAGATGACTGGGGGACTGCTGTAAATGTTCAGGCTATGGTGTTCGGCAATATGGGCAGCAACTCGGCGACAGGCGTAGCATTCACCCGCAACCCCGGCAACGGCGAAAACCAGTTCTACGGCGAATACCTCGTCAACGCGCAGGGTGAGGACGTCGTCGCTGGCATAAGAACCCCTGCTCCGGTAAATGAATATTCAAAATCGGAGCATAATAAAGACCTCACCTCGCTCGAAAAACTTATGCCGAAACTCTACAGGCAGCTCGACGCCACGCAGAATAAACTCGAAAAGCACTACCGCGATATGCTGGACATCGAATTTACGATTGAGGATGGGACGTTTTATATGCTTCAGTGCCGCGTCGGCAAACGCAACGGGCCTGCCGCTGTGCGAATGGCAGTGGATATGTATAAAGAAAAGCTGATAAAAAAAGAAGAGTTGGTTATGCGAGTCACGCCCGGCCAGCTTGACGAACTGCTTCATCCAATCATTGACCCGAAAGTTGAAAAGACCGTCAAACCCATCGCAAAGGGATTGCCCGCAGGTCCGGGCGGTGCTACAGGCCAGATTGTCTTTTCCGCTTCCGATGCAGTCGAATGGAAAAAGCAGGGTAAATCGGTAATCCTCGTTCGCGAAGAAACCAACCCTGAGGACGTCGAAGGTATGCGAGCGGCGGAGGCAATCCTGACGGCCCGCGGCGGGATGACCAGCCACGCAGCCCTCGTCGCTCGAGGCTGGGGTAAATGCTGCATCGTCGGCTGCGGTTCTCTGCACGTTGACCACAAAAGCAAACATGTGAGCATTGACGAAAAACAATTCAAGGAAGGCGACTGGATTACACTCAACGGCACAAAGGGAAATGTCTATGAGGGAAAACTTCCGATGATGGATGTCGGCGAAGAGAACCAGTTGCTCAATGAATTTTTGAAGATTTGCGATTCGGTTCGCAAACTCGGAATCCGCACCAATGCCGACACGCCCGATGATGCCAAGCGGGCAAGGCAGTTCGGAGCCGAAGGTATCGGCCTGTTCAGAACAGAGCATATGTTTTACGGCAAGGGCAGCGATGAGCCGCTGTTCCTTCTTCGCAAGATGATTGTTTCAAAGACGCTCGAAGAACGCAAAAAAGCCCTCGCCGAACTATACCCGTATGTTAAAAGGGATATAAAAGGGACTATCGAGGCGATGGACGGCCTGCCGGTTGTCATCAGGCTTTTAGACCCGCCTCTGCACGAATTCGTTCCGAGAGACAGGACAAAACTCGAACAGTTGGCAGGCGATTTGAATATCTCTATGGATGAGCTTGCACAAAGGGCCGACAATCTGCATGAATCCAACCCGATGATGGGGCATCGCGGCGTTAGGCTCGGCATTACTTATCCGGAAATTACCGAGATGCAGGTACGGGCGGTCTTTGAGGCAGCAGCAGAACTGCTTGCAGAAGGCAAAAAACCGTATCCCGAAATTATGATTCCGGTCGTCTGCGATGTGAAAGAGATTGACGACCAGTTTGTAATAATCGGGCAGGTCTATAAAGAGGTGCTGGCAGAATACAACATAAAGAAAATCAAACATCTGCTCGGCACAATGATTGAGATTCCGCGGGCGGCTATTGTCGCAGACAAAATCGCAACTGTCGCGCAGTTCTTCTCGTTCGGCACAAACGACCTCACGCAGATGGGCTTTGGATTTTCGCGCGATGACATCGGCGGTTTTCTGCCGGACTACCTGAAAAAGAATATCCTGCCGAAAGACCCGTTCCAGAGCATCGACCAGTCGGGCGTCGGCGAATTGATAAAAATCGGCATCGGTAAGGGCAGAAAGACCCGCAAAGACCTCGAAGTGGGCATCTGCGGCGAGCACGGCGGCGACCCGGATAGTATTGATTTCTGTCATCGCGTTGGAATGGATTATGTGTCCTGCTCGCCTTTCAGGGTGCCAATCGCAAGACTTGCAGCGGCACAGGCGGCGGTGGCTAACAAATAGGGATTAGTGCATAGTGATTAGAATTTTACGAAGGCCGACAGTGAAAACTGTCGGCCTTTTGATTTTTGTTGATTGCCTTTGTAGAAAAATTATAATTAGCCACAGATTTCCCTTAGTTCAAGCGATGGAAAGCAGAGTCTTGCTCAACTATGCCGCTGAGCCTCATTTCCATTCTCGGTCGGGGCGGTTCAATCTAATTTTTTTTCTGGTAAACTCTGACGTAGTCTATGTACATCTTTTGCGGGAAGTCCGCGGTGACGCATTCGGGGACTACGCAGTTCACATACGCTCCGCCAACCGCCAGGTTAAACAGAATATAGAATCGCTGATTGAACGGCGCCGGGAACGTGCCGTTGTCGGTTTTGCTGCCGGTCCACCAGATGCCGGTGCTTTTGTAGAGATGGTTGTCGCAGTACCAGCGGATCTCTTTGGGGTCCCATTCGATTGCGTACAGGTGGTAGCCCCGCGAGAAATCGGACCCGTCGGAATAGGCCGACGAGCCGGTTCTGGCATTGTTCGGGAACATTCCTCCAAAGTGCAGATTGGCTCGGATCTCCATGGGTGTATTTTTGGCTTCCATAATATCGATCTCGCCGCTGGCGGCCCACTCGCCATACACACCGTCCGAGGGCATCATCCAGAACGCCGGCCACATGCCGTTACCGCGGGGAAGCTTGATGCTCGCTTCGATACGGCCGTAACGGAAGTCCTGCTTATGCTGGGAAATGATCCGGGCCGAGGTGAACGATTTGCCGTGGTACGATTCCTTTCGAGCGACGATGACCAGATTGCCGTTTTTGACATAGGAGTTTTCCGGCCGGTCCGTATAGGCCTGCTGTTCCTGGTTGTGCCACTGGTCGCCCACCTCGTGCGTCCAGTTGGCGAGATTGAGGGCCTTGCCGTCAAATTCATCGGCAAAGACCAGCGTATAGCCCGGATACGCGGACGCCGAACTCTGGGGCGAGCGGCAGCCGAGCGAAAGCAGTGAAAGCAGCACCAGCAGAAGAGTACCTGTTTTTCTCATCATAAAATCCCTTTCATCGTTTGTTGCGGCCGTTTTCCGGCCACGGACTGAAGTTATTGGTTCATCAATACAGGATGGCTATTATAGAGGACTTGTGGGACTTTTTCAATACCCCCACTGTCCCTATTATTTCTTGTAAAAGCTCCCTCTCCTTTTTCACATGAATATACAAAAAAGACCTGTTGCTCTGTGCAACAGGTTTCAGGTCTATAGATTAGATACGGGACTATATTCAATTACTTGTTAGTTTCTTATAAAGAGACGTGATCTCATAATAGCGCCGAATAGCAGGCCTTAGTTTTGACACTGATGAACACTGATTTTTAATTTTTGTTGATTGCCTTTGGGAAAAAATTATAATTAACCACTGATTAACACTGATTTACACTGATTTTAGGAAACAGGCGGAAAAGAAAATGAAAAAAGGAGGATTGGGATTGAAAAAACGTGGATGTGGGACTTTTTCAACAGACCGAGTTGAGCGGAGTTGTGCGCACAAGCGCGCTGGGGGGTGGCGCGCAAAATAAGAATTTTTCAAATTTTTTTATTCATTTCTAAATAAGCACTTAGGGAAATTTCCATCATACCTGCAAGCAGTTTTTTCGCAACTTTTGCGCTGGTTGGGACAATTATAGGGGGGACTTTTAGTTTTAAGTCCTTAGTTTTTAGTTTTGAGTTTTCGTAATAAACTAAGAACTAAGCACTATGCACTAACAGAAGAGGGTAAGTGAGAGAGGTTCAGATAAAAATACAAGCGCCTGAATTTGTCTATCAGGTATGCGTAAAGATACTGCTTTTTTATAGACGGCTGCGATACGGCTATTCGTTCAGAAAGATTCCCCTTACGCAGGGACAATTTGCGATAGTCGATGATGAGGACTACGAAAAACTTTCCGGATATAAATGGTATGCGTCAAAAAAAGGAAGAACATTTTATGCCGAGCGAGCAGACAGAGGGGGGCGGAAAAAACGCAACATCCCGATGCATCGGGAAATATTAGATATGCCGGCTGGAAAATGTATTGACCATATAAATCATAACAGTCTGGACAACCGCAGGGCAAATCTTCGTATTGTGACACAGGAGCATAACAACTGGAACAAAAGGAAGAAACGCGGCAATTGCAGCTCCCAATACAAGGGCGTCTCGTGGCAGAAAAGCCCCGGTAGGTGGAAGGCGATGATAGTCTATAAGGGAAAGTGGATATTTATCGGATATTTTGACAATGAGGTGTCGGCGGCGAAGGCTTATGATGCGAAGGCACAAGAACTATTCGGAGAGTATGCGGCTCTGAATTTTGGCAAGGCCTGAGGCAGGGGTGAAGCAATTTATTATTTACTATTTACTATTTATTATTTATAATTTGAGATGATTATTTGAGGCTGCAAAGGGTGCAAGGCGTAGAGATTTACACTATACGCTGAACGCTTTACGCTATATTTATGGTGAGTGTAGCTCAGTTGGATAGAGCATCGGATTGTGGTTCCGAGGGTCACGGGTTCGAATCCCGTCACTCACCCTTTTGTAGTAATGCGTGAAGGGTGATGCGTATTGCATAGTTTTCCTTGTGACTTACGACTTGTGACTTATGACCTTCAATTTCGACATTGGTTATTCATTTCACATTATTGTCTTTCGTCGGGCGGAGTCGGCTGGTCTGTCTGCTGCGGCTCTTGTGGTGCGGGCTGCGGCTGGTCGGAGGACTGGCCTTCTGCAACAACGACGACAGTGACCGTTGCGGAGAGGTCTTCGGCAAATCTTAATGTTACTTCGTGCGAGCCGACAGTCTTGATATGCTCTTTGAGACTGACAAAGTGTTCTGCGACATCGAAGCCTTGGGCCTGCAAGTTGGCGACGATTTCCTTCGGGCTGACCGAGCCGAACAGAACGCCCTGCTCGTTGGCCTTTGACGAGATGACGGCCTCGGCGCCTTTGACGGCGGCGGCGGCAGCTTCCAGCCGTTTGCGTTCCCGCAGCCGTTGTTCTGTGCGCTTGCCCTTCTCCTGTGCCATTGAGCGTAGTATTTTTTCGTCAGGCAGAATCGCCAGCCGCTGCGGCAGCAGGAAGTTTCTGGCGTAACCCTCTGCTACCTCGACGATGTCGCCGTAGTAGCCGATTTTTTGAACGTCTTCGCAAAGTAAAACCTTCATCGGATAAGTCTCCTTGAAACTTTTCTTTGTTAAATTTTTTCGGGTTTATTTTTTTTAAGCTGTGAACGGCAATAGTGCAATGAAGCGCGCCCTTTTAATCGCCCTCTTTACTTTTCTTTGGCAGCCTGCACAGTTGCCGCTTCTTTTTCGGGAGTAAATTTTGCCGCGGTTGGTCAGCAGCCGGTGAAGCGTCTCGATGTCTTTGTAGTCAATGAATTTGTCGCCTCTCCTGCAGAAGCGGCACTGCGACCTCTCACGAACGTTCGTTACGGTGGTCTTGTTTCTGCTTTCTCTACTTTCTCTTCTTTCGTCATTTCTCGGTTTCATTTTTATTCCTTCAATCAGTTGTTCTTTACTTAAAACTTTTATTTAATTTCTGTCTTTGTTTAACCTTAAAACGGAATATCATCGTCGCCCTTTTGCGATTGAGGTTCATTTTCTTCAGCTGCCGGCGCCTCCGCCTGTCCTGCTGATGAGGTGGCTGAGCCTGAAGCAGAGCCGATGAATTTAAAACTTTCGACGGTTACTCTGTGCTTGCTGTGTTTGGAGCCGTCTTTGCCGGTCCAGGAATCGAAGGTAAGTCTGCCCTCAACGAAGAGCGGCATACCTTTTTTCAGATATTTATTTATATTTTCCGCCAGTTTGCCGAAGGCCCTGCAGTCAACAAAGCAGGTCTCATCTTTCTGGGAGCCGTCTTTGCCTGTCCATTTGCGGTTCATTGCCAGGCCGAAATCGACAACCGCTGTGTTGGTCGGCGTGTAAGTAAGCTGGGGGTCTCTGGTCAGATTTCCCATTAACAGGACTTTATTGAAACTGCTCATAATCTTACCCTTTCTGTTTGTTGATAATTTCAGCAGGACTATATGGTCGTATCCGGCTGCTGCGGATTATCTTCAGTTTCTACCTTCTCGTCCTGCTTTGCTGCCTGGTCAAGCTGTTCCACTTTTTTGTATCTTTTCGGATAGCCCTGCTCTGCCTGCTGTTCCGGTTCAGCCTGCGGGGACGTCCCCTGCCTTTCCATTATTGCGATAGGCGTTTCCTTTTCCATATCCTCTTTGGTCAGGTGGTCGCCTCGTAAAATCAACACCCGCATTATTTTTTCCGAGAGCCTGCACGTCTCTTTCTATCTGCGTGATTTTACTGGTCGGAGCATTAAAGTAGCAGAGGATATATGCGCCTCTGGATTTTTTGGCGATGTCGTAGGCCAGTTTCCTTTCATCCCATTTCCGGATGGAGATGATTTGGGCCTCGGCCTTTTCGAGGATTGTTTTTATTAAAGAGTTGGTTCCTTCCCAGTCGGTTGCGGCCTGAACCGAATCGACGAGAAACATCGCCTCATAAACTTTTTTGGCAGCAGTCTTCAAATCAAATACCTCCTGAAAAATTAAAATTTTAATAAATTTTCTTATTGGTTAACAATCAAAGGGCGTTGAACTTGTTCATTGCCCTGTCAGTTCCGTGTTCTAACCAGCACAACGCCGCATCCCTGGCGTTTTCAATTGCCTTTTCGATAAGCGGTTTTTGCAGGCTGTCCGGTGCGATTAAGACGTAATCGTAGGCGTCCTGCCGGTCGTTTTGGCCAATGCCCACCCTCAGCCGGGGAAAGTTTTCCGTGCCGAGTTTTTCGGTGATGTCTTTCAGACCGTTATGACCGCCCGCCGAGCCCGACGCCCTAATCCGTATTTTGCCTGGTTCGAGCCACATATCGTCGGAGATGACGAGCAGGTCTGCCGGCGCTAATTTATAAAAACCGAGGGCCGTTGCGACCGGTTGTCCCGACTGGTTCATATACAGCCAAGGCTTGAGCAGCATCACTTTTTTACCGGCGAATTCTCCGATGCCGAAACGGCTTTTGAATTTTCGCCTGTTTATGTCGATTTTCAAAGAGCCTGCCAGCAGGTCTATCACCATAAAGCCGACATTATGTCGCGTTTGAGCATATTCGGCGCCGGGATTACCGAGGCCGACGAGCATTTTTGTCTCAGCCATTGTGATGGTTTCCGGCTTAAGGGTTTTATCCTTTTTCCTTTCCCTTTTCCTTTCCTTTTTCTTTTTCCTTTGCCTCAGGTTTTATCTCTGCCTGTTCCTCTTCGCCTTCCTCGAGCTTCTTGCCCTTGCTGATTAATTCAGGAGCGACCGGCTCCTCCAGCTCTGCCTGTTCGGTTGTCTTTACTTCAGCAACCGTTGTGCAGGATACAACCAGAGTTTCGGGGTCGCTTTTGAGCTTGACGCCTTCGGGCATCTGGATATCTTTTGCAAACAGGTGCCCGCCGACGACGAGGTCTTTGATGTTGACGGTGAATTTTTCCGGAATTTCTGTCACTTTACATTCGACCTCAAGCTGCGAGGCGTGAGCTACGGTGACTCCGCCTTCTGCTGCGCCTTTTGCCGTGCCTTTAAGCTCGATTGGCACAGTGACCGTCACGAGGTCGGTGACACTGACTCTCATCAGGTCAGCGTGGATGATTGATTTTCCGAGGTGGTCATACTGAAGGTCCTTTATGATGATGCTTTCCTTCTTGTTGCCTACCTTCAGGTCCATCAGTCTGCGGCCGTGATGTATTGCTTCGTCGAAATCGTGAGCGTTCAACGTTACTGCAATCGCATCTTTTTTGTGACCGTAAATAATGGCCGGTATAAGACCCTGTTTTCGCAACTTCCCTGCTGATGTCGAGCCTCTTTGCTCTCTTATATCTGCGTTAAGTGTAAATTTCTGTTCCATAATATCCTCTCAAAAGATTTATTGATTATTTATTACTGGTTGAAAAGACTGCTGACCGACTGGTCCCTGTGGATACGTTTTATGGCCTCGCCCAGCATTGCAGCGACACTCAGCACTTTGACTTTACCGGTTTTTTTGTTTTCGGAATTCAGAGGTATTGTGTCGGTGACTACTATTTCCTTTATCGAAGCTTCCGATAGTTTTTCGAGGGCATTTCCTGCGAATACGCCGTGTGTTGCGCCGACGTAGACGTCAAGAGCGCCTCTCTTCCTGACAAGACTGACTGCGCTGCAGATTGTCCCGCCCGTTGCGATGATGTCGTCGCACATAAGGATGTTTTTATTTTTTACCTCACCGATGATTTCCTGAGCCTTTACGTCGCTGTCCGACAGTCTCCTCTTGAAGATGATAGCAAGCTCTGCTCCGAGCCGCGAGGCATACTTTGCCGCAATTTTTATATTTCCGACGTCCGGCGCCACCACCGCGAGGTTTTTTAATTTTTTATCGTGGAAGTATTTGCCCAGCACAAGTTCGCCCATCAGGTGGTCAACTGGGATATCGAAGAATCCCTGCAGCTGGTGGGCGTGCAGGTCAATCGTAAGGACCCTGTCGGCGCCGGCGGTAGTGATAAGATTGGCGACCAGTTTTGCCGTGATTGGCACACGTCCTTCGTCTTTTCTGTCCTGGCGGGCGTAGCCGTAGTACGGAATGACGGCGGTTATGCGTCTTGCACTTGCCCTGCGGAGGCAGTCAAGATAAATGAGCAGTTCCATTAGATACTCATCGCCGGGATTGCAGGTTGACTGCACCACATAACAATCCCTGCCGCGGACGTCGTCCTCGATGCGGATTGACTTTTCGCCGTCCGGAAAGCGGCCGATTTTTGCGCCGCCCAGCGGCACCTCAAGATAGTCGCAGATTGCCTTTGCCAGGCCTACATTGCTTGTGCCTGAAAAAATTTTCAAATTATCATTGAGAAACATTCGGTCCATCCTTTTTATAATTCCTTATTCTGTATTTTATATTCTATTTTTTCACTCGACATCCGCTTACTATAATCTAATCTGGCCTTCATAATTTGGCAAAGTTTTTCGAGCTCATCTTTGGTATTGACGCTCATTGCCTCTTCGGGTCTGACAGCAGCAACGACGGCGACTTTATAACCTTTTGCGAGCATAATGCCGAGGACATCGGTCAGGTAGTATTCTTTCTGGACATTATTATTTTTCACCTCGCCGAGAACCTCAAACAACTTTTGGTTATCAAACAGGTAATAGCTCGGATTGACCTCTTTGATTTTAAGTTGCCGGCCGGTGCAGTCTTTGTGTTCGATAATGCCTTTAAGGCTGCCGTTAGCGTCCCTGATAATCCTGCCATAACCTGTCGGGTCGTCGAGGATAGCCGTGGCAAGCGAGGCTGCTACCTCACCCTCATCATTATGCGTCTCCAAAAGTTTTTGCAGAGTCTGCGGTCGAATCAGAGGCCCGTCGCCGCAAAGGACAAAGGTCTTTCCGGTAAAATCCTTTAGCAGGTCTTTGCAGCAAAGAACCGCATGGCCGGTGCCTTTCTGCTCGCTTTGAAGAACCCAGATAATATCTTTATCATCGGCAAAATATTCCTTTATGAGTTCTGCGCCGAAACCTACAACGACAAAGATTTTTTTTATACCGATTGCCCTGCAGGCATCGAGGACGTAGGCGAGCATAGGCCTGCCGCAGACCTCGTGGAGCACCTTTGGGGTTCCTGTATTCATCCGCTTACTAATGCCGGCGGCCAGTATTATCGCAACTGTATCTTGCACTTTTTCTTTCATAACTTTTATTTTTGATTTTTAATTTGTTATTTTTCTATCTACCCGGCCAGGACTCGAACCTGGAATGGGAGGACCAAAACCTCCTGTGTTGCCAATTACACCACCGGGTAATTTTTAGTTTTAAGTTTTTAGTTATTAGTTTTTAGTTGTCAGTTTAACTTAAAACTCAACACTAAAAACTATTATTTTGCTTGTCACGGGAGCCGTTTAAATCCGGCTCGTGTAGGCTTCTGTCGGAGGCTTGAGTCAGCCACGCCGTGAAACTGCTGACCCCGAAAAATTTACTATTTACGATTTTCGGTTTACTATTTTTTTTAATAATCAATCGTAAATAGCAAATAATAAATTAAAACTACCCCGTGCGACAGAGCATTTAATTCCGCACCAATATAACTGAAATGGCTTTTGTTTGCAACAGCTTTTTTGAAAAAATTCCGCTTCGTTATGAAGAGATGTGTTAATCTGCGGCTAAGAACATCTAACAGAATGATTTGAAACCGCGGATTTCCCGAAAGACACGGGGAAGCAGGTCCGCCTTCGGCGGAGAAACAACACCGGAGCTTTCACGGATTTCGCCGTTTTTTTTTACGAATATTTGTTTAATCCGTGTAATCAGCCCGCCGAAGGCGGATGATTTCGTTTTGTTAGAGTCTCTAAGGAATTCTTTTCAAGAGCCGCTCGAAAAGCTCCATCGGCATACCCATCACGTTGGTAAGGCTGCCCTCGATTTTCTCAACGAACCTGTCGGCGCTGGCCTGTATCGCATAAGCGCCGGCCTTGTCCCGCCAAACGCCGCTGCTTATATGCTCTGCTAATTGCTCGTCCGTCATCGGCCGCGGATACACAATCGTTGTGTCGCTGTCGGCAATCTCGATACTCTTCTTTGTGCAGATAATTGCCAGCCCTGTTATCACCCTGTGCGGAGCATTAAACAACATTCTGATAATTTTCTCTGCTTGGGCCGCATCGGCGGCCTTGCCGACAATCCGGCCGTCAAAATCCACAATCGTATCTGCGCCGACCACAAATTTATCCTGAAATCTTTGGGCGACCGACATTGCCTTTGCAAGTGCCAGCCGTTTCGCATATTTGCAGGGGCTGGTTTGTTCTGCAACAAAATCTTTTTCATTGATGAGAGGCTCTGCAACTTCAAACTTGTAGCCTGCCTTTTTTAGAAGCTCTCTTCGTCTCGGCGACTTCGACGCAAGTATAAATTGAACTGATGTCTTGTTGTGCATAATGTTTATCGCCTTATGCTGTCTTATTTATCCCTTACAATGTTTTTGCAGAAGTCGAGATAGTCCTTTTCGATTGTGCTGATGTCGCTGCCGAAATATTGTTTGAAGAGTGGCGGGCCGACGTTTTTATTCCAGATGACGGTTAGCGGAATTGTTCTATCGGCTGCCGTCAGTTTATCTTCATCGCTGATGGGCCAGTTGCCTTTCAGGCCGTCTGCCAGCAGCAGGTTGAAATTGCCGGCATCTGCCTGACGAAGAAACAGCACGAGGGCATAGCACTGACTATAAAACGCCGAAATCTGGGGGTCGTTGCCCACCAGGCTGCCCGGGTCTGTTTCCAACAGTTTTTCGAGAGGTATTGTCTGGTTTTGCGTAACGGCTTTTTTGAGCATATCGAGCCGATAAATGTTTTCGGCAGGTTCAAAATAGAAAAGACCTTTTTCGTATCTATTGGCCTCGAACTGTGTTGCAAGACCCTCATTAAGCCAGCTCGGCAGCCTGAACTTAAAGAGTCTGTCAACAAACTGATGCCAGCACTCGTGACCAAGTGCCTGGAAGGTCCGCTCCCTTCCGATGTTATATGCGACGCAGGCGCCGTCAAGATAATATGCCCCTGCCTTTATTTGGCTGTATATTTGCGACTGCCTGCCGGCGAAGCCTGCTGTGAAAAGCTGCCATTGGGAACGATTGTCGAACAGATATATCGTAAATTTTTCGTTTGTTTGAAGGGGTTTAGTAAGCTGCTGCTGGTAATTGTTGAAACAGGTTTCGAGAAACGCCAGCACATCGCGCAGCATTAACGGCTCTTTTAAGGTGGAGTAAATTTCATAATGAGCTGTGGTTATTTTCAGACTGCCGCCGAAGCCGCTGTTCCAAATCTCAACGGATTCTGCTGTCGGCAGATTTTGCGCCTTTAAGTATTCAATCAAACGTGCTGCTGAATCAGATGAGTTAGTTTTTTGATGCTGCCGGGCGATTTGGGATTGGTTTTTTGCGGATTGCCTTTCCTGACAGGCGGCCGCCAGGATTATTATTGTTATAGAAATTACGGTCATTTTTTTTAGCATAAGTCCTGCCTTCAGATAAACAACCACCAGCCTTATATCAGAAATCCGAGAATTTTCAACAATTACGTTCAACAACAGTGTTAAATTAGGAAAGATATTGCCGCTACAACGCCATTTGCGTTGATATTTGTTAGCGGCAACGTTGATTATTGGAAACATTGTTCATAAAAGGTTGTAAAGCAAGGGGTGTTTAGTCCTATATTGGGATAGATTTATTTATTTGTATGAAGGTTATGTTGTAAAAAAGCAACAAGGTGCTATAGGTTGTCACTGGTGATTTTTTTTGTTGCAATTAAAATGACGGGTTTAATTTTAGATTTTTCAGGCTGTTAAGGGAATTGCCGGTTGTATTTTAACGTGGATTTTCTTTACTGGCATAGTTTTTGCGGACTTGTTACGAATCGTCTTTATGGCGGTAGTATTGGGCGGACGTCCAAAAGAACCAAATTCGGAGGAGGATGATTCCGCCCGATTCGAAAATTGATGCAGTTATCTTGTTTGGTAAGAGATGCTGGCCGAGATGATTGTGATTATCATAAATAAGGAGTCGCTCTCCTCTTGAGCGACTCCTTATTTTTTGGCGTTTTGTTCATTTTTGTTTTCCTGTTCAAAAAAGACCGCTGACGGTATAATCTGCTCGCTATGGAGCGGGCTGTATACAGGATTATTGATGCCAATTTCAATCGTGCGCGGGAGGCGCTGCGTGTCATAGAGGAATTTTGCCGGTTCACTCTCAATTCCACTCTTTTACAGAGCGGGCAAAAGGACTGCGTCATCGGCTTTGCATCCTGACAGGTCAGATAGATAACGGCAGACTGATTGCGAGCAGGGATACTGCGGGCGATGTTGGTGTCGGATTATCCGTTGCGGGACAAATGCAGCGAAAGGATTTGCAGGATGTTTTGACTGCCGGCTGCAAAAGGCTGACCGAGGCGCTGCGGGTGCTGGCTGAAACTGCGGCGACAATAGACCCGGCACTGGCAGGGCAGATAGAAAGGTTGCGGTACGAGGCCTACGAACTCGAAAAGGATTGTTTGATTTTCAGCAGCACGATTGCCAAATACGGGAGAGTGAAACTTTACATAGTTATCAGCTCAGAATTGCCTGTGGAGGTTCTGTGCCTTGTGCAGCAGTGCATAGCGGGCGGAGCAGACTGCATCCAGCTGCGTTCCAAGACGCTCGATGACGACCAGTTATTTGCCCTCGCCGTTGAGTTTGTGCAGGCGTGCAGGGCGGACAATGTTTTGAGCATAATCAATGACAGGGTCGATGTGGCGGCGGCAACAGGCGCCGACGGCGTCCATTTAGGACAAAACGATTTGCCTGTAGAGCAGGCGTATAAACTTCAACTAAATCCGCTGATTATCGGCAAAAGCACGCATTCGATGGAACAATTGAAAGCCGCCTGCCAGTCCGCCGGCGGCGGGCTTACTTATGTGGGTCTGGGGCCTGTTTATGTGACGCCGACGAAGCCGACAGCGCCGCCGGTAGGATTAGGGTATGTTAAAAGTGCTGTTGAATTTCTCGCTGATAAAGCGATTGGACATGTTGCCATTGGCGGAATAACGATTGATAATGTTGAGGAGGTTCTGCGGGCAGGAGCAAAGACAATTGCAGTGAGTTCCGCAGTGGCAAAGGCGGCAAATCCGAAGGAGGTCTGCCGGCAGTTAAAGGAAAAAATTCTCTCTTTCAAAGAACAATAGATGACGGCGAGATGTATCTCGCTCCGCCTTCGGCGGATGTGGCAGAGGACACAGAGAAAAATTGTATAACAAAAGGAGACTATCAATGACAACCGAAGAACGATTAGAAAAGATGGAACTGGACCTGAAACGTGTGAGGAGACATAATCGCATATTGCTGGCTGTTATATTGCTGGCAGCAGCAGGAATGACGGTGGCAGTAGTAATGACCGCAGGAAAAGGCAGCCCTGAGAATGTCATAAAGGACAACGCTAATCGAATTCCAACGCTTGAAGAGCTTGCCGATCCAAACAAAGGAATACCTGAGAATGTTATCAGGGCCAAAGGCTTCATTCTTGTGGACGAAAAAGGCAATGAACGTGCTAAACTGTCTATGGATGGTAATAGTCCGGTACTCGGTCTGCTCGACGAGAACGGCCAGCCCCGCGCCATTCTGGTTGTGCTTAAGGATGGGCCGGGACTCTGTCTGTATGGCGAGAACAGCGAACCCCGTGCCGTTCTGGATGTGGTTAAGGATGGACCAAGACTCAACCTGCTCGACGAGAAAGGCAAACCAAGTGCCGTTCTGGCAGCGATTAAGGGTAAGCCGGGACTCAGTCTGCTCGATGCGAACGGCAAGACCCGCGCCTATTTGTCCGTGTATGGGGACGAGCCGTCGGTGGGCCTGTTGGACGAGAACGGCCAGTCCCGCATCTCTCTGGATTTGAACAAGGACGGGCCGGCGTTGACCCTGTCCGACAAGAACGGCAAGACCCGCGCCGGTTTGTTCGTGTATGGGGATGGGCCGTCGGTGGGCCTGTTGGATGAGAACGGTGAGCTCCGCATCTTGCTGGATTTGAACAAGGACGGGCCATCGCTGGGCCTGTCCGACAAGAACGGTAAGACCCGTGCGAAACTTGGGATTAACAAAACTACCACACCGGATGGGAAAACTATCACTTTTCCTGAATCTTCCCTGTTGCTGTTCGACCCGAATGGGAATGTCATCTGGATGGCTCCGCGATAGGAGGCTGGCGATTTTTATATATGAGGTTCTGTTTAATTCAAGAAAAGGGAGAAAAAATGAGCGAACAAATAACTCAATGCCCAGTATGCGGAATGGGTAATGTAAAAAAATTTTCTATCCCACCACTGAACGTGCAATTTACTTATGTTTGTCCGAGATGTGGTAAATATAATATAACAGATAATGTTGAAGTTTTCATGCTAGGGGAAGCATTAAATTCAAAACTATCAGCATGGATAAGAGACTTTAATGAACGAGGGGAGACCCCACCATTATTAACAACGAAAATGATCGAGAGAATAAATTCTTCTATCCCTGATTATAGCGTTTTGGAAAAACAATTAAAACTGCTTCAGAATTTAGAAAGAAGGTCTAAGTTTCCGGGTTCTCTAATTTATTAATACCAATTAACGACATGCCACTTGCTTGGGCAACAAATGATGAAGAATTTATGTTCCATCTCAAATCATTAAGAGATAGAAATCTCATTGAAGGGCATGATACGACAGGTGGTTCATATGCCACAATCACTCATGAAGGATGGGAATATCTTGATAAACATAGGTCTGACCTTGAAGAAAAGAGGCAGGCGTTTGTTGCAATGTCATTTAATCCAGAATTGAACAGTGTGTATTTAAATGCAATCAAACCAGCAATAGAAGATTCAGGATATACGCCTTACAGAATTGATATCGAACCACATAATGAGAGAATTGATGCGAAAATAATGGCAGAGATTAAAAACTCAAGATTTATTGTAGCAGATTTTACAGAAAATAAACATGGCGTATATTTTGAAGCCGGTTTCGCACTTGGCCTTGGTATCCCAGTATTATGGTGCGTTAAAGAAGGGAAAGACTTAGATGAAGTACACTTTGATACAAGGCAATACAATCATATTGCCTGGAAGGATGAAAAAGACCTTAAAGAAAAGTTATTTGATTTCATTTGTGCAATAATCGGGAAGAGGAAATGAAGAGTTTTAATTTTTTATGCCGGATAGGGAAGTAGAGACGATGTGGGATTTGGGTTATTATTGATTAAGAAAACTCCATTATAAATGAAGGATTAAAAGCAACCCCCTCTGAACCCCCAGACAAATGGCCCTGCCCACAGGTGGCAGGGCTAACCGAAAAAGCAACCCTACATTAAGATATTTAATGAGCCGGCGGATGCGGCGATGTGTTGAGAGCCGGAAATTGCTTGTAATCCGTTTTCATTATTTAGCGAGTAATTTAAGGTCTGGTAGTCGGCTGTGTTGTCCCTGTAGGGGATGTAGCTGTTCTGGTCATTTTGCTGATAGAGAGACTGCTGTGCCATCTGCTGGTCCGGCTGGTTGTTGAGGACAACGTCGAAACTTTTTACGCTGATGCCGGCATCCTCGAGGTTGCGGATGATTCCCGGAAGTAACTGCTGAATTTCGTATTTTGTTTCTGGTTTGGTTATCTGCAGCAGGCCTGTGATTTGGTGGCCGTTGTCGCTCACCTTCAAGCTAACACTGCCGAGTTCAGGCGGATTGAGACGTATCGTCACCTGATTTTTATTTGAAGTTAGAAACGCCCTGGCTGACTCCTGAATCTGCCCCGATAAATCTGATGGTCCGCCGAAGGCGGAAAAAGTCTGGGTGTCTTTAGCGGTATGTTCAGCAGAGGAAATTTTCTGGCCGTTCTGAGCCGGCTGGTTATTGCTCAGTGTGCCTAAGGCGGATTCATTGCCGCCCGAACCTTTTTCAGCGGTTATTTGAATCTGGGGTTTTTTGTGGTCGTCAGGCAGCAAGGTCGCTGTTTTGTTTGGGATAGTATTTGAGCCTGTTAGTGCATCTGGCCCGGTGGCGGACTGATTTTGTCCGCCGTCGGCGGACTGAAGTTTGGTTTTGGATTGGCTGGTTTTGCCTGCCGTCTTTTCAGCCTGTCCCTCGTTTGCCGGTTCATTGCTGGTTTGTGCAGTTTTAAGCGGTTCTGTCGTAATTGGCAAATCAGGAATTGTTTCTGTCTTTTGGGTTTTTTGGTCTTCAGTATTTGGGATTTGCTGCGAGGGTTTTATTTTTTTGGGTTCGGGTTCGGTATTTTGGCCGGCTTGTTCGGCGACAATCGTTGTCTTTTTGTCGTTGTTTTGTATTGTCTGGGGATTGTCCCGGCCAGTTATTTCGACAGGAGGCTTAATACTTGGCGGGCCGGCCTTACCGGCCAGGGTCTGTTGAACCGGTGCGGCGGTATCATTTGTCAATTCTTCCTCTTGAGGTATCAAGTTTGTTTCGGCGGGTTGGGCGGCGTTTTGGGCCAATCCGCCTTCGGCGGATTTATTGTCGGTTATGGTCCGCCGCAGGCGGATTAAATTCTCCTGTTTGGGTATCAGCGGCGTTTCAACAGGCTGGGCGGTATTTTGGGCCAACATAGGATAAGCCGGTGCAGGAACTTCAGGAACCGCTGTT
The DNA here is from genome assembly GCA_963710355.1 of uncultured Phycisphaerales bacterium. Taxonomy (GTDB): domain Bacteria; phylum Planctomycetota; class Phycisphaerae; order Sedimentisphaerales; family Anaerobacaceae; genus Fen-1359. The sequence continues at coordinate 399,151 of CAVPZU010000003.1, read as the reverse complement.
GACGGTTGTGTGTCGGAATCTTCTTGTTGTGTTTGCGGCGGCTTTATCTTTGGATTCTGTTCAGATGTGTCGCCGGCTGCCGGCTGTGTAATGTTGGTCTGATGCTCAGTAGTATCGTCTGTCGGATTTGCAGTATTAACAGCGGGCTTTTTATCGGTCTTTGTTTTGACATTGGTTTCGGAAGATAAAGGTAAAGAAAATTTGCCTGCGCCAGCAGGGCCTTTCGACTGGGAATGGGCAGCATTGCCCCCCGCCGTCGGCTTGGAAATTGTCAACAGGTTGTTTGTGCTTATGTTCATAGTTTGTCCCAGAATTTTCTAATAATTGAGCAACTTTTGTGCCAGGATTTGCCCCTGTATCCCATTCCATCATAAGCCCTTGTATTTTAGGTGGTTATGCAAACGAAAAATGCGATTTTTCTCGGTATGATTTTTGTTTGGTTTTTCAATTGAGAAATTTTCTTCCTACGATTGTGAAAAATCTTCCGCATTTGCTATTCTGCCGCAGGCGGATTGACCGTTGCTCTTGCTGTGCTTGTATGTAAAACAACCATCTGACTGTAAGAAAAACTTACGGGGTTTGATGCAAATCGAGCCGTTTTTTTCCAAAAGGACTGGTTTTCCGTGTTTTTTTTGCGGTTTGTCAGGCGTATCTGCCTTGTAGAGGGGATTTGGCACGATTATTGCTCACAATTGGTTAGCGGTCTTTGTATAAACAGATTTTGGTTGCTGTATTTGAGAAAAAGAAAGATGTCTGATGTTCATAACGTGACAGACCTGCTTCAATCGGGATTGAAGGCGGAGATGCTGCGGCAAAAGGCGATTGCCGGCAATGTCGCCAATATTGAGACGCCCGGCTATCGCAGGGTCGATGTCAGATTCGAGGAGCTGCTTGCCAAGGCGCTGCAGGCGTCGGATTCGGATGAGGATAATGATGTCGAGATATCGCCGGAAATTTTTGCGCCGAAACAGACGCCGGTAAAGTCGAACGGCAATGACGTCAATCTCGAAACCGAGGTCGGAAAAATGGTAGAAAATACCCTCAAGCAGACGGCGTATGTTCGGCTGCTGAACAAGAAATTTCAGCAGTATCAGCTGGCGATTAATACATCGAATACATAAGGCGGCGAGGGCGATTGAGATATCAGAAAGGATGTACCAAAAATGAAGATTGACAGTTCCTTTCGGCCGGTGGATGTGGCGGTGTCGGGCCTGCGGGCACAGGGCAGGAATATGGAGGTCATTTCATCGAATGTTGCCAACATTCGCACGACCAACGACGGCAAAGGTCGGCCTTACCGCAGACTCGAAGCGAAGATGAAGCAGGACAAGGAGACGGGCGGGGTTGATATTGAGAAGATCACAAAGGATATGAGCGATTTTACGAAGATTCTGGACACCGGCAATCCTGATGCCGACAGCGAAGGCTATGTCCTGATGCCGAATGTTGACCTGCCGACCGAAATGATAAATCTGACTATTGCGACGCGGGCTTATGAGGCAAATGCAGCGGTGCTGAAACGTTATCAGAAAATGGTGGATACCACGCTCGAGTTGCTGCGTTAGGTATTCGCCGGATAAAAAATTTAAGGACTTGATAATATGGTAGATTTCAATCCGAATATTTCGCAGGTTCAGCCGAAAATAAATTTTTCTGCTGGCAGGACCGACAGCGCCGAAGGCGGTAAATCCGAATTTTCCGATACAATCAAGGCGGTGGGTAAATACATATCGAGCGTCGATGAGCAGCAGAAGACAGGCGATATATCCATAACCGACCTGCTGACCGGCAAAAACGCGGACATCATATCGGTTGTTTCGGAGGTTGCCAAGGCGGATATGAGCTTTAAGTTGCTTGTCGGCGTCAGAAACAAGCTAATCGAGGCTTATAAACAAACAATGAATATGCAGATGTAGGTTTTGTCGGGCAAGACTATGGGGCTGGTAAAGATTTTTAAGGACGAAAGATGAATTTTCTGCAAAAGATTCTTGGCGTTTGGCGAAACGTCAATATTGTGCAGCGTGCGCTGCTTATCGCAATTACGCTGACGCTGGGCGCGGTTGTATTTTTCTTTGTCCGGTGGGTTCAGAAGCCGGATTTGACTCTGCTTTACAGCGACCTTGAACCTGCCGATGCCTCGAAGATTGTCGATAAAATCAGCGAAAAAAACATCTCTTACGAGCTGCGTGGCGGGGGGACGAGCGTTTATGTGCCGAAGGATAAGGTCTATCAGCTTCGTCTTGATATGGCCAAGGAAGGACTGCCGGCCGGTTCGCAGAACGGCTATAAACTTTTTGACGATGAAAAAATCGGCGTAAGCCCGTTTGTTCAGAATGTCAATCTTCAGCGTGCGCTGCAGGATGAGCTTGCCAAGAGCATTCAAATGATAGATGGCATCCTGTTTTGCCGTGTGCATATTGTAAGCGGGGAGCAGTCCGTTTTTGTGACGGACAAGTCTCGAACGACTGCATCGGTGGTGTTGAAATTAAAAGCGGGATTTCGGCTCAGTTCGTTTAATATTGCCGCCATCACGCATCTTGTATCAGGCAGTGTCGATGGATTGAAACCTGAAAATGTCACGTTAGTGGATAGCGAAGGTCGCCTTCTTTCCAACCAGTCTGACGACCCTGCGGCGGCTGGAGCGGCCACCGTTCACGATTACAGGGAGCGTGTCGAACAGAACCTTGCGGAGAAGGCGGAAAAGATGCTCACGGCGGTTCTCGGGCCTGGAAGGGCGATTGTGCGGGTCAGCGCCGTTGTTGATATGACCAGCGTCAATATGGTGACCGAAACTTACGATCCGTTAAAAAAAGTTCCTACGAAGGAAGAGATAACAAGCACTTCGGAAGCCGAGGCCGGCACCCCTGCGCCACAGGGCAGACTGCGGCACCGGGCGGGACGAAAAAAGATGAAACCATTGTTACCGAATACAAGGTCGGCAAGACCGTCGAACAAAAGGTCGAGCTGCCCGGGCAGATAAAGTCGCTGTCGGTTGCCGCTTTTGTGGATTTGACTGCCGATGCTAATTCAGCGGCTGCGGGCGGCACGGGCAGGATAATGGAAGTTGCCGATGTGGAGCAGATAATAAAGAATGCCCTCGGGCTTAAAGATACCGATGCACTCAAAGTGGTGCCGACGAAATTTCATCAGCCCGAAAAGGCACTGATTAGCGAGGAGCCGAAGCGTCGGTTCGATTTGGCGGCGATTATCCGGAACGCATCGCTGGCGATAGCGGCGGTCTGTGCGTTGCTTGTGCTGAAGATTTTCAGCGGCGCAAAGAAGAAGACGGAGGCTGCCGAAGGCACAGCGGTTGCTTCGAGAATGTTAGGCACGGAGTCCGCCGAAGGCGGACCGGGTTACCTTTCAGCAGGTTCCGAGACAGGCGAGCCGGTAATGGTAAGACGACAGATATCGAGTGCATTGCGTAATAACCCCGATGAGGTTAAGAAATTATTTGCCAGCTGGGTTCAGGAGCAGGGGGATAAAGATAAATGGTGCTGACAGGTCAACAAAAGGCAGCAATGCTTCTGATGAGCCTCGATGCTCCGACGGCTTCGGAACTTATTAAGGGGCTTGATGCGGAGGTTGTTCAGGCCCTGGCGGTTGAGGCGGCATATTTGGACGCTGCGGGCTACAGGAACAGCAGACAGTGTTTCGAGCTTGCAAAACAATTTGTTTTTTCGCTTCAGAAGCAAAGGTCGCAGCCGCAGAAAAAGGCCGAATTTGAGATTAACGGTTTTTTGGGCCGAGATGCTCAAAAGCTCGGTCGGCGAACAGAAGGCAGAGCAGATACAGCAGCAGCTTGCCCAGCTTGTTCAGAAGCGAGACCCATTTCTTGTAATCAAGCGGTCCGAGACGAAATTCCTCGTATCGATTCTGGAGAAAGAACATCCACAGGCGATAGCGGTGGTGCTGTCGGAGATGCCGACAAAGAAAAGCTCCGAGATTTTGAGTCTTTTGCACGAGTCTATACGAGTCGGTGCGGTAAGAAGGCTGGTCGCTTCTGGGGCGATTGCGCCGCAGGCAAAGCAGCGGATTGCAGAAATGGTCTGCAACCACATCGAGCAGGCGAAGGCGCCTGCGTCGACGGCTGCAGCGGCAACAGCCGCGCCGACCCGACCGGAGGCTCGGCAGCCTGCCGCTGCCAAACCCGAACCGACAGAGGCCTTGAGGAAAGCGGCTGTTATCCTGCGAAACCTTGCGAAGGAGCTGCGTGACGGCTTGCTTGTCGCCATTCGCGAAAAGGACAGTCAGACAGCACAAGCGGTAGCGGATTTGATGGTTATCTGGGAGGATATTCTGCTGGTGGCCGAAAGGCCGCTGCAGAATGCGTTAAGGGGTATTGATGCAAAATTTCTGGCACTTGCGCTGTTTAAGACCGACCAGACAGTTGTCGCAAAGATTAAATCCGCAATTTCGGAACGTGCCGTTGCCGCACTTGATGAGGAGACATCTTTTTTGAAGGCCCCCAAACAGGAAGACATCACGGCAGCTAGGGACAAGATCATAACCGCTCTGCGTCAGCTTGATGAAAAGGGAGAGTTATCTTTTATTGAATAACGTTATGGCAGATGCGACTTTTACAATTTATTCCGGCGAACCTGTAGAAAAGGCAGAGGTTGTTGAAGATTACTCCTGCAACGGGTCTGGAACATCCGAAAAGGTTTTTGAAAGTGCGAATGCGGAGATTGCCCGGCTGTGCCAGGCGCTCAGAGAGATGGTCCAGAATATCAACATCTTTTACGAGAAGAACGTAAGCGAACACAGAGAGGCAATAGCGAGGCTTTCGGTTGAGATTGCCCGCAAGATACTGGCAAAGAATATAAACGAGAGGGATTACAAGATAGAAGACGTCATAAAGGAGGCGTTGAAAAGCGTTCCTGTCCGCAAGGACATTGTTGTTTGTGTGAATCCGCAGGATTATGCGCAGCTTCGCAAACTTCAGACGCAGGGCGAAGCAAATCTGCTGGAGGGGATTGAGCTGGTTTCGGATTCCGCCGTCGGACCTGCGGAATGCGTTATACAGACTTCAAAGGGAACAGTGAGAAGCCTGATTGACGAGCATTTGGAGCAAATCGGTCTGGCTCTTGGGAAAACAGGTTGATTTATACGGGGTATGGCGACTTGGGCAATTGCGTTATCAATTTTGATAATCTGCATGCGGCACTGGAGCAGTTGAATCTGCTGGATTGCCAGGGGTCGGTGGTGCGGGTTAGCGGGCTTACGGTCGAATCGGCTGGGCCGCCGCTCGGTCTTGGGGAGTTGTGCGGGATACACCTTCGCGACGGCAGACGGATAACGGCAGAGGTTGTGGGCTTTAATAACGATAATCTTATATTGCTTCCGATAGAAAATGCGAGCGGCATATCGCCGGGTGATGCTGTGACAGGCGCAGGCGCCGCGGTGCATCAATTTAAGCGAGCTTGTTTTAGGCAGGGTTCTTAACGGCCTGGGCCAACCCATAGACGGCAAAGGCCCGCTGGCCGGCAGCGACCAGAGGCCGCTGGATGCGGAAGGCGTGCCACCTTTGAGCAGGGAAAAAATCTGCCGGCCGCTGCCGTTAGGCATCAGGTCCATTGACGGACTGCTGACCATCGGCAGGGGGCAGCGAATCGGCATCTTTGCAGGCAGCGGGGTCGGCAAAAGCGTCCTTTTAGGCGACATTGCCAATTCGAGCGAGGCAGATGTCAATGTTGTCGCATTGATTGGCGAGCGGGGCAGAGAGGTTCGTGAGTTTCTTGAGGAGAATCTTGGCCCGAAAGGACTTGCCAAGAGTGTGGTTGTGATAGCAACGTCCGATGCGCCGCCGATTCAGCGGTTAAAGGCTGCATTTGTTGCGGTGACGATTGCCGAGTATTTCAGGGACAAGGGCGGAGATGTCCTGTTTATGATGGACTCATTAACGCGGTTTGCGCAGGCCCAGCGTCAGATAGGCCTTGCGGCGGGGGAGCCTCCTGCGTCGAAGGGGTATTGTCCGAGCGTTTTTTCGATGATGCCGAGACTTATTGAACGGCTTGGCTGCGGACAGACGGGCAGCATAACGGGAATCCTGACGGTTCTTGTCGAGAATGACGACCTCAATGACCCCGTTGCCGACAGTGCGCAGCCTTCTCGACGGGCACATTGTGCTTTTGAGGAAACTTGCCGAACGAGGGCATTTTCCTGCGGTGGATATTCTGGCCAGTATCAGCAGGCTTATGCCGTCTGTTGCGAGTAAAGAGCATAAAAGCGTCGCACAAAAGATGAGGGAAATTTATGCGGTTTATCTCGACGCCGAGGATTTAATCAACATCGGTGCATTTGCTTCCGGCAGTAACAGGCGCATTGACGGTGCGATTTCTCTGATTGACAAGATAAACGAATTTTTAGTTCAGGCTGTCGGGCAGAGGACGAGCTTCGAGAATACCGTCAGGTGGATGGCGGGTATAACGGGGACGTGGGATGAACTTTTAGGCAATGCGGATAAAAGAGAGGCTAAATGAGAAGGTTTGTATGGCGGCTGCAGCGGGTTCTCGACATAAAAGTAAAGCAGGAAAGCCTCAAGAGGGCAGAACTGCTCGGGATTACCGAGAGATTGCTTATGACGCGGAACGAGCTGCTGAATCAGGAAAGGATACTGGCACAGCTGCTGGCGGAAATTGCCGGCAGAGACCCAAAAAGCCGCATAAGAGAGCAGGAATTTGTTCTCAAATGCTCTGCGACAAATAATGAGCTGATTGAGAAGTTAAAAAAAAGGGTCAGAGAGCTGGAGCTCGAGCAGCGAAAAAAGATAGAAGAAATTTTGGAGATAAGAAGGGCCAAAGAGGTTTTGGAAAAGCTGCGGGCAAAGGCAGAACAGGAATACAAAAAAGAACAGGAAAGGCTTGAACAGAAAGAGGTTGACGAGTCGGCAACAATTTCCTTTGTCCGCCGAATGACGGATAAGGAAACTGTTAGAATTTAGTTGGTGTCGAATTGGTTAGCAGGAGATAAAAGTGAACAAAAAACGCATAATAATGATGGCGGTCGCCGGCGTTGTAAGTTTTTCAGCGGCATTTGGCGTTTCAATCTTTCTTGGGAAAAGCTCGGCCGGCACAGGTGATGTTAATACACCGCCGGAGGCGGGTTCTGCTGCTTCTGCTTCGGGCGAGGGACTTTTTCCGCTGCCGCAGCAGCGGCCTGCTGCATCAGAGGATAAAAAGGTCTTTATCGAAAAGCAGCTTAGCGGTATGGTCTATGATGTAAGGGAAAAAATGCGGCAGTATGAGACTAAACTTGAGGAGCTCCAGCAGCAGGAGGGGAGGATAAAGGTTGCCGAGGATACCCTGAAAAAGGATGTTGAACAGCTCGACAATCTTCGCGTGGAGTTGTCAACAAAGGTTGCGAGCCTCAAGGATGAACGTGAGAAGTTGCTGGCGAGCAGGGTGAAAGTGTCGCAGACAGAAAAGGCAAATCTTGTGTCGGTGGCGGCGACTTATGACAAGATGGATGCGGCAAGCGCCAGCAAGATTATGATAAATATGAGCAAGATGACGGAACAGGGCCAGGGTGGCAGCGGCCTCGAAGAGGCCGTCAAAATCCTTTACTATATGACCGACAGGACAAAGGCAAAGGTCCTTGCGGAAATGGTTACAACAGAGCCGAAACTGGCGGCTTTGGTGAGCAGCAGGCTCAAAAAAATTACAGAGGAATGAATTAAATGGATATTGCAACAGTAGTAGGTTTTATTTTTGGATTTATTGTTATCATCGGCACAATCCTTCACGAGGGAAAACTTAGTATCTTTCTCAATATTCCCGCCTTGGCGATTGTTTTCGGCGGTATGACCTGTGCAACGATGATTCATTTTTCGATGGGGCAATTCCTCGGGATTTTCTCGGTAATCAAGAAGACGCTGTTTCACAAGACTATTTTGCCGCAGGAGCTTATCCAGAAAATGGTTAATTACGCCGCCATTAACCGCAGGGACGGGGCATTGGCGCTGGAACAGGAGATGGGAAAAGTCAAGGAGCCGTTCCTTGTCAAGGGAATGCAGATGCTCATCGACGGCCAGGATGAAGAATCGATTCACGGATTGCTGGACCTCGAAATCCAGTATATGGAAGAAAGACATTCGATAGGCAAGAAGATTCTGGATTTTATGGGCGCATCGTGTCCGTCTTTTGCGATGGTCGGGACATTGATTGGTCTGATATCGATGTTGAGCAACATGGAAAGTCCTGATGAAATCGGCAGAGGAATGGCGGTAGCGCTTGTTTGCACATTTTACGGTGCGCTTTTTGCGAACCTGGTGTTTCTGCCGCTCGGGGGCAAGCTCGGACAACATTCCAAGTCGGAAAAGATATTGATGGAAATGGTCGTAGGGGGCATCTGTGCCATAGCCAAGGGGGACAGTCCAATGGCAGTGAGGGAAAAGATGCAGGTATTTATTTCAGCGAAGCGGCGCGAGCCGATAAAGGCACAGGTTTAATGGCAGGCAAACCAAAACCACCGGAAGAAGAAGGCGGCGAGGGTGCACCGATTTGGATAATTTCATTTGCCGATATGATATCGCTGCTGATGGCATTTTTTGTAATGCTTTCGACGTTCTCAAACTTCGGGCCGGGCGAGGCGGCAAAACTTAAGAAGGTCGGCAAGTCGGCCCTTTCGCCGAATTATTACGGCGGCTGGCTGGTCAACCCTCAGCGTGCAGCAATGGGGCCTCAGGCAGTCGCCGCGGGGCAGGACGAAAAGGGCAGCGAGAAGCCGACCCTTGAAAAAGGTTTGGGCAAAGCGTTGCTGGCTGAGACGGGACCAAAGGATTTCAGAACCCGTAAGATATTTTTGATTGAATCGAGAAGAGTGTTTTGGGCCAGCGGCACCGCATTGTCGGCGGAAGGACGTGATTTTCTCGACACTCTTGTCTCATATCTCGGTAAGCTGCCGGACAGGATTATAGTCAGCGAAAACGGTCCCGGCGACAACGTTGAACTGGGGACTCTCAGGGCCGTCGTTGTGGTCGAATACCTGGGCGTCAAAGGCGTTTCAAAAGACCGCTGCGGCATTGGTATAAAAGCAATGTCGCCGGACAACAACTTTAAGACGGAACGAATGCTCGAAATCAGTCTGCTTGATGAAAGTGCATACGAGTGAAAAAGCAGAAGCCAACTGGCGTTGTTGAAGAAAAGGGCGAACGTGCTCCAATTTGGATAATTTCATTTGCCGATATGATATCGCTGCTGATGGCGTTTTTCGTGATGCTGCTGACGATGTCAACTGCGAGGAGCGGCAAGTTATGCAATGAGGGTGAAGGAATTTTTGAAAAGACGCTTTACGGATTCAGAAGCACGATTTCAGGATTAGGCATGCCGGAGTTGTTCGGAGGCAAGGCGGAAATGGCCGGAGGACCGGAAAGTTCGTTGAATCTTGACAGCCGCAAAACGTACCATGCTATAAGCGGAGGCGATGCCGATTCTGGCAGAACAATAGACGCAAGCGAAGAAAAGGTTCGCCGGATTTTTAACCAGCTCAAAGGTCAGACCAAGACCTTCAGGTCGCCGATTAGCGGCCGACAGCCGGAATTTGTCATAGTGCCGGTGACGTTTGGTCGGGGACAGTTTGTTCTGGATGAGGTGGACAGGCAGTTTTTAGGCAGATTTGCAGCCAATATTCAGGAGTCTGCAGGTGCAAAGAGGCCGACTCTGTATGTGGTCGGTTTTGCCGCACAGGAGCCGGGCACAAAACAGCAATGGATGGTGTCGGCCAGGCGGGCACAGGCGGTTGCGGACTATCTGCAGAGCAAACTGGCAGCGGGCGGCAACTGGCCGATATATTGCTGGGCGCAGGCGCCGGCGGCGACTGGGCGTCGAAAAGCGGTCCTGTCTCAAAGGAAACACAGATACTGATTGCTGTGCTTTCCGTTAATGATTAGCCGGGACTGTTATACAGCGTAATAAGGGCATTTGCCTGGCCTGAAGATTTCAATAGAGGTTGGGGCGCCCTTAAAATCATTTGACCAAATCGAGCCTCACGTTACCTTAATCGACATCCATAAAAAGGCACTTGTTAAAATTAGAAAATTGAGGTGCAAAAAGCGGAGGTTGAGGGTAGAATACTACACACAGAATACAGAATGAGAAAATCGCCTGCGGCGGTTGAATTGATACTTTCTATGTGGTCTGGCCCGACGGGTCGGGGTTCTATTGTGTCGAGAAGGAAAGAAGAAAAAATGAAAAGGATAATTGATGTTAAGGTCTCGGTGCGGAAGTCAGAACTGGATAAGTTTAGGACGGATATGCTCTGCGTGGGGGTTTTTTCGGATGAGAAGAAACTTGATAAGACAAACAAGGCTCTCGACAAGAAAATCGGTGGGCTAATTGAAAAGATAATCAGGCTGGGCGATTTTAAGGGCGAAGAGCAGACAACGGAGGTTATCTATACCGGGGGAAAAATCGGCGCCCAAAGGCTGATGCTGGCAGGATTGGGCGAGAAGAAAAAGGCCACGCTCGATACGTTGCGTAAGGCAGCCTGCGTGTGCGGCGAATGCTGCGGTGACGAGGAAGGTTAAAAGTTTGGCGCTTGCGGTGCACAAGGTGTTCGAAGGAGAGATTGAGGCGGAGGCGATGGGACAGGCCTGTGCGGAAGGAGCGTTCTTTGGAAGCTACCGATACGATGAGTACGTGACAGGCAGCAAGGACGGCAGGAGTGAGAAATTGATTGTGGAGATTGTAGAGCCGGCTGATGCTGAGAGCAAAAGATTAAATAAAGGCTGTGCCGTCGGTTGCTGTTTAGGCAGGGCGCAGAGTTTTGCGAGGACTTTGTCGAACAGGCCTGGCAATGTGATAAATCCGCCGAATCTGGCTGCGGAAGCGAAGAAGCTGGCAAAAGAGACAAAACGGCTCGATTGTGTGGTTCTTGACGAAAGGGCAATGCGGCAGAAAAAAATGGGCGGGATTCTGGCAGTAGGAGCGGGCTCGAAAAGCGGGCCTCGGTTTATAATTTTGCGATACAACGGAGCGGGAAGGTCGAGCCCGCCAAAAGGCGGGCCGACAGTTGCTCTTGTTGGAAAGGCCATCACGTTTGATTCGGGCGGGATAAGCATAAAGCCTGCGGCGAATATGGAGACAATGAAACTCGATAAATCGGGCGGGATAGCGGTGATGGCGGCGCTGAAGGCAGCGGCGGAAATGAGGCTGCCGATAAATGTCTGGGGGCTGATACCGGCTGCGGAAAATCTGCCGAGCGGCACAAGCTATCGGCCAGGCGACATTATCACGACCTACAGCGGAAAGACGGTCGAGATTCAAAATACCGACGCAGAGGGCAGGATGATTTTGTGCGATGCTTTGCATTATGCAGGGCAGCAGAAGTGCGATATTATTATTGATATTGCGACGCTTACGGGGGCGTGTGTGGTGGCGCTGGGACAATATATGGCGGGCCTTTTTGGAAATGATGATGGCCTGATAAAAAAAGTGCAGGTTGCGGCTGAACAAAGCGGTGAGAAGGTCTGGTATATGCCGAGCGGCGACGAATATGCAAAGGAAATGAAGAGCAAGATTGCGGACCTGAAAAACATCGGCAGCAAATGGGGCGGGGCGTGCACGGCAGCGGCGTTCCTCGGACAGTTTATAGATAAGGCAAAGTGGGTTCATCTGGATATTGCAGGTATGGATGTATTTGAACATAACGCGGCGTATTCTGCTGAAGGCTCAACCGGATATGGCGTGAGACTGCTTACAACGTTCCTGGTTAATCTTGCGAGAGAGAAGAAGGCATAGAAATGAGTGCGCAAAATAACAATATTGTTGATATAGAAAAAATAGAAAAAGCGGTCAGAGGGATACTCGATGCGGTTGGAGAGGACCTGCAGAGGGAGGGGATAAGGAAGACGCCTGCGAGGGTAGCGAGGATGTATGCAGAGCTTCTGGGGGGGATGCAGGAAGACCCGAAAAGACACCTCGACAGCGTTTTTACGGAAAATTACGATGAGATAGTGCTGCTGCGTGATATTCCGTTTTACAGTATTTGCGAGCATCATCTGATGCCGTTCATAGGGACGGCCCACGTGGCGTATCTGCCGAAGGGCAAGGTGCTGGGGGTGAGCAAGCTCGCCAGAATTGTGGATTGTTTCGCAAGGCGGCTGCAGGTTCAGGAAAGACTTACCGACCAGATTGCCGATTTTCTGATGAATAATCTGAAGCCTTACGGTGTGGCGGTTGTGCTGGAGGCGGCGCACAGTTGTATGACAATCCGCGGGATAAAAAAGCCGGGCTCGGTGATGGTGACGTCGTCGCTTCGCGGGACTTTCAAAAGCGACCCGAGGAGCAGAAGCGAGGTAATGAGCCTGATGCATAAGTGAGTTCAAAAATCAAAGTGCAAAGTTAAAGAAAATAGAATCCAGTTATATGCACAGGTTGACCAGAAGGGTAAGGTTTTCGATAAATCCATTTCTGCCGACGGACAGCGAGGGCTTTAATACCTTTTCGTCAAAGCCCGCAGGAGAGGGGCTGGCGGTTTTTTTCGAGCCTGGCTGTCACATTGGAAGGGGCGGTTGAGGAAAAAACCGGCTTTGTGGTCAATGTGCTGGATATCGATAAACAGGTGCGTGAATTTGTTGTCCCGATTTTTGCCGGATGGATAAGGAGATATTTCAGGGAAGGCAGGCACGCAGGTTTCACGGAGATTGCCGAGCTTCTGGCGGAAAGCAAGGAGAAATTGCAGGGCAGATTCGCCAATACAAAGGTGGGCGAATTGGCTTTACAGTTAAATCCGCTACGGAAAGTCGCTATTGACAGCCGGAGAAGTGATATGATTTATTTTAGCGAGAAGTTTGAGTTTGCGGCGACTCACAAATTGTGGAACGATAGTTTATCGGAGCAGGAAAATTTCAGCGTGTTCGGCAAATGCGCCAATCCTGCCGGTCACGGACACAATTACATCGTTGAGGTGACAGTGAAGGCAAAGGGCGGCGATTTACGCATTGCAGATTTTGAAAAGGCTGTCGATGAAAGGCTGATAAGAATTTTAGACCATAAGAATCTCAATGTTGATGTGCCGCATTTTTCAAAGGTGATACCGACGGTAGAAAATCTGGCTGTTTTTGCATGGGATAGATTAAAAGAGCAGTTCGACAAAGCTATCCTGCATTGTGTCACGATTCAGGAGACGGATAGGACAAGTTGCACATATTACGGAGAATAATCGCTGCAGATTACGGCAAAGCTTCGCCACAGAGGACAAAAAAAGAAAAAAATAATTTAGCCACAGAGGCCACAGAGAACACAGAGGAAAAAGATAAGATAAACAGGTTTTTTAATTATTTTTGATTTTTAATATGTAGTTTTGATTTTTATTTTTGATATTTGATATTCAAGATGATGTCGATTATTGATATTCTTGAGACAAAGATTACTGCTGCGATGGAGGCTGTTTCGGGGCAGAAGGGCTGCGCTGCTATAGTGGCACCTGCAACGGATGCCAGATTCGGCGATTATCAGGTCAACGGCGTAATGGCCCTTGCGAAAAAGATAAAAATCAATCAGCGACAGCTTGCCGAAAAAATCGTCGAGCGTTTGGAACTCGATTGTCTATGCGAAAAACCCGAAGTGGCCGGCCCGGGCTTTATAAACTTAAGATTAAAACCGGATTTTGTTGTGCAAAACCTGCTGCAAATCAGCAAAGATAAAGAGCGGCTGGGAATTGAAAAGACACAAAGGCCGCAAAAGGTTGTTGTTGATTTTTCAGGCCCGAATATCGCCAAACAAATGCACGTCGGCCATTTGCGAAGCACAATCATCGGCGACTGTATATGCCGACTTTTGGAATTTGAAGGCCATAAAGTCATCCGCCAAAACCACATCGGCGACTGGGGAAGAAATTTCGGAATGGTTATTCTTGGTCTTTGGCATATATGTATGGCCGAGCAGAAACATGGAGATGAAAAGCCGTATTATCAAACAGAACTCAATGAATTAAAGGCTAATGCAAAAAATAGGGAAAATCTAACGGCTCTCTGTCACCAGATAAGAGACCGACACGAACAAGATTGGCGGGAAGACCGTGAAAATCCAGAGAAGGAACCTGACGGCACTCTTGGTTATGGCAAAAAAATATTTCAACATTTCCTTGTAAATTTCAAGAGACGAAATTCAGAAATTATTTGGGAACAAATCCTTGCTGTTTACCAGTACGTCAATCTATTAGAAGAATTGTTAGTCGATATGAGTTTAACTATTCCTACTATTATTAAATGTAAGGAAAAAACTATACCTTATGAATCTCTTTCAAGATTTGTATCTGCAATGTTACAAAGAGGTGGTAAAAAAAATAAGCAAGAACGTGAAGCATGGAAGTTTGTTAGAAAACTTACCTTAAAACACTGCAACGAAATCTACGGGATACTTGGAATTAAGTGGCGAAGAAATGAAATAAGAGGTGAGAGTTTTTATAATAAATTTTTGCCGGGTGTGGTTAAGGAGTTGAGAGACAAGGGATTGGCTGTGGAATCGGAGGGGGCAGTGTGTGTTTTTCCAGAAGGATTTAAGACGAAAGAGGGTCAACCTTTGCCGTTTATTATTCAGAAAAGCGATGGAGCGTATTTGTATGCGACGACAGATTTGGCGGCGTTGATGTATCGGGTGCAGGAACTGAAAGCAGATAAAATTATCTATGTGACTGATGCCCGGCAGAAACAGCATTTCGAGATGCTCTTTGCCGTGGCGAAAATGGCGGGGTGGCTGAAAGACGGCCAGGCATTTCATGTTATGTTTGGTTCGGTGCTTGGCGAAGACGGCAAGCCCTTAAAGACGCGTTCGGGCGAAAACGTGAAGTTAAAAGAGCTTTTGGATGAGGCCGAAGAACGAGCGAGGAAAATCGTCGAAGAGAAAAATCCCGATTTACGCGGCGACGAGAAAGAAAAAGTCGCAAAGAAAGACCAAATCGCCAAGGCCGTCGGGATTGGTGCGGTAAAGTATGCTGATTACTCGAACAACAGGACAAGCGATTATGTCTTTAGTTTCGATAAGATGCTGGCGATGGAGGGCAACACGGCGCCTTATATGCAGTATGCGTACGCGAGAATAAAGTCGATTGAGAGAAAGGCCTTTGAAAGGAGTGTTGATAGAGAAACTGAGCTTGTGGGGATAAAGAAATTAGATTTGACCGAGCCTGCAGAGTTGGATTTAGCCAAACAGCTTATTCGGTATAATGAGGCTATCGAGTCGGTGGTTGCGGATTACAGGCCGAACTACTTGACAAGCTATTTATACGAACTGTCGCAGAAGTTCAGCGTCTTTTATACGAATTGTCCTGTTCTCGATGCCGCCCCTGACAAGAGGCCAACGAGGCTTTTACTCTGCGATCTGACCGCAAGGACAATCGAGCACGGCCTGCATAACTTATTAGGCATCGAGGTCGTTGAGCAAATGTAGATTTTTAAGAATACAGAATTCAGAATACAGAAGCCAGAATACTGGATTCCCGCTTGTGCGGGAATGACAATAATAAAGACTGCGGTAAGCATGATGATGTGCGCATTACCAGATACGAGGTATGAATGGATGGGGTTTGAGGAATGAAAATTATAAATGAGGTTTTTGATGTCAGCACAAAAAGCCGCAATCGGGCGATTGATATTACAGATAAGGTGCAGGCGGTTGTCGCCAAGACGGGTATAAAAAATGGTGATGTGATTGTTTATTGTCCGCACACGACGGCTGGTATAACCATAAATGAAAATGCCGACCCGGATGTGATGCACGATATACTGCTGACTCTTAGTGAGCTTGTGCCTGAAAACAATCCGGGCTATCAGCACGGTGAGGGCAATTCAGATGCGCACTGCAAAAGCTCGATTATAGGATGCAGCAAACAGATATTGATTAAGGATGGGCGGCTTTTGCTCGGCACCTGGCAGGGAATTTATTTTTGCGAATTTGACGGGCCTCGAAGCAGAAAGGTCTTTGTGCAGGTAAGAGGGGAATAATAAAGAATTTAGAATGTAGAATTCAGAATAGGAATATTAGCTCATAAAAATGCGTGTCAGAGGTGGGGGGTGTGCGAAAGAAATAATCTATGAAACGCAAATTTTTTGGCACTGTTAGTGCGAATGTAGTTTTGCTTGGGGTGGTAAGTTTCCTCAACGATTTGAGCAGCGAAATGATACTGCCGATACTGCCGATGTTCATTGAATCGCTGGGCGGCGGCAAACTGGCGGTCGGGATTCTGGGAGGAATTCGCGACAGCCTGTCGAGCTTACTGAATGTCGTGAGCGGTTATCTGGCAGGCAGGACGGGCAGAAAAAAGATTTTCGTTTTTTGGGGCTATTTTACGTCAGCGGTTTTTAAGCTGCTGCTGGCGCTATCGACGACATTCAAACAGGCTGTTGTGGTTTCATCGCTGGAAAGGCTGGGCAAGGGGCTGCGAAACGCGCCGCGGGATGCGATTATTGCCGATTCTATGCCCCAGCAGAGTGGAACAGGGTTTGGGATTCACCGGGCACTTGATACATTGGGGGCAATCTTTGGGTCATTGTTTGTCTTTGTGTTAATGTGGTTATTTAATTTCGGTTTTAAGTCTATCTTGATTATTGCTTCGCTATTGTCGTTGGTTTGCCTGATTCCGCTTGTCTTTGTCAAGGAAACCAGAACGGCACCAAAAGAGAGAAAAGCGGCCTCCCCATTCGGCTCACTGCCGGCAGGGCTGAAGATTTTTTTGGCCATTGCCGCAGGTTTCGCACTGGGCAATTTCAGCTATATGTTTTTTGTCCTTCGGGCGGGAAACTTTTTCGCAGATAAATGGTCGAAGGTCCTGCCTGTCGGGCTTTATGTGCTTTTTAACATTTTTTGTGCCGGCTTTGTTATGCCGTTGGGCGTCCTTGCGGACAAGATTGGGAAACGAAAGGTAATTGTTTTTGGTTATCTGTTATTCGCAGCGGCCTGTTTCGGCTTTGTCTTTGTAAGGTCGGTGGCGGGACTGGTTGTTCTGTTTATATTTTATGGGGTTTCGGTGGCGGCGGTCGACGGCAATCAGAGGGCAATTGTATCGGATTTGGCGGGCGGGCAGATAAAGGCTGCGGCCCTGGGGACGTATCATACCGCAGTGGGCCTGATGGCCCTGCCCGCAGGTTTGATTGCCGGTCTGCTGTGGAAATATATTTCAGCAGAGACGACGTTTATTTACGGCGGTTCAATTGGGTTGGTTTGTGCGGTGATGCTAATTGCCTTTGGTGGTTATATAGAGAGGAGAAAATAAACAGTTCAAACCGGCTGGTTCATCAGGTTGAAAATAAAAAGGCGAGGTGGTGGAACCGGCTGGGGGGGAAACCGGTATGCCACGCTGCCTCGCCGAGGTTTAAAAAACTGCAACCGCAGTTATTTGTTATTTTTGTGTGGGAACAATAAAGCTAATCATTTCCCCGAGGTCTGTCAACTGCAAATTTAACCAAATCTCGCAATTTCAAAAAAAACAAACCCCACAATTCTATTTTCGCTTTGTTCCTCCAAAACTTAAGCCTTATTATATATTTTTTACTGGAAAAAGCAAGTAAAAATTTGCGTAAAAAAGGCATTTTTGCAACTTACCCCTTTTTGGGATACAGGGGTTGTCTTGCTATTCTAATACGGATTGATATATATAGATTGCTATGCGTTTATGCAGGGAAGGGGAGGGAACCGTTGATTTTTTGAAAAAGCATTTATTGAAAGGCCTTTTTAACGAATGGCAGCCGGATTTATTTGTTGAATGACAAAGGATGGTTAAAATTTTATGAAGGCGGCATTAAAAAACGGTTTTTTTCTTGTAAGTTCTGTTGAAAAGCAGAGCAGTAAATTATACTCTAAAGGAGTTAATGGCTATACCATACCATAGGTATCGTCTGGTTGTTTGGTTTGATTGCATTTAATATGTCGAAGATTGCGGAAAGATTAAGGCGTGTAAAAGATAACATAAATGCCGCCTGTTCGAGGGCCGGCAGAGACCCTGCGGAAATCAAGCTGGTGGTGGTGACGAAGTCGGCTGAAATCGGGGCGATAGAAGAGGTTATTCGCCTCGGCTGTGTCGATTTGGGAGAGAACCGAGTTCAGCAGTTAAAGAAGGTTGTTGCGCAGGTTGATGAATTTTTGTCGAAGGCATCTACCGATGCGAATACGCCGAGGAAGGTCAACTGGCATATGATAGGTCATCTGCAGAGAAATAAGGTAAGGGGTGTGCTTCCTGTGGTTTGTATGATTCATTCTGTTGATACACTGAGGCTGGCCGAGGAGATAAATAATGAAGCGGCCAGGGAGAACCTGTGCCCGCAGGTGCTGCTGCAGATAAATGCTTCGATGGAGCCCCAGAAGTTTGGTGTGCCTGTGGGGGCGGCGATACATCTGGCTGAGCAGATTGTTACGCTTGGCAACTTGAAACTGGCGGGCCTGATGACAATGGCTCCGCTGACTCGGAATACGGATACGATTAGAGAGTGTTTTGTGCGGGTCAGGGAGCTGTTTGCCGAGATGAAGGGTGAGGGCATAGTCGGACGCCAGTTCACCGAGCTTAGTATGGGGATGAGCTCGGATTACGAGATTGCAGTCGAGGAGGGGGCGACTATATTGCGGATAGGCTCGGCTATTTTTGCGGGGTGAACCTGCCTGCGGCGGGATGTGCCAACTGCACAGCATGGTGAAGACTCCAGACGACAGACTAGGACCCGAGACAAACTCACCGCAGGGAACGCAAAGATTTTTCAACCACGGATTTCCCGAAAGACACGGGGAAGTCCGCCGAAGGCGGACCTTCGGCGGAGAAACAACACCGGAGCTTTCACAGATTACGCTGACTAAATAATCAAAGAATCTGTGTTAATCTGTGCAATCTGTGGTTTAATTTTTCCTGCACTACACAAGAGATGAGATTGGTCTCTTAAATGAAACGACATACGCATAGAATCAATTTTTTCTGCCTTTGCTGCGAAATAACAGTAAAAAATGAGCAAAGTGGCTTTGTAAAGATGCCGATGCTTAAGATTAAACTCATCGTTGGATACATTGTGATTGTAAGGAAATATGTCTCATAAAATGCGTTTTTTATATAAGTTTTTCGGGAGACAAATAAATGGCATCACCAGCCCAGCAGATTGATACGGGAATGCCGAAGAATTTTGTGGACTCGCAGGTCTTTGAGATCACGATGTTCGAGCAGCTTCGGCTGGCAGGGCAGGTGCAGCGTGATTTTCTGCCTAAATTTCTGCCGGACTGCGATAAAATCAGATGGGCGGTGACGTTTCAGCCTGCCGAGGTGGTCAGCGGCGATATTTATGATGTAGCAAGGCTCGACGAGAAGCATATAGGTTTTTATGTGGCCGATGTGGTTGGCCACGGGATGCCGGCGGCCCTCTTGACGATATTTTTGAAGCACGCAATGGTGATGAGGCAGACGGAGGGCAACAAATATCGGATATACTCGCCGCAGGATGTCCTGAAGGCGTTGAATCAGAAAATGGCCGAGCAGAAGCTGTCGGGCGGTCAGTTTGCCAGCTGCTGCTATTGTCTTTTGAATATCCAGACGCTGGAGCTTACGATAGTTCGCGGCGGCCATCCGTTTCCAGTTCTTATAAGGGCAGGTGTTCCCAGCAGGCTGCAGATGCAGGGGCCTTTGCTGGGCGTGTTTGAAGACGCAGAATTTGAACAGGAGTCCGTGCGGCTGCAGAGCGGGGATAAACTGCTGTTGTATTCTGACGGGGTGGAGTATTTGATTGGTCATTTCGACCAGCGTGAAGGTTTTGTATTTGAGAAGAGCTTTTGCGAATTGGCAACGTTGCCGGTAGAGCAGCTCAACGAACAGTTTAATCTTTTATTGCAGAGCCAGCAGACAAGCGCAAATGAGGTTGATGACGTGACGGCTGTGTGGCTTGAGATACTATAGACCTTCTGCTGAGTAAAGGTGGTTCGCAGGTCATCAGTCATCAAGCATCAGTAATCAGTTTTTAGACCCCAGACATCAGACTCAAGACTCAAGACACCAGACTAACGAATTTGCTCTTACAACGAACCACTAATCACTATCCACTAATCGAGAACGAACAATTTTTGTGAGACTATGGGAAGGATGTGGAAGATGGGTAAAGGAAGAAAGGTGTACAGGGGAATCAAAATTGTTTGCAATGGGGAAGGTCAGTCGTTATATTTAAAGGCCTGAATTGATTAAAAAAGTTCATAGCGTCTGTTTTGATTGTGGAGGTTATTGGGAAAGGAAGATCTGATGGGGCGAAAGGAAATCGAATTTGATACAGCGAGAATCGAAAAATTGCTTGAGATAATGAAGGCTAACGACCTTGTTGAGATTGAGATAAAGCAGGGAGAGGACAAGATTTTTCTCAAACGTGTCCAGCCGCAGGGTTCGGTATCGCCGATACCGGTTATTCATTCACCTCTTGGAGTTGTGGCAGGTCATCCCGTTGCAGTGCCTGTGCCGGCTGGTCAGGCGCAGGCAGGCGGAACTGATGGCGGGTTGGAGGTTATAAAATCGCCTTTGGTCGGCACCTTTTATGCGACGCCGAGTCCTGATTCGCCGCCATTCGTTGAGGTCGGTTCCAAAGTTGAGCCGCAAATGGTTGTTTGTATCATTGAGGCAATGAAGGTGATGAACGAGATAAAGGCGGAGATGGGCGGGACGATTGTAGAGGTGCTGGTGAAGAACGGCCAGGCAGTAGAATTCGGCCAGCCCCTTTTCAAAATCAGGCCGGAATAAGAAAACTAAAAACTTAAAACTCAAAACTAACTTAAAGAGGTTTTGTTCGAGAGATGTTTTCAAAAATTCTGATAGCAAATCGAGGCGAGATAGCATTACGAGTGATACGGGCCTGTCACGAGCTTGGCATCGAGGCGGTAGTGGTATATTCGGAGGCCGACAGAGAGGCGGCGTATCTTAAACAGGCGGATGGGGCGATTTGTATCGGGCCTGCTGACCCGGCGGAGAGCTATCTGAATATTGCCAGGATTATCAGCGCCGCCGAGGTTGCCGATGCGGATGCGATTCATCCGGGCTATGGTTTTCTGTCGGAGAATATGGAGTTTGCCCAGATATGCCGGGACTGCGGCGTGGAGTTTATTGGGCCGCCGTTAGAGGCGATGAAGATGCTGGGCGACAAGGCCGAGGCGCGTAAGCTTGCACAGAAGGCGGATGTGCCTATTGTACCCGGCTCAGAAGGAGTTGTCCAGACAATTGAGGAGGCGCTCAATCTTGCCGGCCAAATCGGGTATCCTGTGATAATAAAAGCAGCGGCGGGCGGGGGCGGGCGGGAATGAGACTGGCGCACAACGAGGCGAGCCTGCGTCAGGGATTTGATGCCGCCCGCAGCGAGGCGGAAGTCGCTTTCGGAAACAGCACCGTTTATCTGGAAAAATATATCATCGAGCCGCGGCACGTCGAGGTGCAGATACTGGCCGACAAGGCCGGTAAGGTCCTGCATTTTTATGAAAGGGATTGTTCCATTCAGAGACGGCATCAGAAAATGATTGAGGAGTCGCCCTGTCCTGTTCTTGACGAGCGAAAACGCGAGGAGCTTTGCACCGCAGCGATAAGAATTATTGAGGAGGCACGGTATGATGGCGCGGCGACAGTCGAGTTCCTGCTGGATAAAAAGAAAAATTTTTATTTTATGGAGGTCAACAGGCGGATTCAGGTCGAGCATCCCGTGACGGAAATGGTTACGGGGATTGATTTGATACAGTTGCAGATTAAAGTGGCGGCAGGGGAGAGAATCAAATTTGAACAGCGGGACATTTCGCATAACGGCGTTGCGATGGAGTGCCGAATCAATGCCGAGGATGCTGCGAATAATTTTTCGCCCTCACCCGGCAGGATTGAGCGGTATATTCAGCCCGGCGGCCCGGGCGTCAGGGTCGATACGCACGTCTATCAGGGCTATACCGTGCCGTCCAATTACGATTCGATGATTGCCAAGCTGATAGTTCACAGGCCAACCCGCGAGGAGACGATTGCAACGATGAAAAGGGCTTTGACAGAATTTGTTATTGAGCCGATAAAGACAACAATTCCTGCCTGTCAGGCGATTCTTTCGCACAATCTTTTCGTCAAAAACAAGATAGATACTGGCTTTGTTGAGAGACACTTCTAAACAAAAATCAAAATTAAAAATCAAAATTAAAAATTGCGGAGTCCGCCTGTGGCGGACGACTTCCTCAATTTTGACATTTGAGATTTGATTTTTTAATTTCTGGATACCTGCTTTCGCAGGTATGACAAATAAGTTGGTTACTTTTCTACAAAGCAAAGATAAAAACAAAAAATCTAAATTGAGGAACCCCGCACTTGAAGTTTTTGAGGTGCGGGAAAGCTTTTTTAAGTTTTTTTTAATCGGCTACTTTTTCAGCGACAAGGTTGCCGACATGGCTTGTCGAATAACCCATTTTTCCTGCGGCGAGAGATTTTAATTTGTTTGCCGGTAACAAACTTTACGGCGTCCTCGATTTTTTTGGCAGCCGACTCTTCGCCGAGCGTTTCGAGCATCATTTGCGCAGCACAGATTGCCGCCAGCGGATTGATTACGCCTTGGCCTGTATATTTTGGAGCCGAACCGCCGATAGGCTCAAACATACTGACACCTTCGGGGTTGATATTGCCGCCCGCGGCGATGCCCATTCCGCCCTGCGTTATTGCGCCGAGGTCGGTGATGATGTCGCCGAACATATTGCCTGTCACCAGAACGTCGAACCATTCCGGATTTTTGACCATCCACATACAGCAGGCATCGACGTGATAGTATTCCCTTTTAATATCAGGATAATATTTATCACCCATTTCGTGAAAAGCCCTTTCCCACAGGTCGTAAATGAAGGTGAGGACATTTGTCTTGCCGACCAGCGCAAGGGTATTGTTCGCTCCGACGCCGCGAGCCTTTTTGCCTTTTTTCTTTGCATATTCGAAGGCGTATCGCAGGCATCTATCGACCTGGAAGCGGTTATAGACGGCTGCCTGCACCGCTACCTCGTTGGCCGTCCCTTTCATTGAAAAGCCGCCAACGCCGGTGTAGAGGTCGCCAGTATTTTCGCGGACGACTACGTAATCGATATGCTCGGGCCCTTTGTCCTTTAGCGGACACTCGACGCCCGGGAAAAGTTTTACAGGCCTTAAATTTATATATTGGTCGAGGTCGAACCGAAGTTTGAGCAGGATTCCTTTTTCGAGGATTCCCGGCGCAACATCGGGATGGCCTACAGCCCCGAGAAGTATAGCATCGAACTTTTTCAGTTCCTCGACAGCCCCATCAGGCAGCGCCTCGCCTGTTCGTTTATATCTAACGCCTCCGAAATCGAAATCGGTCAGGTTCACTTTGAATTTGAATTTGTCAGCAGCAGCCTTTAAGACCTTTACCGCTTCGACAGTCACTTCCGGCCCGGTGCCGTCGCCGGGTATTACGGCAATCTTGTAAGTCTTCATTCAGTCATTTCCTTCCATTTATTACAAAATTTTCAATCCGCCGAAGGCGGACTGGCTTTGTATTTCTTTCCCAGAAGACGCCGTCAGAATAGCCCTGTATATTACGGTCAAGTTCGGCTGATTCAAGACGTTTTTCAGCAAGGCAGCAGTAAGTTTCATCGATTTCAATGCCGACATAACTTCTGCCTAACTTTTTTGCAACGACCGAGGTTGTGCCGGAACCCAAGAACGGGTCGAGTGTAATATCACCTTCGTTGGAACTTGCCAGAATAATTTTTGCGATGAGCTTTTCCGGTTTTTGTGTCGGGTGGTCGGTGTTTTCCGGCATCGACCAGAAGGGAACCGTCAAATCAGTCCATAAATTCGATGGATGCGTCAATCTGAAATCGCCTTGCGATTCTCTTTGCCAATCCTTCGGCTGATTATCGACAGTATAAGGCGCTATTACCCTGCGTTTAAGTTTGACTGCTTCGACATTGAAGGTATATTTATCACTTACGGTGCAAAACCAGATGTCTTCGCTGCAGTTTTTCCAGTTGGACTTTGCACCTCTGCCCTTTTCTCGCTCCCAGGTGATGCGGTTTCGGATAATAAGATTCTTTTCTGCAAAAAGCTGAACCGCCCCGCAGCTGTTCCAGTCTGAGCAGATATAAACTGACGCTGTCTCTTTTAAAAGCCGGAGCAAAGGACGAATATAAGTTTCGAGAAATTCAAAATAGCCTGCCTGTTGCTGTTTTTTGAAGTTTCGTCCGTTGAATTCCTTATCGAGATTGTATGGCGGGTCGATAAACAGCAGGTCAATAAATTTGTCAGGCAGAAAGGGAATCGCCGAGAGCATATCCTGACAGATAGTCCTGTTGAGAGTTTGCTTAATGTTTACAGGCTTATCGAGCCGCAACAACCTTTTTGAATAATGGCCTGTCTCCTGCGGCGATAAATAGATTGTCTTGTTTCTTTCAGCCCTGTTTTTCATTTTTAATTTTCATATTTTATTTTTTTATATGATTCAGCAGCCCGCCGGCGTCAATTATTTCGACAGCAAAATCCGGCATGGGATTGAATTTTATTTCTTTTCCACTGGTTACATTTTTGATTATACCTTTTTTATAGTCGATTTCAATCTGGTCGCCGTCACTGATTTTATCAACAGCGTCGGTAGATTCGATGATGTAAAAGCCGCAATTGATTGCGTTGCGATAAAAGATTCGGGCAAATGATTTTGCAATGACGGTCTGGACGCCTGCGCCTCTGATAGCCCAGACGGCGTGCTCGCGTGATGAGCCGCAGCCGAAATCCTTGCCTGCAACGATGATGTCACCGGGTTTTACCTTTTTGACGAAGTCTTTGTCGAGGTTTTCCAGACAGTGCTCTGCCAGTGTCTTCTCTTTGTCGGTATTGAGATAACGAGCAGGGATAATCTCATCTGTATTTATATGGTCGCGTTTGTAACCATAAGCCTTTGGCATTTATTACTCCTTAAATTAAAAATCATAATGCAAAAATCAAAATGACATATTAAAATCCAAAAATTTTTAATTTTGTTTTGTCATTTTACATTTTGATATTTGATTTCCCTACAGATATTTTCTTGCATCTGTTAATTTTCCTTCTATGGCGCTTGCAGCGGCGGTGGCGGGGCTGGCAAGATAGACCTCGCTTTTCGGATGACCCATCCTGCCGACAAAGTTTCTGTTTGTAGTGCTTACGCACCGCTCGCCGGAAGCGAGGATGCCCATAAAGCCGCCGAGACACGCACCGCAGGTGGGCGCAGCGATTACACAGCCGGCATCGTAAAAGATGTCGAACAGACCCTCGTCATTGGCCTGCTTCCAGATGGAAGGCGTTGCCGGCACGATGAGGGTGCGGATTGCGACCTGTTTGCCTTTTAGGATTTTTGCAGCGATTCTCAAATCCTCGATTCGGCCGTTAGTGCAGCTTCCGATATAAGCCTGGTCCATTGTTTTTCCGGCACAATCTGTAATCGGCACGGCGTTGCTCGGCAGGTGCGGAAGCGCCACTATTGGCTCTAATTTTGAACAGTCAAATTCATAGACCGCTTCATACCTTGCGTCTTTGTCGGATTCAAAAACGGTGTAAGGCTTTTTGTCCTTAAGATGCTCATCGAGATATTTTTTGGTTGTCTTGTCAAAGCCGATGATGCCGTTTTTAGCGCCGGCTTCAATCGCCATATTGGTTATGGTCATCCGGGCCTCCATCGACATATCGGCAAGGGCAGGCCCGACAAATTCCATAGCCTTATATAATGCGCCGTCGACGCCGATACGGGCGATGACTGCGAGGATACAATCCTTGCTGTAGATGCCTTTCGGCAGTTTGCCGTTGAGGACAAATTTCATAGAGGGCGGCACCTTGAACCAGAGTTTGCCTGTTGCGATTGCCGCCGCTAAATCGGTTGAGCCGATGCCGGTTGAAAAGGCTGCGAATGCGCCGTAGGTGCAGGTATGTGAGTCGCCGCCGACTATTGCTTCGCCCGGCCTGATGTGGCCCTGTTCGGGAAGTAGTGCGTGGCAGACGCCCGCTTTGCCTATCCTGTAATAGTATTTTATTTTGTGCCGCCTTGCCCACTGGTCTAACCTTTTGTGGAGTTCCGCGCTGGCGATGTCTTTGGCCGGCTGAAAATGGTCGGGCGTGACAATAATCTTTTCCGCATCGAAGACCTTATCGATTCCGTGTTCAGCGAGCATTGATATCGCTGCCGGTGTTGTGACATCGTGGCACATCACAATATCAATCTTCGCATCAACCAATTGCCCCGGGGTGACTTCTTTGAGTCCCGCAGCTTTAGCTAATATCTTTTCAGTAATTGTCATTGGCATTGAAGTAACCTTTTCATTTTATATCTTGTCAGCAATATCTGTTTTTTCCTTTTCCTTTTTTGTCGATACCATCCGATTTATGGCATCGACGTAGGCCTTGGCACTGGCCTCGATGATGTCGGTGGAGATTCCTCTGCCGACAAATGTTATGCCGTCTTCGGTAATTTTTACGGTTGCTTCGCCGAGCGCTTCCTTGCCGCCTGTGACGGCATTTATCGAATAGCTTTCTAATTTTGGCGAGAGGCCTATTGCCTCTCTTATGGCTTCATAAGCGGCATCGACTTGCCCGTCGCCAAAGGCAGCAGCGAGCTTTATGCCGTCTTTTGTCTGGATTTTCACGCTGGCGGTCGGCAAAGTCCCCGTCTCGCTCGATACGTGCAGATACAAAAGCTGGTATGTCTGCTCGACGACGATGTGGATTTCATCATTGATGATTGCGGCGATGTCGTCGTCGAATACTTCCTTTTTCTTATCTGCTATATCGAGAAACCGCTGATAGGCCTGCTCAAGCTCGTCTGCCGACAATTTAAAGCCTAACTGTTTACATCTTGCCGAAAAGCCGTGCCTGCCTGTGTGTCTTCCAAGCACCATACGCGAACCTGCCAGGCCGATAGTTTCCGGCTTCATAATCTCGTAGGTGCTTTTTTCCTTCAGCACGCCGTCAACGTGAACGCCCGATTCGTGAGCGAAGGCGTTTGCGCCGACGATAGCCTTGTTGGGCGGAATCAAAAAGCCGGTCAGTCTCGAGACGAGCTGGCTGGTGCGGAAAATCTCCTTCGTATTTATATTCAAAAGTTTGGTTCTGTCTGCTGTCTTCGAGAAAAAGTCTGCCCTCGTATGTATGGCCATAACGATTTCTTCGAGAGCGGCATTTCCCGCCCGCTCGCCGAGACCGTTGACTGCGCACTCAATCTGCCTTGCGCCGTTTCGGACGCCTGTCAGCGAATTTGCCACCGCCATTCCGAGGTCGTTGTGGCAGTGCGTGCTGATGATGCACTTATCTATGCCCGGCACCTTTTCTTTCAGCTCTGCGATTATTCTGCCGTACTCGTAAGGCAGAATATAACCGACAGTATCGGGAATGTTCAAGGTTGTGGCACCTGCCTCGACGGCAGCGGTGCAAACCTCAATCAGAAAAGGCATCTCGCTTCTGCAGGCATCTTCAGGTGAAAATTCCACATCGCTTGTGAAACTCTTTGCCAGCTTTACTGCGGCGACGGCCATTTTTAAAACCTCAGCAGGGCTTTTTCGCAGCTTATATTTCATGTGAATCGGCGAAGTCGCAATGAATATATGTATCCTTTTCTTTTTAGCGGGTTCCAGTGCCTTTGCAGCCGATTCGATGTCTTTATCATTTGCCCTGGCCAGTCCTGCGATTGTCGGCCCGTGAACCTGCTCGGCAACGAGTCTTGTCGCCTCGAACTGGGCAGGCGATGAGACAGGAAAGCCCGCCTCGATGACATCTACGCCCAAAACGGCAAGCTGCTTTGCTATCTCGAGCTTTTCGGAAATCGACATCGATGCCCCGGGCGACTGCTCGCCGTCGCGAAGGGTTGTATCGAAAATTATTATTCTTTCAGTTTCTAAACGAGTCATTTTTGTTCTCCAGATTTTTATTTGTGAAGTCGAAAGAGTAATTATGCGCTATTTTGCGCATAAATTCCACGATTTAACTGTAAAAACGGAAATGGAAATTGTATGTAGTAAGCCTATAGCGTCTTGCCCGCCGCCACGTCTCGCGTCGTAAGACGCGGGGGCAGGCGGCGCAAAAGCAGGCCAAGACCTAAAAAAGCCTGTGCGGATGAACAAATTATGCATTTAGCTGCCATAGTATTTATCATTCTACAGCAACAAAGGTTTTTATGCAAGCACTTTTTGAAAAATTTTCGGAGGGGAAGGGAACACCTCGCAAATAAAATCAATTGCTTCTTGAGGTTGGCTTTTGTTGTGATTATAATCCCTTAAGCTCTCG
Organism: uncultured Phycisphaerales bacterium; assembly: GCA_963710355.1. Taxonomy (GTDB): domain Bacteria; phylum Planctomycetota; class Phycisphaerae; order Sedimentisphaerales; family Anaerobacaceae; genus Fen-1359. The sequence goes on along the minus strand of CAVPZU010000003.1, from coordinate 370,942 downwards.
ATGGGCGTTATTTAAGCTTTTGAATTGAATAATGCGCCGGAGTGAAAGGATTGACAAAAATGAATACGGTTAAATCTTTAATCGGTATTTGTGTCTGCCTGGTGTTGCTGGCAGGCTGTGCAGCAGGTCAAAAGTCCGCCACAAGGAAGGCGGAACCAGAGCAGGTAAAAGAGGTGCGATTGGCCGGCGTAAGCCGGCAAAGGGCGATAGAAGTTTCCGAGCAGGTGCTGCGGGATTTTAATTTTTCCATTGCAAAGGAAGACCCAAATACGGGATACATCCTTACCAGGCCTCTGGCGGGGGGGCAGTTCTTTGAATTCTGGCGAAAAGACAATGTCGGTGCGTTCAACACAGCCGAATCGAGCCTCCACAGCATCAGGCGGACGGCAGAATTGAAAATGAGCGAACAGAACAGTCAAGTCTGTATAAATTGCATTGTTCGTAAGCAGAGGCTATGCCTGTCAGCGCCCTCGGAAGAAAAAACCGGCTTAAAGTACGACAGAATCACGGGCCAGAAAATTCGCACAACTTCATTAAATCTGGATTTGGAATCGCAGCAGGCCAATTGGATTGAACTGGATAGCGACAATGCACTTGCAGCAGCAATCATAAAAAAGATTGAATCTGTATCATTAAAAAAGTAAATGTAATTGGAGATACAAGCTTATATGAGGGTATTGGTTTGCGGTGGCGCTGGTTTCATCGGCAGCAATATGACAGCGATGCTCTCTGCCGAAGGGCATCAGCCGGTTGTCTATGATAACCTGAGCAAAGGACATAAGGCGGCGGTAAGAAATGCTGAATTCGCCAAAGGCGACCTTGCCGATTACGAATTGCTGGTGAAAGTATTGAAAAAATACAAAATCGAAGCTTGTTTGCACTTTGCCGCTTTTACCGAAGTGGCGGAATCGGCAGAATGGCCGCTAAAATACTATCACAACAATGTTTCAAATACGCAGACGCTTCTGGCGGCGATGGATGCAGCCGGCGTCGAGAAATTTGTCTTCAGCAGCACCGCTGCCGTCTATGGAACGCCCAAAAAAGTTCCGATAGCTGAGGATTTGCCGAAAGAGCCGATAAATCCTTACGGCGAGACGAAGTGGGCCTCAGAGCGGATGTGCCACTGGCAGAGCGAGGCGGGCAAACTGCGTTATGCTGCGCTTCGGTATTTTAATGCGGCAGGTGCCGGCTTTGATAACACGCTGGGCGAAGACCACAGGCCTGAATCGCATCTTATTCCGTTAATAATCTTTGCAGCGATGGGAAGAAGCGAATCCGTAAAAATCTACGGCACAGACTACGATACGCCCGACGGCACCTGCATCCGTGATTACATCCATATCGAAGACCTGTGCAAAGCTCATCTGCTTGCGATTGAGAAATTAAATGAAAGCAGAGAGCTGGTTTTTAATCTTGGCAACGGCAAGGGATATTCGGTTCGTGAAGTTATCGATACAGTTAAAAAGGTTTCTGGAAAGAATTTTAAGGTGGTTGAAGCACCCCGTCGGCAGGGCGACCCGGCGGTGCTGACAAGCGATGCTACGAAGGCAAAAAAAGAGCTTGGCTGGAAAATACAATATCCGGAACTTGAAAGAATCGTTGAAACTGCCTGGCAATGGCACAATAAATACCCGGGCGGTTATAAGGACTAATCACTTTCGTTGAAGAAGGATACGAGAAAATGAAGAAAATTAGGCAAAACGTAATCCGTTTTCTTAGAAAATATCAGATGGACTACCTTGATGTTGATACCAACACAACCATCAGTTCATTTCTGGCGGAAATGCAGCGAGGCCTCGCAGGTCGAAAAAGTACACTGGATATGATACCAACTTATATTGAGGTCGAAGCCGATGTTCCCACAAACAAGCGCGTAATCGTTGCAGACGCAGGAGGAACAAACTTCAGGGTCGCCACCGTCCATTTCGACGACAATAAAAAACCAGCCATAGAAAAACTTCAGTTATTCCGGATGCCGGGTTCACAGCGAGAGACAAGTAGAGACGAGTTCTTTAAAATTATGGCCGGCTATTTCAAAGACGTTGTTAACGCGGCCAAAAATATTGGTTTTTGTTTTTCGTACGCTGTGGAAATTCTGCCGAACAAAGACGGCCGACTAATCCGCCTCTCAAAAGAAGTCAAGGCAAAGGGCGTCGAGGGTCAGCTCATTGGCGAAAACCTAAACCGCGCAATGACGACAACTGGGCTGGCCGCAAATAAACACATAGTCCTGCTCAACGACACTGTCGCCACACTATTGGCAGGCGTCGGCCACAAAAACAAAACGTATGGCTCCTACATCGGCTTTATCTTAGGCACAGGCACAAACTGCTGCTACGTCGAAAAAAATGCCAACATCAAAAAGAAGAATGACCTCGACCCTTCGAAAAGCCAGATTATCAATACCGAATCCGGCAACTTCGGCCAAATCAAACGCGGCAAAATCGACGCCGCCTTCGATAAATCCACCGTCAACCCCGGCATCCACAAACTCGAAAAAATGATTTCAGGCGCGTATCTCGGCCCCGTCTGCCTGCAGACGATTCACAAAGCCTGCGATGAACATCTGTTCTCAACTGCCGTCGCCGATACCCTTTGGCAGATGTCCGAGCTCGAAACGAAAGATATGAATGATTTTATGCTCTATCCTTATGGCAGAAACCTTCTTGCAAACGCCTGTAAAAATGGGAAAAACGAGGATACTCTTACCTTATATTATATAGCGGACCGATTGACCGAACGGGCCGCAAAACTGACCGCCATTAACCTCTCTGCTATTGCAATAAAGTCGGGTCAGGGCGCCGACCCCAGCCGCCCAATCTGCATTGTCGCCGAAGGCACAACTTTTTATCAGATGAAAGGACTGAAACCCCGCACCGAGTTTTACCTTAAGCAATACCTCGAAAACAAACTCGGCATTTACTGCGAAATCGTCGGCGTCGAAAATGCCACTTTGATTGGAGCGGCAATTGCTGGCTTAACGAATTAGATTAGCCACAGAAGGTTTGCTTAAAGGGAAAAATGCGTGTTTATCTGGAAACCATATAATACATAGTTAGGCCAAATCAGGAGCATATATGAATCCGCTACTCGTGCAAACGCACTTTTGGGGAACCGGTTCTGAATGGTTCTGGGCATTTTTACAATTCGTAGTGGTTGCTCTTACTCTCGCCCTCATTTATGTGCAGTTTCGAGTGCAGACGGCATCTCATGTTGTTCAGTCACTTTCTACGAATCCACACCCGCTGGAATTCCGAATCCATGTTGCGAGTACGTCATCATGTGTGTTCTATGTGGATTGCTGGTCATCGGGACTTCGACGGAGTTGCGCAATATCTGGCTGAGTTTATGGAAGAATTGGGCAATTATCTGCGGATTCACGCGCTAACGGACAGGGATTTGTGGGAGGTACAATCTTGGTATATAGAGCACTATTACTTGATGTTCAAGAAAGGTATTGAGCAGTATCGCCAGACATACAACGACAAAAGTCTTTACTCACAGTTTCAATCATTGTTCAATTGCATGTGCAAGGAGGACATCAAGCAGCATTCCCCTCACTTTTCTGAGAGTGAACAGGGGCTTACGGCCTTTGCAAAGGCAGAACTTGCTGTTGCAGATGCGGTTTTGAAGCTTACCATCTCTAAGGGCTAATCCTTTCTATCTTCCGACAATGCTTCGTTTAATGCCTCGGAGCGGAAGCCCTGCAAATCGATAGTGACATATTTGAGGCCGAGGTCAGACTTTTCAGTTATCCCTAATTGATTGATTTATTATCAGGCCGTCCCGCAGATGAATGGTACGCCTCGTCATCGAACCGAGCTTTTCATCTGTGTGTGGCAACAATCATCGTAAGCATCTGCAGGCTGTTAAGCTTTGAGAATAATTCGAAGATTTCCTGTGCGTTTTTGCTGTCGAGATGGCCGGTAGGCTCGTCGGCGATGAGGATTGCAGGGTTGGTCACCAGTGCGCGAGCGATAGCGACTCTCTGCTGCTCGCCGCCCGAAAGCTGCCTCGGCAAATGGTTCATTCGGTGTCTGAGGCCAACGGCGTCGAGAGCGGATTCGAGGGTGTGTTTATCAGCTTTGACAGATGCAAAATATAACGGCAGCTGGAGATTTTCAAGAGCGGTCAGCGACGGTATCAGAGAGAAATCCTGAAAGACGAAGCCGATATTTTTACGTCTGATGTTGACGAGTTTAGATTCGGCTTTATGAGATACGTCGCTGCCGAGTATTTCGAGTCGGCCATTAGTGGGGCGGTCGAGGCAGCCGATTATATCGAGGAGCGTTGTCTTGCCCGAGCCGGAAGGGCCCATTATGGAAACGAAGTCGCCGCGATGAATTTCGAGATTGATGCCTTTGAGGGCGTGTACGTCTTCAGCATAAAGCTTATAAGTTTTTGACAGGTTTTCAGCTTTTATTAAGATGTCGTTCATTTTACTGGCTCCTTCTGATGGCCTCGACGGGTCTCATAGAACAGGCCCGCCAGGCGGGGTAAAGGCCGGCAATCATTCCAATGAGGATAGCGGATGCGAGAGCGGTCAAAAGCAGAGTCGGCCTGATGAAGACGAGCTGCCCGAGCGGTGCATAGGGCAGGATTTTTTTTAAGACGGCTTCAATCAGGCTGCTGCCGGACAGGGCGAAAATCTCGCCGATGACGGCACCAATGGCGCTGATAAGTGTTGTTTCAAGTAATATAAGCTTGAAAACATCTGTTTTCGACGCACCCATTGCCTTCATAACGCCGATTTCCTGCGTGCGTTCGAAGACAGACATTAAGATGGTGTTGATGACGCCGATGGCGGCGATGAGGATGGCGACAACAGCAACGGAATTAGCCATAAGTTTGGCGCTGGAGATGAGATTGAGAATTGTGCCTCGAACTTGAGCCATACTGATGACCTGAATGCCCGGCTCGTTGTACAAATCCTCCTCGAAGGCGGCAAGCTGCTGGATATCCTTTAATTTTATTCCGACGCCGGTCAGTTTGTTCGGCAGGTCGAATATTCTTTGTGCGGTTTTGAGAGGCGTAAAGAACAAGCCGTCATCCTGCGTGCCGGTCCGTTTGAAGATTCCCACAACCTTGAGTATTTTTTCGTATTTCGGGATGAATATTTCGTTGCCGACGAGGCGTTGTTCAACTTCAGCAGCCTCGTATCCCATAATTACTTCGTTTGCGTCGCTGCCCGAGAACCACCCGCCCTGTTTGAATTCCACCCAGGGTTTAAGCCTTAAAAATGAATCGTCGATGCCCATAAACAGTGTGAAGCCGCCTTTGCCTTTGAGCCTGTCGGGGTCGAAGACAGAGGAGACCAGTTGCGGCGTTATAAGGTCTACCCGTCTGTCGCCTTTGATTTTTTCGTAGATGTTCTGTTCCATATACCTCAGACCTCCGCCGCCTTGCAGCATTAAGGTAGCCGCTTCGTAGGGGCAGCCCTTGGCAGTAACTAAAATTTGATAACCCATCTTGTCGATGTCATTTGTAAGTGACCTCTGGTAGCCTTCGTCAAGGCCGAGCAGGCAGACAAGGACAGCAACAGCAGCGGCGACGCCGGCAATAGTCAGTATCGACCTGACCTTTTTTCTCTTGAGGTTTTTATATGAGACTGAAAAGGCGTTCATTTTATTTCCACTCCCTGACCGACAATCTGAACCTGTCCGTCTTTATATGTCACCGGCCCCTGAACCTTTACGGAGCTTCCTGTTTTCTGTGGTATCGCAAAGCCCGAAGGATTTAGGTCAACGTGAATGTAAGCGCTATCCTGCTGGACATCGAGCCAGCAGCCGGAAGGGCATTCACGGATGATTTTTCCTTCGATGGTGACAGTTTTGCCGTCAAAGTCGGTCGGCTTTGTGAGAATTGTGCTTACTTTTGCAGCGTTTTCATTTGATATTTGTTGGCCGAAAGAGGATTTATTCTTTTGCCTGCAGCCGGTAATAACGATTACAACCGTGGCCAGTAAGATCAGGCAGATATATTTTCTGGTTTTCATTTTAGTTATCCTTTCTTGGGATTGTTGTTATCTGCGACTTTTAGGTTATTGGGGTCATTGTTCACATTTGAGTTAAAGAATTTGTCATACTTGTTATCGAGCTTAAATTCATCGAAGAGTATCAGATTTTTTTTCAGCCCCCTTATCGTTGCGAGAAAATCCTCCCTGCTTTTCTCGGTTGGGTCTTTGATTTTTTTTGTCATATCTTCCGTGTAGAAGTTTGCCAGTGACAGGCCGACAAACTGCCCTGTAAAATTTTTGTCTCTGAACTTTTTGGATTCGGGGCTGGTAAGCCTCTGGAAGTAGAAATCGAGGATAACCCCGTTCGTGTCGGTTGCAAGGATGAGCTGTATTCCTCCGTATTTGCCTTTTTGATTTATGCCGTGGACATAACCAATGGTTTTTTCATTTTTGAGGACGGTATAAAAGGCGTAAGGGACGTCGATGGCTTCATAAGTCGGTTCGAGATTGTCGGCCAGTTTCCTCTCGATACGTTCTGCCAGTTTCTCTCCGCCCTTTTCCTTTATGCTCAGAAAATCCGTTTTGTAATTCGTGGCCTGCGGAAAAAGCCTTTTTATGTCACGGTCGGGGTCGTTGAGGGAACAGCCGACGGCAGCATATAGAGAATCCGCTGCGAGGGCCACCGTCAGTATTATAGCAAGCATTTTTTTCATAAACTGTCCTCCTATTTTCCATAATAATATAATTGCACCACAACTATCCTGTCCTTATTGCCGCTGCTGGCGTAGAGGTCATTAAAGTATCCGATTCTGAATGTTGTTGCAGGATTCATTTTGTATTCTGCGACCGGCGATATTGTCAGGTTTCTGCTGCCCTTCGTTTCCCATTTGTCTGTCCAGTATTGTCCCTGCAGTTTTAACGACAGGTTTTGATTTTCAGGCAGAATGTATTCAATCTGAGACATTGCCCCTGCCACCGTGCGGTCTTCGTTGGTTCCAGCAGCAAATTCGGTCTTGAACGAGAACAGCCATATAGGAAACTGCATATCAAAACCCAGTCTTTTCTTGAGGACGCTGTCTTCGAGGGTTTTTGGGGCAGGTATTGTCCAGTCATTTTCTGCTGAAAGTACTCTGCCATAAAGAGCGGAAAAACCGTATTTGAAATCCTCATTTTTTGATGAGCCGATTCTTGCTGTCAGGAGGAAGCTGCCGTCTGTTCTCCTGATGGGCATACCCGAGCCGAGCTGGGCGGCCAGTTTGAGGTCGTAATCGCCGAGCAGTGATCTGTAACCGATACCCCAGTCCTTTTTGAAGCCTATATTCCTTATTGCCAGAGTCTGCAGCAGCGTGCCATGAGTATCCAGCAGCGGCTCAAGCCCGAAGGCGGGGTCGAAGTGGCCAATTTTCAGGTACTGCCCGATGTCGAGTTTGTATTCGAGCCAGGCATTGTGGACCTCGATACCGAAGGCATTATCTGAATCTAATCTGGAATCATAGGCGCTACGAACCTGCAAATCAACTGTAAGATAATCTCCCTGCTCATTCGAGAACCTTCGATAATATTCAAAGCCGACAGAGTTTTTCAACTCATCAAAACTGCCCATCCATTTTTCATTCCGGCTGTAACCAGCCAGAAGGTTTAGTTCTCTGAAAAACTGTTCGTTTTGCGCCCCTTGTGCCTCGGCAGCAAGCAACAGAGGATAAAAGAGACAGGCGTATAGTGCTGTCCTGGACATTTTTACCCTCTGCGAGTTTGTTGAATAATATTCAGAATTTCGTTTATTTTTTTCTGCTTCATTGATTTTGAACCGCTTTTCATAGCTTCGCAGACGCAGTTTTGCAGGTGCGTATGGAGGATTTTACCTTTTACTTTTGAAAGAGCGCCTTCGACAGCGGAAATCTGCCTTAGAATATCAATGCAGTATTCTCGGGTTTCGACCATTTTCTGGATGCCCCGAATCTGACCTTCAATTCTTCTTAGCGATATCAGGTTTTCCTTATGGCTCGGATACATAGTTTTTCAACCCTTTTCTATAATATACCCCCCAGGGGTATATTATGTTCTATTGATTTTTCAAAAAGCAAGAAAAAAGCGAGTTTTATCCGGAATTTCGGCAGTTAATTTAAGAGCCGGCCTGAGCCCTGATTCTTAACTTTTCGCTGTGCGTTTGGCGCCCTCTGAAAGAGATTCGTTTAATGAGCCGGAGCGGAAGCCTTGTAAATCGACCGTGACATATTTGAAGCCGAGGGATTTGAGTTTTTTGATGATTTTCGAGCGGGGGGGGTCTTTTGTGATTTTTTCAAAGTCCTGCGGATAGATTTCGATGCGGGCGATTGTGTCGTGATGGCGAAGACGAAATTCCACAAGGCCGAAAGATTTCAGGAATTCTTCAGCCTGTTCGATTTGTCTTAATCTTTTTTCTGTAATTTCAAGGCCATAGCATATTCGCGAGGCAAGGCACGGCGAAGCAGGCATATCGGCTGTCGGAAGCGAAAGTTTTCTGCTTAATTTACGAATGTCCTCTTTTGTAAGTTTTGCATCGGCGAGGGGGCAGACGATTTTGAATTTTTTTATAGCGAGCAGGCCAGGCCGATAGTCTTTATTGTCATCGAAGTTATGGCCGCAGATGACTTTATTGAAACCTTTCTTTTTTGCGATTTCTATCAGGAGCTTCATCAGATGCTGTTTGCAGTGGAAGCAGCGGTCGGCTTTATTGGCAATAAATTTCAAATCGGCCATTTCATTTGGCTCAATTGGTTTTGCCTCAATGCCGATTTGCCTTGCCGTCTCTATCGCCTGCTCATATTGTTTTTGCGGCAGGAGAGGCCCCTTTGCGATATACGCAAGGACGTTTTCCGCACCGAGCGTATCGACCGCAACCTTTAATAAGAACGTACTGTCAACCCCACCGGAATAGGCCACTACAGCTTTTTCAAGCTCTTTTAAGATATTCTGAAGTAATATGTATTTATTCTGAAGGTTTGTGATTGTCGGTTCTTTCGATAAATCCGATCCGCCGCAGGCGGACCACAAATTTTATTTTTGATTTTTAATTTTTGCTTTTTTCTATAGCCGATGGTGGGAATCGGACCCACAACCCCGGCTTTACGAAAGCCGTGCTCTACCGTTGAGCTACATCGGCGGTAAAATAATAGTATCGTTTCGAGGCAGGTTTGTAAATAGTGTTCGCGTGCCTATTGAGCAGCCTTTATGGCGTCAGAAAGGTTCAGTGTGCCTTCGTAAAGGGCCTTGCCGACAATGGCAGAATCGATGCCGCCGAGCTCTTTTAGCTTCTTTATATCCTCAATTGTATTTATTCCGCCCGAAGCAATGACGGGGACATTCACCGCATCGGCAATCGCCTTTGTCCTCTCGAAATTGGGTCCTGCCATCATACCATCTTTTGATATATCGGTATAAATTATCGCAGCAATGGGCAGTTTAGCAGCCTCAATTGCAAATTCGAGAACGGTGAGCGGCTGTTCCTTAGTCCAGCCTTCCGTCAATAATTTGCTGCCCCTCGCATCAAGTCCGAGGGCGATTTTGCCGGCAAATTCTTGTGCCATTTGGCTGAACCATTCAAAGTCGCTTACCGCCTTTGTGCCTATTATCACCCGCTCGATTCCAAGTTCGAGCAGTTGTTTTATCGAATCTTCGCTGCGTATGCCGCCGCCGACCTCAATTTTCAATTTTTCTTTTTTGGTTCGATTTCGCCTGCCGCTTTTTGCAATCTGCTCGATGGTTTTTGTATTTACGGGTTTGCCGAGTTTTGCGCCGTCGAGGTCAACGATGTGCAGCCACTTTGCGCCGGCGGTGGCAAATTGCCCGGCCTGCTCGACAGGGTTGTCATTATAAAAGAGCTGGCGGTGGAAATTGCCCTGTATCAGCCGAACGCATCTACCGTCAATCAAATCTATCGCAGGTATTATATACATTTTACGCCACTCCACTGAAAATCGGGCGGATTGTATCAAATAGAGATGTTTTTGGAAATCAAAAATCAAAATGCAAATGTCAAAATTTCTAATCTGCCGCATAGTCTTTAAGCAAAGATTGTTTTTGAATTTTGGTTTGTATTTTTGCCTTTTGATTTTTTGTATTTAGTTTATTATATTGTCTGCAGTTTCAAAGGCGTTCTGATATGACGTCATCGAGAAAGGTATCGAACGACCAGCGACTATTTATGGAGAGGTGTCCGAGCGGCTGAAGGAGCCGGTTTCGAAAACCGGTGTGCTCTTTATTGAGTACCGCGGGTTCGAATCCCGCCCTCTCCGTTATATTCGTGGTGCGTATTGTGTAAAAGAGGATACAAGAGCGCATCCCCTTAAAGTTTTATCGAGAGCGTAGGCCTGGAACAATTTAATGAGGTGGGCAGGCAAATCCAATAAGTCTAAAAACGCTTAACAAGCGAAACGCCGGAACATCGCTGGCTTATCAGACAGGGGGCAATCTTAAAACCGGCAATCTCGGGCAGTTCCCCCTTGCCTGCAACCGTATGCCCTACGACCCAGCCTAATGCGGCGCCGAAAACCACATCGCTTGCCCAGTGGTCTTTCTGGTCCATCATCCTGAGGGCGACGAGCGAGGCTGCCGTATAAGCCGGTATGCCGACCTTCGGTCCGTAGAACTCGTCGAGAGCGGAGGCAGCGGCAAATGAGGTTGAGGCATGGCCGCTCGGCCAACCCCAGTAGTCGTCTGCGGGCGTTTTGTTGTTTCTGGCGGCCTTCAACCCTATTGTCGCCATATCCGTCAGCGAAAGTGCCCTTATCATAATTGCCGCTTTGTTCCGGTTTGCCTCATCGCCGCTATTGAGGCTCGACAGATACCAAAGCCCCGCAGCGCCGAATTGAAACTCGGGCCCGCCGACCAGATTTAACCCTCTGTCGGAGACATTATGAAAGATGTCTTTTTCAAAATGATGTGCGATGTTTTCGTCAGCCCCCTGATGCATTACAACGCTTGCACCGCCCGCCAGAAGCAGGATTATCTGATTGTCGGTCTTTTTAATCGTATTTTTTGCATCCTCTGCCATCCAGCCGGGGATGGTCAGGGCGTCTTTATAGGCGGTATTAAGCGTTCCGCACTGTGTTGAATCTTTCCCATTGCTGCAGCAGCCGCTAAGAAGAAACAATATCACAATGATAACGATGTTTTGCAGAATATTTTGTGTTTTGTGTTGTGTATTCGGCATCTTAAAATTCGTATTGCGTCGTGCGTAATGTATATTGTGTGCCTTTCTTAATTTGCAATTTTGAATTTTGAGATTTCTGAAAATCATTCCCACTCAATTGTTGCCGGCGGTTTGCTCGATATATCATAAACGACGCGGTTGACGCCCCGCACCTCGTTGATAATGCGGTTTGATATAACGGCAAGCGTTTCGTACGGAATCCTCGAAAAATCAGCGGTCATAAAATCGGGTGTCTCGACAGCACGGATTGCGAGGACATTTTCGTAGGTGCGTTCATCGCCCATAACGCCAACGGTTGATACGGGCAAAAGTACCGCGAGGGCCTGTGAAATCTGGCGATAGAGGCCTGCGATTTTAATCTCATCGATTAGAATTTCATCGGCTGCGCGAAGTATTTCGAGCCTGTCGGGCGTCACCTCGCCGATGACTCGCACAGCGAGGCCGGGCCCGGGGAACGGATGGCGCCAGACGGTATCTTCGGGCAGTCCCAGATATTCGCCGACTAATCTGACTTCGTCCTTAAACAGGTCCCGCAGCGGCTCAACCAGCTCAAAACCAAGTTCCGCCGGTAACCCTCCGACATTGTGATGAAGCTTAATGTTGGCCGCAGGCGAGCCGTCTTTAGAACCCGATTCAATCACATCAGGATAAAGTGTCCCCTGTGCAAGAAATTTCGCATTCGGAATTTTAACCGCAACCGATTTGAACGCCTTGATAAATTCTGCGCCGATAATCTTCCGTTTTTTCTGCGGCTCGGTGACGCCTTTGAGGGCTGACAAAAACTGTTTTGACCAGTCCACGACCCGCAAATCAAGACCAAAGTGGTCCTGAAAGGTCGAAACGACTGTCTCCCGCTCGTTTTTCCGCAAAAGCCCGTTATCGACAAAGATGGATACGAGCTGCTTGCCGACCGCCTTATGGATAAGCGAAGCCGTCACCGATGAATCGACACCGCCGCTCAGACCACAGATGACGGTGGAAGAGCCGACTTGGTGTCTGATTTTTTTTACTGACTCTGCGACAAAGTTGCTCATCGTCCAGTCGCCTTTGCAGCCGCAAATATCATAGAGGAAATTTTTCAGTATTTGAGGACCTTTTGGGGTGTGGGAAACCTCCGGATGAAACTGCACACCGTAAAATTTAATCTTTTTATGCCTTACAGATGCAAAGGGGCAGGTCTCAGTCTGCGCCAGCTTTGTAAAGTCGTCGCTTAACTTTCCGACCTGGTCGCCGTGACTTGCCCAAACGGTGATTTCATCCGGCAGACGGGAAAACAGGTCGGTTTTGTCGAAAATTTCAAGATTGCTCCTGCCGTATTCTCTTGCCTGGGCTGCCACAACCTCCGAGCCGAGAATCTGGCAGCCGAGCTGCATACCGTAGCAGATGCCGAGAACGGGAGCGCTAAGTGAGAAAATTTTCTTATCGCATAGCGGCGCATTTTTATTGCGGACGCTGGCAGGCCCGCCGGAAAGTATAATTCCCATAACGGCCATCTGTTTGAGCTTATCTGCTGAAATATTTGCCGGGCAGATTTGCGAGAAGACATTTTGCTCGCGCACACGGCGGGCAATCAGTTGAATATACTGGCTGCCAAAATCCAGAATCGCTATCGTCTCGTGCTGCATTGTAATACCTTTAAAACAACATTGCCTCTGCCACCCGCCTGCGGCGGGCGGGGGCTAAACAACTTATCCCGCAACCCCTATTTTAATCCATAAAGTGTTCTGTGGCGGTATAGTAATTGGGGGCTTCCTTTGTTATCTGAATATCGTGAGGGTGGGATTCGGCGACGGAGGCCTTGCTTTGAATTACAAACTTTGCATTTTTTTGGAGGTCTTCGATACTCTTTGCACCGCAGTAGCCCATCCCTGCGCGAAGCCCCCCTACGAGCTGATAGACAAATTCGCTCAATGTCCCCCGGTAGGGTACCCTTCCTTCGACGCCTTCCGGCACAAGTTTTTCTTTGGCGGTCGAGCTTCTCTGGCCATAACGTTCGGCTGAGCCTTTGACCATAGCGCCGAGCGAACCCATCCCGCGATATTCCTTGAATTGCCTGCCCTTGTAAATAACCAATTGGCCGGGGCTTTCCTTGAGGCCTGCAAAAAGCGCACCGAGCATAACTGTCGAAGCGCCGGCGGCTATTGCCTTTGTTATATCTCCCGAATGTCTTATACCGCCGTCTGCTACAACGGGTATATTATGTTTTTGAGCAAACTCGGCAGCGTTCATAATTGCGGTTATCTGCGGGACGCCCACGCCGGATATTATTCTGGTCGTGCAGATTGCTCCGGGCCCGATGCCGACCTTGACCGCATCAGCGCCTGCCTCTATCAAATCCTTCGCCGCCTCCGCCGTCGCAATGTTGCCTGCTATTACATCTATCTTAAATCTTGATTTTATTGCTTTAATAGTCTCGATTACATTTTTCGAATGCCCGTGAGCCGTATCAACCACAATCACATCAACATCCGCATCAATCAATGCCTGCACCCGTTCATATTCACCCACCCCGACCGCAGCCTCCCACGCGCAATCTTCCCCGGCTGTCTCGCGCCGCAAGGGGATACTGCTGGAATCGCTCTATATCCCTCATCGTAATAAGGCCTGCCAGTTCGCCGGCTTTGTTCACCAAAAGCAGTTTTTCAACACGGTGACTTCGGAGAATTTCCTTGGCCTGTTCGAGCGTTGTTCCTTCAGGCCCGGTTATAAGTTTATCCTCCTTTGTCATAACGGTGCTGATTTCGGCTTTGTCATCTTTCAAGAATTTAAGGTCTCTGCTGGTCAGAATTCCCAGCAGTTTTTTACCGATAACAACGGGCACGCCCGAAATGTTATAATCCTTCATCAGCTCTCGTGCCTTGCTGACGGGCTGCTGCGGCGACAGCGTCACCGGGTCCAGAATCACGCCGTTCTCCGAACGTTTGACCTTTGTCACCTCTAATGTTTGCGATTCAATCGACAGGTTCTTGTGGATTATCCCTATCCCGCCCTCCTGTGCCAGTGCTATCGCCAGCGCAGATTCCGTGACCGTGTCCATCGCTGCCGATACAATCGGCACATTAAGGTCAATGTTTCTGGTAAGTTTTGTTCTGGTATCCGCCTGGCTCGGCACGAGGTCGCTCCTGGCAGGTATCAGCAGACAATCGTCAAATGTGATAGCCTCGCCAACAATTTTGTTTGTGTTCATTTTTTTCTCCATAAATTCTTCCGCCCGCTGATTTTGAACTCACAAGTATAATACAGCCTGCAAAGGCCGTCAAACCATTTTTTATAACCATCGGCCGATATTTGTGGTTTGTAATTCGGCTTTTTGATTCGTTCCCGATAAATCGGGGCTGAATTCAAAGTCTGGATTTTGCCGTTTTTGCTTTTCCTCATTTTGATTATTACAAAAATGAAATTGACACTGCCTGTCGCCTGTGTTCTAATTCGTAGGTTTTTGAGCGTATTTGCTCAATCAATGCATAAAAAGACGCTCGGAAGGTACAAAATGAAATGCAAAATCTCGAACCGTTGAAATTCCTTTTCCCTGTCTGCATTTTTTACGTATCGAGCTTCACGCTCAGTTTTTTCTTTATTGACAGGCTGTTCTTAACGAAAGGGGCAATCTTTAGATGTCAGACGAGCTGAAAATTCTGAAGGAAAAGTTAGACAAGGAGCATTACAAAAGGCTTGTCGCCCTCGATAATCCCAGGTTGAACGCGTTTGTTGCAGACGCAATTGAGCTATGTGAGCCGGATTCGGTATGGGTCAGCACAGACTCAGCAGAGGACGTAGAATACAGCCGACAAATGGCGATAAAGACCGGCGAAGAGAGAATGCTGAAAATCCAGGGTCATACTATTCATTTTGACGGAATGGAAGA
This sequence comes from uncultured Phycisphaerales bacterium, assembly GCA_963710355.1. Taxonomy (GTDB): domain Bacteria; phylum Planctomycetota; class Phycisphaerae; order Sedimentisphaerales; family Anaerobacaceae; genus Fen-1359. Next base: position 355,930 of record CAVPZU010000003.1, on the reverse strand, counting down.
CCAGGGACGCGACAGGGAATCAACAAAATACCTTGTTCCAAAGGCCGATTCGCTGAGTAAGGCACTTAATCAGATAGAGCGGCAGGAAGGCCTGGCGGAGGTGCGCGGCCTGCTCAAGGGAGTAATGAGAGGCCGGATTATGAGCGTTCGCTTTATGGCGCTTGGCCCGAATAATTCTGATTTCAGCATTCCGTGCGTTGAGTGCACCGACTCCTTTTACGTCTCGCACACCCTGAATCTGTTATACCGGTTAGGTTACGAGGAGTTCAAACGCCTCGGACCTAAGGCTAAATTCTTCGCCACCCTGCATTCCTGCGGAAAGATAGACAGCCGAATGGTCAGCTGTGAGCCGGACAAAAAACGTATCTACATAGACTACACTACCGATATGGTCTACTGCGTCAATACGCAATATGGCGGCAACACTGTGGGACTCAAGAAGCTGGCGCTCCGGCTGACAATCCGAAAGGCCGACAAGGAAGGCTGGCTGGCTGAACATATGTTCCTGATGGGCGTTCGAGGCAAAAACGGACGCAAGACCTACTTCGCAGGGGCGTTTCCCAGCGCTTGCGGCAAGACCTCCACGGCAATGCTGCCTGGTGAAAAAATCCTCGGTGATGATATAGCCTATTTCCGTGCTGTCAACGGCCGTTGTATGGCTGCCAATGCTGAAGCAGGCATCTTCGGCATAATTCAGAATGTCAATAAAAAGGATGACCCTGTGATTTGGGATGTGCTAAACAGGCTTGGCGAGGTAATCTTTTCGAATGTCCTGGTTAAGGACGGCAGGCCATACTGGCTCGGAATGGGTCTTGAACCTCCGAATGACGGCGAGAACTTCTCAGGCGACTGGTACAAAGGCAAGAAGGATGCCAAAGGAGCGGAGATTCTCTGTGCCAACAAAAACGCTCGATACGCAGTTGCATTAAAGGCACTGAAGAACTGTGACCCTGAACTGGACAATCCTTTGGGCGTGGAACTGGCTGGAGTTATGTACGGCGGGCGCGATGCTTATGCTTATGTGCCCTGTCAGCAGGGCTTCAGCTGGGAGCACGGAATTATTGCTTATGGCGCCTCGCTGGAGACGGAAACAACCTTTGCCATCATTGGCAAGGAGGGCGTGCCGGAGATTAACCTGATGAGCATCCAGGACTTTGTGGCTATTCCGCTGGGCAAGTATGTTCGGAACAATCTGGAGTTCGGCAAAAAGATGAGGAATCCGCCGCTGGTGTTCGGCGTCAATTACTTCCTTCGAGACAAAGAAGGCAGGTTTGTCAACGGTGTGCGTGACAAGCACGTGTGGGTGAAGTGGATGGAGCTTCGCGCACACGGCGAGGCAAACGCCGTGCGGACACCTACCGGCTTTATCCCTTCCTTCGAGGACCTTCAGCGGCTCTTCAGACAGGTGCTTGAAAAGGAATACTCGCGGGATGATTACGTCAGACAGTTCACAGTTCGAGTCGGAGAAAACATTGCCAAGCTCGAGCGGGTTGAGCAGTTCTACCGGCAGAATGTCGCCGATACGCCGGATGAACTGTTAGGTGTGCTGGCAGAACAGAGAAATCGACTTCTTGATGCCCAGCGTAGATTCGGCAGCTACATTTCACCGTTCGATTTGGCAACAGAGTGAAGAACCAAATTGCTCTGTAGGAAACGTGCGATTGCTTTCTGTCATTCCCGCGCAAGCGGGAATCCAAGCTTGATTTTGTAGTTCTGGATACCTGCTCCCCGCTTTTGCGGGGACAAGTTTACCCCTGCGAAAACAGGGGCAGGTATGACAAATAAATTAGTTGCTTTTCTACAGAGCAAAACCAAATATTTGTCTATGGGAGCCGAAATCCAAACGGATTTTTAGGACCATCACCCTTCGTATAGGGACGTTTTTTCTTTGTCAGGGCATCTATAAGAAATATTTATCCCTTATATTTGCATTTCTGATATTTGCATATCTTTTAGAGAGAATAGTTTTGCGTATCCTTTTTATTTGTTTTCTGCAGGGATTTGCACTTGCCGACTTTGCCGATTGTATCAACGGTAAAATTTCTGCGGCCGTTTTTACGGAAAATTGCCAAATCTTAAAAGGAAGTTATCCATTTTGACATATTTTCCTTGACTTTTGATTTTTTACCAGTTAAAATACTTACAATTAGAATAGGTTTCTCCCCCGGTGTCAGGTTTTTGGACTGGAAGGGATTTTATAGTGTAGGAGCGTGAGAGACAACTCTAATTTGCCCGTAGGGGGGCAGGGGTGATAGAAGAGATGAGAGAGAACGTGGGTAGAGAACCACTCGATTCAGAAGGTCTGTGGGCTGAGAAGGGTTCAGCTAAAAGAAATGCGGAGCAGCTTTCTTTAAACAATCCCTCTAAGCAATCGAATGTAGATGTCTTTGTCGGCAAATCGCCTGCCTTTTATTCCATCCTCGATATGATTGGAGCCATTGCCGCAAGGAAATGTTCTGTCATAATTACCGGCGAGACAGGTGTCGGCAAAGAGATGGTTGCTCATCAGATACATAAGGCCAGCGACCGTGCCGGCAAGGTCTTTGTCCCGGTTGACTGCACAACTCTTACCGGTCAGTTGTTTGAGAGCCAGTTATTCGGTCATGTAAAAGGCGCATTTACAGGCGCCGTTGACAACACAATCGGTTTTTTCAGAGCGGCTGACGGCGGCACCATCTTCCTCGATGAAATAAGCGAAATTCCGCTCGAATTACAGGCAAAGCTCCTCCGCATCCTGCAGGAAGAAGTTGTCACGCCTCTCGGTTCGACCAAATTATATCCGATTGATGTCCGCGTAATATGTGCAAGCTCCCGAAACCTTTATGAAATGGTCAAGGCAGGCACTTTCCGCGCCGACCTCTATTATCGCTTGAACGTTGTCACGCTCGAAATACCTCCCCTCAGGCAGCGAAAAGAAGATATTTTGTCTCTGGCGGAATTATTCCTCGCGAACCAGTCGACCTTTTATAATGAGCCTCCGAAGGTCTTGACAGAGGATGTTAAGAATCTGTTGTTGCGTTATTCCTGGCCCGGCAATGTCAGAGAGTTGGCTAACGCAATGGAAAGGGCTTATGTCCTCACTATGGGAAGCGAAATTCAGCCTTCTGTTCTGCCTTTCGACATCATTATCGAAGAACCGGAAAATACCGGCAAACAGGAATTGCCCACCCTCGATGAGGTCAAAAGAAAGGTCATCATCCACACCCTCGAATACACAAGAGGTCGAAAACTCTCTGCCGCCAAGATACTCGGCATTGAACGTCGGCAGCTCAACAGACTCATCGAAAAACTCAATATCGCTGTTCCCGGCAGAACCCAACCTTAATAACTTCTGTAAGTCTATACTTTCCTGAGCCCCTTAGGCCACATCCTTTTTATGTCGGCTGCAGAGCCACGTCAACCTGTCCGATAGCAGAAATGGCGTAATATACAAAACGAGTCACCCCTTATCGGTTATCAGCCACAAAAGCATAACAGCAGCGAGCGGCGCAATACGAGATACGACATCCACCTGCCGGGAAAAAGGTATGCGGGCTGACCGTCCAAAATGGGGTAGTGTCCTAATTTGGGTAATTCCTTAAAAATGTATATAAGCATAAATAATACTGATATGAACAATTATAATGATGAAAAAGCCCTATAATATACATCCCAAAGGTATATATTGACAAAATAATGCGGATTTGGTATATTTTTTTAAGAAAGGGCTTGACAAAGGTCGAACAAGGTGTTAGGCTTTGCATAGAAATTGTTAAAGAATCACGACGAGGGGTTACCTGAAAGGTTTTGTCCTGATGGGATACCCCTCACGTTTTTATTATAATCCGCATATTTTAATTTTTCCTTCATTTCATTCATATATATAATATCTTTTGAGAATCGCCTTAATAACCAAGAATAATTGTTTCGGTCGGGTATGATAATTTTAAGTAACTTTTTTTGCCTTTTCAAAAATTTGATAAGACAATAATAATCTCCATCTCCACTAACAATAATAGCTTTTTGATATTTATGGCACAATATAAGTGCTTTTAAAATTAACTCGGCATCTACGTTGCCTTTTATTTTCCCGTTTTTGTCTTTAAAAGTGGGTTTGAAAACCATTTTATATCCAGACTTTCTCAAAGATTTATATAAACCAGTCCGGCTTTGGACATAACCAATAAAGTAAAAAGCTTTTGTAACGCCGAATCTGTCTTTAAGATACTTCCTAAATCGTCCACAATGCAATATCCAACCTTGTTCCCTTACTGCTATGTGAAGGTTTGTTCCGTCTATAAAAGCGTAAACATTGGGTGGGGTCATATTTTCATCCCTGACTATCTTACCTATTCTTTTGGTTCTTCTTTTTTAATTTCTGTTTGCACTAATTGTTTTGGTGGTCGCCCTCTTCTTTTTGGTTGTTCTACTGTTTTAACAATCACCGGCGTTTCTGCCTCTTGTTGGGGTTGCTCAACCTCTGGCCCAATTATGACATCGGTCGCAACTTTTTTCTCCCTTACGTTGGGATACCACTCTGTTAATCCCCATTTTTCATTTGGTAGTTTGGTAAATTTTCGATTTTTGCCCATTGATATACTGACTGCCAAAAGAGGGTCTTTAGCATCAAAAACATATCCGCCATCCTTCATACGACTGATAACCTCTTCAAGGGTAGCAGGCCCCATCGCACTATCTTTTCTCTTTTGCAATACCTCAGTGATTACGGTAGCTAACGGTTTACCATAATATTCATCGCCTTTAAGATTTCTATTTTGAGGCGTTTCTTTGTTATGTTCACCTACAACATACAAAGGCGGCATATTATCGAGCTTACAAAGCTGATTGGCCGCAATATACAATCCTTCTAACTCTCTTAACTTCATCTCAACTTCTTTTTTAATAGCTTCGATTGCGTTTTCATAACTCATATCATTCTCCTTTAATATATTTTAGTAATCTTTGATTACCCTAATAATATAATATGGAAAAATCCAATTCAGTCAAGACCTAATTTTGGAAAAACTCAATAATTTTTTCATATCTAATCTACTTATGATTGGAAACCGAAATATATGATTTCGTAAATACTTACTGTATAAGGAGTTAAATTGTTTGGGTATATCAATCAGTTATAACCAAGTGTTGGAAAATAATTTTTGATATTTTCATTTTTTTCTTGACCGGCTTGCAAACTAACAGTATGATTGCAAAATAAGAAGCCCCGCTGAACCTTGCAACAGACCAGCGGGGCTGACGCCGGAGCTGTTGAGTAGAGGCTTAACTCGCCCCCCTTACAAGGGGGTAAGGCTAATAAAGCCTTCGTCGGTTCGAATCCGACCAGCTCCGATAAAATATCGAAAGGACGGGCGTCTGCTTCGTGGCTTCGTCCCGCCCTTTCAAAACGACCCGACCACTGAAGGCCGAGACGCTTTAGCATAAGCAGTATATCGTCTCAAAAGCCTTCTGTCAAGCGGGAAATTTTCAGGAGGCTTAAAATGTATAAGCTATCAATTCAAAAGCAAGCAGAGATATTACACACTTTAGTCGAAGGTTGTTCAATTCGCAGCGTAGAACGCCTTACAGGGCATCACAGAGATACCATTATGAGACTACTTCAAAGCGCAGGCAAACAGGCTAAATTGGTTATGGATACCCTTATGCAGGGGATTCGTGTAGAAGCCTTGCAAGTGGACGAATTATGGACGTTTGTTGGTAAGAAGGATAGCCACTTAACGCCTGAAGAGCAGGCTGTAGGTCTATATGGCTCACAATTTATCTTTGTGGCGATTGACAGTAAAACAAAGCTTGTGCCTTGTTTTATGATGGGGCAACGTAGCTACGATATGACATTCAAATTTATGAAGGAGTTAAGACGCAGACTGGTTGGTTATACTTACATTACAACAGACGGTATGGCTGCTTACGATAGTGCTGTTGGAATGGCCTTTAGAGGCACTGCAAGCCACGCACAGCTTATAAAGGTATATATGCACAATGGTTGGCCTAAAGTAGAAGGTTATTCACCAGTGGACTTTGTAAAGACTAAACCACGTGTAATGTTAGGCGATTTTAGAGGACGTTCTATCTCAACATCGTTTGTGGAACGTCAAAACCTAACTATGCGTATGAGTTTGCGGCGGCTAACCCGATTGACAAACGGTTTTAGCAAGAAATTTGACAATCTTATGGACGCTCTTCACCTGCACTACGCCTATTACAATTTCTGCCGGATTCATAAAAGTTTAAGAATTACGCCTGCAATGGCAGCAGGAATATCAGACCATATTTGGACGATTGAGGAGATATTGAATTACAAAAATAATTTAAATTAGGACACTACCCAAAATGGTCGCTACCGGCCAAACATGCTGCTTTTTTGGTAACAAGCTCCCAAATCAAAACTTACAGCAATAATTTTCTTTTTTAACCGACCTAAGTGGTCTTCTGTCTTTTTGAGCGGTAATAATATATAAATTTTTTTACATTTGTAAGTAATTGCATAAAAAGGATTTATAATTTATTTTTTGCCTTTCAAAACTTTGGCACACCTTTCGCATATCTTATGTCAGCAAACTTGTGACTCTTACGATGCTGCTGGCTCTTTAACAAATGAACATTTGAGAGCAGATGTGGTTTAGAAGACCATGTTTATGATACGCTCACGAAGAGTTTTCTCACCTCCAAGCTGGGCTTGGTAGAACCAGAAATCTATCCGATTTAAAGAGGAATTATCAGGCCTGGCACGAAATTGACACGGCTTTGCCGTGATTAATAAAAACTCTCTCTCTCTCTTCTCTTCCTCGCTGGGTTTAGGCTTAACCTAAAAAGCCAATCTCAAGACCCAGCGCGAAATTGACACGGCTTTGCTGTGATAAGAAATAGTATTGTTCAAGAACTCTCTTCTTCTCTGGCTGGGTTTGATACGCCGAAAGGTGCTTATCGGAGAAGGGTTAAAAGGCAAACCCAGCTTTGAAAGTAGCTCACGTTTTTACGTGATTGAAATAAAAAATGGGGGCAGGGGGGCCTGACAGGGGTACGGATGCAGCCAAAGATGGTTACGCTTCAGGATATGAAATGATTTTTTTTGTACAACCAAAGATTTTAACGGTGGGTTTGAATGGAAAAGGCAGAGTTTTAAGCGACCTGCCGCTACGCGTTCTGAGTTGTGAAAGCGGTGCCGAGGCCGCTGCTCTTTTAAAAGAAGAAAGAGTGAACAGCGTGGTTACCGCCTGGAACCTCGGTGATATGCCGGACGGCATATTTCTTGTGAAACTAAGGGCGGTAAAACCGGATATCAAAACAATAGTTTTTATAACGGCAGGCGATGTTGCTCAGGAAATAAAGGCTCGCAGCATCGGCGTTTCTGTCGTCTTGACTGATAAAACAAGTGATGAGCTTTTCAGAAGGGCTGTTATCGAGACTAATAAGCTGCCTGATAATTTTCAGATACAAAACAATAATTCGGTAAAAAGAAAAACAGGTTTTGCTTTTTGACAAGTAGTTTTCGGTGAGAGCAGACACGGTTATCCGTGTTGATTATACGCTCGCGAAGAGTTTTCTCACCCCCAAGCTGAGCTTGATGACCGCTAACGCAATGTTAAGGTCGGTTTGGTTGCCAGGCTCGGCACAAAAATTGCACGGCTAAGCCGTGATAATTATAAAAAAATTATGAAAGTTCTCTCTCTTCTTTTTGCTGGGTGCGCGTTTAACGGCAACTGATTAATCATCACACCCAGCAAGTATATCGCCGCAACACTTTTTAGTGGTGCGCTAATATAAATTGTTAAGCCTTTGGATGTATCGAAAAAGGTAAAGGTCGCTGGGTTTGAGTTTAGAAAACTAAACCAGCTTTAGCAAACCCAGCAGGAATTCAAAGCGGTATTTTAAAACCGGATACACATAAATAGTGGTGATTTTGCTGCGTGGACGGACTACGCACCTTTTATGGAGGTAGGTGATGAAAGGTAGAAAAAATATATACTTATTGTGTGCGGTTCTGACGGCCTTTAGCCTCGCCCCCCGCGTCTTTGCCGGCTCTGTTGGCCCCTCGGTGAGCGGCACAAGTACGGCAACCTTAGTTACTGAAGGGGAATATGAAGGTTTGTATCTTTACACTGTAGAGGTTCAATGGAATCTAAGGAGACGGTCTAATAACCTGGACCTCGTGTTGGATTTGGGTACCGGTGGTGCCACGGATGACCATTTTATAAGTTTCTCGCTGCAAAGAGGGTATTTCAGCAGACATAGAGACGCTCTGGGGGGTGGTAGCTTGGTCAGTATGAAGGCTGAGGAGAACTCCGACTCGGACGTTATCGATCCCGTCATAGAATATGAACCTTCGAGGGGCAGTGGCCATTCGATACGTTTCGGAACAGCCACAATCTATTTCTACAGCGCTCTCGCCCCGAAAAACGGGTCTTACGGGGACGCCCTCATTGCAAAGACAAGTCGTTACTCCGATACTTATGGCACCTTAAGCGGAGCTTACCCATCATACGCCGTTATTCCAGAGCCGGCAACTATTGTTCTGCTCAGTTGGGGCTCAATTGTTCTGCTTTGGAAAAAACGCCGAGTCTGACGGCAGCTTTTTATTGGTATTATCCCTCACTATAGACTGTGGCGGGAAATACCATTTTTAAATATTTGATGAATACTCTGTGAAATATGGGGGTTCGCAGTTGCTATTTTGCCTGCCTGGAAAACTAAACAGCGAATTTACGATAAAGGCTGCTAAAGGGGGTCTGCTGTAAAACCGATAAGTTTTGTTGAACTTATAGTCTGCTGGTTCGTAGTAATTTATAGGACCAACAGCCTTTCTTAATGAAAGGAATCAGAGATGTTCCGGCGATTAGTTACAGGTCGGCGTCGTCAGGTTTTGGTTGACGTCAATACGCAAAGGGATTTTTTGCTTGCTGCCGGCAGCGCCTGCGTAAGAAACCACAGAAGAGTCCTCTCGCATATCCGCAGAATAATGGCTTGGGCCAGAACCAGACATATCCCGATTATTTCAGTGTGCGATGTATATCCCGGCGGTAACGGTGCAACTTACTGCATAGACGGCACCGATGGCCAGAAAAAGGTGCGATACACCGTTATTCATAATCACGTTAGTTTTCCTGCTGATGGTCACGCCGACCTGTCCGGCGACATCTTCAAACAATACCGACAGGTTATCCTTCACAAGCGCTGTGTTGACCCGTTCGATGAGCCGAGGATTGAGAGACTCCTGACCGAAGTTAAGGGCAGCGAGTTTATCGTCATAGGCGCAAATACCGAAGAAGCCGTTATGGCTACGGTCCTCGGGCTTCTCCAGCAGGGAAAAAAAGTCCGCGTCGTAATTGATGCGATTGGCTCGCAGAACAACAGGGTGGCCGAGCTCTCGCTGCGAAAAATGAAGGCAAAAGGGGCAAGGTTGGTAGAAACAAAAAACATCGCAGGCACTTCACATCTTCAGCGGGTCGGCGTCTGCGACTGCAAACGATGCAGAAGCAAGGCCGAAAAAAGACACATCGAAATCAACAACTAACCCGCTGCGGGGGGAAGTTTTGAGTTTTTAGTTCAGGCAGAATTTCAATCCATAAATTTCCAAGTATTGAAGCAGGCGATTTTTTCTATCGGCTCACGGCCCGGCCCTTTGGGCTTGTCCGCAGGGAAACCTACCGCTAATAATTCCACAATCGTAATATCATCGGGGATACTGACGACAGGCTTTACCTTTTCAGGATAGAATGCGCCAATCCAGCAGGTTGCCAGCCCCAGTTCAGTCGCCTGCAGACAGATATGCTCTAATGCGATTGATACATCAATTACTCCTGCTGCTTGTCCGCACCGCATCACGTAATCGCTGTTGGTGCAGGCCACAATAATCGCCCCTGCCTTTTCCAGAAACATCTGGTTATTCGCTGCTTCTGCGATTTTTTTCTTTTTGTCTTTATCGGTTACGACGACGAAACGCCAGTCCTGAAGATTTTTTGCCGACGGCGCCAGTCTTGCCGCCTCGAGAATTTCGTTGAGCTTTTCCTTTTCGATACTTTTTTCAAGGTAATTGCGACAGGAATACCTTTTTTTTATCGCTTCCAAAACCGCCATATTTTTTAGCCTCTTAAAAAATAACCTTTTTTGTTTAAGTTTTTTTCGCACGTAATGTCGCCAATATAACCAATTCGTAATCTTGACGCAAGGAGTGAAAATGCGTAATATATGGACATAGAAAACCGATTATGACGGTTTCGGGCGATTAGCTCAATTGGCCAGAGCGCCTGCCTTACACGCAGGAGGTCACAGGTTCAAATCCTGTATCGCCCAGTAGTTATTATCCACGAAGATTTTTCTGGACATTTCACGACAATGGGGTAAAATCATCCAATAGATTGGGAGAAAAATAATATGGCAGAGAGCAACGCAAGGGTACAACATCTTTTAAAGCGAGGATTACCAAATTTTGTGCATAGGCTATAGTTGGAGGTGTTGCTATGCGCAGGTCAGAAAAAAACGGTGAGCGTGCGGAAGAGGTTCGTGGGGACAAGAAAAGGCCGGCCAAGGTAGAGCCGCTTAGGCCACAAGCAGAGCATACCAGAAAGTTGCCCAACGATTTGGCAAAATTTCCGGAGGAGAATCCCCATCCGGTTCTGCGGATTCACAAAGACGGGACGGTGCTTTACGCCAACAAGGCAAGCGAGCCGCTTCTAAAGGCAAAGAGAAGCGGTGTGGGTTTGCCCGCACCATCGGAATGGCGTCGGCTGGCAGAAGCAGTCCTTGCATCAGGCAAAATGGTAAGAGAGAAGGTAGAGTATAACAGGCGTATTTTCGAGTTTCTTGTGGTGCCGATTGCAGAGACCGATTATGTGGATTTCTATGGCGATGATATCACCGAGCGAAAACAGGCCGAGCAGGCCCTGCGTGAAAGCGAAACCAGATTCAGGACTCTGGCGGACGAGTCATTCGACAGCATCGTGATACACGATGGCCAAAGGATAATCGAGGTCAATAAAGCGTTTAGCCGACTGTGGGGTTATGACCCCAAAGAGGCAGTTGGTATGAAAATCGACAAGTTCTTCGCCCCTGAGTGTTGGGAGGATGCGAAAAAGAGGATTCGGTCCGGTTATGACAGGCCCTATGAGGCGGACACAATACGAAAAGACGGAACGAGATTCCAAGTGGAGATAGCAGGTAAATCCATAATTTACAAAGGCAAACTGGCGCGGATTGCAACAACGAGGGATATAACGGAGCGGAAACGCGCAGAAGAAGAAATACTGTGGAAGACAGCGCTGCTTGAATCACAGGTAGAAGCAAATCTTGACGGCGTGCTCGTTGTTGACAGCAATAATCAGAAAATTTTAACCAATAAACGGCTAATCGAGATGTTGAAAGTGCCGCAACATATTGTCGAAGACAAGGATGACACGGCGCTTCTTCAATATGCGGTTAGTCAGACAAAATACCCAGAGCAGTTCCTTGAAAAGGTCGAATATCTTTACTCTCATCAGGATGAGACAAGCCAGGATGAAATTGAGTTCAAAAACGGAATTGTCTTCGACAGGTATTCATCGCCTGTTATCGATAAAAATGGAAAATATTTCGGGCGAATCTGGATCTTCCGGGACATCACAGATCGCAAGCTGGCGGAGGAGTCGCTACGAATAAGCGAAACACGGTTCAGAGAGTTGTTTAACAATATGAGCAGCGGGGTGGCGGTTTACGAAGCGGTTGACGACGGCTCGGATTTTGTTTTCAAGGACTTCAACATTGCCGGGCAAATAATGGACAAAATCAGCAGAGAAGACGTTGTGGGTAAACGAGTCACAGAAATTTTCCCGGGTGTTAAGGCAATGGGCCTGTTGGATATCTTGCGGCGAGCATGGCAAACCGGAAGGGCCGAGCCGTACCCAACAACCCTTTACAAAGACAGCCGTATCTCGGGATGGCGAGAAAATAATGTATATAAACTGCCGAGCGGAGAAATAGTTGCGGTCTATGATGATGTGACCGAACGAAAGCGGGTGGAGGAGGCACTGAAGCAGAGCGAGGAGAAGTTCCGGGCATTGTTCGAGCATATGGATTCCGCGTCTTGCTTGGATGAAGTCATCTATGAGGACGGCAAGGCGGTGGACTACCGGATTCTCGATATCAATCCTTCCTTCGAGAGGATTACCGGTATCGGCAGGGCGCAGGCAGTCGGGATGCTGGCCTCGCAGGTCTACGGCTTGGGAGCGGCGCCTTTTCTCGATATCTACGCCAAGGTCGCCGAGACCGGGGAACCTAACTCGTTCGAGGCCTTTTTCCCGCCGATCGGGAAGCACCTGCACGTCACCTCGTTCTGTCCGGCCAAGGGCAGATTTTCGAATATGTTCATCGACATCACCGATAGCAAACGCGCGGAGGAAAAACTCCTTGAATACCAGAGGCAGCTTAAACAGTTGGCCTCACAGTTGGCGCTGACCGAGGAGCGGGAGCGCCGGCGGATTGCCGGCGAGCTTCACGACCAGCTTTGTCAGTCGCTTGCGTTGGCAAAAATAAAACTTGATTCGCTGCACGCCTCGGCGACCTTACCGCCACTGGCCCAGGCCCTCGAAGATATAAGCGGCTCAATAGAAAAGGCGATTCAGGACATAAGGTCTCTGACGTTTGACCTGAGCAGCCCGATACTTCACGAGCTGGGATTTGAGGCGGCGGTCGCAGAATGGCTGAATGAGCAATTACACGATAAAGGCGGCATAGAAACCGAGTTTCAGGACGACCACCTGCCCAAACCTCTCGACGATGATGTGCGGGTGCTGCTGTTTAGAAACGTTCGAGAGCTGCTTATTAACGTTATCAAACATTCACGTGCCAGCAAGGTTAAGGTCTGCATACGCAGGACCGACGATTCCATAGAGATTACGGTCAGGGACAACGGCGTCGGCTTTTACCCAGAAGAAGCAAAGACAATGGCGGCTAAAACGGCTAAATTTGGACTGTTCAGTATCCGAGAGAGTGTGGAGCAATTGGGGGGGCGTTTTGAGATTGAATCAAAACCGGATGCCGGCTGCAAGGCCACAATTGCCGCACCGCTTAAAGGCCATACTCACAAAAGGGGGGAATAATTATGCCTACGAAAATTTTGTTGGCGGATGACCATACTATTATTCGTCAGGGTTTGTGCGCATTGTTGGACAAGCAGCCGGATATCGAGGTGGTTGGGGCAGTCGAGGATGGAAGAAAAGCAGTGGAGCTTGTTCGGGAGCTTAAGCCTGATATAGTTATTATGGATATAAGTATGCCGAATCTCAACGGCATCGATGCCGCCCGCAAGATTGTCGGCAGGTTGGGCAGCACAAAGGTCATTGCCCTGTCGATGCATTCCAGTAAGCGTTTTGTGACCGAAATGCTCAAGGCGGGCATCGGGTTACATATTGAAAGAGAGCCTGTTTAACGAACTGCTTGAGGCGATACGAGTTGTGTTAAATGGAGGGATTTATTTAAGCCCCCGCATAACAGGAGTCGTCGTTGATGATTACCTCAAGCAACTGACGACTGAAAATCAGCCGATTGCGCCGGCCTTGACAGAACGCGAGCGGGAGGTCCTGCAGCTTTTGGCCGAAGGTAAAAGCACCAAACAGATTGCCCTGCAGCTTCACGTCAGCGGCAAAACCATTGAGTCAAACCGGCGCAACATTATGGATAAACTCGGTATTCACAGCGTGGCTGAACTTACCAAGTATGCCGTCCGTGAGGGTTTGACGCCTCTTGAATTATAGCGTTGGCCAAATATTTGTGAAACCCGAAGCACGAAATCCTAAATTCGAAACAAATCCTAATGACACAAATTTTTAATGACCAAAACGTTTCGAACATTCGAATTTCGGTCATTTGATATTGTTTCGTGCTTCGATATTCGGATTTCGGATTTTACTCAGTAGGCACAAAAACTTATCGCAACCTGTATTATATTCCATATGATTTTTGCGGTTTTTAGAAGATGTCTTTCATCAATTGCCTATATTTAATTTTTGTCTATCGACCGATAAAGGCAGTAATTAACAGAGGCCGGAGCCATTTCGACTTGCCGGGGGGCAATTGTAAGTCGAATGAAAATTTATGGACTCAGGGATTAGAGACCTCTGTATGCACCGTTTTCCGGATGGCTGAAAGCTGCCTCGCCGAGGATTACGATTCGCAATTCTCCACGAACGCTAATCCAACCGGGCGGCTTTCTGCGCAAATACAGACAACCCTGTGCGTCTCCAGCAAAAATAAGGCAGATTAAGATACTCTCTTGCTCTGTTGAAAAGATGCCAATTTATATGTCATACCCGCGAAGCTTGTCCTCGCGAAAGCGGGGAGCGGGAATCCAGACCGCAGATTATAGTAATGGATACCTGCTTGCGCAGGTATGACAAGATAGAACGGTTTGGGTTATTGAATAAAGTTATTACAACATTAACGCATTATCCGATTTTCCTGACGGCGAGGGTGTGGACATTTTTGCTGTCTTTGAGATATTTTCGCTCGAAATTTGAACCTACCAGCTCTCCCTGTTGTGCGCCGGCTGCCGGCTGGAAGGCGATTTCCTGCAAATCACCCCTGCCCTCAATAAGTTTTTGAATCTGCTCGAAATACTCTGCGTGGTCTGTTGCGGCCTGAATAATGCCTTCTCTTTTAAACAGCGAATCATCTGATTCAGATTGGCTTCGTTAAAGAGACGTCTTTTGTGGTGGCGGTTTTTAGGCCAGGGGTCGGGAAAATATATATGAAAGCAATCGACAGATTCATCCGGAATAAATTCTGCCAGAAAGACCGCGGCGTCGGTGCGGATGATTCTGACATTTGCAAGATTCCATCTGCCGATTCGGTCGACGGCATAGCGGTAATACCGCGACGCCCATTCGATGCCGAGAAAATTGATTTGGGGATAGTTTTTAGCCTGATTAAGCAAAAAGGCGGCCTTTCCCGTCCCGATTTCGACCTCAACAGGTGCGTCTTGCCGAAAAGTGCGGCAAAATCGATTTTGCCGTCCAAATCCTGCAACTTGAGTGAAACCTGCGGATAATCCTGTATCGCTCGCCTCATATTCAAACCCAAAAATAATTCAGGGAGTAATCACATTACGACCGTACTTATTATAGTAAAAAAATTCGGAATTATGCACTTGACAAACGAAACTTGTTTTTTAGCTTTTTTTCATAGTTTCAAAAATCAAGGACCAATCTTAATAGCTGCCGCACCGGGACCGGACTCAATCTCCACCGAGCCGTCGGATTTAAAGTGAAAATCTATTTTCCCACCCAATAAACACCCGTGCTGTCTTGTGTTACCGATTCTCCATGAATCTTCATCAATGATAAGAGATTGGAGGTTTGGATAGAGATTTGGATGAGGAAGATAATATTCGCTCATAATTTTTATAACTGATGGGTTTACGAATTCAACATTGAGTGTTTGTTCATCTTCTGGACCAAATACAATCAACGTGTGGCGATCTGGTCGTTCAATGGAGAATTTATTGTTGGAGCTAACCTCAAATGTGTTACTTGATAATTTTGCAACAATCTTCCCATCTCGACTGAAAAACTTGCCAGATAATGTTATTCTATTGTTGAGTTTGTTTATTATAAGGAGTGGTTCATTGTCCAATTGTATCACAATATGGGGAAATTCGGTGATATAAGCAACAGAATTATTGCCAAAAAATAGCGCAATACCATTGGCGGGAATCTGGCAGGTGGGAGTATTGGGGGTAGGTTTATTGTCTGGGATTAAGCAGCCATGTAATGACGATAATTCCTTTTGTTCCTCTATCCGTCCAATAGAGAAACACGATACGATGAACACTAATACTATAAGAACAGAAACCGAAAACTTCCATTTACCCGAAACATCGCAAGTGAGCCAATACCCTAAACTCCAAACTAATGCGACAAATGCAAAGATGTAGGTCAACATAAAAATAGGTTTGGAATTCTCTATAGCGAGTGCTATTGATGCCATACCAATAACCCCGCCCACAAAAAGGGGAATAAACACACCTGAATAATTCCAATGGAAAAACCGCCGGATGCTCTTCACGGGCATGTGACTTCTGATAAAAACGATAGCGCCTTTGATTGACCAAGTGCGCACCTTTTTCTCTGGCATTCCTTCCATGCGCTTATTCTATTATCACCCTTTCCTTGTGTCAAATTAACAATAATTATGACATTCCGTAGTAAATATCTTGTTCTCTCATAAATATTCATTATTTCTCCTTTCGTTTGTCAAGTGCATAATTCCGAAAAAATTTAATTGCAGATACTCAAATTCGAAATGATTCGGCGGAACAACCATCCGGCGCAAAGTGAAAATGAATTGTGTAGCCGATATGTAAATAATCCTGTTATTCGAGGTGGACGACGTTGCCGCCCCTGTCGGCCTCGAGGCTGTATTTTTTGACAATATCGTAAAGCTGAGCCGGATTGCGGATTTTTTCAAACCGAAATTCCGGGTCGGTTTTGTCGGTGGTGTAGATAATCACCGTGCCTACCCCGGTCATACAATCGAGAAATGACCTTCGCATCTTCATATCTATTATGCGGAACATATCGAGGTTATCGACCTTTCGGTCGAAAAGGCCCCGGCTGTATTCGATGCGCTGCGGCGTAATCTCGTAACGAATCATCCGAAGCACATAAATTTTTGTTGCAAGCCAAAGCGAGGTCATCAGCACAATAAACAAACCCGAAAGGATGCGGAATTTACGCATAGAGGACGAAGAATTATTCAAAACCGGCGGTTGCTGCGGGAGGTTTTGATTTGCAGCGATATTAGAAGAACCGTTGCTTTGGGAAACCGTTCCACCGGAGGGTTTTGAAGAGCCGAACGGCCTTTCGAGCGGGACAATAATCAGAAAAATGGCCGCACAAAGTGCGATAAAACCCATTGTGAATGAATTAACTAACGCCCACAGAGACGGCGATGTCACAAGCAGGGATTGTTCGCCGGTCCCCTGGCTTTCGGCGGCGAGGGCCCTTTCCACCAGCCTGAGCCGTTCGGGCGTAAAGAGCTCGCCGCAATATCGGCACTTGACTGCCTGGACGGGTATCTGCTCGGCACAGAATGGACACAGTTTAGTATTAAGACTATTTGTCTGATAATTCATCTTATATATTATCGGTGTCCGTAAGCGGTTTTGAATAATCGATTTTCGAAACAGGCCTTTTTATTTTTCCGGAACGTCAAATTCAATAACGGTTGCAGAGCCCATTAAAAAAAGAACGGCTGACTGCTCTGTCAATTGCCGTTCCTCGACGTGACTGGTTCAGAGATTCTGCCGAAAAAGCCGCTCTTTCACAAATGAAAGCCTATGCCAAGGACTATTCCAGTTTTGCCTTTGCCAGCTTGTTCAGTCGTTTTGCCAGACGCGACTTCTTTCTGGCGGCAGTCCTTTTGTGCATCGTGCCGGTCGATGCGAGCTTGTCCAGCTTTTTTGCCACCATCTGATGCTGTTTCTTCGCTGCTTCCGCACTGCCGCCGGCAAGATCCTGTTCCAATCGCTTAATCTGGGTCTTTATCTTGCTTTTTCTTGCCCGATTAACAAGTTTGCGTCTTGCATTCTGTCTTACTCTTTTCTTCGCTGATAATGAACGCACCACATCATTCTCCTAAAATCACATCTGCCTTATCTGAAAATAATACTACACCTTTCACTGGTACAATTTATTTTTAATGAGGGTTGTTTTAGCCACCCTGTTGTTTTTTTCTTAAGGAATCGACCCGCTGATGCACATCTTTATATGCGAAATCGAGCTGGGCAATCCTGCGGTAAATATCGAGGGCTTTTTCAGTGTCGCCTTTTGCCTCATAAGCCCTGCCCAGATTATACTGCATCTCCTTTGCGATGCCGTCATCGGTAATTTCATAAGCCTCTATTGTCTTATTAAGCACATCTATTGCATCGGTGTACCAGCCCTTCAGAAAGAAACTCAGCCCTATTTTGTTCATTGCCGAAATCTTGTGCCGCGGGTCTCTGCTGGCCTCCTGAAATAGAGGTATCGCCTCGTCATACTGCTTATTCTGGAGCAGACAATTCGCATATTCATACTTTGCACGCAAATCTGTCGGATAATTAAGAACGCAAAGCTGGTAATGTTCCAGCTTTACCTCGTTAAGCGTTTTTTCAAGATTCTCGACCCTGTCTTCTGTTGAAACATCGCCTTTTTCCAGAGCGTCCTTCGCATGGCGCAATTTGCGGTTAAGCTGTTTTATCCTGATTTGGCCCGCCCGCTCCTTAAAGCTGAAATCTTTCTTCTCGGCAGAAGTCTTCTCTAATAACTCAATTGCCTCATTCTCGAACCCGTCCTCCTCCATATCGGAAAGCGCCTGCGCCAGATTAAATATGTGGCCGGCCACCCCGGGCTCTTCGGCCAAATCTTCTCTGGCGTCATTGACAGCCTGTATGCGGTAATCCTCAGTTTTGACAACGCTGTCCTGTGATTGAAGTTTTTCCTGAACCTCGCGGTCTTTTATCGACTTTCTAAAATCCCCGCCTTCCTGGTCGTATTTGCCTCTCGTCATTGTCAGCTCGGCAGAAAGTCGCTTGAACTCATCGTAAAGTTCGACATCCTGCGGGTGCATCCTTACAGCATACTGACAGGCCGCCAGTGCCCGGTCGGGTTGACCAATGGCGGAGTAGGAATCCTTCAGTAAAATGTATGTCTGAACCGATGGTCTGCCGCTGTTATTATTGAGTTGAAACAGCAGGTCGGCAATCCATTTGGCCGTCAGCTTATAATTGCCTGCCGCGGCGGCCTTCAGCATCGATTCGGCATAAGGAAGGTGGTCGGGGTCTTTTGTGAAAAGGTATTCGGCGTTTAACAATTGTTCGAGGGGCTGCTGCCCGTGCCGAGGCCGAATCGCCTTGACTTTTTCCATCATTGACGGCTTTTTCCCGCCCTTTTCCTTTCGCTGAATGCGCCAATGCACGCAGCCTGATATGGCCGTCTGTCACCTCTTCGGGATTAACACGCAGACCTTCCAGATACATTTCGATTGCGTAATCGTAATTGTCGCTCTCGCCGGCCTTGTGGGCCTTTTCAAAGAATGCCCTTCCCTTTGCCATTTCGCCTGTTGGGCCTTGTTCTGCCATATTCTCTGCGTTAATCCTTAATTTATGCCTGCCAAATCAGTTATGTTATTCAATATCTTCGGCCTGTCAACAACTTTAAGCCGAATTATCCCTCATTGCCTCGTTGAGATTCCACAACTTTTTTAGGTCTTGAATTTTTTGTTTTCGGCAGACTTGATTATCAGGGTGCAATTATTTAAGATTTACCACATCGCTTGAAATTGACAAATTTTTTAGGAGTTTATCTTTATGGCAACAATACCGGAGAAAAATGACACGGAAATTTTTAAGCTGATTGCGCAGGAAGAGCAGAGGCAGAGGCGGATTATTCGGCTTATCCCCTCCGAAAATTATGTCTCGAAGGCCGTCCGTCAGGCCACGGGAAGCTGGCTTACCAATAAATATTCCGAAGGCTACCCCTGCAAACGTTATTATGAAGGTCAGGATGTAACTGATGTTGTCGAAAATATCGCACGAGATCGGGCGACAAAGTTGTTCGGTTCAGACCATGCAAACGTTCAGCCTCATTCGGGTTCGCCTGCAAACCTCGCCGCCTATCTTACACTGGCTGAACCCGGCGATACGATTATGGGTCTGGCGCTTCCTGACGGCGGGCATTTGACGCACGGCTGGAAGGTAAGCATCACAGGCAAAATTTTCAACTCCGTTCAGTATGGCGTCAATCCGCAAACCGGAAGGCTCGATTTTAACCTGATTGAAGACCTGGCAAAAAAACACAAGCCCAAAATTATTATCTGCGGCGCAACCGCCTACCCGCGACAAATCGACTTTGAGGCATTCTCTGCAATTGCAAAAAGTGTCGGCGCATACCTCGTCGCTGATATGGCTCACATTGCAGGCCTTGTCGTTGCGGGCGTTCACAAAAGCCCTGTTCCTCACGCTGACATCGTCACCACCACCACGCACAAGACTTTGCGGGGCCCGAAGGCGCACTTATCTTGTGCAAAGGACAGCACGCACAAAAGTTGGATAAGACGGTTTTTCCGGGATTGCAGGGCGGGCCGCATATGCACACCATAAGCGCTATTGCCGTCGCCCTCGGCGAGGCAGCGACGCCTGCCTTTAAGGAATACGCAAAACAGATTGTCAAAAACTCAAAAGCAATGGCAGAAAAGTTGCTGGAGTTTGGCTTCAATTTAGTTTCGGGCGGCACCGATAATCATTTGATTCTGATTGATTTGCGGAACAAAAATATGCCGGGCAGGAAATTTGCAAAGGCCCTTATGCGGGCAGGTATCGAGACCAACTGCAATTCTGTGCCGGGCGATACCGCTCCGCCTTTTAATCCCAGCGGCCTGCGTATCGGCACGCCCGCAATTACAACCCGTGGTATGAAAGAAGAACAGGCAAAACAGGTAGCCGTCTTTATCAATAGGGTCGCCGAAAATATTGATAATGAAGATGTGTTGGAGAAAATAAAACAGGAAGTCGAGGCCTTGTGCGAAAAATTCCCCGTGCCGGATAGTTTTGTGTGATTATTTGAAAGCAGACAGAGGAGCAGAGATGAGTAAAGCAGAATTCGATGACTTGATGCCGCAAATTGTGATATCAAGTTTAATCTATTATAAGGATAAAATATGGATTCGTTAAAGGAATTATTTGAAAAGCAGGCGGAACTTAATAAAAGGACTGGTTTTGATGCGAAGGCCCTGCGGGCTAATTTCGACCCGCAGCAGGCGGGCATCTGGCTCAATAACTACATCGCTGCGATGAGCAATGAACTGGAAGAATTGCGGGATTGCACATACTGGAAGCACTGGTGCAAGGAGGCAAGGGAGGGCAAGAGGTTTCTGCTGCACGATTTGCAGAATGCAAAGGTTGAGGTGACGGATATGCTGTTTTTCTGGATAAGCCTTGCCCAGTGTTTAGGCCTCGATGCTGATGATGTCGTCCGATTGTATGAGCAGAAATTGAAGGTTAATCACGCCCGGCAGGACAGCGGCTATTCAATGACCGGCAAAACCGAAGACGACAATAAGGATATCGAATAGTCATAAGTCAAAAGTCGTAAGTCGAACGCAATCCGCCTACGGCGGATGCGATACACACCACGAGCGACGAATTTAGTCCGAAGCATCCGGGCAGGATTTGATATAGTCGAATATGTCATTCAGCTTTGCACTTGCCACGGCCACGCTGTAATCAGCCGCCCCGTAGTACAAATGCAGCAGGCCTTTTTTATTGTCAATGGTTGCGCCGCAGGGGAAGACGACGTCGCCGACATCGCCGACCCTCTCGTAGCTTTCCTTCGGGCCGAGAATCCATTCGTCACTTCGTTTGAGCACCTTCCAGGGTTCAGCCTTGTCTAAAAGCGCCAGCCCGAGGCGGTAGATTGACCCCGCCGCTGTTATTCGGACGCCGTGATAGAAGACTAACCAGCCAAGTTTTGTCTCGATGGGCTGACAGGCGAGACCGACGCGGTGACAATCCCAGTATGCGGCTCTGGTTCTGAGAATCGCTCTATGGTCGCCCCAGTGTTTGAGGTCCGGCGAAAAGCTTATCCACATATGGGCCTCGCTTCGGACAATTGGGCGGTGAATCAGGACGAATCGGCCTCTGAATCTCCTCGGCAGCAGGCAGGCGTCCTTATCCTCCGGCGGCAATAATGCACCCAGTCTGTTGAAATGCTTAAAATCCTTTGTAATCGCCAGCGAGACGACCGGGCCGCCCTCGCTGAATGATGTGTATGTTATCGCATACTGTTTTTGCTCTTCTACCCAGACGATACGCGGGTCTTCCAGTCCAAATCGTTCCTCCATCGAATCCTGGTCGGCCTCCATCGTTGGCGAGCGGTCGATGTTCCATTTTGTAAAGCCGTCAGAGCTTCTGACAACGGTCAGGTGCGAAAAGCCACGCATATCCTCCACCCTCACCAGCAGCAATGTCTGATTTCCGATCTTGACCGCACCCGGATTGAATACCGCATTGGCGGGATATGGCCAATCCTCCGGCACCAAAATTGGATTACCCTTGTATCTTTTGAACAGTTCGTGTGCCATTTTTTCTCTTTTCAGGTTTGCCATATTCGGTAGTCCTAACAATAATAAACAAACGTATCATTTTTTTTATCGGCAAAACAACTTGTTTTTGCTTACCCAAATTCACTGCTGCATTTATCTTGTAAAAGCAATCTTAATGGTCAATGTGCGGCTGTTGACGAAATTGGCTGTTATTGTTAATATCCTCGACTTTAGGAATTGATTCGACCCGCCTGCGGCGGGCTCACCATCCTGAGCGAAGTCGATGGATTGATAAATGATAATCGAGCAGCTTATTGTAGGTCCGTTTGAGACGAACTGTTATGTCCTTCGCAAGTCCGCCGTATCCGCCTGCGGCGGACCGAAGGCGGATACGGATTGTGTGATTATCGATGCGGGCATTGAGCCGGCGCCTCTTATCGGCTACCTTCAAAAAAATCAACTCAATCCTGTTGCGGTCATATTGACCCACGGCCACATCGACCACACAGCCGGCCTCGATAGTCTGCTGACAAACTGGCCTCATATCAAAATTTATATCCACAGCCTTGATGAACCGATGCTGGCCGGCAAAAATAACCTTGCGGAACTTGCCGGAATGCCTGCGGGCAAAATAAAAGCAGATTGTCTGCTGGAAGACGGTCAGATTATCGAGCTTGCGGGCATAATGTTTGTCGTTTTACACACACCCGGTCATACGCCCGGCGGTATTTGCCTCTATTCGAGCGATGAGCAAACAGCCTTTGTCGGTGATACACTTTTCGCAGGTTCTGTTGGCCGCACCGATTTTCCGGGCGGCGATACAAGGCGGCTGTTAAACAGCATTAAAGAAAAACTGCTTAATCTTCCGGGCAGCACAAAAGTTTATCCCGGCCACGGGCCGGCAACGACTATCGCCAATGAGAAAAAGCACAATCCTTTTTTGTAGAGTCCGCCTTCGGCGGAGCAATCGGTGATTCGATTTGCCGGCAACGCATTACGCTCTGCCGGATTAGAACATATTGAAATATTCCGGCTTGCCGTCATCGGCATCGTAGCCTGTTGTATCCTCGCTGTCTGCCTTTATAACTATCCGCTCGATTTTATCCGCTTTTTTGGTGTTGCCGTCAACTTCAACAAGAGCGGCATCCATTCGGACATCTTCTGTTGCAACCTCGTAAGAATATGGCATCTGCGTCCTGAATGATTTGAGGACGCTTTCAACGCTCCTGCCTATAACGGAGTTGTGGGCGCCGGTCATTCCGATATCGGTAATGTAAGCGGTGCCTTTGGGCATTATTCTTTCATCGGCTGTCGGCACGTGCGTATGCGTCCCGAATACACAGCTCACCCTGCCGTCGAGAAAATACGCAAGAGCAATCTTTTCGCTGGTTGCCTCTGCGTGAAAATCAACAAATATAATGTCACTATTACTTTGCAGCCTTGCAAGCAGCTTGTCAATTGTGTTATAGGGACACTCGGCAGGCTTCATAAAAATTCTGCCTATCAGCGAGATAACTGTTATATTTACGCCTTTTCCGGTCTGGAATGTCGCAAACCCTTTTCCTGCCGCCAGCTCCGAAAGATTTGCGGGCCTGACAATGTTGGAATTATTCTCAAGAACCGGTATGATTTCTTTTTTACGGTATGTATGGTCGCCGAGCGTAATCAGATTTATGCCGTATTTGAGCAGTTTTTCGTAAATTTGTGGCGTCAGCCCCGAGCCGCCCGCCGCATTCTCCGCGTTGGCTATCACGCAGTCGATGCTTTTTTCCGCAACGAAAGCCTTGAGCTTTTCCGACAGAATCCGCCTGCCGGGCCTGCCGACTATATCGCCTATACAGAGGATATTCAGCTTCATAACAAAATCCCATATTCAATTTGAAATTTAAAATTTTAAATTTCAACTTTACTTGGCGTACTCGATGCAGCGGACCTCACGCAGCAGCGTCACCTGAATCTCGCCCGGATAAACCATCTGGCCTTCTATCTTGTTGGCGATTTCCCTTGCGACTTTGGCGGCGGAATCGTCGCTCACCTTTGAGGCATCGACGATTACGCGGATTTCCCTGCCGGCCTGAATTGCATAAGCATTTTCAACGCCCTCGAAGCCTTTGGCGATTTCCTCGAGCTGCTCGAGCCTCTTGATGTATCGTTCGAGCGTTTCTCTTCTCACGCCCGGCCTCGACGCACTTATCGCATCGGCTGCCGAAATCAGGGGCGTATAGAAATTATCAGGCGGCACATCGCCGTGATGGCCTGCCACGGCATTTAAGACAATCGCCGGCTCATTAAACCGTTTGAGGAAATTAGCGCCGATTAGTGCGTGGCCGCCCTCGACCTCGTGGTCTATTGCCTTGCCTATATCGTGCAGCAGTCCCGCCCGCCGGGCAATTGTGCTGTCAAGGCCCAGCTCATCGGCCATAATCTGCGACAGAAATGCCACCTCGACGGAATGCCGCAGGACGTTCTGGCCATAACTTGTTCGGTAATTAAGGGCGCCGAGCAGACTCAAAATCCTGTTTGGCAGGCCCCTGACATTAGCCTCTACCGCAGCGTCTTTACCGAGCTGTAATACCTTCTGGCTGACATCTTTTCTTGTCTGTGCGACCAGTTCCTCGATTCTCGACGGATGAATTCTGCCGTCCTGAATCAGCCTTTCCATCGATAATCTTGCCACCTCCCGCCGAACAGGGCTAAAGCCGCTCACCACAATCATCCCGGGCGTGTCATCCACAATAACATCGACGCCTGTTGCCTTCTCAAACGCCCGGATATTTCTGCCTTCCCTGCCGATGATTCTGCCCTTCATATCATCATTCGGAATCTCTACCGTCGATACCGTTAACTCGCAGGTATGTTCTGCCGCATAACGCTGGATTGCTGTTGTAATTATTTCCCTGCTCTTTTCGGCAACGGTCTCTTTGGCCTCTTCAACCTTTCGCTGAATCAGGGCCGACATCTCGTGCTCGCACTCATCCTCGAGCCTCTTGAGCAGCAGTTCCTTTGCCTCATCGACGCTCATTGCGGAAATCTTCAGGAGTTGATTTTTCTGTTGCGCCAGCAGCGAATTCAGCTCCTTTTCTCTGTTGCCGATATTCTGCAGCCGACGCTCGGCCTCTTTTTGCTGTTCGGTAATCGCATTTTCCCGCGATTGGAGCTGCTCAACCTGCCGGTCGATTGAATCCTCGCGCTTTGAAAGTCTCGCTTCAATCTCGCGAAACTCGATGCGGGTCTGATTTGCTTCCTTGTTAAAATCTTCCCTTCTCTTTATGGTTTCAGCCGCTGCATCAATCTGGGCGGATTTTATTATGTTTTCCGCCTCTTTTTTCGCACCGTTGAGTCTGTCTTTGAAGGTCCTGCTCAAGCGTCTTGGCTTTGGCCCGCCTGACAACCTGGTAAAGAACTATGGTAATGCCTATCCCCGCAAGAAGAGCGGCAATCGATGCAATCCAGGGTGTCACCTGTCCTACTGATAATATGTTATTCATACATTCTTCCCTCGTAACTTGATATAATTATCAAATACGTTTTTTGCGGCAAAATGAGCCGAAACTATTGGGGATTGTCTGAAGGCAGGCTAAAAAACAGAAATATGGTTTGTTGTAAAAAACGAAATCCTTTTCACTGTCGTTTTTTCAGATTATATCAGGGCCGAGAAGACCTTCAGCAATGTAAGTTGAAATGCAGACCTGTTATCTACTCCGAAATCGGCCATTTGTCCCCCGACACGGATATAACCCTGATTAATTTCGATTTTCTCTTTACACTGATTTCGTTTCACGCCTAAACCACTTTCTCTCATTGCCCCAGCCGCTTCTACTTGATGCAAATTCAAATCTAATCGCCATAAGCGTTCTGAAACAGTTTTTTAACTTAAATGCTCGTCAAGTAAGAACTTACAAACTCCTACCTGTAAGGACGGGTTTGTTCAATATCCAACAATCCGTCCTGCAATCCCAAAAATCAAAGCTGTTATATTTAGCATATCGACTTTCGGCTGAACAGTCAAGAAAAAATCTTATATTTTCCTTTAATTTCTATAAAAGATGTTTAAAATCCTTTATTAAGGAAGTGACGAGAGGGCCTTCTGTCTTTTGTATAGCTTTCCCGGCACAAAAATACATTTTCTGTTGTCAAAGAATGGGTAGGGAAAAGGAACACGGCCAAAACAGAGGTATTTTAACCTTTTGCGAGGGAGGTATTATGTATGTATAGAAAATTGATTTGTTTAATTGGTTTGATGGCGGTATTTGCTTTTGTTGGAGCAGTACAAGCCGCTCTCCTACAAAACGGTGGTTTTGAGGATCCGGTTGCTTTTAACCATTGGGAGCTTTTTCCTGGATCTGGTGTAACTGGAGTTTGGAGTTGGGGTAATGGTACCGCTGCCATAAACACTACTGATGCATACGAAGGTCTTGCGTGTGCTGACGTTAACGTAATAGGATACAGTGGTGCAGGCGTTTTCCAGGGTGTTTTTATAGGCGGGGGAGTACCTGTTTCAATATCAGCTTATTACAAAACTGTGAGGGGTACTGGGATCGCGGGTGGCATCGACATGGTTTTCTTTGGTCCTTTCGACGCGCTGTGCCTGTGCCAGCCACTAATCGGCAGGGTTGATTTGAACTTTGACGGTATGGTCACAGGCGGCAATGGCGCCACAGGCTCATGGGGGGCGATAGACGCGAATGGCTGGAGATATGGTATCCTTAATGCTGTAACTCCTCCTGGTACCGTGCTTGTGAAATTTGAAATTCACGCTAACAATAATCCAGGCGAATTTTTGTTTGATAACGTTGTTGGCTCTGGTTTGGAAGCAGATCTAAACGAAGATTATCGAGTTGATTTTA
The DNA here is from genome assembly GCA_963710355.1 of uncultured Phycisphaerales bacterium. Classification (GTDB taxonomy): domain Bacteria; phylum Planctomycetota; class Phycisphaerae; order Sedimentisphaerales; family Anaerobacaceae; genus Fen-1359. Next base: position 329,039 of record CAVPZU010000003.1, on the reverse strand, counting down.
GGGACTTTGCAATCCTCGGCAATCAATGGTTTCAAGCTCCCGGTTACCCGAGTGCGGACATCAGCCCGCTTGGCGGCGACGGAATAGTCAACTTCGAAGACCTTGCCCTACTTGCCGACCAGTGGCTTGAAGAGTAATTGTTTCCGTAAATGAGGTAAGCTAAACCGACGAAGTCGGATTAGTTACTAATAAAGGGGCTTGTCCCGATTTTCGGGGCAGGCCCTTTTTATTGCTCATTTCGACCCCGGATTTCGCCCGGCTGCAGCGCAACAACCCGCAGGACGCCGATTTTATGCCTGATTTGGTAAAAAAACGTCCTTTTTTCAAAAAAGTAATCCTGGAGTTTTTCTCGAAGTTTTTTCTTGAAATGAGGGTGGATATTTGATATAAATGAAACTGGTGAAATCTGTGAATTATCGGTCTATAATACGTGTAGTTTCGCAGTTTTTCATTGGAGAATGGGTTGTTGTGTGGGGGCACATTATAAGTTTTGAGTTTTTAGCTTTGTTGCTGCCTGTCGAAAACAACAAGGTGTTTTGGCGTGTAGCCGGAAAGTAAATAATAAATAAATAACTGATGTCTGATTTTTGAAGGAGGTATTATGTATGTATAGAAAATTGATTTATTTAATTGGTTTTGTTTTGCTGCTTGGTCTGGTCAGCAGCATCTCGGCGGCGAACCTGATACAGAACGCCAGTGTTGAGAATGGAGTTTGGACGGGCGAGGGTAGTTTGCCGACCAGCTGGTGGGGCGGCAACGTGGGTAGTTGGAATAGCTGGAAAAATGTCTCAACTGGAGCTCACACAGGAACTAAGGTCTTATGTGGAGGAGGTGCTGGTACGGGCACCTATGGTTACTATGGTCAGGATTACCTCAATGCCGGTCCTGGAGACGTTTATAAAATGAGTGCGTGGGTTATAACTGAGGCCTGGGGTAACGGTAGTCTCCACTATTTCCTGAGGGTACAATTCAAGGACGTGAATAATACTGTCATTAGGAATGATGATTCCACGCATTGGACAGGTTTCGTTCCTGAATGGAAACAGGTAAGCTTTAGAACCAACCCAGCTCCTGCGGGCACGACACGCCTCAACTTTATGGTCTTTGGCGAAACTTATGGCAGTACCTGGTTTGATGATATGTATGCCGAGCTCATGGTAAAAGCGTCGGAACCATACCCCGCTGATGGCGCCGAAAATGTAAAGCCGGATGTAATCCTTAGATGGTGGCCGGGATTTAAAACAGCAGTTCACGATGTGTACTTCGGCACCGATTATAATGATGTCAAAGATGCCAATACCTCAGACCCAGAGTTCAAAGGCCACCAGCCGCTTGATGCTAACAGCTATGACCCTGGAGTCCTTGAATCAGGTGGCACTTACTATTGGCGAATTGATGAGGTCAATGACCCCTGTGTGTGGAAAGGCGATGTCTGGAAATTTAGTGTTCAGAAGTTAAAAGCCACTAATCCCAGCCCGTCTGACGGTATCGCATTTGTGGACCCGAATGTAGACCTTAGCTGGACCGCAGGTGTAAGTGCAGCCAAGGTGAATGGGCACAAGGTGTACTTCGACTCCGTCAAGCAGAATGTAATAAACAGAAGCGGCTGTGCTGTTAACGGTGTTAGCCGTACCGAACCGAACTATATCTTTGGCTCGCCGCTTACGTTCGATGATACTTACTACTGGGCTATCGATGAGGTAAATGGCATTCATACCTGGTCAGGCGATGTCTGGAGCTTTACAACTACTCGTCCTGGCGGAGGTGTGAAAGGGTCGTACTATAACGGGGCGAACTTTGAGGAACTGGTGCTGGTTCGCACAGACCCTCAGATCAACTTTAACTGGGGCGATGGCTCACCGGCTCCGGATATTGTCAACGTTGATCAATTCTCAGTCTCATGGACCGGTGAGGTAGAGATACCGTTCTCTGGTACCTGGAACTTCTATACTAATACTGACGACGGTGTGCGTCTGTGGGTGGATGATCAACTGCTCATCGATAGGTGGCAAAACCAGCCAGCGATCGGGTTGAAGGGAACAATTTACCTTGTCGCCGGGAGATATGCCCTTGAGATGGAATATTATGATAACGCTGGTAGTGCATTAGCACAGATGTTTTGGGAAGGCCCAAAAACGCCAAAGCAACTGGTTCCACAAGGGGCATTATCACCACTGTCAGTAAGAGCGAATGGCCCGCTCCCGGCTAATAATGACACAGAGGTGGATAAGAATCCTACTCTTACGTGGAACCCGGGATGTTATGCTGCCGATACGGCTGGGCACAAGCTATACTTCAGCAACGATTTCAACGATGTCAACGAACGCAAACCTGCTGCCGGCCCCCATATCCTCAGCAACCCGAGCTATACTCCGTCTGGGCCACTTAATGACCCTAATCTTGTGTCACCCAAAACTTACTACTGGCGGGTTGATGAGGTCAACGGAGTCACTATCTGGGAGGGTAATGTCTGGAGATTTACAGTTCCGATATACAAGGTCGTCGATAACTTCGAGCTTTATACCACGACAGGTACTAGGGACCTCGAAAACCTCGCCGACCCGATTCTCCCCGCAACCATTGGTCCGCTGCGGAGAACCTGGATAGACGGGCTCTGGAATATGGAATGGTCTTACCCTAATCCTATCACTACGGCAACATCCGGCTCTTATGTTCAGCTCGACACAGATCCCTGCGATGGTACTACCAATAAGAGCAATATTGCACAGGGTGGTACAAAATCTATGAAATTCTACTATGACAACGACGGCACCATCAATTGGGTAAAGGACCTGCGATTGCCTATAGATACAGGAGGTGGTCAGTCCTATGACTATTGGAACTACACTGCTCCTAAGTATTCGGAGGCATCTGCTGCGGTTGATGACGCTGCACGTCTCAATCTAAATGATCAGAACAGCCTGGGTATGTTGAGAAACTGGAGCGGCTATAAGCTACTGAAACTGTCTTACTACGGCGACCCGAACAATACTGTCGTTTCTACAGACAAGCTGTATGTTACTCTCCAGGATGGAAGTAACAGGGTTGCTACCGTTACCAATCCTGACCAAACTATCATACAGAGGTTAGGTTGGCACGACTGGTACATTTCGCTCAGCATCGGCAGTGGCTCTTTTAAGGCACAGAATGCCAGCCTGGACCTGACCAATGTCGCCAGGATTTATATTGGTATTGGCAACAAGGCTTCTCCGGCTACGGGCGGCAAAGGTGCAATCTTCTTTGACGATATTCGGCTTTATCCGGTCAGTGTCTGCATACCGGGAACTGTTGCCGGCGACTTCAGCGGCGACTGCAAGGTCGATGCCAATGACCTGCAGAGGATGACCGAGGTCTGGCTTGGCCAGATGCCTACTCCACCGACGCCGGTAATCAACCTTGATGCCTCCGGTCTGACTTTAGGTACTCTGAGTACGTGGACCAATACCGGCAGTGCTGGCGGTTCATTCAAGGACTTCAACACGCCCCAAACGGGATATAGGCCGACGGTGCAAATGGTAGAAGGCGTAAGGGCAGTAGTCTTCGACGGTAATGATATTATGAAGGCCAACATCAAAGCTCCGGCCTCGATAACGGGCTCCAATCCATTCACGGTTATTTACAAGGTCTGGAACCTCGACATTGGGGTTGGCGAACGGGTATTTACCTGGGCCAAACGTGGCGGCACAGTATATGGGAGATTTGCTGATGTCGGCTATGGTACTGCGCCTACGTACGGAGCGGTAGGACATGGATCGGTAGGAGCTAATGATCCTAATTATGATATGGGCTTTGTCCGCGGTGTTCCGGCTGCCCATACGTGGCATACTATCGCCGTCACATATCCAGGTGGTCCCAATGGTGTTCAGACGGTTATGGTTGATGGAGTTGTAAATGCCACAAAGGTCATGACGCTTAACATCTGGCCGGATTGTAATATGACCATCGGCGGTGGTTATGATGGAAACTCGACTGCTCCTCCTTCTGATCCTAATAGAGTGATTACTCCTGATGATAGTCTTTTCTTCTCTGGTGCACTGGCGAATCTGAAGGTATATGGTTTCGCCATTCCTCCAAAGGATTTGGCGGTACTGATGGGTACGCCTGCAGATATGAAGCAGGACAACGCGATTAACTTCAAGGACCTCGCTCTGTTTGCCAAAAACTGGATGGTGGGGCCTGTTCTGTGGCCGTAAATGAGGTAAGCTAAACCGACGAAGTCGGATTAGTTACTAATAAAGGGGCTTGTCCCGATTTTCGGGGCAGGCCCTTTTTATTGCTCATTTCGACCCCGGATTTCGCCCGGCTGCAGCGCAACAACCCGCAGGACGCCGATTTTATGCCTGATTTGGTAAAAAAACGTCCTTTTTTCAAAAAAGTAATCCTGGAGTTTTTCTCGAAGTTTTTTCTTGAAATGAGGGTGGATATTTGATATAAATGAAACTGGTGAAATCTGTGAATTATCGGTCTATAATACGTGTAGTTTCGCAGTTTTTCATTGGAGGATGGGTTGTTGTGCGGGGCACAGGGTTTTAGCGATAAATCTGTGCTTCGTGGATTAGTTTTTACATTTTTGGGCTTTGGGTGAAAGAAAGGAGCTTAGCAGGTCGTAAAAAGGTTGTTCTTGGCAAGCCTCGTTAGAAGTTCGAGAATGGGTAAAAGCGCCCCCTGTGATAAACAGCGTCAAAAAGGGAAAAATTCTAACGGGGGTTTGGAGGAGGGGGATTATTAGGGGTCATTTTATTGTAGGCTGTTTGAGACAGGCACATTATAAGTTTTGAGTTTTTAGTTTTGTTGGCGCCTGTTGAAAACAGCAAGGTGTTTTGGCGTGTAGCCGGAAAGTAAATAATAAATAATTGAGGTCTGATTTTTAAGGAGGTATTATGTATGTATAAAAAATTGATTTATTTGGTTTCTTTTGTTCTGGTGCTGGGTCTGGTTCTGACAAACGCAGCTACGCGCTGCTGACCCTAATCTTGTCGGCTGGTGGAAGTTCGATGGGGATGCGAGCGATTCGTCTGGCCATAACAAGAATGGCACGAGTAATGGCAACCCGACTTATGCAGCTGGCAAGTTTGGCCAGGCGATTAACCTTGACGGCGTCGGCGACTTTGTGAGTGTCGGCAGCGTAGGGATAAGCAAGAAGGTTCCGAGAACTATCGCCGGCTGGGCGAAGAGGACCACCACGTCTAACCCAGGATGGACAAACGTCTTTGGCTTCCAGGCGAGCAGCGAACCATCTCCCACCTTCTGGTATACATCTTTCAATATCCAGGTGTCAGGTAATAATGCTCCTCCGTGCCCCTTCTTTTGGTATGTTCTTTGTATTACTTGGTGGCAGCAGCCAATAACAGGTCCTGACCAGCTTTGGCACCATTTTGCCGGCACATATGATGGAACAACGATACGCTGGTACGGTGATGGCCAATTCCTCGGTGAGGAGGTCCATGATGTAAACACACATGACAACGTGCAGATAGGCGCGAATGGCTTCACTGGTCTCATCGATGATGTCCGCATTTATAACCGTACGCTGTCGGCAGGCTGAGATAGGGAAGCTGGCAAACCCCGAAAAGGCCTCTATTCCCATACCGGCTGATAAAAGCACATACGGCGGTACTGATGTGACCCTCGCGTGGGATCCAGGGATTTATGCGGCTACTACGAATGGCCACCATGTCTACTTCGGTAATGTCCATAGCGATGTGAACCAAGGCATTGGCGGCACGGACAAAGGCTTCAGGACTCCTCCGAATTATCCTGTTACCGGTCTTATTCCCAACACAACCTATTACTGGCGTATTGACGAGGTCAATGACCCCTGTGTGTGGAAGGGTAATGACTGGAGTTTTAAGACTAAGTCGTTAACTGCCTATAATCCCAGCCCGCCTGATGACAGCGTACTCGTGGACCCCAATGCTAACCTTAGTTGGTCCGCAGGTATGCGTGCAGCTTCGCACAAGGTGTACTTTGGAACGACGCACCCGCTGCCGTTAGTGTCAACTCAGACTGCTACAACTTATGACCCCGGAAAAATGGCATTCGACACGCTTTATTATTGGCGTATCGATGAGGTCAACAGCCCCACTACCTGGCAAGGCGATGAGTGGGAATTCAGAACATTGGCCCAATATACCTATTACTGACCCTAATCTTGTCGGCTGGTGGAAGTTCGAGGACAGCGGGGGCGGTAGGACGCTTGACTCGTCCGGCCATAACAGGCAAGGCACACTTTATGGCAGCCCGGCTTATGCAACTGGCGTGTTTGACGAGGCGATTAACCTTGACGGCACCAACGACTGGGTGGATGTCGGCAGCGTAGGGATAAGCGGGGCGGCTCCGAGAACTATCGCCGGCTGGGCGAAGATGAACACCTTGACTACACCAGGATGGACAAACGTCTTTGGCTTACAGGGCAGCACCAGCAGCACCACCTACTATACATCTTTCGATATCGTTGTGTCAGGTGATAATGGCGGGATCCCCGGCGGTTGGTATGCTGTTTATACTTATTACTGGCAGCAGCCAATATTGCCCCCTGACCTGGGTTGGCACCATTTGGCCGCTACGTATGATGGAACAACGATACGCTGGTACGGCGATGGCCAATTTGTCGGTGAGCAGGTCTATGATATAAACACAACTGACAACGTGCAGATAGGCAAGAGCGGGAGTTACTTTCCGGGCCTTATCGATGATGTCCGCATTTACAATAGGGTGCTGACACTGGAAGAGATACAAACGATAATGAATCCGCCACAAGCCTGGCTCCCGAATCCGGCTAATAATGACCCAGAGGCGGATAAGAATCCTACTCTTACGTGGAACGCGGGATGTTATACTGCCCCTACGGCTGGGCACAGGGTGTACTTCGACCCCTGCGAGGCGAAAGTAATAGCCAGATACGGCTGTGAGGTTAATGATGTTTCCACTACCGCTCCGAGCTATACTCCCAGTGCATTTGAGCCACTTCCTTACCCCAAAACTTACTACTGGGCCGTAGATGAGGTCAGCCTGACCCCGCCCTATATATGGCCGGGTAATGTCTGGAGATTTACAGTTCCGATATACAAGGTCGTCGATAACTTCGAGCTTTATACCGCGACAGGTACTCAGGACCTCGAAAGCGGAAACTCCCCAACTAATTCCGGCTACCCGATTCTCCCTGCTGGTTCGCTGCGGAGAACCTGGATAGACGGGCTTTGGACTGTAGAATGGCAGAATGGCTGGTCACATCCTCCTACCACTAATGGAACATCCGGCTCTTATGTTCAGCTCAACATAGACCCCTGCGATGGTGCTACCAATAAGAGCAATATTGCACAGGGTGGTCTAAAATCTATGAAATTCTACTATGACAACGACGGAACCATCAATTGGGTAAATGACCTGCGATTGCCTATAGATATAGAAGGTGGTCAGAGTTATGGATCGAGTTGGAACTACACTGCTCCTAAGTATTCAGAGGCATCTACTGCGGTTGATGACGCTGCTTGTTCCTACCCGGATCAGAACAGCCTGGGTATGTTGAGAGACTGGAGCAGCTATAAGCTGCTGAAACTGTCTTACTACGGCGACCCGAACAATACCATCGTTTCTGCCGACAAGCTGTATGTTACTCTCATGGATGGAAGTAACAGGGTTGCTACCGTTACCAATCCTGACCAAACTATCATACAGAGGTTAGGTTGGCACGACTGGTACATTTCGCTCAGCATCGGCAGTGGCTCTTTTAAGGCACAGAATGCCAGCCTGGACCTGACCAATATCGCCAGGATTTATATTGGTATTGGCAACAAGGCTTCTCCGGCTACGGGCGGCAAAGGTGCGATATTCTTTGACGATATTCGGCTTTATCCAGTCAGTGTCTGCATACCGGGAACTGTTGCCGGCGACTTCAGCGGCGACTGCAAGGTCGATGCCAATGACCTGCAGAGAATGAGCCAAATCTGGCTTGGCCAGATGCCTACTCCACCGACGCCGGTAATCAACCTTGATGCCTCCGGTCTTACTTTAAGTCCTCCGAGTCTGACTAACTGGTCGAATACCGGCTCTGCCGGCGGTTCATTCAAGGACTTCAACACCAGCACGATTCATCCCCAAACGGGATATAGACCGACGGTGCAAATGGTAGGAGGCGTAAAGGCAGTGGTCTTCGACGGTAATGACGTTATGAAGGCCAACATCAAAACTCCGGCCTCGATAACGGGCACCAATCCATTCACGGTTATTTACAAGGTCTGGAACCCCGATATCGGGCTTGCCGAACGGGTATTTACCTGGGCCAAACGTGGCGGCACAGTATATGGGAGATTTGCTGATGTCGGCTACGGCACTGCGACTACGTATGGAGCGGTAGGACATGGAGCGGTAGGAGCTGATGATCCTAATTATGATATGGGCTTTGACCGCGGTGTTCCGGCTGCCTATACGTGGCATACTATCGCCGTCACATATCCAGGTGGTCCCAATGGTGTTCAGACGGTTATGGTTGATGGACTTGTAAATGCCACAAAGGTCATGACGCTTAACATCTGGCCGGATTGTAATATGACCATCGGCTGTGGTTATGATGGAAACTCGACTGCTGTTCCTCCTGATAGTAAAGTGATTACTCCTGATGATAGTCTTTTCTTCTCTGGTGCACTGGCGAATCTGAAGGTATATGGTTTCGCCATTTCTCCAAAGGATTTGGCGGTACTAATGGGTACGCCTATAGATATGAAGCAGGACAACGTGATTAACTTCAAGGACCTCGCGCTGTTTGCCAAAAACTGGGTGGTGGGGCCTGTTCTGTTTCCGTAAATGAGGTAAGCTAAACCGACGAAGTCGGATTAGTTACTAATAAAGGGGCTTGTCCCGATTTTCGGGGCAGGCCCTTTTTTATTGTCGGATAAGTATCCTATCATTGCTCAATATAAACGTTGCGAGGTTGGTTGGAAATTAAAAAGCCAAAAATCGGTTTGCATTTACGAAAACAATTTCCTTGAACTTGCACCAAAAGCAGGTGATAATAACAGGTCAGGCTGGAATCAGCTCCGCCTGCGGCGGACCGCAGGCGGACAAAAAACTAAGAAATGATTTTTGAGGTCGGCAAAAAATGAAATTCGATTTCGATGACGCCTATGAATCAAAAGAATCAAGGGCAGGCGAAACAAAACACAATGACTGGGTTGACACGACAGACAGCCTCGAGGCCGTCGAGGCTATCAGAGGCTGGAAAAATTCCCTCTTTGCAATAACCCTCATAGCGCTGATTGTGACACAAATCATTTTCTGGCTTGCCAGTGCTGGCGTTATTCGTGCAAACAATGTCGAGTCCGCCTTCGGCGGACCTGCGGCGGACGAAGCAACCAGTCCTGCGGAGGTCAACCCCGCTCCTGTCTTCCGACAGGAAGGTGCGGGGTTGGTCGAACCAAATCTGCCTGCAATTGCAAAACATAAAACCCTCAAAAATATGCTCGGTTTCCTCGAACACATCGGCGCCGACAATTTCAGCCTGTTTATTACTTTCATCAACTCCGTGCTTATACTCGGCGCTGTCCTTTATTGCCTGACCTTGCTGGGCAGTCTTCAGATTGCCATTTCGGGCAGGCTCGGCGGAATCAACCATATCTGCAGGGCGTTCTTTCTATCGCTGCTCTTTGTTATTCTCCTGCTGCCCTGGCAGAAAATCTTTGCCGGCCTTGTCGTCGGCGCCGTTATGGCCCAAGGAGCTGCTCAGCTCTTGCGTCGCTGTTCAGTCAGGCGATACGTTCGACCAGATTCTGTATTATCTGCGGTTCTTTGTATTCTGGCTGATTGAGTTATTGCTGCTGATTTTTGCTCACGTCCGCAGTATGAGATGGGCAAAGGCCATCCTGCGCAGGCTCGAAGTCATTTAGTGCAGAGTGAAGAGTCCGCCTTCGGCGGACCGAAGGCGGATTACCCGCGACCCTTCACTCTTAACTCTTAGCCTTTTGGTTTTCCGATATTACAGCGATACTATTGAGTTATGGTAAAACGTGTTGCGATATTGGGTTCGACAGGTTCGATTGGCAAAAACGTTTTGCGTGTAATCGACGCACTAAATGCGTTGCCCGTTCCGCCTGCGGCGGATAGCTCGTCTCCCGAAAACAGAAGACGCAGGGCAGAGGACGGAAGTGGGGATTATGAAATTGTTGCTCTTTCGGCACATAACAATGTAGAGCTTCTGGCAAAGCAGGTGCGGCGGTGGAAGCCGAAATACGCAGCGATAACCAATCCGCAAAATTATGGCAGGCTAAAAGAGCTGATTGGCAATTCGGATACGAAGATTCTGGTTGGGCCTGAAAGTTTGATTGAGATAGCGCAGCTTGATGATGTTGATATTGTTTTAATCGCGGTTGTGGGCGCTGCCGGTCTGCAGCCGGTTTTGGCAGCGGCGAAAAAGGGGAAAAGGCTCGCCATTGCCAACAAGGAGCCGTTGGTTATCGCAGGCAGGCTCGTTACGGAGACGGCTAGGGCCGGTGGTGCAGATTTGCTGCCGATAGACAGTGAGCATTCAGCCATTTTTCAAGCTATGCGAGCCGGACAACCCGATGAGGTCAGTAAAATCATCCTTACCACGTCCGGCGGGCCGTTCAGGAAGGCCAAAATCGAGGATTTGCAGTCTGTCACTGTTGAGCAGGCCTTGGCGCATCCGGTCTGGGATATGGGGCCGAAGATTACGATTGATTCAGCGACGATGATGAACAAGGCACTCGAGGTCATTGAGGCACACTGGCTTTTTGATATGCTGGTTGAGAAAATCGAAGTTTTGGTGCATCCCGAGTCGATAATACATTCATTGGTTGAATTTATTGACGGCTCATGTTTGGCCCAGTTATCGCTGCCCGATATGTCTGTGCCTATACAGTATGCCCTCACGTATCCGCGGCGTCTGTCGGGGATAGCGAGTCGGCTGCGGCTCGAAGAGATTGGCAGACTCAACTTTGAAAAACCCAATCTGGAGACCTTCAGGGCTTTGCGTCTTGGTTTTGATGTTGCCGGAACAGGCGGGACGGCACCGGCAGTTTTTAATGCCGCCAATGAGGCCGCCGTTGAGCTTTTTCTGGCGGGCAGGATTAAATTTGTGAATATTACCGAACTTATTGAGCTGTGTCTGAATAAACATAATGTTGTTGCCAATGCAGGCCTAGAACAGCTTCTTGAAGCGGATAAATGGGCCAGAAGGCTCGTTGTTGAGTCCGCCGTCCGGCCTGCGGCGGACCTTCGGCAGAGCAGATAGTTTTTTTTCGGAGTGATTTGATGACAGATAGCGAAAATATACAAAAGGGCGAAATGCTGTATCTGGATGGCGGACAGCAAAGAGGCAGAAACAGGCAGATTTTGCTGTGGATTATCTTTTTTGCAATTGCAGTTCTTCTGCTTATTTACAATTTCGGAATTACATTTTTGGTGAACGTATTGATAGTTCTTTTGGGCATAGGCCTGATTGTTGTTTCTCATGAGTTTGGGCATTTTATTGCCGCCAAACTTATGGATATGAATGTTCAGGCTTTCTCCATTGGTTTTCCGCCGATGCTTATCGGCATAAAAAAAACTGAGAAGGGTTGTCGGCTGCGGCTTCTGCCTGTCCTCTTTAAAAGGGGTGATTCCGAATCGGCAGATGATGATTTGGCTGATGAGGGCAGACTTACCTGCTTTTTGGGAAAAGGAGGGAAAAACGGCGATACCGAATTTCGAATCGGCGCTATTCCCTTTGGCGGCTTCGTCAAGATTCTCGGTCAGGAGGATGCCGGTCTTGCACAGAGCAGCGATGACCCTCGCTCTTATGCCAATAAACCGGTCTGGCAGAGGTTTGCGGTTGTTATAATGGGAGTGGTCTTTAATGCCATTTTAGCAGTTGCGATGTTTATGATAATTTTTGGAATGGGAAAAAAGCTTCCGCCGCCCATTATCGGAGAGATTGTGCCAAATTCTCCTGCAGCGAGAGCGGGATTGGCCGTTGATGATGAGATAATTGAAATCGCAGGCAGGTCATCGTATCTGGATTTTTCGGATATTGTAATGGCAGCGGCGCTTTCTGGCAGGGGCGAAAAGGTCGCAATGAAAGTTCGGCACGAAGACGGTTCAATCGGGCAGTATGAACTTGCAGCAGAGAAGTTAGAAGGGGGCATCAGGCAATTTGGAATTATGCAGCCAGTCAGTCTTAATATAATGAAGAATCTGGCAAAAGAAGATGCGAGCACATTATTTGAACAAACCGGTTTAAAGCCCGGCGATAAAGTGGTTGCCGTGAATGGAACAGAAGTGAAATCGTATTGGCAGCTTCAGCAGATTGTAGGCGAGATTTTTGAGCCGACTGTTACCCTGAAGGCAGAGCGGGTAAGCGAATCAAATGGAAAAACGGGGCAGGGAGTTGAACTGATTGAAGGTACGGCTCGTCTGGGAATAAACTCATCATCGAAAAAGCCGGCATCCAAATTCGATTATGTTAATTTCTATACTCTGGTACCACGGCTCAAAGTTGTCGAAGTCTTGGACAATGGGGATTTACTTAGATATGAGAGATGGCTGAAAAAAAGCGATGTTGTTGTTAAGGTTGCAGATACAGAAGACCCCAATTTCAGGCAATTTCGCGAGAGTACTGAGAAGTTCAGGGATAAGGATATGCCTGTGGAGGTTGCTCGTGCTGATGCCAATGGGACGGAAAAAATCGTTCAGTTAAGGGTTATTCCCCGATATGATGAGAGTCTTAAAAAAGTTGCTCTCGGCATTCTAATAGAGCCGGATTTAGACAGGGCAATTGTTGCAGAGACGGTAGATATTAAGGATGGTCCGAAGGGCTTGATAATTCCAAAGGGGGCGGTTATCACCGCTGTAAATGGACAAAAGGTATCCAATTACTATGATATAATGAGGATTGCCGTTCAAAATATCGGGAAAGAGGTGAAGTTTGACTGGGCGAAGGATACCGCAGAGAGCGGCAGCGCCGTGTTGTCGGCGCAGGCCTGGGAAGCGATCAGGCCTGTCAGGTCTTCCATTTCCAATGTTTCATTTGAGCCCCTTGTAAGACTCTATAAGGCCAGGAATATTATTGAGGCGGTTCAGATGGGTTATAAGAAGACCTGGACTTTTATTTTGCAGTCTTATTTATCAATCAGAAGACTTGTCGAGGGATTAGTTGGTCCAAAAGAATTGATGGGTCCTGTGGGGATAGCGGCGATAAGTTATCAGATTGTGAGCAGCTATTCCATCCCTGATTTTATCTATCTATTGGCCCTGTTAAGTGCGTGTATAGCGGCACTGAATATCCTGCCGATGCTGCCGTTTGACGGCGGCCTTGCCCTGTTTTTGCTTATCGAGAAGATAAAGGGTTCGCCGGTCAGCGAAAAAATTCAGAACGCATTTGTAATGGCCGGCTGGATGCTTGTCGGCTGTCTTTTTTTGTATGTCACCTTTAACGACATTTTAAGGTTCTTTTAACTTTTTTGTTGAGGGAAAAAGTTAAATGGCGGTCAATAATTTATTGGATTGCCACTGCTGGCACAGCGGTCTGTTTGATGTTTTAAGGCGGGCTGATGTTGAAATCTGCCGCTTGATTGAGGATGAATATGACAGGCAGCAGAGAACGCTGCAGCTTGTGGCGGCGGAAAACCAGTGCTCCAGAGCCGTCTTGGCGGCATTAGGCTCGGTCCTGCAGAACAAGACCGCCGAAGGCCCTGTTGCCGACAGGCTTCACGGCGGATGCGCCGTCGTTGACAGAATCGAACAGTTGGCGATTGAACGGGCAAAACAGGCCTTCGGCGCAAAATATGCCAATGTTCAGCCGCACTCCGGAACGCAGGCAAACCAGATTGTCCTCGCTGCCGTCCTGCAGAAAGGTGATACAATTTTATCTTTACCCTGTGAGCAGGGCGGGCATTTTTCGCACGGCTCGAATACCTCGATTACAGGGAAATTATTCAGCGTTGAAAACTACTGTCTCGACCCAAAAAGTTTCAGATTGGATTATCAGGCAATTCACCAAAAGGCATTGCAGTGCAGGCCGAAAATGATAATCTGCGGCGCAAGCTTCTATCCGCGTGCGATTGATTTTGCAGCCTTCAGGCAGATTGCCGACGAGGCAGGAGCGTTTCTGCTGGCGGATATTTCGCATATTTCAGGTCTGGTTATGGCTGGCGCCTATCAGTCGCCGATAGATTTTGCACATTTTACGACGACCAGCACTTATAAGTGCGGCGGACCCAGAGGCGGACTTATCTTAATGGGAAAAGACTGCGATAATAAAATAGTGGTAAATGGTCGAAAATCCGCTTTTGCAAAATTGATTGATGCCGCCACCTTCCCCGGCCTGCAGGGAACGCCGTCCTTTAATCATATAGCCGCCAAGGCTGTTTTCTTCAGTGAGACAGAGACGGAACAGTATCGACGGAGACAATTTAAAATTATTGAAAATGCAGAGGCCCTTGCGGAAAGTTTAGTCAGATTCGGGTTGGATGTAGTTACCGGCGGGACAGATAATCATTTGATACTTGTGGATGTGACGGGTCTGAAAAATGGTTCGACAGGCTCACCACGAGTTGGCCTGACAGGTGATATTGCCCAGAAAGCGATTGAGGATTGCGGAATTATAGTTGATAAAATCGACCTGCCATATCAAAAGACCGGCCAGGCATCAGGCATCAGGCTCGGCACGCCGATAGTGACAAAGAGAGGGATGGGGACAGACCAAATGGCTGTCGCCGCAGAATTGGTAAGTAAAATTTTAAGTCGAGTCGAGATAATCCGCCGAAAGCAGACCGTCGAATATAAAATCGACCAGGCCTTCAAAGCTGATACGCGGCAAATCGTCGAACAGATGTGTCTGAATTTCTTGTTTGCAGACTGATTAGGGTTTTGGATATGGCTGATTTTTCAATATGGGTTGTGATACCTGCGTATAACGAGGAACCTGTTATCGGTAATGTCCTGCGGGAGCTTGTCGAGCATAATCCGTCTTTCAATGTTGTTGTGGTTGATGACGGCTCGACTGACGGCACAGCAGCAGAGGCAGCCCGCCTGCGGCGGGTTCACCTCCTTCAGCACCCGATAAATTTAGGCCAAGGCGCTGCACTGGCGACCGGCATTGAATACGCCCTCCAGCAGCAGGCTGATGTTGTTGTCACCTTTGATGCGGATGGGCAAATGAGGCCCGCAGATATTGATAAACTTGTTGAAAAGGTAAAAGAAGGCTACAATGTTGTGCTCGGTTCGAGGTTTTTGAATGTTCAGCCTGAAGGAATGCCGCATCTTAAAAAATTCCTTTTAAGGCTTGCTGTAGTGTTCACGCGGATAACAGGCGGGCTGAAGGTGACGGATATTCATAACGGCCTGCGGGCTTTTCGCGCAGATGCCCTGCGCAAGGTCGTCATTACGCAGAATCAGATGGCACACGCCTCGGAAATCATCTCGGAAATTGCACGCAACAAATTAAAATACTGCGAGGTGCCGGTCGGCATCCGCTACACCGATTATTCGAAGGCAAAAGGACAATCCATTCTCAATTCGATAAATATTATGTATGAGCTTCTTACGGGAGGTAGAAAATGATTATCGCTGAAATTTCGACGTTTGCCGCAGGCGGACCCGAGCAGATTGGCGGCGGCAATTTTTTGTGGATTAAAATTCTCCTCATACTCCTGCTGCTGGTTATTCTGCGGGCGTTTATGGTCGGAAGGTCTCTTCTGCTTGTCAAGAGACTTTCTGCGTTTGGATTATTTGTGATTCTGGTTTTGCTGGTGCTTTTTCCCCAGACATCAAATTATGTGGCCCACAGGCTCGGTGTCGGCAGAGGCGTCGATTTGCTTTTCTACCTGTCGCATCTTTTCTTACTTCTGCTGATTGTTGGCCTTTGGCGCCGCTTGGTCGGCCTCGCTGATGCGGTGACGAAACTGACCAGGCAAATCGCGATTCAAAACGCAAGCAAACCGCAGGACAGAGACTTGTCTTCGGATACAAAGTCTTCAAGATGACCTGCAATCACTGCCTTTGAGGGACGCTGCCGGTCAGCTCGAATAGAAATAAGGTAACGTCCCTCGCTGATAAAATGCCGTTTGTTGCGCCCCAGGGTTGAGACTGTAAATCCACGGAACATATTCAGTCCACGGGACTTTTCTGGTAACCCAGGGAATATATTCGTATTTTGAGTCTATTTTATATCGTTTTAGCAGCTCGACTAATAGTTTGTTTATCTGTGGGTTGCTCGCATCTGCAGGTATAAGATAATATGGATATTTTCCTGTCTTTGCCTTTTCGGAGATTTTCTCAATTGTGTCGGCCTGCTCGATTTCCCTGTCCAAATACCATGCTATTTCAGGCCGATACGATGCAGCTTTTACGCCGGGGAACTGGTCAACAGTAAAAGGCTCCAGACTTAAAAGAGCCTTGTCCGGCGGTATTTTTGAGTTGAGGTATTTGAACATCTGCATTCTTTGCGGGTTCTCCCATCTGATGCCGTAATAGTAATTTATCCCGTAGAAACAGCCCCAGCACAGCAATATCGTCAGGGCCGATGATACGGCGACCGAAACCGCGGTATTTAATCTTTTTAATATGTCGAAAATAGCCATTACCGCCAGGGCTGCTGCAATTGCCATAACCGGAACCATCGGCCTTTCCCAGTATTGATGAGGATATAAAGTGCCTCTCAGCAAGGTTAATTGGAAGAAGGCCGGCATAAGGAAAAGCCAGAACTGTGGAAATTTTATTGAGTAGGGGCGGGGATTGCTTTTCTTAATCGCTGCATAGAACTGCCCGATTGTCAGGCTGAATATCGCAGCGATAATTACCGGCAAAGAAAAATTGGTCAGGGCGTGCTCGACGAATCTGCCGAACCATACACCCCAGGTAAGAGAGCCTAATTCGCCCGAAGTTGAGCGGATTCTTGCCAGTTCGATTAATCTGTTAAAGTCCCAGTTATGGCCGGCAGCGAGGATAATAAAATCTAAAGCGAGGCTCGCACACGGCGCAATGGCCAGTATCCAAAAAAGTATCCAGTCCGGCCTTTGCCTGCGTTTAATGCATCTGAATACGTAATGGATGCCCAAGGCCATCGCAAAGAAAAACCCTTCCCAGGTCATTTGAATTGCCAGAAAAATTGCCAGGGCGAGGACACATTTATGCCATTTTTTTTCAGCGACATCCTTCAATGCCCCTATTAGCGCCAGATAGCACCAGAACGCTAAAAGGACAAGCGGATACAGCCACATATTTACCCCGAAAAACGCAATCAGCGGAAAAAGGCAGAAAAACAAACCCGCGAGCAACGCCGTTATATCATCAACGAGGTGACGGAGAATTTTAAGAAACAATAGTAAGGCGACTATGGTGCTGATTATATTCATTACTCGCAGCGACCATTCATTGACGCCGAGCACAGACATTGCAGCGGCATTTGTCAGCGTAAAAAGCACAGGGTGGTCGAGGTATCGGTTCGGTTTTTCGGGCGGAGGATAACCGACGGCGAATGTGTCGAAGCCCTTTGTATAGGATAATCCGTATTTAACGTGTGAGCGGGCGACCCAGGCGTCGTGGGCGTGGCCCCAGCTGTGCATCTCAGTAAAAGGTTTGGTTATGTCGTGAGCCATAATTGCTGTCAGGAGAATTGATAAGACAACGGCCAGAATCCAGAAGAGGTGGAACCTGTGAAGTCGTATCGGCGGAAGGTCCAGCGGATGCTGTTGAAATTTTTGCTGCTGTTTTCTGGCTTTTTTCATAAAAAGGTTCCCTAAGCTTTTCGTTGTTTTCGTTCGATATATTTAGTTGTAATTATCGGCCTAATCCTGTATCATTTTCCACAAAAATAAACCGGTCCGGCTCTGCCCGGCGGGGAAAAGTAGCTCTGGTAATATAAGGTCTTGTTTAACCGGGCTATGGTACTGGTAAGATTATCTGCTGTAAAGATGTTTGTTGAAGGGAAAAGCATCTGGCGAAATGAATCATTGAGGCGGTTGTCGGTGTCGTTGAGAGACCTGCGGCGTTTTCGGGTGGCCGGAAGGTCGCTCGGTGCGGGTCGGCAATCGCTTAAAAATAACGGTATTGTAATCACGGAGAACTCTTTTGAGCGAACAGAAAAATTATTTTGTTCACGAGTCGGCTTATGTTGACCAGCCCTGCGAAATCGGCGAGGGCACGAAGATTTGGCATTTCTGCCATATAATGAAAAACGTTAAGATTGGCAGGGGCTGCATCTTCGGCCAGAACGTCTGCGTGGCGGACGGCGTCATTATCGGAAATAACGTGAAGGTGCAGAATAACGTTGCCATTTATACCGGCACGATTGTCGAGGACGATGTCTTTCTCGGGCCGTCCTGCGTGCTTACGAATGTCACCAATCCGCGGTCGCAGGTTGTTCGGCACAGCCTTTATGAGAAAACGATTTTTCACAGAGGGGTAACCGTCGGGGCTAATGCTACGATTGTCTGCGGGACAGAGCTGGGACGCTACTGTTTTATTGCCGCAGGTGCGGTCGTGACAAAGGATGTGCCGGATTATGCTCTAATGGCGGGTGTGCCGGCCAGGCAAATCGGCTGGATGAGCCGGCACGGCATAAAACTTGGCAGACCCGATGCCAGCGGCGTTATGGTTTGCCCGGAGAGCGGATACCGCTACAAGGAGGTTAAGCCCGGCGTGCTTCGGTGTTTGGACATTAATGAAGAGACGCCGCTGCCGCCCCAAATGGCCGTCGGAAAAATCAGATATGACGACCTGAAAAAATTATCAGGCAAATAGTTTTTTAACTTTTGACTTATAACTTGCGACTTATGACTTCTGACTTACGACTTTTTTAGGAGCTTTTTATGCAGGTGCCACTTTTGGATTTAAAGGCACAATATCGGACAATAAAGAATGAGATTTTGGCGGCGGTCTCCGAGGTCCTCGAATCGCAGGTCTGTATAGGCGGCCCCAGGATTGCAGAGCTTGAGAAGAAAATTGCTGCCATCAGCGACTGCAAATTTGCAGTCGGCGCCTCCAGCGGCACAGATGCAATCTTAAATTCGCTGATGAGCCTGGATATAAAAAGCGGCGATGAGGTAATTACCACGTCTTTTACTTTTTTTGCTACTGTCGGCTGCATCGCCCGCCTCGGCGCAAGGCCTGTCTTTGTCGATATCGACCCCAAGACATACAACATCGACGGCAAAAAGGTTGCATCGGCAGTCACAAAAAAAACAAGGGCGATTATGCCTGTCCACCTCTACGGCCAGATGGCGGATATGGACCCCATTATGGATGTTGCGAAAAAACATAATCTTTATGTTATCGAGGATGCGGCCCAGTCCATAACAAGCACATACAAAGGCAGAAAGGCTGGCAGCGTCGGCACAGCGGGTATTTTCAGCTTTTTCCCGAGCAAAAATCTCGGCGGCGTCGGCGACGGCGGTATGGTCGTAACTAATGATGAAAAGTTGTATAATCGGCTCATCATTATGCGAAATCACGGCGGTCAGCCGAAATATTATTACAAATTTGTCGGCGGCAATTTTCGTCTCGACCCGATACAGGCGGCAACACTGCTCGTTAAGCTGCCGCACCTCGACGACTGGTCGCAGGCGCGTCGAAAAAATGCGGCGTATTACGATAAAAAGTTCAAGGATTCTCCCGTTATGGCCCCTTACATTAGCCCGGACTGCGGAACAATCTACAATCAGTATGTTATAAGAGTGTCAAGACGCGATGAGATTGTAAAGTATCTGAAGGAAAAAACTATCGGCTGTGAGGTTTATTATCCCGTGACGATGCATCTGCAGGAATGCTTCAGATATTTAGGGTATAAAGAGGGCGATTTTCCGGAATCGGAAAAGGCCGCAAAAGAGGTCCTGGCGATTCCGATTTATCCCGAGCTGACCGACGAAATGAAGGATTACGTTGCAGAAACGATTCTTGCTTTTGTCGGCGGCAGGAAATAGTGCAGGAAATTCTCGTTTATTAAAAGCTGAACCCCATACAGCGGGAGAAATGTATGTATAAGGACAAGAAGGTTTGTGTGGTTGTGCCGGCCTATAACGAGGAAAACCTTATCGGCAAAGTTATCGAGACGATGCCGGATTTTGTTGACAGGATTGTGGTGGTAGATGACAGGAGCAGCGACAAGACTGCTGAAATTGTTGAAGGCCTTGCGACAAAGTCGGGCGGCAGGATTGTTTTAATTGAACATGACAAAAACGAGGGCGTCGGCGGGGCGATTGTCACTGGTTATAAATGGGCAATGGACAACCGAATGGATGTAACTGCCGTGATGGCAGGCGACGCACAGATGGACCCCGCAGATTTGCCGAATCTTTTGGACCCTGTTGTCGCTGGCGAAATTGATTACGCAAAGGGAAACAGGCTGTTCACCGGCAACGCCTGGCAGATTATTCCGAAGGTTCGTTATCTGGGCAATTCTTATCTGTCGCTGCTTACCAAGATTGCCTCCGGTTATTGGCACGTGGCCGATTCGCAGACCGGCTACACCGTTATCAATCTGAAGGCCCTGCAGATGCTTGACCTTAACGGCATATATAAAAGGTTCGGAATGCCCAATGATATGCTGATAAAGCTAAATATCTTTAATTTCAGGGTCAGGGATATTGCGGTCAGGCCGGTCTATAATATAGGCGAAAAATCGAATATTAGACTCCGAAAAGTCGCCTTTACTATTCCGCTTCTTTTACTTAAGGGCTTTTTGTACAGGATGAGGGAAAAATACATTATCAGGGACTTTCACCCGCTGGTCTTTTTCTATCTCCTCGGCTTTTTCTTTAGCCTGGCGACTTTGGTTCTTTTTATAAGACTTTTTTACTTCTGGTTTTCGGACGACAGGATTCCCCCTATGAACGCTCTTGCGGCAATGTTTTCGTTTATGAGCGCAGCGCAATTTACGCTCTTTGCAATGTGGTTTGATATGGAGTCAAATAAGGAGCTCAAGTGAGCAGAGACAAGGGAGAGAAAAAATCGCCAATATCCGTTTTAACGGTCGGCGGCTCCTCTCTTTCCAAATCAGGTTATTATTCTCTGACCCGGCTCGACCGGATTGCAGCGCCAGCAGTTGCCGCCTTTGCCGCCGTCATTTTGTATCTGAATATCTATTCCGCCATCAACTGGGACGACCTGCTCTATATGAGCCTCGCTCAGTGTACCTGGCCCGAAGCCTGGATTCTAAATCGTTATGCTCACATTTATATCCTCAAGTTTTTTTTCGCCCTTGCCGGCGATGCAATAAGGGGGGCAAGGTTTTACTGGTGCTTTATGTTCTTCGCAACGAGCGTTCTCACCTACTGGTCCGCCAAAATCCTGGCCGGCAAAAAAGGAGTCGTCGTTGCCGTAATAGCCGTCTTGCTCGTCTGGATTTGGCCGATGTTTGGCAGAGAAGCCGGCTCGCCGCTCTCCGATTTTACTGTAATGCTCCTTATAAGTCTGGCTGTCTTTATTTATCTGGCCTTTTTGTCTCAAAGAACAAAATACAGCCACTGGCTTATTATGCTCTTGGGGTTTCTCCTTTTCTGGGCTGTAAAATCGAAGGAAACCGGTATCTGTATGGCAGTTTTATTTCTCGGTCTCGGCAGAACCGACGGCAGTTTTTCAATTTCCCGTTTTATAAAGGATATCTGCTGGGTCCTCTGCGGCATCGTCATTGGCTTATTGCTTTTGATGGCCTGCGATTTAATCTTTATGGGCGACTTTTTCTTCTCCCTGTGGCCAATAAGCCTCAAAGGGCTTCTTGTCGCAAATTTAGGCCCGCCCGTTGTAGTCGATACGCAGAATAATATTATTGAATCCTGGTTTGCTTTTTTTACGACCAGACCGATATTTTTCATTTTTATCCTCTATTTACTTGTCGGCTGGTCGAATCTGAAAAACTATTCCATCCGCGAAAGGTTAATCTGGATTATTCCCTGGGTATTGATGCTGTTCTTGACATTCTCGCGAAGGGCCTGGTATATCGTGCCTCGGTATTTCTGTCCCGCAATGCCTGTTATGGCTATATGGGCTGCACAGTTCTTTTCGTTTGATTTTGACGGCATATTGTTTTTCAAAAATAATCTTTCCATTTCGAAAAAGGTGGCCGGTTTTGCAGTTGCAATTGCCGCATTTATCTTGGCGCTCCTGTTTGCAGGTAAAGTCAGCGACATAGCATTATATTACAAACTTAATGCGGACCTGACTGGCCGCTTTCCCAATGTCCGATGGGAGAATATGACCCCGGAGGAATTGTTTTATATGCTCTGCCTGATGCCGGTTGCGATGGCAGGCCTGCTCGTTACCGCCGTCGTTTCGAAGAAGAGGGGATTGGCTGCTGTTTTCTTCACCGCCCTGTTTTTGTTCGCACTTGTTCTTCCTGCTTATAATGACGGCAGAAAACTTCTACGGACTGCTGTTGTAAAAAGCAAATGGCGGTTTGAGGCCTGCCGGATTTTCAAAGATGAATTTAAATTTAATAAGGATGTGAAAATACTTGTATCGAAAAATCTCTTTCAGAACACCTGGCTGCTCGGCAGAGACACTCAGTCGCATTGTCATATGTTCAATATCTATTTCAACGAACATTTGAGGTATGAGCAGTTTATTGACGGCAGCGTTGAGGACATGTTAAAGGGTGGTTATGATTATGCGCTTCTGCTGGGGCCGGAGGCAGGAGAATTAAGCAAGCAGGCTGCTTTCAAAAACCTGTTGCGGGATTATGAGGTCAAACAGGCCTTGGCGACATATCCGTCAACAGAGAATAAAATACAACTTGTTCTATTAAAGAAAAAATAGTTAATTTTTTATATGTGGTATTATGAAAATCCTGATTGAGATAACACATCCTGCGCACGTTCACTTTTTTCGTAATGCGATAGCGGAGTTTGAAAGGCATGGCCATCAGGTTGCCGTCACCGCAAGGCAAAAAGATGTCACCGTTGCGTTGCTGGATAATTTCCGAATACCCTACACTGTCCTTAGCAGGATAGGCCGCGGCAGATTTGCACTTCTCAAGGAATTGGTCGTTCGCGACTTGCGGCTGCTGCGGTTCTGTCGGAAATTTAAACCGGATGTCCTTACTGGTATTGGCGGCATCTTTGCCGCACACGCAGGTTTCCTGCTCCGAAAGCCGGTCGTTGTCTGGGATGACACAGAACATGCCAAATTCTCGCATCTGATTACGTTTCCGTTTGCAAAGGTTATTTGCAGTCCTGATTGCTATAAAAAATCTTATGGGGTAAAACATCGCAAATACGCTGGCTACCACGAACTGGCATATCTGCATCCGAACAGATTTAAACCGGATATGGAAATTGTCAAAGGCCTGGGTTTAGACCCTGCGGAAAAATATTGCATCGTCCGCTTTGTAAGCTGGGCTGCTCATCACGACGTTGGCCAGCACGGCTTTTCAGGCAACGAGAGGCTTAAATTTGTCAAAAAACTTTTCGAATACGCCAAAGTTTTTATTACTTCAGAGGCTCCTCTGCCTGTTGAGCTGGTGGAATTCGGATTGAAAATTCCGCCGCATCTGATTCATCACGTTTTAGCTTTTGCTCGATTATGTGTTAGCGAAGGGGCGACGATAGCCTCCGAGTGTGCTGCCCTCGGCACCCCTGCCGTCTATATTAACACTTTGAAGGCCGGTACAATCGATGAGCAGGAAAGGTATGGCCTGATTCGTCAGACCACCAGGGCTGACCAGGCTTTGGAAATGAGTCTGAAATATTTACAGGACGAAAAGGCCGTTGAGCAATGCCGAGCTGGCCGTGCCAGAATGCTGGCGGATAAAATTGACGTCACCGACTATATCGTTCAGACGGTCGAAGAGATTGCAAAATAGATAGTTCCGTGATAATTCCATAAATTTACTGCATAACCCACATCTGAATGACCGCAGGGTTGTTTATACATTTCCTGACTATAAATTTCTGCTGTAATTGCCCGCCAAAAGCCGAAAAATACTTGCAATTTCAAGATGCCTTTGATAATTTAAAGTGATAGTAAGGCTCAGAAACAATTCATGGCAAGTATCGGAGATGGAAGGTAATACGGATTTAACTGCCAATGTGCGGAATCAACGGTTTTACATGGCCGGATGAAAAGTTAGTGCGGGCAATGAATGAAAAAACCCGCAACAGGGGACCTGACGATGCCGGCGTCCTTGTTGATGAGCACATTTCCCTCGGCCATCGCCGCCTGTCCATTATCGACCTGTCGCCTAAAGGTCATCAGCCGATGAGCAACGAGGATGACACCGTCTGGATTGTCTTCAATGGCGAAATATACAACTTCCAGGAATTGAGGGAAAAGCTCGTCCAAAAAGGGCACATCTTCAAAAGTAAAACCGACACCGAGGTCATTATTCACAGCTACGAAGAATGGGGGGCAGACTGTTTCGATATGTTCAACGGGATGTGGGCATTTTGTATCTACGACAGGAAAAAGGGGGAGCTTATCCTCAGCAGGGACCGCTTCGGAATCAAACCATTGTATTACTATATCGACGAGAGGGGACTGATTTTTTCCTCTATGATTTCTGCTATTCTCTGCCATAATGTAAAAACAAGGCCCAATGAGAAGGCAATTATGCAGTTTCTGGCGTATAATCTTGCCCAGCACGACGCAAATACTTTTTTCGAGAACATATACTCCCTCCTGCCCGGCCACTTCCTCAAATGGGATTTAAGGACAAAGAATTATTCTATCACAAAATGGTATTCTCCCAAAGTCCGCTCCGATACCAGCAAAGAAGCGGTGCGCAACGCATTTATTGAGAGCGTCCGAATACATACGGTGGCAGATGTCCCGATAGGAAGCTGTCTATCAGGCGGGCTCGACTCATCGGCAATTGTCTGTGTCTTGAACCGTTTTCTCAATTATCCTTTTTACACCTTTTCCTTCGCAGTTCCCGATACGCCTGTCGATGAGACAAAATATGTCCTCGAGGTAGGCCGGCAAACGAATACAAAGCAGTTCTTTACCCGGTTATATGAAGATGAATTTCTCGAAGAGGTTGAGGATTTCGTAATTTCTCTTGAAGAGCCGGTCGCCGGCCTCAGTCCTTACGCTCAATATCGCGTTATGAAGCTTGCCTACGAGCAGGGCGCAAAGGTTCTTCTCGACGGCCAGGGCGGCGACGAAATCTTCGCCGGCTACGTCTATTATTTCAGTTATCGCTACTGGGGACTATTGAGGCGACTGAAAATCCTAAAACTCCTTCGAGAGATGGCTTTGTATGTTCATAATTTCAAAAATTTTTATCCTATTGCGATGTTCGGATTTACCCTGCTGCCAAGAAAGGTTGAGAGTCTTCTATGGAGAACCGTGTTAAACAACTGGGTCAATTATGAGCTTCTCCAGAAATTGTGCGGGGGAGAAATCGACCCTCGCTGGAATAGAATTCCGCTTAACGATGCGCTGCGTCTGACACTTTTTTCAACCGCAATCCCGCACCTGCTCTGCTGGGAAGATAAAAACTCGATGCGGTGGAGCATCGAAAGCCGGGTGCCATTTCTCGAAGTGAACCTTGTGGAAACGGCACTCTCGCAGCCGTCTGAAGCAAAGCTGCGGGATGGCAGAACAAAGGTGACATACAAAGAGGCGGTTGAAGGGATTCTTCCTCCGATGATTTTTAACAGGAAGGATAAAATCGGTTTTGCCGCCCCAGCAAAAGATTTGCTCAGAAGCCCAAAGGTCGCCGACTTTTGCAGGGACATTTTTTTCTCGGAAAGTTTTAAAAATCGGCCTTACTGGAAATGGGAAAAGGTTACGAAGAAGTTGTCTGAACACATCGAAGGCAAAAAAAATCACGAGCAGGTAATCTGGAAGTGCCTGAATCTCGAATTATGGCTCAGAGCCTTCTTTAGCTGAAAACTATATTCCATATTCTCTTTTGCATAAAACCGTGTATCCTGATATCGGGGGATTACAGACCCGGCGGTGAAAGAGAAATGCCGAGTTAGTCGTGAAAAATTGCTAGCAGATAAGATTGATGTTACTGATTATATTGTCCGGACCATTGAAGAAGCCGCAAAATAGTTTTCTTACCAGTGAATTGAGTCCGCCGCAGGCGGATTATTCCGCTTTCGATTTCTGACGATAAATTTCTGCTGTAATTGGCCGTCAAAAGCCGAAAATAATTCTGTTGAGTCCGATTTTGTTTTTTATGCGGTTTTCATAAGTCTTTTATTGCCCAAAGTGGTGAGCCTGTCGAACCAATGGTTACACAAAGCGGTAAGAACTGGCTGCCTGATGCAATAGGCTTTGTCGTTATTGTGCTGATGGCGGTCGGCACGGTTTTCGTCTTTTCGGCGTCGGCCAGTGTTACTTCAGATATTGACTGGCGAAGATTTTACAACTCGGCGGGTCTGCGACAGGTCTTGTTTTTCCCGCTGGCTGTTGCAATCCTGTTTGCCTCTTCCCTGCTGGATTATAAAAAATTTGCCCTTACTGAACCTGTCCGAAAATCAGCGATTGTGTACTTTCTGATTATCAGTTCGGTCCTGCTCACTCTCGTTCTTACCCAGAGGTTTTTGCCTTTTCTTCCCTCGTTTATCCCGAAAGTCCATGAGCATTACCGCTGGCTGAAAATCCCTCTGGGCCCGATGACGATGAGTTTTCAGCCTTCGGAGCTCGCCAAGTGGGCGGTCATTTTTTTCCTCGTCGGTGCCTCTGTTAAATACGCCGACAGTCTGCACCAGTTTAAACAAAGGCTGCTTCCGCTCTGCGGTATTGTTGCAGGTGTTGTCTTTCTTATTGTCATCGAAGACCTCGGCACAGCGGTATTTATAACGTTGCTGGCATTTTTGATTCTGGCTATTGGCGGCGCAAAATGGCGGCACCTGCTCATACCCGTCCCTTTTGCTGTTGTTGCTTTTTTGCTCATCTTGCTGCTTTATCCCGAGAGAATGCAGCGCATAACCTCCTTTTTGCATCCGGGTGAGCTTGCCGATTCCTCGAATTATCAGGCAAGCCAGTCGCTTATTGCGGTTGGCTCGGGCGGTACTTTCGGCAAGGGGCTCGGCAGCGGAATCTGCAAATACGGCCATCTGCCAGAGGATACCACGGATTTTATATTTGCAATTATCGGCGAAGAACTCGGCTTCTTTGGAACATCTCTGGTAATCGTGTTGTTTATCGCATTTGTCCTGATGGCAATGTCGGTGGTCAGAAACTGCGATGACCCATTCGGCAAACTGCTGGCGGCAGCTATCATGCTGACTATAGGTTTGCAGGCGGCAATCAATATCGGCGTTGTCACGGTCGTCCTGCCCACAAAGGGTATTCCGCTCCCCTTCGTAAGCGCAGGCGGAACAAGTATGCTCCTCTCTGCCGCCGCCGTCGGAGTCCTGCTCAATATCGCAAAACAAACTGTTGGACAGGAAAGGCAAGGCGAGCAGCCGGCTCAAATTGACATCTCTTCGCAACAACAGCAGGCGATTAAACCTCCCGTTGCGTATTTCTCTGATGATGAATCGGAACAGCAGCAATATCCTTTGGCAGGAGACCAGGAGCAGCAAAACCAATGACAGACAAGTGTTTTTTCTTCGCCGGCGGCGGAACGGGAGGACATATTTATCCGGCCATTGCAGTTGCGGAGAAACTGAAAAAAATCGAACCGGCAGCAAAAATCCATTTCTTTTGTAGCAGCAGGGAGATTGATAAAAAAATCCTCTCAAAGGCCGGTTTTGATTTTACGCAGCTGCCCGCAGAGGGTCTTTCGATTCGCCCTGCAGGATTGTTAAGGTTTGTCAAAACATTTTTTCAAAGCGCCAAAATCGCGAGGGAGAAAATTACTCAGTGCCCCAATCCCGTTATAATCGGCATCGGCGGTTTTGTCGCAGCTCCCGTTTGCTGGACGGCCTGCAAACGAAAAAGGCCGGTCTTTCTTATCAACGTCGATATCATACCCGGAAAGGCAAATAAACTTATCGCCCGCTGGGCAGAAAAAATCTTCGTTCAGTTTGACCAGACCAGGCAGTATCTTAAAAAGCAAAAAAACAAAATCAGTGTTGTCGGCTGTCCCCTGCGAAGCTCCTTTGATAATCCAAACCCGAAAAAAGCAATTGAGCGGCTCGGCCTGGATAAAAATAAAAAGATTCTCCTTATCACCGGCGCATTGAGCGGCTCGCAAAATATAAACAGGACAGTCTGCTCACTCGTCAGTTTCCTCAACGGCTTTGCCGATACTTGGCAGGTTGTGCATCTGGCGGGCGTCAATAATTTCGAGGAGGTAAAAAATGGATATTCGGACGCTGTAATTTCTTACAAAGTGATTGACTATTACGATGATGTGGCAGACCTCTTGTCGGCAGCAGACCTGCTTATCGGCAGAAGCGGGGCGGTCAGCGTCGCCGAATATGCCGCCGCCGCCGTCCCGAGTATTTGTATGCCGTATCCTTATCATAAGGACAAGCACCAGTACCTCAACGCCGACAAACTCGTCGAGGCAGGCTCCGCCATAATTGTTGACGACGTTTCGGATGAGCAGGACAGACGTGAATGGCTGGCTGAGGAACTTTTTTCCTTGATGAAAAACGATGCAAAACTTTCGGAAATGAAAGAGAACTGTCGCACAATTGCAAAAACGGATGCTGCGGAGAAAATTGCCCGGACACTAATAAACGCTTAAAAGTTTTTGTTGCCGCAAAACGCCCATCATTTATGGTTTTTTATTAGGCCGGCACATAGCTGCTCCAGGCAAACCATACAAAAAGATAAGCAGCAGTCACCGCAACGAGTGTGAAAGGCAGACCTATCTTCATAAAGCTGCGAAAACTTACCTCGTAGCCTTCTTTTTTCAGCAGCCCGCAGGCGACAATATTGGCTGATGCACCTATCGGAGTAATGTTGCCCCCTAAACTTGCCCCTATCAGAAGGCCGAAGTAGAACAGATACGGACTTACTCCAAGTTTTGCCGACATTGCTCCCGCAACCGGCAGCATCGCCGCAAGAAACGGAACATTGTCAACGAAGGCCGACAAAAATACAGAGACAAAGACGATAAGTGTATAGCCGAGAAAGATATTGCTGCCGACAAGACGGGAGAGGAAATCAGAAATGGTTTCAATCCAGCCTGTGAAACTGATGCTGCCGACAAGAATGAATACGCCGACAAGAAAGAAAGTTGTGTCCCAGTCGAGTTTTTTGATTCCCTCGATTATGGAGCCTTTGTTCACAAATTTTTCCCAGAGAATGGATATGCCGGCGGCGACCATACAGATTACGCCGGCCATATACGAAAAACCGGTATCGAAAAATGATGATATTGCCAATGCAAAAATCAGGCTTACTAATATAACGGTGGGAATCCACGAGAGAACCTTTTCGACCGGTATTATCCGCATTTTTTCCCTGTGTTTTCTGAAGATAAAGTACAGGACGATAAATGATGCGAGAGCGCCCACTTCGACCGCAAAGAATATGCTCGGCCTGCCCTTATAAAAAAAGAAGTCCATAAAAGTCATTTTGGCATACCCTCCCAAAAGCATGCTCGGCGGGTCGCCTATCAGGGTCGCTGTCCCCTGCAGGTTGCTCGAGACAGCTATCGCAATCATCATCTTTACCGGGTTCATCCGCAGCTTTTTGGCCAGCGCAAGGGCGATTGGTGCGACGATAAGCACGGTTGCGACATTTTCGACAAAGGCGGAGATAAAACCTGTAAGTGCGCAAACAAGCAGGATTGCCCAGGCGGTATTTTTGGCCTTATCGACAATAATTTCAGACAGGTATGCTGGCACACGGCTTTCCATAAACAGGTCCGCCACAACCAGCGTTCCGACAAAGATGCCCATAACATTCCAGTTGATTGCCGAAAAAGTCTCTTTGAGTGTTATGGTTCCGGTTAAAATTAGCAGGCCGGAAGCCAAAATCGCCACAGTGGTTCTCCTCTTCGACAGAGCTGCAAAAAGGATATACGCAATAACAAAGATAATTATTGAGGTATATTTTTCGCTCATAAACATCCAGGCCGCAAAAATAACCGAGCCCAACAGTTTCTGGATTCTATCACAGCAAAAAATATCTGTAAATAAAAACCGCCCCCATTGCCTTCTGAATTCTGTCTTCTGTATTCTGTTTTATTTATCAGGTTTTTTTGAAAGAAGTTCGATTCGCTGCTTTGCTGTATCGTATTGCACCTGGCCGAGTCGGCTGAATTGCTTCCTGTCCGGATACATTATTTTGAATTGTTCTCTGAACGCGTCCTCGAACTCGACGGCCTTTTTATAGTTTTCGAGGGCAAAATCTATTTTTCCGAGCCGGTCGGCGATTTGGGCCAGATAGAATCGAAGCCTGTCGGATGCCGGATACAGCGAAACGGCCTGGTTTGCGGCTATAAAGGCATTGTTTAGCCATTCGCTTTTCTGGGGTTCTGCGGACGTCTGGGCCAAAAGCAGATACAGATTGCTCAATTGTTCGTAATCCTTATAGCAATATTTGTCGCGGCTTATTGCCTCCTCGAAGCAATCCCGAGCCGCCAGGAGCAAACTCGTGCTGCGCAGTCCGCCTTCGGCGGACCGAGGCGGACTTCGCAGAGCAGCATCGGTTTTCTGAACCTCTCGAATGAAGTTCGTTATATAAAGCTGACCGTTGACAGATGGAGCTAATGGACTTAGTGGGTCGTCCTTGGCTGCCTCTTCGAGCAGCAAATGAGCCTCGTCGAATTGGCCGGCAAAGGTAGCCTGATATGCAGCAGTAACTTTAGAGATGCTCTTCCTGACCGGTAAAAGACAAAAACACACGATTGCGGCAAATGCGACGATTGATGCGACTGCAATTGTTCCTTTGATTGCCGGTGCGGAGTTATAAATTGCAGAAGCTCGTCCGTGGTAATTTAAATCGGTTGCGATAAGGCAGGACACACAAGCGCAAAAGGCGGTGAAAACACCCGGTTCAAAAATTGCAAAGTCCGCCAGATTATGAATAAGAAGGCCGATAACGGCACAGGATAGCGCAGCAACGGTTGCAGATGGGTAAGTCGCCTGTTGATTGACGATTGTCGATAGTGGCCCGTTTGTCACGAGCAGGAAACCTACGAGGAAGGCAGCAGCCGGCATTACGTACAGAAACAGCGAGGAGGCCACCCATTCCTCGGTTGAGACTGGAGCAGGCAGAGATGTAGCCAGAGGCCTGACCAGCAGCATCGCAGCAAAGATGATGCCGGAAATAACAATCTTGTTAAGTCTTGCCTGTTGTTGATTGCTTCCCGATAGCGCAGGTAAAGGAGGAATAAAGATGATTCTGTATAATGGGATAGCGATTATCGCTATAAAGGCAGCCAGTCCCAGCGGGCCGTACTGGGTCAGGATGCTGAGCAGAAAGTTGTGTGGGTCGGATACGTCTTCAAGAGATCGGGGTAATTTATAATGAAAATAGGCGTTTGCAAAATTGCCCGCTCCTATGCCGGTAAGAGGCCGGTCTTTGTAGATGCGGGCAGCCGCCTGCCAATACTGCCACCTGACCAGCATTGAGTTGCCCCCGGGCAGCTGGTTGTGAGATAGACCATAAGATATAATCGCAAAAACAGCCAGTGCAGCCGATAGAATACAGGCAATAATAATCTTTTTCCGATGATTATAAAGCTGCTTCCCCAAAAGCCAAACTACCGCAAATAATATTGCAGCAATGATAAAGGCCGTAATAGCACCTTTGCTTCGTGTAAGCAAAAGAGCTGCGATGGTCCCTGCGGTAACGACGCTGCCGCTAATAATGTACCAGGGGTCGGCATCAGGCCTTTTCTTGTTTCTTACCTTCTCAATTAGCAAAACTGCCGCCGCAAAGACCGCCAGGATTGCAAATGAGCCTGCGGAATTGCTGGTTGTAAAGTATCCGGTTATGCCCTTTGAATAGAGGCGATGTTCAAACTGAAAATGGTTGATGCTGCCCGGTTCGATGCCTAACGTATCGAGCATCTGTTTTGGGTCTTCTTTATATTTCCGGATAAGCTCATCGTTGCTTTTAAAGAACTGGTCTGCGGACTGGTAGAAATTCAGAAAACCTGTCGCAGCGATTGCTGCCAGTGTAAGTTTGATTTTCAGGTCGGTATCGAGGATTTGAACCAGAAGGATTGCCATAAATATCGGTGCAGCGAAAATGACGGCATTTGTAATGGCGGCCCTGCCGTTTGAGGCCGAAAGCCCGGCAATACAAGAAGCAATAACCAGCAGGAGCAAACCGATTTCCATAAAGCTCTTACGGTAAATAAAATTATTAGTCAAAATGCCTAATACTAACCAGAGGAAGAATGCGGCTGTTAAAATTGTTGAAAGTGTCAGGCTGTAGACGTCAGCAGCCCGCGCCAGCGGCATTTCCGCAAGACTGGCACGTAAGACTATTATGCACAGACAGACAATAAGCAAAATGTTTTCGAGAATTGTAAGGGCCCTGCCCTTCGCCGGTTCTGCCTCTGTCGTCATTTTTTGCATCGTTAATCTGTTCCATAAAAAGCTGTCGTCTTTATATTAGACGCAAAATATCCGTTTTGTAAAGAAGCGTCAGCCAAAATTTGAAATTTTTCCCCTACCCTGTAAGGCCTTGTTCTGTTATAATCCGGCAAATCTGAAGGAAGGCAGATTAGAGTATTATTCAATTGCCGTACGTGACAATTTTCCAGGTCTGACGAAAGATGGCAGAACAAGAAACAGAAAAGCCCCAGATAATTACTGCCAAGTCATTTATGACGGTTGGCCCGACACTTCATTACAGCCACAGAAATGTCATAATGTTCTGGTTTTTCTCAATAGTGGTTTTTAGCATAACCTGCCTGTTCTGGTCGAAGGTTCTTACAGGCTCCTTCTGGTCTTATAGTTTTCTAAACTTACTTTCTTCCGACAGTTGGAGTCTCGGCAGGTATGTTGTCGACGGCACGAGCATTTTTGAATACCCCTGGCAGATACTTGTGCTCGGCCTGCTTATGGGCATCCTGGCGGTTGAGCCTGTCCTCGTTTCACAGCTTATGAGCTTTCGATACTGTCTGCCGTTTATAGCCGCCATATTTTTCCTTGCTGATGTGCCGGGTTTCGCAGTCTTTGTTTTGATTAGCTGTTTTGCCGTGGCGGTCAGGCCTCTGCGCTTTCGCTCACGCTTTGCCTCGATTGCTTTGTGTATCGCTCCTCAACTTTTTTACTGGGCCTTGTTCGGAAGGATAAAAGGCTCAGAGCCGCTCGTTTGGGGCTTTTCCTATACGCCCTGGATTTGTGCCTGGATTGTCAGCTTGTGTATTGCCGGTGCGGTTGTTGGCATAGGTCATTTTACCCGCTATCGCCCGGGCCTGGTTTTTGCCTCAACTTGTGCTGTTCTTATGTTGTCGGTTGTTGTTTTTGACATGTGTGTAGGGTTTGATGAGCTCGATTATCAATTATATGTGGCAAAGAATAATCCCGACCAGATTGAGGAATTTCGCCCTCGCAGCATTACAAAAACCCTCGACGAAACAATAGCAAACAGGGGGGTCGTTGAAAGTCTCCTGAAGGCTTATTTTTATCCGACAGAACCGATAGCGCTTCGCAATGAGCTTAAACACCAGATACTCGAACGTCTCGCCTCCGGTGACTGGCCATGGTGGTTTAACGCCGCTCCTGAACTGAGGTTTAAGGAAAAAAGAGAACAACTGCTTAAAGATTTTGACAGGTTTATCGAAACCCACACTGAAAGCAAACGTATGCCCATAGCCCTGTATTATGAGGCTATTCTCAGCGAGTATAGTCCTGATATCAGGGAACTTGAGCAGAAGGAGGCGCTTTCTTTTTACAATGATTTTCCTTTTGAAGGTGTTTTTGGAACATGGCTTCGTCTCTACGAGAAATATCCAAAGAGCGCAGAATCGCTCGAGGCCCGGTGGCGCATCGCAAAACACTGGGCGGGGAGGGGCAGATTTACAGAGGCGGATAATTTATTGTCGGAAGCCCAGAAATTACTTGTCGGAAAAATTGCCGAGCTTGATAAGGAACGGAAGCAAACAGACAACATCTTCAGTCTTTTCCGTCCGCCTGCCGACACTGCCATGACGGAGTTTAAATTGACCGAACTGCAGTTGCGAATCAGTCAGCTCCGAAGCCTCATTGGCCCGGAAAATTTGAAGGGCGGTAAATCCGCCGAAGGCGGAGAGGCCAGACTGGCAAAATTTGTTATGCTTAACCCACACGACAGACAGTATGTCTGGCAGCTCGATGAATTGTTCAGACAGACCGGCGACAAAGACGGCCTCTATGATAATCTGCTCCTTGAACAAACATTG
The DNA here is from genome assembly GCA_963710355.1 of uncultured Phycisphaerales bacterium. Classification (GTDB taxonomy): domain Bacteria; phylum Planctomycetota; class Phycisphaerae; order Sedimentisphaerales; family Anaerobacaceae; genus Fen-1359. Next base: position 294,859 of record CAVPZU010000003.1, on the reverse strand, counting down.
TTGATTGCGGATGACCAGCTTCGGATGCAAAAACTGGCAGAACTGCATACAAAGTATCCTAAAACCGACGGTGGAATGCACGCCCTTTATGAGTTGGGAATGCTCAAAAGGCGATTATGTTCTGAACAGCAGGCGGACTCTGAACAAAAGAAAAAACTGCTCGCTGAAGCCAGAGATACGCTGTCAGTCTTTTTGAACCTTTACCCAGATAGTTTCTACGCTGAAAGAGCGAAGAAAATCCTCGCGGATATGCCTAAATCCGAATAATTGAACTATTATCGGAGCTATCGCTTTTCAAATCAAAACTCAATCCGCTTTAGGTCCGCCGAAGGCGGACTCAAGATTCCGCCGTGCCTTTTGCCGCCGGCTATTGACTTTTTATGTATATAATTGTATAATAAATAATCATAAGATTCTTTTATAGGCGGGTAAATCATCCTGTGGGATGGCAAAGATTTGTCCTTAACATTTTTGTCAGGCAGGGTGTTCAAAACTTCATGCAGGGACGTCACAAGTAGTTTTTTTGGAACTCGGCGGCGATGGACACATTTAAAACCGACAAAAATAATTTTAGTGACAGGATTCTACTGATTGGCGAATCAAGCAAGGCCTTTGTCTCCGGGCATAGTCCTGATGGACAAAACACTTCACTTTACGCGGATATTAATGCGGGTATCGATGCTGCCGCAACGGGCAGATGGGATGCTATCGCCGTTGTCATTTCCTCCGCCGGAGGCGTATTGAAATCAATTCTCAGCAGCCTCCGGCAGGCACGTCCGAATGCAAAAATTATTCTCCTTTCGCGGATGAGCGAGGAGCCGATGGCTTTGGATCTGATTAGGTCCTCCGGTAATGGCTCGGGGCTGGCCGACGACTATTTGATTTGCCCCGTCGAGGTAAGTGACTTCTATAACTTAATCCTTTTCCCCCCGATACCGCAAAGAGGCCGGGCCGGGGCATATTCAGATATTGAAACGCAAAAAAGAATCAGAGAGCTTGAAAAACTCGCCACCACCGATGACCTGACGGGACTGAAAAACAGAAGATATATGTGGGAATTCTGTAGCCAGATTATCGATTATGCCAGGGCCAAAACTGGAAAAGTAACGCTGCTGATGTTCGATATCGATTATTTCAAACATTACAACGATACCTACAGCCACAGTGCGGGCGACGAGATTCTCAAACAGGTCGCTGTCCTGATACGCCGCTGCTGTCGGCCGCACGATGTTGTTGGCAGAATTGGCGGCGACGAGTTCGTGGTAATCTTCTGGGATGTGCCTGAAGAAAGGTCGACGCAGAAGGAAATAGACAGACGCTCATTACAGTCGGAACACCCAAAGGAGACAATCCTGGTTGCACAACGGTTCCGTGCAGAGCTTAAAAAGGCACAATTATCCCTTCTCGGTTCTGATTGTCAGGGAGTCCTGACAATCAGCGGAGGCCTTGCAAGTTTCCCCCGTGACGGCTCAACTGCCGCAGAGCTTTTTGCTCAGGCCGACAAAGCCCTGCTTAATGCCAAAAGAAGCGGAAAAAACAGGATATATCTTGTCGGTAAATCCCAGGACGACATCGGCGATATAGATTAGCCGCAGGGGGGTTTGTCTAAATCGGTTTTTCTGCCGCTGTTAATAATAATGGTTTCTTCTGGACCGGTAAGTTTGTATCTGACTCCTCGCCAGTTGATTTCCCTGCCGAAGGCCGAACTTATCATTAGCAAAAAAACAAGAATAGTCCAGAGCCAGCAGCCCGCAACATCAGCGGCAGCAGCAGCGGTCATATCTTTTCGGTCGTCCTTCAATAATGTCCAGGACATCTTTTGACGCAGAATCGCCCTGGCAAATTCACCTGCGAAAAATACAAGCGATATCAGCAAAAGAAGATTTGTTTTGTCTCCTTTTAAGGCCGGCACACAAAATACCACTGCCAGCGTTGCCCACTGGCCCGCCACAGAATAAAGCGAACCCAAAAGGCCGAACCACCAGACCGCCGGGCTGTTTATTCTTGTTATCAGAAATTGTCTCCTGCCGAATTCAAAAAGCTCTCTGAAGTTGCACTGTTGATAACTGGCGACCAGGCAGGCCGGCACATAAGCAATCTTTTGCCCTGTTTTTTTCACGGCTGCTGTAAGAGACAAGTCATCGCTGACGGCTTTGGCCCATATTTTCTCAAGGCCTAATTTCCTGAATGTCTCAACTCGTATTGCCATCGAGCCGCCCCACGCCTGGTTGAAAGGACTTTTGCCCAGCAGTTGTGTCACCTTGGCGTTCATTGCCGACAAAGCAACTGTTGCCAGATTATTTTTCTTCGGAACGAACCATCTGTATCCGCTGGCTGCTCCGAATCTGGATTTCCTCAACGGATAAACGATATGACTTAACCAGTCTGGACGAACGCATATATCGGAATCGGCAAAGGCCATAATCTCAATATCAGACGGAATCCGATGATAACAATAGAGCAGATTGTGAAGCTTCTGGCTGCACGATTGCGCCGGGCCGGCTATCAGAATCCGAACGTCTTTCGCCTTTGAGTTGGGACTCAATCTGTTTTGCAGCTCCTGCAGTTTGTCATAAGCCGCGTCTGCCGCATCGGCAACAACAAACCAGAGCAGGTAATTGCTGTATGCCTGTTTGTAAAATGATTCAATGTTCTTTTCAAATTCCGCATCGATGCCTTTGCAGGGCACAATCAAAATGACCGGCGGCCCGTAACACTCCTCACCTTTTTTGACTTTTTCAGGGCATAGCGATAATTTGAATATATAAAATATACAAAAAACAGCTGTGAGAATATCGCACCGATTACCGTAACAAATACCCAGTTCATTTTCCCGTTCTTTCTTTACCTTGTTGAAGTTTAAGCTCTGAAGCTTTTACCACCAAATGGATGTGTTTGTCAAGTTATAGATGCCAGCGGAATTATTGAACTGATGAGTTGTTCGATTGTGTAAGGCTGTCCCGACTTTATCGGAAGCAAGCAGCCGTGGTTGTGGTCTGAGGATAAAATGATTAAATTATTGCTTTGCCGGCTCCATCCTTCTTCCTGCCTCTGATGCCCGAGAATAAAAATATCAACATCGAGAAGTTCTGCCATTTTGTCGAGCGTCTGCTGACTGTGCCGCCGCCCCCACGTCAGCAAATATGCCGAACCCGGCTGAATGGTATCCTCGATTGTCAGCTTCTTCTCGAAAATATTTTTATCAAATGCATCAACGAATCGGTCGCCGGGCAGCGAATGCGACAGCCATATCCTGTTGTCGCATCGAAGAGCCAGTGGCTGAGACAGGAAAAATTCCGTTATCGCTTCTTGCACATCGAGACTATCGCACTGAAATTCCCTGCTGATAGCCGATTTCATTGCCCTGTTCATTTCCTTGCCGTTTTTAAGTACCGCCCCGTCGTTGATGAATGCGGTATCGTGGTTGGACATAACAAAATGCACTCGGTCGGGAAATTGCACCTTTAAACGAACGGCGTCGAACAGCAGCTTATAAGACAGACATCCCCCAAGCGCATCTTCAGGGCCGCCGTGAATAATCTCCTGAAGCAGCAAGTGTCTGTTAGGGTTTTCTCCGAGGGCTGCAAATGCCGTGATTCTTTCAAAATTACGCTGATGACCGTGAATGTCCCCTGTGGCGATAAGCTCCGCATCGGCAGGAAGATAAACAATGTTGCCTGTCCTGAATTTATCAGAGTAGTTTGCGTCCCGGCCGCTCTCGAGCAGTACTGTTACCGTTTGCTCCATCTATTTTTCTAAACTCGTTTCAAATAATTCAAACAAAACTTATGAGCCAAATAATTTCAGATTCCCTCGGAGTTGTTTTGCTTTCGGTCTTTTTCACCCGGGTTTTGAGGTTTTATTGTGCCGCCGAGAATCCCATGAATGAGCATATCGAGCCTCGAGACGACCTCGAGGATATTCTTTGGCCTTTGTGCCGGGTCTTCCTTTGCGCATTCCATAACAAGGTTTGAAACCGGCTCAGGTATTTGCTTGTGCAGCTCATGAGGTGCTCGCAATATCTGCTTGACCAGCACATCGATAGTGTCTTTTTTGGGAATCAGCGTCGGTACGTTTTTGCCCGTCAGCGCCCAGTACATCGTCGCACCGAGATTGAATATATCGGTTTTTGGCCCGAGCGGCGTGCGCCTGACCTGCTCAGGGGCAATGTAATCAGGCGTCCCCTGGATTCGGCGTTTTATCGTGCCGATTTTACAGCTCTGACCAAGGTCAATGATTTTTATAGCACCTGTCTTGCTTAGCAAAATATTGTTCGGCTTTATATCACAGTGAACATAGCCCTGCTGATGCATCGCATTGAGACCGTTTGCCACCATCCGAAATACGAGCAGCACATCCAGCAGGCTTAAATTCGGATGCTCTTCGAGGGTAACCCCGTCAAAAAGTTCCATCGACAGCAGCATCTCTCTTACTTTGAACATAGCTCGAATCTTTTTCAGCTTGTAGCATTTTCGCACGTAGGGATGGTCGACCCGCTGGGCTGTTTTGAATTCTGTCTCGACCTGTTCGAAGATGCGGGCGTCCTCGCTCCTTTCGTAGATTACGCGTTTTAGAGCAACGGATGTATTGTCTTCTTCATCAATCGCCTCGTAGATTGCACTGCGGGCGCCGGAGCCGATGCGCCTTTTGATGCTGAAACCGCCAACCTCGAGAATACCTTTTGCCATTTTTCAACAATAACCTGCAATTACAAAACTTATGATAACTTTATAAACTCTTTCCTTCTTCTGAACAATCCAAATCTTTTAATAAAAGACGCTTCAGAAACAGTCATTATAACAAATTTTTAAGTTTTTGTCCACGCTTGCCGAGATTTTTGTCAATATCGGCTTTTGTAAAGCTCTGCCTTGACAAAGGTTTTGGGATTTGGATAATATCGGCATCAGATTTGCCGGTAGCCTTATTTGGTCGGATAAAGTCTTTATTTTCGAGCTTGTTTCCCCGATAGCTCAATCGGTAGAGCGAGCGGCTGTTAACCGCTAGGTTCCAGGTTCGAGTCCTGGTCGGGGAGTTGTGGGATATTTTGTATATGTTGTTGAAAGTATATCTCGGGCAGGCGGTATGGGGAGAGATTGGCTTAAAAGTAAATTTGGTAGAGCGAGTCCGCCGCAGGCGGATTAACCGCTAGGTTCTTCGCCGTAGGCGAATCGAGTCTTGGTCGGGGAGTTTGGGGAAGAGAGGTTTTTTGACGCAGGCAGAGTGAGTTCTGGCAGTTCGCAAATGACATCCAGAGAAAGATTTCAGCGGGCGATAAACAAGCAGCAGGCTGACAGAGTCTGCGTCGATTTCGGCGCGACTTCGGCTACCGGCATTATGGCAGGCGTCCTCCATCACTTGAGATACGCCGTCCTGAAAGAGAAGAACTATCGCGTTAAGGTTTGTGAGCCGATGCAGATGCTCGGCGAAATTGATGACACGCTGCGCAAGCCCTCGGCATAGATGTGGTCGGTGTCTTCCCTCCGCGAAATATATTAGGATTTGAAAACAAAGACTGGAAACCCTTTACGCTTTTTGACGGCACCGAGGTCCTTGTCCCCGGCAATTTTAATGTCAAAAGCGATGGAAAGGGCGGCTGGTTTATTTTTCCGCAGGGCGATATGACCGTGCCGCCCAGTGGCCTTATGCCTAAAGGCGGCTACTACTTCGATGCAATCTGCAGACAGGAGCCGCTCGATGAAAATAATCTCAATCCCGCTGACAATCTCGAGGAATTTACTCTGTTGTTGGCTGATGATATTAAAGCAATGGCTGAGCAGACCCACAGCGCAGTTCAAAAAAATCTCGGCACTATCCTTGCTTTGCCCGGCGCCAGCTTTGGCGACATCGCTCTTGTCCCCGCCCCGTGGATGAAGCGGACAAAAGGTATCCGTGATATTGAAGAATGGTATATCTCTACGGTTGCCCGAAAAAATTATGTCTTTAAGGTCTTTGAAGGCCAGTGCGAAATTGCACTGAAAAATTTGCAGCTTCTAATAGATGCTCTCGGCGACAAAATTCAAGCGGTTTTTACAACCGCAGCCGATTTCGGCACACAGACCGGATTGCTTATCTCACCGAAAACATACGAGGAGCTTTATAAGCCGTTCCATAAAATGATAAACGACTACATCCACAAAAAAACCAAATGGAAAATATTCATTCACTCCTGCGGTGCCGTCAAAGAGTCTCATACCGGATTTTATCGATGTCGGTTTTGATATTTTCAATCCTGTGCAGTCTTCCGCAGCAGGTATCGACCCTGCGGAACTGAAAAAAAAGTTCGGCAGGGATTTGGTCTTCTGGGGCGGCGGCATCGATACTCAAAATGTCCTGCCTTTCGGAACACCTGACGAAGTTTATAAGCAGGCCGTCGAACGTATAAGAATTTTGAACAATCCGCCCGGCTTCGTATTCGGCGCAACGGGCAATATTCAAACTGGTACACCAATTGAAAACATCCTTGCTGTGTTCAAAGCTGTCTTTTCATGACTTGTCGCCTGCATCTCGCATCTCGATGTGCTTCGTGCTTCTTTCTTTTGAAATCACCAATCGGGCTGCAGGTATATGGGTATTAAAGATATGGAATGTTACATATAGCGAGCTGAACAAATAGCTTACAATGTATAAGGATTTAGAAGTCATCCCAAAACCTCAGAAAACGCCATTTATGGCACTGAAAAGGCCAATAATGGGGGTTTTGGGATAGGCTCTAGGTATTCCGCCTGCCTGTCACGGGCCGCAAACTTCAAAAAACAATTAATCGCAGAAAATCCATAATAAAATGACCTCCTTTGCGGAGGCCATTTCATCTCCTGCCATTTTATCGAAATTTGCAATCCGACTACTGTTCCGCCTCGGGCAGTCTGCTTAATGTCCAGTACATATCGACCGTTTTCATAGCCTCAACGAACTGGTGGTAATCCACAGGTTTAGTGATATAGCCGGCGACGCCGAGTTGATAGCTGTCGAGGATATTCTGGTCAGTATCGGAAGTCGTAAGGACGATGACGGGGATTTTTTTCAGATTGTCATCATTTTTAATTTCCCTGAGGAATTCGAAACCATTCATTTTAGGCATATTGAGGTCTAAAAGGATAACGCATGGTTTCGTATTGCCGTCTTTGAGGTAACTTAATCCATCTTCGCCATCGAGCTTATGAACGAGTTCATTCGAAACCTTAATTTCCTTCAGGGCTCTTTTAGTGGTGATGGCATCAACGTCATCATCTTCAACAAGCAGAATAGGTTTTGAGTTTCTCATAATCTGTATTCTCCAAACTAACTATAGGCCAGGAAAAGTAGAAAGTAGATCCTTTATCTACAACAGAGTCGAGCCAGACATTCCCATTGTAGAGTTGAACGATTTTTTTGACGATTGAAAGCCCAATACCGGGGCTTTCGAGTTCGTCCCTTCTTTTCAGGGATTGAAAAATCGTGAAAATTTTGTCGAAATATTTTTTCTGGATACCGGGACCGTTGTCCGCCACATAGAACTCCCAGAAATCTTCATTCTTTTTACACCCTATTTTTATGATACCCTTCGGTTTATCCATATATTTTATCGCGTTGTTTATGAGGTTTTGGAATACCTGCATTATTCTGGCCTTTTCTGCCACAATCACCGGCAGTTGGTTTTCGATAATTATTTCAATGTGTGGCGGCACGCCGAGACCGTCTATGATTTCGGCCACAACTCTGTTCAGGTCCACCTTCTCCTTTTCACTGAAGACCCTGCCGACTTCCGAATATCTCAAAATGGCATTGATAAGCTCGCTCATCCGTTCGGTCCTTTTGACGAGCAAATCAAGATACCTTTTGCCCTGTTCATCCAGATATTCGCTGTAGTCCTCGCTTATGATTCCTGCCAGACTGCCGATGGCACGCAGCGGCGCCTTAAGGTCATGAGCCGCTACATGTGCAAAATCCGTAAGATCGCGGTTGGCCGCAGTCAGCTTGCTTATGTTCGATTTAAGCTCAACGTTCAGCTCCTCGAGTTGTTGATTGGCTATAACCAGGTCGGCTGTTCGTTCCTTTACGCGAACCTCCAGCTTTTCATTTATTTCTCGAAGCTCCGTATCTCGCTGCTTAATCTCTTCCAGCATTTCATTGAATGCATCGATAAGCTGACCGACTTCATCGTTGGTGTGTTTTATTGCACGGGTGGAATAGTCCTTATTTTCTGAAACGTCCTTTGCAGTACCGGCCAGCTTCAATATCGGGCCGGAAATAATCTTCTGCAATTTCGATGATAAAATGTATGTCACGAAAATGACGATTCCGGCAATTATTAAACCTATAAGCACCGTCCTTGTTATTCCGGCTCGCAGCTCATTTAATCCCGCCTGAAGATATATTGTGCCTATCTTTTCGCCGTCAAGAATAATATCCTGCCTTAGATTCAGAGCATTTTCGGTAAAAACATAGCTTTTACCTTGTAAATCAAGTATGTGAACGCTTTCATCGTTCGGGTCCAGATTATAGCTCGCAAAGGAATTCCCGTCCGCTTTCATAATATGTGCATGAACAACCGACGACGAGGCTCGAAGAGCGTTCAGGATGTTTTTGGCGCCCTTGGCGTCATCGAAAGCCACCGCTGCCTTGGAGTTGTCGGCTATGATTGATGCATGGGTCAAAAGATTGGAAACCATCTGATCTCTAATGTCAAAGTATTCCCAGACAATAAATGCCGCCAATCCCAGCAGCAATGTGGTGACGCTGGTCAGCATTATAATCGCAGTTAATTTATGTCTTATCTTCATAGTCTCAGAACCTAGAGTAATGAACTATCTTTTTTGTTTCCTGCTCCTCCTTTGGAATTGTTATCGGTTTTTTTAGGTGTGCTCTTTTGCTTTAATGACTTTTTTTGCAAGCTGCAAAAGCTGGGAGCTTATCTTCAGATTTGCCTTATCGGACGATTCCAGGTTTATCTCAAAACGCATCTTCTCATCGACAACGAAATTAATTATCCCGCCGTATTCCAGAAAATCTTCCATCTCCCCGACCGTAAGGATATTTTTGTCCTTTACCTCATCGAGGATTTTTTGGAAATTGTCGGCTTCGGAGGCGCAGATAAATAAAAGGTGACATTTTTTGATGGATTCTATCTGCTCATTCATTGATGCCTTATTTTGCGTGCCGAGTTTCTGTATCTCATCAAAACTCGGATATTGTCTTATAATAACATTCTTGTTTTTAACCTTTTTGCCTTTCAGCGGCTCAAATAGATTCACCAGTGGCTCTTTGCTGATTACTCCTATGATTATTGCATTGCTGTCTGCTATGTTCGCCGGCCAATCCACAAATTTTATAAAGTTATACAGAAAAGCTGCCTTAATCTGATATTCCTTGCTCTTCGCCTCATCGATGGCATAACAAACAAATATCGCCGACAGGCTCAAAAGCAAAATAGCAATAATGCACCATGTTTTTATCATTTGTTTCACCATTGCACTTTTGGCAGACACTTTTTCAGTTTTATCCTCTTGTTGTCCCATAATTCTTTAGCGGGCAGCAATTTTGTTTGTTTCACGTATCCCTTTTAAGATTTTTACTGCAAATCCTTACTTTTTTCTATGGCCCTGCCGCTAATGATATATAAGTCGTCTGCGTCAGGCAGGCTTCTTTGCTTGAAAAGCCGCCTGAACGTGTTTTTTGTGTATTATAGATCTTGTTTCCTGGAAATACATATTTTCATTTCATCAATCCTTTTGCAGGTAGTTTCGGCAACACTACACTGCCCCTTGACGAGATTTATCCCTTATTTATCCCTTATTTATCCCTTATCGTTTTTTTTATTCGGATATTATACTGATTTTTGCAGCAGAAACGTTATGTTAGGAGCGCTTCTTAAAATTTATAGCACCGGCCGCATCGAGGCCCTTGAAAAAGCCCTCGAAAAGGCTGCGTCTGTCGACAGCACTATCAAATATGCCGAGGCCTGCCGCGACAGCATCATACCGGTTATGAAGGAACTGCGAATGGCCGCTGACCAGCTCGAATTTATTGTCGATGCCGACCTCTGGCCGCTGCCGACTTACGCACAGATGCTGTTCTTAAGATGTAATCCTTGCGGCCCGCCGGCAGCTGCTCCAGTATGTTCGTTAATAATTATCAGACCAGCAGCACATTTTTATCTTCGGTTGCCGCGGCGGTTACGAATCCTGTCAGAAATCGCACAGTTTTGTTTCCTGCAGAATAGTCAATGCCGTTTCAAATCCCGATAAATCGGGATAACCTCTTTGATTATAAACGTTTAACTCTCTGTGTCTCCGTGTTTGTCTGCAGTTGAAATAACTTGTTCAGCCCTGTGTTCCCCTTGTCCTCTGGGGCTTTGAAAAAAAACGTGCGAACTCCTGCTCTGAATACCCTTTTTTGCTCATGTTTTCCCCGTTATATCGGACCTCTAATATGCTCGTTTTTTTAAAGTTCAGCCGTTTTGAGAAACATTCGATTATTATTTATAGTTTATTTGGCGGCTTATAATGAATCGCTATTAAGAAAATTGATTGAGAAAGACCTTCTATCGCAGTTTTTGTATTTTGATGCCGAATACCTCTACGGGTGTTCGAGGTCTGTTTTAAATCGTTTCTTTGTCGGGGGCCTTTAGTTGGAAGAAAATTTGTTTTTAGGAATAAGATATAATGGGTAGAAAACTTGTCGCTTTAGGCCTGGTGCTGCTAATCGCTGGTTCCGTTGTTTTTGCCTGGAGTCTTTACGTTCGGAAGGGAGAGAGGCAGCTTCTCGAAGATGAAAGGCAGTTCCTTGATATTATCAAGGCTCGCCTCGACAAGCTCGACAATACCAACTCTAACCAAGAGAATCTCCAGCTGCTTGCGGATATCGATATCTGGAAGCAAAGGCTCGACTCGTACAACACAAAAAGAGAAAACAGAGAGTTGCTCCGAGATACATCCATTGTCTTCATTATTACCTCTGTGGCTATTCTGACAAGCTGGTTGCTCATCTGGCTCTCTCAAACTCTCCGGCGACTCCTCCGGCGGCTGTTTAAACCTTCTTCACAACTGAAAAAGGACGGGCAGAAAGTCGTTATTATCCAGCCTGAAATGCGGGACAACCAGCCCCCCGATAAAAAAACCGGAAAAGATAAATCCAAAAAGAAAAATATCGAGCATTCCAGGATTTTGTCGGAGGCCGGCTGGCACGATTTCAAAACCGGTTATTCAGATGGAAAAACTCTATCGAAGACCGAAACCGCTTCGGCCCAAACCCTTAAATCATTTACTGATGTGCTCAATACCGCTCCAAAAAGCCTCGACCTCCTGTTTTGTGATGAAAAGTTAAGCGAGTCAAAAAAGTCGTTTAAGATTCGCTCTGAAAACCACAACATTCATCAAAAGGCGTTTGATTACCGGCAGGCCGGCATCGATGAGAACACCGTCAGAATCGAAAAAGTCCTTAACGCCCAGAAAGAAAAAATCGAGCAGCAGGTCTCTGAATTTAAACAAATGGCCGAAACCGTCAAACAGGCCGCAGAACGCTCCGAACCAATCGGAAACTTCATCAAAGACCTTACTCATCAGGTATCTGCAATCCGTGATTACGCACTTACTCAGCAGGATAGAATCAAAAAACTTCAGGATGGTTACGACTGGAATATAATCAAAACTTTTGGACTTAAAATTATCCGCTGTATTGATAATCTCGATGACCGCATCGAACAGCTTAAAAATGCCGCCGCCGACACCAAAGATATCGAGGAGCTCAGAGACGAACTCGTCTTTGCCCTCGAATCCGGCGGCATCGAACAGTACGCTCCTGAAATCGAAAGCGACTACAGCGGCCAGGAAAAAATCGCCGAAGCCGTCAAAGAACGGCAAATTACCGATAAATCAGATATGAAAGGCAAAATCGCAGCCGTCGTAGAAGTCGGTTACCGCCACTTCATTGATGAGCAGAACTTTAAGGTAGTCCTGCGCTGCGAGAGTTAAACTGTTTGGTTAAAAAATGCAATATCGAGGGGAAATATAATGTCTGATACAAGGTCCAAAATAGATACAATAGCCGGCATCGACCTCGGAACCACCTTCTCTTCGCTGGCCGTCCTTAACGCAATCGGCAGACCGGAAATAGTCCCTAACTCCGAAGGCGAAAGGCTGACCCCGTCGGCAATCTTCTTTGATGAGGAAAATTCAGGCATAATCCGTGTCGGCATCGAAGCACTGCACTGCCGTTACCTCGACCCCCAAAGGTCTGTCAGATGGGTAAAACGTTCTATGGGGGACACCTCCTACAAAAAAACAATCGACGGCAAAGACTGGTCGCCTGTAGAGCTTTCCGCCCTCATCCTGAAAAAACTCAAAGACGACTGTTCCGTTGACAATCGGCAGATACGCGATGTCGTCATCTCCGTCCCCGCTCACTTCGATGAAATCCGCCGAAAGGCGACTATGGACGCCGGCACTCTGGCAGGACTCAACGTTGTCGGCATAGTCAATGAGCCTGTCGCCACGGCTCTTTATTACGCCACCACCTGCACAGTCTTCGGCAAGGTCCTCATATACGACCTCGGCGGCGGAACCTTCGATGTGACTATTATGGATGTAAAAGGCGATGAAATGAGCATCATCTGCTCACAGGGTGACCACGAACTCGGCGGAATAGACTTCGACGGAAAAATCCTCGAATTGATGCAGGCCGACTATAAGAAAAAATTCGGCGCCGAACTTATCAATACCGATGAAGAACGCGCGAAACTCGAAGACGAGGCCGAAGATATCAAAAAGACCCTGTCGAGAAGAGATGTCGCTAAACATATTCTTTATGGTCAGGCAGGCTCAATGAAATTCGAAATCACCCGTCAGGCCTTTGAGAAAGCCGTCGCTTCCCTGATGTCGCGAATAGATATTCTCCTCGAAGTTGCGCTCGATGAGGCTCACCTTAAACCGTCGCAGATTGACAAGGTCCTGCTCTCAGGCGGCAGCAGCCGTATGCCCGTCGTCCAGAAAAGGCTTGAGAAGATGTTCGGCTTTGCGCCCGACGCCGCCGTCAATGTCGATGAATGTGTCTCTCTCGGCGCCGCTATTCACGCCGGTCTTGCCCTTATTCGCGATAATCCACAGGCTCTGCCGGCAGGTATCATCGGCGGACTCAAAAACATCCGGCTCACCGATGTCTGCAACCACAGCTACGGCACTATCTGTGCGCCAATCGACCAAAAAACCGGCAGACGAGTTGTCGAAAACCGCATCATCCTCAGGAAAAACACCCCGCTTCCCTGTCACGTTACAAAAACCTTCTACACCGTCTCTGAAGGCCAGACCGAACTCGAAATCAACATCACGCAGGGCGAAGATACTGCTCCGGAATACGTCAATAAAATTGCCACTCACAAGCTCAAACTGCCTCCTAACCGGCCCGCTGAATGCCCTATCCGGGTCACTTACAGCTACGATGTCAACCAGCGGATGCATTGCTTCTTCGAGGATGTTCAGTCCGGTACAGTTCTCGAGGTCGATTTCTCCATTGACCGGCAGGGAAATATGAAGCGGGGCGAAATTGAGCAAAAAGCCGAACAGTTCGAATCTCTTAAAGTGCAGTAATTTATGCCGAAACAATATAATTTATGCACCTCAAAAATTTCCGCTCCTGGCTTTCGCACAAAATCCGGTTCGGCAGGGTTGCTGAATCGATAATCCCGCCCTCTGCACTTTACAGCTCCGTCGAGTTAACAGGGCAGCAGAATTCACCTCCTCTTTTTATTCTTAAAATTCGCGGCTCAATCCACTCCCCGGTCGATATTCCCAGAACAACGGTTCAGATAACTGTCGCCGACATTACCGATGGCCCAGACAATCCGATGCCCGTCCACGCAGGCAGCAAAGAGTGTCAATTGCCTGATTCCGCAAAATTCTGCTTCGTCACCGAGCTTGGCACCTTGCCCGCTTCGGTTACCGCTCTCGAAAACTGGATAACAGTTGCACAGATAAATGCAAACTGGCTCCTGCTTCCTCGAAGCGGTAAAAGAACCCTGCGGTTCTCGACTTCCATTTTCGGTTTCGACAACCCCGTTGAGCTTGCCTCTTCTGACTGCGAATTTTTTTACGAAAATCCTTCACTGGGTTTTATTGATTTGCTCGAAAATATCGAACGCTCAAAAATCCTGGCCGTCACCCTCGCTTTTGCTTTAAGCGACGCTGACTGCTCTTTGTCCGAAAACGAAATCGAAATGATAAAAAAATGGGCACACCAAAACATCAATCCGTCCGACAGCTCCGAAAAGGGAAAAAAACAGCTCGCTCGTGCCTTGAATAAAACCGTTGCACTTCTCCGCTCGGGCAATACTATTGATGTCCGCAGAGTTTGCCTCGAACTTGCAAGAATAGCGACTCCGGCCTTCCGTTATGATATTATGGAATTTTGCCTGCTCGTTGCAAAAGCAAGCGGTTCCGTTTCACACGAAAAATTGACCTTGCTCAAAAATACCGCTGGCTGGCTTGCGATTGACAAGAACAGATTCCTTTCTCTTGCCCAGAAAATTTTGACGCCTGATGTTTGCGAGGTTCAGGATACAGAAGTCTTCCTCGGCATAAATTCCAGTATGAGCCAGGAAGAAAAACGGCTGCTCCTCAACGAACAGTATAAAAAATGGAGCGCCCGCGTAACCAACTTTAACCCGGGCATCCGCCGGCAGGCCGCCTATATGCTTCAGTTCATAGCCCAGACTCGCGACCAGCTTGTAAAATAAAATCCCTGCCCCGACAAAGTCGGCATTTCATTTTTGAATCCCGTTTTTTCATCGCTTTTTTACTTTCTCAAAAAGGTAATTTCTGGCATAATTATACGGTAGGCAGAATTGAAGAGTTCAGGGTGCAGGTAAAGAAAAATACTCTTAACCCTTTACCCTTCACTCTTCTCTTTTGTGAGTGAATAATTATGGCCGACGACATAGAAAAACAAATCGAAAGGCTGCGTCAGGAAATCCGCCGCCACGACTACTTCTACTATGTCCTCAATCAACCCCAAATTTCCGACCAGCAGTATGACCGCCTCTTTGCTCAGCTGAAACAATTGGAGACAGACTATCCGCAATACGTCACAGCCGATTCCCCCATCTGGCGCGTCTCCGAAAAACCAATCGAAGGTTTTACAACCGTTCGCCACACAATCCCAATGCTCAGTATAGACAATACCTACAGCGCAGATGAGCTTCGGGAGTTTGACAAACGCGTCGCAAAAGGGCTTGAAACTAAAGAATATGATTATGTCGTCGAATTGAAAATTGACGGCCTTGCTATAAGCCTTCGCTACGAAAAAGGCGGGCTCGCCACCGCTGCCACACGAGGCGACGGCGAGGTCGGCGACGACGTCACCGCCAACGTCCGAACCATCAGGGCTGTCCCGCTCATCCTCCTTTCTGACGTTCAAATCCCGGAGACCATCGAAGTTCGAGGCGAGGTCTATATGCCCACAAAATCCTTCATTGAACTCAATCGCCAGAAAACCGAATCGGGCGAGCCTCTTTTTGCTAACCCGCGTAATGCCGCCGCAGGCTCCCTCAAACTCCTCGATGCACGAGAAACCAGCCAGCGAAGTCTGTCATTTTTTGCTTATGCACTCGGCGAAGTCTCGCAGCCTTTTGCCGATGAGCATTGGCAGGTCCTCCAGAAATTCAAAAAGCTCGGCCTGCCCATCAACCCCAATATCAAAAAAGCTGCAAACATCAACGAAGTGATTGAAATCTGCAACGACTGGGAAAAAACCAGATACAATCTCGATTACCAAATTGATGGTATGGTTATAAAAGTCAATCGACTCGACCAGCGCGAAATGTTGGGTTCTACAGGTAGGGCGCCGCGCTGGTGCATCTCTTATAAATTCCCCGCCGAACAGGCTGAAACGATTGTCGAATCCATCGATGTCCAGGTCGGAAAATCCGGCATCCTGACTCCCGTCGCAAATCTCAAACCTGTCCTGCTTGCAGGCACTACTGTAAAACGTGCATCCCTTCATAACTTCGATGAGATGGACCGCCTCGATGTCAGGGAGGGCGACACCGTCATTATCGAAAAGGCCGGCGAAATCATCCCTCAAGTAGTCGAAGTGAAAAAAGATAAAAGACCCAACCGCATCGAACCTTTTGTGAAACCTCTCAAGTGTCCTAACTGCGGCGGCCCAGTCAAAAAAGACGAAAATGGCGTCTATATCCGCTGTATAAACCCCGATTGCCTCGGACAGCTAAAAGAAAAACTCAGATATTTTGCAGGTCGCAACCAGATGGACATCGAGCATTTAGGCCCGGCTCTCATCGGGCAGCTTGTTGATGCAGGCCTTGTAAAAAATTTTGCAGATATTTATAAACTTCAAAAGCAGGATTTGCTCGAACTTGAGAGAATGGCCGACAAAAGTGCACAAAATGTCATCGATGCAATCGAAAAAAGTAAACACCAGCCGCTATGGAGGTTTATCGCCGCACTCGGCATCCGTCATATTGGTGGAGAATTTGCTCAAGTGCTTGCCTCATCCTTTGGGTCGCTGAAGAAGGTTCGGAAAGCTAGTCTGAAACAACTAACTAAGGTATTAGCTCCTGGTGCTTTGAAGATAAAGAATCTTAAGAAACGTGAAGAAAAACAGAGGCGAGCTAAGAGCACCTACGAGTATTTCCGGAATCCTAGCAACTGTGCGCTCATAGACAGCCTGTTAACTCATGTAAAGTTTGAACAACCAGAAGAGAAAAATGGAGCCAAAGGGACTCTTACCGGCAAAACAATTGTTGTAACAGGAACTTTGCAGAATTTTTCCCGCTCCCAGATAGAGCAGACTATAAAACAATTTGGCGGAAAGGCCGCATCGAGCGTCAGCAAAGCTACAGATTTCGTATTAGCAGGCGACAACCCCGGCAGCAAATTAGACAAGGCTCAAAAACTTGGCGTTAAAATCATAAATGAAAAAGAATTCCTCAAAATGATTGGCAAGGATTGAACCATTGAGCAAAAAAATAATCGCTATTGTTGGCACTTACCGCAAAGGCAAAACTATAGATACCGCTGTCGATGAACTGCTCAATGCAGCAGAAGGCCGGGGGGCTGTTACGGAGAAAATCTTTCTGCTCGAAAAACACATCGAATTCTGTACCAACTGTCGGACCTGTGTTCAGCAGGCCGGCGAAAAGCGGGGCGATTGTGTTCTTGATGACGATGTGAAACAAATTCTCGACAGGGTTGATGCAGCTCGATGGAATAGTTTTGGCTTCACCTGTGAACTGGTTTAATGTCACCGCTGTTATGAAAAGATTTATCGAAAGACTTATGCCTTATGGCTACTGGCCCTGGGGAAAAGTATTGCCTAAATACCGGATAAAAAAATTGACGAAAAAAGCTGTCCTGATTACATCAAGCGGCTGCCCAGAGTTGCTCGGAAGGATTTTTTTTAGGGCAACGTTTAGTGTATTGAAGGCCGCCGCAAATTGCCTCGGCGCTAAAGTCGTTAGAAAAATTTATATTGGCAGCGCTGCTATAGAAGAGAACCAGCCGCTACGGGAAAAATACAAAAATCAGTTGCGGAATGCAGGTCAATTGTTGGCATCTTAAAATGAAAAGTTCCGATGAAGAATTTATGCTCGAGGCTCTTAACCTTGCTGGCAAGGGCATCGCTTCGGTTGAGCCGAACCCTGCCGTCGGCTGCGTTATCGTCAAAGGCGGCAGGATTATCGGCAAAGGATACCATAAAAAATTCGGCGGCCTCCACGCTGAAATCAATGCACTTTCCGACTGCCGCAAAAAAGGCAACAATCCTGCCGGCGCAACTATGTATGTCTCCCTCGAACCCTGCTGCCATTTCGGAAAAACACCACCCTGCACCAATGCAATAGTAAAAGCCAAAATTGCAAAGGTCATTCTTGCTGCTGTTGACCCGTCACCTCACGCAAATGGCAAGGGTATCAGGCTGCTCAAAAAAGCCGGCATCGAAGTTTCGACCGGCCTTTGCGAAAAGCAGGCAAAACTCCTTAACGTATCATTCTTCAAATTTGCCAAGACCGCCAGGCCCTGGGTAATCCTCAAATGGGCTCAATCCAAAGACGGTTTTTTGGCGTCAAAAAAACACCGCTGGCTCTCAAACAAAAAAAGCAGGGCCGATGCCCAAAAAATCCGCCGACGTGCCGATGCCATATTGGTCGGAATTAACACCGTGCTGGCAGACGACCCGCTTCTTATCGCAAGACCTCCCCGAAGGGATAAAAAACTTTTAAGGGTCGTCCTCGACAGCGGGCTAAAAATTCCACTAACCTGTAATCTAATCAAAACCGTAAAAAAAGCGCCGGTGCTTGTATTCACGGCGAACAAAAACAATAAAAAAATTACACTGCTGAGAAAAAAAGGCGCAGAAATTATCACCGTCCCCTCTGCGGAAGGTAAATGCAATCTCAAAGATGTCCTTGCAGCTCTTGCCCAAAAAGGTATTCAGCAAGTCCTCGTCGAAGGCGGCCCGACGGTGATTACCTCTTTTTTGCGGGCAGGCCTCGCCGACGAAATCATTGTCTATATCTCCCCCAAAATTCTCGGCAGGCTCGGAACCGCCTCTGCAACCAAACCAATGGCCAAAGCTGCAAATCCAGCCCGGCTGCATAATCTCGATGTGAAAAATCTCAACGCCGACCTTTGCATAAATGGTTTTTTTAAAAATCCCTTGGATAAGTAGTGCAGTTGAGCAACTTTTTTCTCCGCAGGATATGGTGACAGTGTTTTGCAAAATGATGCACCTCACCCTCTGCATACCGGAAAATTACGTTGACGTGTTATCGGTAGATTTCCCGCCTGTGCCCGATTTTGATTATATCGACGGCCAAATCCTTATCATTGATTGAATATACTATTCTGTAGTCGCCCGCCCGAATACGAAAACAGTTTTGGGCCGCCAGCTTTTGTGAACCGTATGGTCTCGGATTCCATACAAGAGAACCAATGCGTTTTACAATTCTTTGCAGGTCTTTCTTTGGAGTGTTTTCAAGCTCTTTTATGGCCGATTTCTTGATGGTTATTTTATATCTTGCCATTTTTCTTCAGGTGCTTTAAAACATCTTCGAACGCCATATTCGGTTCTTTTTTACGTCCTTCGATTGCAGCCAAATCTGCTGAATCTTCCGCCAAAGAAAGTTGTATCGCTTCCTCAATCAGTTCCGACATTGTCTGGTCCGTTTCCGCAGACTTTACCCGCAGTGCACGGTGCAAATCGGAATCCAGATAAATGGTTGTTCTTTTTGTTTCTGTTTTCATATTATACCTCACTATTGACATTATAATGTCATATCGTCTTAATGTCAATATGTTATTAGTGGATTTTTCAGGATTTTCCGTTGAGAAGTTTTTTTCTCCGCAGGATATGGTGATAATGCTGGGCAAAGCGGTGTGCCTCGTCCCGAACATACTGTAAGAGTTTCATCGCCGGATTAGTCCTTGATAACCTCAAAGGCTCAGGTTTTCCCTGCAGATAAATTTCTTCCTCCCTCTTGGCAAGTGCCATAATCTTAAGATTTTCCAGGATTTTCTCTGCCTGGTTATCTCCTGCTTTTGGGTTCAGATTTCCCGCCTCGTATTTTTGAATTTTGAATTGTAATTTTGATTTTTGATTTTTGATTTTTGATTTTTCCTTGGCTTCGTCAGCAATTTCCGACATTAAGAATTTTAGTGCTTGCGCTGCTGCGTGAAGCTGTCCCAGTCCGCCGTCAATCAGAATCACGTCCGGCCACAACTCCTCACCGATAAGCGCATACTTGTATCTGCGCTTACCACCTCCGCTATCATAGCACAATCATCGATGCCCTTGACCGTCTTTATCCTGAACCGCCTGTATCCAGCCTTGAATGGCCTACCGTCAATAAATTTTACCAGCGACCCGACCGCCTCGCTACCCGATATATGCGCAACATCAATACCTTCGATAATCCTTATCGGCTCTTTACTCTCAAGCAGCCTTTGCAGCCTTTCCAGCGCCTCGACAGGTTCTGTTGCAAAAACTTCCGGCTGCACGTCCTCGTCCGGCTCACCGCGGCTGGCCAGCCTCTCAATCAGACCCATCCTGTCCCGCAGCATCGCTGCCTTCTCAAACTCTAACTTTTCCGCCGCTCCTTCCATCTCCCTTTTCAACTGCCGCAAAATTACTGACCTCTTCGACCGCAAAAACCGGATAAGGTCGCCGATTATTTTTTTGTAATCGTTCTTTGCTATTCTGTCGGCGCAGGGAGCGGTGCATTGTTTTATACTGTACAAAAGGCAGGGTCGGAAAAATCGCCTTTTCGCATCTTTTTCGCTTATTTGCAGGCCGCACGTGCGGAACTTGAAGATTCTTTGCAGCTCAACGACTACCCTCCGCAGGTCGTTTGCATTCGTAAATGGGCCGAAAAGCCTGCTGCCCTCCGAACGAGGTTTTCTTGTCACGTCAACCGCAGGAAAATCGTCCGACGTCGTTATTTCCAGATATGGAAAACTTTTGTCGTCAATTAAATCTGTATTATATGGAGGCCGAATATCCTTAATCAGTCTTGCCTCTTTCAGTACCGCCTCGACCTCGTTATCCGTTTCCAGAAAATCAACCGTCCTTGTTTTGTTCAGCATCTCTGCTATCTTTGGCCCGCGGCTTGCTGCCGCATCGCCCGATGGCTGAAAATAGCTCGAAACCCTCGACCGCAGATTCTTTGCCTTGCCGATATATAAAACCTTATCAGCACAATCCTTCATAAAATACAACCCCGGCCCGGCTGGAAAATCCTTTATCCGTTTTCGAATCGCTTCCAATCTGTCTTCTCTTTTTTCATTCATACCATTATCTTAACATCACGCGGTTTTTTCTTTAATTGTTTCCTCGTCGGAACAAAATTTTTTTTGTTCATAGCTTCTGCTGTGATAAGGACTAATAAAAATATTCCAAAATTCACAAAAAAAACTGTATTTTTGTCTTTGCAGCTTTCCCAAAATCGACTATAAAGGACATTCACCTTTTTTACTATATGTTGTTTTTTTTGTTGGCTTTTTACTATATATTGTGTATAATATAATGCATGGAGGCATATAAATGGCACAGAAATTCAGCCCCGACAACCCGTTTAAGGCAAATTCAGCCGCTTCCGCCAGGTCGGCAAACGCCGGGCAGAAGATTGGTTTGAAGATAGAGCGTTGCTTTTCCACGCCGGGCGCACACCCCTTTGATGAAATCCAGTGGGAAATTCGTTCCGCCAAAATCAACAGCGACACTGGACAGGCTGTCTTCGAACAGAACAATATTGAGATGCCGGCCTTCTGGAGCCAGCTCGCCGCGAAGGTTGTTGCCAGCAAATATTTTTTTGGTGACATAGAAACAGGTCGCCGCGAACACTCCGCAAAGCAGCTCATACACCGCGTCTGCCGTATGATTGCCGACCGAGGAAAGGCCGACGGCTACTTCGCCTCCGATGATGATGCCGAAACCTTCTATAATGAGCTTGTCTGGCTCTGTGTTAATCAGTACGGCGCATTCAATTCACCCGTCTGGTTCAACGCAGGCCTTTATGATGTCTATGGCGTAAATGGCAGCAAACACAACTTCCACTGGGATAAAAAAGAGCAAAAGGCCGTCCCCTGCAATGGCTCCTACGAATATCCCCAGGTCTCCGCCTGCTTTATCCAGTCGGTTACCGATTCAATGGAAGACATTATGCGGCTGGCCACCAGCGAGGCTATGCTCTTTAAACACGGCTCCGGCACAGGCACCGACCTTTCCACACTGCGAAGCAGCCGTGAAAAACTTTCCGGCGGCGGAAAACCTTCAGGCCCACTGAGCTTTATGCGAGTCTACGACCAGATTGCCGCCGTCATCAAATCGGGCGGAAAAACCAGAAGAGCCGCAAAAATGCAGTCGTTAAAAGTTGAACATCCCGATATTAAAGAATTTATCACCTGTAAAACCGAAGAGGAAAAGAAGGCTTGGGCGCTCATCGAGCAGGGCTACGACCCGGAAGATGCCTATGCCAGCGTGATGTTCCAGAACTCGAACCTCTCCGTCCGCGTCACGGATGCCTTTATGCAGGCCGTTGAAAAAGACGAAAAATGGACAACCAGAGCCGTTACCACGGGCGAGAAAATGGTCGAATACCCCGCACGCCAGCTTATGGATTTAATCGCTGAAGGCACTCGTCTGTGCGGCGACCCCGGCCTGCAGTACCACGACACCGTTAACCGCTGGAACACCTGCCCAAATTCAGGCCTAATTAACGCCTCCAACCCCTGCAGCGAATATATGTTCCTCGACAACACCGCCTGCAACCTCGCCTCCCTTAATCTGCTCAAATTCCGCAAGGACGATGGCTCCTTCGACATCGAAAACTTCAAAAAGGCTGTCCGCATCTTCATTATCGCTCAGGAAATCCTCGTCGATAATGGCAGCTACCCAGAGGCCTCCATTACCACAAACAGCCACCTCTTCCGCCCGCTCGGTCTGGGCTTTGCCAATCTCGGCTCGCTCTTTATGAGCCTCGCACTGCCTTATGATTCCGACCAGGCAAGGACTATCGCCGCCACTATCGGTGCCATTATGACGGGCGCCGCCTACATAACCAGCACCGAGCTCGCCTCCGTCAAAGGCACGTTCGACCAGTTCGAAAAAAACAAAGAGCCTATGCTCAAAGTCATCAATATGCACCGAAAGCACGCTTACGATATTCCCGAAAGCTTCTGTCCCGATTATCTTCGCAGCGCCGCCAAGGATGTTTGGGACCAGGCCTTCGACCTCGGCAGCAAAATCGGCTTCCGAAATGCTCAAACCACCGTCATCGCCCCTACAGGCACCATCGGATTTATGATGGACTGCGACACCACAGGCATCGAGCCGGACATCGCACTGGTCAAATACAAAATCCTCGCAGGCGGCGGTATGCTAAAGCTCGTCAGCAAAACCGTCCCGATGGCACTCGAAAGGCTCGGATACGGCATCGACGACATCAAGTCAATCTGTGATTACATCAACGAAGACGAAACCATCGAATCTGCCCCCAGGCTCAACCCTGAACATCTGGCCGTCTTCGATTGTGCCTTCAAACCCAGAAAAGGAAATCGATTTATCCATTATATGGCCCATATCAAAATGATGGCTGCCGTCCAGCCCTTCATCTCCGGCGCAATCAGCAAAACCATCAATATGCCCAAGGAAACAACCGCTGACGAAATCACCAACGCCTATATGGAAGGCTGGAAACTCGGCCTCAAGGCCGTCGCTGTCTATCGCGACGCCTCAAAACGCCTACAGCCGGTCTCCACCCAAAAACAAAAAGAAAAGACGAAAACTCACACCGAGTCCGGCCCGCCAAGGCCCTACAGACGGCGCCTGCCCGACACCCGGAAAAGCATCACCCACAAATTCTCCGTCGCCGGCCACGAAGGATATCTCACCGTCGGACTCTACGATGACGGCCAGCCGGGAGAACTGTTCATCACTATGGCAAAGGAAGGCTCCACCGTCGGCGGCCTTATGGACGTCATTGGCACCTGCGTCTCAATGGCGCTGCAGTATGGCGTCCCGCTTATCACGCTCGTTGACAAATTCCGCCACGCCCGTTTCGAGCCCGCCGGTATGACAAGCAACAAGGACATCCCCTTTGCAAAAAGCCTCATAGACTACATCTTCTGCTGGCTCGGCTGCCAGTTCATCCCAGGCTATGCCGAAAAGAATATGTCCGCAAAGGCCTCCGCTCCCGCAGAAAATAAGAACGTCGTCACCGCAAAGACCCTCGTCGAAAAGACGAAAGACCTCACTGAAAAAATCGCAGAGGCCAAGGCCGCCGAGAAAAAAACCGGCAAACACAAATCCGACCAAAAAGACCCCGATTGTGAACAAATAAAACCATCCTCCATCAAAGACCGTTTCGCAGGACTGGCCAACCGCATCACAAACCTTGTCAGCTCAACAATAGCCGAGACAATCTTCTGCTGCCGAGGCCGAGGGAAAGCTGATGCAGGAGTTCAACTCGCAGTTCCAGCATTTTCAGGATGATGCACCCGCCTGCGACCTTTGCGGCTCCATCACCGTCCGAAACGGCTCCTGCTACAAGTGTTTCAACTGCGGCAATTCAATGGGCTGCTCGTGAGGAGTGATAAAAGTGGCAAAGAGCAAGGGAGGACCAACACTTCAACAATACCCCAGAATTCAAGGGTCTCTTCTATCAAGGCCTGAATTATTTCCTCCTTTGGCACCTCCAATGTCTATGGATGTAATATCGGATTGTATAGACAAGGCTTTTTCTCGCTGCAGTTTGAAGAAAACTGGAAAAAAACGTATTGTTGCAGATTCCCCTGAAGCTTTGGTTGACTTATGTATCAAACACCTTAAAACAAGAAGCGATCCAATCGTCAATCCATATTTTGTAAGCTTGTGTGATGTTGAAAGCCTTTTTGAACTCGATGCTGTTAGTCACGAAATGCAGCGGCATAGAATGAGTATCGGCGTCTTCTATCAGTATCTTCTTCTGGAGTTGATGCGTACACGTTGGCCTGTTTTCGATGGCGCACGAGAGGGGGACATCATAGCTGATATTGAAACGCCGACTTTTGAATCTGGTTTGCGATTATATATGTCGGTAAAAAAATCAAAAGATACTGTCGGTGGTCAGGATGTTCCTGGGGTCATTAGGAGACTTGAGTCTATTGCAAAGGAGGAAAAAAATTTAACGCGACCATACCTTTGTGTTGTTTGTATTGCCACTCCATCGCAGGGAAAACTTCTTTCTTATTCTGCAGACCGACATATAAAATGCAGTTCTGCCGGCAATCCATACTCCTTAAATTGTGAGCATTGGGGTCCCGGGTTTGTATTTTCTTATGTTACCGGCCGAAATGCAAGAGACATCTACCTGCAGGGCATAAAGCGTGTGGCTGAGCATCTGCCATTCTTTTCGCTTATTTATCGTGATGAATGTTCCATTTTATTAAAGGAACGTCTTGCAGGGTTGAATCTGCTTACAAAAAGTGGTAAATTATCCCCTGAGAAATTTCTTGTCTTTTGTTGTTCGGAGGCAAAAAAGTGAGTCGCCCTGTCTCGGGAGCTTTGTTTGATGCTAATCCAGTCTGTGCGATTATTGCAGAAAACAGCCGAAAGACACTGCTGGATTTTAACGGCGTCGTTGATCTTATTGTAACATCGCCACCTTATGCCGACGCACGCAGGAAACACTACGACAGCATACACCCTGATAATTTTGCCGAATGGTTTAGGACATTTCACGAGCCTTTGTGGAATGCTCTAAAACCTGA
Organism: uncultured Phycisphaerales bacterium; assembly: GCA_963710355.1. Classification (GTDB taxonomy): domain Bacteria; phylum Planctomycetota; class Phycisphaerae; order Sedimentisphaerales; family Anaerobacaceae; genus Fen-1359. Next base: position 269,630 of record CAVPZU010000003.1, on the reverse strand, counting down.
TGGTAGTCTCGTTATCAACATAAAAGACAAAATCGTAAATGGTATTCGGCACCGGTATGTCTGGCATACTATTGAGATGTTGTCTTCTATGGGGTGGTGCTGTATAGACGATTACTTGTGGCACAAACCTAATCCGATGCCGGGTTATTGGCCAACCAGACTAAGGGATGGTTGGGAATATTGCTTTCACCTTGCAAAGTCCAAAAAACCTTATATAAATCAAAATGCTGTTCATAAGCCAGTTGGTGAATGGGTTAAAACACGTTTGGCAAATCTAAATGGGAATGATTTAACGCGACAAAACTCAGTTAACAAGAGCGGATTTGGAAGAAACATCTCACGCTGGGCAGAACGGAAAACGGTGCTGCCTTCCAATGTGCTGTCTATACCTCTTGTTGGTGTGAATAAGGGTCATCCTGCTGTATTCCCGCCCGAACTGCCGGCCTTTTTTATCAGGTTGCTTTCTCCACCAAGTGGGCTTGTTGTTGACCCATTCGCCGGCAGCGGAATGACAGGTATTGCAGCAATGGAACTCGGAAGGGATTGTGTTTTGATAGATAATAGTAGTGATTACGCCAGACTTGCTTTTGAAAATTTGCACAATGTCTGTAAAGACGGGAAATTTGAAATAGAACTTTGCTTAAAAAATGAGCGGTGTATCTATTACCCAAAGAAAAGTTTATCCCCTTTAATGGTGTTACGAGAACGGCACGGCCTGAAACAAAAAGATACTTCCATTCATAGTAAGAAATACAATCACGCAGTTCGAGCATTTTCAGGATGATTTTCCCGCCCGTGGCCTCTGTGGCAAAAAACGGCGTCAATCTGTGTCTAAAACGATTAACGTTTGCTGAACTGGAATCTTTTGCGGGCGCCTGACTGGCCCGGCTTTTTCCGCTCGACCATTCGCTGGTCTCTGGTCAAAAAGCCCCCTTCGCGAAGGGCCTGAATAAACGTCTCGTCATAATTCCGCAATGCCCTCGCTATGCCGAGCATCGCTGCGCCGGATTGTCCGGTCGTCCCGCCGCCCCTTACATTAATGAAGATATCAAACTTCTTATCCGCCCCGACCGCCTGAAGCGGCGAAACAACCACCTTTCTATAAGTGTCGAGCTTGAAATAGTCAGCCAGCTCCCTCTTGTTCACGAGCATTTTTCCCTCGCCGGGTTTTATCCGCACGTGCGCAACGCTGCTTTTCCGCCTGCCGACTCCCCAGAAATATCCGCCCTTGTCCGGCCCTTTTTTAGCCTGCGTTGCCGTCTCTGCGATGACAACTGCTTTTGCTTCTTTTGTGCTCTTTGTCATAATTTATTTCGCTTACCTGTCCTGTAATCAATCTTAAATTTATTCACTCCCGTTTCCTGCAAACAATTCTTCAGCCGACAACCTGCCTGCAAAATTACGTAGCGCGCGATATACCGGCTTTAGATTTAAATCTCAACCTTTTCAGGCCTCTGAGCCTGATGGTTATGCTCCGGGCCGCGGTAAATCTTCAGCTTCTTCATCATTTGTTTGCCGAGCTTATTTTTCGGCATCATGCATCCGACCGCATGCTCGATTACCCTTTTCGGGTTTTTGGCAAGCATATCTGCGAAACTTATGTATTTGTGGCCGCCCGGATGAAGCGTAAAATAATCGTATTCCTTGCTTTTTGCCTTTTTGCCTGTAACCTTTATTTTCTCGGCATTTATGACGATAACGTAATCCCCGACATCGACATAAGGGGTATATGTGGGCTTGCTTTTACCCATCAGCTTCACAGCGATTTTGGCTGCCAGCCTGCCGAGAACCTGTCCGTCAGCGTCGACAAGGAGCCATTTTTGCTCAATTTCACCTTTTTTAGCCAGGAAACTTTTCATAAACAAACTCCGTTGTATGTCAGAAAACGGGTATTTTAGCAGAGCTGGCGGCATTGTCAAATTATTTTTCAAAGAGAACAATAAAAAAGCCTATCCTGATATTTTTAGCAGCTTTTTTGTCCTCCGTCCAGTCCGTCGTGGCTTTAGTGAAGACGGAAGTTTTAACGAAGGCAGATGGCGGGGTTGTTTAGCCGTTGTCGGCACGACAACGGTATATTTAGCCCCCTTACTTGTCCGACGGCCTGTCCATCGTAGATTCTGCGAAGGCGGGTAAAAAAATATACGAAGTCCGCCGATATGGAGTAACTCTATGAAAAAAAAGATGTGCCGAACCGTTAATTAAATGAACCTTGCGGGACGCCGGAGCCGGTTGCAACCACATGATGCTGCAACAGCAGCTCATAAAGCATATTATTCTTCTCAAGCAGTTTTGCTGTAAGGGTGACCTGATTGAGCAGAATTTCAATCAGGTCGATATTTACCAGTGCCGATTCCGGGTTGTATTGAGGCATCGCTATGATTACATATCCGCAATTAGTCCTGCTGGTTGCAAGTTGAGCGGCAACGATACTGCACTCTTCGGATTGTGTGACAACCGGCTCGTGGCCGTCATCAATCTTCTGGCAAACCTGCCTTAAGTAAGATTCGTCCAGATGCAGCCGGGAAAATGCCTCTGAATCGCTTGGCCAGCAGTTGCCGTCTTTGTCGAGAATAACCATTACCAGTCTGCTTTCCGGTAAAATCTCGAAAATCTGACGAGCAACCTGTTCACTGAGAACACTCGCAGGATTGAAAAGTGAATCATTCATATCTTTCTACCTATCACCCCAATTTTCCTCGTTCCAGCAATACCGATATAATCGACATAATCTTTTCAAAACTTTCTCTTCTTATTATCTATTTATTATCTATAAGTGTTTTTGGGGGTTTTACTTGAGAAAAATGGTGCTCTTAATTTTGAACTGTCTCTTTATAGGACCTGCCGGCAATGCCGTCGCTCTTTGTTCGATATTCTTCCCTTATTCTGGATTCTGTATTAGAGCATTGCCTTGAATCTGGTCACAGAAAAATATCTGCCCGGACAATCGGTGACATGTCCGCCGGGCACACTGCCATGACCGTAAATTTGGCTTGCGGGTATTTTGTATCGAGCCTGAAGGAATTTAACAAGTCTTGTAAGAGACTGAATCTGTTTTTCCGTAGGCACAGTCCTGTTAAAATCTCCGACAAGACAGATTCCGATACCCTTTTCATTGGCCCAGTTGCCGGGCGTTCCGCCGGAATGAGCGCCGGTCTGCTGTTGCTGCCATCGAAAAGTCACCTCAACCTGGCCATTGCCGCTATAGGTGCCGTTTCCGATGACAAAGTCGTAACCCACGCCGTTCCAGCCGTTGCCTTCTTTATGCCATTTATCAAAAATCGCCATATTACCGTAAGTGGTGGCAGAGTGATGGATGATTATTGCCGACCAGCTCCGCTCCATGACAACCGGTGGAATCCAGCCGGCTGGATAAAGACCGGGGCCGGTTGTTGTCGGCTTGATGATTGGAATCGACAGGGTAGGCTGAATAGATACAATTGCAGGAGTCGGAATGGGCTCATAACACCCGCTTATCAAAAAAACACAGCCGCAAACAAGTAAAATTTCTCGAAATTTCTTCAAGCAACATCTCCTGTTTTCTTCCGCCTCATTTATTGACAAGTCCTTCCTTCTTTTTTCGGCTCTATTTCCTTATTGCTGTTATATTTAACCATACAGATACAGTTGCCTCGTTTATTAAAATCGACTTTGTCCATATATGAGTGAATCAGAAACAATCCCCTGCCCCCAACCTTGTAAATGTTATTGCCGACCCTCGGGTCGGGAACACCGTCAGGAACAAAGCCGTCTCCTTCATCAGCCAGAAAGACCTCGGCCTTTTCAGGTTCTATTTTGTATGTGATTGTCACCTTTTTTGCAGGGTCAAACTTATTTCCGTGCCTGACCGCATTTATAAAGGCTTCTTCGAGGCCGAGGTGAACCGCAAATACATCATCTTCGCCGAACTTTTGTGCCTTCATTTGAGATAAAATCTCTTTTATCACCTCTTCACCCGCCGAGGAATCACTCTCAACAACCACTCTGAAACCTTCAGGCCTTTTTGATAACATAAAATTCGGATTCAAACCTGCTCGCCGGCAAGACAGGCCTCATTCTAAAAGCTTATGGGTATGGCAATTTACACTTATATCGACAAATCTCTGCTGATAATTTACAAATTATGCAACTTGTCATTGTGAAGCCGACAGACTTTCCATCGCACCTTCGAGTTCGTCATATATATCGAAAATCTTGTTCAGGCGGGTAATCTTGAAAATTTCATAAATCTTGGGATTTATATTACACATCTTGAGCGTGCTGTTCTTTTCGTAAATTTTCTTGCTTATCCTTAACAGAAGCCCCAGAACAGCCGACGACAAAAACTTAACATTTCGGAAATCGAGGATGAAATGAACCTGTTCCGATTGCTCAATGACCGGCATTATTGACTCCTGCAGGCTCTTTATGTTCCTTTCTTCGAGTATCTTTTCCTCCGTAAATGTAATTATTGTGGCCTCTTCGGTATATTGAACACTTACTCCCGGCTTTAATGGCGCCATACTTTTCTCCTAAAATCTATTCCTGTCTGAAAAACCGTCTATCTACACCATCTTAATCATTATGTCAAGCGTTTTGAATAATTGTGAAGCACGTTTTTTTGGGCGGAGGGGCAAAATAGACCCTCTTTATTTGTAAGCGAAAAGCACTTGCGTTTTTCCTCATTTTGTGAACAATAACCCCGAAGTGTTAATTTTTGACGCTATATCTTCAAAAATCAGGAATGTCCGTCGTAGCTATGCGACGTAAAACTGTCGAGGGCAGACCAAAAATGCATATAAGCGAATTTCAACATCTAATATCGAAAAAATACGAAAAACGCGACCGCAAAAGGGGCACGCCGAAAACCTTTATGTGGTTCGTCGAAGAAGTAGGGGAGTTGTCAACGGCTCTGGCGGGCAACGACAAAAAAAATAAAATCGAGGAATTTGCCGATTGTTTCGCATGGTTATGCACACTGGCCAATATAAATGATGTTGACCTTGAGAAAGCCTGTAAAAAATACACCAGCGGCAAACTCAAAGGTTTCAAGCCTAAGTAACAACTCTACCACAGGTTGACAAGTTGTTAATTTTCTCCTCCACATCTATGAATTCACGCATTTATGCGATACGACTTACGCACGAACTGTAGTGAGCGAAGTTTAACTAAGCAATACAACATGCAATTTCATCGTGGTATGCAGGCTGGGTCGGCAGGACTGGTGTCGCAGTCCACAAGCCAATTATTCGCCATAATCGCAAAGTCAACAAAATCCACCTTGCAGTCATTATTAACATCACCCGCTAAAACAAAACCACATACCGCCTTCAGGCCGAGGTTATGGTTATAGCCTGCCGAAATAGTCAAAAAACCGGTATTGGGAGAAGGGACATTGCATTGTTCATAGTCGTTGTTTCCCCATGCTACTATAGAGCCATCGGTCTTTAGGCCAAGACAATACCAGCCGCCTGCGGCAATGGCCGCAAAGCTGGTATTGGGACTGGGAACATTGCATTGACCGTAGTTGTTTTCCCCCCACGCAACGATGGAGCCGTCGGACTTCAGACCGAGACTATGATGGGCGTCTGCCGACACCGCCACAAAGCCGCTATTGGGTTCAGGCACATTACATTGGCCATAGCCGTTATAGCCCCAGGCTACTATGGTTCCATTGGCTTTCAGACCGAGATTATGCGCAGCACCAGCTGCCACTGCAATAAAATTTGTATTAGGATTAGGCACGTTACATTGCCCATACGAATTTGCTCCCCAGGCTCTGATAGAGCCATCGGCCTTTAAACCAAGACTATGCCACCCGCCTGCTGCAACAGACACAAAGTCGGTATTGGGAAAGGGGACAACACATTGACCACCATAGTTTCCATTCCAGTCGTTGTTATATCCCCAGGCCACTATTGAGCCACCGGCCTTCAAACCGAGACTATGCAAACCTCCTGCCGCCACCGCCGCAAAACCTGTATTGGGAGCCGGGACATTGCATTGGCCAAAAAAGTTGAATCCCCAGGCAACTATAGAGCCATCGGCCTTCAGGCCAAGACTATGCCAACTGCTTGCAATGGCAACAAAGCCGGTATTGGTTGAAGGTATATTGCATTGACCATAGTCATTCCATCCCCAGGCGACAATGGAGCCATCTGCCTTCAGTCCGACACTATGATCCCTTCCAGCTGCTATAGACGCAAAACTTGTATTGGGTTCCGGCATATTACACTGTCCATAGTTGTTTCTCCCCCATGCGACGATTGAGCCGTCGGACTTCAAACCGAGACTATGATATGCCCCTGCAGATATCGCCACAAAACCGTTATTTGGACTTGGAACATCACATTGGCCACTGTAGTTTCCGCTGTCGTCGTAGTTTGATCCCCAGGCAACGGTGGAACCATCTGCCTTCAGTCCGAGACTATGGTTCCAGCCGGCCACTACTGCCACAAAGCCGGTGTTGGGTTCGGGAACATTGCATTGGCCATAGTCGTTCGCTCCCCAGGCGACGATAGAGCCATCGGCCTTTAGGCCTAAACTATAACCCCCGCCTGCTGCTACCGCCACAAAACCGGTATTTGGTTCAGGTACATTGCATTGGCCATCATAATTGTCTCCCCATGCGACAATGGAGCCACCTACCTTCAGACCGAGGCTGTGATAATTGCCTGCCGCCACAGCCACAAATCCGCTATTGGGTTCGGGGACATTGCATTGGCCATAACCATTACTTCCCCAGGCAACGATGGAGCCGTTGGATTTAAGGCCGAGATTATACCCAAAGCCTGCTGCCGCTGCTACAAAACCGGCATTGGGATTGGGGATATCGCATTGGCCACCGCCATTATCTCCCCAAGCGACGATAGAGCCGTCGGCCTTCAGGCCAAGGCTATGATCTGCACGAGACGACACCGCCACAAAGCCGCTTGACATATCTCCGCCGACGACCTGGTCACCCCAGCCGATAATTTTTCCCGACTTGGCAGCCTGTAGATTTTCTGCCGATAATAATACTGAAACAATGATCAATTTAATTGAGAGATTTTTCCACCTCATAATTTCAATCCTCTTCTAATTTTTCGATAAGTATAAATATACTACAATCCTGCTCTAAAAAGCAAGCAAAAAATGAATCGCTTGACGATTTCCCCTTTTTTATCCTCTTGTGCCTTTGAGGCTTCGTGGTTATATGATTTTTTAGTTCTATTGAGACCTTTTAGGGGCATTTTCAGTTTGTTTTTTTTGCCGCCAGACAATCCAAACCAGCAGGGTCAGGATACAAAACAACAAAGCCATTCCGACCCTCGTCAAGATAATATACATAATATTACCGGCAGGGACGGCTGCATTTCCGCCGGCAACCTTCTTGAATAGTAAAATCGGAACTGCATCCTGAACCAGCCAAAAACCGATGATAAACAGCAGAAAGACCGGCGTCACATACTTGATAATAAAGCGGTAAATCCGCGGCAATGTAATATCAGAGCCAACGTGCATCTCCGTCCAGGCCTTGTCCATCCCGAATATCCACGCAAAAAGAAGCACCTCAATAAGCGCAAAGGCAACCGGGAAAAATGTCCCGCCCCAGAAATCCATCTCATCGAGCACACCCCTGCTCAAAAAGAAAATCACAAACTGACAGGCAATAAAAGTCACTGCCGCAAAAATCACGCCCGCCTTCTTTTTGGTCAGGTTAAATTCATCTTCCAAAAATGCGATAGCAGGCAGCGCCAGCGAAATTGACGATGTAATACCGGCGATAAAAAGCAATGTAAACCACAAAAAGCCGAAAGTATTTCCATGCGCTAACTTCTGCATTATAAGGGGCATAGTAACGAGGCCGAGGTTAAAAGCGCCACCTTCGGCAACCTGTTTGGTAATTACAGGCCCGAAAAATGCAAAGGCAGCAGGGATTACAATCGTCCCGCCGAGAACAACCTCTGCAAACTCATTCGCTGCCGACGCCTCGAGACCGGACAGCACAACGTCATCATTCTTGGTCAGGTAGCTTGCATAAGCAAGAATAACACCGAACCCGCAGCTGAGGGTAAAGAATATCTGCCCTGCCGCCGCCAGCCAGACCTTAGCGTGCAGCAGAGACTCCCATTTTGGCGTCCACGTGAACTTCAGGCCGTTTGAAATGTTGTTTGCCGGCTGGGCCAGGGTCGGGCGCACCGAGCGTCAAAACCCTATACATCAATATAAATGCTATCACAAAAAGAATAGGCAGCCCATACTTGCATACCCGCTCTATCCCCGCACTGATGCTGAAGCAAACGATGGCAATATTAACAATAAATGTGATTAAAAAGAAGATGTATGCCGGCCACGTACTGTCAAAATACTGGTTTTGTTCGAGCCCCTGATAGCCCCGCAAAAATGCCGACATACTCTCCTGCGTGTTGCAGATATTATATTTTCCTAAGAGTGCGAAAAAGCTGTACCCGAGAATCCAGGATTCCACATAAGTATAATAGATGAAGATTACAGTTGGCCCGAAGATGCCGACGACCCCGAAATACTTTATAAATCTGTTTTTGTTCCACAAGGTATGAAATACGCCTGGTGCGGTTGAGTGTCCGAAGCCGCCGCCGAACCGCCCGATAGTCCACTCCACCCACATAAGAGGCAGGCCCAGCAGCAGCAGCGCAGCTATATAAGGCACCATAAACGCTCCGCCGCCGTTCTTGGCTACTTGGACGGGGAATCTGAGAAAATTTCCCAGCCCGATAGCGCTGCCCGCAACAGCAAGGATTATTCCGAGCTTACTTCCCCACCTTTGTCTGCCCATTGGATTTTCCTGAAACTATAAGCTGAATGTAGTTCCTGTCCGGCTTCGACTATTTGCTGTTCGGCTCTCTGATACCGAGAACTGCAAGAGTATCTCTCTCTAAAAAATCTCGAATCTCAGCCCTCGGCACAGAAGGCAGGTTGGCCCCAATCAACAGCTTGTTAAACCCCAAAAGGACCTCGATGCATCTTTCAGCCCTGCTCAGAGGAAAACCGCTGCCGAAAAGCAGCTTATCCATCACCTTATTCTCATAAGCCTGCAGGACAATGTTAAAAGTCTGCCACGGGAGTTCAGGATTTATGGTAAAATCAGCATACACATTCTCGTGTTTGGCCAGCATTGAGTATGTTTGTTCAACAAAAGGCAGGCCGATGTCGCCTATGATAATCTTTAACTTCCTGAAAGTTCTCGCTATACCATCCAGCAGCACAGGCTGGGCATATTCGAGTAATGAATCCGCCTTCAGCTTAGGTCCGTTGTGGAAAAACACCGGCAGGCCAAGCTCTTCAGCGGCCTCATAAAACCGCATCGCCCTGCTGTGGGCAGGGTGAAAGCCCTGCTGGGCGCAATAAACAACCGTTCCGCAAAGACCCATATCTCCCGTAACAGACCGCAGCGTCCTGGCGTCATAGACTTCCAAAGTCGGCTCAATAAATGCAAAACCCGCCACCTTGTCTCTATGGCTGCTGACATATTGGGCCAGGCGTTCATTAATATCTTCTACAGCCGGCTCAGGCGTCCCTAAAACTATGCATTTATCGACAGGTTCCGCTGCCCCAAGATGTTCCGACATCACCCTCCCGTCTGCGGAAAAATGTGTATGACAATCAACTATCATCCCTAAATACCTTTCTAATCTCAAATGATTTTCGCAAACAATTATCAATACCCTCATTAAATCTAATCGTCAAGCCTAAATCTGATATATTTGGGCTTTTCCATTTCCATCCCGAAAAAGCCGACAATTACTATTGACGAGACAGGCTGCCCGATGTAATATTCCAAACGTTGATTGATAATGTGTTCAGGGAAAATTGCTCTTTTAGCAGTCTGTTAATGTCACTATCTCCTATGAGGAAACTTTATCGGGTAAGGCAATGGATTGTCCCGTGTGTAAAAATGCGATGATTACGCTCGATCTGTCCGATGTCGAGATAGACCACTGTGTCAATTGCGGCGGAATCTGGCTCGATGCCGGTGAGCTTGAGCTGCTTCTGCAGGATAAATATGCTGCAACGCAACTAATCAGCTCTTTCCACAAAGACCAAAAATCTAAAGAAAAAACAAGGCCCTGTCCGATATGTGGTAATAAAATGGATAAAATCCGTGTGGGCAATTCAACAACGCCGCTGCTTATCGACCGCTGTCGCAGGGGCGAAGGCCTGTGGTTTGACAAAGGCGAACTGCAAAATATCTTTGACAAAGCCAGCCTCGATAAAGATAATAAGATTCAAAAATTGCTGGCCGATATGTTCGGCTCGCAGTAAAATGCTGCTTAAAATATTGAAAACTTGATTATTGAGGAGAAAAACTATGTCATGGAAGTGGTCTTTAATTTTAGCCGGTGTTGCTGTAGTTCTTATCATTATTGCCTTAGTGCTTAAGAAAAAACAGCAGTAGCAGGTAAATATCTGTAACAATTTTATTCTAAAATAAGGAGTATGCCTATGATGGCAGGCCCGGTGCTTGTTATTGCCGTCATTTTGGGAGCGTTGGCGTTGTTGGTGTTCTTTGTGATAGGAGTCTACAACTCTCTTGTCCGCCTTCGCAATCAGGTTGAAAACGGCTGGTCCCAAATCGACGTTCAGTTAAAACGGCGGCACGACCTCATTCCAAACCTCGTCGAAACCGCCAAAGGCTATATGCGGCACGAGCGGGGAACCTTCGAGGCAATCACTCAGGCCAGAAGCCAGGCGGTTGCTGCCAGAAACGTCGCTGAATCTTCAAAGGCTGAAGGCGCTCTGGGGGACGCACTGGGCAAATTTATGCTCGTCGTCGAAAACTATCCTGAACTAAAGGCCAACCAGAACTTCCTGGCCCTGCAGGAAGAGCTTTCCAGCACCGAAAATAAAATCTCCTTCGCCAGGCAAAGCTATAACGACCAGGTCCTCTTTTACAACAACAAACTCCAGATATTCCCCTCGAATATCGTTGCCGGTACGTTTAGTTTTGCAAAACGCGATTTCTTCGAGCTTGAAACGCCCGCCGAACGAGAAGTGCCGAAGGTAAGCTTTACGTAAAAGACCGCGAGCGGTGGTTTGTGGTTCGTTGCTGGTATTTCTTTTTTCCATCCTTTTTGCGGGTTTCTTCTGTTGACTAATAACTAAAAACTAATAACTAATAACTTAAAACTAATAATGTGGGAACTAATTCGGGTCAATAAACGCAACTCCATCATCCTGCTGGCAGCAATGGCGATGGTTTTGCTTTTGCTCGGCTTCGTCATCGGCACAGCAGCAGGCGGCCCGGATGCTGGCTTTCTCGGAATCATCATCGCAACAGCGGTCTGGATGCTGCTTACCCTGATTAGCTTTACCAGCGGCGACCAGATTCTCCTCTCATCAAGTAATGCCGTCCCCATAACACACGATGTCCATCCGCAACTGTTCAATGTTGTCGAAGAAATGACCATTGCTGCCGGCCTCAATAGAGTGCCCAAAATTTATATCATTAACGACCCCGCCCTCAACGCCTTCGCCACAGGCCGAAATCCCCAAAACGCCTCCATCGCCGTCACCGCAGGACTGCTCGGAAAACTCAACCGCGACGAGCTGCAGGGCGTCATCGGCCACGAAATGAGCCACGTTGTCAATCGGGACATATTATTTGTCACACTTGCAGGCATTATGCTGGGTTCGATTGTTTTGCTCTCGCAGGTTTTTGTGAGAGGTATGTATTACGGCGGCGGCTCACGCAGAAGATATTCATCAGGAGGCCGTGGCGGCGGACAGGCGGCGGTCGTCTTTCTTATCATTGCCCTCCTCGCCGCTATCCTGGCGCCCATAATGGCTCAAATCCTTTATTTCGCCCTCTCCCGAAAACGCGAATACCTCGCCGACGCTGGCTCGGCAAGACTTACCCGTTATCCTGAAGGCCTTGCAAGTGCGCTCGAAAAAATCGCCGCTGATTCCGCCCCGCAAATGACAAGTGCAAACAAGGTCAACGCCCCGATGTTTATAGCAAACCCGTTTAAAAAAGGTATGGGTCTGTCGCCGTCGAGCCTTCTCAGTACTCATCCGCCTATCGAAGAGCGAATCAAAATCCTTCGCAGTATATCAGGCGGCGCATCGTTTGCCGACTACTCAAAAGCCTATTCGGGCATAACAGGTCAAAGAACCATTATCCCTCCTTCCGCTCTTACGCCGGAACAGGTGGCGATAAAAGATTCTTCCGCAAAAGCCGCCAAGCAAGAAAAGATTGAAAAGCAGGTTCATCAGGTCGCCGATTTAATGCGTAAAGTTAACGGCTTTATATTTCTGACCTGTCTTTGCGGCCTGAACCTCAAAATCCCGCCCAACTTTAACCGCCCCACAGTCACCTGCCCCCGCTGCCACAGAACACTAACAATACCACAGGAGCAAAAGTCGTAAGTCATAAGTCGAAAGTTAGTCGCTGGTCGCTGGTTATTAGTGAATGGCGTTTTGGGGTATAGTTTGTTGTTGATTTATCTTTTCCAGCATGCTATTTTTTCAAAAAGTGAAATGTTGTATCGAATATGTTATGCGGAGTATACCGATGCGTAGATATGCCTTTCTTATATTTTGTCTATTAATAATGTTGCCCTCCGGGTGCAATTGGTCACACGACACTTCATCAAACCCGATAAAGAATCCTTCCGGCAATCCTTATTCCGTCGTAATCACAGACCCAATTTCGGTCAAGGGATTCTTAACGTTCTTCGAGAGCATGGATTTTGACCAGATATGGATTCCACATGACACCGATATCATGGAATTCAAAAAATACCTGCAAACATTTATTGAAAATAAAGGCGATATCAAAACAGAAACATGGTTTGACAGGAACTATGTTCTAAACAATTTGCAGCATTATAATACCGAATACTCCGGCTTTATTAAAAATGGCAAGAAGTATATCATCTGCAATATGATTCTACACCCTTTCACTGTTAAACCCCCCGAAAAAGGATTTACAATAATTTTAGATGGCGGCTGTGATATAGTCAGGGTTCTATACGATTTCGAAAACAAAACTGTAATTAAAATCGACTGCAATGGAATGGGATAGCAAGTCATTTGAAGATATTGTCTCTTCGCCCGTTTCAGAATAGTTCACGTGAAATAGCCAAATTTTAATCTGTCAGGGCCTTTTATTCTGGTATTATTCTTTGAGCGATACAATCTCGCCGGGCTTAATCAGCAGGACATCGCAGTCGGCAGCCTCGGCAAACCGCATCGCATCAGATTCGCCGCCGGCAACTTCACCGAAATGGCAGGGTATCGCCTGTTTCGGCCTTATGAATTTAACGGCCTGTGCAGCTTCGTTCGCGTCCATTGTGTATTTGCCGCCGACCGGCAGCAGGGCGACATCAATGTTTTTCAGCGACTTCATTTCGTCAATTGTATCTGTATCGCCCGCAAAATAAATCCGGACCGAATCTATCTCGATTACAAATCCGAGCCAGTTGTTCGACTTCGGGTGAAATTGCTTTGCAGGATTATACGCCGCCACGCCGGTAATCTTTATACCGGCGACCTCGATTGTTTGCCCGGGCTTGAGAATCTCGCCTTTGCCCTCCTTTGCCACAACATCGGAGGAAGCTATTAGCTTCGTATTTGCGGACCAAATTTTTTGCAAATCGTCAGGCGAATAATGGTCAAAGTGACTGTGACTAACCAGCACAACCGTCGCATCGTTTGCACCTTCCTTCAATTTCCACGGGTCAATATAAACAACATCATCCTTATGGCAAATCTTAAAACCGGCGTGTCCCAGCCACTGCAGCGTGACAGCCGTATCGGCTTCTCTTCCCGCAACTTCCATACTGACTATCTCGACAATCTTCCCCCACATATGAAAACCTGCGACCCCTTCTTTCTCTTTAACCGCAAACCGCACGCGCAATTCGTCCTTCTTAAACTCGTTTGCCAGATTCACAGGGTCGTATTTTTGTCCGTCGTCGCCGACTATTCCATAAAAGCCGCCCTCGATAATTATGTGTTTTATTTGTCCGGTCAACATATTTTGCCCTCCTGCATTTTTTCCTTTTTTCTGATTGGCTGCGAAAAATTTCCTGCCGAAACAATCGAGACAATCCGCAAGGCACTTTTTAACCGTATCGCTCACCTTACCTGCCTGACAGGATGCGAAACGATTCTTCTGCCAGGCTATCGCTTCTTCGGATTTTTCTGTTTTTCCACCAACCGAGACAATTTTTTTCAAGGACAGACCGCAGCCAACCGTATATATATCTTTGTTTATATCCATTTTGGCGTAGATTGTTGCCGCAAGCATCGGGCTGTCCGCATCTGTTGATGCAGTCTGTCTCGGCAAAACCGCAATTCCATATTTTTTGATTTGCTGTTCAACCTGAGTGTAAATATCAGCCTCTTTCAGGCCGCCCTCCTTCAAATCCGCAGGCAAAGCCTCAACGAAAACGCTTGTCCTTTCTCCGCCATACGTCTGGCGGACCAACGTGTTTTTCCCGTCATCTGCCTTTGCAACAGCCCCGCTGAAAACCGAAAATATCGTTGCACCCGCAACTATCCAGCCCCATTTTGCCTTCATAATTTTCCACCTCCCGTTTTTTTCTCTTTCATCCTCGGATAGTTATAAACTACTGCAAAAACCAATCCCTGTCAAATCCAAAAACGGCCTGACGAGGAATAGAGAAGAGAGCATCAAGTCCCCCTTATGAAAAGAGAAACTATACCAAAACAGAAACAATATGAACGGCTTCGCACTTCAGGTTAAATGGGCCTAAGGAGTAGTGCCTTCAAGCCAGTATTCGACAAATTTACCTAAATCATATAAGTCCACAGAACCGCTCTTATTAAAGTCGGCACCGGAGCACCAATCAGGTTCGGCGCAGTTCCCCGCCATCCACTGGTTGGCTAAGGCCGCATAGTCATCAAAATCAACATCACCATCAATATCCAAGTCGGCCACCGGCCATAACCAGAACTCGGCAAATATCTGCAAATCGTAGATGTCAACAATTCCGTTCTTGTCGAAATCGCTGCCATTACACCAATTTGGCGGCGAACAAGATGTATTTTGCCAGAACGTTGCAAAGACGCTGAAATCGTAAAAATTCGGTATCCCATCATTATTCAAATCCACAGTCATTGGACGGAGTACTGATTCTGGATCTGACACATAGTTGGCCGTAACAGTCTTGTTTCCGTCCATATTGAACGTAATGGATTGATCGCTGCTATTCACCGAACCAGTCCAACCATTAAAACGCATACGTGAAGCACCAGAACCAACGTACTGTGGAGCCTGCAGATTTACACTCGTTCCACCCGTTACAGTTCTCGCATAATTCGTCGTTCCTTCGTGTCCTGTACTGCTGCTGATGCTCACCGAGGATGCCACTGATGAGTTCACTGTCAGCGTATAGGGGAGTGTAGTAGCCGACTTCGGAGATGAATAGCCGGTCTCATTGTGATTTGTTGATTTATCCCTTGCTTTGACCTTATAAGTGTAGGGTGTTCCGGCTTGCAAACCGGTATTGGTATAGGTAGTTGAATCCTGCCAACCACTGTCGCTGCCACCAGGATTCCCCGAAGTTTCAGCAAAATAATATTCAACCCCCGATGAGTCATTAGCAACCGTTGCTATCATTGTGATGGAAGACGAAGAGGTTGCGTATGGTTCCGTTGACCAAGTCATTGGATTGGGTGTTGGGGCAGTAGTATCCAGAGGCGGCGGAGTATACTGAACTATAAGTTTCGGATAATATGATGGATTCGGAGAATGCTCCCTAGTATAAAAAACTACACCTTCTTTATTGTATTCGGGCCATAGAGTGAATCCGTAATTGGTGCTAGAATTGTCCTTCCATCCTTGAACAACAGATTTTAAAGTTGGATAGTCATTTGAATTCCATTTCCAAATTGACACATTTCCTTGGTCAATAAAGCCTGTAATATCGGAAGTGCCCTGAGGTCTTGAATCCCAAGTTACATTTTCGTTCCATGATCCCAACTCTTTTAGCAATTGAATGGGACCTGAATAGTAGGCCATTTTAGTTAGTTGTAGTTCAACATATGTAATTGTGCTTCCGGCTGGAATTGTGGAAAGACTGAATTTTAACAATCCAAGAATCGTAGCTACTGTCGACAAAACCAACCCACATAATATTTGATGTGCCATAAGAGACAGTATGATGATATTGTGAAATATAAGTATCTGCTACAGAAGTCAGTGTCTTCGACTCCGTTCCGCCGGTAGAGTATGTACCGGTAATGGATGTTGTCTGATTTGGGTTTATCTGAACATTCTGAGTTGCTGGGGCATTCCAGCCTGTAATTGTGCTAAACTCAACAGTATGCTGGTCAGCAGATAAGCCACTTTGAGTATCACCGCTATTGTGCCAGGAACCACCGTCCACCCGCCATTGCGCACCTGCACTTCTGGCCCCTGATGGTTCTATGGTTACATTCAAAGAACCAGATGAGATTGCTTTCCAACCCATGGCTGCGGCAGTGAGATCGCTATTTCCAGAAGCAGCACTCCACGTTACGTGAACTTTGTCTGAATACGTACCCTGACTAGCACTAATATTGCTCGGTGCAGGATCTGAATAATCACGAAGCGCTACGTTTATGGGAGTATTACTTGTGTAGAGTGTTAAATAAAATGGTGCAAACGATGGGTCTTCATATTTAGCATAAAAATATACTTCTGCGGTACTAGAGGACTCCCATAGACTTATATCAACATCTACCGTTCGTGTAACTGTCCAGCCATTGGGTGTCACAGAAGGTTCACGCCAATAAGCCATGGTGTCATCTGAAAAAACATCGGCTTCTTTCACCGCACAATACATATTGTTTGTAACATTCAAATAATGATCTGGGTCGCCCAGCAA
Organism: uncultured Phycisphaerales bacterium; assembly: GCA_963710355.1. Classification (GTDB taxonomy): domain Bacteria; phylum Planctomycetota; class Phycisphaerae; order Sedimentisphaerales; family Anaerobacaceae; genus Fen-1359. The sequence continues at coordinate 252,798 of CAVPZU010000003.1, read as the reverse complement.
CAATCCCACTTTTATAGGACTTGTAGTTACAATTGGGTAACTATCACTTCGTTGAGCAGCTGTCGGACATGTAATCGCTATGGTAAATGGGCCGTAGTTGGGGTTGTTTACGAACGCTGATGCCGTTTCAGCAGTAACCACTCTAATCCAATAATAATAATGAGTGCCCGGAACGCCATTAGAATCATCGTAATTTGTAGTGCCCAACCACGCTTGAAGGCGTACCGCGGTGCGAGGGTCGCTTGTTTCACTACGCCATACTTCATAATAAGTAGTTGCCGCATAAACAAGCGAATTGCTACTAAAAAATAAAACAATAAGTCCAAATAGAAGTGCTTTTTTCATTTTCTCACCCTTTGAACGCTCCTCAGATTTTATATAGTTCGCATAAAGGAAAATCTCCGATTCAATAGATTATACACTCCAACAGTCTAAAATGTCAAATAAAAAAGCGTGTTGCGTGAATGAGTAAATCGGCAGATGAGTATATGGGTTAGTGCGTACTGCAATAATAGTCCTTTTGCGCAAACCTTCCAAAAACAAGGATTTATAATTTCAGACTACAATTGTGCTTTTCAACAAGCTGGTTTTGGTATATACTTTGCAGTTTCAGAACAGATTAAGATGCGGGTATATTCAGGCCGGCACCTGAATCGCTATGATATTGATAAAAAATGCAATCGAAATAATTTAAGGAGCAAATAAAATGGCAGTTAAACAACTTGTCTTCGAGGCAGAGGCGAGAGCGGCGCTGCTGGCAGGCGTGGAAAAACTTGCGGCAGCGGTCAAATCAACTCTCGGGCCTCGCGGCAGAAACGCAATCATCGACAAAGGATGGGGAGCGCCAAACGTCACAAAGGACGGCGTGACAGTGGCTGAAGAAATCGAACTGACCGACAAAAATGAAAATCTCGGCGCAAAATTAGTAAAAGAGGCGGCCAGCAAAACCTCAAAAATCGCAGGCGACGGCACGACAACCGCAACAGTCCTCACCGAGGCTATATTCAGGGAGGCATGCCGAAACCTCGCAGCAGGCGCAGATGCAATGAGCCTCAATCGCGGCATCCAGAAAGCATCAGCGGCGGTCACCGACAAGCTTGCCAAAATGGCAAAACCGATTGACATTTCAAAGGCCGACGACATTATTAACATCGCATCGATTTCCGCCAACAACGACCTTGATATCGGCAAAATTATGGCGCAGGCATTTCAGAAGGTCGGTAAAGACGGTGTAATCACGGTCGAGGAAGGCAAGGTGCTGGAAACGCAGGTCGAGTTCGTTGAGGGTATGCAGTTCGACAGAGGCTATCTGTCGCCGCATTTTGTGACAGATGCCGACAATATGGTCTGCGAACTTGAAAAGCCCTGTATACTCATTTTTGAAGATAAGATAAGCAGCGTTACCAAGTTAGTGCCGCTGCTGGAAAAGGTGGCAAAGACCAAACGGCCTCTGTTGATTGTTGCCGAGGACCTCGAGAGCGAGGCGCTGGCGATGCTGGTTGTCAACAAATTAAAGGGTATATTACAAGTTGCTGCGGTAAAGGCGCCCGGCTATGGCGACAGACGCAAGGCGATGCTCGGTGATATAGCGGCTCTTACGGGAGCAGAAGCCATATACAAAGACCTCGGAATCGAGCTGGACAAAATAAGTTTATCGCAGCTCGGCCAGGCCAAAAAGGTGACTATCGACAATGAGAACACAACCATCGTTGAGGGTGCGGGCAGCACCAGTGCGGTAAAAGGCAGAATCAAACAGATTCAGAGTGAAATCGAAACCACAACCAGCGACTATGACAAGGAGAAGCTGCAGGAAAGATTAGCGAAGCTTTCAGGCGGTGTCGCACAGGTCAATGTCGGCGCCGCAACGGAAGCTGAAATGAAGGAGAAGAAGGCGAGAATCGAAGACGCACTTCACGCAACCAGAGCCGCCATCGAAGAAGGAATCGTGCCGGGCGGCGGCGTGGCGCTTATCCGATGTATTAATTCCGTCAAATCGCTCAAACTTGAAGGCGATGAAAAGACGGGTTCTGAAATTGTCGCAAAGGCATTGACTATGCCCTGCTACTTTATCGCTGACAATGCCGGTGCGATAGCCAACATCGTGGTCAACAAAGTAAGCGAGGGCAGGGATGGTTTCGGCTATAATGCCAACACGGATACATTCGAGGACTTATTCAAGAGCGGGGTTGTCGACCCGGTAAAGGTGGTGAGGATTGCCCTGCAGAACGCCGTAAGTATTGCCGGACTGCTGCTTACAACCGATTGCCTTGTCACCGAAAAGCCGAAGGAAAAGGACAAGGGGCCGGCAGGCAGAGGCGGTATGGGTGGAGGTATGGGCGGAATGGGTGAGGATATGGGCGGTATGGGAGGTATGATGTAAACAAAGATTAACGGTTCTTCACATTTTAAGGTCAAAAGGAGAATGACTATGAAACTGAGGCCATTGGATGACGGTGTTGTGATAAAGCCTACGGAGGCTGCGGACAAAACGGCGGGCGGCATCTTCCTGCCGGATACGGCAAAGGAAAAACCTCAAATCGGAAAGGTCATTGCAACAGGACCTGGAAAACTGTTGGATAACGGCAAACGAAGCCCAATGAATGTCAAAAAAAATGACGAGGTTTTATTTCCAAAATATATGGGAAATGACGTCGAAGTTGACGGCGAAAAATACGTAATTCTCAAAGAACACGATATACTGGGAATTGTTGAAAAGTAAAAACAACGACAAAGGAGAACTTTTATTTGTCCAGAAGCCCCCAACTTTATGTTGGGGGTTTCAGAGCTGCGAGGAAACAAAGAAATTTTGAGTTTTTATTTTAATAGATAAGAGGTGAAAGATTTATGGCAAAGCAATTAATGTTCGATGAAACCGCCAGGGCAAATCTGAAGGACGGCTTAAGCCAGCTTGCGGCAGCGGTTAAGGTCACTCTGGGACCTACCGGCAGAAATGTGATTTTGCACAGAAGCTGGGGGTCGCCTAAGATTACAAAAGACGGCGTGACGGTCAGCAAGGAAATCGAGCTGCCGGACCCGTTTAAAAACCTCGGCGCAAAAATGATAAACGAGGCGGCAAGCAAAACCGCCGACAAGGTAGGCGACGGCACAACAACCGCAACCGTGCTGGCAGAAGCAATCTACGCCGAAGGCGTAAAGTATGTCACAGCCGGCGCTAATGCGATCGCGCTGCAGCGGGGTATCGCAAAGGCGACCGAAGTCGTCAGTAAATTTATCCAGTCGGCAAGCGTGCCTGTCAAGGGACACTCTGACATTGCCAAGGTGGCCACTATCAGCGCTAACGGCGACAAAAAAATAGGCGAGATTCTGGCGGATGCCATCGACAAGGTCGGCAAAGAGGGCGTCATCGAGGTCGAGGAGGGCAAAGGTCTCGAAAATGAGGTCGAGTTCGTCGAAGGTATGCAATTTGACAAAGGCTTCATTTCACCATATTTTATAACCGATGCCGGCTTGATGGAGACCGTTCTTGAGGACGCATACGTTCTGCTTTATGAAAAGAAGATTTCGAATATCCGTGAGATGATACCCCTGCTCGAAAAAACAGCGCAGGTCGCAAAGCCCCTGCTGATTATCGCAGAAGACGTCGAAGGCGAAGCCCTTGCAATGCTCGTCATCAACAGGCTGCAGGGAATCCTGAAGGTCTGTGCCGTAAAGGCGCCGGGCTTTGGCGACCGAAGGAAGGCTATGATGGAAGACATCGCAACGCTGGTCGGCGGCAAATTTTTTACAGAGGATTTAGGTGCAAAACTTGAGAATATCGAATTATCGCAGCTCGGCAGCGCAAAAAAAATTGTTATCGACAAGGATACCACAACAATCATCGAGGGTGCAGGCACAAAGAAAGATGCGATTGCCAGATGCGAACAGATTCGCAAACAGATTGAAAAATCCACCAGCGACTATGACAAGGAAAAGCTGAAGGAAAGATTGGCAAAACTTACCGGCGGCGTTGCTATAATCAAGGCGGGGGCTGCCACAGAGACCGAAATGAAGGAGCGAAAAGACCTGCTCGACGATGCTCTCCACGCAACCAGGGCGGCGGCAGAGGAAGGCGTTATTCCCGGCGGCGGCATCATATTCCTGCGGGCCATAAAAGAGGTTGAAAAGGCAAAGACAAAGGCCAAAGGCGATGAAAGAAGCGGATTCGACATCGTCTGTAGAGCGATGAAGACCCCCACAACAGAGATTGTCAACAACTGCGGCCTGCCTGGCGATGTTATAACTGAACAGCTTATCGAAAAACTCCAAAAAGATGCCGACATCGGCTTCGATGCCGACAAGGGCGAATTCGTCAATATGTTCGATGCGGGCATCATTGACCCGGCAAAGGTCGCAAAGACGGCCCTCGAAACCGCTGCCTCCGTCGCTGGACTTATGCTTACAACAAATGTCCTCATTACTGACTTGAAAGACGACGACAAGGACAAAGAACCGCTAACAGGCTCTGTCAGATAAAATCAGGGTATAGGAAAAGAACTTCGGGCTAACAGTGTAGATTCGCTAAACACAATAAAATGGCAAAAAGAGATTACTATGAAGTTTTGGGCGTAGGCAAAGATGCCTCGGCGGATGATATAAAGCGGGCATACAGGCGAATGGCTATAAAATATCACCCGGACAAAAATCCGGGCGATAAGGACGCCGAGGCCAGATTCAAGGAATGTGCAGAGGCCTACGAAGTCTTAAGCGACGCCGATAAAAGGCGACAATACGACCAGTTCGGCCACGAAGGGCTTCGCGGGATGGGTATGCGGGACTACACCCATATGAACCCCCAGGACATCAGCAGCATTTTTGAGGATATCTTCGGTGATTTCAACGGCTTCGGAGACATCTTCGGGATGGGCGGTAGAAAAGCAGCCGGACGCAGGGGTGCTGTAAGGGGGTACGACCTTGAAACATCGGTAAATTTAAGTCTCGAGGAAGTCGCCAAAGGAACTGAAAAAAAAATAGAATTTACCAGACAGGATACCTGTCCGGATTGCAACGGCAGCGGCAGCGCAAAAGGAAGCAGCCCCGGCAGATGCCCCGTTTGCGGCGGCAGCGGGCAGGTGGCCAAAGGCGGCGGTTTCTTTCAGATGATTTCCACCTGCCGCCATTGCGGCGGAACAGGTGAGGTCATCACCAATCCCTGTAAAAAATGCAGAGGCACAGGCAGGGTTGCACGGAAAAGAGAAGTGAACATCAAGATACCCGCAGGCGTTCACGAAGGCCAGGGCGTCCGTGTGGCTAACGAAGGTGAACCCGGCAGAGGCGGTGGACCAAGAGGCGACCTGTATTGCTATGTCGTAATGAGGCCGCACGAGTTCCTCCAGCGAGAGGGAAACAGCCTCATTGCCGTCGTGCCGATAAGCTTCACACAGGCTGCACTCGGTGCGACGATTGATGTGCCGAGCCTCGACGGCACAAAGCAGTTAAAAATCCCCCCGGGAACGCAATATGGCAGCGTCTTCAGGATAAAAGGACAAGGCCTGCCCGATATTAGAAGCAGACAGAGAGGCGACCAGTTGGTGCAGATTATGGTAGAAACGCCGACAAAATTGATAGCAAGGCAGGAAGAGCTGCTCAGAGAATTTGAAAAAACCGATAACGATAATTCTTATCCGAGGACAAAAAGCTTTTTTGAAAAATTGAAAAATTATTTTGGTAATAAGTAATGACAGAGAAAGAAGAACAAAAGCAGGAGCCGGTTCCAGAAACTAAAGCCGAACCCGCCGCTGGCGGGGCTGTGCCAAAGGCAGAACAATCAGCCGAAACTAAACATCATCATAAAAAAGATGAGCAGATAAGGCAGCTGCAGGAAAAACTGACGGCAGTCGTTAAGGAAAAAGAAGAGCTGTTTGGCAGGCTCCAGCGACTAAGCGCGGACTACGCCAATTTTCAGAAACGCTCTTCCAGACAAACAGCCGAGACCGTTTGTTTCGAGAGGGAAAAAATAATCAAATCGCTTCTGCCTGCACTCGATGACTTTGAACGCACAATGAAAAATGCCGCAGCAGCTCCTGAAAATCGGGATGCAATTGTAAAGGGAATTAAAATAATATATGACCGCATACTTGATATATTGAAGGCCTGTGATGTCGAGCTGATAACGGCGGTCGGCCAAAAGTTCGACCCCTTCCTGCACGAGGCCATAAGCCGCATTGCAGACAACAACAAAGAGGACGGCGTTATATTGGATGAAACCCAGAGAGGCTATAAACTCGGCGGCAGAGTAATTCGACCAGGCAAAGTTGTTGTCAACAAACTACAGAACAATCAACAGGACGAAACGACAGATGTGGAGTAACAATTATGCCTACTTATGAATACAGATGCGACAAATGCGGACACCAATTTGAGCAGTTCCAGTCCATAACAGCCAAGCCGCTGCGCAAATGTCCTGCCTGCCGGACGAATAGCCTCAAACGGCTCATCGGCAGCGGCGCAGGCATAATCTTCAAAGGCAGCGGATTCTACCAGACCGACTACCGCTCAGAAAGCTACAAAAAAGGTCAAAAAAGCGAGAAAGAAAAAACCGCACCAGCCGAAAAAAAGACAGAAAAGAAGCCGACCGAAAAACCCGCAAAAGACAAAAAGAAAACCGCCTAACCGCTCCGCACAAATAATACCAATCACAATAAGTTCTTGCGCCTTAAAGAATTCAAGGGTGCAAACAATAATTTTAATGTTTAGCCCTCCGCCTGCCCCGATTCCCCGCTGTTTTACGACGGATTAAATAAATATGAACTCTGCAGCAAAAATTTAACAGTGTTAATCTGTGTAAATCAGTGTCTAAAAGATTTTTGCAAATCTGTTTGCTTTTTTAATTTTGATTTGTCATTTTGACTTTTGATTTTTGATATTTTAATTTTCTCTGCGGCCTCCGCGTAAATCTGCGTCAATCCGTGCCTAAATTAACTAAAAACTAAGAACTAAAAACTCAAAACTAAGAGCCTCTAACAAAACCTCAAGGATTGATACTGGTATAGCCGATGAAAACAATGGTTGAAAAACTTATGAAAACCCTTAGTCATAGAGGACTTATTAATGGCCAAGCCATTGTTACCCGACGAATTATGGGAAATCATCGAACCAGTTTTGCCCAAACTACCGTCTCGTCCCAAGGGGGGCAGGCCACCTGTGAGCAACCGGAAAGCTCTGACAGGGATTCTTTTTGTGCTCAAGACCGGTATCGGTTGGGAATATCTTCCATTGGAGATGGGATGTGGTTCCGGGATGACCTGCTGGCGTCGGCTTCGCGACTGGCACAAAGCAGGCATCTGGGACAAAATACACCATATCTTGCTCAACAAACTTCGCCACGCAGACCAAATCGATTTTTCACGGGCGGTAGTAGATTCGTCTTCAGTTCGTGCCGTTTTTGGGGGGCGAAAACAGGCCCAAATCCCACGGATAGGCGAAAAATGGGTTCGAAGCATCATGTCATCACCGACGCCGAAGGAGTCCCGCTCGCAGTCCAATTGACCGGCGCAAACCGACATGATGTCACACAACTGCTGCCTCTGGTGAAAGCCATTCCTCCTATCGCGGGAAAGGTAGGTCGACCTCGCTGTAAACCCGATTGTGTTCACGGAGATCGAGGCTACGATTCCGAACCGCACCGTAAAGAAATTCGTCAGAAAGGAATTGAGCCTGTATTGGCCAAACGCCGAACTAAAAACGGCAGCGGTTTGGGTGTCTTTCGCTGGGTGGTCGAACGCACACTGTCGTGGCTGCATCAATTCCGACGGTTGCGGGTTCGCTATGAACGCCGAGCAGATATCCATGAGGCTCTGCTCGAAATTGGTTGTATTGTTATCTGTCATAACACATTACAAAACAAGTTTTGTTAGAGGCTCTAAATATAATTCTGTGCAATCAGTGGCTAAATTTCTCTGTGTCCTCGGTGCTCTCTGTGGTGAAATTGTTTGTACCTTTTTGTGGCCAACATTTTTTCAGTGAAATCTGCCTGCCCTGCGTAGCTCCCCGAGCGAAGCGGGGTGTTCTCGGTGCTCTCTGTGGCATCCTAAATTACTTGACAAGCGCTGCGATTTGTTTGAACTGCGGGTAGTCGGCGGTCTTCATAAGCTCGAAGATTGCCATTTCGGCAAAGCTTAATTTTACGCCTTCCGTTTTCAATCGCTCAATGGCCAATTGTTTATTTTCCGCGGTTCTCGAGGAAACAGCGTCCGTAATCAGGTGCACTTCTTTGCCGATACTTTGCAGGCAAATGGCTGTCTGATAAATACAAACGTGGGCTTCAATCCCGCAAAGCAAAATCTGCCTGCGTCCGATGGATTGCAACCTGCTGTTGAATTCCTCACAGCCGCAGCAGCTAAAAGAGGTCTTGTTTATAGGTTGATTATCGCCAAGCAGGTTTGCGATTTCAAGCACCGTCGAGCCGAGTGCCTTTGGCTGCTGCTGACACCAAAGTATCGGAATCGACATTATTTTGCTCGCCTTTATCAGAATCTGGATATTCTTGAACAGGATTTCGTGATTATACATCAATGTTGCAAGTTTGCCCTGCACATCGACAATCACAAGACAGCAATCTTCCGGCTTCAGCATTTTTTATATCCAGAAAAAGAGAACAAATGCACAAGCAACTATGCACTATGCACTAATTATTCACTTACAATTTCTATCGTCAAGTGAATAACCCCGGCTTGCCCGGGCGAAGTTTTGGCCTGCTCATCCTTTGCAAGGACCGGCTGGGGAATGTCATTAGGTTTTGAAGAAGGGGTATCTGCTGCGAACCGGCTTTGCTGAATATTATTAACAATCGAAAAATACGATGCGGCCTTCAGCTGCCTGTCTAAATTCTGTTGTGAGGCAATATCCGCAAGCTGCATTGGGGTAATTTTATCAATAACAATTATCCGGTTGGAACCGGCCGTCTCGACAAACAATGAAGTCGATTCAAATTCATCCCATATATTTTCAAAATCTGCCAGCAGCGCCGACATCTTATCGCCGCCGCAGTTGAGCGTAAAAATAAATCTATCAGCCTCACTGGATAGTGCAACGAAATCGGAAGACAGGTTCTTTTCCAAAAGTTTCTGGAGTTCAGCCTGTGCGGCCGCGGCTTTTTTCGTTTTAAGTTCGAGCCTTGCGGTAAATACATTGGCCGGCGCTTCCGGCGCAGCCTTTACATTGGCAGCCGGCAATTCTTTTTCAGCCTCGGCGATTGTGACAGGAGTTGGACTATTCAAAACCGGCTGCGGCGAAATTGTTCGTGCGATTTTCGGCTCCTGCTTCGACGGAGATACAATCTGGTATACCATAACAGCCAGGCCGAAAAGGAGTATAAACATTGCGGCAGCAGCAATCGATTTACGCAAAAACAGCTGAATGGTTCCGAGTATTTGCTGCTGAGGCCGGACGCTTTGTCTGTCTTTGGCGGATTCCTCTGCCCCGAATTTTGTCCGCCGCAGGCGGATTAAAATCTCAGAAGGGGCCTTCTGGGCGGGCAAAGACTCAACCAGCAATTTACATTTCTGAAGTTCTTTTAACCTCTTTGCAACTTCCGGGTCGTGAGAGATAAGACGCTTGACCTCGGTCTGCTCTCTCGCTGAAAGCTCACCGTCAATAAAACCGTTCAATAACTCGTCTGTTTTTTGGTCATCTTTCATTTAAGGCCGACTCCAAAAGCTCCCTTAAATCGCACCTGGCCCTGCTAATCCTGCTTTTAACGGTTCCCAATCCGATATTAAGCGTCTCGGCAATCCGGGCATAATCCATCCCCTCAATCTCACGCAGGACAAGGACAGCTCGATGCTCTTCCGATAACCGCCTGAGCATTTTCATAACAAGAGAGCAAAGCTCATCGTTCTGCGAAGCAGCAGCAGGGTCCGGCGTTTTATCATCCCGCAAAAACTCCTTCAACGTCGCTGCTGTATCCGAATCATCCTGCCCGCCGTCTTCATCAATTGAGCCGAATCTGATTTTCCCCTTCCTCCTGCAATGACTGATTGTCAGATTGACCGCAATTGAAAAAGCCCACGTATAGAAACTGCTTCTGCTCTGAAACTCCTTAATATTCTCTATTATTTTGATAAACGTATCTTGCGTTAGTTCCGCCGCGTCGTCAGGATTCTCGCAAATTTTCAGTATCGTATTATAAATGCGGTCCTGATATTGAAGGACAAATTTTTCGATAGCGGCCGAATCCCCCCCTCGGCAACGCTCGATTAACGCCTTTTCGTCAGCATCAACACCTTTGCCCGAGCCGAAAAACTCTTTTTTAAGAGCTTCTGCCACTTCTTTCCTCTATTTTAGACTAAAAAAACCGCAAAAAGTTCCCGAAATCACAAAGCAAATCAAAAATATAATCTCAAATCTACTCCTTGTAATCAATTTAATTTTCCTGCATAAACCAAGCAATCTACGATACGGTTTTTCACTTGTTTCCAATAAACTGGTAAAGCGGCGTCCGATAAACGATTGCCATTTTATGGACCTGAGGTTATCATAAAAACCTAACAATGACGGTGAATAAAACATATAAAATCTTTATCAGCGCCGCAGAACCCAGCGCCGATGCCCATTGTGCAGCCTTAATAAATGCCCTCAGTAAAACTGGTTTGAATATTGAATTTACCGGTTTAGGCGGTGCAAAGATGCGGCAGGCAGGCTGCAACCTCATTGAAGATACGGCGAGCGGTGCGGTAATGGGGGCAGCGGCATTTGGCCAAGTCGGCAGATACATCAAACTGATAAACAAGGTAAAAAAGTTTCTGCAAAAGGAAAAGCCCGACCTTGTAGTCGTCTGCGATTCGCCGGCATTCAATTTTCACATCGCAAAAGCCGCAAAAAAAGCTGGCATAAAAACACTTTTTTATGTAGCTCCGCAACTGTGGGCGTGGGGCGGCTGGCGAATTAAAAAACTGCAAAAATACTGCGACAAGCTCTGCTGCATCCTGCCCTTTGAGCAGGATTGGTTCAGCCAAAGAGGCATCGATACGACCTTTGTCGGCAATCCCCTTTTAGACGAGCTTGGCCCGGATTTAATCGCAAATATAAAAGATTACAGAAATTTTCAACCCCAAAAGACCAAAATAGTTGTTCTTCCCGGCTCGAGGGCCGCCGAGATAGAAACGCTCTGGCCCGCTATGCAGCAAATCGCCCGACGATTAAAACAAAAGTATCCCAGCCTGACAATTAATGTTGTCGCAGTGAACGAGCAGACGCTTTCTGCTCTTAAGTTAAAACGATTGGCCGTTTTCGATTGTCAATACAGCGTAGGCGATTGTTTTGAGGCGGCAGATGAGGCGGATTTTGCAATCGTCGCCAGCGGCAGCGCAACTTTGCAGGTTGCAGCGGCAGGCTGCCCGATGGTGGTAATGTATCAATCGAGCAAATTGCTTTGGCATCTGGCGGGCAAATTCCTGATAAAGACAAAGTATCTCTCTTTAGTCAACATTCTGGCAGACAGACAATTAGTGCCGGAATTTATGCCGTATTTTACTTCGATTGAGCCGGTGCTAAAAACAATCGAGCAGCTTTTGGAAGACAAAAAAAAGTTAGCCGAAATAAGCAGAGAATTAGTTAAACTTGCCGAACCGATGGCGGGCAAAAACGCCGCCGAGAAAGTCGGCAAGATTGTTGTTGAGATGCTGGAAAAATAACAATTCGAAATTTAACCGCGGATTGCACGGATTGACACGGATTAAAATAGACTCCAGACTCAAGACTCCAGACTACAGATAACGGACAACAGAAAACAGAAAAGAATATTGCCGTTGAAAAAAGGATGGGGTTGGGGTAGAATTGGAAGACAATTCAAAAGGCAAAAAGGGGAAAGTTTCGACGGGAAAAATAAACGGTTTCTATTTATTTTTTGAATATTTATATTTCTCGAAAAGCATTTGCTCGTTTAACAAAATCAACAGACGGCCATTGTCTACGGTCTGCCGGTAGCAAAATTTGGCGGTCAAGAAAAGACTTGAACATTTCTAACCCACCATGAAGCCGAAGCTGAATTAACTCACGTTCCTTCGCCGAGTTAATTCTCATTTCCAATTGTTCAGTCAAATAAATAAGTCCCTGATCGTAAGCACGGTGGTATGTCGGCGATAAACATATGCCATTGGACACATCATCAGTACTACCCTCAGCACCAACAGGAAGGATATGTGCTGCATCAATGAGTTTGAGTTGAAGGCCAGTAATGGCACATTTTCTATCGTATGCAACAATAACTTTTCGGCGAAAATCGTTGTCTCGTGACAAACGAGATATTGTCGCGATCATTCGCTGGCGATCCTTTGAAAGTACAGACAATTCTTCTTCTCGAATCGGAACGAAGCAAGATGCCTTCGCCAAGAGACTCCGAAGTTACTGCATCAGCACCATACTGATGCAACGATTCAGCATTCATAGTATAGGACAAAACATGATCGGGGCGAAAAGCTACGGCGATTTCATCATTGCCTTTTCTGGTAAATGCAAAACCATCTCGTAATGCTGTTCTGAGCGAATTAATGTTGATCTGAATAGATGGTGAATTCTGTGAAAAAGACTGATGTTTCGCCAAATCAAAACCGGCAAAACAATTTAGATTAGGTTCGTAACCGATCAAGATGGTAGGTCCGTCTGGATTGATAGGCAAAGGCGGAATTACACCAGTTAACTGAATACGGTATTCATCTTGTGGTCTAGCCCGGCCTCCGCCATGAGTTAATGTCCAGATATAAACCCATAGTGGGAATGACATTTGGCCGGACGTAATATGAAATCGGCGAGGGTGCTCACGAATATCAGATATGAGAGATGCTGCTGCACCAGATTCTGCAAAAGCATCGGTAATTGAATCAACGAGTTGCTTTGGCGGAAGACTTGGCATATATACGCTTGCTCCGTTTTACACGATAGCGGCCTCCATCACTTGGAAGTTGTTCTCCGTTGGAGAACAAGTTATCTTGCCACAAATGCGAGAAACATGGGATTTTATAATACTCCGGATCTTTCCTGTTTTGTGCAGTTGTTGTATCACCCATAAATCGGCCAATGGCGCCGTCAACATATTCTGGTACGATTTCGCAGCATAACCAACGCCGATTTAATCTCTCACAAACTTCCCCTGTTACTGCACTTCCAGCAAAAGGGTCAAAGACAAAATCATTTTCATCAGTTAACATTCGCACAAAGAACTCTGGTAGCGTAGATGGGAATCGTGCTGGGTGGGGTTTGATACCATTTTCTTTGCAGTACCGGAGATAAGAAGAATTGCTTTCTGTATTTGGTATTGCCAGAAAATTTGGGGGTATAGAGGCCCCATTATCTTTTTGAAACTTATCACTTATATCATGTCCGCTGGGCGCATTTTCGCCTTGTAACCATTACGTAACAGGTCTTTCATACTATCACTATATGGTGCTAAAACCCGCTTATTGCTGGCTTTAGGCCATGCGGTTTTGGAAAACCAGTAAACTGTGTTCACCGCATCTTTTACACGAATTCGACGAACGGTGACCCACTCTGCCGGTGTTGGTAATTTGGCCGGATTCCAGCAATAAAACTCTTGGGCAAGATGAAAACCTATATCCCTGCAAAGCATTATGGCAAGTTCAAAATGGTACAGACTTCGTGTTGGTTGTCCGGGAATCCAAGAACCTCCAATATCAATCACGAACGACCCATTCGGCTTTAAGATACGATAAAACTGTACCCCGAAATTTTTAAACCAATCAACATATTTCTTTTCGTTTTCATTTCCGTAATCTTTTTTGCGCACGAGTGCAAATGGTGGGCTTGTGAATATTAGGTCGCAGGAATCATCTTTCATATGCTGCTTCATGTAAGTCAGAGAATTGCAACAAAGTATTGTTCCTTTTCCTGTTCGGAACTCTGTAATTCTATGGCTCATTTCTTTCCTTTTGTTCTCATCCTGCCTGATGTTCTTTTCAGATAAAACTATCCGTTGTTTTTCCATAGGATATGTTTCACTAATATATAACCGCTGTCAGATAATTTGCAAGCGCAATTTTCAATCCTTTTTTTGTCACTTTTATTCCTCAATCCTTCACAAAATTGGATATGTCAGTAAACTTTGCCACAAACCTTTGCCTTCGTCCACAAGGTCATCTTGAAATATCATGGGGAGGGCAAATTCTATGACCTTGAACCGGTATTATTAGAGAAGAAATACCTTAAGACGATTTACAACTGCCATTCGTGTGCGGGAACATTAGGCGCAGGCGATATAGATGGCTACGGGGAAACAGTTCTCATATTGATTTTATTTTGCGTTAATCAGCGTCTAAAAAACAGAATCCAGAATTCAGAATCCAGTAGCCAGTAGTTTAAAACTTAAAGTGTAAATCTAAAAACCATAACTAAAAAGTTAAAATGAAATTTCTCTGTGGTCTTGTGTCCTTTGTGGCTAAAAAGAATCTGCGAAAATCGGTGTCGAAAAAATTGACAGATAACCCGCCGTAAAACGGCGGGCTAAATATAACAACAAGAAAAAACGACAAGAAGAGAAAATGGTAAAAAGGGGGAGGGGGAAAATAAACAATTCAGATTAACAAATTAGAATAATTGGTTTTTGCCTATATTAACGGGGCGGATAAAAGCAAATAAAAAAGCCAGATTCTATAAGACAGAACCTGGCTTCGGAGGAGGGTGATGAAAAGCTCATAGAAGTATAATGACGTTTAGTTAAGCCTTACCTCTTTTTTACCCGTAAACCTTCGTTTATTTTTATCGGGCGGATGTAGAAAAAATCTTTAGAGAAATCTCATTTTTTTTTGTAGAATGCACTAATAATAAAAACAATCAAGTCTTTTCCAAGAAAAAACTTCATTTTTTTGAAATTTGCCTTAAAATATAGGTATTTCCATAAAATCGCTCGTTTTCTTACGATAAAAGGTTTCTTTTTGTTCTGGAATATGTAACCGGAAGGTTGTTATTTTTTTAATTTCGCCTTCGGCGGAAAAGATTTTTATGAATACTAAAATTACGATAGCAGACCTTGTAGAGGCCAAGAGGAGAGGGGAAAAAATAGCCGCTGTAAGCTGCTATGATTACACAACGGCAAAAATGGTCAGCCAAACTGGTGTTGAGATGATACTTGTGGGCGATTCAGCCGCCCAGGTTATGCTCGGCTTTGATACCACGCTGCCGGCAACGATGGATTTTATGCTCGCCATCACCGCCGCGGTAAGGCGGGCGGCCCCGAATGTTTGCTTAGTTGCTGATATGCCCTTTTTGTCTTATCAGACAGGTATAAGCAAAGCCATTGAAAATGCAGGCAGGTTCTTCACGGATTGCAGCGTCCAAATGGTCAAAATCGAGGCGAGCGCCATACTTGGATGTTGTAAAGTCGGTAAGCGATGCCGGTATGGCGGTTATGGCGCATATCGGCATAAGGCCGCAGAGCATACACAAGGTCGGCAGATTGAAGGCGCAGGCAACAACCGCCCAGCAGGCCGAGCAGTTAATAAGTCTTGCCGACCAGCTCGTCGAGGCCGGCGCGGCTCTCTTCTTACTCGAGGGAACCGCAACAGAAGTTTCCGAAATTATCACCAAAAGATACGCTCTTCCAGTAATAGGCTGCGGTTCAGGGTCCGCCTGTGACGGCCAAATCCTGATTGCTCCCGACATACTCGGCCTGACAACTGACAGGCCAAAATTCGCAAAAAGCTATTGCAATATGGCTGATGATACAATCGAGGCATTTAGCCGATATGTAAAGGACATCAAAGGCAAAGGGTTTCCGGACGGCGAACACAGCTATCATATGAAGGCCGATGAATTCAAAAAGTTGGTCGAGTCTGCTGAAAAATATGGAAAGTTTTTAGCTGTTTCCGACACAACCGCAAACAAATAAAGGACAAGGAAAATGAGTAAAGTTCCGCCTATGCTGCTGTCGGCCATTATCTGCGACAGGGTGATATTCGACAAAATCACGGGGATGCCGAGCCTGATAAATATCATTCAGACTATTAACGCACCCGTTTATCCAATCAGAAATGTGCTTGTATTTTTCTGCGAGCTTACAAACGGCCACGGCAGAACGAATGCCACGGTGCGACTCGTAAGCACACAAAAAGACGACAAACCCCTTTTCGAGCAGAGCGGCGAGGTTGAATTTACCGATGTCCAGCAGACCGTCACGCTGGCGGTAAGTCTGCACGGCGTCGTCTTTCCTGAGCCCGGCGAATACCGCTTTCAGCTTTTTAGCGAGGGCAATCTTCTCGGCGAACGACGCGTTATCTGCAGAAAAGTGCAGATGCCCGGCAAGCCTGAAAATATCGAGCCGAAAAACTAAACTCTGCGGAAACCCTTAATTATTAACCTTCCTTCCAGACGTGCCGGCAATTACGCCTGTTTTAGGTAGCTAAAATCCGGCCTTTGCGATAATATATTCATAGTGTTCATAGAAAGACAAATATATGACCGAAGCAGAAATTGATTTTAAATCGCGGGAGTCTGGCGAAAATGCCGTCAGGCCGGCACTGCTCGCATCTCCTCTGACAATGTCAGAATACTCGCTCTACCTGCGGCGACTTCTGATAGGTTTGGCTGATGAGTCCATATCTGTGGCGCTGATTTGTCCCGACGAATTGCAGGCCCGGCCGATAGTCAGCCCCACCGTTGAGATTATAAAGCACCCGGCTATAAACCTTCCCTTTATGGGCGGAGTGAACAGGAATATACTTGTCGAAAAGCTCAAAGAGTTCAGGCCGACCGTTATTCACTGCCTCTGCGAAAGCCAGGCGGCTCTTGTCAGGCAGGTTTCAAAACAACTCAATGTGCCGTATCTGCTCTCGATTAACGCCCTTTCGAGGCAGACAAGTCAGCTTTCGATTTCACCCGTCAGACTCGCAAAGCTCATCGCTCCTTCCGAAACCATCGCAGCAGGCATCGCCCAAAATTACCCGCGTTTGGCTGACAGGGTCAAATTGATAAAAATAGGCACGTTTGTTTCTGAATCGGCTGCTTGTTTCAGCAGGCCCGGCCGATTGGTAAGCATTGCAGCCGCCTGCTCCGTGAAAGATAAAACAGACTTTGGCAAATTGCTTTCCGCCGTAAAGCGGCTGGCAATCGAAGGCCGCAGTATTCTGACAGTCATTATCGGCGATGACTCATACGAAAAACCCCTGCGGTCAATTGTTTCCGCATTGGGAATGTCCGAAATCGTTTCAATTATCCCGAGAAAAGAGCCGTGGCGGGAAGTGCTGTCCGCCTGCGACATCTTCATCGAACCGCATTGCAGCAGCTTTTTCAACCCGATATTACTGGAGGCCTTGAGCGTAGGCGATGCCGTCGCAGGATGCAAAGGCGGCGTCGATGACCTGATTGTCGAAAACCAGACAGCAGCCGTTTTAGAGGGAAGCGATGAACACAATATATACAACTGCCTTCGCCTTTTAGTTGATAGTCCGCAATCCGCCAGAAATATCGCTGTAAAGGCCCAGGACTTTGTCAGAAAAAACCTTACCGTAAGCGAAATGGTCACCGAAACAATAGATTGTTATCGCCAGGCCTAAATATGATACTGGATTTCCTATATTTATCCGCCCCGCCTACGGCGGGTAAACTCAGGTGGATTAAAGTGACGCATCTAAGTTCGGCCATTAAAAAATTATTTTAATTCGAGGAAGATTTGATATTATGGCAGAAATTGAAAGGCTTGGTTGCACAGCCAAGCGTTTAATATGGGAAATGTCGATGGAACAAAATATATTATAAGGAGAAAAACAAATGGCTGCCGGAAGAAGAAAATTGATTAGTGTGCTGTTAATAACAGCGGCTGTCTGCGCGATTGCGTTCAACGGGGTCGCGGCAGGTAAGGAAAAAGAGTCATCGTATAAGCTGATAAAGAAAGTTCCTATAGGCGGAGATGGCGGATGGGATTATCTTGCCGTAGATAGCGGCGCAAAACGGTGTTATATTTCGCACCAGACCCATGTCGTTGTTTTTGATACAGAGAAAGAAAAAGTAATCGGCGATATTAACAATACGCCGGGCGTCCACGGGATAGCAATCGCCCGCAGACTCAATAAAGGTTTTATAAGCAACGGCGGCGATAACTCGGTAACCGTTTTTGACCTGTCGACATTGAAAGAGACAAGCCGGATTAAGGTCGGTAACAGGCCGGATGCCATTATGTTTGACCAGATGACAAATCGCGTTTTCGTATTTAACGGCGGGAGCAAAGATTGCAGCGTTATCGATGCCAACAACAACAAAGTCATCGGCACTATAGCGTTGGGCGGCAAGCCGGAATTCGCGGAATCTGACGGGAAGGGGCAAGTGTTTGTCAATATCGAGGACACAAATGAAATTGCTGCGATAGACGCAGAAAAGATGACGGTGACAAAACGATGGCCGTTATCGCCCGGTGAATCACCAAGCGGATTAGCGATTGACCGCAGGAACAACCGGCTATTTTCCGTCTGCTTGAACGGCAAAATGATAATAAGTGATTACACAACCGGCAAGGTCGTCGCAACGCCGGCCATCGGCAAGGGTCCTGACGGGGCAGCATTTGACCCGCAGGCAGGCCTTGTATTCAGCTCCGAATGGACAGGATGGGACGTTAACAGTCATAAAGGAAGAGACGCCGGACCAGTTTAAGGTTATCGAGACCGTGATGACAGCACCGCTGGCACGCACGATGGCTCTGGATATGAGAACACACCTGATATATCTGGTGACAGCAAAACTCAAGGCGCCTGCTGCGGGAGAGGCGCAAGGCGGCCGCCGCAGGAACTTTGAGCCGGGTTCATTTGAATTGCTGATTGTCGGACCATCTCAGAAATAACGGCTTCTGAAATTTAAATAAACTTACGTCGCCAACGGCCTGTTGCGGGTCATTGGCGGCGTTTCACTATGTGAAACCTTATCATAGGCAAACAGTTAATAAATATTTATTTCTATCCATGTGCGGTTTGGAGTCAGAAATTTTTTTATACATTACATACGGAGGATTGCCGTGGAAATCTGGGTACAGCATACCGGGGAAATAGAGGGATAGCCCTTCGACTCGTTGCGATTTGAATAGACCTTAAATACATGGACATAGAACAAATATTTAACTTGTTTGAGATGTTTCTGTGGCTGATTATTGGCGTGGTATTTTTCGTCAATGGTTTTTGCCGAAGTAACCGCTACAAAAAGCTCTCCTTTTTCCTTTCGGCTGTTTTTGTTGCCTTTGGCTTGTCTGATGGCGTCGAATTTCATACCGGCGCTTGGTGGCAGCCATGGTGGCTACTTCTGTGGAAAGCCTTATGTATAGTTATATTCGTAATAAGCCTGATATACTACATTTGGAACGAACAACGCCTAAAAATGTCAAACAAACCGAAAATCTAAATCTGGGGACAGCATACCGGGGAAAAAGAGGGGAAAGACAACTGCAAAAGCGACCCTATATACAACAACAAGTTCGGCCCCTCCTCGTAGTGTGTTTTAGAAAGGCAATTTATACTTGACACCATTGGCAAAAGGGTGTAAATTAACATACAATTATATTATAGTCAGAGCGTGCAATATGCTTTCTAAACTGGTAACCAAAATCAGCGGCAAAATCAACCCCTTTTTCTATAGGAGGCAGTATGGTTTTTTCAAATCTATTTAAGCGTTGCCCCAAAACCGGAAAGATACACGGCATCAACAAGAGCGCATGGCCCCAATGGGCACTGATATTTGCCGGATTGGCCGCATGCGTATGGTATCTGTTCCGCGTTATCCCAAAACCGTCCCGCGCGGCGTATCCGTGCCAGCGAGCGGCCGCTCCCCTGCGAATCGGATTTCTGACGTATTGTGTCGCCCTTGCGGGATATGCATTCTCATTCGCAAAGGCCAAGTCGCTTTTAAGGAACAAAAGGTATCTCTATGCCGGCCTCTTTTTTGCGGTTTCGATAGTATCGCTGTTTGTTTTTATTTCGAATGACGCTCAGTCCTGTTTTGGCGGCAAGTCCTCCTGTCGGCATTGCAAAGGGGATATTCCCCGGCCGAGTTGCGTGGGTATATAACCCCAATGCGGCAAAATGGACTGGCGCGGGAAACTACTGGGACGCGGCCGTCAATCCGCAGGCGGAATATAACAAGTCCTTTACCGCGGGGATAGCGGCGCTTTCCGGCGGGAAGAAGCGACGCCGATTCCTGGGACAAAATATTCCGCTGGTTCAACAATACTCACGGCCGCGCAGGCACGGGATATCAGGCCGGCGATATGATCGCCATCAAGATCAACCAGAACAATTCGGCCGCTCCAGCCGCAGACCATGGCAATGCCATGAACACCAACCCCCAGACCTGCGTCGCGGTGGTCGCAAGCCTTGTGAACGCAGGCGTTCCCCAGGCAGACATCTGGATCGGCGACCCGAGCCGCGCCGTCACGGACAATATTTTCAACGCGATCCACAATGCGTTCCCCAATGTAAAAGTAGTCGATTATTTCGGCAACAACGGCCGCGTCACCACCGGTGTCACGAATGGCGTTTTCCCCAACACCGACGTCAAGAATGCGGAATCGACGTGTTTTTACAATGCACGGTACATTATTAACCAGCCCCTGCTCAAAGGCCACGTTGGCCAGGTCATCACGTTCGGGTCAAAGAATTTCTACGGGATTAACGGCATCCTGCCCGACTGGACACAAAACGGCAACAAGCATCCCGGCACCAACGCCCTCACCAATTATATGACAAACGCGAATTTCGGAGGCAAAGTCGTTTTGTGGTGCATGGACGCGATGTATCCGAGCCCGGCGCTGGACGGCAGCCCCGTACAACGGCGTGGCCCTGACGCCCTTTAACGGCAAACAGATGTCAAGCTTCATCATGTCGCTTGACGGCGTCGCCGAGGAATGCGTTTCGTACGACTTCTGGAGTGCGATTTCCGGCCAGTCCGGCGGGATAGACTACATCAACAACGCGGCCAATGCAGGCGCAGGCGTTGCCGACCATTGGAACAATTCCACGGCAAAACAGTACGCGAAAAATCTGGATCCGAATGCCAACGGCATCGAACTGGTGATGGTACGCCCAGACGGCGTAAATATGAAAGACCTTAGTTCCTTTGTCCAGCGATGGCTTGAAATCGATTGTGCATTATCCAATAACTACTGCGGCGGAGCAGATATGGATGCTTCAGGTGCTGTCGATATGAAGGACTATGCACTATTCGCCTCGCACTGGCTCGAAGACATTACGTCATAATTCTTTTGCATACAGCAGGTTGAGGTACGTCAAATGAAGATGCTTGACCGCCAAAATCGTGTTTTAAAGACTATTCCGGCTGAAATATCTTCGAGATAAAATTAAAAATCTTGAATTTTCGCGACAGGTTTGATATTCTATTGGAAGTGAGGCTCAGCGGTGTAGCCGAGCAAGAGTATACAAGGTTATATGGGAAATCCCGGATGATATAACCCGCAGTGCCACGATTTTCGTTTAGTATCACTTTATATGCATCATTCATTTTTATTGCAGCAGGCCGTAAGATTTCAAAATCTGCCGAAGGGCGGAATTTTTATTTTCATCCATTGGCACTAAAGGCAGCCGCATCTCTTCCGAGGCCATTCCCAGCATCGCCATTGCCGCCTTAATCGGTATCGGGTTTGTCGCAAGTGAAAGCATATTCTTGCTTAATGGAAATAATTTATGGTGCCATTTTCGGGCCTCGGTGAAATTGCCCTCCAGAATCAAATCGGTCATAGCCTTCACGTCCGCCGGTATAATATTGGCTACCACGCTGATGACGCCCTTGCCGCCGACCGCCGCTATTGGCAGCGTAAGCGAATCATCGCCCGAAATAATCGTCAGCTCGCACATATTGGCAATTGACGAGACCATATCGAGCGAGCCGCTCGCCTCTTTGATGGCGACAACATTTTCCACGTCATTGGCCAGCCTCGCTACGGTCTCAGCGGTAAGGCCTGCGCCGCATCGGCCCGGAATATTATACAGAACCATCGGCAGGTCAACTTCCTCGGCAATGGTTTTGAAATGCTGATAGAAGCCTTCCTGTGTCGGCTTGTTGTAATAGGGACACACCTGCAGAGTCGCATCCGCTCCGACCTTCTTTGAAAAGCCGGCAAGCTCAATGGCCTCTGCTGTGGAATTTGAGCCGGCGCCGGCGATTACCGGAACCTCGCCCGCAACCGCTTTTACCACACGCTCGATTACCTGCTTATGCTCGGCGTGGCTCAGCGTCGGCGATTCCCCCGTCGTGCCCACAGGCACAATTCCATCTATCCCGCTTTTCAGTTGAAACGCGATAAGCTCATCGAGCGTCTTAAAATCAATATCGCCCTCGCTAAAAGGCGTAATCAGCGCCACCATAGCTCCTGTGAACATATTATTTCCTTTCTGTACCCAAATGTTTTACCACGAAGCACACGAAGGTCGCGAAGTTAAGTATAAATATCTTTTCTCTTTTCTGCATTTTTCTTCGTGTTTATTCGTGCTCTTCGTGGTTCAATGTTTTTTCCGTATAGATAGAATGTCCAAATATTTTTTTACCGTTTTTTCAAGTCCGAAATAAAGGGCATCGGCAATTAGCGCATGTCCTATTGAAACCTCCGAAATCCCGGGCACTGTTTTTACAAACAATCCCAGATTTTCAAGATTGAGGTCGTGCCCGGCATTGATTCCTAATCCGGCTTCGAGAGCCGTCTTCGCAGCTTCGGCATATCCTTCAATCGTCAGACGCAACTCCTGATTTGTCCGAAATGCCCGGGCGAAAGGTTCTGTATATAATTCAATCCGGTCGGCTCCAATCTGTTTTGCCTGCCTTATCCCGTCGCAATCGGAATTCATAAAGATACTCACCCGAACGCCGGCATCCTTTAATCTTTTAATCACCGGCGAAAGCCTCTTGCGATTCTCATCGTTTAAGTCCCAGCCGTTGTCAGATGTATTCGCACCGGGCAGGTCCGGCACAAGTGTCGCCTGGTCAGGGCGCAGTTCCGTCACAATCTCCATATATTTTCCCGTGAACGGATTGCCCTCGATATTATACTCCAAACTATTGAATCTGCCGCGCAGCATACGGCTGATCTGGTAAGCATCGTCATACCGTATGTGCCTCTGGTCCGGCCTCGGATGCACCGTTATGCCGTTGGCGCCGGCCTCAACTATAGTGCGGGCTGCCTCGCAGACATCGGGCAGATTCAAATCGAGACTGCGGGCATTACGTAAGAGGGCTATTTTATTTACATTTACGCTTAATTTTATCATAACCATGACCTAAAACCGGTGCGAATTATATCAATACTGAAACTTTTGGCAAACATTAAGTAAAACATCTGCAATACTGGCCGGCAAAGTAATATCGCTTTTCCCCCCACGAAAGTGAACAGCAGACCTTACTTCTTGCCAATACAAAACTTATCAATTAAGATAAGCATTTATGGTTCGACCCGCCTGCGGCGGGCTCACCATCCACATAAGGAAAAAGAAAAAATGAAACTGAAAGGCAAAACTGCTGTTATAACGGGCGTAGCGGCCAGCTTGGCTCAGGTATCGCCCTTGCGCTGGGGCTTGCCGGCTGTAACTGTATTTGCCACTACAACAGAAATAAACAGAAGGCGGAGGAAGTGGCAGAACAAATTGAAAAAAAAGGCGCAAGGGCGATAGCAGTGCAGGCAGACCTTACCAGCGAGGAACAGATTGAGCAGCTTTTCGAACAGGCCGGCGCAATCGGAACACCTCAAATCCTGATTAACTCCGCAGCGGTCTTTTCCAGACAGCCGATATCCGAAATCTCTTATCAGCAGGCACAAAAGGTTATTACAACCAACCTCATCGCTCCAATCTTGACCAGCAAAGTTTTTGCAAAAAAGATAAGCGAGAAATTTGGCAGCCCCGATTCTCCCGCCGGAAAGATAATAAACATCGCCGATGTCTGCGGCCTGCGACCCTGGGCTGATTACGTCCTTTACTGCTCATCGAAGGCAGGCCTCATCGGCGCGACAAAGGCTCTCGCAAAGGAACTGGCGCCGGCCATTTGCGTAAATGCCGTCGCACCGGGTATAGTCAACTGGCCCGACGATTTCGATGAAACAAAGAAGCAAAGGCAGCTTTCCCTTATACCATTAAAGAGAATCGCCGAACCGCAAGAAATTGCACACGCCGTTATAAGTCTTCTCGAAAATGATTACATCACAGGCCAAGTCCTTTCCGTCGACGGCGGCAGAACCATATAATAGCGAGCAGCGTATGGAAAAAAAGAATGACAGAAATTCAGGCAAGAGAATATGAAATTAAACTGGGCAAACAGGATAACAATTCTGCGGATACTTTTAATAGTTCCGTTCGTGATTTTTATGCTCAAGATAAACGATGCATCGCTTGACCCGAATCTGCGAAACCTGATGCGCTACATCGCAACATTCATCTTTGCCGTTATGGCGTTCAGCGACGCCTTCGACGGCTTTCTTGCCCGCAAGAAAAAACAGATTACACGGCTTGGCGTCTTTCTCGACCCGATGGCCGACAAACTGCTGATGACCAGCGCCTGTCTGCTGCTTTATTCCAATCCCGGCCACATCGGCGATTTCAGACTGCCCGGCACCGTAGTAGTCCTAATTATCAGCAAGGATTTGCTTTTACTGATTGGTTTTATCATCGTATATTTTGTCACTTCGCAGATTCGAATTGTCCCGGTCTTTATCGGCAAACTGGCAACCACCTTACAACTGGCTATGGTTTCCGCTATACTTATAGCGCCGGAAGCCTCTGTGTTGATTCACGGCTGGATATGGTTCCTGAGGTTTCTTTGGTGGTCGGCAGCGGCTACTGCCATCCTCGCAATGTTGATTTACATACGAAACGGCACCCGCTTCGTCACCGATTATGAACAGAAGCTATAATTTGACTTCGACGAGCGACTAATATGTCAATAAAATTCAGCGAAATACAGGAAATACTTGAAGACCTTCGGCAGGGCAAACTGATAGTTCTTGTCGATGATGAGGACAGGGAAAACGAAGGCGACCTCGTCTGCGCAGCGGAAAAGGTGACCGCTGATGTGATAAACTTTATGGCCAAATTCGGCAGGGGGCTTATATGCCTGCCTTTGACTGCCGATAGATGCGACCGGCTGAATCTTTATCCGCAGACGACTGAAAATACCGCCCGGTTCCAGACCGCCTTTACCGTAAGCATCGACGCCGCACAAGGAATAACCACAGGCATAAGCGCAGCAGACCGTGCAAAAACTATTCAGGCGGCAATTGCGGATAATGCAGAGCCTCGCCACCTTGTCCGCCCAGGCCACATATTTCCCCTGCGGGCCCGCAACGGCGGCGTCCTTGTGCGTGCGGGACAAACCGAAGGTGCAGTTGACCTGATGCGACTTGCCGGATTGATTCCCGCCGCCGTAATCTGTGAGATTATGAATGACGACGGCACTATGGCAAGGGTTCCACAGCTCCTCGAGTTCTGCGAAAAACACAATTTGAAAATTACTTCCATTGCCAAACTTATCGAATATCGTCTTCAGAGCGAAAAACAGATAAAACGTGTCGAATGTGTCAATCTGCCGACCGACTACGGCGAATTTAAACTGATTGCATACCAGAGCATAACCAGCGCCGAGCCGCACCTTGCTATCTGCAAAGGCGATATAGGCCTGCTCGACAAAAACGGAAATCCCGTCGAACACGATGAGCCGGCCCTCGTTCGGGTTCATTCGGAATGTATGACCGGCGACCTCTTCCATTCGCAGCGATGTGAATGCGGTTATCAGCTCGTCGAAGCCCTTAAGCTGATTGAAAAGGAAGGCAAAGGCGCCCTTATCTATCTGCGACAGGAAGGCAGAGGCATCGGCCTTACTAACAAACTGCACGCATATAAACTTCAGGAGCAGGGCCTCGACACCGTTGACGCAAATATAAAATTAGGCTTTATGCCCGATAAACGGGATTACGGCATCGGCGCACAAATCTGCCGGGACCTCGGCCTGCGAAAAATCCGCATCCTCACGAACAACCCCAAAAAAATCAGCCGTCTCGAAGTCTATGGCGTAAGAGTCGTCGAGCAGATACCGTTGCGAGCAAGGCCCGGCAAACACAATAAAAACTATCTAAAAACCAAAAAATACCGGCTTGGCCATCTGCTCGATGAAGACCTTTAATCCGCCGAATGTCCGCCGAAGGCGGACTCGATTGATAAAACGAACTGAAAGTTAAAAGGGTCAATTATGAAAAGGATGATTTCAAAAAAATTATTTTGCTTGTCATTTGTTATTATCCTCGCCGGATGCACTCTGCCAAAGCAGAGAGACAATCTCGAAAATAAACTTAATCGAACTGCAGATACCTATTTGTGCGACAGCTTCGGCCCGGCTAAAATCGAGATTCTGCCGCTGACGGAAATGACCGTAGCCGACAAGGGACAGAAAATCAACGTCTTTGTCAGCCTGCTCGACACCTTCGGTTGCAGCCAGAAATGGCCGGCAGTCTTCCGATTTGAATTATACGAACAGGTTCCTCGTTCCGCCGAACCCGTCGGCAGAAGAATCCGGCTATGGCCCGACATCGACCTGACCGCCCCTGAAAAAAACAACCGATACTGGCAGGATTTTCTGCGGGCTTACAAATTTAATCTCGACATCGACCTGGGCGACAAGCAAAACTACATCCTTCAGATAACCTGCATATTGGCGAACGAAAAAAGGCTCACCGCTCAATTTTCAGTAAAACCGGTAATTTAAAAAAATACTCCGCCGTAAAATACAGCCTTGTCCCCGTCTGATGCAATCGAAACTTGTTTGCCAACCACAATACGGAAAGTGACGGCCAAACCTCAAAATAAAAGGCTTGCAAAAACCGGCGATTTTGTTATTCTTTCCACTCCGTTTTGAAAAACTCGATATATAAAACTCTCAAGGAAAATACGATGAACACGGCGAAGATTTATGGCATAGCCATTGACGAGCTTTGTGTTCAAACAATCCGTTTTCTGGCGATAGATGGTGTGCAGGCGGCCAATTCAGGACATCCCGGTATGCCGATGGGTATGGCGCCGGCTGCCTACGTCCTCTGGACAAGGCAAATGAAGCACAACCCTGCAAATCCTAAATGGCTCAACCGCGACCGCTTTGTCCTCTCCGCCGGCCACGGCAGTATGCTCCTGTATTCCTTGCTGCACCTGACAGGCTACAATATGAGTCTGGACGAGCTGAAAAATTTCAGGCAGTGGGGCAGTAAAACCCCGGGCCATCCCGAGTACAAGCCGGACCTCGGCATCGAGGTCACCACGGGGCCGCTCGGCCAGGGCATCGCAAACGCCGTTGGTATGGCAATCGCTCAAAAATATCTCGCCAAAGTTTTTAATCGCGACGGTTTCCCGATAATTGACTACAAAATCTTCACAATTGTTAGCGACGGCTGCCTGCAGGAAGGCGTATCAGCAGAGGCAAGCTCGCTCGCCGGCCATCTTGGCCTCGATAACCTTATCGTAATTTACGACGACAATCACATCACCATTGACGGCAGCACATCCCTTGCATTTACCGAAGATGTTGCAATGCGATACAAGGCCTACGGCTGGAACGTAATCGTCGTCGATGGCGACGGCAACGACCTCGCCGCTATCGAAAAGGCAATAAAAAAGGCCACAAAATCCAAAGGCAAGCCGACCATTATTAAACTCCGCACCCACATCGCCTTCGGCAGCCCGAACAAACAGGATACCGCCGAAGCCCACGGCTCGCCGCTCGGCGCAGACGAGATAAAACTTATCAAGCAAAGGTTCGGCTGGGATGCGGAAAAAAGTTTTTATGTCCCTGATGATGTAAAGCAGTTTATGCTTGGCGCCGTTCAAAAAGGCAAAACGGCACAGGCCAAATGGGAAAAACTCTTCAAAAAATATGCAAAAGAATTTCCCGACCTTGCCAAACAGTTTCAAGACTGGGCATCAGGCAAAATAAATATCAATTTGGATGAGTCTCTACCAAAATTTGAAGCAGGCAGCGCAATCGCAACCAGGCAGGCTTCAGGCAAGGTCCTCAATGCCCTTATGCCGAAACTCCCCTTCATTTTGGGCGGTTCTGCAGACCTGACGCTTTCAAATAATACACGGTTCGACGGCGCAAAGGATTTTCAAAAAAGTTGTCCCGAAGGCAGGTATCTGCGTTTCGGCGTCCGAGAGCACGCTATGGGTGCAATCCTCAACGGCATATCGGCCAGCCTCACCTGTAAGGGCTTACGGTGCGACGTTTCTTGTCTTCAGCGATTATATGAGGCCCGCAATTCGGATGGCCGCACTGTCGCGGTATCCGTCGATTTTCGTCTTCACGCACGACAGCATCGGCGTCGGCGAAGACGGCCCGACACATCAGCCGGTTGAGCATATAGCGGCACTGCGGGCGATACCGAACCTGCTGGTCTTCCGCCCCGCAGACGCAAACGAAACGGCAGCGGCCTGGAAATTCATCCTCGAATATAAGGCCGGCCCCGTCGCAATCTGCCTTACAAGGCAGGCAGTCAAGACAATCGACCAGCAAAAATACGCATCTGCTGCTAATGTCTCAAGGGGAGCGTACGTCCTCGTAAAGGCGGACAATCCTGATGTGCTTTTGCTTGCAACCGGCTCGGAGGTCGGAATCGCCGTCGAGGCTGCCGAAAAACTTGCCGCCGAAGGTATAAAGGCACAGGTCGTTAGTATGCCCTGCTGGCAGCTTTTCGAAAAACGGGACAAATCGTATCAGGATTCTGTTCTGCCGCCGAATGTTCGGGCGAGGGTCGGCATAGAGGCCAGCGTCGAACAAGGCTGGTGCAAGTGGCTCGGCGATAAAGGGATTTTCATTGGTATGTCGAGTTTCGGCGCTTCAGCGCCTGCCAAAACCTGTTATGAAAAATTCGGCATCACCGCTGACAACGTCGTAAAAGCCGCTAAGCAGGCTCTCGGAAAATAGCCTATCTTTACTGGAAAATTCAAAAGAACGGTGATTTTTGTAACCGCTCTTTTTTTATTTACTATCGGCGATTTCTGATTATAAGACTTTAGGAATTGACAACAAAGTGTTCTTTAAGGACAATGAGTAAATGATTTTTTCAGCGAAGAATCGGCGGAAAACGGAATACCACCGTTCCGTATGGAATTTCAGGTTAAGGTAGTTTCTGCATAAATTAGATCTTAAGGAATTAATACAATGGAAAACATTCGATTTCTTTCATTTATCGCAGGCGCATTACTCTGTTTGTGGTGCTTCCCTACGTTGGTATGCTATCGGGTTTGTTCACGCGGGCAAAAAATTTCGATGTTGCGATGCACCTTAGTTGTCATTTTATGTCAAGCTATTAACCTTCTGTTCATAAACATCGTTTCTCCTCTATTCGGGAGGGGAGACCCCGCAATCGCAATCTTGTTTACAGTGGCCGCAGGTGCGGTTGGCGGTTTATTGATTCAAAAAATGATGGCAGTTACTTTTCGAAGGGGGTGTGTTGTATCAGCGGTTGTTCTGATATGTACAATGATAGGTCTACCATTTCTCCTCGCATCCTTTATTGCCACTGGTCCAAAGTAGGTGCGTAAAATAAACCATACTGTAAAATCTAATAGCTTGAGATGTGAGGGTTATCAGGTACATTTACCGTTTTCTTTGTACCGTCTCCAGCCATTTATGGGCGGCTGTTTCTGTAAATTTCCCTCAAGTTGAATTTGTCCATTTTATGCCGATATCCCGCAAAAACAAGAAAAAATGAAGATTGCTTTGGCCCAAACGACAGGCTGCGTAATGACAGCGGGAGGATGTTTTGAACATTCGGATTTAGGTGATTCGTGCTTGTTTCGGATTTCGATATTCGGATTTAGTGCTTTGCTGCACGCTTTACGCTAAACGCAACCGACACGAGCCGCGCAACCGCAACCGTTTGACCCTCTTATGAGGGGCAAAATTGAATTAGCGTCAATTGCTGTTTCGACGAATTTTACGTATAATTACAGATGATGGATGTTTCGGATGGTCGGGAATTTATAAATCTCGGCCTCGATAAAACCGTAAGCCAAATAATCGCCCGGCTCAAAGCTGCCCCTAAGGGGCCGGTTTTAGCCGAAGGCTCGTGGGGGTCCTTTGCGCCGCTTTTGGCTGCACACATTTCAAAGGAACTCAATCGGCCAATACTTTATACAGGAGCGCACATTGACGATGCCGACAAGGCTGCCGATGACCTGACCACCTTCGAGGCAGGGACAATCGAGACCTTCCCCACCGCTGAAGGCGACCAGACAATTGCCGATGCGAGCGACGAAACAAAATCGCAAAGGCTCAAAATTGTTCTTCAGATATTGTCGGGTCAGAAAAACTTTTTAATCCCGACCTCGGTGCTGGCCCTCTGTCAGCCGATTCCGGAGCCTGAACTGCTTTACAAAAACAGCCTTGAACTGAATAGCGGAGAAGAGAAGCCGATTGAAACTGTTCTCGAATGGTTAGTCGATAATAATTTTGAAAACGTTGACAGGATAGACCTGCCCGGCCAGTTTGCCCGCCGCGGCGGCATCATCGACATATTTGCGCCTCTGGCAACATACCCATCAGGCACAGACAACCAAGTTATACAACCGACACAGACAGCCCTTGCTGTCAGAATCGAATTTTTCGGCGACACCATCGAAAGCATCCGTCTTTTCAATACCGACACACAAAGGTCCGTTCAGCAAGCTTGGATAATATAAATATTTTTTCACTCGTTTTGGATAGCGCACAGGAAAGAGGCCAGCTTCTACTAAACATCCTGCCTGCAGAAACAATAATTATCCTCGAAGAACCGATACAGATTGAGGAGGCGGCAAACCTTTATCTCGCCCGAAGTGAAAATCCGTCTGCACTTTTCAACTGGACAGACATATACTCGGCCCTTTCCGGTTTTACGCAGCTTCATATCTGCAGATTCGGCACAGCGGATGAGGACTTTATCAGGCTAAATATAAAAAGCACCCAGCAATACCAGTCCGCCTTCGGCGGACCGAAGACGGACTGGGCAGGACATAAAGAATCGCTCGAACAATTAGTAGCCAAGGCAAAGAACGGCTGGCGCATTTTCTTTACTGCGAAAGTGCAGCCCAAATTGCTCGTTTGAGTGAAATCATTCTGCAAAGCGCCGCAGAAATGCCCGCCAATCTGAAACTGCTCAAAGGTTTCGTAAGTCAGGGTTTTGTAATTGATTCGCTCAAAACCATAATCACCAGCCACAGCGAGCTTTTTGGCCAATACAGTCTGCGAAGGGTTCAGCGCCCGCTGCGACCTTCGGCGCCAATCGACACACTCGAAGACCTGCACAGCGGCGACTATGTCGTCCACGCCTCCTACGGCATCGGCAAATTTCTGGGTGTCCGGACAATCGACGAAAAAGGTGCAAAAAGTGAATACCTTACTATCGAATTTGCCGACGGAGTCAAAATTCACGTCTCGGTCAGCAACATTACCCTCGTCCAGAAATTCATCGGCACAAGCCCAAGAAGACCGCACTTGAGCAAAGTCGGCTCCAAAAAATGGCAAAAACAGAAGGAAAAAGTCGCCAAATCCATCGAAGACCTCGCCGCTGAACTTTTAGAAGTCCAGGCAAAAAGGCAGGTCGCAGGCGGCTTCGCCTTCCCGGCAGATTCCAACTGGCAGCGGGAATTTGAGCAATCCTTCCCGTATCAGGAGACCGCCGACCAGACGAATGTTTCAGCCGAAATCAAATCTGATATGCAGCACCCAACGGCGATGGACAGACTCCTCTGCGGCGACGTCGGCTATGGCAAAACCGAACTGGCAATGCGAGCTGCTTTCAAGGTGGTCGAGGCCGGCAAGCAGGTTGCAGTTCTGGTGCCTACCACTGTCCTCTGCGTTCAGCACGGCAGGACATTTACCGAAAGGTTCGCCGATTTCCCCGTGTCCATCGAAATCCTCAACCGCTTCAAAACCCCGAAACAGGCTGCCGACATCATCGAGCGAACAAAAGAAGGCAAGGTTGACATCCTGATAGGAACACACCGATTGTTGAGTAAGGATGTCGGCTTTAAAGACCTCGGTCTTCTTATAATCGACGAGGAGCAGCGGTTCGGCGTCAGGCACAAGGAAAAACTCAAAAAACTCCGCACCGATATTGACGTCCTTACAATGACCGCCACGCCCATCCCCCGAACCCTGCATTTGTCCCTGCTGGGTCTGCGCAACATCAGCTCGCTGGCCACCCCGCCTCTCGACCGCAGAAGCATCGTCACATCCGTCGCCGCTTACAGAAGCGAAACCATAAGAAAGGCCATTGTGCAGGAATTAAACCGCACAGGCCAGGTATTCTTCCTGCACAACAGGGTAAAAACAATCGACAAAAAGGCGTGGGAAATCGCTAAACTGCTCGACGGCATAAACGCAAAAATAGCAATTGCTCACGGCCGGATGCCGAAATACGAACTCGAACAAACAATGATTGATTTCGTGGAGGGCAGAATCGACATCCTTGTCTGCACAACGATTATTGAATCGGGCCTCGATATCCCCAACGCCAACACAATTATCATCGACAATGCCGACCGGTTCGGCCTGGCAGAACTCCATCAGCTCCGAGGCCGCGTCGGCAGGTACAAACACAAGGCCTATGCTTATATTCTCCTGCCGCCTTCTCGGCCTATCACCACGACTGCCGCCAAAAGATTAAAGGCCATTGAAGAGTATTCGCAACTCGGCGCAGGCTTCAGAATTGCCCTGCGCGACCTCGAAATCCGCGGCGCCGGAAACATCCTCGGCGCCGAACAATCCGGCCACATACAGCTGGTCGGCTACCAGATGTACTGCGAAATGCTCGCCCGCGCCGTGCGCAGATTGAAAAATTTGTCCGCCGAGCAAATCCCCGCCGCTTGTTTGGACATAGGCCTCACCTCATATATTCCCAAAAATTACATTCCGTCCGACAGATACCGAATGGATGTCTATCGCAAAATTGCCTCTGCACAAACCGCCGACGCACTGAAAGATTTAACTGGCGAGCTCAACGATGTCTACGGCCCGCCGCCAGATGAGCTGAAAGACCTGCTGGAGCTGGCTGAGCTCAGAATCGCCGCAGCAAAACTGAAAATTAAATCAATCACTGCTTCCGGCCAAAATCTCATATTTTCATTTGCAGAAAATGCCCTCTTAAGATATAAGTATGCGTTCACCAATGTAGCGGCTGAACCGAGAATCGTCGATGATAATACGGTATATCTGCATCTGCCGAAAAATTATCTTGAGCCGAAAACCTTGATAAGTATCCTTCGTAAAATTTTGAATTCATCCGCCTTCGGCGGACTGTGAAGAAAGGGAAGTTATGCAGTGCAAAATAACAATCGTTCTTATCCTGTCGCAGCTTTTTGCAAGCGGTCCGCCTGCGGCGGATTTTATGGCTTTTCAGTATGCCAAATCAGGAGACTGGGCCGGCGTCGGCAGAGGCATCCTCGTCTTTGACCTCGCAGAATATGAACAAATGAAAAATTCCCAGAATAAAAATAAATGAATACGAAATATAACGGTAAACTTATTTTTTAACAGGAAAACCGGATTATGCGTAAGCTTTTATTTCTTGTTTGTTTAACATTTTTTTTGGTTGCAGGCTGTAAAAAGGAAAAAAAATTGTCCGATGCCCAGATTGCCCTGATGCCGGACCCTCAGACCACAGGCCTGCCCCAGATTAGCGGCGGTATGGCCATTGCTATCGAAAACGAAGCCGTCACCAGCGACGAAGTAATCAGCAAACTGGCAGATGTCCTCAGGCAGCAGGCTCTGAATTCCGACTTCGAAACCTACAAAAAACAGGCCAGACCCCTCGTTGAGCAATTCGTCAATTATAAAATTTCCGAAATTCTTGTCTATAAACATGCAAAAAGAGATGCCGGCGACCAGATTGACGACAAACTTAACGAGGTCGTCGAAACAGAAATCAAAAACTTCTTTGCTGAATTCGGCGGCGACTACGCAAAAGCAGAAGATGCCCTGAAAAAGGACGGCTTTAACAGCTGGCAGGAATTCCGGGATTTCCAGAAAAGACTCATCCTCAGTCAGTCCTATCTCTCTACAAAAATGCCGCAGCAGCAACAGCCTGTCACATACAAGGAATTGCTTGACATATACAACAGGGACAAAAAAAATAAGTACACAACCGCCGGCAAAATAACCTTTCAGCTCATAGACATTCAGCCGGCAAAACTAAACAGTCCCGACCCCAATAAAACAAAATTGCACGCAGCCAGAGATCTCGCGGATAACCTGCTGACAAAGATAAAATCGGGCGAAGATTTCGCAAATCTGGCGCGGCAATACTCGAACGACTCCTTCTCCGAGTTCGGCGGAATCTGGAAACCCGTAGAGCCGAATTCTCTCGCAAAACCCTACGACATCCTCGCTAAACAGGCCCAAACCATTCTGCCCGGCCAGATTGCAGGCCCCATCGAAACCGATGAGCACATCTTTATTATGAAACTTTTAGATAAGCAAAACGAATCAACCGAGCCTTTTGAAAAAGTTCAGGGCGAAATCAAAAAACGAATCCTCATCGAACGTCAGAGAAAAACCTACGACGAAATCAACGAAAAAATTGCTCAACAGGCCTCCATTGCCAACAAGGACGACTTTGTCGATTACTGTCTCGCGAAAATCTACGGAAAAAACAATAAATTGGCAGGTAATAGCCAATGAAAATTCTTGCTCACGGCATAGACCTCGTTGATTTTCCACGGATAAAGAAAATGGTCAAAACCCACAGAGACCGTTTCCTCGACCGCGTCTTCACCGATTCCGAACAGAAGTATGCCGATGAAACCAAAAACCGCATCGAAAAACTCGCGGGCCGTTTCGCCGCAAAGGAAGCCGTCCTCAAACTTCTCGGCACCGGCTGGCGCGGCAAAATAAAATGGACCGATATCGAAGTTGTCAATAATTCTTATGGACAGCCGAAAGTGAAATTGTATGGCCAGGTAAGAAAAATCGCTGATAAAATGGGTGTAAAACAAATCAGCATCAGCATAACTCACACGGCCAATTTCGCCATCGCCTCCGCCGTTGCTCTGGTGAAAAAACAATAACCGCGGAGTTCGCAGAGAACACGGAAGAATCCCGCCGCGAGCCTATAGTTTCAGTGATGTTGAGAGGTACACAGGACTATTGTGGATGAATTTTTTGACCTGGAAAACTTTGAGAGTCTTTTTTTGCATTGCGAGTCTCCCAAAATTTCTTTATATTTGTTCTCAATGGTTTTATGCTGCAATTATATGTTTGGCGATTTTTTTCACAAGGAGAAATAGATGGCGACTATCGGCTTTATCGGCGGCGGAAATATGGCAGAGGCCCTCATAAAAGGTATCCTTTCCGCTAAGGTTTACCAGCCCAAAAATATTTTCGTAAGCGACATCAAACCCGAACGCCTCAAATTCCTCGCACAAAGGTATGGCGTCAGAACCTCTGGCAGCAATAAAGAGTTGACAGCGAAGGTCGATATCGTAATTTTAAGCGTCGAGCCCCAGCATTTAAACGGTATTCTGATTGATATAAAGGATAGTTTCAAACAGGACACGCTTTTTATCTCGATTGCAGCAGGCAAGCGAACACAGAAAATCAAAGAGCTCCTCGGCAATGTCTGCGTGATTCGTGTTATGCCCAATACGCCTGCAAGGATTGGCCAGGGGCTTTCCGGAATCTACGCACCCGAAAATGCCAAAGCAAGGCTCGATGAGGCGCTCTCGATTTTTTCATCTGTTGGCAGGGCGGTTGTCCTCGAAAATGAGGATATGATTGATTGTCTCACCGCCGTCAGCGGCAGCGGGCCCGCTTATTTCTTCCTCCTGATGGAAAGTATGATTCAGGCCGCCATTGAACTCGGGTTTACCCCGCAGCAGGCGATGGAACTGGTCTTGCAAACCGCAAAAGGGGCGGCTCTTCTGGCTGAATCTGCCGCCGTAGCAGGACAGACGCCCGCCGAACTTCGCGAAAAAATCGTCTCTCGCGGCGGAACCACCGAAGCTGCCTTGAAAGTATTTGCAGAAGGCAATTTCACCTCTCTTGTCAATTCCGCCGTCAAAAAGGCCCACGCCCGTTCTAAAGAGCTTTCTACATAGGGGCGGGGTTGTTTAGCTCCCGCCCGCCCGCAGGCGGATGGCGTGGGCAGTGCCTATTCAATCGTGATTGCCTCTGCTGGACATTCGTCTGCTGCCTGCTGGACGGCGTCCTCTAATTCCGCCGGAACCTCGTCTATGATTGCTTCTGCCTTTTCTGAACCCATCTGGAACACCTCTGGACAGGTGTCCACGCACAATCCGCAGCCCGTACAACTGTCTTCGATTCGAACTGTCATATAGCACCCCTTCCATTTTTCTTCCTTGAAATTTCTTAAACCGTTGTTGCCTGTAGCAGTCGTTTTCGTCTTTGGAAAGCTTATCCTTTTTGTTGCGAAATGTCAATTTAAAATTTTGTGGAAATGCCGCCGCCTTCTGCTATACTTAACGTCGTCGCCGGCCGGCTTTCTTCAACGAGCGACGAGCGACTAATAACTATTTTCCGGCCGGGTCCCATGCAGGCGGGGCCCGCAAATCTGGTCAGGCGGGGAACCGTGCAGCCATAGCGGATGCCCAGCCGTGCCGTGGCAAACCCGGCCTCCTTTGAAATTTATTATCTTATATTTATTATTGACGAGCTTATATTGAAAAAGGTTTTGGTTAAATCATTGTTGAATGAAGCAAAGGAATTAACGGCTATTTTTGTTTCATCACGAAAAACAATCAAAAATAATAAATCATAAATCGTAAATTGAAAATGTATACCGTTTTAGCTCGAAAATATCGTTCGCAAACCTTTGACGAGGTCGTCGGCCAGGAGCCCATTGCCCAGACCCTCAAAAACGCCATTAAGACCGGCAAGGTCGCCCACGCATACCTTTTCACAGGCACGCGCGGCGTCGGTAAAACCACTATGGCGCGAATCCTCGCAAAAGCACTCAACTGTCTCTCCCACGATGCCCCCACCACAGAACCCTGCTGCAAATGCGATAGCTGCATCGCTGTCAACATCGGCGAGGATATCGATGTTATCGAAATCGACGGCGCTTCAAACCGAGGCATCGATAGCATCCGTGAATTGATACAGAACGCTACTTATCGGCCTGCACGCTCGCGATTCAAGATATATATTATCGACGAAGTTCACATGCTCACCACCGAGGCCTTTAACGCACTGCTCAAAATCCTCGAAGAGCCTCCCTCGCATATAAAATTCATCTTCGCAACCACCGAACCTCAAAAGGTTATCGCCACCATCCAGTCCCGATGTCAGCGGTTCGATTTCAGCAATATAAGCCCCCGTGTTATCTCGGCACAGCTCGAAAAAATCCTCGCACAGGAAAAAATCGAGTACGAAAAAGACGTCGTTTTGCTCCTTGCCAAAATGGCCAACGGCTCGATGCGCGATTCCCTCAGCCTCCTCGACAGACTCATCAGCACCGGCCAGCCTCTGACGGCCAAGTTGGTCGAGGAAAATCTCGGCTGCCCAAACAGCGAAAAATTATGGCAGCTAATCAACCGTATCGGCAGCGGTGATGCCGCCGGCGTCTTCGATTCTGTCGATGCCCTCATTATTGCAGGCTTCAGCGAAATCCAGATAGTCGATTTTGTAATTGATTTTCTGCGAGACCTTATGCTCGTCAAAACCGTCGGCTCCCAAAGTGAGCTTTTGATTTTGACCAGCCGGCAGAGACAGCAGACCGAAGGGGCTGTCAAATATTTTGACGTTGCTGCCCTTGTTTATCTGATTACCGCTCTCGAAAAAGTTCGCTGGCCTGTAAAAAACTCAGAGACCGCTAGGCCGCTACTCGAGGCGACACTCCTGCGGTTTGCACTCAGCGAGCATTTCCTCAATGTTGACCAGCTGCTGGCGCAGTTAAACAAAACTGCCGATTCAGGTATAAAAAAAAACAGAATAACCGACCCCGATGAGCCCAGCCGAACCAAACCGCCTGCCAGTTCTAATCCGCATCCTTCCGAAATCGGCAGATACAAAGTCCCAATCACTTCAATTTACCGACTTAAAATCCTTACAGGAAAACTGGCTGCTGGTTCTCAAATCTGTCGGCCAAAAACTCGGCAACGGCACCATCGGCTTGCTTACCCGGGCCCAGCCTGCCGCTCTCGAAGATGATTGTTTAACGATTACTTTTGATTCAAACGCCCAGGTTCAGCACGGTTTTTGCCAGGCGAATGGCCGACCTGAAAAAATCCAGGCCTGTTTCTCGCAGTGCCTCGGCAGGCAGGTTAAAATTAAATTCATCCTCGGCGACAGGGTCGTTACCCCCGCAGGCCTCGCCGCCGCAAAAAATGGTGCGATTCGGCAGAAGGAAAACGAGATAGTCAGCGACCCAGCCGTAAAAACCATTATTACCGAACTCGGCGCAACCATCACGGACATTGAGGAATTTGATAACTGATTTTCAATTGTCTGTGTTTGGAGACCGCCAAATCATTTTTAGAACATCTAAACGACTAAAATTAACAGATTGCTTTCCGCCTTTCCGCCGCAGGCGGACCGAAGGCGGAATAGCGGTCTCCTTCGCAATGACAAATTTGAGGTTTTCAACAGAGCAAACACCTAACAGAATGATTTTTAACCGCGGATTTCACGAACCTGTCCTCCGTAGCTTCAGCGAAGGAGGATTTCGCCGATTTTTTTATGAATATTTTCCGAGATATATATGATTAAAATAAAATCCGTGTAAATCTGTGTAAATCCGTGTCTAAACCTTACTTTTTAATCTGTGTAATCAGTCCGCCGAAGACGGGTGGTTTCATTTATTTTAATACTTTGAGACGTTTATCGCCTCCATAGACCCTGTCACGAGAAATACAATCCGTTCGCAGATATTTGTCACGCGGTCGGCAATACGTTCGATGTTGTGGGCAGCCCAGATAAGGTGTGTCGCCTTTGTAATCGTTTTTGGGTCATCTATCATGCACCGGATAAGCTCCTGATACGTCTTGTCGTAAAGGGCATCGACTACATCGTCCTCGTTGCAGATGGCCGCCGCCGCCTTCGCATCACGCTTCAGAAAGCTCTCTATGCTCCTCTTGAGCATCCCCATCGACGGCTCCGCCATTTTCGGTATGTTTTCAAGAGACTTTACCAGCGGGTCGGTACCGAGCAGCACGACAATCTTTGCGATGCCCTCTGCGTGGTCGCCCATACGTTCGAGGTCGGTTATGATATTGAGAACCGCAATAATCTCCCGAAGGTCGCCGGCGACAGGCTGCTGCGTGGCGATTAAGTGAATGCATTTGTCTTCAATATACTGCCGTTTCTTGTTTATCAGCTCGTCGTCCTCGATTATTTTTTTCGCATCGGAAATACTCCGGGTCTTGAGGGCTTCCATAGAGCGGTTGATGGCGGAAACAACCAGACCCGTCATCTTCGTGATTTCCTTTTCAAGTTCTTTAATGTGGCTGACAAAAACTTCCCTGGTCATATTTTTACCCTCGCTTTAGCCGAATCGGCCGCTTATATAATTTTCGGTCAGTTTCTCCTTTGGATTAGAGAAAATCTGTGCAGTTTCTGCAAATTCGATAAGTTTTCCCAGGTGCATAAATGCCGTCCGGTCGGACGCCCTTGCTGCCTGCTGCATATTATGTGTCACAATTACTATTGTATAATCCTTTTTGAGCATTTGCAGCAGCTCCTCGATTTTCAATGTCGAGACAGGGTCGAGTGCCGAACACGGCTCATCCAGCAGCAGGATGTCAGGCTTCAGGATAATGACCCGGGCAATGCACAGCCGCTGCTGCTGTTCCAGCGTAAGCGTCCGGGCATTTTTTTTGATTTTTTCTCTTAATTCGCTCCACAGCCCCACCTGTTCGAGGGCGCTTTGAATGGCGCCGTCAATCTCACTTCTTTTGCTCATCAGCGAGTGAATCCGCAGCCCGAATCTGAGATTATCGTGTATCGAAAGATTGAATACGTTCGGCCTTTGAAAAACCATTCCCACCTTCCTTCGCAGCGCAATCAGGTCGGTTTCCGCCGCAAGAATATTTTCCCCTTCAACCAGAATTTGACCTTCGAGCCTGACGTTTTCCACAAGGTCGTTCATCCGGTTGAAGCATCGAAGCAGCGTCGATTTGCCGCACCCCGATGGTCCTATGATTGCAGTGATGCTTTGCCGGGGTATCCTGATATTCACCTTCTCCAGCGCCAAAAAATCGCCGTAGTAAAGGTTCAGGTCAACAGTTTCAATTACGGATTCAAAATCCATATTATCCAAACCTTCCCGTTATGTAATCGTTTGTTCGCACATCTGCGGGGTTGGTAAACAGAATGTCCGTATCGTCAATCTCCACAAGTTCGCCCATCAGAAAGAAGGCGCACCGGCTGCTTACCCTCGCAGCCTGTTTGGTGTTGTTTGTCACCAGAATTTGAGTGTAATTTTCCTTTAGCTGCTGCATCGTGTCTTCCACCTTTGCGGTCGAAATCGGGTCGAGCCCCGAGCACGGTTCATCGTATAGAATTATGTCCGGCTCGACCGCCAGCGTCCTCGCAAGACACAGCCTCTGCTGCTGGCCGCCAGACAGTTTCAACGCAGGCATATCTAACCTGTCCTTGACCTCCTCCCACAAATGTGCCTTCCGAAGGGCGGTCTCCACAGTTTCCTCTAATTGCCTTCTCTCTTTTACGCCGTGAACCTTTGGCCCGTAGGCAACATTGTTAAAAATGCTTACCGGAAGGACCTGCGGCAACGCAAAAACAATCCCTATCTTGCGACGCAGCACACTGTCGGGCAGCGTTGCAATATCTTTGCCTTCAAAAATAATTTGTCCGCTCTGATTGTATGAAACGTCAAGATTATTTAAACGGTTCAATGCCCGCAAAAATGTGCTTTTCCCGCTGTTAGCAGGACCTATGATGCCCAAAATCTCGTTTTTGTATATCTCAAGATTCAGACTTCTAAGAACGCAGTTCGAACCGAAGCTGCAATTAAGATTTATAGTCTTTATTATCACTTCATTTACCATAGCTTTTTCTTCCTGTAATGTGCACGCAGAATTATGCTTCCTAAGTTCATCAGAAAAACCAGTGCAATCAGGACAAAACCTGTGGCAAAACTTATCTTTGTCGGAATGTTCGGCACCTGCGTTGATATTACGTAAAGATGATATGGCAGCGCCATTACCTGGTCAAAGACCGAATGCGGCAGCCTCGGCAGATAAAATGCTGCCACCGTGAACAGTATCGGTGCCGTCTCGCCCGCCGCCCTGCTTAAACTCAAAACCGTCCCTGTCAGTATTCCCGGCACTGCATAAGGAAGCACACAGTTCCGGATTGTCTGCCATTTGGTTGCTCCCAGCGACAGACTTATTTCGCGAAAACTCGCAGGCACCGTTTCGAGGGCCTCCTTCGTCGCCGTTATTATAACAGGCAGACTCATTATCGCCAGAGTCAGCGAGCCTGCAAGAATGGATGTCCCTAATTTCAAAAACAAAACAAAAAGCGTAAAACCGAACAGGCCATAGACAATAGATGGTATGCCCGATAGATTTACAACCGATAGCTTCATAAGACGCGTGAAAAAATTATCCTTTGCATATTCAACAAGATAAATCGCAGCCAGAACCCCAAGAGGCAGAGAAAAAATCATCGTCCCGATTATCAATATTATCGTGCCTACAATTGCCGGAAATATCCCGCCCTCCTTCATCCCGTTTCGTGGCGGCTCCGTCAAAAATCCCCACTCACTGCTCCGATGCCTTTGATGATTACATATAGAATCGTAAGTATAATCGGAATAACAACCACCAGCGTGGCAAAGCCGAGAATAAAAAAGGCTATATTTTGTCTTGCCTTCGCCGCATTCATCTTATGGTGAGCCTGCATTCCTTGTCCTCTGAAGATACATATCCGCAATTAAATTTATTATGAACGTTATGATAAAAAGTATCAGGCCGGTGGCAAACAGCGCAAAGTAATGGTCTGACCCGCTCACGGTCTCGCCCATCTCGCCGGCGATTGTGGCTGTCAGTGTCCGCATAGGCTGCAAAATTGAATGCGGCACAATCGGCGAATTGCCCGTCACCATCATTACTACCATCGTCTCGCCGATGACCCTGCCTATCCCCAGCATAATGGCGGCAATAATCCCCGATGACGCCGCCGGCAAAATAATTCGCCACATCGTCTGCCATCGCGTTGCTCCCAGGCCGAACGCCGCCTCCTTGTAGCTCTTCGGAACCCCGACTATCGCATCCTCGCAAATGCTGATTATCGTCGGTAGCGCCATAAACGCCAGCAGCAGACTCCCTGTCAACCCGCACATCCCCGTGCTTAAATTAAATGTATTTTTCAAAAACGGCCCAAGCCAGACAATCCCGATGAATCCCAAAACCACGCTCGGTATTGAGGCCAGAATTTCCACGAGCGATTTTAATACGTGTTTGATCGATGACGGTGCAACCTCCGCTATATATATCGCCGTCGCCACCCCCAGCGGCACGCAGATTATAATCGCCCCCAATGTCACATATATTGAGCCTAAAAGCAGCGGAACTGTTCCAAATCTTGGCGGCTCAGACACCGGCAGCCATTTCACCCCCAACAGAAAATCCCAAAATGGATAAACCCTGAAAAGAGACAGCG
The DNA here is from genome assembly GCA_963710355.1 of uncultured Phycisphaerales bacterium. Classification (GTDB taxonomy): domain Bacteria; phylum Planctomycetota; class Phycisphaerae; order Sedimentisphaerales; family Anaerobacaceae; genus Fen-1359. Next base: position 210,219 of record CAVPZU010000003.1, on the reverse strand, counting down.
AGTCTTTGAGTAAAAGCAGGAAAATCAAAAAAACAAATATAATAACCAGCAAACCGCTGAGTTTGATGCACCCTTCTATGGCAAATTCTCTAATCTTCCTTGACAATTGTCTGCTTCCTCGGAACAAACCCGCTTTCAACCAATTGCTTCTGACCCGCCGGACTCAAGGCATATTCTATAAACAATTTTGTTATACCTTTAGGCTGCCCGTTGGTTAAAAAATATAGAGGCCTCGAAAGTGGATACCTCTTGCTTAAAACACTGTTCACATCCGGCACAAAAAAGTCGCCCTCCCTGCCAACCTCGATTGTCTTTGTTCGCTCTGAAATATAACCCATCCCCAGATACCCAATCGCAGCTTCGTTGCTGACAACCTCCTCGACAATTGCCTGCGATGACGAAAGCAGCAGCGTCTCGGATGAAAATTCCTCACCACTGTCCTTCTTGCCCAACTTTACCACCTCATCCTTAAAATACGCGTATGTGCCGCTGCTTACCTCACGCGACAGCGTAACGATATATAAATCCTTCCCCCCGAATTCCTTCCAGTTTACCGCCTTGCCCGTAAAAATCTTGTGCAGGTCATTGATGCTCAGTTTCTCTACAGGGTTATTCTTATTAACAATGACTGCCACCCCGTCGTATGCGATGATGGTTTCGTTCGGCTCAACGCCTCGTTTTCTCGCCATTTCGATTTCTTTTTTGCTGATTTCCCGCGATGCCGTCGCCACATCGGTAGTTTTATTGATAAGCGATGCAATCCCCACTCCGCTGCCCCCGCCCGTCACCGCCACGAAGATATGCGGGTATTCCTTCATAAATTCCTCGCTTATCTTCTGGGCGGCATTAACTATCGTATCCGAACCCTTCACCTGCAGAAAACCCACAGGCTCATTCGGGTCCGCCTTCTCATCGCAGCTGATAAGAAAAACAACCGTAAGCATTAAGAGGATTTTAAACTTCATAGATGCCGCAATTTTAACCGCTCTTTTTTTCTTTGCAAGCTTGTATTTGTTTTTGTCCGTTGACATCGCTGCCATCGGTATTATCATATATAGGTTTGTTAGTTGTTATATTTAGGTTTAGCCTTTGCCGGCACGGCGACGAATCTGAAATTTTTAGGATTTATACCGTGATGAGTGAAATCTATACGGACAGTTTGAACAGGCTTATCGAGGAATTCGGCAGGCTGCCCGGCATCGGCCCCAAAACCGCCGAACGGCTCGCTTTCCATATCCTCTATGCCAAAACAGACGAGGCCCTTGCCCTCGCAAAGGCCATAACCAACGTCAAAACCAAAATCAAAACCTGTAAAATTTGTTTCAATCTCTCCGAAGAGCCACTCTGTCCAATCTGCTCCGACGCCGGCCGAGACAAAACTATTATCTGCGTCGTCGAGCAGCCAAAAGACATTATAAATCTCGAAAAAACCGGCTCGTGCAAATGGGTCTATCACGTTCTCGGCGGGCATATCGCTCCAGCTTGATGGCGTCGATGCCGATAATCTCAATATCAGGCAGTTTCTCGACAGGGTCAAAAAAGGCGGCGTCTCCGAGATTGTTTTCGCTACTAATCCGAACCTCGCAGGCGACGGCACCGCACTCTATATCTGCTCCCTCCTCAAAAACACCGGCCTCAAAATCACCCGCCTTGCTCGCGGCCTGCCCACAGGCTCAACTATCGAATACGCCAATGCCAAAATCCTCACCGACGCAATCCTCGGCAGACAACCGATAGATTAAAGGCATCTTTCGCCCATTTTTGTTGGAATATAAGATTTGTAATTTATCGCCGCGCAACCCCTGCCGCCCATTTTTTTATCGGCAGTTCACATCCTTACTAAAGATTTTTTATCAAACCGCACACCATTTTTGGTATAATGTCTTTATGGTTATGTTTGTCTTCAGGTGAACCTTTAACCGATGGACTCAATGAAGCTCCAAATGACAGGCCAGTTGCGCCTTGAACAGCGGATGAAGCTCGCTCCGCATATGATTCAGTCGATGGAGATTCTGCAGCTTCCGCTCCTCGCCCTCAAAGACCGAATCGGACAGGAGCTCAACGGCAATCCAGTCCTTGAATTGGATGAGAACACAACGACCGAAACCCAACCCGAAAATCCAGGCGAAGGCCCTGCAAGTCAGCAGGTTTCTGCTGATGCCGATTCCGAAAAAGATTCTGATTTTGAAAGATACAGCGGCCCCGACGATAATTTCTCTGAATACTTAAATCAGGCCGATTCTTTTCGCCCTCGACCCGCAGCCGACCAGCCCGATAAAAAACTCGAAGCTATAAAAAATACCGCCGCCCCGCAAATGTCCCTCCACGATTACCTCGATGACCAGTGGCGGTTTGTCGATACCCCCGAAACAGTAAAAAAAGCCGGCAGCCTCATAATTGATTACATCGATGAAAAAGGCTATCTGTCCGTAAGCCTCGACAGGCTTCTCAGTGAAAAAACCGATTTATCTCTCGATTGTTTCCAGAAAGCTCTTCCTCTCATTCAGAAACTCGAACCTGTCGGCGTCGGTGCAAGAGACCTCAAAGAATGTTTATTGATACAAATGGCAAACTCCGCCGAGGACTACTCATTCGAAAAAAAATTGGTCTCCGCATATATGCAGGAGCTCCTCGAAAACCGCCTCCCCGATATCGCAAAAAAAATGAGCTGCTCCGTTGACCAGATAAACAGGGCGATTGAGCACCTCAGCAGGTTCGATATCTCGCCTGGCCTGCAAATCGGCCCAGACCAGAACCACCCCGTCACCGCCGATTGTATTGTCGAGGAGTCCGATGAGCCGGGTGGCTTCACGGTTAGATTGTTCGATACCAATCTGCCCAATCTGAGAATCAGCGATTATTATATAAAGCTCGCTAAAGACCCTTCAGCCAATGAAAAAACTAAGCAGTTCCTCCAGAACAGCATCCGTTCCGCCCAGTGGGTCATTGACGCAATCCAGCAGCGAAAAAATACCCTCCTGAAGGTTGCCCGTTCGATTGTCAAATTCCAGCACGACTTTTTCGTTCAAGGCTCCCTCTACTTAAAACCCCTGCCGATGTCGAAGGTTGCAGATGATGTCGGCGTCCATCTTGCCACCGTCTCGCGCACCGTCGCAGGCAAATACCTCCAGTGTTCCTGGGGCATACTGCCCCTTCGCAAGTTCTTTAGCGGCGGCACAGATAGATACTGACGGCAACTCGCACAGTTGGGAGGCTGTTCGCCTTCAACTACAGCAGATTATTGACAGCGAGGACAAAAAAAGACCATTAGGCGACGACCAGATTCGTCAGAAGCTTGCCGATGCCGGCATCCCGAATCTCGCAAGGCGAACCGTCGCCAAATATCGCAAACTTCTCAACATCCCCACCGCCAGATTCAGAAAAAAATACTAAAATTTATTTATCAACTTAAAACTCAAAACTCAAAACTTAAAACTAATTTGTGGGGGTTGCTTTTAATCCTTCATTCATAATGGGGTTTTCTTAATCAATAATAACCCTAATCCCACATCGTCTCTACTTCCCTATCCGGCATGTACAAAAATCTATTCTTTCCTTTTAACATTTGAAGTTAATCTTGAATAAACCCACCTAGAAATGCGATTTTGTACTCTATTGCAGAGTGATGATATGGTGAACCCCGAATAACAACTAAGAGCCTCTAACAAAACTTGTTTTGTAATGTGTTATGACAGATAACAATACAACCAATTTCGAGCAGAGCCTCATGGATATCTGCTCGGCGTTCATAGCGAACCCGCAACCGTCGGAATTGATGCAGCCACGACAGTGTGCGTTCGACCACCCAGCGAAAGACACCCAAACCGCTGCCGTTTTTAGTTCGGCGTTTGGCCAATACAGGCTCAATTCCTTTCTGACGAATTTCTTTACGGTGCGGTTCGGAATCGTAGCCTCGATCTCCGTGAACACAATCGGGTTTACAGCGAGGTCGACCTACCTTTCCCGCGATAGGAGGAATGGCTTTCACCAGAGGCAGCAGTTGTGTGACATCATGTCGGTTTGCGCCGGTCAATTGGACTGCGAGCGGGACTCCTTCGGCGTCGGTGATGACATGATGCTTCGAACCCATTTTTCGCCTATCCGTGGGATTTGGGCCTGTTTTCGCCCCCCAAAAACGGCACGAACTGAAGACGAATCTACTACCGCCCGTGAAAAATCGATTTGGTCTGCGTGGCGAAGTTTGTTGAGCAAGATATGGTGTATTTTGTCCCAGATGCCTGCTTTGTGCCAGTCGCGAAGCCGACGCCAGCAGGTCATCCCGGAACCACATCCCATCTCCAATGGAAGATATTCCCAACCGATACCGGTCTTGAGCACAAAAAGAATCCCTGTCAGAGCTTTCCGGTTGCTCACAGGTGGCCTGCCCCCCTTGGGACGAGACGGTAGTTTGGGCAAAACTGGTTCGATAATTTCCCATAATTCGTCGGGTAACAATGGCTTGGCCATTAATAAGTCCTCTATGACTAAGGGTTTTCATAAGTTTTTCAACCATTGTTTTCATCGGCTATACCAGTATCAATCCTTGAGGTTTTGTTAGAGGCTCTAAGTACACTTAAAATTGTGATAAAGATAATAGATAAAAACACAACTAAGTAAAACTTCGGTATCTTTATAATAACCTGAGTTGGAAAAGCTGCAAGTACGCTAGAAGCTATAAGCAAAATAAGAAGCACTATTGAAAAGATATAGGCACATACTTTTCCCACTCTTTCAGAAATCCAAAACAAATGTTTATTTGTATTTTCAACAGCCCGCGCCAATGCTTCTTCCCTGTGTTTTGTGTCCTCGTGAGATTTTCTTTCTTTTAAGAGCAATACCTCCTCCTTCTTTACAAGTTCCTTTTTTGTTTTTTCCAAAATCTCTGTAACTGTCTGAGGCGTAAGTGCCTCCTCTGTTCCCAAGGTCAAATTCATCAACTCATTACGGGCTACTAAAGTATGCCTCAGAATCTCATGGTCTTCAGAAGTTATCTCTCCTCGTTTTTCCAGACGTTCAATCTCTTCTAAGTACTTTGTCCAAAGTTCATTACCGGGTTCCAATGCCGCATAAGCAGTCGCTATGAGTTCCCTTCTAGGGAGGTCTGGAGCGCCCAGAGGTGCCTTTAGCCAAGCTAAGTTACCTAGTGCAAAGTCTGTCACAACACTTGAGACCTCATTTGAGGCTTCATGTGTCCTTCCATACCTTGAGGCGGCTTTTGCAAAATTTGCATTGGTGGTTACAAGAACTGCTATCGCGTCTTCTACCCGTGTTGGGTAAGACCCTTTACGAATGGCATAGATACTCCTCACAGAATTTATATCATATTTTTTCGCATCAGGATTAAAATAATGAACTTCCTCATCAATTTCAGACTCCAACTCCAATTCATTGATTTGAAATTTGATGTTTTCATCATATTGGTGGAGTTCTTCTTATGGAGATTCCCAACCTTTTGTAATCTTTATCCAAGCGTTTTAAGATAAGTAACAAATCACTCTTCTTTTTTCCTTGCGCCTCATTTCAAAAGTAATTCTTGTAGCGTGTCCTCTTAGATCATCAAGATGTTGAGCACATCCGTTGATTACTTTGTATACCTCATCAGCTATGTGTTTAAACATGCCCGTCTTCGCCCCAAGGTTTTTAAGTATCTGAAGAAGTTCTACAGAAGTATCATATTCGCTTTGTCCATGAAGCCATAGAAGATTCAATACTATTGGGGTGTCAAAGTAAAAAGTGACCTTCTGGAATTTCATCGAGCAAGAGTTCAGGTCAGGGCATATCAATGCATTTGTGAGCATGTGTGCTTTTAAAAGAATGATCATACTGTCAAATAGAGTATGATTGTTTAGATGAATGTGCTTTACAAATGAATTAATTATATACCAGTCACTTTTTTTAGCTATCTTAACTTCGGGAAGAGCTGTCCCACGAATGTAAGTTCTCAAACACTCCACACTAAACTGTGACAAAAAAGCCAGCGTTAAATCATTTGCTTCCTTTTCGGTCAAGATTACAGAGTATTGGTTTTTAGAGAACAGTATCATTTCATTGATTACGTTATTTATATGTCTTCTCGCCTCTGACTGTTTTGACTCTATATTCTGATCAGGAAGTTCAGAGGAAATAGTGTAAATCCCTTCCGATCTTTTTAAGAATTTACTCTTTGCTAGTCGTTTAAGTACTAACTGAACGGCACTTGAGGGAATCACTAATCCAAATGTTTCTCTGATCCATTCACTTGTTTGTCTATCATTTACGAACACTGGTGAATTCTTTCGAAGTACATGGATAATAAATGGAACTAAGTAATCGAGATAGTCTCTATTGCGCACATCCATATCTACTTTCAACATCGCTAAGCTTGTAAGTGTTGAAGTCTCTATCATATCCAAGCTCACAAATAACATCCAAATTCAAAATGCTATCTTTGGATAAACTTCCTTGATTTTTAACTACCCCAAACTATGTTCAATAAATAGCATTTAATCTATTAAATTTTTATAATCGTTTCATAGAATTTATAGTTAATTTTACCCATGAAATTATGAATCTCAAAGAAAAATACTTCCCAAAACTCTCTTTAATCCGCGTTAATCCGTGCAATCCGTGGTTTAATTAGTCGTTAGTTTTTGGTGGTTAGTTTTTAGTTTTCGAAAGGTGTCTGAAAATTCTCCATGTCCTCTGTGGCCATTGTGGCTGTTGAAAAAGCATTTTTAATTTTTGCTTTGTAATTTTGCTCTTTGATTTTTAACTTTTGATTTATTTTCTAACCCCTAACTAACCGCTTTATGGTCTAAAAAGCCTTCGAGTTTTTTGCTTCTGACCGGGTGCTGCATCTTGCGAATGGCCTTCGCCTCGACCTGCCGGACCCTCTCGCGAGTCACCTTGAAGATTTTGCCCACCTCTTCGAGCGTATATGTGTATCCGTCGCCGATGCCGTAGCGCAGCCGGATAATCTCACGCTCGCGGTAAGAGAGCGTATTGAGAACGCCTTCAATCTTGTCCCGCAGCATCTCCTGCGACGCCGACACTATCGGCGAATCCACGTGGTCGTCCTCGATAAAGTCGCCGAAGTAGCTGTCGTCACTATCGCCGATAGGCCTGTCAAGACTAATCGGGTGCTTGGAAATCTTCAGAACCCTTCTGGTCTCTTCGATGCTCATATTTGCTTCGGCTGCGATTTCCTCCACCATCGGCTCTCTGCCAAACTGCTGCGTAAGGTTCTTGGTCGCATTGCGAAGCCGGCTCATCGTCTCTATCATATGAACCGGTATCCGTATCGTCCTCGCATGGTCGGCTATCGCACGCGTTATCGCCTGCCGTATCCACCACGTCGCATAAGTGCTGAACTTATAGCCCCTGCGGTACTCATATTTATCCACCGCCCGCATCAGGCCGGTATTGCCCTCCTGTATGATATCCAGAAAAGTCAGACCCCGATTCCTGTATTTCTTGGCTATCGAAACAACTAACCGCAGATTGGCGCTTGATAACGCCCGCTTGGCTTCTTCATATTGCTGGAAAATCCTTTCGATAGTCCGCAGCCGCTTCTCAAGCTGCTCGGGCGTCTCAGAAACCATCTCACATAAGCCTGTCAGCTCCTGCTTGGCGGCCTCTATATCTTCAGCCATCATACTTTTGTTCGGCCCTTCGCTTATCAGCTGCTCAAGCTTACGCATCTTCTCGCTTATGCCGTGCAGTTTGTTCTTCATCGCCTGTATCCTGCTGGTCCGCAGACTCAATTCCTCAAGCAGCGTCGCAATCTTGCGCTTATTTCTCAAAATCCTTTTTATCAGCGGCTTTCTGGCTTCAACATCTTCGGTAGCAGTCAATTTCCTGAACAGGTCGCGGTTTATATCCAATAGCTTATTTGCCGTCTGTATATTGACCGGCAGCCTGCGTTTTATCACCGCCCGAACAAGGTTATCCGCCGTGCTTATCTTCATTGTCCTGTCGAATGACAGCATCCCTTCCTGAACCTGCTGCAGCAGGCTTATCGCATTTCTGGCACAGTAATCAACCTCCAGCATCTTCCGCCGAAATGCCATTCGCGAAAGCTCAATCCTGCGTGCAAGGCCGACTTCTTCCCTTCTGTCCAGCAGTGGAATCTCCCCCATTTGCGTGAGGTACAGGCGAATTGGGTCATCGGTGCGTCTGGAGATTTCCTCGCCGACGAGCTGCTTTTCGAGGAGTTTGTCTTCCTCCAACTGCTCTTTCCTCGCCTCTTCATCTTCAACAGGGATGTCAAAATCTTCGACATCTGTTTTTCCTATATCCGGCTCATCGACGATGCTAATGCCCATTTCTTCGAGGGTGGAGAGGAGGGTATCGAGCCTTGCGGGACTGACAGCCTCATCGGGGAGGTCTGCGTTCATCTCATCATAAGTAAGATAGCCTTTTTTCTTACCCTTTTCGATAATTGCCTTGATGCGCTGTTCAACATTATCGGCTCTGACGGCATCGGCGGCCCCTTCGTCTAAACCGGCGCCAATTTTTTCCTTTTCCGGTTTTACTGCTTTAATTCTTTTCTTTGCCACTTTCCAAACCTTTCACAAGACACAAGACTTTATTGTCTTCTATAAACGGATTATTGCTTTTTGAGGCCTTTTGACTTTTTAAGGTCGTTAGACCATTCCGACGTTGCGACGATTAACCTTACGAGTTTTCTGATGCACTTGTTTCAAATACTCGGTTTCATCTGTGATTTTGACCGGCTTTTCATTTTTGCTTTGCGATAAATACGACTGCATAGCCTCGATGGCGCCATCAAGTGAGGCGTGGAAATTGCCTTTTTTGAGGCCGACATCCTGCAACTGGACAATTGCATTAGCGACCTCGACGGAATCGGTTCGAGCGAGGATTTCGATAAGCGAAGAGTCGGGGTTGTGCTTTAATGCATCAAAGACGACCTGCACGGCCAGTTTGAGGAGCGGGACATCAAAATCCTGAGGGCTTATTTTTTTTATGACGTCATCGAGCAGTTTCGGCTCGTTAAGGAGGACCTCAAGGACCTGCCTCTGGGCGGCGGCAAAGCCGCCGGCGCCCCAGTCAATGCTGACGACCTTTTGATTTTCCAGATTATAGGCGGCGGTTGCCGCTGCACCTTTCATTTTTTTGGCCAGTTCGGCATTAATCTGGCTGCTACTGAGGCATAAGATTTTTGAGAGCCTATTGACGAGCAGGCCTCTGTCAATCGGGCTGACGGTGCCGGCGTGGAGGGCTGTCGCAACCGTCTGCAGGAATTCTTCGATGGCGGCCTTGTTATCGGCAAGTGAATCCGTTTTGTCGAGATTTTGCGTGAGCCTGTCCCATATAAATTTGAAGACCTCAACGGCATTGTCAATCAGGAGCTGGAATTTTTCTTTTCCTGCGAAGATGAGGTAATCGCAGGGGTCTTTTCCCTGCGGGACGAAGGCGAGTTTAATATCAATCTGATGGCTGATGCAAATTTCGAGGGCCCTGTTAGCGGCGGCGAGGCCTGCGGTGTCACTGTCGAACATCAGGACGACCGATTTGGCAAAACGTTTGAGGAGCCGGGCGTGTCCTGCGGTGAGGCTCGTTCCCATTGTTGCAACGACATTGCAAACACCCTTTGCGTGAGCCATTATGCAGTCGGTATAACCTTCGACGACGACGGCGGTGGCAGATGAAACGATGGAATGTCTTGCGTTCTCGAGGCCGTAAAGGCAATTGCTCTTGTCAAAAAGGACGGTATTGCTGGTATTGAGATATTTCGGGTCGCTCTGGTCGAGGGTTCTGCCGCCGAAAGCGATGATTCTGCCGGTGGCATCGGTTATGGGAAAGATGAGGCGGTTTGAGAATTTGTCCTTATTGAGGTTTAACAATAAACCAGCCTTTATCAGGAAATCCACTGAGGCTTTTTTTGCGGCAGCAGTCTTTGCGAGGTCGTCATCGGGGAGAGCGAGGCCGAGTCGCCATTTTTTTGCGACGGTCGGTTCGATTTTTCGCTCTGCCAGATAATCGCGTGCGAATTTGCCCTTTTGGGGATGGTTGAGGTTGTCCTGAAAATATTGAGCGGCCCAGGCATTTGCGGTGGCCAATCTGTTTGGGTCAATGTCGGGTTCCTCGATTGACGATTGACGGGTATCGATTGGGCGAGCGGGGATTTTTATGCCTGCACGGTCAGCGAGTCGCTCGAGAGCCTGCGGGAAGGAGAGATTTTCCTGCATCTGTATAAACTTCAGGCAATCGCCGCCGGCACCGCAGGCGAAGCATTTGAAAATCTGCTTGGCGGGATTGACATACATACTTGGTCGATGGTCGGTGTGAAAGGGACAAAGCCCGACCATTTCGCGGCCTTTTTTCTTGAGGCTGACGTATTCGCCAATGAGGTCAACGATGTCGTTGGCCTGCTGAATTCTGGAGACTAAGCCGTAATCAAAAGACGACATAAATTTTCTTACAAATCCTTTCTGTAAGAAGTAAGAAAGTTTTCCTTTAGTCCGCCAGACGGAGCGGATAAAAATGAGCAAAAAGCCCACAAAAGAAAAATACTACAGAGTTTCTGGAGCTGATTGGTGCTACTTATATATAGGACGTTTTTTTAAAAAGTCAAATGAGAGCAGAAAAGCTGCCTTTTAATACGGGAAAAGGGCTGTCTGCTCATTTTGGACATTTGGTGGAATGGGAAGAAAGACAGACGACAGACGCCGGACTAACGGCAAATTTTTACCACAGAGAACACAGAGGGCACAGAGAATTTACTATTTGCGACTTACTATTTATGATTTAATACTTAAAATGTTTTAGCAGGTTTTTGAAAAGTTTTTGACGAGCGGAAATTGGTAAATAAGGAAATATCAATTTAAGAAATGGGTGGTTGTTCCTATTATTCCCTCTATTATTCTTGTGGCTTGATTGGTTCTGCTGCTTCTTCATTATTTTACTAATAATTTTTTTAGCCAATTAACTAAAGGAGTGGAGATAACGCCCGCTATGTATGATAGGATAATCCAAAACCAATGGTATTTATATTCTGCCCACCATAAGCCAGTGCGAATAAACCAATTATCATATTTACGAGCTAAATCCAAACCGGCCAGTGTAAGTTGCAAAGTGATACTTTTTCTTGAGTCATTTTCTTCAGAACTTGGAAGAAAACCCGCAAGACTTACTTCATTGCCTACAAGATAAACAGTTAAATATTCATTATGTTGTTGGCCACCTTCCGTAATTTCATAGATGAGACCACGCTCTATTAGATTATGAGTTGCGTTGCAAACCCTATCCGAAGGGCTGTTAAACCGCTTATACTCTTGTGTATTTTGAAGGTAATGATAGTATTTAAGTAATGTTTTTCTTTCATCCTTTGGTATCCACATTATTATTCTCTTGTGTCTAAACCTTTATATTATTGATTCCTTGCCAATTCCAGTACCGGTTTAAAATAAGAATACCCTCAAGTAAATTTTGGTATATATATAATTCAGCATAAAATCATATACTATCCATGATGTTCCAGAAAGGCAAGCACCGCCTTATATTTAATCCCGCCTGTGTGGCCGATGGTAGTCCTCTTCGATAAACTCGGAGCAGACAAAACCTCCTAAATCCGCCACAAAAATGGCGGACAAGTAGTGATGGTGGGGCTAAACGAAAAGATAAACTGCGGGATTGGCGAAATTTTTAAAAAAATTTGTTTTGCAACGGATTCTGTTTTCGGGTATAATACAGCGAAGTTGATTATATTCTTTTTGTCTCTCGGGAATATTTTTTCGAGAAAAATGAGGGACAGGTATATTGTTAGCGGCCTGTAAAAAGGCCGAAGGAGTACAGTAGTGAGTACAGGAACAGTAAAATGGTTTAATGAGAAAAAAGGTTTTGGGTTTATCACGCCTGACGACGGTGGCAAGGAATTGTTTGTTCACCATTCGGAAATAAAGACGAATGGGTATGCCACACTTTCCGAGGGCCAAAAGGTGCAATTCGAGGTTGGAAGTGGCAAGAAAGGTCCGTGTGCGACCAACGTAATTCCGAGTTAAAGCATTTGATAATGCCGAGACAAAAGGCCCTGAGATTAACGGGGCCTTTTTTTGGTTTGACTCCGCCACATACGAAAGACAACCCCCGCATAAATGCGGGATTAAAAACAACCCCCAGTGAAACTGGGGGCTAACTATAACGACAAACAACCCCGAAGCAGACTTCGGGGCTAACTAACCCCGCCATAGTGATGGCGGGTCTAACCAAAGAAAGTTAACGTCGCCGTGCCGGCGACGGCTAAACAACCGCCGAATAAAGATTGGGGGCTAACTAAACAAGGGATTCGGGTTCTAAACTTGCAAAAGTGGCGTGTAGAATTTTTGGGGTTTTGGACCGAGAGTATTGATGAGTGTGCCGAGTTTTTCGATGGTGCATTCAATAGAATCGCCCGCCTGAAGGAAGCTGCCTGTAGCGACGGCTACGCCTGCGGGTGTGCCTGTGGCGATAATGTCGCCGGGTTCGAGCGTCATAATGTGGCTTAAAAAAGAGACGATGTCGGCGACGGAGTAAATCATCTGAGAGGTATTGGCCTTTTGTCGAGTTTGGCCATTGACTTTTAACTCCATATCGAGATTTTGGACATCGCCGATTTCATCGGCGGTCAGCAGATAAGGCCCCATCGGGAGGAAGCCATCAGCCCATTTGCCGTTGAGCCAATCGTAGAATTCGTCCCAGGGTCTTTCGATTCTTCCTTGTTTGAAGGTGACCGAGCGTGCGGAGATGTCGTTGACGATAGTGCAGCCTGCGACGGCGGCGAGGGCGTCATCCGGATTTGCGGATTTGATTTTTTTTCCGATTATGACGCCGAGTTCAAGTTCGTAGTCGATTTTGTCGCTGTAGGCGGGCCAGGGGATTTGCTGGTTTGGGCCTGCGACGGTAGTTGAGGGTTTGAGAAATGGTCGTGGGACTGTGGTCCGGCGAGGAGAGTCGGATAGTCCCAGTTTGAAGCCGCGATTGATGCCGGCTTCCTTGATGTGCTCGCTGAAGTTGCCTGCCAGTGCGAGGACTTTTCCCGGCCTGGGGACTGGGGCGAGCAGTTTTGCGTTTTCGAGCGGTATTTTTATGGGGCTATCTTTTTTAGATTGAAGCATTTGTTGAAGAGTATCGAGGAAGTCGGGGCCTCTTTGGAGGATTTCGAGCATATTTCGAGGAGGATTTTTGATGATTTTAGCAGATGGGATGTCGATTATTGCGTCATCGGAGAGAATTCCACAGGAAATTACGCTGTTTTTTGAGTATGTGACCAGTTTCATTTATTTTTTCCTTGCGATTTAGGTTTTCGGGCATATTATTTTGAAGCGGCAATAATAACAAAAATGACTTGAACTTTCAGCAGGAAAATCGTTTAATAACCCTTTTGTTATAGTTTGCGGGGAATTTGAAATGGAAAACAGGAATATCTGGTCTAAAATTAAGAGCTGGCTGTATTCTGAAAACGAGCCTTCTGAAAGCGAGACGGTATCTCATTTAGATGATGAAGGGCTGATGGCCAAGGACGTTGAGGAGCTTGGCGTGTCGGAAGGTAAGGGTAGTGCGAAGGGCAGGCAGGTTAAACAGGCGTGGCAGGAAGGGCAATCGGCTGATGCGGGGCGGTCAGGCGGCGCCGGGGAACCGGATTACTCCCAGCAGTTTGACCGGTATGAAAGAATCCAGCTTTCATTTAACAAGCTTATTGACAAGCTGCAGGCAATAAATGGAAATCTTGAACAGCAGGTCAAACAGCACAGGGAATTGATAGAACGGTTAGACACGATGCCGGAGCTGGTGAAAAGTTTTCCGGCTATGGTTGAGAACCAGGAAAAGATTCGGACACAGCTTTCGGAGCAGCTGGCAGAAATGGCTGTCAAGAACGAGCAGTTTTTGGAGGCGGTGGAGAAGATACCGGCGGAGACAGGTCGGCAGACTGATTTGCTCGAAGAAATAAATGAGCAGCTCTCGGTGACTGCCGATGCCGAGGATAATATGGCTTCGGGTTTCAAGAAATTTAATGAGATTCTTGCGAGGCTCAACCAGAATACTATCAGCCATACCGACAGCATTATGCAGATGAGCAAGACTTTTTCAACCAGCGAAAAGTTTCTTAAATATGTTATTTCCCGGCAGAATAAGCAGTTTATCTGGGTGTTTGCGGTTTCGCTGGGGGTCTGTTTTGTGGCGATAGCCGCCCTGACAGGGATTATTCTTTATCTTGCACGATAAAAATTTTACTTTTTTCTTGATTGTTTTTTCGGTGTTTGTTAAAAGGTGTGTATTCTTTGGAAAATAGATAGCTCGTGCTTCGTCCCGATTTATCGGGACTACGCAGAGTAGCAACTGATTGCAGGTCCCGCACTAATTTCTTATGGTTGGGCAAAGTCTTGACAGGTGAATCGTTGGCAAACAAAACGATTTGCCTGTATTCGTAAGAAATTAGAAAATTAGTGCGGGATAAAGGAAAAGGGAACGCGGTTAAAATCCGCGACGGACCCGCCGCTGTGAGCGTCTGCTCCCCGCTGCTTATTTGCATAAGCAAACTGCTGGGGAAGACCGAGAGGATTATAAATGTTCAGGTTATTAATCCTGAGCTTTTAGCCACTGTTCGCATTTGTGAATGGGAAGCGCCTCGAGGGAGGACGCAAGTCAGAAAACCTGCCTGTACTCAGCGATTGCTTGAAAGTGTTCTCGCGGTCTGGAACATAAAAGTGGTTCGACAAGCGGCTTAGCCACAAGCTCACCACATTAGATTGCTGATTGATGATTGGCGATTGTGGTTTGGTGCGGTTTGTCGAGGTGGTTTGGATATAAACCGCCGTTCCTTTTGCGGGAACGGCGGTTTTTTTATTGCGCGAAAGACCAACCCCCACGCGGGCCTGCGGGCTAAGCGAAAAAGCGAACCCGATTATTTTTTGGAAAGGAGACGGGAATTATGAAAAGAATTGTTCAGGTAATGTTGGGACTGATGATTGTTTCGGATGTATTCGGTGTTATTACGTATATCGGCGAACCCGAATATACGGCGGGAGCGGGGGCTAACGAGGCGATTATTGTGATTGATTTTGATGCGGGCGATTACTTTGCGTTCAAATATAAATGGGATGGTTTGGCTGCCGGCTGGGATGCACTGGCGGCGATAGATGCGGCAGGGGAGCTTGACGTTAAGGCGAAATGGTATGCGGAATTTAACAGTCATTTTGTTAATGATTTTGTTTATCCGGGCGGAGAAAAGCACGATTACGGCGAGGCAATTACTGGCTGGGGGTACTGGGGGAGCGTTGACGGCCAGAATTGGATTCAGAATGCGGGAGTTGACAACCGGCAGCTTGCTAATGGAAGCTGGGACAGCTGGGTGTGGAGCAATTACGATACCATAAGCTGGGAGCCGATTCGCGGTCCCGGCGAGGTGCCGGAGCCGGCGACAATCAGTTTGTTTAGTATAGGGATTGTATTGTTATTACGAAGGCGTAGAGCGTAGAGTGAACGGGAATATGTGTGAAAAAAAGATTTTGTTTTTTCTGATTGCCTGTGGGTTTGTGGTGTTGGCAAATCCGCCTGCGGCGGATGGTTTTGACGCCAATGATTTTGCGGCGCAGGTGGTCGGATATGTGCCGGGGGCAGGCGCCGGCTTTTACGTTTTTTCGCAGGCAGCGCTGGGAATGCCCGCAGTGGATACGGATTATTACGGTGCGTCGAGGCCGGTAGTGCCGGTATATCCGCAATGGAGACCATCGGAAGTGGTGACGGTGGGCGTGGGGGGCAATCTGATTTTGAAGTTTAATCACAAGGTTTGTGACGATGAAAAAAACCTTTATGGATTTGATTTTATAGTATTCGGAAACTCAATGTTTAGTATTGGTGAATACTGGTATTACGGCGACCCGTGCAACTGCTTTATTAGCAGCGGGGGGGTCAAAGCGGAAAATGGAAGGGTGTCTGTAAGTCAGGACGGAATCATCTGGTTTAGTTTTGATGATGGACCGTGGGCGGATTCGTTTGCACCGACGCTGGGAAGGGTATTTGACCCGAACAATCCGGCATATTATCCGGGGTGGGAGAATTTGTGGTGGGGCGACCAGACGGACCCGACACTGCCATTAGACCCGAATGTTGACCCGAATGATTTTGCGGGTAAAAGTTTAGCGGAATTATGTTCTGCTTATGGAAAGTCTGCGGGGGGGACGGCCTTTGATTTGAGGAGATTGGCAGACTTTAACAATTTGGCCATTGACCCGCAATCGGGAGAGCGGTGGATTCAATATGTAATGATTGAATGTTTAGATACCAACCCGGGAGGGGATTTGCCGGAGGTTGACGCCGTTGCGGATGTAAGCTGCTGCGGGGATTATAAGCATCCGTTTCCAGCGGGGGATATAAATCGGGATTGCTATGTAGGATTTGAAGATTTGGAGATTATGTGCAGGAACTGGCTGAAAAGTGTCGGTGACGAAGAGGGTGAGAAGTCCGCCTGCGGCGGAGCGGATTTGTATAAGGACAGCGCAAGAATCGTTAATTTCAGGGATTTTGCGGTGCTGGCAGGCGACTGGTTGGAAAGAACCTGGCCGTGAGAAGGGGAAAAGGGAAATGCGCAGGAAGGCTTTTACGTTAATAGAGGTGTTGGTAGTTATATCCGTTGTATCTTTGCTTTTATCTATTATGCTGCCGTGTATCAGGAGAGCAGAGGAGCAGTGTAGAAATTTGATTTGTCAGGGCAGGCTGCGGCAGATGGTTTTGGCAGCGAACATTTATACCTGCAATAATGACGGGTTTTATCCACTGGCCGGTTTTATGGATTTTAGTAACACAGGCGAACAGAAAGAGTGGGATTTTTTCAGGACATTCGAGGCGGGCCAGTTGAAGGAGTGCACAACGGGCTTTCTCTGGCAGGGTAAAACGATTTTGGAGATTCAGCAGTGTCCATCGTTTAAGGGCAATTCAAATTCTGTCGGCGACCCATTTACGGGGTATAATTATAATGCGAGCTATATAGGAGGTTTTCTTGTTTCGGTTTTTGGGACGATTGTGGGCAGCAAATCGAGCAAGATTGATGAGATTGGCAGGAGTGGGGATTGTGCGATTTTCGGCGATGGGGAGTTTGTGCTCGGCGCCGATAAATATATGCGTTCGCCGCAGGCGGGCAAACTCGACAAGGATTTTGCCAGTGCCGACAGATACGCAGGCACACAGGGGTATCGACATCTCGGTAGGACGAATGTGGCGTATTGCGACGGCAGGGTTGAAAGCGTCAGCGAAAGATATTCAGAAACGGAGAGCAAAGCCATTATCGATGAGTATAATAAGCAAAATGTCGTTAAGGTCGGCTTTTTATCTATTGACAATAGCGCTTACGATTTAAAATCAACTCCAGAGAACAGAAAACAGAGGACGGAGGGCGGAGGACAGAAAAAATGAATATCCAATATCCAACATCCAATTTTGAATTATGAAGTGAAAGGCGGAGGACGGAGGACAGAGGACGAAAGACGGAAAAATGACAAAGCAATCGATAAACAAGGTGAAAGGGTTTTTTGCTGCCGGCTTGGCGGCATTGAACCGTTTGCTTTGGGCTAAACGGTGTATCAACTGCCGCGAGGTTATTTTTGAGGCGGACGGCGATTTGTGCAGCTCCTGCGGGCAGCAATTAAATCTGGCGACAAGCGGCAATTATTGCAGGCGGTGCGGCAGAGATGTGAGCGAGTATGCCGTTTTTGGTGGCAGCTGTCCTCGATGCAGGGAGGAAGAGATTTTTTTTGACGCCATAGCGAGGTGCGGTATATATGAGCAGTCACTGCGGGAAATGATACTTTCATTTAAGAGTGACAGCGGAAAGGCAACAAAAACTCTCAGTTTTTTAGCTAATTCGGCGTTATCGGGCAGCACGTTTTTGGGGGAGATAGACTATTTTGTTCCTGTGCCTCTGCACTGGACGAGTAAGATGCGAAGAGGTTATAACCAGTCGCAGATTTTGGCAGAGCGATTGATTCATCCGGCTGCGAAGGTGAATACCGATTTTGTACGGATTCGCAGGACAAAAAAGCAGACATCGATGGCAAGTGTGCATCAGCGATTGAAAAATGTTGAAGGCGCATTTGCGGTTCGATACAGGCACCCTTACATCGGGAAAAAGATTTGCTTGGTCGATGATGTAAAGACAACAGGTGCGACTTTGAATGAGTGTGCGAGACAATTGAAAGATGCAGGTGCTGCGAAAGTTTTTGCACTGGTTTTAGCGGTTGCGGACCAGAGAGTTGATTAGACAAAATCAAAAATCAAAGTTCAAAATTGCGGAATTGCCGATGGCGGATTTAGTTTTATTGTCTTTTTGCTTCGGATTTATTACGAGCGGTGTGATTCAGTAAATTATAAAATTTCGTATTTTATGACGGCTTTGTAGAGGCCGTTGATTCTTTTGCCTTCGACAATCAGAGGAGGGTATTTGTCGTTTCTGGGCTGAAGGCGAACCTGATTTTCCGGCTCGAAGAAGACCCTTTTAAAGGTTGTCTCGTGCGGCATAGCGAAACGGATAAAACAGTCGTCGCCGCTGCGGACTTCGACGGCGGGTGAAAAGACGACGATGTCGCCTTCTTTGAATTTCGGCTCCATCGAGTCGCCGATAACCCTGACTGCGAATGCGTCGGGGTCGTGGATGTCCGGACAGCGGACATAATCATCGGCGATGCCTGCGGGGTAACTGAGGTCGTCGAAATCGGCGGGGTAGCCTGCGGCGACTTTATTGATAACAGGAACAAACTTTCCTGCTGCGATTGTTGCGGGGTCCTGTTTGGTGCTTAGATTGCTTTCGGTGAGCAGCGAATCGAGACCGGCGGCGTCGGTTTTTTTGTTGATAAGATTTTTTATGAATTGTCGCCATTTTTGATTTTCGGCCTGGACGGATTCATAGCCCTGGCGGATATCGGAAGGCAGTCGTTCCATATGTGCGATGTGGAGCAGGAGGCCTGGCTCGAAGCCGAGCAGTTTTTCAAGCTTTATCAGGAGGTCGTCGCTGGGCGGATTTTTTACTTTTCCGGTCTCAATGGTTGACAAATATGGTTTTGAAAAGCCCGTCTGCCTGCTGACCTCATCGAGGGTTAGTTTCTTCTCTTCCCTTTTGTTTCTTATTATATTGCCTAAAGACATAATATTATCATTAGCATAAACGAATAAAAAGTCAAGACTCGTTTGGTAAATATTTAACAAAATTTATTTTAAAAGGTGTTGGAGTAAAATCTTGAGGGCGATTCCAAATAGAGCACAGGGGACGAATGAACTATGGCTGACATTTTTTGCAGGGTTGTTTGCTGGCTGCGATTGCCTCATCTCTTGTTTTGTAGAATACGAGGTTTTGCGGGAGTATGTTTTTGACCCAGGTGCAGTCGGGTTTGTGAAAGATTTTACTATTTTTTGAAGAGACGTAATTGTGCTGGGACTGATTATCGGTCGGCGGTGCCTGAGGTTTTAACTCTGTTTTTGGTTTAGTGCTTGTTTGAGGTTTTTGGGGGGTTGTGATTTTGATATTGTTAGAATCAGCCGGCAGGACAGGTGCGGCATTTGCGAGGCTGAAATCCTTTACAAATTCGTCAATATGTTTGCTAATCAGGCTCATTACCGCCGCAACTTCCGCATTGACATTCTGGGTCTGGATTGTGTCCATCCTCGACCAGACATCAACCCTTGAGAAAACGACAGGATTACTTTCGAGAGGGACGTTGGCAGAAAGTGTTGTTTGAACGGAAAAGACGGGGTAGCCTGTGGGAATCAGGGAGAACTTGTTAATATTGATTCTTATGAAGGGCGGGTCGAGGAGTGTGGGGTTGAAACCTTGCTGGAGGAGGGCGGCGAGGCGCGGGTCTGATTCGGCAAGTTTCCTTTCTACGGCAGCTTTCATATTTGCCGAAAGTATGTCGTCTGCTCCGAGTACGGCATTTGGGGGGAAAACGGCCACCCTGATGGCTCTTATCCCAATTAGAGCCGGGTTCAGGTATCCTGTCAAGAGCGGCTGCCGGCCTGGGGTAATGTTGTCAGCGGTCAGGGCGGTTAGCGGAGAAATTGATAAAGATAACGTTATTAAGAATACGTAATATATTTTTTTCATAATATGCACATCCTTTCTGTTTAACCTGCCTTGTGCCCCCGCTCCTGTCCGCCGAAGGCGGACGCAGTGGGCAAGTCGAGGCAGCAGACCGGCCCTGTTAAGCAATCAAATTAAAGGCGGCATTAACGGCCATACCTTCTTTTATGCCGATGGCGGAGGCCTTTTCGTTGACCTTCGTGACATTGCGGGCAGGGAATCGTTCGAGGGTTCCGATAGGGTTGTCCGGCGTGCTTTCAACGAGGGCTGCCGCAACTCCGTATCTTTGGCAAGCATCTGTATCAACAGCGGGGCAGGCCAGGAAACCCTTCGAGCCGACAGCGAGAAGGATACTGAAGCCGGACCATTTTACCTGTATGCCTTCGACGGGGCCGTTTTTTGTTTCGAAGGTTTTTGTATTTATCTGCATAGTTTGAATGCTCCAAATTAGCGACAAATAGTTTCAGACGGGTTGGCCGAGAATTTTTGTGATTTCATCTATTTTCTGGTCTAAAATTTCCCTGCTTTTTGTTTCGATATTGAGGCGAAGCAGGGGTTCAGTGTTGCTGGGTCTGCAGTTGCACCACCAGTCCTTGAAGCGGATTGTGATGCCGTCGAGGTGGTCGGTCTGGCCGGCAGCATATTTTTTTTCGAGCTCATCCATTTTTTTCTGTTTGTCATCGACTTTGAAGTTGATTTCGCCGCTGCTGAAGTATCTTTTTAACGGTTCGATGAGCCGGCTTAACGGCGTTTCAGCGAGGCTGACGATGTTGATAAGATGGACGAGTGTGACAAAAGCGGAATCGGCGTAGAAGTTATCGCGATAATAGAAGTGTCCTGAGAGTTCGCCGCCGAAGACGGCGTGGGTATCGCGCATAGCCTTTTTGATGAAGGCGTGTCCGACGCGTTCTCGGCGGGGTGTTCCGCCGAATTTGATTACCTCTTCGGCGACGACCATACTGCTGCGCAGGTCATAAACAATGGTTGCGCCGCGAGAGGTTTGCAGGAAATATGGAGCAAGAAGGGCGGTGAGGAGGTCGCAGCTGATATTGTTAGCCTGTTCGTCGACGACCATTAGTCTGTCGGCGTCGCCGTCGAAGCAGATGCCGAAATCGCAGGCGTGTTTTTTGACGGCGGCCTTCACATCATTGAGATTTTCCTCTATGAGCGGGTTCGGCTCGTGTTTGAAGATGCCGGTATGCTCAAAATTGAGAGGGATAATTTCTATGGGCAGGTCGCCGAAAATCAGGGGGACCATTTTGCCTGCCATTCCGTTAGAGGCGTCGATTGCGATTTTCATTTTTCTAATGTTCGGCCTGAGAAATTTCAACACGTGTTCTCTGTAATACGGCGTGATGTCATATTTTTCTACCGAGCCTTTTGGTTTGCCTTTTGTATGCAGGAGGGCGAGAGCGATGTGTTCGATGTCCTTGAGGCCGGTGTTGACACCGATGGGTCTGGCCTGCTGGCCTGAAATTTTGAAGCCATTATATTTGGCGGGATTGTGGGATGCGGTGACCTGGACGCCGCCGCAGGTGCTGAGGTGGTTGATGGCAAAATACATTTGCGGCGTATCAATCATACCGATGTCGATAACATTTGTCCCAATTGAATTCATACCTTCAGCGAGTGCGTCGGCGAGGGATTTGCTGTGCGTTCGCATATCATAGCCGACACAAATACAATGGCAGTTGGCCTGGCCGCGTGCGTAACCGGAAAGAAGGGAACTGAGGAATTGGGCACTTGCGTAGCCGATTTTCCAGGCGGCATCCTCGTCTATCTGGTCGGGGTAAATGCCTCTTATGTCGTAAGCCTTGAAGATTGAAGGGTCCATCTCTTTGCTCCTGAAAATTTGCAGACAGGCCCGAAAGGGCAGTTTTAAGCCTTGCGTACCTTTTTTGTCCTTTTACAGGCTTCTGCTGACAATCCTTTGTTTTCAATATACAATTTTTTTGGTTTGGATGTCAATAAGCAAATGCTCCGGCAGGGCCGGGTCAGCTTTTTTAGAGCAAGAAGGAACGATTTTTATTTTTTGGTGAGGCCAAAAAAGGAACGGCTGGTGGAGGTGACTGCGTTTGCGAAATCTTCGAGAGGCAACTGTCTTAATTCAGCGAGGAATTTGGCGGTGTGAATAAGAAAGGCGGGTTCGTTGTCTTTCTGCTTTCTCATCGGCGCCGGGGTCATATAGGGGCAGTCGGTTTCAATCATAAGTCTGTCGAGCGGGACAATCTTTGCGGCTTCCTTGGTAAGGGCTGCACCTTTAAATGTGACGACGCCGGTAAAGGATAGAAAATATCCGTAATCCAGTAAAATTTTGGCCTGCTCGGGGCTGTAGCTGAAACAATGAAAAACCACTTTTTTCAAACTGCTTCGATAATCGTTCAGGATTTTTACAGTATCATCGAAGGCCTCTCTTGAGTGGATGACAACGGGCAGATTTAATTCGGCAGCGATTTGAAGATGTGCCTTGAAAAGTCCGGTCTGGTCGCCCCCGCCGTTTTGCTTCGCAAACCGAAGCAGCGGGGGCGAAAAATCGTAATGGTAATCGAGACCTGTCTCGCCGATGGCGACGACCTTTCCGCCTTCGTCGGATTTGGCTTGTTGTTGGAGTTCTTTGAGGTCGGCCTCATTCGTTTTTTTTGCCTCGTGCGGATGAATGCCGAGGGCCACGTAGAGGTTTTGGTATTTATCGGAAAGGGATAGGGCCTTTTTGTTTTCGTTTGTGTCTGTGCCGACGGTAATCCAGCTTGTGACGCCGGCCTCGCTGCTGCGCTGCAAGACAGCATCAACATTACTGAGTAATTGCTCGAAAGTTAAATGACAATGTGTATCAATCAGTTCCATAAATGGTTTATGGTAACCGGTGAGTGGTAATTTGTAAAATGCAGGTTGGTAAAAAATATTTTTTATAAAACAAAGGCGTTTTCGTAATGGTTGATTTGCTGGCGGCCATTGCTGTCGAGAACTATTGTAACGATGTCGAAACGGTAGGGGCGGTTATCAATATTGTGGGTTTTTAAAAAGTACTCGGGCGGTGTTGGACATTTTTTGTTGCTTGTCGGCAGTAATGAGTGTTTCGGTCGGGGTGAAGTTTTCATTTGAGCGACATTTTACCTCGACAAAGACGATTGAGCCGATGCTGTCAACCATAATGAGGTCGATTTCGCCGAGCTTGCAGGAGAAGTTGCGGGTTAGGGGATGGAGTCCTTTTCGTTTGAGGAATTTTAGACAGCGTTTTTCGCCCCAGCGGCCGAGCAGTTTTTGGTCGGAGAACAATCTTTTTTTCCAGAAAAGCATAAAATAATGATAAATGATTAGTGATAAATGATAAATAGCGAATGATTAATATTTTGTCATTGTCGGTTTGCCGCAATTTTAGGCGTTTGCTGTTGAATTTTCTGCGGCGTGTTCACTGTATTTCTGGGATAGTTTAACCGCCTTGCCTGTTCTCTTTCGCAGATAATACAATTTCGCCCTTCTGGTTCTGCCGCTTCGCGTTGCCTTTATATCGACGACGCCGGGTGAGTGGATGGGGAAGATTCTTTCGACGCCTTCGCCTGCGACGATTCTTCGGACGGTGAAGGTTTCGCTGATACCGCTGCCTCTTCGGGCGATGACGGTTCCGCTGAAGACCTGGACGCGTTCCTTGTCGCCTTCGACGATTTTGCAATGGACATCGACGGTATCGCCTACTTCGAAATGAGGTATATCCTTTTTGAGGTTTTTACTCTCAACTGCTTTGAGGATTTCTGTTTTCACTTTTTCTAACTCCTGCGGATTTTGAAAAATTTTAAGTCAGTAAATTCATAAAGAAGCCAATCAGGTTGTTTTCGGAAAGGGGCAGTATAGCAGTTTTAGGAAATAAGACAAGTCTTTTTTTGGGGGGTTATTGATGTTTTTCGAGGAGGTCTGGCCGCCATTTTCGGGTTCTTTCGAGGGCCTGGAGGCGGCGCCAGTCGGCAATTTTTGCGTGGTCGCCGCTTAGAAGGATTTCTGGGACATTTAAATTTTTGAAGACTTCCGGCCTTGTATATTGGGGGTATTCGAGAAGTTTGCTGACAGAATTGCTGAAGGACTCGTCTTTGGCGGAGTTTTCATCGCCGAGAGCGCCTGCCAGCAGCCTGACTGTGGCATCAATGATAACGATAGCAGCCGGTTCGCCTCCGCTGAGGACATAATCGCCGATAGAGACCTGCTCGGCGTTGAGGCTGATTCGTATCCGCTCGTCGAAGCCTTCGTATCTGCCGGCAATCAAGATGAGCCTTTTTTCGCGG
Source organism: uncultured Phycisphaerales bacterium (assembly GCA_963710355.1). GTDB lineage: Bacteria > Planctomycetota > Phycisphaerae > Sedimentisphaerales > Anaerobacaceae > Fen-1359. The sequence continues at coordinate 185,901 of CAVPZU010000003.1, read as the reverse complement.
CTGAACCGCTGTGCCATATCCTGGTCGAATTTTTGGCCCTGCGGGGTAAGCAGAATAACGGGGCCTTTTTCGCTGGAAAGTTTTTGGACGTGTTGGAAACAGTCAAAGACGGGCTGGCACATCATCACCATACCCGGGCCGCCGCCGTAAGGCTTGTCATCGACTTTTTTGTGCTTGTCGGCAGAAAAGTCCCTGATGTTGGTAAGGGCAATCTGGACGAGGCCGGCGTCGATTGCCCGTTTTATTATCGAGTGGTTCAGAGGGCCATCGAACATCTCGGGAAACAGGGTTAAACAATCTATTCTCATAGTTTTGAATTATACTGAAATAATAATAGAAACAACCCCCGAAAAAGTTAGGGGATGACGAAAACCCGCCGTAAAACGGCGGGCTAAATATAACGACATAACCCCCCGCACTTGCTTTCGCAAGAAAGTGGGGGGGGACAAAACAAATGAATATATTTTTAAGATTCGGGATTTTTAGGTTTTTTGTTCCGGTTTAGGCGGTTCTACCTTTTTTTCGGCTTCGGGTTTCTTTTTGAGGGCTTCTTTTTCGGCCTTTGTAAAGGGAAGTCCTTTTTTCCTTACAAGAATTCTGGCCTTTGCCCGTTTTGAAACTTTTTCCTTTGCGAATTTATTTTTTACGCCGGCTCGCTGGAGGAGCTGGGCTGCGGAGGCGGTCGGTATAGCGCCTTTGTCGAGCCAGTATTTGGCTTTTTCGGAATTGAGGACGACCTGTTTATCCTTGTCTTTTTCGATGGGGTCGTAGTGGCCGATGGCTTCGAGGATTTTTCCGTTTCGTGGCGTGCGGCCGTCAACGACGTTGATTCTGAAAAAAGGCCTGTGCCGCCTGCCCATCCTAACCAATCTTAATTTTACTGACATTTTGTTTTTCCTTTCAAAAACTTTATATATTTAATATTCGTAATCGCCCAATTGCAGATTACGAAACACGTTTGCATTGCAAGGTGTAGCCGTTAAAAAATATGGCGATATTAGCAGGGTCGGCCTGTGCGTCGGCGGCGATTTTATGAACCTGCTCATCGGTCAGATTTGCAGCGTTGGTTTTTTCATCGGGCGTCATAATCGCAACGGCCTTTTTAAATTCTGCAAGCTCCTCGGCGGTTGGCGCAACGAGCATCGCCAGCTCGCTGTCGCCTCTGGAATCGGCGAACTGCTCTCTTACGAGCCTGCCATAATCGCTGTTGGCGAATTTGGATAATTTTTCGAGATATTGTTCGATTGTAATTGTTTTCATCGGCGTATAATTTTTCCTCGTCTTTTTATAATTTGTTTTCTTCGCGAACGCTGCTTGATTTTTCTGCCGCTGCTCATAGCGGATGAGAGGGTTTCCATATTAAGTCCGCCGGAAAAGAGGGCCTTGAGGCCTCCGAATTTTCCGCCGCTCATAGCCTTTAGCATATCCCTGCTTCGGAGAAAAGTTTTTACAAGTCCTGCGACATCGTTAGGCTGGACGCCGGCACCTGCGGCGATTCTGCGGCGTCTGGAGGAGTCGATGATTTCCGGGTCCTGCCTTTCCTTTTTTGTCATCGAATGGACGATTGCTTCCATTTTGTTTATGCTCTTATCATCGAGGTCGATTTCGTCGAGCTGGGAGCCGCGCCTGGGAGCATTTTAAGCAAATCCTTCATACCGCCCATTTTTTTGACGGCTTGCATCTGCTTTAGGAAGTCATCGAAGTCGAAGCTGCCCTTTGCCATTTTGGCCTGCATTTTCTGTGCCTCTTCGGCATCGAACTGCTCCTTTGCTTTTTCGACGAGGGTGACGACATCACCCATGCCGAGAATTCTGCCTGCCATTCTGTCGGGGTGAAATTCTTCGAGCTTGTCTAATTTTTCGCCGACGCCGATGAACTTGATAGGTTTTCCGGTGACGGCCTTTACGCTCAGTGCCGCACCGCCGCGGGCGTCGCCGTCGAGTTTTGTGAGGATTATGCCGTCGAGTTCGAGACGCTGGTTAAATTCCTTTGCGGAATTGACGGCGTCCTGGCCTGTCATCGAATCGCAAACCAGATAAATCTGGTGTGGATTGACGGCTTTTGCGACATTTGAAATCTCGGTCATCATATCCTGGTCGATGTGAAGCCGGCCTGCGGTATCGAGGACAACACAATCGAAATTATTCTCCTTTGCATATTGAACAGCGTTCTTTGCAACCCTGACGGCGTCTTTATTGACTTCGCTAAAGACGGGGATATTTGTCTGCTGGCCGAGAATTTTTAATTGCTCGATGGCGGCGGGTCTCTGCAAATCATCTGCCGCGAGCAGGGGGTGTTTGCCATTTGCGAGAAGATGCAGGCCGAGTTTGGCGGCGGTGGTTGTTTTGCCGCAGCCTTGAAGACCTGCCAGCAGGATTATGGTCGGGCCTGGGGAAACGAAATAAATCTTCGTATCAACCGGCCCCATAAGTTTGACAAGCTCGTCGTGGACGATTTTGACCATCACCTGTCCGGGATGGAGGCTTTTGATAACGTCAGCACCGATGGCGGCGGCGGCAGTGTCTTTGCAGAACTGCTTGACGACTTGGTAATTGACATCGGCTTCGAGCAGGGCCTTGCGAACATCGTGCATAGCGTCGGAGATGTTGGCCTCGGTGATTCTGCCCCTGCCCGAAAGGGACCTGAAGACCGAATTAAGTTTTTCTGTTAATGCGTCAAACACCTTTTTACCCTATTTGGCCACTATTATCGCAAAATTGCACATTACAGCAAAGGTGGGATTCTACGGCAAAGAGGGTAATTTTTCAAGAGTAATCCGTCGCCGTCCTCCTTCGTCAAGACTACGGAGGATAAATGCCGGCGATGGCTAAACGAACCCTGCTCGCAGGTGGCAGGGCAAAGCTTTCAAAGTGGTTATTACTGCCTGTATGCGAAAGCTATTGATAATATTGAATACGATGATTAGGAATCAAACTTTATGGTCTCTCGAAAAATTATAAAAAAATCCTTGAATTCCAACACAGCCGCTTCGTGGTTCCGCAAAGACAATTTGGGATTTAAGATAGCGTCAAAATCAGACGGTCCATTCAGGGCTTTTTTTGGCGAACCTGTTCTGCCAGTAGAGGCCGAATACTGTCGGCAGAATCAAGATGGCCGGAATAAACCATTTTGGGCCGAGAAACATCTCCTGCGTCTTTGAGGTGGTTTCCGAGTAGCGATAAAGCAGGGTGAGTGTTCCTGCAACAATCATAGAGCTGCCTTGTACGCTGGTAAAGAGTATAACGGCGATTTTGAAGACGATAAACGAAATCATACCGCCTGCGACAAAGCCTGTAATCGCTCCAGCCCACAAGTACTGGTCCGGCAATTTAAAGGCGAACCAAAGCCCGCCGGTGATAATAGCGCCGGCAACCGCACCGAGTATGCCGACAGCCCACCTCATCATCGGGACTGCGACGATGCCGAAAACAATACCGAGCATAACGGCCAAGATGGGGTTGTTTGAACTGCCCATCTTCTGACTAATGAGCATTCCGATAAGCAGGCCGATGAGTGCGAAGGCCATTATGGTCAGTGCCTTAAAGATTCGCCAGCCGTAGAAGAGGCAGATGACGCCGAACGCAATGAAAACAATCGCCTCCGGGATGCCGACGGTTTGTATGTGCGACCAGATTTTAGTGACCGGCACAATAGTGCTTTGGGCGGCTTTCTGTTCGGCTGCATTTGTCGTCTGTGCGAGCAGAGAAAATGTATTTATCATTTTTTGCTCCTACTGATATTCCGTGGAGTTGTATATTTTGTTTGGTTTTTACATTCAGTTCAAAAAAGTTAAGGGTTAAGAGTTAAGGGTGCAAAGTCGTTCACATCACTCTATACCCATTTCTGTTCACCGTTTAGCTATTATCGGCATTTTGGTCGGTTTTCGATTGTTTTTTTGGACGTTTGCAGAAGAGGGTCTGGATGATTGTGCCAAAAAGGGTCATAGCGACGAAAAAAGCGATGTAGAAGGTCGGCCTGCGACTTATGGCGTTTATTGGCTCTGCGCCTTTGTAAATAAGCAGCAGAATCATACCGACAAGGACGATTATTGTTCCGCACAGTGAAAAGATGAAAGCAGCAAGCAATTGGCCTTTTACGGACTGTGCGGTGATTTTTGCTGCGATAATTATTGCGATAATCAGGCCGACAGCGGCAAGAAACAAGGTGATTATAAGATTGCCGGCAAGGAGGTAGCCGGAGATTGCGCCTGCGAAGAGGCCGATGATGGGGAGCAGGAATTTTCGCAATCCGAGGCCTGCCAGCCAGATGAATAAACCGAGCAGGACGAGGGCAGCGAGGGTAAGCAGAACAAAAGGGTCGGATTGCGGTCCGCCTGCGGCGGACTGTGGTTCGACTATGCTCGCCATAAGCGGATTTTGGGCGTTGGCAAGCATAAAAATACTCTGAGCAACAAGGGTCATAATATTTTTATCGGTTTAATGGCAGAGATTAGATTACAAGCGGCGGGAAAATTTTTGGAGCGTGATAAATGCGGATGAGAGGAGTTGAACCTCCACCCCCTATACGGGGACAGGCTCCTGAGGCCTGCGCGTCTGCCAGTTCCGCCACATCCGCGGACTTATGATAGAATATAGTTTTTTTAAGTTAGAGTCAATTTAATTTTGCAAATCAGTCAAGAGGCACAAAGGAGTGAAAAGCGAGGAGTGCAGGGAGAAGGAGCCAAAGAGCAGAGGCATAAAGATTTGTTATTTGAGTTCGACGGACCAGTAGGCGTGGTCGAGGAACTGCTTCCAGCTGCTATATCGTTCAGTGCCGAGATGGACGTGGATGAGGGGATTGCGTTTGGGTTTGACAGGCGGTTTGATAAGGGACAGACCAGCCTGTTTTGGAGTTCTGCCGCCTTTTCTGACGTTGCAGTCGGTGCAGGCGCAAACGATATTGTCCCAGGTTGATTTGCCGCCGAGACTTCTTGGGATAACGTGGTCGAGCGACAGTTCGCTTGTTGGGAATTTTTTGCCGCAGTATTGGCAGGAGTTTCTGTCGCGAGCGAAAAGATTTTGGCGGTTGAACTTTACCTCATTTCTTGGGAGGCGGTCGTAGAAGAGCAGCCTTATAATTTTTGGGACGGCGATGTAGAGATTTACGGTTGAGACCCAGTCGTGCATATCAGGCTCGAAACTGCGTTTGAACCGGCTTACCTCGCACCAGTTTTCGAAATTGTAATTGTAATATGAGCCTTCTTCGAAGGCGACGACTTCGGCGAGCTGTCGGAAGAGTAGGGAGAAGGCGCGTTTTGCCTCGATTACCCGAATGGCCATATAGTGCTTATTCAGCACCAGCACACTGCAGGTCAAGCCATTATTTGGTTTCCCGACCGTGTCGGGACTTACAACTTTTTCTTTAACGGCAAACATAGCTGGTTATTCTAAAATAACTTCATTCACCCTTCCCCTGCCTTGCCGACAGGATTTTCCGTCAAAAACTTTTTTGATACGAAACAAATTTTACGAGATGTCTGGGGGTTTTCGAGGTAAGCCGAGTTATTGTTCGCTTTTCGGCTTTTTGTTTTCGGTCTTGTCCTGTTTAGTAGCCGCTGTTTTCTGAACAACGTTCTCTGCCCTCGGCCCTTTTTCACCCTCGACAACATCGAAAGTGACGACATCGCCTTCGTTTAAGGTTTTATAACCACCCTGGCCTGAGATATTTGCGTAGTGGACAAAGATATCGCGACCGTCATTGGCGGCGATAAAACCGTATCCCTTCCGTGGATTGAACCACTTAACTGTTCCTTCTGCCATACAAAATCTCCTTTAGAACAAATTTACGCAAAAAACAGCCGTCAAAGACAAAGCCCCCGATAATTGTTTTCGAGGGTCGATGCGTATTTTTTGACGGTTTTTAATTCAATTTTGGTTCGCCTCTTTCGGCTCTGTTTAGATTCGCCGAAGGGAGACTTGCCGCTTATTTTCCTTTGACGGGATTGACGGCGGATTCACCGAGGTGTTCTTTCATTAATCGTCCCATTTTAAATTTGACGGTTCTTTTTGCCGGCACCTCAACGCGCTCGAGGGTTTTGGGATTCTGTGCGGTTCTCGCCGCTCTTTTTTTGGTCTCAAAGACACCAAAATCACGGAATTCAAGCCGGTTGCCTTTACATAACTGTGTAATGATTTCATCGAGAAAAGACTGAATTATTTGTTTTACCAAAATTCTTTTTGCCTGAGAACGTTCTGCTATGATATCTATAAGTTCTTTCTTCTTGGTTGTTGCCATATATTGCCTCTTTACAGGAAGTGACGGTTGCGTCTTATATCGTTTATCAAAACAGCAACTTTTGCTGAAGCCAATTTATTGTTTTTTAACGAACTTTTCATAACTTTCCGAACAACAAACATAATGTATCCAGCCGTTCCTTTTCTGCAAGCGGTGTTTTTGTCAGCAGACAAGAAACCTCGCAGGAAGACTTAAGAATACACAACGAACTATACAACAAAGACTTCTGTCCAGCAAGCAATTTTTGGAGAAAATTTTTTTGTTCTTTACGGTTGAATTGCCGGAGAGCCGATTTTGGTGAGGGTTTTGCCGTTAGGAGCAGGATTGAAACCGGCAGGAGTATTGCCTGCGGGGAAAATATTTTGCAGTATTTTTTTTCGAATGCCTGTTGTGCCATTGGTTTTGTCTGGATGAGAGGGGTGATATAACTCTTGTAGCATCAAAGTGTTACGGCTGGAAGAATCTGAAGAGGCTGCTTGGATTGATGATGGAAGTTGCATACAGAGCTTTGCCGGGAAATGGATAGTTAGTTGACCGGCTCGTCAAATAGTGGCATAATCTTCTGGTTTTGGCTGGGATTATATTATGATACGAGTTTCTTTTTGAATAATTTTTGCTATGTCAGAGATTGAAACCGATAAAAAGGGAAGACAAAGAGAGCATCACCGGGACAGGGTAGTAGAGATTGCCAGTACTTTGGAATGGTTGGTGGCTGCATTTGTCCTTGCCATTGTTTTTCGAGCCTTTGTGATGGAGCCATTCAGGATACCAACCGGCAGTATGGCAGATACCCTGATGGGGATGCATTTTCACCTGCGTTGTCGCCAGTGCGGTTACCGGTATGAATATGGATTTGTTCCTGAAAGGTACGGTCTGGTCAGAGATAAGGTTCCTATGAGTTCTGTGAGGCCGCTGGCGACCCGATGTCCGAGCTGCGGTTACATTGATAGCGGCAGCGGTGCAGAGGTAGTCTCGAACGGCGACCGCATATTGGTGCTGAAATGTATTTATCAATTTTTCGAGCCGAGACGCTGGGATGTTGTGGTATTTAAGAATCCACTCGAGCCGCAGATAAATTATATCAAACGTATGATAGGCAGGCCCGGCGAGACGGTGGAAATAATCGATGGTGATATTTATATCAACGGTCTGATAGCGAGAAAGCCTGCGAAGGTTCAGGAAGAATTGTGGGTGCCGGTTTATGTAAATGATTATCAGCCGGCCAGGCCCGATGAAGGTTCTTTTAACGGCCATACCTGGAGACAACCGTTTAATGCTGCCGGTTCCAAATGGATTAACGACCCTGTTAATCCTGCCTTTTTTCATCTTGACAGTCCCCCAGACCAATTAAATACATTTGTTTATGATACTAAACTCGGTAATGACTTCAGGACGGCTTATGCCTACAATGATGTTGGAGATTACAAATATATGCCGATCTGCAGCGACCTGATGGCCAGCTTTTACGTTGCTTGTTCAGGTAGCGGAGGCGGGGCGGGAATTGCTTTGAGCAAATACCAGACCAATTACAGGGCGTGGGTTGATTTTAAGGGTAAGATGACGATTTCCAAGACATTCGAGGGGACGGAGACAGAATTGGCAGTTAAGGAAATTCCGTCGGTTGCATCCGATAAGCCGATAGGCGTCAGGTTTGCCAATGTTGACCATCAGCTCATTTTTGAATTCGGCGACGAGAAATTAACATACGATTTGGGGCTGCTGCCGACGAGTGTGGGCGAAAGAAAGACCGATATTGAACCTCGTGTTGAAATTCTCGGCAGCGGCAGACTTGTATTATCGCACGTTTCGATTTTTAGAGACATTCATTATACTGGTTATGCTGCCGGCAGATATGCAAACGAGACGAGGGCGGCGAGGGCGGGCGAGGGCAATCCGCTTACGCTCGAGGCAGACCAGTTCTTTGTTCTCGGCGATAACAGCCCCAACAGTGAGGACGGCAGGTGGTGGAGCAGGAAAGGGCGGGGCAATAACGGCAAAGAGTATGATGAAGGAATTGTGCCGCGGGATTATCTTGTCGGCAAGGCCGTTTTCGTCTATTGGCCGGGCGGCTTCAGGTTGAATCTGGGGCAGAGCAGTTTTCCTTTCGCAATCATACCAAATGTAGGCAAGATGCGGTTTGTTGCAGGCGGCAAGGACCGATAATCTTTTTTTTGCATTATCACGACCTTTTTTGGGGATTTCCTTCGCTTTTTTTAGCTCTTTATAAGCCCTGTCGAGTATTCCGGCCTGTATTCTGTTTAACGGTATTCGATTTTGGGACGAAATTATATTAGTGCGGGGTGGGGGGTTGGTGCAAAATTTGAAAGATACTTTGGGGGATATTGTTATGAAAGTTGTCACAATCGTCTTTTTGTGTGTGCTGTTATTAGTCTGTGGGCAGGTCAGGGCTGAAAAGACCACCGGTTCAGATTCGTCTGATTTATTCGAAATGAGTATCGAGGACCTGATGAATATTCCTATTGTCAGCGCCTCGCGGCAGGAGCAGAAGCTTAGCGAGTTATCTGTGCCTGTTAGCGTTATTACCGCGGAAGATATTCATTACAGCGGTCTGACTGATATTCCCGAGATTTTACAAATTTCCCCCGGTGTTGATATGCTGAAAATAAGTCGCTTCAGATATGCTGTTGGTGTACGAGGGCTGCACGAATTCACTTCAGACCGTACGTTAGTGCTTATCAATGGACGTTCTACCGAGAGCGCGTTGTTTGGAGGCACATCATGGGAAACGCTGCCGATTCAGATGGAGGATATCGAACGAATAGAAGTTGTGCGAGGTCCCGGCGGAGCGGCCTGGGGCGCAAATGCCTTTAACGGTGTAATCAACATTATCACAAAAAAGCCCGAAGATGTTCTGGGAGGCTTTGCCTCAACGACAATAACTGAATTTGGGGACAGCTACACCCACCTTCGCGTGGCGGACAAAAAAGACAAATGGAGCTGGCGCGTGTCCGCAGGATATGAAGATTTGGAGAGTTCCGATGATGCCGGCGCGGGCCGCTATGCATCCAATACCACTGCCACAGTAAACGCTCTAATGGGTTTCAGCAGTTTTACCGCAAATGATTTCGCGCGTAGCTGGCGATTTGATTCTGAAGCAATCTATCGGCCTTCTGATGAGACAAAGTTATCATTTGGCACAGGATATTCTCACTCTGTATTAGGTGACTGGGAGTTTGGCGGGTATTATCCGGGTGGAAACGGTTGGTATGAAGAAGTCCGGCCGTATATAAAGTTAGAGAATGATTTTAAAAATGGCAGCAGCGGTTATTTGCAGTGGTCAGGCACTTTCGCCAATTAAAAGGCACCGACCCTTATGAAGTGGTTCTCGATGCAGAATAATATCGAGGGACAGCTGAATTTCAAGGCTTCAGACGCCCACAACGTCATGATAGGTGGAGATGTCCGCTTCACGCAGATCGACACCGAACTACAGAATCCTCAGCAGCTTACGTACTCGGGCGAACCATACAAAGAACTACTTGCAGGAGCGTTCTTAATCGATAGCTGGACGCTGAGTGACAGGCTTACCCTTGAAAACCAGATTCGTATAGAATGGTATTCGGAAACACAAACCGACTGGTCAGCCCGAATGACAGCCCTTTACGCAATGGATGAAAAAAAGGACCATATGCTTCGATTCAGCTTCGCCAAGGCTTTTCGTACTCCTTTTACATCGGTTCGTGAAACCGAGACCCACCGCGTCCCTTTCCCCTCTCCTCCGTACCCGCCCGGCCTGTATGCGTTTAATGTGCTGCCGGCTGATGAATTGAAAAACGAAGAAATCTACTCACTTGAAGCCGGATATACAGGAAAACTTACCAGAAACCTGTTACTCCGTGCGGATACATACTACCAGCGTTATGAAAAGCTGATCGGATATACCAAGACATACGATGGCTTTGGAATACCTTACAATACCCCTGAAAATATTGACGGAGCCGATGCCTATGGCACCGAACTTGAATTAGTCCTTGCGGGCAAACCAGGAAAAATTTCTGCCTGGTATGCTTATGAGGACTTCCAGAAAGATGCACCCCAACGGTCCATCCGCAGCTATGCTCCCGCTAAACATAAAGTGGGATTGAGCGGACGGTTGTTTTTGTCTGATGGCTGGACATTTAACACAAACTATAGGTACACGACAATAACCTCTGCTTGTAAGGATGACTCAACTCTTGTAGAAGTTGGCCCATCGCACCGCCTGGACTTGGGCTTGGCAAAAGAGTTCGCTAAAGGCAATGGCGAAGTTATGGTTGGCGTAAGTGACGTGTTAAATAAAACAAATGGTCCACACTTTGGCTCGGGTCAACTATCTGCTCATGAAACGCCTGGCCGGATGTTCTTCACCAGATTGCAGATTCACTTTTAGGGCGAATTAAAGGCCTTATCTTTCAACAGCAGTTTTATCCGGTCAACGGTTCTTTTTGTAGCGCCCTGGTTTTTTCTGATTACGTTTTGGCCATTTCGGGCGATTTTTTGAGCGTAGTCAGGTTCAACCAAGCATTTTTCAATTATTTCTAATAGTTCTCGCTCATTTTTTACCTGGATTGCGCCTTGTTCTCTGATGAGGTCATCGACGGTCTGATTGAAGTTGAAGGTGTATGGTCCGAAGATTGTGCATTTGGCGAGGGCGGCGGCCTCTGCCATATCGGAGCCGCCGAGCGGCACGAGTGAGCGGCCGACGAAGATGACCGTTGCGAGTGAATAAAATTTTCTTAGGTCGCCCATTGTGTCGCCGAGGATGACGACAGGACTGTCGATTTTTGGATTGTCCCGTTGATTTTTGATTTTGCTGTATCTCACCATAGGCAGGCCGGCACGAGCGATTAACTGAGCGACCTCGTCAAATCTTTCGGGTTTTCGTGGGACAATAGCCAGCCGAAGGTCTTCGAATTTTTTCTGCGAGACGATTTTTTTATAGAGGTCCAGGATTAACTTTTCTTCGCCGTCGCCTGTTTGGCCTGCAACGAGTAATCTTTGGCCTTGTTGGATATTTAATTTTGCGGCGAGCTGGTCTGCACCATCGACCTTGTCGGCAATCTGTGCGGTATCATATTTTAATGAGCCGGCGACGAAAACCTTTTCCGCTGATGAGCCGATTTGAATAAATCGTTGTGCGTATTCTTCGGTCTGGGCGAGGATGAGTGTGGTTTTCTGGAACATACCCTTGATGATTGGCCTGATAGCCTTATATTTTGGGTAACTTCTGTCGCTGATTCTGCCGTTGACGACAACGACGGGAATGTTGAGCCTTTTGGCGATGCTGACGAGGTTTGGCCAGACTTCGAGCTCCATCAGCAGGCACATAGAAGGCTTTAGATTTTTTAATGCCCTTCGCATAGTGAACGAAAGGTCGAGGGGGAAATAGAATACCGAACATTTGTTTCCATATTGTGCTTTAGCCTGGTTGAAGCCGGTATCCGTTGTGCTGCTTATGATGATTTCGAAGTCGGGCAGTTGTTTTGCAAGCTCATTGAGAAGAGTTTTTGCGGCGTTGACCTCTCCGACGCTGACGGCGTGGAGCCATATACATTTTTTGGCCGGCTCTTTGCGGACGATTTTTCCAAAGCGGTTAGCCCAGCCCGCCCGGTAGCGTTTGTGCCGAATCAAGCGGTAAAGCAGCAGGGGGCTTATGGCAATCGCCAGCAGTAAATATAGTAAGTCGAATACGAATCGCATCTGCATCCTTTTTCAGGTTAGTCAATATTGCACAATGATATTGAAAGACTGCGCTTATGTCAAACTGATGTCTGACTTTGTACAAAGATTCAAAATGAAAAAAATTGTTAATGATAGGCTGGTCTGAAGCTGTTTTTTGTTGTCTTATAGACGTATATCTGCTAATTTTTAGCACAAATTTTGCTCTGTTGAAACCTTAGGTTTGTCATTCCTGCGAAAGCAGGAATCCATTATTTACACAGGTTTCTGGATACCCGCTCCCCGCTTTCGCGAGGACAAGCTTCGCGGGTATGACAGATAAATCGGCATCTTTCCAACAGAGTACACGAATTTGAAAGTTAATAACAGGGGATGAGTTTTTTGGGAAGGGACAGGAATGGTTTATCTTGTCGCAATACTTTTTTATTTGTTGTTTCTTACCGGGGTAGGTTTATATAAGTCACGTCAGGTTAAAACCGGCGCCGATTTTTCGGTTGCGGGCAGAACCCTCTCGCCGTGGGTTGTTGTGCTGACTATGCTTGCGGTCTGGATTGGCACCGGCTCAATTGTCGGCGAGGCAGAGCAGGCTTACGAGAGGGGGATGGCCGCCCTGATTTTGCCGCTGGGGACATTTATAGGTTTGCTAATCCTTGCGCAGATAGCCGGCAAGGCGAGGGGCTTTGAGGTCTATAGCGTGCCGGAGATTATCGGTTCGCGGTATGGCAGGGTTGCGAGAATGCTTGCGGTGGTCTCTTTGATTATTGCATATATGGTAATTTTGAGCTATCAGTTCAATGCAGGCGGGGCGGTTCTTGAGGTAATCACCGGCGACAGAACTGCTGTTGTTTTACAGCCGGGCGACATCCTGTCCAGACATCAGATTGTCAAGGGCTTTGTTCAGTTCACGCCTGATGGAGACTGGTCAGGGACGGCTGCGTTGGCCCTTGCCGCAAAAAGCGGAGAGGGCTGGTCTGAAAAGCCAGTTGAGATTGTTGTGAATGTTGTTTCAAAGGAATCTGTCATTAAAGCGAGAGAAGAACTAAAAGCCAAAGGGACCGACAATACCATTGTCATAAAAGAAAATAACTTTGCCAAATATAATATGGCTGATTTGAGCAATGACTTTGATAAAGAAAATGAGTTTAGGATTGTATCCGTTCCGCAGCCGGGCAAACTGGAGCTTATCGAGCCCATTCTGACCGCGAGGACGGCTACGATAATTGCGGCGGTGTTCATTATCACATATACGGTATTGGCAGGGCTTATGAGCCTTGCTTACTGCGATGTCTTTAACGGCTCTATTATTTTAATCGGGATGTTGATTGCGTTTCCATTTTTGCTTGTAAAAGCGGGCGGATTTGCGGGAATGGAAAGGGCTTTTGCTGCGATGGGCGATAGACCACATCAGATGCAGTTCTGGGGCGTTTATTCCTGGCCGCAGCTTTTCAATTACCTGATGCCGCCATTTTTGCTGATTATGGGGGACGCAAACCTGTATCAGAGATTTTTTGCCTGCAGGAGCGCCAAAGGCGCAAGACAGGCTGCATACACTATGGTGTTTCTGGCGATATTAGTTGAGCTTTTGATTATTGCCACGCGTGGGCGGCGGCCAGTTTAACCCCCGACCCGGCGAACGGGAAATATATCCTGATTTATTCTGCCAGACACTATATGCCGATAGCATTGGGCCTGCTGTTTATGGTGACGGTGGTTGCGATTATCGTTTCCACCGCAGAATCATTTTTGCTGATTCCGGCGACGACCTTTATTCGGGACGTGTATATGACGTATATAAATCCGAAGGCCGGCGAAAGAAGGGTTGTTTTTTTCAGCAGACTTTTGGTGCTGGTATTCGGGGTCGTCGGATACGTGGTGACATTGATGTTTTCGGAAAGGACAGGCTTTTTTAAGAAGGCGATGTATGCTTATACGATTTACGGAGTGCGATTACGCCTTGCCTTGTGGCGGCGTTGTTCTGGAGGCGGGCGACGTGGCAGGGGGCTATTATTTCAATCGTTTCGGGAACGGTAATGTCTCTCGGCTGGTCGGAGGCATTTTTCGTGCGGTTTTTCCTTTCTTCTGAGACCTGCAGAAAGATTGCAGGACAAATTCCCGAGTGGATTAAGCAATTGGATGCGGTTTTGCCTGCTATAACGGCGTCCGTAATTGCGCTGATTGTTGTAAGTTTGCTGACGGCAAAAAAAGAAAAATAAACTAAACGGTCGGTTCGCAAACCCCTACGAACTTGATTGCAAATTGGTTTTTAGCATTAAAGATTGACGATATTGTGCTGCTTCAGCCAGTTTAGTAAATTCCACAGGCTTATTAAAGTTTCTTTTCACGACCTCTTCGATTTCTTCTAATTTCACATGGAAAAACTCTCTTCGTAAATTGATCCTATTCAATCTTCTGTCACTAAATGCCTTATGCATCGCATTCTCCAAAGATGGCGTATCATCACTGAATATCATAGCATGCACATCGAAATAAAATGGCACAGAAGCGTCTCCCAACTCGTCCACTCGTTCCTGAGGGTCTAATCGGCGTGTTACACCAATTTTGTAAACATTTTCGCCGAATGAACCGATGTTGGATATAATATAAACATATCCTGCACGAGTATGCTGCTCCCGGTACAGAACATCCTGTTTGTCTTTCTCAATACCAGACAGTGTTTCTTGGATATTTGTCAATTCATTCTTAAGCAATTCTCGTTCAGCATCCGTCTTTGCTTTTTGAAGTAGTTCATTTGTCGATAACATCGCTTGATTGAAGTGCTTTTCTTCTTTTTCTATCTTAGCCTTTATTTCTTCGATTTCTTTTTGAACCTTTGCCTCCTCCCTCATCTGCTCTCTGATGCGTCTTTGTTCTTCTTTTTCCTCCTGTTTTTTTAACTCGTATTCATAACATAGATACAACTCCGACAATTTAAGATTAAGGTAGTCTGTAGAAATGACAATGCTCATTTGCTGCCCGAGGTTATTGAGTATCTCAAATGCTTTAGTAATTTTTTTCTCTATAGACTTAATATTATTAAATTTTACCCTGAGAATGCTGGCATCACACTCGTTATTAAATGACCGCAAGATAAGCTTTACATAATCCCTAATCATACGCTTACCTTCTTTTTCGCTCGTATTGACAGTCCAACTTGTAGTACAATAAGCCGCTTTCTGTGATTTAACCATCGCTTCTTGTTGATTACGAATTTGTTCCAGTTTAATCCTATAGATTTCAGAATTTTCAAAATCATACTTTGGCGTATAGAATCCAAACGACTGAAGGAGAATACTGTCTTCAAGAATAATTAATTCATCCTTCTTGTCCGAGACTTGTTTATTTAAATCGCAGATTTGCTGTTTTAGCGTTTGTTCTTGCTGTTTATAAGCTGAATTTAATCCCTGCTTTCGTTTTTCAAACTCCGACTCTAAATTCTTTACCTGTTGAGCAATTTCAATTTTACGTTTTTCTAAGCCGGAGATAGTGCTTCTTAGCTGGCAATAAAGGTCTGTTTCGGGAAGGAGCTTTTTTAATGCATCGCGTTCTTTTTTTAATGAGTCCCGCTCCTCTTGTGCCTGGGTAAGATTTGCTTTAAGTTCATTAATTCGAAAGATATCAGATAGTGACATTGTAAATAATCCTCCTGTCCATCAATTTGTGAGACGAGCAGCATTTATCTCTACGGACAAATTTTAATGCCTATTGGATTATACCCAATTTTATATTTTTTGTAAAGATGATTTTAAGGATGAGAGAGGCGAACAAAAAAACAAATCCGTGCGAATCTGCATTAATCTGTGTTTAAAATTCGTCGTTCGTATTTAGCCACTGGCGGATCTTGAGGCGAGGACCTCGACATCGGGGATTTTTTTGGGGATTTTTTAGTTAAATTTATACAGCCGGTTTCGAGGGCCGCCAGACAGGTTGTTTGATTTTTGGTAGTGCTGTTTTTGTAGAAGATGAAAAAGGTTGAAGTTTTCCCATTTTTTGTCATAATAAGATTTAAAGACTCGAACAAAATGAAACCACGGATTACGCTGATTACACGGATTAAAAGAATATTCGTAAAAAAATCGGCGTTAATCCGTGAAATCCGCGGTTTCAAATCATTCTGTTAGATGTTTTTAAGATTTATTGAATTTTGTCCCCGTAGCTCAATTGGACAGAGCGTTGGCCTCCGAAGCCAAAGGTTATGCGTTCGAATCGCATCGGGGATAGTTGCATAAGTCTTTTCTTTTAGGCGCATTATGGATTTTCAGTTGCACACACTTTCTTGTAAATATGCTATTTTTATCAAAGTGGGTCAAAAGTGGGTCAGTCAGGTTACTATCAGGAATTTTTCCTGTTTGACGTTAGCCAAAACTGGCACAGTTTTTGAGGGTAAGGTCACAAGCCCCCCAATTTGTCTGAAGACAAGAAATTTTAATTCAATCCTTTGGACAATTATTCTCATACACAGGATATTGACAGTGTAAGATGTATAAATTAGACTATTTCTTGCAAACTCCGCTGGTGATAAGAGGGTAGAAATGAGTACGAGCAGAATTTGTCGAATAATTCGTATTATTACCGCACTGCAAACAGGCCGAACCTATGACGTGGATAAATTAGCTGATTTCTATCAGGTGAGCAAAAGGACAATATTGCGTGATCTAAAGGAAATAAAAAAAGTCGGCATTCCGTGTAGTTATTATAAATGCAAACATACCTATTTGATAAAACCAGAATTTTTTTTGCCTCCGTTAGCACTTTCTACCGAGGAGGCGCTCGGCTTACTTTTATTAGCTTATGAATCTCATAAGATTTTTGAACAGCCGCTCAGAAAGCAGATACTAAATGCGGCCTTGAAAATCGAAAGTAACCTCCCCAAAGAAATCCAGCGATATTGTAATATGGCGCTACCGCACATATCCATAAAAGCTAACGAGTGTGAGAGAACAGGGCAACTTGATAAGTTATTTGAAAAAATTTTAACATCCATTTTGCAAAAACGTGTATTGAAAGTTCATTATCAAACACCTGAGGAAAAAGTGGTTACCGAATTAGAGCCTTATCATTTAATTTACCATACAAATGGGTGGCATTTGCTTGGCAAGCCAACTCATCGTAAGGAAATATACTCTTTCAATCTAAAAAACATCAAAGAGCTTAACGTTTTAGATAGATGTTATGTTGAGAATATGCTGAGTGACGTAAGCGATTATTTTGGCCGAGCCTGGTCAACAGCACCAGAAGGACAACTGTATAACGTCAAATTAAAATTTACATCAAAAGTCGCCCGACGGGTAGCTGAGACTCAGTGGCATAAAACACAGGTTGTTTCTTTTGAGGAAGACGGCTCTGCGATTGTAGAGTTTCGCGTTGATGGTTTAAATGAGATCAAATGGTGGATTTTGAGCTTTGGAGACCAGGTTCAGGTACTTGCTCCGAGGATTCTACGTCAGCAAATAATTCAAATAGCTCAAAATACCGTGCAAAAGAATGAACAGCTGTCATTAGTTAAGCAATTTTAGAGTTCTTGTGCGTTAAACGAAGAATTCCACATTATTAGCGCATTGTAGTACCCCGATTTAAAATTAAGATAGTGCACCTGCTGTATCTGAAAGTTAATCCTTTAAGTCGAACCAAGCCCATGGCGAAGCAATAATACCGATAGTGTCTGTTAACCTTACACAGGCCCCATATTAACATATACTTTTCGACATGAATCGGATAAAATACGCTTAAAAGAAAACTGTTTCTTACGCTTTATAATGTCAGGTTTGTGGAGGACTGAATTTTAAAGTGTTAAATATGGTCGAGGATGGTAATTTCAAAAGGGTGATAGAGTCATAGACATAATGGAATCAACCGGTAGCTCTAAAGATTTTTGTCGGGAGAATGTAGATAAAGCAGCGGAAGTTTTTGCACAATATGGGGATTTTATTCGTAAAATCATCGATTATCGTTTGGATGATAAAGCCTGGGCGGACGACATTTTTCAAGGTTTTTTTCTATATCTCGTTTATAAACCTCTGCCAAAGAACGTTGGCAATGTCAGGAGTTACCTATACAAAGCTATTACAAATGATGTCCACGATGCTCTTCGACGCGCGAAAAGGTACCAAAGTAAGGTTGTTAAGTTATTAGATGAAGGGCATTGTTTTGTCATTGAGGACAATCCAGAGAAAACATTGATTAAAGAGGAAGAAATAAATAAAATGTTTGGTATGATTGAGAAAAGGTTACCATATAGCGAGGCTAAAGCAATAACATTGAGATATAGAAATAATCTTGATATTACGGAAATAGCGGAGAAAATGAATGTTAATAAAAGAACCGTCAGTAAGTATATTTACCTCGGGATAAGAAAGATTAGTCATTTTTTCGTCAGAAGGCAGGAAAATTAGTATGAGTGCTCACAGTGATGAATTTTTATGTAAGCAAGCAAGTTTATACTATTACAGTTTGCTTTCTGACGATAGACGCAAAGATATTCCGGAGTTTATGGTTAAACATGTCGAGAACTGTAAGAATTGCCAATCGCAGTTGAAAGGATTAAAAGACGCCCTTTCGAAAACTGGAGATAGCAGCAGTGTTGATATGGAAAAAGCAGACACCGGTATTGCTATGATGCTAAAACTTCATTTTAAATACATCGGCAAGGAAGTTACTTGTGAAACTGTAAAACCCTTCCTACCTACTTTGGTGGAACCATCTATGAAGGTTAAAATACCGACGCCGATAACGTCACACATAGATAACTGCCCGCAGTGCTTAAATAACTTGGAGATAATCCAAAGGTTGCACCTCAATCCAAAACAATTATGTAAGTTAAGCCAGCTTTTTGCGGACCAACTTATTTTCGATGCCAATTCATGCAATAACATCCGAAAGGTCATTCCGTCGATAGTTTTGTTGGATTTTGAAAAAACAAATGCAGATATTCTCAAGCATATATGCATTTGCAAAGATTGCAGGGGATTGGTTTTTATGCGAAGGGAGATGGTGCGAAATGGATTATTACTGAGCGAAATAGACCAAAGAGATTTCCCCTGTGAACACATCAGCATATCTGATATATTCGATTATGTTATTCCATATGGATTCGACCCTGTTAATGATCAGTATTCACAAATGCGTCAATCTCTGGTAACGCATATTCGCACCTGTCCAAAATGCCTTTTAAAAATGCTGAATCTGCATAATACAATTTTCAACATTGCTGAACGGGCTGACTCTGAAATTGTAACGGTTTATAACATAAGTGCCCCTGTGAAATCCGAAGGGACAGGCCAACAAAATGAACTTTATAACGGCTTTCCAATAAGTGTTACAGTCACAAACAAAAAAGATATAGAAGTTACCCAATCATCAATAAGCAGGCATTCTTCTTCGCAGGGAAAGCCGTCACATCGTATGAATCTGAAACCCTTATATAAAAGTGCTATTGCCGCTGCTGCCGTTTTAATAATTGGACTTGCTCTTCTTTTTAGCATACCTAAGGCTCATGGTATTACGATTGAACAGGTCTATCGCGCCATCGAAAAGGTTGAAAATGTTTATATCTCAAAATTTGTTAAAAACCAAAGCGAACCTGTTGAGGAAAGGTGGGTATCAAAGGATTTGGGGATATATGCAGCCAAAACTGTGAAGAATACCGTTATATGGGATACTCGTAACGGTGAAAAGAGGAGCAAAGATTATCAAGGCGGTTCAACAGAAATAAACAAACTGACAAACGACGAGATTACATCAATTGAGAAGAGAATGAGCGGTTCTCTTGGTTTGATGCCGTTTGATAATATGCGGGACATTCCGCCTGATGCCAAATGGAGTCGGACAGAAGGTAAAACATTAGAAACAGATGAGGTAATAATGGTATATAATCTCGAATGGATTGAATACGCATACGATGGTTCGCTCGTGTTTAAGAAGTGGATTGTAAACATAAATAGTGAAACAAGATTACCCGAAAGAATTTATTGGTACACAAGAACAGACAAAGACAAAGATTACTTGTTGGAAAGCACTGTTGAGGTTAGATATATCAGTCAAAACGGTGTGCAAGAGGTACTTAATAAACTTGCTTTTTAACAATTGGGCTATTTAGGTTGCCAAAGGGGCGATTTGTTCTTATATACTTTTCCTTCTTTTTCTACTAAGAGGCTTTCTGCCTCTAATGCTTTAAGATGGCCATCGACAAATCCGACGTTAACTGTCTTTTTCGGATGTCTCCCTTCAATCGCGTCGTCTTCCTGGCCGGGCCAAAAACTCCTTTTTTTATTGATTGATAGTCCCGGAACATATGATGTATCTTCAATTATTTTAATATTCAAAGTGACAGGAGGCTCACTGGTGGCATGCCACCAGGATATTAAGCTATAACCGCTGTCGAGGATAAGCAGGGTTTCTGCAGGTTTTGTTATGGAATCAGTGCTCAATGGCACTCCCACAAACTCTTCCCTGAACGGTTGCCTGTCATCGTAGCTTTTGCAGATAGACCTGTTGACGCCGAAATTACCACACAATACCAAATCGAATTTTGCGTCCATCGTTGGACGGGATGGGCATTGAAGAACCGACCATTTGCCTTGACTTTTCCTTGTGTAGTCAGAGATATAATTAAACCACCAAAAACCTTTTCTATCAAAAGCAGGATTTCCTGGATAGCCACCCGGAGGGGGTAAAGATAAAGGGTTATTGATAAATCCGTAAGGCAAAGTTTCGTTCTCTGCCCCATAAGTTAACAAGCCAAATAAAAGCTGTCTTACGTTTGAACTGCAAAGAACAACTCTCGTCTGTATTCTCAAGCTGCACAGGACAGGGGCGGAAATGGCTAAAAGCAGAGTGATTATGGCAATGACCACGAGGAGTTCGATAAGTGTGAAAGCCGGTCTTTTCATATTCGGACATTTTACCTTGAATTGATGCGAGGTCAACTTCTCATATCGATAAAAAAGGCAGATGACGAATGACTCATCTGCCTTTTTCCCAACCTTAAATCTAACCAGTTTCTTAAGCGCAGGCTCTCATATAATAACAGGTCCATTCTCCCGTTATATCACACTGCTCAAGATTATATGGGTCATTTATGCAGGGGGATTCTGCGTATCGAATCATCAGGGAACTGCTGCAACCACCGCTTGGAGAAGACTGGCAACCATACCGCGTATAATATTCCTGATACATACCTCCACATTCTCCTCCCATATAACTACAAAATATAACATTATATCCCTGTAAAAGGCGGGTGCAGGAATAACCGGCACTGCCAACAATATCTTTAAGTTCGTCCTCGTTAATTTGGGTAAAGCTGCCTTGCAGTTCTATCGGCTTGGAGGAAATTAAAAGGGCCACACCTTCGGACCAATCCATATCGAAAAAGCTGATGTCTGTGTGAGTGAAAAATTTATTACATGCCAAATCTATCGTCCAGACATAATCGCTGTCTATCTTGTCCAGAACAACAAAATGCTTTTTGCCGGGAATATGCAGAATAGCTTCTGTATCATTTAATTTCTTCAAGGTTTCGATATTTGTCTTGACAGCGTTACAGAAAAAGCCCAATTTTTCTGCAAAGGTTTTTAACGCATGTAAGGTTGTTTTTCCATCTGTTTTATTTACAAGCTCTTCAAGCTCCTGGCTGGTCAAATTTTTTCCTAACCGCGACAAGGTGTGCTTTAAAGCTACAGTGGCGCAGTTTTGGGGGTATCCATTATTCGCTACAAAGTCCAGCCTTTCCCCCAAAAGCGATTCATAATCGGCCGTTCCTGAATAATAACATGTTTGTGGCCTATCATCGAGCGGACAGAAATTTTCTATCAATGCGCCGCTTTGATACTGAATGGTAAAACTATCGGGACTGGGGGTGTTCCCATCAATTTCGGTAATAATCCATTCATCTTTGGTTAGCAGCCTGCCTGAATCAGCTTCGTATTGTTCTAAAAGTACGTTGCAAGGAACCCAACTACCAGAGATAAGGCGATAATCTGAAAATTCCCTATGAACCGCAATTCCTTTCAATCCGCTCATTTCGCAAGATTTTACTGCGTAATCCTTTCCAGAATCTAATATTATTGTCATAAGGAATCCATCTGAACTTTTGACCGTCAGACTCAATTTCCTTTTTCCCATCCGCGTTTTTTTCTACTCCGGTATAGCTGGACTCAGCAAGGCTTTCATAGCTGTAACGGCCATAGCCCCAGGGTATAATTCCTGCCGTTAAGGGGCCATTTACTTTGTGGGGTTGAGTTCCGGTCGAGTCAATAATAGCATGGTTGCCAGGCAAGAAATATGTCGTGTACCTCTCTCCATCCCAAACGAATATGCGGCGTTTGTTCCAGTTCATATCAAAATATTTAGCCATAAAATTCTGCCCGGTAACATCATCCGGCTTTATTGAATCAACACGCGAAGTTGTATTAATTTCCCAATAGAATTTTTCACCATCGATTTTAACTATAGTCTCGGAATCCATAGTATATTCATTTAAAAGTTCGTAGCGGGTATTGAATGGTGTTGCATCAAGCTTCATCTTCTGGAGTTCATCGGTTAGCTCACGCTTGTTAGGGTCATTTAAGTACTGCTCAACGGCTTTTGTAACCTTCTTGTTCATTTCATCAGGGTTAACAACCTTCGGGGCTTTATATTCTTTATGATTTGCACGAATTGTGCCGGTAGAAAGCCACCTTAATCTTGATTGATTAGTCAGTTTCTGGAAAATCCCTAAAGTTTCGGATGTTTCCAGCTGTTTATCCCCATATAAGAGCCCATTGCTGAAGACCAATATTACCACAATTGTCAATATGGATATTTTTTTATTCATACCTTGACTCCTTAAAATATACGTTGAAAGGGATTTTTTACGAATCAATAGATTCGTCTTCAAAATTAAAGGCGTTCTAAAGCGGGACGTTGTAGATTATTTTTTTAAAAAAATTCTCAAAAAAGCATTGTTTGTATAATTCAGATAAAGAGGGCAAAATGGTAAGCATTTTAGCGATAGCAGGGTATGTTTCTAAAATAAAAGACATTTCGGGGACCGATGGGGGATACAATTATTCAGTTGGTTTGGTATAGCCAGTAATTACAAAACAACATTAAGTCATTCGAATCAACCAAGCCATCAAAATTAAGATCGGTCCCTTCACAAAATTGGCTTCCGCTGCATCCATTCTGAAGCCAGTGTGAAGCCATAATTGCAAAGTCTTTAAAATCAACGAAGGTATCACCATTGAAGTCACGTGTCGGAACTTGAGTAAAAGAAAGGTACAAGACAGGTTCATCCCAGCTGACATCGTGGTCATAGTACCCAACTTTACAACTGCCTACTTTTGTTGAATTATAATCGATAATAAACCATCTTCCTTCTTCCACGCCGGTGGAGCCTGTGTACAGGTCAAAGCCATCGATTCCTGTCTCCTCCCAATCGAAAACTGCGGCCTCGTTACCGGCGGCTGGGTAATGTGAGCCTGTCCAATCGTCAATTATTTGTGGCCCCCTTCCTGACAAAACCGCATAATCCACATTTGCATCAGCAAGAACTAAGCTACCCGACCAAATTTGTTCTACATTCGAATCTACTATTATCGTTAGTTGTGTTCCTACCATAATATCTGGATAGACGTAAGGAACGTTTGGGTCTGTCCATTCGAGAGGCGTATTACCATCAGCCCGATATACTTTCACATTAACGCTGCCTTCGGCAGCTGAAGATATACTAAAAATTGCAACTATCAATATCAGGATCTTACTCATACCAGCCCCCAAAACAAATCGGAAAAATTGTTAGCTGCTCTTTGAGGTTAATTATTTCTTTTAGGTTTCGATATAGCACTTCATCACCCATCTACTAAAAACATAATCCTTTTATACCAATTCTTAGGGATTTTGTCAAGACTGGCCATTGAAGCATAGTAAAGAATTTGGAACAGATTTTAAGCAACCAAAAAGTTCAGTATCCTTTTGATATGTACATTTCTTCACATTCGCAAGGTGCTTTATAGCTCAGTGATGAATGCAAATAACTAAGAGCCTCTAACAAAACCTCAAGGATTGATACTGGTATAGCCGATGAAAACAATGGTTGAAAAACTTATGAAAACCCTTAGTCATAGAGGACTTATTAATGGCCAAGCCATTGTTACCCGACGAATTATGGGAAATCATCGAACCAGTTTTGCCCAAACTACCGTCTCGTCCCAAGGGGGGCAGGCCACCTGTGAGCAACCGGAAAGCTCTGACAGGGATTCTTTTTGTGCTCAAGACCGGTATCGGTTGGGAATATCTTCCATTGGAGATGGGATGTGGTTCCGGGATGACCTGCTGGCGTCGGCTTCGCGACTGGCACAAAGCAGGCATCTGGGACAAAATACACCATATCTTGCTCAACAAACTTCGCCACGCAGACCAAATCGATTTTTCACGGGCGGTAGTAGATTCGTCTTCAGTTCGTGCTGTTTTTGGGGGGCGAAAACAGGCCCAAATCCCACGGATAGGCGAAAAATGGGTTCGAAGCATCATGTCATCACCGACGCCGAAGGAGTCCCGCTCGCAGTCCAATTGACCGGCGCAAACCGACATGATGTCACACAACTGCTGCCTCTGGTGAAAGCCATTCCTCCTATCGCGGGAAAGGTAGGTCGACCTCGCTGTAAACCCGATTGTGTTCACGGAGATCGAGGCTACGATTCCGAACCGCACCGTAAAGAAATTCGTCAGAAAGGAATTGAGCCTGTATTGGCCAAACGCCGAACTAAAAACGGCAGCGGTTTGGGTGTCTTTCGCTGGGTGGTCGAACGCACACTGTCGTGGCTGCATCAATTCCGACGGTTGCGGGTTCGCTATGAACGCCGAGCAGATATCCATGAGGCTCTGCTCGAAATTGGTTGTATTGTTATCTGTCATAACACATTACAAAACAAGTTTTGTTAGAGGCTCTTAATATACATTCGAAGGGTAGCAAGTGCATTACAGAAAAGTGCTGTAGGAAAGTAATAAGGATATAACTTGTTTATAAAGAGTCACAATTAAAGACAAACCGGAACAGGATTGTTTTGAATCTCCGGAGCCTTGTGGCACTGCGGTTTTCCAAATCCTTACTCAGTCTACGAATCCCGAGATAACCTTCACTCTGAGGAAAAAACGGCTGTTTGTAGGATAATGTGTCAAATCTATGTTATGAACAGTGTTATTTTGGTGCTATTCGCAAGTAGAAAGCCCTGTTCCCTAGTCTCCAATATGTCTTCATCAGCCGATACCTTTCGTATAAGTAACAAAAAAGCACCGCATTTTTGAGCAAATACTCAATTTTTCGGAAAATTTTGAAAAAATAGGATATATAAAATGTTGACCAATTTCTTATTTTTTACAACTTACTGGTATGACAATACTTATAGAATAAGAATTTTTGTAAAATTGGCAGATAATCAGCCTCATAGTTGTAGTTAGGTTGTATGTGCTAAAATAATTTCAAGCCTTTAGAATTCGTTTGGAAAACCCTGCACCCCAAAGCTACCGAGGGTTCGGATCTCTCCTGCTCTGGTTGGCCTTGATTGAGGTTAGATTAAATCTGAGCTATCCTCGGGAATCCAGCCGTCACTGTCATCAGAAAGCTTTATGTGAAACCAGCCTGGTCGGTTTTCGAGCAAATCAAATTCTGTACCTTCATGAAGAGGCTCTTTAAAACTTGACGGATAGTTTTCTCCGTCCCCCTGACGAGCGATGACTTCCTTAGCTGTTATGACTCCGCACATCTTGTTTGCCTGTGTTTTGTATTCGAGAGCAACTGAAGACAAGAAACATAACATTAAAATAATAAAAATTATTGCAGATACCGTCCATGTGGTACTTCTGCCAAACCAGATTACGGCTGTGATACATACGCAAACAATTCCAAAGAAAATACATGTGAGCAGGAATTTGGTTTTAAGGGGAAAATCATAATGCCAGAAAAACAGTGTCTGCAGGACACGTTTTCCAGTTTTTAACGCAATTTGATCAATTTTTTTACTGCGTGCGAATGCCAGGTTTTTTTGGATGTTTTCATCGGAGTTGTCTATTTTTGCAGCTTTGCGATAATTTAAAATGGCCTTGCCGAGTTGACCATGCAGAAAATAAGCATTGGCAAGATTGTAATATAACCTGGCATTTTTGACCTGACCCTGGTCTATGATTTTTTCAAAGTTAAGTATTGCTTTTTCATAGAGTCTTTCAACATGGTCTGAGTCCTTTGTTGAATTGGCCTGTCTAAAAGTTTCATTTGCCTGGTTATATAATGCGTATATCTGTTCCTTTGGCAAGTTGGCCTCTACCGAGGCTGCCGTAATTAACCAAAATAAACAAACTATTAATATTTTTTTAATGACGGTCATTTCCTGGATTTCTTCTCAATTATTTTAATCAACTCTATAGCTTCTTCTATTTTAGGGACTTCAAGATTTTTTTCTGCAGATGCATATTGAGCAGCTTCGCAACTTGCTATGATTTCCTTATATTTTTCAGCGCCTTGTTCGTCTTTTGTTTCTGCGAGGATAATTTCAAAACAGTCATTAGAAGTAAGCGACCCTGCGATTTTGTCAAAGCGGTCACCGATATACTGTTTCATCGTTGAGGCAAGTAGTTCGTACTGATGCGCAGCGGCAGAAGAAGCAATTCTCTTTAACTGACTGATAGCTTTGCCGGCAGCGGTTCGTCTGCGTTTGGCTGCAACTTTTTCTGGGGTCGTATACGTGAAGAATTTAATCAAGGAAATTATTATTAATAAAGCCATAGGCCCCGCCCATATCAACAAATAGGGCACACAGACCGCAACAACTAATGGTGAAAAGGTCTGGTTTGTCAGGGCATCAAGGCCTTCATAATTTGCTGAAAGCCCTTTCTTTATAGCTTCCACCTCTTTATTCACAGGTGCAAAGTCAAGACCTTCCAAATCCGCATTGGTTAGTATTTTTGTTGGCGATACATCGAGCTTTATTGGCTCGGTTTTAGCTACGTCATACCTGCCCTTATCTGCATCAAAATAAGCGAGTGGTATCGATGGTATTTCAGAAACTTTGCTGTTGCTGGCCCGTATTGTCTGTGTAAAAACTTTACAGCCATTTTCAATTGTTGGCGAGGCTTTTTCTGCGGGTATCTTAAAGTTATTGGCCAGTTCGGGAGTCTCTTCTAAAGCGGGCCACTTAACCGGTTTTAAATATTTTCCGCCGCCTATTTTGATTGTGAGTGTAATCGGATCGCCTACATTGACCTTTGTGGGAGTAGCAGATGCTGAAATTGTATATTGACCGACCAAACCGTAAAATGCAGAAGGTTTACCTTCTTCGGGAAGGGGTAATACTGTTAGTTTCAAGGGCTGCGAACTTACCATAAATCGTTTATACTGTTTTTGAGAGCTGAAAAAATCGTCGAAAAACTGATCCCGTGACCGTGCTATGCCTACTGCAACATCAGCAGAAACCGAAGCCGGCAAGATTGCTATCTCGCCGGAATGTCTGGGAATCAGAACCTTGCTAAAGGACAGCAGGATTGATTCTTTGCCATTATGAACCGTGCGGTATTGGCTAACGCCGACAACTATGCCATTGCCAAGGTTATATTCTTTCACTTGTTGATTTGCTATATCCGGCTCTTCAACATAAAAGTCGTCACTGGTAAAGACAGGTATGTTGAACTGAAAGTCGCCGATATCAGCGGAGATGTAGAATTTTACTGTCATAATTACCGGCTGGCCAACGTAACATTGCTGCTCTGACAAAGCAACCTCCAGGTCTAACTGGTCAGTTGTACCAGGCTTCAATATGTTTACCGTCACCAAATTTGTATCGTACTTTTTGCCGTCAATTGTAACTGCCACCGACGGCAGTTGCACTGTCCCAGCTTCGTTCACAACTAAGGAATAGGTCATTATGATGGTTGCACTGGTAGTCATTCTGCCGTTTACGATTGTTGTGGAGCTCTGTTGCCTGTTTCCTGTGCTTTGCGGATTGTATTTTGCTAACGGTGCTAAATCTGCCTGCCCCGGTTTGTCTGCCCCTTCAATAGCTATATAGTAACCGAAGTTTTCACCAACGTAAATATCCTTTGAAGTATCAACTTGAGCAAAGACTCTCACAGCAGCCTTGGTATTACCTGTCAGAAACACCAAAAAGGCCAAGGTGATAAAAATATGTTTTGTAGGAGAATTCATATTACCAGTCTTTCTCCACCTTCTGATAACCGCCTTGTTGAAGGATTTGTCTTTGCTTTTTTTCTTGTTGTTCTTTGTCCAGGATTTCCTGTGCAGTTGCATCCGGGGCAGCAACTGCCCTTTGTTCTTTCTGTTGTTGTTCATGGTCAGGTTGATTTGGCTCTTGGGGCTGTTGCGTTTGTTCCTGTTGCTTTTGCTGTTGTCCCTGATTTTGCTGATTGTCCCCAGATAACTCCTTTAAGGCATTTTCCAGGTGCTCTGCAGCTTTATCCTGAGTTTTTTTTGCAGTATTGCCATCTGAAGCTTTTAGTTGTTTCTCGGCATCCGATTGAGCATCCACAGCCTGCTCAAGTTGAGAACCGGCCTGCCGCATCTGTGGAGGCTGAGGGCTATTTGGGTCCTGTTGCTGAATTTGCTGTAATGCCTGCTCTGTTTTAGCCTTAAGTTGTGACTGTTCCTGTGCCTGTTTTTGATAATTATTCTCAGCTTCCTGCCGGCTGATTCGTCCTTCGTTAGCGTCATTCTTTGTCTGCTGGGTTTTTTGAGCCAGAGCTTTTTGCTGCTTGGCGATTTTCTTGAGCTGTTCCTGCAACTGTTTTTGTTTTTCGGCCTGCTGCTGTTGTTCTTTTTTTTGCTTGTTAATCTGATCGATGATGTCTTTGATAATTAGTCTGGCAACTTCGATATTTTTCGCAGCCTTTTCGTTTGCGGAATTGATTTCCAATGCGCTTCGCCAATAGACAATACTCGTCTGCAGGTCTTCCAAGGCTTTCTGCAGATTGGAGTCTTTTTGTTTGGAACCTCGCTGGAAGTAGCAGTTACCAAGATTGTATTTGGTCTTTGCAACCAATTCCATATCTTTACTGTCAGCGGCGACTTCATTGTAAATATCTATAGCCTTAGTCAGGTCATCAAGCTGAAAGTAGCAGTTGGCCTTGTTGAATTTTGGCACCAAGGCTTGCGGCTGGTTAATAAGAGCCTGGTCATATTCTTTAAGTGCATCGTTAAAATTCCCTTTGTCATAGAACTTGTTTCCCTGATGCACTAAGTCCTGGACAGAGCTTGCCAGGGTTACTTGAGTAAACACCGTGGTCAATGCCATTATTATTACAGTTTTAAACTCTCTTGCCTTCACTCGTTAAGTACTCCAGTACTATCAACACTAATCCTAAAGCCAGGAAAATCTGGAATTTTTCGTCATATTTCAACATTGTTGTTGATTCAATCTCGCGTTTTTGTGCCGAGGTGATAAGTCCTTCGTAAATCTGCCCTAAGTCCAAAGTTGTACCTGGTTCCACTGATAAATACTTCCCACCATTGGTAGCATAAACAACCTTGCGCAAAGTATCAGCATCAAGTTTAGACCATACCTCTTGTCCCTTATATTTCATAAAAGTTTTTTCGCCATTAGTGCCTGTGATTGGGATTCGTGAGCCTTGATTCTCATCCCCAAGTCCGATTGCAATAATCCTGATGCCTTCTTTAGCTGCTTTTTCAGCGGCTTGAATTGGGAAACTATCGTGGTCTTCACCATCCGTAATTAAAATAATATCTTTGTACTCACGGCTTTGTCTGTCAAAAACGTCTTCCGCAGCCTTACGAATGGCGTCACCTATCATTGTGCCGCCTATGGAGGTGCTTTCAGTTGATATATCCGCCAGCACCATTCGTACAAAGGCATAGTCCCCAGTTAAGGGACACTTTACAGTTGCATTGCCAGCGAAAGTTACAATCGCTACTCTATCGCCTTGTAAAGTTCCCATAAGGTCCCGTATAGCTATCTTTGCACGTTCAAGCCTGCTTGGCTTGATGTCTTCTGCCAACATTGAGCGGGAAGTATCCAGTAAAATACAGACATCCCGGCCTTGGCGTTTTATTTTTTGAGCCTGCGGATTCCATCTGGGCTGTGTTAATGCAATTACAATAATGACAAATGCTGAGATTAACAAAGAGGTTTTGAATAGCTGCTTTTTCAGGCTCACAGAAACATTAATCTTTTTTAACATATCAGTGCTTGCCAGTACCTTAAGTGCCCGGGCCTTTCGCCAGAAACACCAAATATAAGCCGGTACCAGTATCGCAGGCACAGCGAATAACAACCATAACGCTCTGTCATTGCCTAAGTTCATAAATATCCTATCGTCCTTTTTAAGGAATCTTACGAAATATTGTACGTCCAGCTAAAATTTCCAAAACCAGCATCGACAGCGCCCCTAATGTCCATGGGCCGAAACGTTCTGAATATTGAGCATACTGGATGGATTTGACCTCAGTTTTTTCCAACTCGTTGATTTTTTTGACAATCTGATGAAGTGTTTCAGCATCATCGGCCCGGCCGTAGAACCCGCCGGTTTTCTCTGCGATTGTTTTGAGCAGGGCTTCGTCGAGATTTTGTCCAGTCGGCATCTTATATGTTCCGAGGGGTGTTTGAATGGTTGTATAGGCCTCCGCAGACCCGATACCTATCGAATAGATTTTTATCCCCCACTCTTTGGCCAGTTCGGCGGCCCCAAGAGGGTCATACCGGCCTGTATTGTTAATACCATCAGTAAGCAGAATAATAACCTTGCTCTTGATTACAAAGCCGCTTTCCTGCTTGTCTGTGCTTTGTTCACCAGATTCGATAAGTCTGGTTTTTCGCTGTTGTATCTCTTCTTCAGCCTTTTTCAGCCGGGCTGCTGCCAAAGCAATTGCGTCACCAATAGCAGTGCCATCTTCGCTGCGAATCCTGACAATCTCTGTTTTTTTCAGAAATTCGACCAGCACATTGTGACTAAGCACTAAAGGACAGGTCGTATCAGCATAACGAGCAAAGGTAATCAAACCTATAAGGTCGCCACTCCTGCCGGCCAAATCCTTTTTATTACCTTCAATAAAATCAGAAAAAACTTTTTTAACGACTTCAAAACGGTTCAGTTTCTCGCCAAAATAGTCCATTTCTGTCTGCATACTGCCGGAACGGTCAGCCACAACTTCTATAGCCACACCTTCAGTGGAAATTTCTGACAGTACCGTTCCCTTCCTGGGACGGGCAAGTGC
Organism: uncultured Phycisphaerales bacterium; assembly: GCA_963710355.1. Classification (GTDB taxonomy): domain Bacteria; phylum Planctomycetota; class Phycisphaerae; order Sedimentisphaerales; family Anaerobacaceae; genus Fen-1359. The sequence continues at coordinate 154,781 of CAVPZU010000003.1, read as the reverse complement.
TACTATCAAAAGTGCTATGCAAACAAACCTTGCGATATTCAGCAACGGCCTGAGCCTTTGCCGTAGAGAAACTGGACACTGCCTGATATCCCTTAGGCTTGGGAATTTTACCGCTGCTGGTGTCCGTCTGCGCAGCTTAAGATACACCAGAGCCGGTAAAAGTAGAAGCAATAACAATACCCATGGAGGATACAATTCCATTTACGCGCTCTTTACATCAATTACTTGTTCAGATTCGATTTCCGTTACGTCAATTTTTTTCTCATCAGATTTGGTTGTTTCTATAAAATCCTTAACCAAATCAAAGGTTTTCTGTATTTGTTCGCTTGTTGGATTATACTTAGCAAACTTTACCAGGTCGCAATGTTGCAGAAATTCTCCAAGTCTGTCCTGATCCGGTTTGGCAAGCACATTTGCAGATGTAAGCTCAGCCAAAAACTCTTCTGTGGTTCTTTCGGGGGCCTTCAGATTGAAGCGATGCTCGATATAATGCCTGAGAATATCGCTGATGCGTTCATAAAACTCCTCAATTTTGCCTGCTTTTACCAAGTCTTGAGCGACCAAAGCCCGCAAGCGATCGTATGCAATCTCATGGGCTGGTTTGAAAAGCCTAACCAGTTCCTTAGCTTGTTGGCGTCGTCGATTAAGCCAGAAAATTACCCCGGCAATAATAGTAATTGCACATAGTACCCAAATCCACCAGTAAGAAGGTTTGTCGGGCATGCTAACGACGCCCTCTATGTTAGCTATTTTTAATTCAGACTCGTTGCTTGCCCAAAAGCGAAGCAACTTCGATGTCAATCGGCTCGGTTGTAAGTTCGTACTTGTTATCTTCCGGTCTGTTTACATCATAGAATTCAAATGTAAATGCGGGTATGGAGAAAGTGCCTGATAGAAAAGGTTCAAGCCTATAACGATATGTGCTGACCACATTGTTGTTTTCATCGAGCTTATTACCTAAATTGTTCCAGTCGATGATGCCGAAGTTCTCGAGTACTTTATCTACCTTTGGCATTTTGACCTCGAAACCAGGCTCAATGCCGGCCTCAAGCTCAAGCAACACAGTCTCAGCAATAGTCACCTTAGCTTTATCCACCCGGACATGAACAGTTAAAGGACCTCGCTTGTAATCTTTATCTATCTCGAACGCCTTTTTGGCGTTTGTGGCTTTTGTGTCCCTCCTGCAACCAGCGCAAACCAAAAGCGATGCACAAGTTATAAGTGCGAAAACTACCAATGTTCTCGAAGTTTTGTATTCCTGTGTTTTATCTGTTATTTTCATTTTTGTCTGCCGGAGCAAATGCCGATGTATGAATAATAACATTGTATTTATCCATCAATTGTTTTATGAATTCTTTCTGTACATCCTGACTTTTCCGGCTCACAAGCTCGCCTATTACCTGGTCTCTGACCTCTTCAAAACTTTTTTGCCTATCGGTAGAGTTTGGGTCTTTTTTGTCTGCTGGTTCTACAAATTTGTTCTTGTTAGCCTGGTAATATGTCTGAAGGTCGGTTTCGGTAATGTTTATCTTGTTAGCCAGCTCATCATTCATCAGCTGCCGGCTCAAAGCGCTGCGAACCAACTCCTCAATGAGGCTTTTTGCCGCCGGCTGTTCGGATAATTTTTCCTCCAAAGCCTGGCGATACAAAACTTCCTGTGTAAGCCAGGATTGAAGAAATTCCTGTTTGGACGAGGGGTTTTTATATTGTTCGAGAATTTTCCTTTTCTGTTCGTTTAGCTGCTCTGTCGTCATAAATGCCGTCATTGGGGCAAGCTGATTGTCAATGGTTCTTTCGATAAGTGCATCAAGATCGGACTCGGTAATTTTTTCCGCACCAATCTCGGCAACTATCTTACCGCCTGCCTTCTCTGACTTTTGGAAACTCGTCCTATCCATTAATTCATATCGCAAGGCCGAGAATTTACCAAGTCTTTGGAAACAATCCTTGATATGAGTATTTATCTGCTGTTCTAATTCAGAAAGCTTGGCTGTGATTTCACTGCGATAGTAGTACTCGATAGCCTCTTCATACATTCCTGCTTTTTCGAGCAGCGTGCCTATCTGAAAAAGAGCCTTTGCACGTTCTGTATCAGACACTTTGGCAAAGGACAGATAATTCTGCCAGACCCTCGCTGCTCTTGTGTACAAATTACGGCTGGTAAGTTTGGAGGCCAGGTCCTTGACTTTCTCCTCGGAAAGGGATGAGGCAGGATTTTCTGACGGCGGATTTTGATAAGCAGGTTTTAGAAAATTAACCAGTGTCAAGCCAATCAGAACTAAAAGCAGTATGACAGATATTTTTGGCGTGAGAGCTGTTTTTTGTTTTTTCTCAGGCAGTGAAAAGTCCAGTTTTTCTTCCATAACTTATACCTCGCAAATTCTACCTGCTATGAATTCACACTGAACTAATGACGTCTATGTCGCATATGAAAAAACCTTACTAAATCCTGTACATACGGCTTATCAGTGCTTATACTGATACAATCGACGTTAATTGTTCGAAGCATGCTTTTTAAACTATCGAACCGCTGTGCGCTCGTGTTGCTATATTTATTTCTAAACTGTTTGCTCGATGTGTCAACGAGGGCAATCTCACCGGTCTCGGCGTCAGCAAATTCAATCAGGCCTATGTTGGGCAAAGCAATTTCTGCGACATCACGAACCGATACGGCAATAACATCATGTCGTTTGTTAAGTAAACTAAGGGGTTTCTTGAAATCGGTCTCTATAAAATCAGATACTAAGAATATCGTTGCTTTTTTTCGTACAACCTTGGCAAGATAATCCAAAGCCTGGCCTATGTCGGTTTTTCTTTTTGGCATTTTAAAATACAGAAGTTCCCGAACAAGCCGCAGCATATGGCTGATTCCTTTCTTTGGGGGGATATACAGCTCCGTCTGGTCGGTGAAGATTAAGAGACCCACCTTGTCGTTATTTTTTGCGGCAGCAAAGGCCAGCGCCGCACAGAACTCTGCTGCCAGTTCATTCTTGGCCTTGTTTACTGTTCCGAAGTCCCCCAAAGCGCTTAAATCAACCGCGAATATAACAGTCATCTCTCGCTCTTCAACAAAGCGTTTTATGTATGGTCTGCCGGTACGAGCCGTAACGTTCCAGTCTATTGTTCGGATGTCATCGCCGGGAATATATTCGCGAACTTCATCAAACTCCATACCGCGGCCTTTGAAAACACTCTCGTATTGGCCGGCAAAGCTGGCATCTACCATCTTCGATGTATAGATTTCAATCTGTCTGATTTTTTTATTAATTCCTGGGGTATCATCGTCTTAGCTCTTTAGGGTTATTACGGCACCTCAATATTGTCAAAAATCGTCTTAATTATGTCTTCGCTGGTCTTGTCCTCGGCTTCTGCCTCGTAACTTACGATTACTCTGTGCCGCAGGACATCGAGGCCGATGCTTTTGACATCCTGAGGAGTGACGTAGCCCCTCTGTTGAATGAATGCATGTGCTTTTGCTGCAATCGCAAGATAGATTGTCGCCCGCGGCGAAGCCCCGTAGCTAATGAAATTATTCATTTCAATTCCATATTTGCCCGGATCTCTGGTGGCACAAACGACATCAACGATATAGTCTTTAATCTTCTCATCAATGTAAATCTCATCTACGACGCTTCTTACTTCCGCAATATCTTCAGGCTTGATAACAGGCTTAATATTAAACTGCTTATCAGTTACCGCCATTCTGTCAAGAATCTGACGTTCCTGTTCTTTGTTTGGGTAGTCGATTTTGAGTTTCAACATAAACCGGTCGAGCTGAGCTTCGGGCAGTGGGTAAGTTCCCTCCTGTTCAATCGGATTTTGTGTGGCAAGTACCATAAAGGGATTGGGTAGAGGAAAGGTTTTATCCCCGATCGAGACCTGTCGTTCCTGCATGGCCTCCAGTAAAGCGCTCTGAACCTTGGCGGGCGCCCTGTTGATTTCGTCAGCCAGAATGATGTTGGCGAATATCGGTCCTTTACGTGTGTAAAACTGGCCGTCCGATTGCCTGTATATCTGGGTGCCAATCAAATCGGCTGGCAGCAAATCAGGCGTAAATTGTATTCGCCGAAAATCGGTGTTGATTGCTCGTGACAGAGTTGTCACTGCCATAGTTTTTGCTAGACCGGGCACACCTTCCAGTAATATATGGCCATTGGCCAATAGCCCTATAAGCATCCTCTCCAGCATATAACGCTGGCCAATGATTACTTTATCGATCTCCCCGAATAGTGCCCGCACAAATCCGTTTTTTTCCCGCACTAAATTGCCGATTTGTTTTACATCTGTAGCCATAAGGAATTTTCTCCTTCAAATCTAAACTGTTACAAAGTAAACTGTTCAATCTGAGCCCAATCAGAGATATAGGCTATTAAAAAATTAAATTTCTTTACGTTTTGCACCTGCAAATGGTTCACATTATATGAAAAAACCCACAGAATTCAAGTCTTACGAACAAGCCGACAAGATTGACTGTTCATCCTGGCAAGCTAAATAAATAGGCCCTGAACAAGTTTACAGATAGTTATCTTCTCTATAATAGTTTTCAAAAAAGGCCATATCCCAAAAGTCAATTAATAGAGACTTTGCAGCTTTCAGCATGATGGCATAAGGGTACGGATCATGTTCCGAATGTCTGTATTAATCAGCTTTTTTGCCAGTTTCCAATGGGTTATACCCTAGAAACTTAATTATCCTTAGCAAACGGCAAATATCAGGTATAGAACGGTTATGCTCCCAATTCCAGACGTTATATTGTTGCCACGTTATGGAGAACTACAGAGTTTTGATTTACACTACTTGTTAATCTGGCAAACATACATCCTGCTATTTTGAATCACTCTATCGGTCTGTTCTGAAACATCCTGCACATATCTTGTTGCCACTTGTAAATCTGCATAGCCAAGAAGCCTTTGAACCAGGATATATAAAATGCTGACCAATTTTTTATTTTCCATAACTCACAGATATTACAGCACTTATAAAACGAATGTTTTTACAAAATTGACAGATAACGAAGCCTCCTATTGTAGTGCAGTTGTATGGATTACCGTTGCTTATCACAGAGTGAACTTTAGCCATTTTAACATCCGTGAAACATATTCACGGCGTAAATAATTGAATTAATGGCAACTCGACGTTTTCTTACCAAGTTGCTTTTAATTGTTAAGTCATTGTGAATAAAGAGTTAAGGTTTACAAATTTTGGCTAAACGCCACACAGAGACAATAGAGAAAATAAACTGGGGTGATTGAGTTTAAAGATTGTCGATTAAAAGTAAATCTTGGTATTACAGTGTGATTAAAAAGCTTGGTTGTGTAGTTAAGCGTTTGATATGGGAAATCTCAAATAAATATTGGAAGCCGAAGAAGCGATAAATAAAATCTTAATCTGTAAAAAATAATCGAGGAGACAAATGGGGATACTTTGGGAAATTGTACAGACGGGCCTGATGTATGGGCAGAAACAAAAGTCGGATTCTATTGATGACCGGGTTCAATCTCTCAAAGACCGGCTTACAGCGACGCAGAACACATTGCGATCGTTGGTGAGGAAACTCGAAGAGATGCAGGGTACGGATATTGACGGAGATGGAAGAATAGGTTAGCTGTTAGATTAATTCGGCAATTTGAAATTATCACGATCAACAAATGAAAAACTTGAAATGATGTCCATGAATTGCGCACATAAAGATTTCCAATATTGAAAACCGAAGTACACCCATAGTTAAAAAGCCACTTCACTCCCAGCCTTCTGCAGATAGAGCATCATGCAGCAGTGCAGGATGGTGACGACAGCGGTACTCTATCTGGCTTGATTCTGCATGTGCCTTGCTGTAAGGCCAGCCGCTGGCCATGCGATTACGCTCATGTAGTTCGTGCAGTAGAATATAGCCACGCTCTTCTTCCTCTATATCATTATCAATCCATACTTCCTTTTCGGGCACGAATTCATAGACATAATCGTGACCACCAGCAGTAAAATCAATATCAAAAACGCTGCGAACCAGCCTTCCGTTTACAACCCATACGCTTATACCATTCTCAAGCTTTTTCCATAGATGCTCATGCACCTGCTGAGGATTGGGCAATTGTTTTCCGTTCTTGGTAAGTTTCCGAACATCACCAGCTCGGATGCGCTCTCTACGCTCAACCCGGTCAGCCTCTTCAATTGCTTTGGTATAGGGCATCCCTTTAGACATGAGGCGATGTTCAGTCAGCAAATGGTCAATAAAAAAACGGGTTTCATCCCGCTTAGCTTCATGGTCAATCCAGAACTCATTTTGAGGAATAAAAGAAAACCTGTAATGCTGACCAAAGTTGGTGAATTCCTCATCAATATGACCGCGAATGTATGCCCCATCGACATCCCAGACTGTAAAATGGCCCAGTTGCTCAATCCTGCTTAAATATGGAGGTTTCAACGGCATTGGTATAACTCTCCTTTCTTACAAGGACTGTAAGTCTTCAGCAAAAATGAGACAAATTTGCCTTTGAATTAGGAGACGGTTTCAACTCCTGTTACTGTGATTCTATCGTTATATTTTTTTCTTTCAAGAACTGTTTTTCTTTTCAATCTGATCCGTTTCTTCAGTATCTTTTCCCGGTGTCCATAGTAAACATCGTCAGGGGTTACATCACCGAGGGCTTCATTTAATCTGTTGATCTGCAATAGTCCTGAGCATCACTAAGGCATCCATAGGATATATAAAATGTTCGCCTTTTTGGAAAATTTTATAAGTCTTTAATATTAAGAATCTTATAGATATGTAATTTTTGCGATTTTATATACTATTAAACCTTTGGGTTGTAGCTTGGTTGTAGGTGTGCTAAGGCAGTTGATACGGATAAGTATTGTCGTTATCCTTCTGCTGAAATAGTAAAGTCGGGGGATGTGAATGGAAAAAGGGGGATAGTTATTTTAAAAAGATTTTGATACTATCGTTGAATTGGAAGGCCTGGTTACTTGGTCGGGCGTTTAATATTGGAGATCCCATAGACAATCTTATTCATTCGTGGCAAATGACCTAACATGCGATTTCAGTTGACGCCTGCCCGCGAGCTTTTTTTATAGTAGAGCCTATCCCAAAACCCCCATTATTGGCCTTTTCAGTGCCATAAATGGCGTTTTCTGAGGTTTTGGGATGACTTCTATAATTTTTTCGGTGTGACTTGCAATAAAAGGCCGGTCGAAGACGTCTAAATTAGTAAAGGAAACGGCTGAACATAAAGGCCTATTTTCAGTAGAAAAATCGGGATAGGCATAAGTTTTGGAAGGCTTGGTTGCGTAGCCAAGCGTTTAATATGGGAAATACCAAATTAAAAGAGAAGAGAACCATGAAAAAACGATACGGTTATTTGTTGGTGGTAGCGGTCGTGGGAATATCGACCGCGGGTTGCATGTCTCCGTCGGGTCGGCCGGACTACACGGCCTCCGGAGCTTTGACTGGTGGGGCAACGGGAGCAATCGTCGGCAGCATAGCTCGGCAGCCGGGCCCCGCCCCAGTGGTCGGCGCAGCTGCGGGCGCAGTGGTCGGCGGCCTCATCGGACACGGCATGGACCAGGACCAGGAGGCGCAGTTGAGGGCACAAGCCCCACAGACACTGCAACGGGTTGAACAGAGTCAGCCGTTGACAGTGGTGGACGTCAAAGCGCTGGTGAACGCCGGGATCAGCGACGATCTTGTCATCAGCCAGATTCGCAACTCCCGCACGGTCTATCACCTCAACACAGCTGACATTGTTGATCTCAAGAACTCGGGTGTCAGTGAAAAGATCATTGACTTTATGATCAACACGCCGACCCAGGTTCAGTCCGCCCAAGTGGCGGGAGTGGTAGGAACTGCGTCACCACCACCATTAGTCGAGCAGGTCGTCGTGGCTCCGGGTCCGGACTACATCTGGGTGGGAGGCGCGTGGGTCTGGTTCGGGGACCGTTGGGTTTGGCACCACGGCTATTGGCACAGGCCGCTGCATCCGTACGTGTATGGGCGCTACCGGCGATAACCCGGCTCAGCAGGGTTCTGGAAACCACACGACTTCGTTGATATGGCTACGATTCTAGGGGAGCATCTCGTGCGGTGCAAATATTAATCAGCTATTAACTCTTTGCTCTTTAAGGTGTGAGGCAGGAGTCCATGACGGGGCTAAGAAGCTTATACAAAAATGTGCGTAGGATTGTCCCTCCCAAAAATTACATCCGGGCTATTAAGGCCGAGCAAACGGCTCAGTCTTTACTCGGTTTATAGGATTACTGCTTAGGCACAATTGGCTTGTAGAAATGTTTTTGGCAAGTTTCGGTACCATTTTATGACAGTTTTGAGGTGTTACGAAGATATTTTGTCTCCATCTGTACCGAGGTTGACACTTGCCAAGGAGAACGAGCATCAAATTTTAGCCCAAACACAAATTTTAAAAAATTTTCACATAAAAATCGGATATATAATCCCTGCAATTTAATATCCCATAACCATCCAGAAATTAATTTGTAAAAAATCTTATGCCTGCGGACTGTTGGAGCCTGCAAATACAACCCAGCCGGCGAGCAGTTTGATAATCATCTCGGCCAGTATTACCTTCGTGATAGTGCTTTGCCATACATCATTCGAGGAATTGTCATTGTGAGCGAAGTGAAGCAGTCTATTGTTTCGTTTTAGATGTCGACAGATTGCTATCGGAGTGGTCGCAATGGCATCAATCTTTTTAACCGTGATGTTCGTGGAAGAGATATTTTGAAAAGCGGCTGAGGGGCGGGTTGGTTTTGTGATGGTTTTTGGGTGGATTTTCGGAAGTGAGGATTTATATCGGTTTCAAATTTTTGTTTGTTGGTGAGATAATTTCGTCTTGTTTTAGCATTACGATGCCGGCGGGACAGGAGCCGATGTCTGGGGTTAGTTTTTGGCCTTTTTGGATTGCAATAAGTTTTGCGGGGAAATCTGCGCCAGCGAGGTGCGAGCAGGGGTAGCCGCCGCCGAAACGAGGGTTTATTTCCAATAATTTTGGGCCGTCTTTGTCCATTATTACATCGAGGTCAGCCGGCCCAAAAATCTGTAAATTTTGTGCGATTTTCAGTCCGAAATCGACAAGCTGGGGGTCGTTTGTGCTGATTGCCTTGTCTGTTTCTCCCGATCGCATCAGAAGTTTCTTTTTGCAGAAGACGCTTATAGGCCTGAAGTCAAAATCACAGAAGGTGTCATAGCCGTATTCATCACCGTTAATGTATTGCTGTATTCATCGGCTGCGGGCAGTTTTCAAAGGCAAACTTGAGGAGACATTCATTTTGACAGGGTATAATGCCCAGGGAAGCGCTTCCCTTTCTGGGTTTTACCAGTAAAGGCCAGTTTAGTTTGCCTCTGGAGATTGACCGGAGGGCTTCATCGATGTCGATGAACGTTTTTGGGACTGCGATGCCGTTATCTTTGCCGAATTGATATGTAAGGTATTTATCGAATGAAATCTGTATGGTTTTTAACGGGGATACGACGACTGTTATATTTTCATCGTAAAATCTTTGCCGCCGTTGGGCCATTACGACCAGTTCGGGGTCGATTAGGGGGATGACTATATCGATTTTGTTGTCGTTGCACAGACCGATAACTTTATCGGCATAGTCAGGTTCGTTCACTTCAGGCAGGAGGACTACCTTATCGCAGTATTGAAAGGCCGGTGTATATTGGCTGCTGTCGGCCCCCCAGACCTCGCCGTCCTTTCCGATGGCCTGCTTAAAGTATTTGACGAGGTATCCTCGTCTACCGGCGCTGGTCAGCAAAATTTTCATCAGTATCTATCCTTTTTCAATATCTGCCTCAAGATTCTAACAGGAAAACAAAAAATGTCCAAAACTTTTTGTCTGGACATATATATTTAGACTGTTAAAATCAGTATCGGCACTCTGCCAATATCAATCTGTTTTGAGGGTATGGATATGTTCGGTGAATTCATAGGCCCGAAGAGACCGTTAAGCTGGACCTTTCAGTTCTGGCCTGTGATAGTCTTATCTTTCATATGTTCAGTGGCTGCCACCTGGCTGTGCAAAAAAATCGCATTAAAATTCGGTATTGTCGATAGGCCGGATAATAAGGTCAAGACTCATAAAGAGCCGGTTGCGTATCTTGGCGGGGTGGGGATTCTCATTGGCTTTACGGTCGGCATTTTAGTGGGTATTTACTGCATTCTTGGAGAGGATTACATTGCAGGTGCAATGAAATGGCTTTTGGGTATTCTGGCGGGCGCAGCAATAGCCTGTTTTGTAGGTGTTGTGGATGATATTTTTGATATGAGTCCTGGCAGGAAGATGCTGGGTGAGGCTATAGCGGCCCTTACTTTGATTATCGTCGGTATAATGCCTGCGCTTCATTACTCAGCTGAATACCTCGGCTGGAGTATGCCGCATTCTGTAGAATGGATGCTGGGTGTATTTGTTGTTATCTTTTTTGTTCTCGGGGCGACGAATTCATTGAATCTGCTCGATGGTCTCGACGGCCTTTGCGCAGGAGTCACGGCCATAATTACGCTCGGTATGCTCCTGCTGGCTGTTCACCGCTCCACGTGGGGTTTTAGCAGTGTCGGCGATCCTGTCAGGATGATTGTATGTTTAGCTCTTGTCGGGGGGGTTTGCGGCTTTTTGCTGTTCAATCGCCATCCTGCCAAGATTTTTATGGGCGACGCCGGTTCTGTGATGCTGGGCTTTACAATGGCGGCAATTATGATACTTTTTGCCGAAAAGATACCTCGGTGGTGGATGGCATCGATAATTGTTTTCGGCCTGCCGATTCTCGATACTGCAACAGCCCTGGTAAGGAGATTATTGAACAAGAGGCCGCTTTTTGTCTCAGACCGCGGCCATATTTATGACCAGATGATTGATAGGGGCCTTTCACTGAAGAAAACCGTTGCTGTATGTTATCTGCTGGCTGGTCTTTATGCCTTCATCGGCGTGACAATGAGCCAGATTAAGACCAGATATGCTGCGATAGTTTATGTGATTGTGATTATAGTTTCAGCCCTTGTTATTTGGCGGATGGGATTTCTTGAAATGGAAGGCCTGCACGGAGCACGCCGCAAGGCGGTCAGCGGTTCTCAAAATAATTAGTTGCACCTGCGTAGATATTGCTTAAGATGCCGTGATTTTGAATTTGGCAGACAAGAGCGAAACCGCATTTCTGATAGAGACTGTTTGACGGTTTGTTGTCTGCACCAACAAGGACTTTGACATTTTCAAATTTTCTTTGTCTGCAGAGGCTGAAACCTTCTCGCAGCAGCACCTGCGATAATCCTTTGCCCCTTTTTTCTTCGGTCACAACTATTGACAGAAGTTCTGCTTGCGGAAGCTCAGTCTTTTTTTTGTTCTTGCGGAATAAAGAATTGTTTCTGCTATATTGCGGATTCGCTTTGTCGAAAATAATTTGCCTGCGAGTTATGTTCCCACGATGAAACAGACGTTTGTCGTTGCGGTGCCGCCGATGTTTAAGGTGGCGATTTTTTTTGCATCGGCGACCTGATAATTTTCTGCTAATCCTGCGACCTGCTTGTAGGCATCGAGCAGTTGTCTTACGCCTGTAGCTCCGACGGGATGGCCGCAGCCTATAAGCCCGCCCGATGGGTTTATGGGCAATTTACCTGTCATTTCTATTATGCCTTCCTCGACTGCTTTCCAGGATTCGCCGGGCTTGGTAAGCCCGAAATGGTCGATTGCCATATACTCTGATGTTGTGAAGCAATCGTGCGTTTCGATTGCCTGCAGGTCCCAGCAATTTCGGATTTCTGCGAGCTCAAAGGCATCAGTGATTGCCTTTCGTGTTATCGGTAAAACGTATTTGCTGTCGGCTGATTCTGCGATTTTTTTTTCGAATTCGATATGTGCGGTCGTATGTCCCCAGCCCAGTATGGCAGGTATATCCTTTAATTCGAGGTTTCTTTTTTTTGCATAATTTTCGGCGAACCTTTCCGATGCGAGGAACAGGCATATAGCGCCATCGGTTACCTGCGAGCAGTCGGCGACTTTAATCCTGCCGCTGACAGCGCAGTTAAATTTGCCGGGTGTATTTGCGTGTTCAAAGCTCATAAACCAGTCGCGTGTTTGCGCGTTGGGATTGTTTTTTGCGTTTCGATAATTTACTTCCGCAATCTTTGCCAGGTATTTATCGTCGAGGCCGTATCTTTTGTCATATTCATCGCCGAGTCTGCCGAAGAGTTTGGGGAAGGGAAACTCGATACCCTCACATTCTTTTTCATACCAGGCGGCGGTGCCCAGATATTTTCCGCCTTCGAGGGGGGATGCGGTTTTCATTTGTTCGACGCCGATAAGACATATCAGGTCGTAGATGCCGGCCTGGATATATGCGAGAGCGGCCAGCGCTGCCACCGACCCTGAGGCGCAGGCAGCCTCGAATCTGCAGGTTGGTTTGCCGACTAAAGCCGGGTCGAGTTCGGCGAAAAATGCGCCGAGGTGCCCCTGCATGCAGTATAACTCGCTGGCGAAGTTGGCTGCGAAAGCCGCATTTATATCTGCCGGCTCTATCCTCGTTTGATAAAGACCGCCCAGATATGCTTCGCGCATCATTGCCGAGATGTGCTTGTTTTCCCTCGCCCAGTTTCGTGCGAAATCTGTCTGGTATCCGCCTAAGATATATACCTTATTTTTTTTCATTTTGCTTTCCCTTTTTGCCCTGCTCTAACGGGCCACGAGATATTTTCCGCTCTCAATTATCTGAAGTTCCATATTGTCTGTATCCTGAAGCTGCGCAGGAGCGGCCTGTCCTTTCTGATTCAACATTTTTGAGACCTCTTTTTTTCCGCCCAGCAAGTTGAGTATTAAACTTGGCGGCGCCCAGTGGAAACCTGCGCTCATTACTTTGTCGATGCCGTTTATCCCGTATTTTGCATCGGTGACCTCGCCGATTCGATTGTAGGCGTAAGATATATACATACAGAGGATATCGGTGACAATATCAGCCTCTTTGCCGCGAGCGTCTTTGATTGTCTCGAAGGCCTGACGGTACATTCCGAGGTGAATCAGATGTTTTGCCTGTTCGACAAAACCGATATGCGGCTGAACAGCCGGTATGTAGTCGCCCGTGGCCGGGTCAAAAAACACTTTTCTTCCGCCCTCGAGCCTTTTGTAGAAACCGGCCTTTGTTTTATTTCCGAGCAGTCCCTTTTCAATCATTGTGTCAATATAATCGGGCAGTGCAAATAAATCGTGCATTTGGTCGTTTGTATTATTACGCAGACTTTCGATGATGGCTTTGTGGATATCGAGCCCGACCAGGTCGAGCGTTGCCAGCGGCGCCATAAGTCTGCCTGTATACGGGCCGACGAGGTAATCAATCATTTCAGCGCCTAATTCTGGAACCAGTTGTGTCAGCCGGCCAAGAAGGAGAAAGGCGATTCTGTTGCCGGCAAAGCCTGCGATATTTTTGGCAGGAATAACGGAGCGGCGAAGCCTGTTTTCCAAAAAATCTTTCATAAAGTTATAGACTTCGGGATTTGTCCGGTCGAGGCAGGCAATTTCGCAGGCGAGCATTTTGCCCGGCGGGTTGTAGAAATGCGTGGAAAGAAAGTTTCTTTGCATTTCTTTCGGCAGGGCTTCAGCGATTTTTTCGAGAGGCAGGCTCGATGTTGTTGAGTCTGATTATCGTATCGGGGCGCAGGTGAGGCGTGATTTTTTTATAGATGAGTTTCTTTATATTTATATCTTCTGCTGCTGCCTCAACAACCCAGTCCGCCTCGCCCATTGCGGTTTCGAGCAAGGATTCGTAATTGCCGCAGATGATATTTTGTGCGATAACTTCCGAGCGGGCCTGCTCGACGGCCTTTTGCTGTCCATCAATTGCCGCCTCTTTTGTCCGGCTGAGAAAATAGACCTTTATTCCTTCCTGCGCCATGATGCCGCCGGTCAGGCAGCCTATAGTTCCACCCGAACCCAGAATCGCAACGGTCTTTATATTCTTTACCATATTTTCGAACCTTTTTTGTTTGCTTTTTGCGGATCGCAAAATAACGGACAATTCTGCTTTTGTTTTTTTGAACTCCTCGCGAAGCAGGCCTATTCGCAGGACATCGACCCTCCGACCGCCGATTATTCTGTCTTTTCGCAGCAGACCCTCCGATTTGAAACCGAGCCTTTCAACAACCTTTAGTATTGCGACATTTTCAGGGTTGATATCCGCCCATATTTTTTCGATACCCAGTTTATCGAATGCCCATTCGAACATAATTCTGTGCGCCTCGGTGCCGATGCCTTTGCCCCAGAATTTTCTCTGGCCAATGATGCAGTAGCATTCAGCCGTTCGGTGCGTTCGATTGATATTGGCAAGACCTGCCATACCTATCGGCTCACCATCGCCGCTATCGATTGCAAAATCCATACGTGAATCGTCGTTTTTAACTTTGTCAAACCATTCCAGAGTTTTATCTAACTGAAGATTTTCTTCCAGAAAAAGAGTTTTATTGATATCGGGGTCATTGAACCACCTAACCCTGTTGGATAAGTCCTCCTTTTTCAACGGTCGGAGACGGATTTTATCGCCGATAATCTTTATATCTTCCATATCATGTTCTCAAATTCACAACTGTTGAATCAAAGATTTACTCGAATAGATAATTGCAAAAGATATTTTCCAGAGTTTGTCTTTTTCTGACAACCTTAAATTCATTTTTTTGCCTGACTAATATCGGCGGGGCGGGATTGATAAATGGCGGCGTCAGGACAACCGTATATGCACCCGCATTGTTTATCATTATATAATCGCCTTTTTGGGCTGCTATATCGGTTATTTTTGTCAGCAGATAGTCCTTTTCCATACAAGTCGAACCAACAACATTATATGTCTCGATTTTTCCACGTGGCTGTTTTTTTATTATTTTGTATGGCTGATTGATTTTGTGAAAAGTTGGTTTGACGTAAAAGGCGCTGCCGTCCGTTGTCACAAAAACCTGTCGGCGAATCCTTTTTATGCTCACGACTTTAGTGACAAGACTGAGGGTGTTGGCGGCCATAGCCACACCCGGTTCAAGCACAAGTGTCGGCTTTTTCCTCCTGACCCAGACGCTGCTGTTTAACACGCTGCTTATGATTTTTGCATAATCGTCGAACGTCGGCGTGTCAATCCACCGCATTTCGGGTGGTATATATCCGAAGATGCCGCCGCCGATATTTATATATTCAATTGAATCAGGAAAATACCGGTCGGCGATGTCGCAGAGTGTTTGGGTGATGATTTTGTAGCACCATATGCTTCGGTCGGTTGTCGATGTGTGGCCGTGCAGGCTGTTGATTCGAATGTTTTTATGTTTCGCAATCGCTTTGATTAGATTTGTTATGGATGCCTTTGCGGGGTCAAATCCGAATCTTCCAACCGGCAGTTTTTCCTGAATGTGGGATTGACCGCTTTTGTCGGAAAGACTGATGTTTATTCTTAAACCGATTTTTATCTGCTGTTTTGGATTTTTTGAAGCGTATTTCTTCACGTATTCAGTTTCGGTTTCTGAATCGAGATTGAGGGTGCTTTTGTTTTTTAATGCGAGTTCAATATCATCATATTTTTTTACAGGCCCGTTAAAAATAATCTTACCGGGGTTTTGTCCGACCTTTAGCGCAAGGTCGTATTCCAGCCTCGATACAACCTCTGCGAATCCGCCTTTCTCTTTTATTATTTTGCAAAGATACGGTATATAATTTGTCTTGTAGGAGTAGGCAAGTATGAATTTTGGGTATCTTGATGTAAAGGCCCTTACGAGACAATCGTAGTTTTTTCTGAAGGTCTTTTCGTCAAAGATATAAAAAGGCGTTCCGAATCGCCGCTCGATTTGGCTTATTTGATTGTATGTTATCATTGTATATCGGTTTCGGTTATTTTAACGGGGCTTAAATTCGTTTTGCTCTGTTCCCATAAACTCATCGACGGTTGCGCGTCCATCCTGTGTGACGCCGGTCCTTTTGAAAACAAGGGCAAAACTTTTTAGTATTATCTTCAGGTCGATATAAAGACTCCAATTATCCACATACCATACATCCAGCCTGAATTTATCTTCCCAGGATACGGCGTTTCGTCCGTTAACCTGAGCCCAGCCTGTTATTCCTGGTTTTACCTGGTGCCGTCTGGCCTGCTCGGGGGTGTATCTGTCGAGGTATTTTGTCATCAAAGGCCGTGGTCCGACGATGCTCATATTGCCCTTGAGAACATTAAACAATTCCGGCAGTTCGTCGAGGCTGGTGCTTCGCAGGAATTTTCCGAAAGCCGGCAGTCGTTCGTCGTCCGGCAGCGGGCTGCCTTTGGAATCATAGACATCCATTGTGCGAAACTTATAAATGGTAAACGACTTGCCATTCAGCCCCGGGCGCTGCTGTCGAAAAAGCACCGGAGAACCAATTTTGAGCCGGGCGGCAGCTGCCAGAAACAGCAATAGGGGGCTTAATAAAACAAGACCGGTAATAGCGGCAATTATGTCGAACAGCCGTTTAAGAAAAAGTTGAATTCTGCGGTCTGAATTTTGTTTTTTCATTCTCGGGATGTCCCCAGCGGGGAAATTAGTGTTCAGGAAGCTGCCAGATTCTTATTTTTCCGCCCTGTCGCATGTCTGCAGTGGCCAGAAATTTTGAGTCCGGTGAAAAGGCCATACCGCTTACAAGCTTATGACCTGGGCCTCTGTCGAATATTTTTTTGCCTGTGTTCTGGTCCCAGATGTAGACTGTGCTGCTGACGACAGCGGCGATGAGCCTGCCGTCATTGCTTACCTGAACACTTTGCGTATGTTGGTTTTTAATAGTGCTGTTGTTTTCTTTTGTCGGAATTAGTCGGCCTTCAAGCCGGCCGGTGGCGCTGTCGAATTTATATACGGCACTGTCGCTGCCCCTGGCGAAAATTAGTTTTGAATCAGGTGAAAATGCGCAATTGTAGAACAGGGCGGGTGTGGGCAGTTCCGTCTCCCAGGCGATTCTTTTTTCCTTCATATCGCATAACGCTATCCAGCAGCGGCCCTGTTTTTCGCCGCAAAGACTGATTAGTTTGCAATCGTCCGATGCAGAGACGCTTATCCATTGATTTATATCTACTCCAGCATCTGCCTTAAAGAGGTATTGTGTGGAATTGTTGTTTGGGTCCACCAGATAGAATGTGAAGGTGGTCTGGTTTTGCTGATTTGCTTTGGCCTGTGCAATTGTAGCTATCGGGGTATTCTGGTTTCGGTCGATGTTCAGAAAGGCCCTGCCCTCTCCTGTGTCGAGAGTTATTGTTCTTGATTTTGCATCGCCGTTAAGACTGGTTAAAACAATCGACCTCGCATTGTATTTCTCTGTGGAAACGATTATTCCGTTATTTAATAAAACAGTCTGGTCGGATTGTACGGGGACTGTTTGGTATTTATTCGATAGATTGTCCCATTTGATGATGTATGCCTTGTTATCGAGGCTGACCGCCAACAAGAATTTGCCGCAGGTTGATAATTTTGATATTCCGCTATTCAATGGTATGCTTATTTCCTTTACGAGGACTGACTGACGGTTGGCGATTATGGTCATAGTCAGAACCACAACGAAACAAATCAGGAAAAAAAGCGTAGGAGATTTCTTTTTGCTGCTCTGGACAATCATATTTTTCCTGTAGAGAATTCTATTTAATAAATCTTTTTTCCAGCAGTTTATTATAGGTATCCAAAACGATTTGGCAAACCCTTTGCATGGCAAATTCATTCTTTGGCATTTTGAAGTTCGAGAAGTTCCCTGTAGAGACTTATATGTTTATCAATCAGCAGTCTTGAATCAAATAATGCCTCTGCCCTTTTGCGCCCCTGTTCGCCGAGCCTTCGACGGAGCTGCGGATGTTTGACGAGCTTCGCCATAGCCTGGTAAAGTTGCTCGGCGTTATCCGGTTCCACCAGCAGCCCAGTTTGACCGTTCACAACAGCATCAACACATCCGGTAACTTTTGTGGCAATTACCGGCAGGCCCATCGCGGATGCTTCCAAAATTGTATAAGGGAATCCCTCACGCCTCGTAGGTAGAACCAGCATATCCATAACGGCGTAATATAATTCAATCTGGTCATTGAATTCACGGCGTCTTATGCCGGGATGATTGTTTATAATTTCGACCGTTTTACTGGACAATAGCCCCCGGTGAAGGTCGTAATTTCCAATTACAAGCAGTTTGCAATTTTTGTTTGATTCATACAACCGTATGAAGGCTTCGATTAAAATGCCGACACCCTTGTCGGGCACGAGGCGGCCGATAAAACCTATTACCATATCATCAGGCGAAATGGAATGCCTGCTTCGAATCGCTTTGCTCTTTTCAGCCAGTTCGGCGGTGCGGTTAAAACGCTCCAGGTCCACGCCGCATGCGCTGCCGCTGCCGAGGATTTTTATCTTTGATAATTTGCAAAGTCCTGAATCTACCAGTTTCTCCGACAGGCTTTTACTTACCACAAGCACCTGGTGAGCCAGAGAGCAGCTGATTTTTTCGGTCGATTTCAGCACGAGCCGTCTGATGCCGGACGCTGTCTCCGTCGGCAGGCCGTGACACGTATAAATGCGGCATTTAACCCTCGCCAAAATTGCAGCAATCATACCCAGTAGACCGGCTTTGGGGGTGTGTGCGTGGACTATATCATAGTCGTTTCGCCTGAATATTCTGACTAATTTTATTATCGCCAGTATATCACGCCAAACTGTTATCTGGCGATGGATGCCGACCGGATAAACAGTTAAGCCAAATTGTTTCCGAAAATAATCGAGTTCTTTGTCTGGGGAACTGCATATATCGAGGATGAATCCGGAATTTTTTAGTTTTTCCGTCAATCCCCGATAAAACACCCAGAGGGTGGACGGTATCGACGACACAATACAAATTCTAATCGGTCGCCCCGTTTTTTTATCCTTAATGAATAGACTCGGAACTTACAGCAGCTTTTTATGGCGTTGCGGCGAGGTTAACCAATAGCCTTCTCCAGGGCTTCAACTATCTTCTTTGTGCAATAACCCAGCTCAAAATTTTCTTCCACATATTCTCGGCCAGTCTGTCCCATTTGTACCCGTAACCGTTTATTGTCCAGCAGAAGCACAATCTTATCTGCCAGAGCACCCACATCCTTTATCGGAACAAGAAAGCCTGTTTTGCCATTGATAACAACATCTTCAGGACCTCTATGGAGCGTTGAGACCACCGGTTTACCACATGCCATAGCTTCCAATATGGAGACCGGCAGGCCTTCAAAGTAATAAGTTGGCAAAGTAAAGATATCAGCAGCTTTCATCAGCCTGTAAATGTCATTACGCCAACCTAAAATCAAGAAGTACTTTTCAAGACCATACTGCTTGGTAAGATTTTGTAGATTTTTCTCTTCGGGACCTTCACCGGCTATCACAAAAACTGTATTTTTATCTTTGCCAATTATCAGACGTGCGGCATCCAACAGAACATAAACTCCTTTTTCAGGTATTAAATACGCAATGCAAAGTACTATACGGTTGCCAGAATCAAGCCCGAATTCTTTGCGTACGTCTATATAGGATTCTGCACCTTCATCAATAGCAAAATGTTCGAGGTTGACACCCATTCCGGGTACTTTTAAGACATCTTCTGGGTGCTTTGACAAAACGTGATTACGGCATAGTTCATAATCATAATTGTTCATTACAATAATGCCGCTGGTAAATTTGCCCAGAATCTTTTCAAGTGTATACCAAAGAAACCATTTTGTTCGACTCTGTCCGGGAACACATGACATACCATGTGCAAAATATATTCTGTGCTTGGTATGTGCCATTGCTGCCGCTATTCGGCCGACACCTGCACCGATTGGAGTGTGACAAACCGCAACATCAATTTTCTGCTCAATTAACGCCCTTTTTATCCGAAATATCTCCCTGATTATGTTAAAAAGATTAAGCCCTCTCTTTAGTCGGTGTGGAAAAACATCAATCCCGATGCCTCGGAGTTTTTGCACATCTGAATCATCAGAACTACACACGCATACATAGTGGCCTTTTTTCTTCTGTGCTTCTATCACAGGTATCAAAAACTGGTATATCATCATGCTCGCTCTGGATATGTGCATAATTCTCATAAGAACGAATATCTCTTTTTATCTGAATAAATGCAAGTGTTCGGGCTGCTCAACTTAATTTTGCTGCCGTTGCTTTGCCGGTTGAAACAGGTTACATTGGCGCAATCAGCAATCGACAGTTATGCGCCGACCTGCATTGTTTGTCAACCACTTTGGTATCCCGAACTCAAGGTAATATATTCTGGCATTAGATTAAAAGTTAGCACCTGGAACCTTTGTAGCCTTTACAACCTTCATTGCCTCTTCAAACACCTGATGGTCTTCTTCGCTGAACAGCTGCGAACTCCGCCGAGATACCAATTTCCACTGTAGGCCCACCACGGTCGCTATGGCATAGGCGCCTATGCGGAGATAACGGGCCAGCCGTGCCTTGAACTTATCGACGGGGCTAAAAACCGCAGGAGCATATTCTTTAATGGCTTGCGAAACTGCTACGTTGGTGCGGAAATATTTTTGCAAGCTGTGCGTGGCATACTCCCGGTAAAAGTAGAGCGGTTCGGGAATGTTAGCAAAGCAGCTATTAGAGTAACTGTTGAGAAACAGCGCATAATCCACTGCAATTCTATATTGTTCTGGGTAAGGGTGATCTCGGAACCATTCGGTTCGCCCCATCATGGGAGCATGCGATATCCTAAATCTCTGCAATGGCTTACAGCAAATTTCCTCATGCGTAATAGCTTTAATGTTATATCGGCCCAAGGGCACGTCACCTGGACCGAGACAAAGGATGTCCGTTGATACCAAATCAACATGGGGATGTTTTCTCAAGAACTCTATCTGTTTTTGAAATCTCGTCGGATGGCATAGATCGTCGGCATCGAACCTGGCAATGAAATCTCCTCGTGCAGTTCGAGAGATGTAATTATAACGGAAAGACCGGCCCCTGTTTACATCGTCGCGTATAACCCGCACACGTGGATCTTTGATTGCTTTGGCAATATCATATCCACTGTCAGTTGAACCGTCGTCAATCAATATCCACTCCCAATTTTTAAAGGTTTGAGCGAAAATACATTTTGCCGACCCAATGAGGGTATCAGCCGTATTGTAAAAACTTGTACCAATCGTCAGTTCTGGTTTTTCCAAGATTTGACCCTTCAAATAACCATAATTATCTGCCACGTTTGGTACGTAATAATCGTCATAGGAGTCTTACAGCTCCCAAATCGCGTGGTGTCTTTTAATTCCCTGAAGCGTTCGGGAACATTCCAAATCAAGAGAGCCATCACAACGATTATCAGCTCTCAATCATTGACAGTTTGGGCGACTATAGACTTTACCGCATCTATGATACAGTCTCCCCCATTGTATGCCGTCATTCCAACAGTTATCAAAGGTCTGGCCACTTAAAAGTCCTTTAAAATCAATCGATACATTCTAAAAACGCTTCTGCCTGCCTATCAATGGTAAATTTACCCTCAAGAGTTTGGGTTGCATTATCGACTATCTCGTCTCTTAATCCTTTGTCCGTCAATTTTAATAGTTTATCAGCCAAAGCTCTATAATCGCCAATTTCTATAAGCATTCCATCTTTCCCGTCGGTTATCACCTCAACCACTCCGCCGGCCTTCGTTGAGATAACGGGAGTTCTTACTGCCATCGCCTCCAAAATAGACCTCGGCAAACCTTCTGTTGAGCTTGTTAAAATCATCACATCTGCTTTCTTTATTATAGCAGGTACATCTCTTCTCCATCCCAGAAAGAAAACATTATCTTCAAGCCCTGAATCTTCAACGAGTTTTTTAAGTGAATTTTCGTAATCCAAAGGCTGATTGTTCGGGGTATGTCCGCACAGCCACAGAACCGCATTGTCAAATTTCTTAACAAATTCAGCAAAACCTTTTATTGCCATATCATTGGGCCTTAAGCGGAACCAGCATCGCCGGCAGAACAACCTTAAACGGCCTGTCCTCCTTTGGTAGATTATCCGATTCGTTCTGAGCAGCTTTTCTTACTGCCTCTACATCAAGTCCGTTGTAAGCAACTTTTAATTTACCTCGTGCCCATCGAAATTTCTCGTAATAGCGCAAGCTAATGCTGTTGTTTCCGATAATACAGTGCAGCTTTTTCCAGTATTTTCTGCATATAAATTTTACCCTGCCAATATCGCCCCTTATAAACATCATAGTTTTGGGTTTGGCAAGACTCTTTTCGAGTGCTCTTCCAACACAATAGAGGCTCTTATCATCACTAAACCATATTACTTCCGGGTCGAGATCATCCAATACTCTTCTGAGTTTTGTTATAAATACGGACATTTCTTTGTATGTTTTGAGGAGCCTGACAATTCTGTCGAGACCTCTTCTTCCTCCTATGATTTTAGTTTTGGCCTCGGGCATAATAACTTTATATTCAATATTAAGTTCTTCCAGCAACTCCAGATATTCTCTGCACCATCCATAAAAATCCAGAACAACAACCCTGCGGGTCTTGTTAACCTCTTTTATTAAAGCTATCGTGCTTTTGTTTACTCCACCTACTTGTGCAACAGGCCTTATGAAAACTAACGGTTTAGGATGTTTCATAGTCAGCACTTGGAGATTCCTGATTACAAAAGAGTCGGCTTACAATGTAAGCGACTAAAAATGCCCAGACGAAGGTTCTGGTAAATATGATGCTTGTATTCCTTATCCAATATGTTAAAGCGCTAATGGCACCCAGGAAAAACACAATATTGAAAAGATTTGGCAAAATCAGAATTTTTTCATACAAAATGCGATACATCCAACCGAGAGCAAGGAAAGACATTGCACCCAATATAAACCCAAAGTTCATATATGCCTCCATCGCAATTGAGCCACCCCTTCCCCATGTCCTGGTAATGTTGCTTCCAAAAGCAGTTTCTGTCAGCCACACTGCAGGACTTGTGCTTGCGCCGGCAACTCGAGTAACGCCAGGAATAACATTCGGCATAATGTATTGTATCGAAGCCAAATAACTCCTTCCTTTCCAATAATCATTGTAGCTCGGAATCAGGTCCATTGCTATGACGACTGTTTTTATAGTTACCCCAAACTCCGTAAGAGATTGTACAATTGCATTCGTTTTACTTCCGGCCTCGCTTGTTTGGTAGGTTTTATACATCTCTGCGACATTAAGAACAATTAGAGTTCTGGCAACCCCAACAACTGTCATCACAAAAAACAGGAGCAGCACTATGGCAACGGCCGATATTATCTTAATTTTTCTTTGGAAATAATTAAAGGCAACAAAAGGGATTGAGGCTAAATAAAGAAAACCTCCACGGTCACCTATAAGAAGGATACTGGCGATAAAAATGATAATGATATATTTTGTAAAACCATATAATGCTTTATGATAAAGCAGAACATTTGAGGCGCAATATAATGCTATGCCTACGGTTGCAATATTTAAAGCGACCGCAGAAACTCTGCTTGCGAGGCTAATAAGAGCCGTATACTGTGTCATTAACGTCCCTAATCCTGCTTGAAAATAAGGAATCCAAAACATAAGAGACGCGGCAATGACCATAATTACAGACATAGCCAATGGCATTTTAGGAATAACCGATAGAACGCCATAATTGAACTCTTTACGTCTAATAACTGCAAGCTCGTAGCCTATAAGAAATAAAACGAGACAATAAAAGCTAAAAAGAACAGCTTTGTGTACTTTAGCCGGTGCCCAGAAAACTTCTGTGTCATAAGGAGCTATGCCGAAAACATACAAGAAGATGTAGCCAAAATGAAATACAGCATACATGGCCATAAATAAAATATCAGGAGTAAACCAGTTGGTTGGTTTTTTCTGCATCTGTTTATGTAGAAAAACAAAAGCTGCCAACGAAATTATAATAATGCTATCCGGCAGAAAAGAATGAGGGGTAACCGAACCATTGTTCGCAGGATAAATACAAGTAGCTATCACAAGCAAGGCTATTAAACTGAAGATATATATTCGACTCAAAGGTCTTGCGGGCAAGTCCAGATTTTCCAGGCAGAACCCGTCTTCATATTCGACAATCGGTTTATTCGCAATACTCATATCGAATTATCTCCTGCCGTAGAACCGCTTACAAAGAATCCAAGGCCGCCATTTCGCCAAATAATGCCTCCGAGCAGATATATGACAATGATTGTCGATTGTCCAAGCAGTTCCACCTATTCGAACTTAGATTCATAACACATATCCTGCAAATCCTGACGTATTTGTATCTAAAGAAATCGGCATCTTTCATACAACACATTAACAGGATAAAAACCTATAGGTTCCCACCCCGATTATTATCGGGATAAACTGGAACCTTTTCGTGTCGGTTCTAACACAATCATACCACAACGTGCTCGAGATTGGAACATACATCGCGTAAATTATCACACACGATAAAACAAAGGAAAGCACGTTGTCTTGTATATGCAAGACATATAGTTTTATTTGTAGCATTCAATATAAATAACCGCCCTAAATGAGGGGACCAAATAGGTAGTACAACAATACAAAAAACGCATCAAGTTCCACTCCTTTTTGCGCAATGATTCTAAGGGGGTAATAGAAATCATTTGAACCTTTGATATTTTAAAGTTAACCGATTTGCACAACGATAATATTTCTTTTTTGGTATATTCGTGAATATGGCCATGCCCATGTACCCAGCCCTTATTTAATTGATGGTCTGCATTTGGAAGCGGTGTAACACCAAAGAGAAATCGTATCCTCCTGGACAAGTTTACGATATTAGGAACGCTAAGAATTAATTTGCCGGAAGGACGCATTATCCTCTTTACTTCTTTAAGTATGCTGGAAGGTGGAGCAAATATATGTTCTAATACTTCTGTGAAAATAACAACGTTAAAATACTCATCTTCAAAGGGGATATTGGCATTATCAAGATCACAGACTTTTAATTGTATACCCGCCTCTTTGAATCTGTTTTCCATTAGATTTGTTCGGTCAAGCGCCCATATCTCGTATTCAGGAAAATTCTTTTTAATAAATATCGTAAAAGGAGTTGGTCCTATATCAAGTATCCTAATCGGCCCAGGTAAAACTGGTATCGATTTTACAATTCTTTTAAAACCATAGCTATGCTCTTGCATATATCGAATTTCCCTCTCCTTATCCAGCTCTATGTATGATGAAGTACTTTCGCCTTGTTTCATCTGCTCTATGTAGTCTTCTATCTTCATTGCATCCTTTCTGTACTTTCAGCCAATCTGATAGGAAAAAACAAGGAAACCTGAATCCTGCATGAATCGAAATGTGATACTGTCTGTGCTCGGCCTTTTACTGATACTTTGAGTATAATCCTGCTTTATGTTTTCAAACATTGCTGAGTTCCTCCGCCGACTTAGGCAGGCTGTCCTTTTCGTAATATGCCTTAACCACAAAGATAGCGCATCCCAAAGTCCCGATAAAGTAGCATATAATAAGCGCCCACGTTGCCCCCATCATTCCGTACTTTGGAATCAAAAGAAAAGAGAAAACAAGGCATGCCAGTGTTGAAAGTACATACATAGGCAACTGAATGGCTAACTTTCTGCTTGCGGTAAGAGCGATGTTCATGCCATAGAAAAGAAAAAGCACAAGACCGGCAACTGTAAGGAGTATGAATACTTTGTTGTGCTGGGCGTAATCGGCCTTGAACATGAGCGTAAGGACGATTTTACCGAAAAATGTGCTTATCATTACTCCTATTATTCCCAGCAAAAGTCCGACGGCCAAAAACTTTCCCAGAAGCCATTTATAAGCGTTCCTGTTTTGAACATAATAAACCGCCAGTCGTGGGCTGACTGCCTGGCTCATTGCAGTTACCACCGTTGTACCAACAACAAGCAGAGACGAAATAGCCGCAAAATATCCGACTTCTTTAATGCCGCCGTATTTTTCCAGCACCAATCGCGGTATGCTTGTGAACAATTGCGAAAGCCATGCGACAAGGCCCAGAGGTGTTGTTAATTTCACCAGACTCCAAAGCTTATCCTTTGACCATATCGGCCTCATCCAATGTGTTGTACTTGCTCCGATTGAATCAGACAATCTTCTGACAACTGGAAAATCGTATATAAACACGACAATCAAACGGGAAATGCTTAAACCTATAACAGACAGCCACAGGCTATTGGATACCCAGAAAACGATACCAAAAATAATAAGAGACAAAACACCCTGCAGGGTGATAGATATGGACATCTTGTCCATTCGTTCGGATTTTTGCATAAATCCGAGGAATACTTCACGAACAGACACTATTGCATAATTGATGCCCAACAGCGAAACAATCAAGGCGGTTTCCAGTGGATAGAATATAAATCCGACTATCCCCGCCACAATCATCGTTAGAAAGGATGTTATTATCCGAAGGGAATAATAATGGCCGAACGCATAATCGTTTTTAGCGTCGGTTACCTGCACAACCTGAAGTTTTAGACTAAACAACAAATTAATAGGCAATGCGATTGCCTGTGCCAGAGCGAATATTCCCACCGTCTCCACGGTTCCAAGTTTGATAAGCACAACCAGCAGAAGCCACATGCAAAAGGCTGAAATTGCATTTCCGACAAATGCCCATGCAAAATTGATCTTCAAAGAAGGATGTTTCATTCTGTCGCGATTATTCGTGAAATCACTTTGTTTTCGGGACTGCGTTGGCGTTTTTAATGGCCTGCAAATAGTCGGCTTGAGACCCACCGGCCAATGCCTCCGATTTCGGGATATTGTCTTCCACCAACTGGGGCACCTTGAAAAGCCAATAGCCCTGACTTCGTTGGCACGATTGAATGATATTGTTTTGGATTTCTGAGCTGGTGTATTTGCGAAACAGATAGCCGGCGACATAGATTCCGTTAATGTTAAACTTTTCAAAATAGACAGGCAGGTCTGCCGGAATGCGGTCGGCCCCCCATGGTTTTAAATCGTATCCATAAGTATCTGTTGAAAATGAAATAACCGGGTAAGAATTTCTGCCAAATGCCCGCATAACAGCCGTTTGAACCCAGCTTGTCTTCGTCAGAGCCGGGTAAACACCAAACAGCAGTTTGGGATTGATTGCGCGAACCTCGTTTTTCAGGTGTTCCGCTTTTGCCTCCACCTGCTCAGTCAGATAGGCGTAATAGTCCGGCAGAAAACCGTTTTGCGATAGCCACGCTTTTCTTTTGTCCTTGCTTACGGGCGGCAGGGACTTTATTTGAGTACGGTTGATGATAAAACGTGAAAAACAGAAATCGCAAAAGCAGGTGTCAGGTGAGTAATCTTTTTTGTTACCGGCAAGTTCTTCTGTGCCGTACATTTCCATATCGAGAAAATAGCCGTCGATAATAGAAACCGAATCTTCAAGTGAAATCTTGGCAATCTTGACGGCAACGTTGGTCAAATGTTCTCGCCAGAAATAATCGTCCAGAGGACAGGCAAAAACACCCTCAGAGCCATCCGCAAACACCACCGGCCGGCAATGGGCAAAGACCTCCTTTTGCGGCTGCCAATTGTAGCCCGCTATCATATGCAGCCCGACCTTCCTGCACACTTGTGCCCATCCTTGGTAGGCCTTCAAGGTCGAGGCCATCTGAGAAAGATAAAACTGCCACCCTTTGACAATCGCCGTATTGAAACCGGCATTCTTCATTATTGCAGCATATCGGTGATTATTATAATAATATAAGTAACCTGCCCGAATGCCTTCCTTCTTGATCCACTCCGGCAGCGAATAGTCCGGTTCAACAACGCCCCCTGTGGGCTGACCGACAGTACCGGAAGAACCGCTGCCACTAGCGGTGCCGATAGTACCGCCGCTGCTTCCGCCGCTACTCGTTGCAGGAGCAGGACTGCTGCTTCTGCTTGTTTCTGCGCTGCTGTAATCAGTTTTACCTCCTGTCTGGCCAGTGTCGGCACTATCCATACTGCCTACAGATTTCCCGATAGCATTGCTGCTATTGTTACTGCCATCGCCTGAAGCATTTTTACTATCAAATGCAAAAAGAATTGCGCAAACACAAACTGTGCAGACTACTTGATGTTTTGAAATCATTTCAGCGGAAACCTAAAAGGTAAAAAATTTAATTACCACCAGTCAATACTGTGAAATCAAACTTTTCAATATCGGAAGGAGTGAACAAACCATTATACACCTCGTCTATAAGCAATGCACCGGACATAACATTGTTTTCTGCGTAATTACCGGTCCGGCTTCCTATGACTTGGGTCATCATCTCCGCACCGGAGCCGGTTTCATGGGACCAGAGGCCGGCATAACCGACAGACAAATGCAGGCTGCCGTCATACGAAACTGCGAAACATACGTTTGAATTACGATAAAAGTTATATTCTTTAGCGGTAGATATTGCATCCTGTGGGATGCCATTTACAGTGGCTTGTAAGTAAAACTTGCAGTCATTGCAGTCATCATTAAAATATAACTCGATGTAATTTCCAGGACCAGCATACCAGGTCTTGATATACTGGTTTCCACAATTAGCATACCATTCTGCGCGGCATTCAGGTGACCAGACGAATAAATTGCTCCAAATAGACGGGAAATTGTTTGGTTCATCAAACTTTTCGTATGCCCTCGGCACACCGGGTATTTGCCATCTGCTCGGATGATTCGGTTCTATCTGAGCGCAGTCCAGAAGAAAACTGTAATTGACAGTAAAAGTTGTAGAAATCTGAGAAATCAAACTGACATCACCCTTTTGTCCAACAACCGTAGGAAACACTATCTCCATCCATCGGTGTTTGCTGGCACAGGCCTGATACCAGAGACTTGTTCTATGGCTGCCGGTTATATACCATCTGCCGCGGAAACTCGGGAGGCTATAATCAAGGGCTTTTACTGAAATGCGGCTGCTGTAGACAGTTCCAGACTTCGGGGTTACACCATTTGGCCAGAAGCAACCTGCAGATGTATTTGCTGCAGTACATTTTGCGCTCTTGTTTCCCTGTAGGGCATCTGCGGAATATGGTTCGATTAATAAAGTATATCCGCCTACAGCACCTGTCGTTGGATTCCAATCGCTGGATATACTGCCGTCAGTTTCTACGCTGGCCCTGATATTGTTGCTGAGAAGATTAGTG
The DNA here is from genome assembly GCA_963710355.1 of uncultured Phycisphaerales bacterium. GTDB lineage: Bacteria > Planctomycetota > Phycisphaerae > Sedimentisphaerales > Anaerobacaceae > Fen-1359. The sequence goes on along the minus strand of CAVPZU010000003.1, from coordinate 125,692 downwards.
GTAGCGGGGTCTATACAGATTCCGTTAACTTCACGTACCGTTGTTGGACTAAAATAACAATAATTGTCGATATGTTCATCTTTGCCGGTCGGAACTGTCAGGGCAGCTTGAATCTTGCCGCCTATAACACCAATAATTTTGGGTATGCCATATTCACCATTGGTAAATTGATGATATACGGTCCAGTGGGTCAAATCATTACTAACCAATATGGCTGCCCGTCTATCCGTGCTGGGAATTGTAGCAGAATTAGTAGTATTAAAGGTACCTGCATAATAAACACCGTTATAATAAAACAATGAGAAAACATATGCTCCGCCTTCTCGCCAGTTTCCATCGGTATAAAGCGGGTCTACTTCTGTTGTATAAACATTATACCAACCTAGAAAATCACTCGAATCTCCTCCATAAAGAATACGGTCGCTGTCTCCAATATCAAGGAAGTCCCAAGGTTGAAAATGCTGTTCAGGACCGGCTTCCAAATCGGCCCAGGTTATTCCATCATCATCACTGTAAGTAACTTTATTATACAGCGCCCCGTCTCCCCACACAATCAGCCATCTGCCGGAAGGTTCATGTTTGATAATCCGATGTGAATGCTTTATATTCGTATTCGGCTCCTCATAAACCATATTGAAACTATCACCGTCATCGACCGACCTCCATATCTTACGGGTCCCGCCGCCGTCGTAATATTCACCCATCATTATGGTCCCATTTTTTGCCTGGTGATAACTACACCAGGTTGGAGTTCCTGCATTACTGTTCGTTTTATCAAAGGCAATTTTTGGCGAACTTAGAGTAACTCCGCCATCAGAAGACTTGTATAGCTTATAGACACCATCTCCGTGGTCGAATTTAGAGACAAGAATGGAACCATCGCGAACGCCAAATATCTTGGCTATATTATACACAATATTGCTACTGGCCATCTGAGTCCAGGAGGTGCCGTCTGCCGACCTGTAAATTCCGTATCCTCCCGCCATCGCTGGAGGGGGAGAGGGCTCGCTGGCATAAAGATAGCCGCCCGCGATACAGTAAGGCACAAGACAAAGATTACCCACACCGGGTATAATTACAGTTGAAGGAATATTTAAGTCGCTTGGCCACAGACTGCATAAGTTTTTCGTCTTGGGATATTGGAAGGGTATTCAACACCATTAAGATATGCAATTGAATCACGTGTTAAAGTTCCTTGTGGTGAGATAAGATCATATCCACGGTCAGGTGCAGGTACCGGCCCAATAACCGCCGGGCATTCAAGCCAACAATTTGCCATGCACTCAAGGTCAACAAAGTCTACATTTCCATCGTCGTTAATATCCCCCAACACATTTGGTTCATTCGTATGAAGCCAATTTGCAGCAAGGAGCGCAAAATCCACAAAACCAACACAACCGACACCATCAAGATTAGCAGAGTTGCAGTCACATGCGACCGCATTTGCCGAAGCTGAGAAAAATAAGGTCACAAAGAATAATATCAACACTGATTGAAACCTATCCCGCCTCATATTCCCTATCTCCGAGGTAAGCCTTTTCATAACCGCTCCTCAAGCTTTGCCATTCTTTCTTCCAATGCCGAAATCTTTTCCACGATTTCAAGCCGTGACGGTAACCTTCTGATTTATCCTTTATTATACTCGTATCATTAGCTCTTTTGCAACAATTTTCCTGCAAAATGTTCCCACAACCTAATTATCTGAGATATTTGTTGTTACTACAGTATTAGCACGTCTTATTCTATTTGGGCCTGCTTTAACAGGCCCCGGAGCGAAGTCCGTGAAAGCTCCGGTGTTGTTTCCGGATGTCTGCTTCCCCGTGTCTTTCGGGAAATCCGCGGTTTTGATTCATTCTGAAACCACGGATAAGTCTTGGCTTTACCTGTCAGAAGTCATCCGGATTTACCGGCTCGCCATTGCTCTTAAGCGATTTCTGTCCCGCCTCGAGGACCTTGACTACGCGCAGTCCGTCCGCGCCGTCGCTGCGGATAGGCCTGCCGTCGAGCACGCTCTCTATGAAGTGTGCGCACTCCAGCGAGAGCGGCTCTCCGCCTCGAACTTTCGGGATTATTATATCTCCGAACCGCAGCGATATTACCTCGGCATAAGACGTTGTCATATCCTGCTTTATCGCCACGGACTTGTCATAGACTTTTACCTTCTCCGCTGCCTCCATATCGTCAAACGTTACCATTTTTTCGCTGCCGACCACCGTCACCTTCCTGATTTTATGGGGGTCGAGCCAGCTGCAATGTATGTTCGCCATTGCTCCGTCGGAAAACTTGATTGTCGCGAAAACCACATCTTCAATGTCCTTTTGAATATAACACTGGCCGTGCGCAGCCACGGAAATCGGCTCCGAACCGAGAAGATAACAGATTGTGGATATGTCGTGGGGCGCAAGCGACCACCATGCATTCTCGTCCTTGCGAACAATACCGAGGTTCACCCGCTGAGTATATATGTAATAGGGATTCCCGAGCTGACCCTTGTCTATCATTTCTTTAAGGTAAGTTACTGCGGGATGGTACTCCAGCAGATGGCCCACCATAAGTTTGACCGCCTTCTCCTTCGCCAGTTTAACCAGCCTCTTTGCGTCAGATGCCTTGGCAGTCAGCGGCTTTTCAACGTAGGTGTGCTTGCCCGCTTCGAGAGACATCCGACACAGTTCAAAATGGCTCGATACGTCCGTCGCAATCACCACCGCATCGACTTCTTTATCGCTGAGGACATCATCAAGATTTGTCGTGGTCTTGATAAAAGGGAAATTTCTTTTTTCTGCGGCCAGAATTTTTTCATTCAGGTCGCAGACATACTTCAGGTTGCACCTTTTTGCCGTTGCAAAGTTCCGCACGAGTGTTTGCCCCAGTAACCTGCGCCCACGACCGCGACATTCAATACATTGTCACTCATTATCTTATCTCCTGCACTAAATCGCTGTGATGTTATCGCACAGCCTGACCTTTATTCAATTGCTGCCGGCAGTTGCACGTAATGTGCTGCACGAGCCGCAGCACCACCTATAGTCGCCACTATGAAACTTAAAGCCGTCTGCTGCCTCCTGAAACCTCCTGCGGCAGCAATGGGCAGGAGAGCAGATGTTTCCAGACTCCGTCTCTGTCGGCTGCGCAATAAGCCGATTCAACTCCCCTTTCAGCTTTTATGGGAATATGGTTATTAGGTTATATAAGTCTGTGAAGAAAGACCTAACCAGCATTTATTTGCTACATCATATAATATAAGTGTCGTAAAATAAACAGTATTACTTTAAGCCGGTTTTCTGCCCCGGACTGACGGATTATTGCATAACCCTATACGCTTTTATAGTCTTATAAGTTCTTGCCCTTTCAATAAGGTCCGCATTTTCCGGTCCGGGTTGATTAACGTCTTCAAATTGACTGCTTTTTGTTCTCAAAAATTACTATGATTCGGCGCTATTTGACTTTCTAAAAGGGGGTGGTTGAATATCTGCCGGAACTAGGGTGTGCTTTTCCGACAGATACTCGCCTATCCGAGCCTTGTTGTCTTTCGTTGGTTTAGTCACCATACCTTTTTTAATTATAGAAACGTCCGATATTTTTTCGCACCAAAAAATGAACTTCTGATTATATCTCTCGGCGAAAATGCCGAATTATTGACTAATTATGGACTATAGACAGATAGCTACAGCCATCTTAGGCGGTTTGTTGGTATTTTTGGGGTTCAGTTATTGTCCTGGGGGACTAAGCCCCTTATTAGGATTAAAAGAGGTGATACAAAAGGTTTAGCCGGACTTCACAGCGGAATCAATTAGATGAGGATGATGATAGAGGCGAAGAGGGAATCAAAAATGAAAAGCTAATAGGAGTAAGGAGAGGTAAGGATTATGTTTCCACAAAAACAAATTGTGAACCGAATTATTAGTGTTTTTGTTGATGTTGGCTGGTATTTGTCAAGGCCGGGAAGTGGTTGCAGAATTTACCTGGGTTAAGCAATGAAACTTCGAGTACGCGATAAAATCCTGATAATTATAGTTGCGGTCTTTTTGCTGGCAATGGGTGTTAATACGTTGATACGAGAGTTCAGCAATTATAGCTTTGTAGTGGTTTTTGTCTCTTTAGGGCTTGCGGCGTTTTTATTGCTGAGCAGTCTTTCAAACAATAAAATGACCGAGGATTTACAGAAAACCACCACGTCTGCAGATAGTCTCAATTGGGAGATTGCCGAGCGAAAGAAGGCAGAGGCGGCGCTGCGAAAGAGTGAGGAGCGATTTAAGGCCGTAGCTGAAAGCGCCGGCGACTGGATTTGGGAAGTTAACACCAAAGGATTATACACTTATTCAAACCATGTTGTAGAAAAAGTGCTTGGCTATAAGCCGGAAGAAATTGTTGGAAAGAAGTATTTTTATGACTTTTTTGCCCCGGACGTGAAAGAAGAGTTAAAGAAAGCAGCCTTTGAGGCTTTTGCCAGGGGAGAGAGTTTTAGAGGCTTTGTTAATCCTAATGTGCATAAGGACGGCAGTATTGTCATTTTGGAGACGACCGGCACACCGATTGTAGATGATAAAGGGAATCTTTGTGGATATCGGGGAGCAAGGGATGTCACCGAGCGCAAAAAAGTAGAAGAGGCATTAAAGGAAAGCGAACAACGTTTAACTATTATATTGAATTCTATCTTAACCGGAGTGGTAATTGTTGATGCTGAGATGCACGAAATAGTTGATTGTAATCCTCTCGCTGCACAAATGATTGGCCTGCCAAAGGAAGGTATTATCGGCAGAGTGTGCCATAAGTTTATCTGTTCTGCTGAAAAAGGCAGATGCCCCATAAGTGACTTAGGTCAAACAGTTGACCATGCAGAACGTGTGCTTATCAGGGGGGACGGCGAGGAAACCCCAATTCTCAAGACAGTTACTCCTGTATTTTGGCAGGGTCATCAATATCTTGTCGAGAGCTTTATAGACATCACCGAGCGAAAGGGGGCAGAGCAGCGACAGGCACAGCTTCTTGAGGAGCTGGAAAAGGTCAATCGGGAGCTGAAGGATTTTGCGTACATAGTCTCGCACGATTTGAAGGCGCCTTTGCGCGGCATTAAAACTTTGGCTGAATGGCTGACCACCGACTATTCCGATAAGCTCGATGAAAACGGTAAAGAACAAATGAACCTGCTTGTCGGGCGGGTGAACCGAATGCAGAACTTAATCGACGGCGTCCTGCGGTATTCGAGGATAGGCCGCGTAAAAGAAGACATAGTCCAGATAAATCTAAATGAGCTTGTCTCGGAAGTTGTCGATATGGTTGCTCCGCCGGCAAACATCTCCATTACAATCGAAAACGAACTGCCCACGGTTGAATGCGAACGGACCTGTATTACACAGGTATTCCAGAATCTTATAAGCAATGCCGTCAAATATATGGATAAACCGCAGGGCTGGGTAAAAATAGGCTGCGTTGAAGAGGACGGCCGGTGGAAATTCAGCGTCTCAGACAACGGACCGGGAATTGAAGAAAAGTATTTCGAGAAGATATTCCAGATTTTCCAGACGATTGCCAGGCGCGATGACAAGGAGTCAACAGGCATCGGGCTTTCAATAGTTAAAAAAATCATCGAGGCCCACGGCGGCAAAGTCTGGGTGGAGTCGAGGGTTGGCGAGGGCAGCACATTTTACTTTATGGTACCGAAAAATGTAGGAGCTGAAACAAATGAAGAACTTGAAGCCCATCTTGTTAGTGGAAGATGATAAAGTGGATGTCTTAAAGCTTACGCGTGCCCTGCGGGATAGGCATATTCCAAATCCTGTTGTGCATCCCGATGACGGGGAACAGGCCATTAAATATCTTAACGAGGCTGCGAGCAAAAAACCCTGTATGGTTCTTCTGGATTTGAATATGCCTCAGTTCGACGGTTTTGAGTTTCTGCAGAAGATAAAATCCGACAGCACACTCAGAAAGATTCCCGTGGTGGTGGTGACCGGTTCCGACGATGACGTCGATGTGAAGAAAAGTTTTGAGCTTGGCGCTGCCGGTTATCTTGTCAAACCTGATAGTTATGAACAGTTTGTGGAAATGGTTGAGATAGTTAACAGGTACTGGACTTTGAATAAGACGCCAGATGGAATCCAATAATATAAGAGAAGAAAGATGCTCGGTTCTGCTCGTCGAGGATGACGAGGTTGACCAGATGGCCTTTAAGATGGCCGTCAAAAAGGACAATCTCCCTTACGACTATGCTGCCGCAGTCTCAGTTGCCGAGGCGGCAGACCTGCTCAAATCAAGGACCTTTGATATTGTAATTGTCGATTATAAACTTAGTGACGGCACCGCTTTCGACGTCTTCGATATCATCGGCGATACGCCCAGAATCTTTATCACCGGCGCCGGCGACCAGGAAGTCGCCATCAAGGCTATGAAGGCGGGCGCTTATGATTATCTTGTCAAAGACCATTCCAGAAATTATCTCAAAATCCTTCCGGGTGTTATCAAAAATGCCATTAACCACAAGAGAAATGAAGACAAGCTGAAGGAGTATCACAGCAGCCTCGAAAAACTTGTCAAAGAGCGAACAGAACAGCTTGCCAAGGAAAAGGAGCTGCTCTCTCGTTACACTTTCGAGTATGAGTGACGGCGTAATAGCAGTTGATGTTGATAAAAAAATCATTTTGTTTAACAGAGTTGTTGAAAACCTTTTGGGTTCAAGCTGGCAGAAGTCGATAGGGAAAAATGTTGACGAAGTTTTGAGAATTGTCAAAGAGGGCACCGGCCAGCCTGTTGAAAATATTGTCGATGCCGTTCTTCAAACCGGCCAGTCCAGAATCGGCTCCGATCAGGATTGTCTTGTTACAGAAGACGGCCGCCTTCATCCCGTTGATGTAAGTGCTGCACCGATTTGTGAAAATGCGGGTAATGTGGTCGGCATTGTCGTGGTTCTGCGTGATGTGACAAGAGAGCGGGAAATCGAGCGGATGAAGAAGGATTTTATCTCGTCTGTTTCTCACGAACTGCAGACGCCGTTAACTTCGATTATAGCCTATACAGACGCAATCCTTTCGATGCCCGACCTTCCGGAAAAATCCAGACGCGAATACATCTTGATAGTTGAAGAAGAATCCAAACGACTGGCTAATCTAATTGAAAGTATTCTTGAGATATCCAGAATAGAATCGGGCGGAATTCAGATAGTTCGGCAGGATGTGAATGTCGCCGCTGTTATAAGGCGTGTTCTGTCTGCCCTGAAACCTCTTGCCGACAAACGTCTTATCCGCCTCGAATTGGACCTGCCTGCCGTGCCGTTAATCTTAAAAGGCGATGAAACCAAAATAGAGTCGGTAATCTCGAATTTGGTTAATAATGCCATAAAATTTACTCCTGAAAACGGCGCTATCAACATCTCTGTCCGCTTGTCCGCCAGCGGCGGACCGGCCGGCGGATTGTTCATTTCTGTTGCCGACACAGGGTTGGGTATTCCAAAGGAATCGTTGCCGAGGATATTTGACCGATTTTACCGTGTCTACAGACCCGGCGTAAAAGTCCCGGGAACGGGTCTCGGTCTGGCCATTGTCAAAGAGTATGTTGAAATGCATGGCGGCAGGATTGAAGTCGAAAGCGAAGAAGGAAGAGGTTCCAATTTCACCGTCATTTTGCCTCTGACAACCGCTCCTGTTGAACAGGCGGTTCCGCAATAGTTTTTGCCGCTTTTGAATATCTCACTCCCTTTTCTCTTCTCTCTTCACCCTTCACTGATAGGGGGTTAAGGGTTAAGAGTGTAGTGTTTAATCTTGACCGTATTGCAATAGTTTGTTATCGTTTCAGTTTATCTATCTGGAAAAAATGTGTTCGACTCGTGCTTCGTAGCGAAGAAGCGTCGGGACTTCGCAACAGTAGCACAGGCTCACTACAAGTTGGAGAAAGCAGATGAAGGCCTTTAGGCGATTATTAAATTATGTCTGGCCGCAGTGGCATCGTGTTAGTCTTGTTGTTGTAAGCGCTTTAACGATTGCAGTTTTCTTTTCTCTGAGTATTGTCACCCTGATTCCGCTTTTGAAGGTCGTTATGAACGAGGAGGGGATTCGCGGATGGGTGAACAGAAATGTCTGCGTATGGCGATACGGCATAAATTTTAATGTGCCGGCAGCTTCAGATTTTATTTCGGATGCAAATAATAATATTGCTTATTATTTGCTGGTTACCGATGTGAAGAAGGCCAGTTTTGCCAAGCAGGCTGGGCTGGCAAAGGAAGACAAGATTATCGGTGTTGGCTCGTTTCTGGTCGGAGACGGTATAAAAGAAGTTCCAAGCAGCAGACTTCTCGATGCATTGGCAGCAACAGAGGTTTCTTCCATCCCGGTTCAGATTAAACGAATGGGCCCGAATGAGATTTTCACCGAGTTAACTGTTAAGCTTACTGTCCCCCCGAAGCATTTTTTTGTCCGCTGGGCACAATCTTTTGCGGCATTTGTCGACCCGGGTCAATCCGTAGCCGGCAGGATGAGGATTGTGGTTTATATAATGATTGCAGTCTTCATTGTAACTGTTTTCCGGTGCCTTGCGGCCTTCTTCCAGAAATACTTCGGCGAAAAGATTGTCTTTATCGCTACTGCCCGATTGCGAGAGGATGTCTTTGCACATGTGATGGATATGCCGGTGGGCTACTTTGTCAAAGAGGGAACTTCCGATACGGTAAGCAGGATGCTGCGAGACATAGCACAAAGCGCTGAAGGAATCAGCATTCTGCTGGGCAAAGCTATCCGTGAGCCTGCCAAGGCGGTAAGCCTGCTGGTTATGGCGCTGTGGATTAACTGGCAGCTTACTCTTGTTTTTCTGATTGCAGCTCCGCTGGCGCTTTTCCTGGGCGTTTCTATGGGCAGGAAGATTAAGAAGGCGACAAAAAAATCCCTCGTCATCTGGTCGGCAATGCTGGGCAGGGTGGGCGATATGGTTGGGGCGCTTTGGGTTGTTAAGGTGTATAACAAGCAGCGGTATGAGCTTGATTCTTACAGGCAGGTCAACAAAAAGCTTGTTAAACGGCTTCTTCACGTCTCGAAGGTAGAATCCGCCTCGCTTCCCGTTCTCGAAGTCCTTGGTATGGTCGGCATCTCGGCTGCTGTGATTGTTGGCATTAACTGGATTATGAATAAGAATATGGATGCCAGTACATTTTTCATACTTTTGTTAACACTGGGCCTGTCCGCAGATTCATTTCGTAAAACCATCGACGTCTGGAACAAGCTGCAGATGTCAAATGCCGCCGCTGAACGCGTCTTTACCTTGCTTGATTTGCCTGTCGAGCAGGAAAAAGTCGATGCTATAGAGCTTGGGCCGATGAAAAGGCAGATTGAGTTCCGGAATGTGGGCTTTACATATCCCGGCTCGTCCAGCCCGGCTCTCGATAATATCAATCTTGTCATAAAGGCAGGCACAAACGTTGCTATTGTCGGCCCGAACGGCTCGGGCAAGACAACGCTTGCCAATCTGGTGCCGCGATTCTATGACCCGGACTCCGGACAGATTCTCATCGACGGCATCGACATCCGCGACATCACACTTTACAGTCTGCGGAACCAGATTGGTATGGTTACGCAGAATGTCGTGACCTTTAACGACACTATCGCAGCGAATATTGCTTATGGGAAGAAAGATGCGAGCGGAGAGGAAATAATTGAGGCGGCAAAAAGGGCTTATGCCCACGAATTTATTGAGCCATTGCCTGATGGCTACGATATGATTATCGGCGAGCAGGGGTCAGGTCTCTCCGGCGGACAGCTCCAGCGGATTGTAATCGCAAGGGCGATACTCAAGAACCCGCCAATCCTTATTTTTGACGAGGCCACAAGCCAGATAGATGCCGATAGCGAGGCGAAGATTCATAAGGCAATTGAAGAGGTTATCCGGAACAGGACAACGCTTATTATTGCACACCGCTTCAGCACAATCGTAAAGGCAGACCAGATTATCGTTATGGATAAAGGCAGAATCGTTGCCTGCGGCAGGCACGGCGAAATGATAAGAACCTGCCAACTCTACCAGAGTCTCTATGAGAACCAGTTAATTAAGCAGGATTAAAAAGGCACAGAGGCGCAAAGGAGCAAGGGGGCAAAGGCGCAAGGAAGTTTTGAGTTTTAAGTTAGTATTATGGATACCCACTTTGATATAATACGGCAAAACAACAAGAAATTATGCATCAACAAAAGCTTCCGCAACACATCTTTTGAACAAGCCTTGCTAATCGGCAAAGAATATTTGCAGAAACACTTCAAATTAACTGCGGTTACATCGTCGCACTTTTGCCGAGTATATAAATTAGTCGTTCGATTCAATAATGTTGATACCTGCCTTTATTTGAAGGAACATCTGTCCAGAGGCATCCTGGATACCATTAAACATATTATTCGTCCGGGCAGGGCTAAACGTGCGTTTGACGCCTCGCTGATGCTGCAAAACAACGGATTTGATGCTCCCGTTGTTATCGCTTTGCTTGAACGTCGGCTGGGGCTGTTCCGTACCGGTGGCGTGCTGATTACCAAAGAGGTCGAGAACGCAGAACCAATACTGAAATCTCTGACGGATTCTTGTCCGAATCGCGACAGTGCGTTGGACCGCAGGCGCAACTTAATAGCCGGTTTCGGCCAGACAATCGGGCAAATGCACGCTGATGGCATTTTTCACGGAGACCTGCGAGCCGGCAACATAATGGTCAGAGATGAGAAAAACAACTGGAGATTCTTTTTTCTTGATAACGAGCGAACCAGAAAGTTCCGAAAATTGCCTGCTCGATTGCGAGTAAGAAATCTTGTACAATTACAAATCTCCTCGACGGCAATTATAGGCAACACAGACCGTATGAGATTTTACAAGAAATACCTGGTTGAAAACACAATGAGCAGGATGGAGGGGAGAAAGCCGGCAAAAAAAGTCTTTAAAAAAACCATCCGGCGATTACGCGGAAGAACGGAAATAGGCAACAGGTCAAACAAGTATCTTCAAACCAATGATGAATTTCTGCGCATCGAAAATGACAGATACCTTGCGGTCTTTGATAGAAGCCTTTGCGAAGGGGCAGAACCCTTTGACTTGATAGAAAAGACAGATGCCCTGATGGATGATGGAAAAGTCATTAAAAGCGACACCACGACTTTTTTGTCGTTAGTATCGTGGAACAATAAAGAAGTGGTGATTAAGAGATACAATCATAAGGGATTGATTCATTCATTGCGACATACAATAAAAGGCTCGCGTGCAAAGCGGAGCTGGCTTAACGGGCAACTGCTGACGCTGCTGAACATCCCGACCCCGAAGCCGCTTGCCTTTATCGAGCAGAGGAAAGGATTACTTTTGTGGAAATCATACCTTGTGACTGAATATGTTCCCGCACAAAAACTTTGTGATTTTCTGCGGGATGATAGAATCAGCGGACAAGAGAAAAAAGAGACGGCGGAACGGCTCAGGCGGCTTCTTGACAAGCTTGGAGAATATCGCATAACTCACGGCGATTTAAAGCCTACTAATATCCTGATTACCAGAAACGGACCAGTCCTCACAGACCTCGACGCAATGAAAAGTTATAAATGGAGCAGGTTTTTCAGAATTAATCAGTCCAAAGATACCGACAGGCTGTGCCGGTCTAATGAAACCTTGAAGGACATTTTACAAAAAAGGAACTATTAGTGGCATCTAATAGGTATAGTAAGTTGCATAAATGATTTTCAAAAATACGGTCCAGTGTTGAGACCTTAAAACGAGTTCTTTCAGGAGGCATACACTTATGAGGACAGCTTCTATTGTCATTCCAACATTCAATCGCGCTCATTTAGTGACTCGTGCAATTGAGAGCGCGATAAATCAAACCTATCCATGTGAAGTAATAGTATGTGATCATGGAAGTACCGATAATACGCCAAATGTCGCAGCACAGTATGAAGGTAAAATACGATATATCCGTAGGGAAGAAGACAGGGGGCCTATAGTTTGCTGGCGAGATGGGATTGAACAGTCAACCGGTGGGATAGTGCATATCAACTATGACGACGACTGGCTGGACCCGAGATTTATGGAGGAAACCATTAAATTGCTGCATGATGACATTGGATTTGTATACTCCAATGTAATAATCCATTACCAGGATAAAGATGGCAACAAAATTGCCTTTAAACATCCTCCGGGTATTAGCAACTCACGAGACATCATTCGTTATTTGCTAACGGCACGGGGTCCCATTTCTCCTGGATGCGCAATTTTTAGGCGGCATGATGCCTTAAAAAATCTTCTGCTTGAAATACCTGGTGCGCAGGGAGTTTACGGAAAAGATTCCGGTGTGGGAGAAGACCTTTTACTGCTTCTTTTGACTGCCTTGGATTACCCAAAGTACGCTCATGTCCCCGAGCCTTTGGCGCATTTCTTAGCCCATTCCGGCAGTATTACAATAGGTGCTGATTTGTCCGGCAGGCGACAAACATTGTTAGATGCTTATGCAAACGCTAAGAAATACTACCTGGAATACAGTGGGCTGCCCCCAACAACAAAATGGGAGGATTTCTCTCATTTTATAAGATGGCATTACAAGTCCCATACTCCGGTCAAGCAGGTCCTAAAGAAAATAAGGAAGTTTCTACAAAATAAAAAACTCCGTGGTTTTCCTTGAAAAATATTCCTGGAAATTTATATTCCTGGCATAATAGCTTTCTTCATTAACAGACAGGAAAAGGAAAATGAGCAGTATTTTTAACCGTTTGTTCAAATCAAAATCTTTAGAAGCAAAGAACGCTTTTGAAGCTCAAAAACTTTTTTTCATTAACACGCCGAATCCCGTAATCTTCGATATCGGAGCCTATATCGGAGAGGTAACTTCCATATATAAAAACATCTTTCCGCAGTCGGTCATATACTGTTTTGAACCATTCCCGGATTCTTTTCAAAAGCTCAAAAAACTTTGCACAGACAGCTCCATATCCGCTTATCAAATCGCAATGTCAGACAAACAAGGCACGGCGGTATTAAACATAAATACGGACTTAAGCTGCAACTCGCTTTTTCCGCGACCTGACGGCGGTTTCAGGTATTACGCAAAAGATTCGCAAAATACCCGGCAAATAGAAGTCGATACGACCACTCTTGATAACTTCTGCGAGAAAACAAAAATATCAACAATCGATATCCTGAAAATAGATGTTGAAGGCGCTGAAACAAAGGTTCTCAAAGGCGCATCCGGCCTTTTATCCAATCAGGCAATCAAACTGATTTATACGGAGGTTATGTTTATTGCTCATTACAGGCAAGGCTGTCTGTTTCATGATGTAGCGGCCTTTTTATCAAATTATAACTACGGTCTTTTCAATCTATATAATTTGAAACGAGCTTCCAACGGGCAGCTGAGATGGGGAAATGCAATTTTTATAAACCCGCAAATGCGATCTATGATTGAGACTTCTCCTCGGCAGGAAGTTTCAATAAAGCGATAATCCACATTAGAAAAGTTTGGATATTAGGCCGCCGTTTGAATGATGCACGAAAGTAATCGGCTGCAAGGTCGGGCTTTCTTTCTCTCAGAGCGCTTCTTGCTATTCTGTATTCTTCCCTGCTCAACCTTTGCATCGCAATCCTGTGCGGTATAACCTTATCGCCGCCTTTGTTGTAATAGAAGTCCTCGAGAACTTTTAGTTCAACTATCTGGTTGTTCGAAGAACCGGCTGAAAGGTTTCCCGTATGCCTCCGGCGTTTGAATGTCGGCTTGTCCAATGCTATAAAGCGGTATTTCAGAGACAATCGCAACCAAAGGTCGTAATCGGAACAGACACGAAGCGATTGGTCAAATCCGCCCGCTTCTTCCAGAATTCTTTTTGGAAACATTGAGCCGCAGGAATGGATAAGGATACTTTGAAAAAGGTATTTTGTAATATAGCCGCTGTATAATTTTCGTTTGCATCTGCCAAATACATTCCCATCCTGGTCTATTCGCAAATACGGGCCATAAACTATTATTTCTCCACCCTCAGCCTCCATCACCTTTATCATTCTCTCAACAGCGTCAGGCATCAAAAGGTCATCGGAGTCAATAAATGTTATGAACCTTCCCTGGGCGAGTTTTATCAGTCTGTTCCTTGCAGCGGCATCGCCGGCGTTTTCCTGCCAGAAATATCTGACCTTATTGCCGGCGCTTTTTATCATTTCCTCTGTGCCGTCGGTTGAGCCGTCATCAACTATTATAATTTCATAGTCCTTGTATGTCTGTGCGAAAACGCTATCCAGAGTCTCTTTAAGATAATTCTTTCGATTAAAAGTTGGTATGCAGATGCTTACTTTTGCCATAAGAATATTTACGCTCTTTCTGCTTGTCAAACCCTTCATCCACATCCACGGCTGTGTTCGGATGGATTCCGGCCCCTCGTCTTTGAAATCAGCTATGGAAGAATATCATTTTGGCCTTCATTATCCTTAATAACTTGTAAAGATTATACCGAAAAAGGTATTTTTCTGTTGTTTACGGTTATATAAGGCGGCAGAGGTTCGGGCATCTGCCAGTCAGGCATCTTATCCTTTTTCCTGCTCATACACAATGTTTTGAGCAGTTTCTTGTAATAGTGATAATCCCAAGGATAATAAGAAATAGCCTTTTTCATTAGTTTAATTGCTGCTATTCGGTTGCCTGCTTTTATATGAGTGCGTGCTAAGCTGCGATACTCTCTGCTTATCTTTTTGCGAGCCAATTCGGCTGGCACAATATCTCCGCCATTAAGATGACAAAAAAAACGTTCCAGAGTCAGAGCAGTGTTTGGGCAAATATTTTTTTGAGACTGTATTGAAAGGTTATCGCCAAAAATTCTTCTGAGCACCATTGCGTCAGGCACGGCTAAAACCTTTGTCTTTGCCGACAGCCGCAGGAAAAAATCAATGTCTTCGGTTAGTTTCAGTTTTTCGTCAAAATGAAAATCTTTGAGAATCTCTCTTCTTAAAACCGTCGCCGACGGTATTATACAGGGCATTTGTCCGAAATAATATCGTGTAAGATTTCCCGATAAAAAACTGGCATTTTTGAAACCGAATTCTCTGCGTCCGTCAGGATAAACATCTTTGAACCTGGAATAAGCCATTCCGAAGTCCTTGTTTTCTTCCAGACGGCCGGTCATAATTTCAAGGTATTTTTCCGTGTAGATGTCATCGGAATCGAGAAAGGCAACATATTTTCCTTTTGAATTGGCGATGCCGACATTTCTGGCAGAGGAAAGTCCGCCGTTTTCCTTGTAAAAATATTTTATCCTGCTGTCTTTGATTTGGCTTACCGTTCTGGTTGTATTATCGGTTGAACCGTCATCGATAACGATAATTTCAATATCACCGATGGTTTGTCTCTGCACACTTTCAATCGCTTCAATCAGCAGTTTGCAGCGGTTATAAGTCGGTATGCAGATGCTTACTTTTGCCATAAGAATATTTACGCTCTTTCTGCTTGTCAAACCTGTGTTTCAGTGTTGTTACTGTTTCGTAAAAAATTTACAATTTCAGCTATTTCACGTTTACGGGACCCTGACCTTGTCTGAAAGTAAAGTCTGGCCTTATTTAACTTCTTACAAAACCTTACCTTAAGCTTGCTTCTGTCTTTTGAATAATGCTTACGGTAAACTTTATCAAATTCTTCTCTGCCAGTCGTTTTCAAACTGCGCGAGTATATAAATGTCTTCGACAGGGATGTTTCCTGTAAGAGCCGAGAACAAACGGAATGTGATAAAACTGAGTTCTTTTGCTTAGTTTCACAAACAGGTCATAATCCATACAATACTTCAAACCCTCGTCAACCCCATCTACTTCATACCAGATCTCGCGACGGAAGAAGGTTGTCTCCTGCGGGATTCTTAAATGGTGCCGGAAAATCTTTTCGCTGAAGGATGGCACCTGAGTTAAAGACAGAAAATTCCCTTTCTCGTCTATGGTAGTGCGGTCCCCGTAAACAAGGCCGATGTCGGAATACTTCATTAAATAATGAACTGCAATTCTCACCGCCGACGGCATCAAAATATCATCAGAATTTAACCAATTAAAGATTTGTCCTGTGGCTTGCTTAAAACCTTTATTAATTGCACAACTCTGTCCGTTGTCAGGCTCGCTAACCCAGTATGCCAAGCTATTCTGAAATTTTTTTATAATCTCTGCGCTGCCGTCGCTTGAAACCGCCGTCGATAATAATGTATTCGATGTTCGGGTAGTCTTGATTTAATACGGACAAAATTGTTTTCTCCAGGTACGCCGCCTGGTTATATGATGGTGTGACTATCGTAACCTTTGGAAGCATAATAAGTCCCGCCTTATACGATTAGCTAAACCGTCCATGGCGCTTTATAGGAGCCTTTCTCTACCACATCGAGCATATAGCCGGCGATTTTTTCGCAGTTGAATTCTCTGTGAATATATTCCATACCTGCGTTGGCAATTTTGACTCTTTCATCTTCGTGTTTTAAGTACCAGTCCGCAAGCTCGAAAAATTCTTCAGCCGTGTCAAAATATCTCAAATGAACACCATCCTTAAAAAGCAAATCCGTATCTGGGACGCGTTTTGCCAGAGTGAATGTTCCGCAGCTTAAATACTGTGTCAGCCGGTCCGAGTGATAAAGTCTGATGTTGTTGACCGCGTTTATACTTAATCCTATCTTGTGCCGCTTATCGCATAATAATAATCCATTCCGCCTATCTTTGGCCGGCCTAAACAGCCATAAAGAGAACAGTTTTCCATTTTGAGCAATCGGCTAATTATCTGAGGTCTTATGTCTTCTGTTGGATAACGTTTGTGCTTATACCTTGACTGGCCGGTGAATAAAATGTCGCTTTTCCATTTATCGCCAACTTCATATCTGTGTTCTATATCCGGGTCGCACATGTTGGGCATAAATACACACCTTACACCTGCATCCTTTATCGCTTGCTGGCCGTTATCTCCATAAGTAGTCAGAACTACGTCAAGTTTGGCGGCAGCTTCTACCCTGTTGTCGTGAAGTTCGGGCCAAAGGTCAACATCTATACCAATAAAAAAAGCATTGGGCGCAGCCTGTCGCATAAAAGCTACTGATGTTGCATCAAGAAATTTAGCAAAACTCACATGGATAATGTCGGGCTCGTAATTCCTTATTTGCGTTACCAACAACTCGTCCACCCGGGATTTATACTGCCGAACAAACCATTTTGGAGTTGTTACAGGGCTAACATATCGAAATGCCTCATCGTAACTAAAAATTTGGGTATCGTGGCCAAGTCTAATAAAACCCTTGATTTCTTCGCGGAGCATGGCCAGCAAAAGCTTATCGGTAAAATCTTTCGTGTCAGTTATGAAAAAAATGCGTTTAGCATTCGTCACTTCTTTTCTCCTGTTTGTTAGTGCTGCTTAATTGTCTATCGAATCGTTAGCCTGGACTAACTATTTTCAGCGGTTTGAATACATCTGTTCGTAGTATTTCTGGTAATCGCCGGAGACGACATTTTTGAGCCACTTCTGGTTGGCAAGATACCAGTCGATTGTTTTTGTAATACCATCTTCAAAAGAAACCGTCGGCCTCCAGCCCAGCTCGTTTTTTATCTTCGAGGCATCGATAGCGTATCGTCTGTCGTGGCCGGGGCGGTCGGTGACGTGCCTGATAAGCGATTTCGGCTTTTTGAGCCTTTCGAGGATTAACTCAACCACCTCGATATTTCTCTTTTCGTTGCATCCGCCGATATTGTAGGTCTGGCCCGGCTTTGCCTTTGTCAGAACCATCCACACAGCCGTGCAGTGGTCATAGACATAGAGCCAGTCCCGCACGTGCAGCCCGTCGCCATAGACGGGTAGCTCCTTATCGTTCAGTGCGTTGTTTATCATAAGCGGAATCATTTTCTCCGGAAATTGATATGGCCCGTAATTGTTTGAGCAGTTTGTAATGTTGTAAGGCAGGCCCCATGTGTGTCCGAACGCTCGCACGAGGTGGTCGGCAGCCGCCTTGCTCGCTGAATATGGCGAATTCGGATGGTAGGTTGTCTGTTCGGTAAATTTTCCGGTCTCGCCAAGCTCGCCATAGACCTCATCTGTTGAAATCTGGATAAACCGTTTTATTTTTTTGTCCCTTGCGGCCTCAAGCAGGGTGAGTGTGCCTTTGATATTTGTCTCGATGAAGATTTTCGGTGCGGTAATCGAGCGGTCAACGTGGCTTTCGGCGGCAAAATTTACAATTCCCTCGATTTTGTATTCGTTGATTATTTTTTCGACAAGCGGCCCGTCGCAGATGTTGCCTTTGATAAATTTATGGTTTGGGTGGTTTTCGAAACCGGAAAGGTTTTCGAGGTTGCCCGCATAAGTGAGCTTATCGAGATTGACAACGAAGCAGTCCTTGTGTTCCGAAATCGCCATCCGCACGAAGTTGCTTCCGATAAACCCTGCCCCGCCTGTAACCAGAATCCTTCTCATAATTTATACCAAACCTCGCTTCCGCAGTTCCGTTAAAAAGTTTTCCAGCGGCTTTTGCCAGACCTCTATCGGCTCATCGAGTAATGCTGCAATCTTACTGCAATCGAATCTGCTGTTTGACGGCCTTGCGGCAGCGGACGAAAAATCGCCGGTTTTACAGGGCGAAACCCTTACCGGCATATCGAGTTTTTCAAAGATAAATTTTGCACAGTCGAACCGGCTGACAAAACCGGCGTTGGCAAAATGAAAAAACCCTTCAGTTTTTTTAGCCAGCAGCTTTAGTATGACCTTTGCCGCCTCTGTTGTTGCGGTGGGCGAGCCAATCTGGTCATCGACTATCTGTAATTGCCTGTTTTGTTTTGCGGTCCTGATGATTTTTTTTACAAAATTATCGCCTGCCAGGCCGTAAGTCCATTCGCAACGAATTATACAGTTGGCGCAGCCGCTTGCAACCAAAAGCTGCTCGCCGGCCAATTTACTTTTGCCGTAAGTGTTGATTGGATTTGGCTTATCGGTTTCCCCGTATGGCTTGTCGCTTTTGCCGTCGAAGACAAAATCGGTGCTGATGTGAATGACAAATATTTTCTGCTCGTGTGCGATTTGGCCGAGTCTGCCGACCGCCTCGGCGTTAATCCTGAAGGCTGCCTGTGGTTCGCTTTCCGCCTTATCGACATTAGTATATGCAGCGCAGTTTATGACCGCATCGCAGCCGGCAACCGCCTTTTTCAACTGATTTTTATCCGTAATATCGCATTCAGGCAGGTCAAAGACTTTTGCGTTTATTTTCCTTTGACGGCACAGGTTAATCATGTCCGTTCCGAGCATTCCTTTGCCGCCGAGGATAACGATTTTAGGTTCGACTGGTTCGACTTTTTTTTTAGCCATCCTTGCGCATCCACTCGTACGGAATGTCGTTGTCGTGCGGGGCTACTCGGTGTTCATCCGGTTTTTCGTAATTGTATGTTTCGCTTGTTATATTTATGATGTATGCTTCACAGTCGCTTACGCACATCCAGCCGTGAAGCACGCCAGGCGGTATCCGCAGAAGGGCAGGGCAGTATTCGCTCATATAAATTTGATTTACGACCCCTAATGTCGGCGAATCTTCGCGATTATCGTAAAGGGCGACCTTGATTGTCCCTTTGACGACATAAAAGTGGTCGGTCTGCTTTTTATGATAATGCCAGGCCTTTACCACGCCCGGCCAGGTTGTCGTAAAATACACCTGCCCAAATTTTTCAAACCACTTATCGTCGGAGCGCATAATCTCGCCTAACCTTCCCCGCTCATCGGGGATGACCTTTGCGGCTTTTACGGCAACGCCCTCAATCAGGACGCCTGAGCCGGTTATGATAAGAGAACCATCAGAGAAAACTTTTTTCAGCGGCAAAATCTTTTTACTCATTTTGGAGGCTCCGAAAGAACAAGCTCATTTACATTAGTGAGCGATTCGAACGTTCCGGCATCGCTCCACCAGCCTGTCAGAATGTCGTATTCCATTTGTCCTTTTTTGATATACTCGTTGTTGACATCGGTGATTTCCAGCTCGCCGCGGGCTGACGGCTTCAGTTTGCGTATAATATCAAAAACCTGCGAATCATAAAAATAAATTCCGGTGACGGCCAGATTCGTTTTTGGTTTTTTGGGTTTTTCCTCGATGCCGGTGATTTTGTTCCCATCGACCGCTGCTACGCCGAACCGATGGGGGTCAGCAACTTCCTTTAGCAGGATTCTGGCGCCATTTTTTTGTTTGCGGAATTTGTCTGTGTATTTGTCTAATTTTGCCTCGAAGATATTGTCGCCGAGGATGACCACCATTGGTTCGCAGCGAGCGAAATTTTCCGCAAGGGCAAGCGCCTGAGCGATTCCGCCGGCCTCATCCTGCACCTTATAGGTAAATCTGCATCCAAAATCTTTGCCGGAGCCGAGCAGGTTGACCACATCGCCCATATGCTCTACGCCGGTGACTATCAGAATCTCATCTATCCCTGCACCGAGCAGCTTTTCGATAGGGTAATAAATCATCGGCTTTTGGCCGACCGGCAGCAGGTGCTTATTTGTGACTTTGGTTAGAGGCCGCAATCTCGACCCTGTCCCGCCCGCCAGAACAACTCCCCTTATATCCATAATCGACTCCTAAATTTTAAGCAGGGGTTATTGTAAGCGGAGCAGATTAAACTGTCAACTGGGATAGGGAATTTCAAAGTGCAAAATTCAAAGTTCAAAATTGTGGAACCGCTTTCGGCGTGGAAAAAGGATAAAATTAAGAGTTAAATCCCGTCCCGGCTTGTCGGAGCTCTTTTTTGGTATTATCTTATCTTTATCGAGCCGTTGTGAGTCTCAAGATGCAGCGTGCCCTGGCCTGTACCGATTGTCCCTGAAAGATTTTTACTTACTTCTCCGGTCACGGTTATGGGAAGGTCGGTTTTAATCGAGCCGTTATGTGTCGAAACCTCAACTTTTGAAGAGAAGTTTGGCGGGGCCTTGAAATCCACGTTGCCGTTATGGGTCACTATCGACACATTATAAACATTCGCGGCAGACTCGGAGTAAATTGTCTTTATGCTGCCGTTATGACTCTCAAGTGTTATGTCACCCGAAACTTCCTCGCAGATAATCTTGCCATTGTGAGTCAGTAGTTTCGTAGAACCGGAAACCTTTGAGGCGTTAATCTCTCCGTTATGAGTTGTTCCTTCTATATTTGCGGTAATGTTTGTGATGTCAACAGCCCCATTATGAGTATTGAGCTGCAGTCCAGTGCTTTCTGGAACCGTTGCGTCAAGGCTGAAATCGACAGATTGGTTCATACCCAGAATTGGCTTTTCAAGCTTTATAGTTAGAGTTTTCCCGACAGTCTCGAGCATTATTTTTGTTTCTTCAGCAATGCGCTGCGCTTCTTTTTCACTCCGTGCCCAGGCAACAATAGTCGCTGTAATATTGCAATCGGTAGTTTCAGTTCCGTTGACTGTAATTGAGCCGTTATGCGTTTGGACTGCAAATACCGACCCCGGCGCTAAAGGTTGAGAAAGTCTGACGGTTTTTTCATATTTTGCCGAAGGGAAACACGAAAAGCAACAAGCCGAGACAACGATTAAAGAACTCAATAAACAGACTCAGCAGTATTTTTGCCAAAGAACTATTTTTCATTTTCCACTTACTTCCAATCGGGATTTCCCATATATACCTTCAAAATTATTATATCACGCTTGTCTATGACAATCAATATTTCCTGACAATTTCTATCCAATGGAAATTGTATAAAAACAAGCTTGTTTTTAGAGTTGACGGCAATTCGGCAATAGCCAGGCGAGATTTATAATTTTTTGACAAATGAATATCCAATGTCGAAGTGGGGGAAACCACGGATTACGCTGATTACACTGATTAAAAAAAACAAAAAATCAGTGAAAATCCGTGAAATCAGTGGTTAAAAAAAACGAAACACAAATTATACTTTTTTGAAAATAAATTTATGTGCGTCGGCGTCGATTTTGATAGAGTCGCCTTCGGCGAATTTGCCTGCCAACAGTTCCGCTGCCAGGGGGTTTTCCAATCGCTGCTGAATCGTCCGCTTTAGAGGCCTTGCCCCGAAAGTCACATCGAAACCCTCTTCCATAAGCAGTTTTTTAGCATTCTCGGTGAACTCGACCTTGATTTTGCGTTCCATCAAGCGATGTGCGACATACTTTAGCTGGATGTCGATAATTTTTTCGAGGTCTTCTTTTGAGAGGGTATGGAAGACGATGATTTCGTCGATGCGGTTCAAAAATTCCGGCTTGAAAAATTGCCGCAGCATATCCTTGACGTGAGTTTCAATCTCCCAGTCGGGCCGGTTCTCCTCGGTGAGTTTTTGAATCTGGCTTCCTGCGATGTTGCTTGTCATAATTATCACGGTATTCTTGAAATCGACGGTTCTGCCTTTGCCGTCGGTTAATCTGCCGTCGTCGAAGACCTGCAGCATCACGTTGAAGACATCCGGGTGGGCTTTTTCGATTTCGTCAAGCAGGATTACCGAATACGGTTTTCTTCGGACGGCCTCGGTTAATCTGCCGCCTTCCTCGTAGCCGACATAGCCGGGCGGAGCGCCGATAAGCCGGGCGACCGAGTGCGATTCCATAAATTCGCTCATATCAATCCGCACCATAGCGTTGGGGTCGTTGAAGAGAAATTCGGCAAGTGCCTTCGACAGTTCCGTTTTTCCGACGCCGGTCGGGCCTAAAAACAGGAATGTTCCTATAGGCCGATTCGGGTCGCCAAGCCCTGCACGGTTTCTGCGGACCGCATTACACAGGGCCGAGACCGCCTCATCCTGACCGACAACACGCTGACCAATAAGCTCTTCCATCTTCATTAATCTATCCCGCTCGCCGCTGAGGAGTCTCGAAACCGGTACGCCTGTCCATTTCGAGACAATCGAGGCGACTTGTTCCTCCGTCACCTCGTTTTGTATCATTGACCCGCCACGGGTGGGTTGTTTTGCGAGATGCTCTTCCTTTTCCGCAAGCTCTTTTTTCAGATTGGCGATAGTTTCATATTTGAGCCTGGCGGCCTGCTCGAGGTCGCCTTTTCGCTGTGCCTGCTCGAACTGTGTATGGGCGTCGTCGATTTTGC
This sequence comes from uncultured Phycisphaerales bacterium, assembly GCA_963710355.1. Taxonomy (GTDB): domain Bacteria; phylum Planctomycetota; class Phycisphaerae; order Sedimentisphaerales; family Anaerobacaceae; genus Fen-1359. The sequence goes on along the minus strand of CAVPZU010000003.1, from coordinate 102,690 downwards.
GTTTGAGCTCCTTGATGTAATCGATTGTCTTTCTCTCGCCTTCCCACTGTTCTGAAAGCTGTTTGTCTTTTTTCTGCAGCTCTGCTAATTGCTTCTCGGCATTTTTTAAGCGTTCTTTGCTGGCGGCATCCTTTTCCTTTTTGAGTGCTTCTCGTTCAATTTGAAGCTGCATAATCTTTCTGCGGGTAATATCTAATTCAGCCGGCAGCGAATCGTTTTCAATGCGCAGCTTCGATGCGGCCTCGTCAATTAAATCGATTGCCTTATCCGGCAGGAATCTGTCGGTAATGTAGCGATTGGAAAGGGTTGCCGCCGCCACGAGAGCCGAATCGGTAATCCGCACACCGTGATGCGCATCATAACGGTCTTTAAGTCCCCGGAGGATTGCAATCGTATCCTCAACGCTGGGCGGGTCAACGAGAATCGGCTGAAACCGCCTCTCCAAAGCCGCGTCCTTTTCGATGTGTTTGCGATATTCGTCTATTGTGGTTGCGCCGATGCACCGCAGCTCGCCTCGGGCAAGCGAGGGCTTGAGCAAATTTCCCGCATCGACCGTGCCCTCGGCCTTTCCTGCCCCAACGACCGTATGCAACTCATCTATAAACAGGATTATCTGGCCCTCGGCGGCGATGACCTCTTTTAAGACGGCCTTGAATCTGTCCTCAAACTCGCCCCTGAATTTTGTGCCGGCAATCAGTGAACCCATATCGAGTGCGATTATCCTTTTATCTTTGAGGCCTGTCGGCACATCGCCGGCGACTATCCGCTGGGCGAGGCCTTCGACGATTGCAGTTTTTCCGACACCGGGCTCGCCTATCAAAACGGGATTATTTTTTGTCCTGCGATTCAGGACCTGCATACACCGCCGAATCTCTTCATCCCTGCCGATGACGGGGTCGAGTTTTCCTTTTTTAGCCATCTCGAGCAGGTCTATGCCGTATCGCTCCAGCGTCTTGTATTTGCCTTCGGGGTTTTCATCGGTGACGGCAGAGCCGCCGCGAATATCTTTTAATGCCGCCTCGATATTTTCCGCCGATACCGAATTGAGTTCCAGAATCTGTTTTGCGTCGCCGGCTGTCGATGCGAGCGACAAAAATAAGTGCTCGACGCTCAGATATTCATCGCCCATTTTGTCTGCCCTGTTTTGTGCATCGAGGATAATCTGATTGAAGGCCGGCTCCGGCGTCAACTGGTCTGTCTTTCCCTCGGCCAATCGCCGCAATTCCGAATCTGTCATATCCTTAATCCGCCCGACGTTTGCACCGATTTTTTTCAGTATCATAACGGCAATGCCTTCGTCATCGCTCAGTATTGCGTAGAGTAGATGCAGCGGCGAAAGCACCGTATGCGATTTAGCCATTGCGGTCTGCTGAGCGGTTGCGAGCGCCTCTTGTGCCTTTAGTGTAAATTTGTCAAACTTCATTTTCTGTTCCTTATTCTGATTTATGTATTCTGAATTCTGGCTATAAGTATATGCAAAAACCGTTCCCCAGTCCATAATTCTTATAAGTATTTGAAATTTAAGATGTTATAGAATAAGCTTCCCTGAGTTGGTATGCCAAATTGACAGGTAATCTCTTCCAGACAGGATTGACGGGATTAACAGGATTTTTTATCGCAAAGAACAAGGGAAATTCAAAGTTCACTCCGACAGATAACGGTTCGACAGGCTTACCGTGTCATCCAGTTCAACCTTGAGCCACTGACGAAAGGCGAAGTCGAGCTCGTCACGCCGGCTGAGTCTATGCTGGGAAGCCGACTGTCTGGGCGAAGAGGACACGCTGTTCAGGCCGCAGTTTTAACTCCGCAGCCAGGCTCGTCTTATTGCAATTGTGGAACCAAGCGGCAAGTCCCTGCGAGGCGGCAAACAGGTAGACGTTTCCGGCAATTAACCCAGTGTCGGTGAAATAATAAGACTTCTGAATCTCGGTATCCCTCAGGCCGGGCTCCTGGAACGGCGCTATACTGTATTTTGCGATATCCACGACGTAAATCAGATTCACCGGCGCCCTGGCCCCTGCACCGCCACGGCCGCGACCGCCGGCCATAGCTCGCAAATCCCCTGCGGCAACAGGCGTTAGACGGTGACCAACCGCCTCGTATAGGTAGATTCCTTCGGGCAGTGCGATATAAATGTCGATTTCCTGCGAGTTGCTGGCTGATGCGGCTGTTCTTCCCAGCCGGCCTGACGGCCCGTTGTCCCGGTTTATTCCGAATGCCGCCCAAAGAAGATTAGACAGCATCTGCGGGCCAAGTTTCTGGTCGCTGATGTTGCGGATGGTCTTTCGTTCCCACAGGGCTGCAAGCACGCTCTTGCCGCCGTCCGTTTGGGGTTTTACAAGCACAATCGGCTGCAGGTTCTGGATAGTGGGGCTGGGCGTTTTATTGGCATCTTGTGTAGACTTGGTCATTGTGTTGGCGTCCTTTGTGGAGCTGGTTTCTGCGGCAGTGACCTCGGTTAAGCCGGATGCTGTGGCGGCCAGCACGGTTAAGGCCGGCACGGCCTTTAAAAATGTTCTGCGATTCATCTGATTCTCCAATCTCCGATTTTTCCAAATCGGCATTTCTGAATTATTGGGATAACCTCGGAATTTCCTTACACTATTTGAAAGTGCCCATACACTTGGTAATTCTGAATAATATTAAAGATTCCTTTAAAGTCAATACTTTAGGGAACCTCTAAAAACAACTTTGAATTGTCATTTTGCACTTTTATTTTTGACTTTTGAATTTTTTGGTTCATTATCAAAGCGTCTTCTGTATAATTTTACCTTGTTGGTTTAAGTTTAATCGCAGGATAGGGTTGTTTCACGGATGGCGATATTGGCAGGGATTGATGAAGCTGGTTTCGGGCCGATACTTGGGCCTTTGGTGGTTTCATCGGCGGTTTTTTCTTTGCCCGATGAGCAGCTTTCCAAAGGCCTCTGGCAAATCCTGCGAAAAAGTGTCGGCCTGAAAAAGTCGCACCTCGCAGGCAGGTTGCTTATCACCGACAGCAAAAAGGCCTTCACGCAATCTCTCGGCATCGGCCATATCCAGCGGACGACCCTGGCGTGCCTAAAATGCCTTGCCAAGGAGCCGGCCACGCTGCCGCAATTGTTGTCGATGCTGTGTCCGACATACATTCAGCACTTAAAGCATTATCCCTGGTACGAAGGAATCGCCGATTACCGGCTTTGTTTCGACGGCGAAGATATTGCAATCGCCTCATCGGTATTTGCAAATGACCTGTCGGACAACGGTATGAGGCTTGTCGATATGCGAAGCGTCTGTCTCGATGTCGAGCAGTATAACAATATGGTGGCGGCGGTGAAGAATAAGTCGAATGTTCTTTTTTCCGTCACGGCACAACTGATACAGGCCGCCTGGGATTCGCCTGAGGCGAACGCTGACGGCGACCTTCACATAATCATCGACCGGCAGGGGGGCCGCTCGCATTACCGCAGGGGTCTGCAATTGATGTTTGAGGGGATGGAGCTGGCTATCCTCAAGGAAACCGATAAAGTAAGCAGCTACCAGCTAATGAAGGGCAAAAGGAAAATGACTCTGCATTTTGTCGTCGCTGCCGACAGAAAATACCTGCCTGTCTCGCTGGCGTCTATGGTCAGCAAATACCTTCGCGAGCTTATGGTCGATAACATTAACCGCTATTTTACCTCGTTTAGTTCGGAATTGAAGCCGACCGCAGGCTATTGGCAGGACGGCCTGCGTTTCATCAGGGACTTAAATTCCCTTATCCCGCACGTTGCCTACAACAGCAACCAACTCATCCGCAGCAGATGATTCGTATTGCGTAATGTGTATATTTTATTCCTTATTCCGTCTGCTGTCTATCGCCTGTCGGCTTCTGTTTTTCCATTTCCTTTTACGATTTTCAAGCCATAAAAAGTAAAATTTTTCAACATTTTTTTGAAAATGCCCTTAGAGGCCTGAAAACACAGGTTATTTTAGGACTTTTTTTCTTGACTATTTAAATACAAGTGCATACTATACAAATTACTCCCCAAAAGGAAATCACGGACTTAAGGAAGCGGCAGGGATATACTTGAGCCTTTTCCGGTTTTGATGTTTATCGGAATAGACCAGTTGCCGCAAAGAGAAGGGTTACGATGATGAGAGGCGTTAGCAGAACATTTCGGCTGTTCAGGGATATCGTTACCGATATTATGTTCAACTCTATATGTAGATATATTCACTTTAGCATCTGTTCATTTATTGTTTGTCAGAATAATCCTGTTTTTTCGGAATTTCTGCAATCAGGTAATCGAAAGGAAGGAGGAAAGGAGGTACTTATTGGAGATAGATTTTAAAATTGATGTGGGTGTTCCACATCGAAAAAAATTGTTGTAAGTAATAATTATTTTAGGAGGAAAAATGGTAATGAAAAAAGTAATAAAAATTCTTATAACGGCATTAATTATTCTTGCTGCTACAAATCTGGCACAGGCAGATCAGTTCTGGGGCGCTGCAAGTGTACCATGGGGTAACGCCGGCCCAGTGCTGTTCAAACTCGATACCGCCACCGGAACAGTCGGAACGACCCACGTGTACTCCGATTGGAGTTGGATAATGGATGCTACCTACGCCCCGGGCAACATCCTCTACGCCGTCCATAACACAATTGGGGATCTGTACAATTTCAAGCTTGCAAAGGTGGATGCGGCCACTGGGGCGGTGCTGTCGGACACGTTTGTAAAGGATTTGACCGCAACCGACTACCCCCAGTGGAATGCGCTGGAATACCATAATGGCAAACTCTATGCAGTCGAGAACTGCTCATTTGGATCTGATTATACCGCGGGCGTAAAGAGAGGTTACATCTACGAGGTTGGTCTGAACGGCAGCGGCGACCCTATCTCCGCGACCTTCGGCGCCTATATTGGCGGGTATCCGGCACCAGACGGCGCACTGGCCTACAAAGACGGTACGTGGTACGCCTCCGATTGGAATACCGATACTTCCAGTTGATCAAGACAACCACGGATATCATGAACATCAATTTCACGGCGAGTGTCGGCACATCTCCTGTGGGGTTGTTTGATGGCTGGGACTTCGAAGCCGACGGCGATATGCTCGGAGTCAGTTGGTACTACGATTTCAATGTGTATAAGATTGACCCTGTGACTGGGATCGCAACGGCGCTCTTCAACATCCAGTCTCAACTACCCCCTAATATTGAGTCGTTGAGTGCTTTGACCGCCGTTCCCATACTGCCACCAACCGTAGCATTGGTGCCCAATGCGCTGCACGTAGCTCCGGGTTCGACGGTGACCGTGTCGGTTAATATGACTGTCAACGACCCCTGCATTACTATGGTCGCCATCAGCACGAACATCTTGTACGATCCCAATGTGTTTACCTACGACGCCAATTCGGGCGTGGTGAAAGGTAATTTGCTCACGCACATCTGGGAGCTTTTTGCCGGTAGTCCTGCCGAAGGCACGTTGAGAGTCGGCGGCATTGACTTAGGCCTATACTACCCAGATTACTTCGAGACTCTTGCGGCGGGGTCTGGAAAGTTGTTCACCTTCTCTCTGAAGGTGAAGGAAGATGCGCCCACGGGACCTTCCGCTCTGGCCTGGGGAGTGTACGACGGATATGACAACGCCACTGCGGGCTTCGACTACGGAGATAAAGACTTTCTTGACGTTATCCTGCCTTCGGAAGCGATGTCCGGCGCTTCGATCAACGTTTGTCCGGCAGGTGACCTCAACGGAGATTGCAAGGTTGACTTTTTAGACCTGGCGATTCTGGCAAATAATTGGCTGGTTGGCACATAAGGTTAGTTTAGAAGATTAAACATTCATCTGTTAAAGGAATAATTAACAACTGTCTGCTCAAGGGGCGTCGATAAATTATCATCGGCACCCCCATAAAAGTTTTTGAAAAGTTTAATGTTGCTATTGTTGTGGGTTGTCCACAACAGGCAAACTGAAAAGTAAATTTTGGAGGAAAATGGTGATGAAAAAGTTAATTACAATTTGTGCAGTAGTAATAATGATGTTGGCTGTTAGCGGCGTGACGCAGGCGGCAATGAAAACTTACTCCATAGTCGACTACCCAGCCTGGCAACTCGATATAATGACGCATCTTACGGACCATGTGTCGGGCACAATCACCGCCGATCCGATGACGGGTGTCATCGATTCCGCCTCCGCCTCATTCACTATCACGGGGGCGACCTCCTCCTACACCGTCGCCTCGGCCACGATCACCGCCCCTTATTACGTCGTCGTCACCCCAACAGAAATCTATCTGCCTTCGGCTGCGCCTGAAGGGTTCCTCCGCTTGTCAGGCTCGACCGGGGTGAGCGGCGTTAACAGCTCCGCCATTTTGTGGTGGTACACGCCCGCAAATCCATGGGTTGTGGGCACTATGGACTGGGCAAGCTATTCGGGGCAGGTAGGCAGCCATGGATCTGGTCCCTATTTCGCCTCGGCCCCGTATGACCCATCAGTTGAGTTTAAGTATTACCCTTATGTCGTGGCGACCGTCGTTCCCGAGCCGCCACCAACCGAGGTTTGGGTTGACGATGACTACTGCGAAGGATGTTCCAATGATGGCCACACTTGGGGTTACGACGCCTTTGCCGTCATCCAGCAAGGCATCAATGCCGTTGCTCCTGGTGGCACGATTGTTGTTGCAGCGGGAACATACGTAGAAATCGGCCAAATAGTCATTGACAAAAACTTGACTATAACTGGAGCGGGCATAGGAAACACAGTTATAAAGAAGAACGAGAACACGGGTGACACGGGCAGCGGTACTAACAGGGGCTGGTTTCTGGTAACTGATGGCAACTCGCTTACCCTGTCTAAAGTGACTCTGGACGGAGATGAAAAGCAGATTTGCATTGCTATTTTGTCATACGGCACAGCAGATGTGAATGCTTGTGAAATTAAAAACATATCTTGGTCGGCTGAGTCGTATTATGGCCGTGGAATTTGCCTGTATGCTAATGCCGGCAATGTTGTACGCGACTGTATGTTTAGCAACATCCGCAGAATTGGAGTGTTTGCTTTCGGTTCTGGTGTTGGTGCAGAGATTTGTGGCAACACCTACACAGGCAAGGGAGTCGGCGACTGGCTTGATTACGGTGTAGAGCTGGGTGGCGGCGCTGTTGCTGAAATTAAGGACGGTAAAATTACCAACTGTAAGGGTGTCGCCTCTGTGGACGGCTCGGAATCAGCGGCTGTTCTAATCAGCACTTACTATGGCGATGGCACACAGGGAACATTGCTTGGAAATACTTTAACCGGCAACACTTATGGAATTGGTGTCGGGTACGATGGAAACGACACCTCGGTTGTTGAAGCCCGCTACAACAATCTCAGTGGTAACGATGAGGCTGGCATAGACACTACCTCAAATACAAAGACCGTCAATGCCGAGAAAAACTGGTGGGGCGATATGAGCGGTCCGAAAGACCCCTGCGGAACGATGGAGACCGACGGCAAGACGTGCTACGATGTTTCTGTGATACTAAATGCTGATGGTCTTGGCAGCGCGGTCAGCGAAAATGTTTCCTATTGTCCCTGGCTGCTTGTTCCAATTATAAGTTCTGTTGACAGCCCATGTCCAGCCGGCGACCTCAACGGAGATTGCAAGGTTGACTTTTTAGACCTGGCAATCCTGGCAAATAATTGGCTGGTTGGCACATAAGGTTGGTTAAAAAGATTAGATATTCAGCTGTTACACGGACGTTAACAGCTGTCTGCTCAAGGGGCGTCGATAATTTATCGACGCCCCTTCTGTTTTTTCAAAGGCTTGTGAAAAAACAGTGCTTGAAAGGGGCTGCAATAGTGTTAGAATCAACTCAAATTTGCTCGAAGAAATGCTTAGCATAACAAACTTATTTTAAGGTGTTATATTATGGCTGACAAAATTTTTGATTTCATAGATTCAAACAAGGCGAGGTTTCTCGACGAATTGCAGACGTTTTTGAAAATCCCGTCCGTAAGCGCCGACTCGAAATACAAAAGCGACCTGCTCGCCTGCGCAAAATGGCTGACAAATCACCTCCGCAGTATCGGCCTTGACGCAAAACTTATCGGGACAAAGGGTCATCCGATTGTCCGGGCATTCGGTAAAGGCACCTCCGGCAAAAGTCTGCTCATTTACGGCCATTATGATGTCCAGCCGGCTGACCCGATTGACAAGTGGTCGTCGCCGCCCTTTGAGCCGACCATTCGTGACGGCTTCATTTACGCCCGTGGCGCAACCGACGACAAGGGCCAGCTCTTCGCACACGTAAAGGCCGTCGAATCCCTGCTCAAAACCACAGGCAAACTTCCCTGCGATATAATTTTCCTCGTTGAAGGCGAAGAAGAGTGCGGCGGAAACGCCCTCGAAGAGTATATCAAAAAGGAATCCGCCTGCAGCGGACTGGCCTGCGATGCGGTCGTAATTTCCGACACATCAATGTATGACGAGAAAACGCCGGCAATCACTTATGGCCTGCGGGGCATCGTCGCAATGGAAATCAGGGTCAGGACCGCTGCCGCCGACCTGCATTCCGGCGTCTATGGCGGTGCGGTCGCAAACGCCAATACCGCGCTGGCTCATATCATTTCAAAGTGCATCGGCCTCGACGGCCAGATTAAAATTCAGAATTTTTACGACCAGATAAGGCCGTTGGAGGACTGGGAGAAAAAGAATTTTGAAAAACTGGCCTTCAGCGACAAAACGTTTCTGAAGGAAACCGGCGCAAAGCGAACCTTCGGCGAGCCTGACAGGCCGACCCTCGAAAGGCTCTGGGCAAGGTCAGCTCTCGATGTCAACGGTATGTTCGGCGGATACACCGGCGAAGGTATGAAGACCATAATTCCGCACCGCGCAACCGCCAAAATCACCATCCGCCTTGTCCCCGACCAGAATCCGGCAAAAATGGCCGACAATGTCACCAAATTTGTAAAATCGGTCTGCCCCGATTTTGCCGAGGTTGAGGTCGCAGGCCCGCTGTCTGCCGCCGAGCCTGTCATTTTCGATGTGAAGGATAAAATGATACAGGCTGGATTGCTCGCCTTAAAGGCCGGTTTTGGTTCTGACCCTGTCTTTATCCGTTCCGGCGGCTCGATACCTGTCGTCAACACATTCTGGAAGGAGGCTGCGTAAGCCGGTTATCCTGATGGGGTTCGGCCTCGATTCCGACGGCGCGCATTCCACAAATGAGAAATTTAAGATTGATAATTTCATCAAAGGTATCAAGACCGCCGCAAGCCTGCTCTCGAATTTGTGATTCGAAGGGAAAATTAAATATCAAAATGCTCTGTAGAAATCGTTTATTTGCCTTTTGTCATTCCCGCGAGAGGTTGTCATCCCTGCGGAAGCAGGGGCAGGTATGACAAATAAATCAGTTACTTTTCTACAGAGCATTTTTTTAACTAAAAACCTAAAACTAAAAACTCATGACTCAAAACTCCTTTACTCCTCAATGCCTTTGGGTCTTCGAGGATAGGGTTTTGGTATATTTGGATGCTTTTTTAGCGAAATTGAGCGTGTTTTTGTAAATTTTTGAAAAATTTTTAGATTTTTCTTGACAAGGGGGCGTCTGATAAGATATAAATGAGACTGATGATAGGTGCGAAATTGCTGGCATTCAAATCTTGCCTGTGTAATTTCTGCAGGTTATCAGTAGAGAGAAATGGGTTATTATAGGAAGTGCAGGGTGAGAATGATAGTATTTCATTTCGCAGGTAAACCGTCATATTCCAAATTAGCCACCCGTTTTATGCTCTGAATGGATGGAAGGAGGTGGGTTTAAGTAGTGATAAGGTTGTGCCTGGCAGGCACAGAATTGGTAAAAGGTCAAGAAGGTTGTTTTATTGGAGGTTGTTTGAGACGGGCATAGCAGAAGAGATTTTTGCCTGTTGAAGACAATCGATGTCTTGGTGCGTAGCCAAGACAGAAGTAGTTTGTGGAATGGAGGAGAGTGTAGAAGTAAAAAGTTGAATAAGGAGGATTATAATGGTGAGAAAACTTTTGTATTTGAGTTTTGTTTTGGTGACGGCACTTGCTTTTGTTGGAACAGCACAAGCCGTAAACCTTGTTCGAAACGCAAGTTTTGAGCAAAATGGTGGTAGTTTTAACCAGTGGACACAACTGAATGGTGACACTGGAGTGTGGACTTGGGGTGATGGTTCCGCTACCGTAACCGGTGGTGCAGCATTCTCAGATGATTTCGGCGCTAACTTCGGCACAGTCGTTTCATGGGGCTGGGGCGGCGGTGGCGGCGCTTTCAAAGGTGTCCTTATGACCGGGGGAACAAATGTTACAATGGCAGCTTATGTCAACGTTTCGGGTCTTAATGCTGCTTTGAACACCACCGAAACCGGCATCGACCTGTGTTTCTTTAATGGTGTTCCCAGTGAGCAGCAGCAGAACCCCCCAACTATCGGCCGGGTTAATTTGAACGCAATAACCGGTTTGCCCAACTACGAGAGCGGTTACACCGCAGACAAGGTGCTCGCATACTCACTTACGCCGGTACCAGGGGACAACTGGGCACGTCTTTACATTTCGTGTATAACTCCTGTTGGTACCAAGTATATGAAATTTGAAGTTGCCGATAACGGTACCCCAGGCATCATGATGGTTGATGACGTTGTTGGAACTGGCCCCGCCGTTCCTGAGCCGGCAACAATGGTGCTTTTGGGTCTTGGTTCTCTGGCGTTGCTCAAACGTCGGAAATCGTAAGACACAACATGAGAATCTTGAAACCGTCTACTGTATGTAAAAGAGTAGATGTGTAAAAAATATATCCCCCTTGGCCGTTTTTTGGCCAAGGGGGATATATGATAAAAGAAGTAAAAAGTTGAATTAGGAGGATTATGATGGTGAGAAAACTTTCGTATTTAATTTGTTTTATTTTTGTTGCAATGCTGCTTATGCCGGCGAATACACTGGCGGTGACGCTGGTGGATAACTTTCAATCGTATTCGACCGGTCTGATTGAGACGATTGCTACTCCCCCGTGGCTAGTGAGTATGTCAAAAACAGTACCACCAGGGCTTCCCTCCGTATCGGCAATCGCGGATAGCGGTAACGGGAGTAAGTACCTCTCTTACGGGGTGCCTCTGGCACTCCCAGCGGATGAGACCTACGGCGTCTCACGGGCTCTTCCCACGCCAGTTACTATAGCCGACACCGCGACTCTGTTTTTACGTTTCAATGCTGACCCGGCGAATGCCAACAACAGCTTTGGATTAACGACTGCGGTTACACCCGGCGCTGCCAACTTTAACGATTTTCAACTTCAGTTGGCCTGTCGCAGCGGAGCGTTTTACGTTCGTAATGGCGGAGGCTTTAATACCGGAACGGCGTATACTGCCAATAAATGGTACGACGTTTGGGCCGTCATTCATCCAAATGGAGGTGTAGGTAACAAAGGTAACTTTGATGTTTACATGAAGCTGGAGGATGGTACTGGTGCCACCTTGGCTAATCAGATCATCGCAGGCGCGCTATATCGTAATGCAAGCGCGAACCCTTTGTCGTTCTTTGATGGTCTGGTTCAAGGTGCCGCGGGTACCCCAACTCTCAACCTGACGATAAAACTGGATGATATTTATCTAACACAGGGTGAGAACCTTAGCATTCCTGAGCCGGCAACAATGGTGCTTTTGGGTCTTGGTTCTCTGGCGTTGCTTAAACGTCGGAAATCGTAAGACACAACAGGAGAATCTTGAAACCGTCTACCATATAGGTAAAAGGGTAGATGTGTAAAAAATATATCCCCCTTGGCCGTCTTTTGGCCAGGGGGGATATATAATAAAAAGAAGGCTTGTATTTAGAGACTCTAATGCTCTGTTGAAAACTTAGGTTTGTCATTCCTGCGAGAGGTTGTCACCCCTGCGGGAGCAGGGGCGGGTATGACAGATAAATCGGCATCTTTTCAACAGAGCAAGACTCTAACAAAATGAAACCACAGATTACACGGATAGAAACAAATATTCTTAAAAAAATCGGTCAAATCCGCGGTTTTAAATCATTCTGTTAGAAGTTCTTATATCAGAAACGCCGATATGTCCTTACGGCTTGCCTGACGGCAAGTGAGATAGTACACAAAAACCAGGGCTAAGTGATGTGTATTAAGTCATTTTTAAGGTTCTGCGTTCAAGAAACTTCCGGTTCTCGATATTACCCTTTTTACAACCTATACTTTTTGGAGTTTTTCTCGAGGTTTTTTCTTGACAAGGGTGTGGCTAATCAGGTATAAATGAAACTGGTGAAACCTGTGAATTATCGGACTATAATACGTGTAGTTTCGCAGTTTCTCATTGGAGGATGGGTTGTTGTGCGGGGCACAGGGTTTTAGTGATAAATCTGTGCTTCGCAGGTTAGTTTTTACATTTTTGGGCTTTGAATGAAGGAAAGGAGCTTAAGGCGGGTTGTGAAAAGGTTGTTCTTGGCAAGCCTCGTTAGAAGTTCGAGAATGGGCAAAAATGCCCCCCTGTGATAAACAGCGTCAAAAAGGGGAAATTTCTAACGGGGGTTTAGAGGAGGGAGATTATTAGCGGTCATTTTTTGTTGTAGGCTGTTTGAGACAGGCAAATTATAAGTTTTTAGCTTTATTGGCGGCTGTTGAAAACAGCAAGGTGTTTTGGCGTGTAGCCAGAGAGTAAATGGAGAGTAAATAATAAATAATTGAGGTCTGATTTTCAAAGGAGGTATTATGTATGTGTAGAAAATTGATTTATTTAATTTCTTTTGTTCTGGTGCTGGGTCTGGCTGGTTACGCCGCTGCCGCTCCCGGCGACATGAACAACCCAATTCTGATTCCGGCAACCGGACAAGCCCCTGTTATCGATGGTGTTAGAGATGCTAATTTATGGTCGGGAGGCAGATACCTCATCACAAAACTGGACAACGGAACCGCACCTGGGGACCCCTGCGTGGCGGCCCGGACCAGTAGCTGGTGGGCAATGTGGGATTCACAAAATTTTTACGTATTCGTGGATGTTAACGATGCAGCGTTGGTTGGCGCTGCTCCGGAGTTGTGGAATGATGATTCAGTAGAGGTTATGATAGATATCTGCAATCACGACCGAGCTACGTCTTACCCACCCATAGGTATCGATAGCTACCAATATCGTTTTGCCTGGCCCTCGCCGTACCTCATCAATCACTCAATAGCAACGGGGGAGGAGTATTTTCATAGCACCAGAAGCATGCCCGGCGTGCAATGGTTCGTGAAGAACCACCCGAAAGGACAAGACCCTAATGGATATACCGTCGAAATGAAATTTCCGTGGACATCAATGTATTACACGCCGGATGTAGGTCCGCCGACGATAGGTGATTTAATGGGTTTGGATTTTCATGTTAACAATTCCGAAGTAGCGGGCTCCGGCCGCCTCTCCCAATGGGCCTGGTACTCAAGCAACGAAGCTGTCTGGAGCACTCCGACTCTTATGGGGACGGTTAAATTTATGGGCGCTCTTACGGCCACCAATCCTATCCCGGTTAATAATGCCACAGGTGTTCTCGATACAATATTGCAGTGGACGGCAGGAGGAGGGGCAAAAACACACGATGTGTATTTCGGCACAACCTACCCGCCGCCTAAGGTTAGTCCCGGCCAGGTCGGCACCTCGTATGACCCCCCGGGCGTGTTGAGTCCTGGAACAACGTATTACTGGAAAGTCGATGAGGTAAACAACGCCATCAGGTGGCCAGGTTACGACTGGCGCTTTACGACCGCGCCCGCAACGGCGAACGACCCTGACCCTTGTAATGGCGCTCCAGTGGTACTTGTCGATGCAAACCTTAGCTGGGGTCCGGGTTTTTATGCGACTGCACATAATGTGTATTTAGGCACTAATCCAGCCAGTCTGCCGCTCGTGTCAGGCGCACAAGCCACAACCACGTACGCCCCAGGCGGTCTTAACGGTAAAACAAAGTATTACTGGAGAGTCGATGAGATAGGCCCGCCGGACTACGCAGGCCCTGTCTGGAGCTTCGACACTGCCAGTGCCCTTACAGGTTTAAGGGGCGAGTACTTCGACAACCCAGATTTGTCAGGCAACCCGCTGCTCGTCCGGACAGATTTAAACATAGACTTCGACTGGGGTCAGGACGCTCCAGACCCGCGTTTGCCTGTTGATAACTTCTCGGTAAGGTGGACTGCTGACCTAAATGTGCCATCTGCAGGGACCTATACCTTCTTTATACTAAGAAGTGTAAGGCCACCTTCCGATAGCGTCCGATTGTGGGTAAATGGAGAACAGCTTGTCAATGACTGGCCTGGAAACGATACAATTGTAGAAGATAGTGGTAGTATCTTCCTTCCTGCCGGGGACGCATTACTTGTGATGGAGTACCAGGATACTTCCTCAACCGCTGTGGCAAAATTGAGCTGGCAATGTCTGCCATCCCTGCCAAAGCAGATTATCCCAGTAGGTAGATTCACACGACCACTACTCACAATGGCCGGGTCTCCAAGCCCATTTAATAAGGACATAGAGGCAAGCGCGACACCTACTCTTACGTGGACGCCGGGAATATATGCTGCCGCTACGAATGGGCACAAGCTATACTTCAGCAACGATTTCAACGATGTCAACGAACGCAAAATTGCTGCCGGCCCCCATACCCTCAGTAACCCGAGCTATACTCCTGGGCTGCTTCCGCGCTCCAAAACTTACTACTGGCGGGTAGATGAGGTTAATGACGCGTGCTCGACTTCTCCTTGGAAAGGTGATATCTGGAGATTTACAGTTCCGATATACGAGGTCGTCGATAACTTCGAGCTTTATACCACGACAGGTACTAGGGACCTCGAAAACTTCGCTGACCCGATTCTCCCCGCAACCATTGGTCCGCTGCGGAGAACCTGGATAGACGGGCTCTGGAATATGGAATGGTCTTACCCTAATCCTATCACTACGGCAACATCCGGCTCTTATGTTCAGCTCAACACAGTATCCCTGCGATGGTACTACCAATAAGAGCAATATTGCACAGGGTGGTACAAAATCTATGAAATTCTACTATGATAACGACGGCACCATCAATTGGGTAAAGGACCTGCGATTGCCTATAGATACAGGAGGTGGTCAGAGCTATGACTATTGGAACTACACTGCTCCTAAGTATTCGGAGGCATCCGCTGCGGTTGATGACGCTGCACGTCTCAGTGCCCCCAACCCGCCATTCAACCCAGATGACCAGAACAGCCTGGGTATGTTGAGAGACTGGAGCGGCTATAGGCTGCTGAAACTGTCTTACTACGGCGACCCGAACAATACCATCGTTTCTGCCGACAAGCTGTATGTTACTCTCATGGATGGAAGTAACAGGGTTGCTACCGTTACCAATCCTGACCAAACTTACATACAGATGTTAGGTTGGCACGACTGGTACATTTCGCTCAGCATCGGCAGTGGCTCTTTTAAGGCACAGAATGCCAGCCTGGACCTGACCAATATCGCCAGGATTTATATTGGCATTGGCAACAAGGCTTCTCCGGTTACAGGCGGCAAAGGTGCAATCTTCTTTGACGATATTCGGCTTTATCCGGTCAGTGTCTGCATACCGGGAACTGTTACCGGCGACTTCAACGGCGACTGCAAGGTCGATGCCAATGACCTCCAGAGGATGAGCCAAATCTGGCTGGGCCAGATGCCTACTCCGACGCCGGTAATCAACCTTGATGCCTCCGGTCTTACTTTAAGTCCTCCGAGTCTGACTAACTGGTCGAATACCGGCTCTGCCGGCGGTTCATTCAAGGACTTCAACACCAGCGTGATTCATCCCCAAACGGGATATAGACCGACGGTGCAAATGGTAGGAGGCGTAAAGGCAGTGGTCTTCGACGGTAATGACGTTATGAAGGCCAACATCAAAGCTCCGGCCTCGATAACGGGCACCAATCCATTCACGGTTATTTACAAGGTCTGGAACCCCGATATCGGGCTTGCCGAACGGGTATTTACCTGGGCCAAACGTGGCGGCACAGTAGAGGGGAGATTTGCTGATGTCGGCTACGGCACTGCGACTACGTACGGAGCGGTAGGACATGGAGCGGTAGGGGCTAATGATCCTAATTATGATATGGGCTTTGCCGGCGGAGTACCGGCTGCCGCTACGTGGCATACCATTGGCGTCACATATCCAGGTGGTCCCAATGGTGTTCAGACGCTTATGGTTGATGGAGTTGTAAATGCCACAAAGGTCATGACGCTTAACATCTGGCCGGATTGTAATATGACCATCGGCTGTGGTTATGATGGAAACTCGACTGCTCCTCCTTCTGATCCTAATAGAGTGATTACTCCTAATACGGCTCTTTTCTTCTCTGGTGCACTGGCGAAGCTTCAGGTATATAGTGTCGCCATTTCTCCAAAGGATTTGACGATACTAATGGGTACGCCTATAGATATGAAGGTGGACAACGTGATTAACTTCAAGGACCTCGCTCTGTTTGCCAAAAACTGGATGGTGGGGCCTGTTCTGTGGCCGTAAATGAGGTAAGCTAAACCGACGAAGTCGGATTAGTTACTAATAAAGGGGCTTGTCCCGATTTTCGGGGCAGGCCCTTTTTTATTGCTCATTTCGATTTTTGCTTTCACGCTGCACAAACGCTTTTATACTAACTTGCTTTTTTTGACGGTTCTGCGAACTGGAACAATTGACAGACGGTGCGTGAAGCTTTATTATACAAGCGGTTAGATTTTTTGGCGGCGTAGCTCAGCTGGTTAGAGCATGGGATTCATAAGCCCAGGGTCGTCGGTTCGACTCCGACCGCCGCCAGTTTTTTCATTTTGATTTTTTATTTTTAACTTTTGATTTTTCTTTGCCCCCATCGTCTAGTGGCCCAGGACGTCGGGTTCTCAACCCGGTGACAGGGGTTCGACTCCCCTTGGGGGTATTTTGGAATCGGCCAATAATGCAGTTATAACTGTGTTATGGCCGTTTTCTTGTCTATGGTTATCTATGAAAATCTCTTGTTTTTTACCGTTACTGTCCAAGCTGGTGGACAAGACAAAATTCCCAAAATTCGGCAGAAAATTCATCGCCTTTTGTTCAGAACCCTCAAAGGTTCTTGCATAAGTATTAAATGTCAATCGGGGGTCTGAATGCCTTGCAAGTTTCTGGATAACCTTTGCGGGGGTTTCACTGTTTGCAAGGAAAGAAATGTAGCTATTTCGCAGGCTGTGAAAACATATCTCGTTGCCGTCCTTGTCCTTGAGCGGTATTCCTGCTGCCGTTAAATCGTCCCTGATAAGCCCTGCCGTGTTTATTGACTGCCCAAGACAACCGAATACCCTGTCTGTATCTTTCGGCTTTGTCTGGGCTTTTAAGGCCGTTAAAAGACTAACTACCATCAGAGGTATCGGCTGAAATGCTTCTTTGCCGTTTTTAGCTATTGAAGCCTTTACTCTGATAAAAGGGCTTTCACCTGCCAGGCTTACACAATCCCAGGTCAAATTCAACAGTTCGTTTCGCCTGATACCGGTAGTTCCCGCAAGAAGATATAAAACCGCTCGTTCCTGCCCTGTAGTCTTGCCGATAAGGATATTCTTTTCAGCAGTGGTTTTGATTAAATGGACAAACTGCTCAGGCGTTAAAACGCCTTTTCTTGCCGAATTTCTTGCAGGTTTATCAAGCCTTGCAATCGGATTATTCGTTATTCTGCGGTCTTGCTCCGCCCAGTTCAGGAAAGTTTTAATCGCGTCAAGATAATGGCCTGCTGTGGTATTGCTGAAGCCGTCTTTTTTCAACCTGCCGATATAAATCTCAACCGCTGATTTTGTAATGTCCCTGAAGTAATAAAATCGGCAGTCCTGCACAAACTTTGAAATTCTGGTTTCCATCCTCTTGGCATAATCAGCCGAAAATCCTTTGGCTTCAAGAGTTTTAACATAATCGCTTATATGCTCAGTCAAAGGCTTTGTTATCTCTGCCCGCTGTCCCTCAATTAAGCCCCACGATACAAATTTTCTTAGCAAACCATCCGGCAGGGTTTCTATCCACTGGTTAAGTTTTACATCAGGCTCAAGCCCCGCAATCCTGCAATTGACAAGGGTTTCAATGTTCCGCCCAAAAGCCTCAGACAACCGCTTGTCCTCAAAAGCCGGTATCTTGTGCCTAAACTGGTTATGGTCAAAAATATCGACATACCATTTAGAGGCGTCCTGCTTTTCGCCGTCTCTGTCTCTGTATGATGTTCTGAAAACTCTCATAATTTCACCCTATTTCTTATCTTCATCAGACTCTTCATAAATTCTTTTGCGAGCCCACCAAAAAACCCACTTTAACCAAACGACAAAACCCCACATTCCAAAGAGAATTATAACTTCCCAAATACTGCGGAAGCTATGAAACGCTAAAAAATAAGCCGGCACTCCTACTGCAAGAATGATAAGGTTAACCCAATTAGTCCAATATGATGACCAAGCTAATAAAGCACCTAACCCAAAGAGAAATATAACTTCCGAAACGCTGCAATAACCATCTATGGCTATAACAATAGCCGGAATTACTACCGCAAGAATGATAGTGTTAACCCACTTAAGTATTATAAAAATTCTATGGGCTCTTTTAGCGCTAATTTTCTGTTCTTCGCTGTTCATCTTTTTACCTTGCTATTCTACCCACAAAACAAGACCAAAATAACACTAATACAAGCAGCTATTGCCGCTACTGCTGCCCAAAAACAAGCCCATTTAGCAGTGGTAGAGGATTGTTCAGCCGAAACACAAGCATTTAGCATAGCTTCTGTCTGTAAAGCATCGTTAATCCCACCTATAATTTCGGTTATCATCGCTTCCAAAGCTCCTGACACTACTGCAAAATCACCACCAGGGCTTTCTCGAACAGATTTTTCTATATTGGCATATCCTGTCCCAATACACTTACTTGCTCCAATTTTCTCCGCCAAAGATGTTATCTGTTCATATATGCTTATTCGGTTGTCATATAACGTTTTGTCGTCTTGGATACCACTGAATGACTTATTGAACCTTTTAATGATTTGCCATAATTCATTCTTATATTCTCTAATTTCTCCGCTCGTCATTTTTCACCTGCCTTTTTTCCAACAATAAAGAAGGTAACTCGAAATACTCATACCTTTGACCTCCGCTTCTTTTTCCAGCAATCCCCTGTCCGTTTCTTTCAGCCTCAAGGTTATTATAGCGGTGCGTCTGTCTTTCGGTTTTAGCGTAGGTCTTCCCATTTTTTTCTTTTTTCCCTTCATACAAGCATAATACTTTTTGTATTCTAAAAAGTCAAGCACAAATCCAAAATTTTTCTTCAATTAGCAATATATCTAAACCGAGTAGCTACGCCACCTGCTCTGGTCATCTTTCCTTTTTCCACCACCTCAACTACCTCGTCCCGCTCTAATAAAAAAAGCCAGCGGTAAGCTGTCATCGGTTTTATGTCCAGGAACTTACCCGCTGTGCGTGCCGATAGAAAAAAGCTGCCGTTCCCAGCACGTCCCTGCAATTCCTTACACCACGCTACCAGCAAACGCAGTTTAGGATTGTCGTATCTGGCAGCCCAGTTAGGGACTGGCGACTTTTTTGCCTTCTCAAACGTTTCGCTCATAGGATTATCCCCTATTCTCCACCTGATTTTCTGCCACGCCTTCAGAAAATCAATCCAAGTTTCCTCAAATTCCTTCGTCCTGATATATGGTAATGCGCGTTTGTGCCATTCCCGAACAACCGGCTCAAAATACTTTGGGTCTGCGTCAAAGTATTCCGGCAGAGAACGCAAGGCACGCGCAAGATTAAAAACCCTTCGATTTCGCGTCCCAAACTTTTCCGGCAAGGTGCCTTTGGTAATTTTTTCAAAATCACCAACACAAATGCTCGAAATTTTCCCCTCCCCCCCTTTATGTCCTGAGTTTTCCTGTGTTTGCTCTGTCGTCTCTGTTTGCTCTGTATTCTCTGTAACATCGCAGGTATTTGGTATGAATCCTGCATCGACAGCGTCAAGCGATAAAAGGTTTTTGCTGTTCGGCTCAATCAGCCATTCATAAATCACACCGCTGGGATGAACAGAGGGGGGTAGCAGACAATATCTGTCTTTGCCGCGCAGCTCTCCGTCGTCAAAATCTTGGTTTTTACCAACATCGGCCAGAAAATAAACGTGATAACCGCGTGCGGTCTTGACAGTCGGTAGCTTGCCTGCAAGGTCGGGGTGTTGCTTTGCCCAGTTCTCATACCCCTGTTCTGTATCAAAATCACGGCAGGCAAGCCCTCCTGATATTTCGCCGCAGATAACAATTACGATATTGCTATTATCCAATTTGAGGCAAAGGATGTGCCCTGCATTAAAGGATTAGGGAATTCAGATAAGGTTAAAATCGGAGAAAAAGTATTTGCAATAGGCGCTCCGATGGGTTTAGAAAATACTGTTTCACAGGGTAACATTAGTTATCCAAAAAGAAATTTAGAAGGTATGGAGTTTATTCAATTTACTGCTCCTATATCATCGGGAAGTAGCGGAGGAGGCCTTTTTGATGTCAAGGGTAAGATAATAGGTATCACCAACTTGTCGATAAAAGTTCCCCCTGAACTCAAAGAAGAAACCATTGCCCAAAATTTAAACTTTGCAATTCCTATAAACCTTGTAAGGGATAGTTTTGCAGGGAAAATGAAAAAAATAACTGAAGGTAGCCCAGATTACTATTATTCAAGAGGAGTATTAGCGGAAAATGAGGAAAATTACGAGATAGCGACGGGCTGCTTTAAAAAAGCCATTGAACTTAATGATGAATATACTGCCGCATACCTTGAACTTGGATATATATATTACGATAAAGGTCTTTACGATGAACAGCTTGAAATGTTTAAAAAAGCGGTTGAATCAGACCCTAATAATTCTGATGCCCATTACTACCTTGCCTTGGCATACGAAGACAAAAGTCAATATGATTTAGCAATCGCTGAGTATCAAAAGGTGATAGGACTGAAGCCTGAATATAAGGATGCTATTTATCAGCTTGGAATTCTTTATATTATGCAAGGAGAAAAGGAAAAAGCACTTGAATTAGTTCCGAAGCTAACTGAGTTAAACCCTGGTCTGGGGAATGAACTGAAAACACTTATAAGTAGAATGAATTAGTTTAGAGCCTCTAACAAAACTTGTTTTGTAATGTGTTATGACAGATAACAATACAACCAATTTCGAGCAGAGCCTCATGGATATCTGCTCGGCGTTCATAGCGAACCCGCAACCGTCGGAATTGATGCAGCCACGACAGTGTGCGTTCGACCACCCAGCGAAAGACACCCAAACCGCTGCCGTTTTTAGTTCGGCGTTTGGCCAATACAGGCTCAATTCCTTTCTGACGAATTTCTTTACGGTGCGGTTCGGAATCGTAGCCTCGATTATCCGTGAACACAATCGGGTTTACAGCGAGGTCGACCTACCTTTCCCGCGATAGGAGGAATGGCTTTCACCAGAGGCAGCAGTTGTGTGACATCATGTCGGTTTGCGCCGGTCAATTGGACTGCGAGCGGGACTCCTTCGGCGTCGGTGATGACATGATGCTTCGAACCCATTTTTCGCCTATCCGTGGGATTTGGGCCTGTTTTCGCCCCCCAAAAACAGCACGAACTGAAGACGAATCTACTACCGCCCGTGAAAAATCGATTTGGTCTGCGTGGCGAAGTTTGTTGAGCAAGATATGGTGTATTTTGTCCCAGATGCCTGCTTTGTGCCAGTCGCGAAGCCGACGCCAGCAGGTCATCCCGGAACCACATCCCATCTCCAATGGAAGATATTCCCAACCGATACCGGTCTTGAGCACAAAAAGAATCCCTGTCAGAGCTTTCCGGTTGCTCACAGGTGGCCTGCCCCCCTTGGGACGAGACGGTAGTTTGGGCAAAACTGGTTCGATGATTTCCCATAATTCGTCGGGTAACAATGGCTTGGCCATTAATAAGTCCTCTATGACTAAGGGTTTTCATAAGTTTTTCAACCATTGTTTTCATCGGCTATACCAGTATCAATCCTTGAGGTTTTGTTAGAGGCTCTTAGAAACAGGAGTCCTTCCCACCCCATTTGTGCCTACCCTTCTGGTCGGCTCACGGCAATGCCAGAGTAGGCACGCTGAAAACATCGCCGCTGAACTGTCCAACTTTTGAGTTCGATTCGATTGTAAACTCTGTCAATTGGACTTTTTCAACAGCCCTATTTAGTTCTTTTTCCCTTGATATTCACCAGCGGAAAGTCTATAATTATAGCGGCTTTTTCAGGCGTATTCTGTCTGAAAAAAGTGTGGAGTATGATGAGATGAGAAGAGTTCAAATCCCAACTTTCAAACGGAAAAAATCGTTTATTGCAATCGGTCTGTCCTATTTTTATAGAAGGAGAGGAAAATGAAAGCTCATTCAATCCTTGTATTAGCAATAATCGCTTTATTGGCAGGTACTGCCACAGAGGCCAAATATAGCGGAGGAACGGGTGAGCCGAACGACCCATACCAAATCGGCTCCGCTGGCGACCTGCTCGCACTGGCGGCGGATACAAATGATTACGGCAAGTGCTTTATCCTGACGGCGGATGTTAATATGCAAGGGCAGGTCTTTAAAACGGCAATCATTGCCCGTGACACCAGTTTAAGCAGCGGTTTTCAGGGGACGGCATTTACGGGAACTTTTGACGGCAATGATCATAAGATAATTGGCTTTAACTTATCCGGGATAAAAAATGGGTACATTGGTTTGTTTGGGCAAATCGATTCCGGCGGCTCTGTCAGGAACCTCGGTCTTGAGAACTTTGCGGTTAACGGTTCTCAGTATGTCGGTGGTTTGGTGGGGAACAATGTCAATGGCAGTATTACCAACTGCTGTTCAACAGGTCAGACAAGCGGTTTTTCTGAATCTTATTATATCGGCGGTTTGGCGGGGTGCAATGGCGGCAGTATCAGTAACTCCTCTTCAACGGTTCAGAACAGTTGTCCAATCTGCGGTTATGGTTTTGTCGGCGGTTTGGTGGGATACAACGGCGGCAGTATCAGCAATAGCTCTTCATCGGCTTCAGTCATCAATGGTTATGGTGATTCTGGTACTTTCGGCGGTCTGGTGGGGGGCAACGGCGGCAGTATCAGCAACTGTTATTCGACGGGTATGGTCAGCGGGGGTTCACAGATCGGCGGATTTGCTGGGTTTAACGTAGGCAATATCATCAACTGCCATTCGACGGGTCAGACAAACGGTTTTCATTTGCTTATCGGCGGTTTTGCAGGACAAAACATCAATGGGGGCAGTATCACCAACTGCTATTCAATAGGTATTGTCAGCGGTACTTCCGGTGTTAGTTGGATCGGCGGTTTTGTGGGAGACAATGACAGCGGCGGCAGTATCAGCAATTGTTTCGCAACAGGTGCGGTTAGTGTTTCTTCTAATGGAGTATATGTCGGCGGTTTGGTGGGGGGGAACTATAATAGCAGTATCAGCAATTGCTATTCGATGGGCTCCGTCAGTGGTAATAATTATGTCGGCGGTTTGGTGGGGAGGACCTGGAATGGCAGCAGTATTAGCAATTGCTTCTCGACGGGCCAGACAAGCGGTTCTACTAATATCGGCGGCCTGGTGGGGAAAAACGATTCCCCCAGCATTGTTGTCAGCAGTTTCTGGGATACACAGACTTCCGGCCAACCAACCAGCGACGGCGGGATGGGCAAAATGACAGCGGAAATGAAAACGCTTTCTACATTTACCTCGGCGGGATGGGATTTTATCAACGTATGGGGGCTCGTTGAGAATCAGACCTATCCATACCTGCGAATAAATCTTTTAGCTGATTTGAATAATGACGGCATGGTTGATTTTAAGGACTTTGCGATTTTCGCGGGTCAATGGCTGGAAGGTATTAAGCCATAAGCATAGCTTAATTCTATCCCCGAACCCTGCACGCTTTTGCTGCTCGGCCTCGGTGCGGTGATGTTGAAAAAAAGACGCTGATATTTATTGTAGTTGAATTGTAAGGCTTGGTTGCGCAGCCAAGCCTTTAATATGAGTAATCCTAATTTGAAGCTTTTTATGAAGTAATAAATGCCTGTTAAGCGTCTTTAACTACAGGAAACAATTATTTAAAGCTTTTTCAGAAACAAGTTTTTCCTTATAATAAGTACCGGAGGTATAAAGAGGTGTAAATATGAAAACGGTTAAAATTGCAACATTGTTAATAATGGCAGCAGCAATAACCATTGCAATGCCTGCAGCAGTATTGGCTGACCCCTACTCCCATTCCGGTGCTGGCCACTATTCCCATTCCGATGCTGGCCACTATTCCCATTCCGATGCTGGCCACTATTCCCATTCCGGTGCTGGCCGCTATTACCATTCCGGTGTTCGCATCGGCATAGGCTTTGGATATTATGACTGGCCAGGATACTATCCCTATTATTACCCTTATTACCCATATTATTACCCGGGCGTGGTTTATGTTGAACCGTATTACCCGCCCCCGGTAGTAGCAGCACCTGTTGTTGTGCAACAGCCGGCGGTTGTCTATACCGCTCCGGCACCTGCACCAGTACAGGATAATAACGCTCCCGCGTTGGTAGATGAGCATTTTCTTGAATATGCGCGAAATAAAAAGGCTGAACTTATAAAGCAGGTTCAGTCCGCGGACAAAGCTGAGAGGATAAAAGCCATCGTTGATATGGCTGGCCTGACTTTTGATGAAGCGGTGAGAGAAAACCTGAAAAGTATTGCGACGAAGGATACCGACCCGGATTTGCGCAGGGAGGTTGTACGGGCTTTGGGCAAGTCGAAAAATCCACAGGTCATACCGATACTGGAAGAGGTTCGGGTGAACGATGACAACAAGGAAATACGTCAGGCGGCGGACCAGGCTATAAAGGATGTCAGGGGAATCCAGTAGCCGGTTTAAAGCTACATTTTTAGTATTTCATTTATATCCAAAGGTGTTGCCTGCTCCATCTTCTTTTCAAGCAAATACAGTCTCCTTGCTTTCCGTGTTGGCCTGCCCTTATACGTCCACCGCTTGATTTTCTCCCGAAGTTCTTCTACCTGCCTATCTGCCTTTAAGGCGTATCCTATCTGGCCAAATCGACCCCGCCACGCTCTTGCTACTCGGCTTGGGTGCGGTGATGCTGAGAAATAGACGCAGTTAAGGCGGTCTATAGAATCTTGTAGAACCGCTGCCAGATAGGGTTTTGGGCTTTAGAATCGACGAACTCGGCTCGGTCTGGGCCACAGTCGCTTTTTGAAAATCGACCTTACAAACCGCTTAAAATACAATTTTACTTTCAGCATTTTTCTCCACCTGCTCAATCGTTTCACGGCTCTCACGCAAAAGCCAGCTTATGTATCGACGTTCCGCTAATGATTCGGCTGAATAGCGCCCATGTTTCCAATTCGCCTTTCTCGACCTCTCAAGACCGTCAGTAGTGCGAGGCCCTGTGCTTTTACCTCCGTGCATCCTGCATCTGCCGTTTGCCATAGCTGGTGCTCTGCAATGCGTTGCTCTCCTTGTCTTAGCTCCACATCGGGGAGCATTCATAGAATTGTCCTGAGGATTGCCGTTTTTTAACAAAACAGGCGTTTTTTCCCTGTTTGCGTGGGGTTCATTCACAACTCTTTTCATTTTTTCCACCCCCTTGATTTACTGTTCCTACAATAGCCTGGCCGCCTTCATTGACGTTGACATGCTCAACAATCATCTTTTGCTGGCCGCCTGTTCGATACTTCTTCAATGCTTCCATTTGCGCAACAAAAGTCCTCAACATCTTGGTGGCCAGGTCTGCATTAACCTGTTTTCCTACAAAAGTCTGGTCTTTAAGCATTGCCCGTCCTAAGGTTGCCATCGCCATGTTGTGAACGCCTATCATTTGGACGGCCAGCATACCTTCAATCTCATCTTGTGGCCGTATTCCGTTTAATATCGCCATACCTCTATTGGTTGCTGTTACAATCGCTTTATTGTCCTGACCATCGCTCGATACAGTTCCCTTGAACGTCTCAGCTATTTGTTCAAGTAAATGACCTTGCAGGTCAGTGTCTGCCGTTCCGAATGCCTCAGATAGCTTAACTCGGCGTAACTGGTTATCATCAGGGTATTCAAAATCTACATTTATTTTGCCTGGCTCTCCTTTAACCTCTTTGAACTTTACAGGTTTTCTTTTGGCCAACTCTTGATACTTGGCAATACTCGCTTTTTCTTCTTCGGTGTATTCCCTTTTTACCAAGCTCTCTGTCTTAGACGCGGTCTCTTTCTTTTTGGTCGTTTCTTTTGCCATTTACTTTTTCTCCGTTTTGTTAGTTTGGATTAACGCCCTGATTGCCGCTTTGATATGTTCCGGCAGTTTCGGCCAGACCTTGACAATCGCGTCAAGTTCAGGGTATATTTGCAACAAATTGTCCAAGCTGGTGGACAAGACAGGGTTTTTGTTTTCTATAAGTTCTTTATTTACAATGGTTTCGTGATTTTCCTTAAGGGGTTCGACTCCCCTTGGGGGTATTTTTTCCGACTATAGTCGGAAAAAATAGAGCATTTGAGCAGGTGAACAGTCGAGCAGTGGAAAAGACGGAAATGCTCAAATGCGGTCTACTGTTCAACTGTTCCTTTTCAAAAGTTAAAGTGCAAAATGCAAAATTGCGGAGTCGCTGTGCGACGAAATCATTTATATCAAAAATTAAGGATAGATTTAACATGCAATATAAAGATTATCTTAGAAACCACGTTGTTTTACATGGAAGAGAAAAAGCTCTTGAAAAATTTCTTAAACAAACTTATGAAGGAATGCTCCATAAAAAAAAGAATAGTTTTAACTCCAACAGCGAAGATGCCTTAACGTGGTCTTGCTTTGATATATTAAGAAATCTTCCATCAAATAAAAGGATGGGAGTACTTAACGAAATATGGGAAGATTCTTATGGGAATGCTCAAGCAAAAATCAAATGTCCTTTTTCGGGTAAAAATTTACACGATGATGAAATTAAAATAGAGATAGGAAAACAGTATACTGGCTCTATAACCAACGAATCAACAGAAGTAGATGCAAGTATTGAATTGCCAAAAGCTTTAGTGTTTTTCGAGGCAAAACTTTATAGCGCTGTAAGTGTGAAGACGCTGAAGCATGAGCATGACCAAATTGCACGAAAACTACGTATAGGTTTGGATAATCCCTTGAATGAAGAATGCTACGATTTTTATTTCATTTTTTTAGATATTGCTCCGCGTGATAAGCTAATGTGTAGAAAAAGTAAAAAAGAAGCACTTGCACCAGCAAAAGGATTTCATGATAAATGGAAAAGTGCATGGCTTTTTAGCTACTACAAATATGGCAGAAACAATAGTCTTAAACCACTGAGAGAGATATTAAAAGATATACCGGCAAAAGATATAAAACAGGTTTCAGCAAATATGGGCTGGTTAACTTGGGCAGACTTGTTTAAAGATTTATTAAGAGGCATGATATAACCGCAAAGAGACTATGTTTAATACAACATAGATAAGTAGATGATAAACATTACTAAAGAAGACGAACAGTTTATGAAGCTTGCGATTGAGCAGGGGGGGATTGCACAGGAAAATGGCGATGTGCCGATAGGGGCGGTGATTGTTCATAACGGCCAGATAATCGGCAAGGCGTATAACCAGAGAGAACAACTTCAGGACCCGACGGCCCACGCTGAAATAATAGCACTTACGCAGGCGGCAGCGGCATTAGAGAGCTGGCGATTGGAAGGCTGCACGATGTATGTGACATTAGAACCCTGTCCGATGTGCGCAGGGGCATTAGTGCTGGCAAGGATTGACAGATTAGTCTATGGCTGCGACGACCCGAAAACCGGAGCCGTAAAAAGCCTGTATAATATCGTGACGGATAGCCGACTTAATCATAGAGTAGAAGTTATCAGCGGCGTGTTGGCCGATGAGTGCAGCGACCTGCTTGAGCAATTCTTCCAAAAGAGAAGGCATGAAAACAAGCAAACATTTCAATAAAGCATATACGGAAGTGCATTAGTGATTTGCTGTTATATCTAATTGTTTTGAGTTTTTATTCGTATTTTTACATTTTGATTTTTTATATTTGATTTATTATATTGTATGCACTTTTGTAAGTCCTGGTTACCGATTGTGTCCTGATATATCGGGACTGGTAATATAATTGGAGAGGTGTCCGAGTGGCTGAAGGAGCACGCTTGGAAAGCGTGTGTGCGGCTTGCCGTACCCCGGGTTCGAATCCCGGCCTCTCCGTTCTATTTTGGGCATCAATTTCAAAAAGAGTTCGTCAAAAAGTTCTTCAAAAAGCAGTGTGCAATTATGTGTCCTGTAATAGACATTTGGATGTGAAGCCTATTTCTAATTATTTATGAATTAGATGGACCCATGGAGGACAAAAATACATACGCTGCTTTGATTATATAAAGACCGCGCTATTTAGAACTTGAACTGTCAATAAAAGACGCGGGTAATCGCGTGCTCAAAATCATTTAAGGTCAGTTTGTCATACGTTATCGGTTGTGCTATACTAAGCCGCATGGCTATCAAGGATGAAAAGCTGTTTGAAAAACTATTGATTCCTGTAAGGAGGGTAACCTTTCACAAGGGTTTTTTTCGCTGGCCTGCCCATGCCATCCTCGCCAGTTGCCGCAGCCCCGATATAGTGCCATTGGAACAGCTCCGCGATGACCTGTCGAAATATCTTCTGAAGGCCCGTATAGTCAGGAATGCGTTCGGCCCGGCGGCAGTAAGAATATATAGGGATAAAAACATAGCAAGCTGCCAGGCCTACAGTCTTATAATTACTCCAGGCGGTATTGAAATCTACGCCAGCTCAGATGCCGGTGCATGACTATGCTTTGCAGACATTACGCGAGCTGGTGGTGATATATGGGATGAGGTTACCGGCGTGCAGAATAGAAGATGAGCCCGACTTTTGCAGACGCGGCGTCTATCATGACTGTTCCCGGGGAAAAGTACCAAAACTTGATACGCTTAAGGATTTAGTTAAGCGGCTTGCGCACTGGAAGATAAATGAACTGCAGCTTTATGTGGAAAACGTCTTTACTTTTAAGCAGCATCCGGACATTGGCAAAGGCTTTAGTCCCTTTACGCCGGATGAGATTGTTTCTCTGCAGGATTATTGTCGAATACACCATGTCAAGCTTGTAGGTTCGCTGGCGAGCTTTGGTCATCTGGAAAAAATCCTGGCGCTTCCACAATACCGCCGACTCGGTGAGATGCCCGGATTTCGGAATTTCCCCGGCGGTACAACACTTTGTCCGATCGAACCCGGCTCAATTAAGCTTATTACTGAACTTTACAGTGAATTTGTCCCGCTGTTTGAAGCAGAGGATTTTAATGTCTGTTGCGACGAGACATGGGAATTGGGTAAAGGCCGCAGCAAAAAACGAGCGGCTCGTATCGGAACAGGCAGGGTTTACCTCGAATTCCTTTTGAAAATTTATCGCTTATGCCAAAAACATGGAAAGCGGATGAATGCCTGGACGGATATAGTGCTGAAACACCCCGAATTGCTGAGCAAATTACCTAAGGATATAGTCCTGCTTAACTGGGAATATGAGCAGAATGGAGCAAACATCCCCAGAACCAGAGAAATTGCTGATGCCGGACTGGCGTTTATGGTTTGTCCGGGTACCAGCAGTTGGTTGACACATGGTTCGCGTCTGCCCAATTCAATGGCCAATGTAAAGAGCTTTGCGGCTCAGGGCCGCAAATTCCACGCTGAAGGTATGCTTAATACAGATTGGGGCGACCAGGGACATCGTAATTTACTGGGGGTCAGCCTGCACAGCTTTGCACATGGAGCTGCCCACGCATGGAATGGCAAAGCAGTCGATGACACCAGATTCACTGAGAATTTTTGTTATCACGCTTTTGGCCGACATACAGACCGCATGGCTGAAGGGCTGCGTTTACTGGGCAGTACCTACATTACATGCGGCACTGCTTCGCCTAACGAGTCTTTACTGTATCATGCCCTTATCGAGCCGCTTGTGCACGCCGACAGGCCGCTGCGCAGCCCAATTGATGCTATGAGTACAGCCGGATTAGAGCGGATACTCGCTCAATTATCAGATACTAAGCTCTGGCCGCAAATGCCAAAATCAGCGGAACATTTTGAACAACTTACACTGCGGGAGTTCAAGCTGGCAGCACAAATGGATTGCTTGGCTGCAAGACGGGCATTGGCGGCAAAATCCCTGCGGGCCGGTAAAAATGTAAAAAGTTCAGAATTACGGCAGATAAGCGAACAAATGCAGGATATGGCGGAAGATTTTAAGCGGCTTTGGTTGCTGCGCAATAAAGTTTCGCGTCTGAGAGATAATCTTCGGTTATTTCAACAGGCGCAGCAAGAGTTGCAAAGGTTAATATGAGAACAAAAAATCAGCTGGCTGACAGCTTTATAAGAAAGACAAAATGCGAATAGTCGGTTTGATGTCCGGCACATCCGCTGATGGTGTGGACGCAGCTATTATCGACATTAGGAATAATAAGGTTAGATTGCTTGCCTTTGATACGTTTGCCTATCCGCCGTCTCTGCGTCAAAGTATTCTTGGGCTTGGCGAGCAGAAGTCGTGCCGAGCCGCCGATATTAGTCAATTGAATTTTGCACTCGGCCAGGTTTTCGCCAAGGCTGTTATTAAACTGTGCAGAAAGAGCGGTATAGCTTTAAGCACGATTGACCTGGCAGGTTCGCATGGACAAACCATTTATCATAACCCGAAAGGTAAGCGTTTCGGTAAACGAATAATCCGCTCAACCCTTCAGATTGGCGAACCATCAATAATAGCTCATCATACCGGCATTACCACAGTGGCAGATTTTCGACCGACAGATATGGCAGCCGGCGGAGAAGGCGCTCCCTTGGTGCCTTTTGCTGATTATTATTTATTTAAAGATAAAAGGCGAAATCGTGCCGTTCAGAATATCGGCGGCATTGCCAATGTAACTTACCTGCCGGCAGGCTGCCGGTTGCAGGATATCATTGCCTTCGATACCGGCCCGGGCAATATGATAATAGACCGAATTGCCTTTCTTGTAAGCAACGGCAGGCAAAATTTTGACCGGGATGGAAAAATTGCAGCGAAAGGTACAATCAACAAAACAATGCTCAGCGATATGCTGCGGCACCCATTTTTCCGACGATTGCCTCCAAAATCTACCGGCCGTGAGGAGTTCGGTAGAGAATATTGTGATGCGTTTTACAAAAGAGCGATAAAAAAATCGATGACGCCCGAAGATATTCTGGCTACTGCCACCGCCTTCACTGCTGTCAGTATCAGTCAGGCATATCGGCGGTTCTTTCCCTGTAGGCCTGATGAAGTAATACTATGCGGCGGCGGTGCGCGAAATAAACAATTGATTAAGATATTGCAGCAAAATCTCAACGGAACTATAATTCGGCTCACTGATGATTTTGGTATAAGCTGCAATGCGAAAGAAGCGGTTTCATTTGCTATTTTGGCTTTCGCAACTATTAAAGGTATCGCAAACAATGTCCCCAGTGCCACAGGGCCGACCGGTCAGTAATTTTAGGAAAAATAATACCCGCAGAGAAAACACTGTAAATTTGCAGGTGAGATTGCATTGAGGCATTGCAGCTTTACATCGTGGCATTGTTGGCTTACAATGCAGTGTTGAAAACAGCAAAAGGCTGGCTCGTGCTTCGTAGCGTACCACGCAGAGTAGTATAAGTCGTTTATTTTAAGGCAGTTAGACAAAAAATGAATATCCTTGAAACAATAATTTTGGCACTAAAAACCGAGAGTAAGTAATATGCCTGAATATGACATAATAAAAACAAAAATCTTTAGAAGCAATGACGACTTTATTTTAAAAAGGGCAAAAAGAATTGAAGAAGCCATTGCATTTGGAAGCGGGACTATTGTAAAGCCAAAGAAACATTTAATATCTACTTTGCCGAATGGTAAAGTATCATATTTCTATAAACCAGGCAAAGAAACTCAAAGAACAATTCCGAATATTCACGATATGTTTCCTAATGTAGGAAACAGGGACAAAAGCGAAACGGACGGCTATACTTTTGAAATCGTCTGGGAATATCTCATAAAAATTTCCATTATCAATCAAATCACTTTCAAAAAAGTTTTAGTTCTGTTTTATCGTCTTTGTTTTTTGCTCGACCATCAAGAAATCACAAAAGGCAAACTAAGATATGCTCCTTCGCAAGGAATTTTAGATTATATTTCCAAAATTGATTTTGCACTGAAAGAGGGTTTTAAAGACAAATTCAAAAAAGATGAAATCGGATTATTAGAATACCTGCACTTTATTGATTTACTCGGATGGAATGAAGATGTAAAATATCATATCAAAAATTCAAAACCAGATTTTGAAGTTCGAAGTAAGAAAAATGTTGGAAGAACTAATACGATTATCAGCGTAATTAGCGTTCCATTGATGATTAACGATTTTCTCTCAAACATTATTGAAAATGTAAATTACATTGAGAAAATCAATGTCCGACTCATTCTTTCTACAATGCAGAAGTTGAGTAAGTCAAGAGGAATATGTGTGTTATCTCATACCGAACTTCAAAAATATCTAAACCCATATTTAGAAAAATGAGTCTTTATAAGCATCGAGAAAATAAATAGATTCAGAAATAAAGTTTTCAACGAAGATGTTTTACAAGTTCTAAAAAAACTGCCTGACGATAGTTTGGATATGGTTTATGGTGACCCTGACTACAATGTAGGCATTAAATATGCAGGGAAAAATTACACAACAAAATGGAATGAATATATTGACTGGTATATTGAATTGACGAGAGAAAGTTTGCGTGTATTAAAGCCAACGGGTAATTTGTTTATGCTCAATTACCCAAAGCAAAACGCATACTTGCGAGTAAAATTTTTAGATGACAATGCTTATGATGTACATGATTATGTATGGACATATAATACGAATGTCGGACACAGTCCAAAAAAATTTACTACTGCCCATCGTTCTATTCTTCACGCAACTAAAAAGCAAAGACAATCATTTTTACAAAGACCAGGTTGCCGTTCCCTATAAAAATCCCACTGACAAACGCATTCTTAATAACTTGGCAAATGGATCAAAAGGACGTATGCCTTATTCTTGGTTTTATTTTGACCTTGTAAAAAATGTTTCTAAAGACAAGACATTTCACGCTTGTCAAATTCCATTGGCTCTCGTTGAAATGCTTATTAAATCTTGCACACAAAACAATGATGATGTTTTTATTCTCTTTGGCGGCAGTGGCTCTGAGATTGTTTTGTGTAAAAACTTAAAAAGAAACTTCATCAGTTGCGAAATTCATCCTGACTACTACCAAATGATATTAGACCGTTTAGACAACAACGGAGCAATAAAAGACGAATACAGGTTAGATTTTATACAGCAAAAGAACGGTAAGGCACTTACGCAGATATTCGACCTGTTTGCACAAGGAAAATAAAAAGCACTTGCACACCTTGAAATATAACAAAGCACTTCCAGCCACCGAGAAGCGCAATTGCAGAAGCGAAAACATCGACCGGTTATCAACCCTGCAAATTGTCAGGCTTATTAACGCTGAAGATATGCTGGTGGCGCCGGCAGTCGGCAAAGAGTGCAGGCAAATTGCTGCTGCGGTCGATATGATAGTGGGGCGTTTCAAAAGAAACGGACGATTGTTTTATGTCGGGGCCGGAACAAGCGGCCGGCTTGGCGTTCTCGATGCATCGGAATGTCCGCCGACTTTCGGCGTCAGTCCCCGGCTGGTACAGGGGATTATCGCCGGCGGCAGACGGGCATTAGTAAGAGCAGTCGAAGGGGCTGAAGATAAAACCAGCGACGGAATTCGAGCTATAAACAAATATAAGATTTCCGCAAAGGATGTAGTTGTCGGTATTGCCGCCTGCGGGTTGACACCTTTTGTTCGAAGTGCGTTAAAACAGGCAATGAAGAAAGGAGCGGGTACAATCTTTATCACCTGTGCTCCGGAGGCCGTCAAAGATATTCCGGCAGAAATAATTATTAATCCTGTCGTCGGCCCGGAGGTTATCACCGGCTCAACTCGTATGAAGGCAGGCACTGCAACAAAACTCATTCTAAATATCCTTACCACGACCGCTATGATTAAAATGGGCAAAGTCTTCGGAAATTTGATGGTGGACCTCAGGGCAACAAATGATAAACTGCGTGACAGGTCTGTGAGAATTGTTTCACAGATGACCGGCCTTTCGCGGACGAGGGCTGCCAAACTCCTCAAAGATGCGAAGGGAAAAGTTAAGGCCGCCATCGTGATGCACTTCCGCAATGTAAATTTGCGGCAGGCCGCCGGAATTCTGGATGAATGCGGACAATCCTTGAGAAAAGCCATAAGGTCGACCAGATGAACGAAGTTGCTCCGGTACAATATTTATCAGGGCATTTAGGCGGAATAGATTTAATAATAGTCGGCCTGGCTGTCGCTCTTCTCTTTGTTATTTCATACGTCTTTGGCCGTAAAGAGAAAGATACAAATGATTTCTTTCTCGGCGGCAGAAAAGTCCCTTCGATTGTAGCCTGCCTTTCTTTTGTCGCTGCTGAAGTCAGCGCACTGACAATTGTCGGCGTGCCGGCAACCGCTTACAGTGAAAATTGGGAGTATTTGCAGTTTTTCTTCGGCTCGGCAGCGGCACGAATTTTAGTAGCGTTTTTGTTCATACCGGTATTTTACAAATATAACTGCACGAGTATCTACGAATTTCTAAGACACCGCTTCGGCCCCGAGACTCAATATGCCGGCTCGATTTTTTTCTTTATTACGCGACTGATAGCATCCGGCGTCAGGCTGTATGCTGCCTGTTTAGGAATCGGGATTATTTTAGGCTGGAGCCTGGCACAAACGCTGCTCATCTTTACGGTAGTGAGCATTATCTTTATCTCATTTGGCGGCATAAAAGCAGTGGTCTGGGCCGGTGCGTACCAGACAACTATCTTTTTTTTGGCAGGTATCGCATTACTATTCTATCTTTGGTTACATACCGAGGGCGGGTTATCCGCCGCATATCAAATTGCTGATAAGGCAGGCCGACTGAGTGTCTTTAAATTTGACTTCAATCTCAACGACCCCACGACTTTCTGGGCCGGCACTGTCAATGCGTTCTTTATTGGTCTTGCCGTCTTTGGCACCGACCAGGAATTAATGCAGCGGCTGCTTACGGTCAGAACCAGAAAAACAAGTCAGAAGACAATTCTTTTGACGATATTAGCGGCGTTTCCGATTCTTTGCATATATCTGGGAATTGGCACTTTACTTTACGTATTTTACCGGCAGAATCCCGGAGCACTTCAGCCGGACAAGGCCAAAGAGGTACTTTCTCATTTTACGGCAAATTTTCTGCCGGTCGGATTGAAGGGGCTGATACTTTCAGCAATCATATTAGCAAGTATCGATTCGCCGCTGAGTTCTCTTAGCTCATCGTTTGTAATGGATATTTATCGCCCGCTTATTAAAAAGAACGCAGTCGAGAAACATTACTTATTTATCTCACGGATAGGAATAATAGCCTTCGGTCTGATTTTGGCGATTGTTGCCCTTGTCTGTGAGTCGGTAGAGAACATTCTCTGGTTTGCCTTTCAAATATTTTCTTTGACCGGCGGAGCGACACTCGGCGTTTTCCTGCTCGGCGTATTAACAAAAAGAAAAGTCAATGCCGGCAACGTTGCTGCAATGATTATCAGTACTTTATGTATGATGGTGCTTTTACTTTTGTCTCATAAAGGATACACCAAACTGGCGTGGAGCTGGCTGATAGTCGCTGGAACGGTAATGACATTTGCTTTAGGTTATCTTTTCAGTTGCTTTGGTAATAAATACGGCGAAAAGAAGAATTGAGAGTAGAGCCGACTCCTCATACCGAATGTTTCATAAATGCCTGCGGAAGGGCGTCAATGATGTCAGTTGCGATTAAACCAGCCTGGCCTAATCTCTGGGCGGCGAAGTCGCCTGCCAGGCCGTGAATATAGACGCCGAGGATAGCGGCATCAAATCCGCCTTCGGCGGACTGGCCGAGCAGGGCGGCGATGCAGCCGGTCAGGACGTCGCCTGCCCCTGCGGTTGCCATTCCCGGATTACCTGTCTTGTTGATATAAAGCGATTGGCCGTCGGTTACAATCGTGCCTGCTCCTTTGAGGACAACAATTGTCTGGGTTTTTTTTGCTAATTGGACTGCCTGGCTGGTGCGGTCTGGGGGCAGCGGCTCCCGCAGCACCGAAGGCCAGAGCCTTTTCATTTCACCGGGGTGCGGTGTCAAAATTATATTTGCCTTTGCGTTACTGTGCCAGTTTTTGATTGCAGCGAGGTTGTTCAGGCCGTCAGCGTCTATAACTATTTTGAGATTTTTCTGTTCGATTAGTGCCATTAGTATTGAACCGAGTCCTGTGCTTACGCCCAGACCAGAGCCGATTGCGATACAATCGTTTTCGGGCAGGATATTCAGTATTGTATTGAGAGCCTTTTTTGATATGCGGCCGGCGGCATCTTCTTCCAGCGGTATCGTTGTGTAAGATGGTTCAATTGAGGCGACAATTGACAGTATGCTTTTCGGGATGGCTACGCGGACGAGTCCTGCGCCTGACCGCAGGGCGGCTCTGCCTGCCAAGGCTGCTGCCCCGCTGAAACCCACACTGCCTGCAATGATGCAGACCTTGCCGAAATCGCCCTTGTGGGCGTCAACAGGTCTCGGTTTTAATCTTGGAATTTTTTCTATTATTTGCATACAAACTCATTCCACGGTGGGATACCCCACGTGGTATCCTATCGAGAGGTATATTACAAGTAATAATGGATACGGTCAATAAAAGATTTGATAGGCAGACAGGAAGGTTTATAATGATGTGTGTTCCGAAAGCATCTTATATAGCACCCAAGCGTCTTATATGGAACTATATAATACATAATATCCGCAAAACGTTATACGAAGTGACCAAAATGAAAAATGATATAACAAAGACTCTCTTATATCGAAAGTATGGTTTGCTGGGATTGAAAATCCATACATATATTTGGTTTCCAATTATCTATTTATTGCTTGCTTCCTTCGGTATAGGAGTTCTCTACTATTACAAAGTGTTTTGTGTGGTGATGATTATTGTATTGCTTATCATTGCGGCTTCATCGGTGATATCAAAAATGCTTTGTGACCAAATAAGAAATATAAAAGAAATAGAAAATAAAGAAAAACCTGCCTAACAAATCATTCCAGCGGAGGGCGTTCCGCCGCCGCTGAATTTAATCGTTACGAACTATCTTCAATTTTTTTGTTTATCAGCGTAGCGACGACGGCGGCGGAAAAACCTGCGTCGATATTAACGACAGATACGCCTGCGGCACAGGAGTTCAGCATAGTCAGCAGCGCCGCCAGGCCGTTAAAACTTGCCCCGTAGCCGATGCTGGTAGGGACGGCGATGACAGGGCAGCTTACAAGCCCGCCGACGACGCTTGCCAGCGCACCTTCCATACCTGCGACGACAATCAGGCAGTTGGCTTTTTGGATTTTTGGGATATGACTAAGCAATCGGTGCAGGCCTGCCACGCCGACATCGGAAATCAACTCCGTCTGCTGGCCCATAATCTCCGCTGTCACTTTTGCCTCGCAGGCGACGGGCAAATCTGCGGTGCCTGCGGTAATTATCGGTATTGCCTGCTTTGATAGTTCCGGTTTCTTTTGCTCGAGTATGATTGCTCTTGCTAATTTTTCATATCGGGCCTGCGGGAATTTTTTTCTGACAGGGCATCGAATACCGCAGGCTCGGCCCGGGTGGCCAGAACATTGTTGCCTTTTTCCGCCAGCTTTTGAAATATTTGAACTATCTGCTCGACACTTTTGCCCGGGCAGAATATTACTTCGGGCAGTCCGCATCGGATCTGCCGATGATGGTCAATGCATGGCAAAGCCGAAATCCTCATAAGGCAAATGACGAAGTTTTTCGACCGCCTCTTCGATGGTGACTTCGCCGTTTTTGACATCCTGCAATAATTTTTTTAACTGTTTTGGCTGAATATGCCACCTGCAGTTGTCATAAAATCAAACATCAAAAATTAAATATCAAAATTAAATATCAAAATGCAAAATTATTTCCTGCCTTTAAGCGTAAGAATGCTTGAGGCAAAGATATTTGCAATCTCATTGAGTTCATTTAAAAACCAGGCGACTTCCTGTGGTTTTATACGCCCACTGTCACGAAGCAATGCAAACCATAACTTGCTTTCATTTGCTGATTTAAGCGAGGTATTGAAGAAGTTAGTAAAATCTTTTTTGCTGCTTGCTGCCTGACCTTCAATATAGTTGCCGATGATACTTGTGCCGCTCCGAAGTAACTGGTCTCCGATTCTTCTTGAGACGTTATCATCTGGCAATTTGTCCAAAAATTTTATTAGTTTTAATGTGAAATCATATAGCCGTTTCTTAAACTCATTCTTGAAATTTGTTCTATTTTGTTGCATTTT
The DNA here is from genome assembly GCA_963710355.1 of uncultured Phycisphaerales bacterium. Taxonomy (GTDB): domain Bacteria; phylum Planctomycetota; class Phycisphaerae; order Sedimentisphaerales; family Anaerobacaceae; genus Fen-1359. The sequence goes on along the minus strand of CAVPZU010000003.1, from coordinate 64,265 downwards.
TTATGTCATTTTTCTTTTTGCATTTTAATTTTTGATATTTTTCTCATTCACTGGAAGCCTTTGGTTCGATTGTTAAATCCGAAAAAAGCCCGATCTTAAATTTATGATACCCTAAAGAGGCTACCATAACGGCGTTGTCAGTGCAATACTGTTTTTGAGCAGCAAGAAACATTCGGGGAGGTTTAAGCGAATCACACAATTTTTGCAGGGCATTGCGAATGGCAGAATTGGCTGCGACGCCGCCTCCAAGCAGGATGGTTTTCGCACCCGTTTTTTCGACGGCCAATTTCGTTTTTTTGACAAGCACATCGATTACCGCTGCCTGAAATGAGGCGGCAATGTCGGCAATTTGCTCATCCGACATTGAGCCGACCTTGTTTTCGCCCTTCATATCCTGGCCCCGACAATAATAGAGGACAGCGGTTTTGATGCCGCTGAAAGAAAAATCGAGCGAGTCTTTGCCTAAAAGTGTTCGCGGAAAACGAATCGCCTTCGGGTTGCCCTGTTTCGCGATTTTTTCAATTGCCGGCCCGCCGGGGTAGGGCAGATGAAGAATCGTTGCGACCTTGTCGAAGGCCTCGCCTGCGGCATCGTCGATTGTCCTGCCTAAAAGTATCGGCTCGAGCGGCGAGCGGTAATCGTAAAGGCTGGTATGACCTCCTGAAACAATCAGTGCGACTGCCGGAAGTTCCACATCTTCGGCGTTCAGGATTGCCGCCTGAATATGTGCGTGCAAATGGTCGATTGCGATAAGAGGCTTTTGCAGGGCAAAGGATAAAGTTTTTGCGGCGGTCACGCCGACAATCAATGCGATTGTAAGGCCGGGCTGGTTTGCAACTGCGATTGCGTCTATTTCTTCTTTGGAAATGCCCGCCTGACTAATTGCCTCGGTAATGACGGGATAAATTTTTTCAATATGTGCGCGCGAGGCGACTTCCGGCACGACGCCGCCGTATTGTTCGTGCAGCTTTGTCTGCGATGCGACGACGGATGATTTAACGATTTTACCGTCGGCGACAATCGCCGCCGCCGTCTCATCGCAGCTCGTCTCTATGCCGAGTATGTTAATCGTGGCTCGTTTTCGATTTTTTGTTTGCATAGTTCGATTTTACCCCAAAAAATTAAAAAAGCAAACACGTTGAATTAAAGCCACAGATTCCACAAAGAAAAAAAAGCCACCGAGGCCAACGAGGATTTTTGAGTTGACGGCGATGCTTCAATTATCTACAATTCACAGGAAAATAGGAACGTTGGAGGCAAGAAAATATGAAACCGACCCAAATCCTGCGATTATCGTTTGTCTCATTGATTTTGGTTGCGGCGATTTCCGTAAATCAGTCGGCGAATGGAAAAACTCCAGACTTCAACGATATACTAAAATCTGCTGGACAAGGTGATGCAGAATCGCAATCGTACTTGGGCGCAAGTATGCTACAGGCCGTGGTGTTCCCCAAGATTATCAGGAGGCGTTTAAGTGGTTCAAAAAAGCTGCTGAACAGGGCGATGCAGAATCACAGTCCTCGCTTGGTTTTATGTACTACCGGGGTCTGGGTGTTACCCAGGATTATCAGGAGGCGATAAAGTGGTATAAAAAAGCCGCTGAACAGGGTAACGCAAGTGCGCAAAGCAACTTGGGCGAAATGTACTACGAGGGACAAGGTGTTCCTCGGGATTATCAGGAGGCGATTAAATGGTATAGAAAAGCCGCTGAACAGGACAATGCTGAGGGGCAATGCTTACTCGGTACGGCTTACCATAGAGGTGACGGTGTTGCACAGGATTCTAATGAGGCGCTTAAATGGTTCAAAAAAAGTGCTGAACAGGGTTATTCTTATGCACAACTCAAGTTGGGCCTAATATATTACTTGGGAGATGATGTTACACGGGATTTTAAGGAGGCATTTAAGTGGTTCAGAAAAGCCACCGAACAGGGTAATGCTATGGCAGGAAACTACTTAGGTAATATGTACGCCGCGGGTCTAGGTGTTGCAAAAGATTATCAGGAGGCGATAAAGTGGTATAAGAAGGCTGCTGACCAAGGCAATGCAGAGGCGCAAGACAACTTGGGCGCGATGTACCACGAAGGACAAGGCGTACCACAGGACTACAAAGAGGCGCTTAAATGGTTTAGAAAAGCCGCCGAACAGGGCAATGCAAGTGCGCAGGTCAGGTTGGGCGCAATGTACAACGAAGGCCGAGGCGTTCCACAGGACGACAAAGAGGCGATTAAATGGTACAAAAAGGCTGCTGAACAGGGCAATTTTGTGGCGCAATTCGCGCTGGGCGCAATGTACGCTGGCGGCAAGGGCATCACAGAAGATTACATTGAAGGTTATAAATGGTTTATCCTTGCTGCCGCTCAAGGCTTCCCATCTGCTGTCACGCTTAGAGATTCCCTGAAAGAAGAGATGACTGCCCAGCAGATAGCCGAGGCGCAGAGGCTTGCCAAAGAATTTAAACCAAAAAACGAAAGCAATGACGAAGATATCGAGGATATGACCAAACCAAAGCAAGGGGATAAGGTCGCATCGAGCGGGACAGGTTTCTTTATTACTTCAGATGGGTTTATTGTGACCGCCTGTCATGTTGTCAAGGACGCTGCCAAAGTGAAGTTGGTGACAAACCAAGGTATTAAAACAGCGGTAGTTGTAAAATTTGATTCCACAAATGATATCGCCATACTGAAAGCAGAAAATGCACAGTACCTATCGCTCCCAATAAAATCAAGCATGGGAGTCAAATTAGGCGCTGATGTTTTTACTGTGGGCTTTCCGAACGTGCAATTGCAGGGATTTGAGCCTAAGTACACAAAAGGTAACATAAGCAGCTTATCAGGCATACAGGATGACCCGAGGCATTTTCAAATCAGCACACCTGTACAACCGGGCAATTCCGGCGGGCCGTTAATTGACAGCACGGGCGACGTTATTGGAATTGTCGTTGCGAAAATGGGCGACGTTGAAGCGTTGGAAGCTACTGGTTCTATTCCGCAAAATGTCAATTACGCAATAAAAAGCACCTTTGCCCTTGCCCTTCTGGAGACATTGCCGGAGGCTTCACAAAATCTAAAGCCGCCATTACAGAAAGAGAGAAACTCCGCCGACATAGTCGATGAGGCACAAAAAGCCGTGGTCTTAATTCTGTGTTACTGAAACGCTATATTTCGCAGTTCATATACAAAAAACTGAGGAGGTTCTTTTGGACACACGTTTTGAACGATTAGAACAACTCATAAAGGCCTTTGCAGACCCTTTTGAAGATAAGGAAATAATCTATCATTATACATCGGCAGATGGGTTGAAAGGGATTGTTGAGAGTAATGAGCTATGGCTCACCAATACGGTATTTGTCAATGACACAACGGAGTGTAAGGCTTTGCAGGAAAAAAGGGATATGCCCGGGAAGGATATTTTATCTAATCTGGATGTGGCTTTGGCTTATTGCGACATGATATTTAAGCAAAAGGCCGATTGCAACAACAGGTATATTATCTCTTTCAGTAAAAGGGACTTACTTTCACAATGGCGGGGGTATGGAAGTTTCTGCATTGGTTTTGCGGCAAAGGAATTAGTCCGGAACGGGTTCACCTTGCACAAGTGCCTTTACGAAGAAAAGGAGATAATGCAGTGGATATTAGACAAAGCGAAGATGCCGGAATGGAATGGGGAATGGAAGAAAGAGAAATGGGAGATGGAATCTAACCGCAGTTGGCAACTGAAATACGCTGCTGATTATCTTATGTCTGTTGCTTCGGTTAAGTATAAGAATGCATCGTATAGTGAGGAACAGGAGATTCGCCTGACTGTAGTGTCAGACCATGATTGCGAGAATGACTTTTTCGGCAAGAACGTGTACAAAAGCCAGCCTCCGATACATTTTCGAGTTGATCCTACTTTGAAGGTTCCTGTGCCCTACGTTAAATTCTTCATTTCAAACGGAGGAAAGCAGGAAGCTGAACAAGGCAGAGAGAGAACGATACCAGAGATAAAGGATGAAAGAATAAAGAAAGAGCAGAATCAGAAGCGAGAACTTTTGCCAATTAAAGAAGTTATCGTTGGTCCTATGGTGCATCAGAAGGAGGCAGAGATTGCCTGTGAAATACTGCTGGGAGAAAAGGGGTACAATGCCCCAGTGAATAGGTCGGAAATCCCTTATCGAGGATTTTGAATCATAGATGGTTTTTTTATTCCATACAGGAAATCGCTGTAAAAATATTTTTTTGGGCAAATCGGGAATGTTGGGGCTGTTGAAAAAGTGGAATTTTTTCAAATCAACTATTTGTCAATCTGAAATCCGTGTAAATCCGCGCTAATCCTTCTTCGCTTTGCTGCGAAGGACAGGTCTGCGGTTAATTCTTTTTATTCCTTTTTGCGGCTGAAGGCCGATTTTGTCAGCAGAAGGATTTGTTTTGCAATGCTTTTGCAGACATGAGGGAGCGAAAATCTTATCGGGATAAGCTGCGGCAGGACAAAATCGGTGCAGATATGTCCAGAATAATCGTCGCCTAAGACACGAATTTCACCAGAATCACGGCAGCCGAACCTCATTTTTTTGGCTTGTTTTATAATCGGGACAATTCCCGGGTCGATATTTATCAGTTTGCAGCAGACCCTTTCAATGGCCATTGGGTCGACACCCCCGATAAGCCAGCCGAGGGGTCTGGTTCTTCCGCGTATTGGACCCTGACCATCCATAACCTCTACTGCATCGAGTATGGTAAAAGCAGGTTTTGTATACCTATATATGTCTATAAGCATCTGACAAAAGTCATCGACATTTTTTCCTTTTTCAAAGTGCAAAAGTGCTTTCCTTTTGCCGCAGACAACCCCGAACATATTTTTGACGGCGAAGGTGGCAACCAGTCGCTGATGAGATTTGAATTTTGGCAGGTTTATAATGGCGTCGGCATCCAGTGCAATCGAGCTTAACCCAATAGTCGTTCCGTTTTTGCCTATCCGGCACTTGACGGGTCTGTTTAGAAATTTGATTGGGACGTTTAATTTTTTTAATGGTTCGACCAGGCCGAGTGCGTAAGCACAGGCTCTTGTGCTTGACCAGGCGGGAGAATCGCCCACAAAAGGCCTTGCGCCGAAATCCTTGAGGATTTTTGCCATTTCTATGATTACCGCCGGATGGGTCTGTGTTGCATATTGAGCCGAGCGGGGGGCGATAAAGTTCGGTTTGAGCAGGACTCTGTCGCCTTTTTTTATGAATTTGTCGAGCCCGCCCAGAAGCTCGATGTGCCTTTTAAGACAGGCCGATACTTTATCCGCCCTGTAATCCTCGCATCGCAAAAGTGTGACTGTTGAATCTGGCATAGGTCATTCGGAAACACCGGTGCAGACAATCAGGAATGCTAATGCAATAGGCCGAATTCCGGGTCTGCTGAAGAAAAGGCTGCCGAGCGAATTGTGATGGCCGGCGTATTTGTCCGGACTTAAAAAAATAAAATCGCCCGGACTCATTGTCAGAATGAAACCGCAACAGTCAAAAACAATATCATTTAATTTTGCGGCATCCTGCATCAGCGCACCGGGCAGGGTTATAGGCGGCGGAACCGCAGGTACAGCAGTTATAGAGTATGTTCCTCTGAATACGGGGTTTTTTTTCGCGGTTATGCGGAGGGTAAGCTGGCCTGGGCCTATGCTTTTTGAGTCGGTTTTCTCTTCAGCCGTCGTATAAAATACGCTCTTTTCCGTCAACAATCTTATGATGGGGACATAATCAGTTTGGCCATCCTGTAGCAAAAGCGAAGTCGAAGCGGCCTTCCTGCCGCCTGCCGAATTGAGCAGCTCGAAAATCCGGTCGCCCGAACTTATCCTGCCGAAGCCCGCCACAAAGCCGTTGGCTGCGAATGCACCGTAATGATCGAATTGGAAGGGCTGCAAGGTGAGCATTTTTGAAATCTCGCCCAGCTTATCGGTATTCTCCGCAGGTATTTCAAAAACGTGTATCTGGATATTAACTGTCCTTATTTTTTGTAAATCAGCCTGCTGCGTCCCCTGCGCCGGCGCCAGGTCGGAAAGTTTCGTATCTTTCCAGATGGGTTTGTCCTGCTGCCCTCCGCCGTTGCAGCCGATGAATGCCAAAACAATAGTTGAACAAAATGCAATTTCAACAACTTTGCTCATATATGATAGAATATCTCCGGGAACCTCCGCTGTCAATCAGAGAAGGCAGAGGTTTGTCGAGATGAAGTAAAAAATGGGAAGGACGAATGCGGCAGGCAGATGTGGAATTTGAGGCCGGTGATTAGGCCGGGGTTGTTGTTAAATTTATGGAGGGGACGGATAGTTTCTGCAAAATGATTTTGACGATTCTTTGGGAGGCCAGGCCGTCCCAGAGCGGGGGAGCGTTGATTTTTTGCCGGTCGATTTTCATTATTTGTTTATAGCAGCGGACGATTTGTTCCGGCTCGGTTCCTGCTACTATATTAGAACCGGCCTCGACCGTTACCGGCCTTTCTGTGTTTTCGCGCAGGGTCAGGCAGGGGACTTTCAGTATCGTTGTCTCTTCCTGTATGCCGCCCGAATCAGTCAAAACAAGTTTTGCACTGGATACCAGTTTTAAGAAGTCGAGATAACCGAGCGGGTTGGTAATTATAAGGTCAGGTGATTTTCCAAACCCTCCTGGAAGTTCAGCGAGATACTTGCGTGTACGCGGGTGGACGGGGAAAATTATGGGCATATCTTTTCCAATCGTCTCGACTGCCTCTAAAATGCGGCTGAATACCTCCATATTGTCAACATTTGATGGACGATGCAGAGTAAGGACGGCATAATTGATATTTGCAATGTTTAGTTTCTCTAAAATATCGGAGTTTGCTGCTTTTGCCTTGTTTTTCAGCAGTGCGTCAATCATAACATTGCCGACAAGATAGATTCTATCTGTTGGTATTCCCTCCCTTAAGAGGTTTTGAACGGCACTTTTTTCCGTGCAGAAGAGAAGGTCGCTCATCGCGTCGGTAAGGATTCGGTTGATCTCTTCAGGCATCGAGCGGTCGAAGCTGCGAAGGCCTGCCTCGATATGAATCAGTTTTACGCCGAGTTTCGCCGCCACAAGGCCGCAGGCGACCGTGCTGTTGACGTCGCCGACCACCAGAACCGCGTCCGGCTGGTAATCGAAAACCACCGGCTCGAACGCCTTCATAATTTCTGCTGTCTGAACGGCGTGACTGGCAGAACCGACCCCGAGATTGACATCAGGCTCGGGAATTTCGAGCTGGCGAAAAAACAAGGCGCTCATTTCATTATCGTAATGCTGGCCTGTATGCACAAGAATCGATTCGATTGCCCCGCACCTTCTGCAGGCCTCGATAACGGGCGCAATCTTCATAAAGTTCGGCCTGGCGCCTGCGACGTGGATTATTCTGATTTTATTTTCCATCGAACAGAATTGCCTCCAGTTTCGAGCCTGTGCTGCGGAGCGAAACAATAATATCAAGATATTCTCGTGCTAATATATTTCTATTATGGTATCTGGAGACATAGTTGCAGCCACTTTGGCCGAGCTTCTTGCACAGCAGGGGGCTTGAAGCGAGGTTTTTGACAGCCTCGGCGAGCTGGTTGGCGTTTTCCGGCTCGATGCATATTCCGGCGCCGACATTTTTAACAAGGTCTGCGGCCTCGCCTTCGACTCCGAGTATTATCGGTTTTGCCATTGATGCCGCTTCAAAAATCTTTGAAGGCAAAACCGTTTCAAATAACTCGGTCTTTTTCAAATGAACAAGACAAACGTCAGTTGCGGAAAGATATGCAGGTATGAGTTTTCTATCCTGTCTGCCGGCAAAAATGACGTTGTCTAATTTTTTGCCTTTGGCCTGCTGCTCCAGTTCTTTTTTTGAAGCCCCGTCACCGACCAGTAGGAATACTATATTATTAAGACCGCTTTTCTTCAGAATTTCGGCTGCCTGCAGGACGATTTCCAGCCCGCAGGCCATTCCGATTGTCCCGATATACGAGCAGACAAATTTGTTTTCCAGCCCGTACCTTGCCTTTATCGTTTTGTCAGGCTCTCTCGGGCGGAACACGTCAGGGTCAATGCCGTTGGGGATAACGGAAATTTTTTCTGCCGGCACATTTTTTTCCAGCAGTTTCTTTTTGTAGCCCTCGCCTACGGTGACAATATGTTGTGCCGCAGAGTACATTTTTATTTCGAGCCGTTCGAGAAACCGCAGCAGACTTTTATTTTTTATTGCCTTGACCGCCGTTATCGATTCGGGCCAAATGTCGCGTATTTCGAGAATTAAGGGGACATTTCTTGCTCGGCTTGCGATGACGCCGGCCCACCCGCAGAAAAATTGTGGTGATGTCGCAATAATGACATCCGGTTTTTTCAGGAAAAGAGAAAAAAACAGCGAACCGAACATATAGGACAGGTAGTTTATTATTCGTCTGACAGTTCCTTTGTTCGGTGCAATGTATGTCCAGATGCGGACAACTTCGATGCCATCCATCTGCTCGCGCTGGACAGGAATGTTTTTGTAGCCGTCATAAACCTCTCCGGTGGGGACATTTGCGCACAGGTTATGACGGTGACATTATGTCCCTGACGAACCCACTGTCTGCAATTCTCGTAAGTGCGTATCGCAGGGGCATTGCCTTCAGGCGGAAAATAATGTGAGAAAAACAGGATGTTCATTGTTTTGCCTTTTTTAAAAATAATTTGCTATCAACCGCCTTGCAATTTTTGCCTTGTGTTTAAAATCTTTGTAGCTGCGTACGTTAAAGATATTGTCTTTGTAGAAACGTTTATTCAGCAGGAAGTTTTTGCCGTACCTGGTCTTAAATTTCCTGCGGGCAAAATGTGAATGCAGGTAAAAGAAGGATTGGAGAATTTCATGCGGATTCATTTTATCAGTTCTCATTATCGGCTGGTAACCCGGCAGGTACGTTGGGGCGGTAACGTATTTAGACCAATCGGTGACATACAGCCAGCCGTTTGCCTGGGCGATTCTGTAAAGCTCGGTTCCAGGAAATGGAGTGGCAATTGCGATATAAACGTCATCTGTATCGGTTTGCTCCAGCAGTTCTTTGGTTTTTACAACCGACGAAAAATCTTCGCCGACATTCCCGACCATCACAAAGCTGCCTATGCTTAAACCCGCCTCTTTGGCCATTTTGTGGGCATTTTTGATTTGCTCGATTGTGACTGCCTTTTTTATATTTTTCAGGACGTTTTCGTCGCCGCTTTCTATGCCGAATTCGACTCTTACACAGCCGGCCAGCTTCATCATCCGCAGCATCTCGCTGTCAACTGTGTTGACCCTTGCGTTGCACATCCACTTGAAACCGCATTTGTTGCTTATCATTAAATTGCAGAGTTCGCATATTCTGTTTCTGTTGACGGTTATTGTGTCATCGACAAAGTCAAACTGTTTGACGCCGAATTGTTTGCTTAGATACACAAGCTCATTAAATATATTTTGTGCGCTTCTTGCCCGGAACTTCCTGCCGAAAATCGTATGCGAATCGCAAAAGATGCACTGGTTCGGACAGCCCCTGCTGGATATGACGGCAAAGACCGGCTCGGCGGCATCGCATCCTGTTGCAGGTACCGCATATTTATCGACAGGCAGCAAGTGCCAGGCTGGCAGGGGCAGTGAATCGAGGTCTGCTATCAAGTCCTGCGGCTGATTGATAATTACCTTTCCATTTTGCCTGTATGCAATGCCTTTGATGCTGCTGATGTCCCTGATTTGCCCTTTGATGAAGAAGTCGGCCAGCTGGTTTATCGTTGTTTCACCTTCGCCGAGAACTGCGATGTCAACCGATTCGTTATCAAGAATTTCCGTCGGCAGGGCGGAGACGTGCGGGCCGCCTGTTATCACCGGTATATTTTTATCCGCCTGCTTGACGGCTTTTGCGACGTCGATGGCATTTTGGAACTGGTTTGTCATAAATGATATGCCGACAAGCCGAGGTTTGTCTGTGATTATCTGCTTTTTGATATCGTCGCAGCTCAAACCCATTGTTGACATATCCGCAATTTTTACACCGAAGCCCTTTTGTTCCAGGACAGCCGCCAGATACGCCAGCCCCAGCGGCGGCGACTTCTTTGGATATGAGTATTGGGGATACACCAGCAGCACGTCGATTTTGCTCATTTTGCACTTTAATTGAAAATCAGTAATAGAACAGCTTGAATAGACATTTCCGGCATAGAGCTATGGAACGGTATAATCTGTTTGAGAAATATTTCTGCCACTTTTCGCTGTATTTTTTGAAAACGGTTTTTCCTGTCAGCCTGTACATTGCATCGAGCTGAACAATGTGCAGCCTCTGATAATACGGGCTTGCAACCATTTTTATTTTTGTCGGCAGCAAATGATAAACTGTCCAGAAGCCGATGTCGTATCTGTGTATATTTTCCTCCAATGTTCTTACTCCTTCGTTGAATAATCGCAGTGCGTTTTGATTATTTGTCAGCAGGTAATAATCATACACTCCCCACAATGCCCAGATAAAGCCGTTCAGAACGTGCGTAGGGGGATTAAATATAAGCTCTTCAAACCATACATAGCCTTTGTCATCGGTGTAAGTGACGCCGCCGGGCTCGGAAATTTCCTTCTCAAATGCCCCAAAGGCCTTCGTTGCGGTTTCTAAATAAATTCTGTTTTTTGTCAGGGCATAAGCGCGTGCCATAACCGAGATTCCCTGTCCCTGTGCAAGAGCGGACCGCCAGGGGGCTTTTAAGCCTGTGTGATATTCGAAATCAAAGTTATATTCCCAAAGCCCGATGTCGTTTTCGATTATTCGTATGTTTTTGACAAACCAGTCGGCTTGTCTGAGGAAGATTTCCTTATATTTTAGCTCTTTACTGTTGACGTATAGGTCGTGAAACCCCAGTGCATACTGGGCAACTGCATTAGGGTTATATTGAAGGCCCACAGAACCTTTGTAATCGAGCACAGGGATGCCATCGGCATCGAACGAGCCGTTGTAACGGGTTTTGTCCTCAAAGTTCATATAGTATTTGCCGATTGCGGAGTAATCCTCGACGCTGTTTGGTTTCAGGACGGTGTGCCAGAAGCTTAAATTACTGTTTGTGCTTAAAATATAAGCGCTTAAAATTCTTTTATAATAATCTGTTTTCATATTAGTTCAGCAGCATATTTTTTAGAAGAAACATAGGACCGGTCTAAAAATAGATTCGCCCATATTTCCATAGAGACCATTGCCCAGATTGGATAGGAGGCATCAATTTTCATAGATTCGTTGTCTTCGAGCAGCTTTTGTACGGAGGAGGGGTTAAACCAGCCTCTTTGTCTGATGTTATGCGGAGAGAGAATATCGTGAACCATATCTCTCAAATCACCGAGCAGCCATGTTCGGACGGGGCTCGGTATCGCAGCCTTTGGTCTGTAAATAACCTCGTGCGGCAGATAGGGCTCCATTGCCTTTTTTAAGATGTATTTGCCGAACCTCGCCTTTTGCTTGAGATTCGGACTGATTCTTGTAGACAATCGCACAAGGTCGATATCGAGCAGAGGGACGCGTATTTCGATGCCGGAAGCCATACCCATTTTGTCGGTGTAATTAAGGTTGTGGTCGGGCAGGAATGTCTTACATTCGAGATAAAGCATCTGGTTGAGGGGATTTTTTACGCCGGAGATATTCGCGAGATGATTTCGCATAGGAATGAAGGAGTCGTAGTCAGCCAGGGCATTGCGGAAATCGTCAACGTAAAGTTCTTTGATTTTGTTTTGGCTCAGCCAGAAGAAATAAGCGATTAACCTGTTTTCCGGGGTCAGATAAGCATTTTCAAAGATTTTTCGCATCTTTCTGACAATAGGCCATTCCACAGAAGTGAGTTTCGCGGTTGTGCTGATGATGCGTCGAACATAAGGGGGTAGCCATGCCCAGTATCTTTCTATGAAAAGGGCGACATGCCGGCGATAACCCGAGAATATGTCATCTCCTCCTGCTCCTGACAGCAATACCTTAATACCATCCTGGCGGGCCTTTTGACAGATTAGCATAATATTAAGCGGTGCGAGGTCTGCCTGCGGTTCGTCGAGCAGATAGATCATTTTCTCAATGTTTTCAACGATGGAGGGGTTAATTTCTATCTCTTCGAGGTCCACGTCGAGATGCTTTGCAGCGATTCTGGCATAAGGCAAATCGTTTACAGCCCCTTCATATTGTTTGCCGCCTGCAAAGGAAATGGTATAGCATTTGGGTTTTTCTTGGGGCTTTATTTTTTTCATCATTGCCACGATGCTGCTTGTATCCAGACCGCCTGACATAAAGGCACCTATAGGGACGTCGGCCATAAGCTGGCGTTCGACGGCTGTGAAAAGTGCTTCCTGCACGGCTTTTATCGCCTCGGATTCGGAGTAAATTAAATTAGTTTCCTGCTGGTAAGGTATGTCGTAGTATTGCCAGTGGTGTTCTATTTTGCCGTCCCTGACTATCAGTGCAAAGCCCGGCTCGAGCTTTCGGATTGTCTTGAACATTGTGTTCGGGCTTGGCGACCAGAGGAAAGTAAGCGTGTTATGAATGGCAATAGGGTCGATGTCTTTTGGTATCTGTGGGACAGCGAGGATTGCCTTTAGCTCTGAGGCAAAGGCAAATAAGTTGCCGACCTGTGCGTAGTAAAATGGTTTTACACCTAACTGATCCCGGGCGCAGAAAAGCTGGTTTTTTTCGCAGTCGAATATTGCAAAGGCGAATATGCCATTTAAGCGGCTGAGCATATCGACGCCATCCTGCTCGTAGAGATGCAATAGAACCTCGCTGTCCGAGAAGCTTGAGAATCTGTGTCCTTTGTTGACAAGTTCCTGGCGCAGTTGCTTGTAATTATATATCTCACCGTTGCAGATAAGAAATATGGTGCCGGTCTCGTTTTGCATAGGCTGTCTGCCTTCCGGCCGCAGGTCTATTATGGATAGTCTCGTATGCCCGAGAGCCACCTGACGGGCAGGGTCTTCCCAAAAGCCGCGGTCATCGGGGCCTCTGTGAGCAATAAGCTCGGCCATAGCCTGAATAAGGTTCTGTTGAAAGCTACCCTGATATCCGCATATACCGCACATTTGTTTATCCCTCAGGTTATGTCTTTATGTAAAAAAAATTATATTAAAACAGGCTGCTCCAAATCGTTTTTTTTCGTTGAGATGTCTGCATACCGTTCTTTTGCTCTTTCATCGAATAGATTTACAAAGGCATCGAAGGTCTGATGAGTCTGTCTTTGACCAGTCTGAAGTTGGCAGACCGCTCGAAAGCCCGCTGACCGATATGTTTCATCCAAACCTCATCATCGAGATAACGCAGTAATAAATCTGCCAATTCAGCCGGTTTATAGGGGTCGAAATAGATTGCAGCATCGCCGGCAATTTCGGGCATCGGGGGGATATTGGATAGAAAAATGGGCCTGCCTGAGCCGAGACTTTCAATAACGATGTTCGGGCAGTTTTCACAAGTCGAAGCAAAAATGTGTGCCTTTGCAGAATGATATACCGATGGCATTTCGCTGTTAGGGATTTCGCCGATAATCTTGACCTTATCCTGCAGATTCAGTTTTGCGACCTGTCTGCGAAGTTCTTTTTCGTATCTTTTATACGACGGGCCAACAAATAATAGCTTTTCCGGTGTCTGCCTGTGCTGACAGAGAATATGGTAAGCCCATACAACCTCCAGATGAGCCTTGAAATTGGTAATTACCGATGTGTATAGCAGGTATTGACCGTCCGGCAGCCCTTCGCATCGGGGGATATCGCCTCTGTCGGCAGTGCGAAATTTGTCGTCAAGCCCGTGCGGGATAACTACAGAAGCCTCTTTCCTTCGTGGCACCTGAGCATCTATAACCTCTTTTGCATAGTCGGTAAGAAATATTACCAAATCTGCCTTTTCGAAACTTTTCCTTGACAATCTTTCCAGCATCGCCAGCCTGAACCGCATATAACCGAGGGGATATTTACGCCTGTTCTCTTTGTCAAAAATAAGCATATTTTGAAATGTAACCGCAGTTTTACAGCCTGCCGGCGGCGCAAAATTTATCGTTCCTCCGGGGCAGAATACAAGGTCCGTTCTTAATTCTTTCAGAATCGTGGGCAGTGAATTTTTCTCCCACAGTACTCGCTTGAGGATATTTTGTGACAGTTCTTTGCAGCAGATTAATTCGACAGAAGGATAGTTATACAGGTGAGCGAATTCCGGGCTGGTCAGGATGTGTGTTTTTATATCGGGATATTTTTGGGCATACCGCAGAAGGTTTGATATGTAAATCTGACCGCCGCCCTGACGCGAGGAAAGTGTATTTATAATCAGCTTCATAAGTTTATCACGATAATTTTTTCAAAAGTGTGGTTGGAGAAATTTGGTTTTGACTTTAATCAGCCTTTTAATTCGTCTTCTGCTGCAGACCGTAACGAATCGTAATTTTCCACCAGAATCATCACGAAATCGTTGAACAAAAGGGAACATAATCTCGGTGACAATTTGAAAACAAGCGATGCAGCAAAATGGTAACATAGTTTCATCACGCTTTTTTTCTCTTTTGACTGCGGAAAATAATCAAACACATTTGTAAAAGACGAAACTATCTCTCTTCCCAGGTATTTCTCTATCTCGCTTTTGAGGCTGCCGAAGGTATAAAAGTTGATATGGCCGATGGCAGCAGCAGCTTTTTTCTTCGCCCTGTTTCTCGTTATAAAGTTCTTGATTATCAGGCAAAGGTTATTCTCCAGCGGCACCTTGAAAATAACATACCTTGAGATTCTTCGCAGTTCAATAAGAGCATCCGATGGGTTAGGTATATGCTCCAGCACGTCGATCATCAGGACAAGGTCGATTTTCCTGTCGTTCAGCGAGGTATTGCTGATGCTCTCGTTCAGGGCTTTTTTAAGGTCTGGATTTTCTTCTCTTTGAATTTCGAGCATTGCAGGGCTTAAATCCAGGGCGAATTTATTGACCTTTTTCCCGTATTTTTTTTCTATGTGGCTCGATACAGCGCTTAAGATTAAACCTGCGCCGCCTCCCACATCCAGCGCATTAATTTCCGTTTTATTAATTCTGCCAATAACCGTATCAACAAATGGGATAATTTTGCTGACTTTCCAGGAAGAATCCTCTCTGTGGAGCGAAGGATTGTTGTTAATATATTCGTCTGTCAGGTAAAGATTCGAGATGCATTCGTTTGTCTGATTCACGGTATTTTCCAGCAAAGTTAAACCTGTTTTTGTTCGAGAGTAATTGACCGGCAGTGTTCGCAGAATACAGAATCTTTGTGAACAGCTACACAATTCCAGGTCTTGTCGAAATTAATATCCAGCATCCCATCGGTTCTCATTCGATATATCTCATATCCTTCCCATCGCCCTCTACTTCACGCCTTCTCATTTCACCCGTCTCCTCTCCTATCAGTTTGTCTGTCGTGATACCCGCTCGCCCCCTTGCCGGGCCGAAAGTGCATTTGTTGCTACCGTGTATTCTTTCATATTATGCCAAGATACATATTTATGGTGTTATCTGCTGTAATGTCCCAGGTCAGCAATTGATTGGCAGTCTTTCTGTTATTTTTCCCCATTGTCTCGGCTGCTTCTTTGTTCTTTAACAAAAATTCCACTGCTTTTCTGAAATTTTCCCCTTCCGATTTATCCCCGATGACAAAGCCGTTTGAAAAATCCCTTATCAGAAAGCCTGCTGCTCCGGTATCGAATGTCACCACGGGGATGCCGGCAAACATAGGTTCGAGTATTACATGACCGAAAGTTTCCGACTTTGACGTGCAGACAGCCAGGTTCATTCGTTTCAGAATAGACGGGATAAATTTTCTATCGACCCTGCCGGGCATTTTTACGTTCGGGGTAAGACCGTTTTCACTGATATACCGCATTATCCTCACACGCTCGCCGCCGTCGCCGCCGAATAACCACAATTTGACCTCTTCTTTAATCAAAATGTCCTTTATTGTTTTTAGAAGCCATAGATGTTGTTTCCTGCGGGAAAATTCCGCCAGATATACGATGTTCTTCTTAGACTTGACTAACTGGTCATAAAACGGGAGTTCTTCAATCGGCTCTTCTTGTGCAAAATCATCCTCATTGCACCCCAAAGGAAACACAAAAGAGTAATTGCATCGCTTATATGCAGGGTTGTATCTTATGAATTCATTTTTTGAGATGTGACTTAGAAAATTAATGGCGTCTATCTTGTTTATATAAAGAAGCGATATCAGATTGGCATAGATAGGCCTGTACCAACAACCATGCCTGAAGGCGTGCATAGTGATTGCTGTCTTATATTTGAGGTTGCTTGCCTTTTTTATTTTAAGCGCCCCTGCCGCCTGCCTGAATCCTTGGCAGTGAACAATGTCCGCCTGTTTGAGGCACTCCAATTTGTCGAGTTTGTCCACACTATCTATTTCTATGACATTAACAGAATTATTTTCTTTCAGCTTTTTATGCAGGCCTGTATTCTGTTCATTTTTTAATGTCACAAATATCATTTTTAATTTGTTGCCCGCTTTGTTATTCAGGGCCAGTGCCCAGTCAACAAAATGGTATGTAAGGCCAGTCTTGTTATCAAATGCTAAAAAAACTATAGTTTTCATCGCTCGTTACAATCCCCACTGCCGTATGCTGCGATATTGGCAAAGACCAGGTCAATTTTGTTTAAAAATTTGTCTGGCACAACTGTTCCAGCAGAATGTCGTATTTGTTATATTCTTTTATGTCTATAGGTTTTGTCTTTTTATTAACACTATTCAAACTTGTTTTGAAAATCTGCATCATAATATGGCCGATGATTAAATGAATATCTTCTGAAATCTGCATATCGTTGATTGCTATATGAATCGAATGTTGCGAAACCTTTTTCAGTTTTCCGCCGTCATATCCGCACAGCCCGATTGTGATGCCGCCATTCTGGTTGGCGTATTCAATCGCCTTGAGGACGTTTTTCGAGTTTCCGCTTCCGGAAATTCCCACAACCACATCCGATGGTCTCAGAAAGTTTTTCAGTTGTTCAACAAAAATATCCTCATAACTCAAATCGTTGGCGGTCGCAAGAATTGTCGGCATATTGTCATTAAGACAGATTACCTTAAATTTCCTTCCAAGGTCGGCGGACGCTCCCTTATTCAGGTCGCAGGCGATATGTGATGATGTCGCTGCACTTCCCCCATTGCCCATAATAAAAATCTGCCGTCCTTCTATAAATGCCCGCCTGATGACATTTACAGCATTAACAATATTCTCTGTATCCAGGGCATCCAGCGTCTTTTTCAACCGGGAACAATAATTTTCAATTTTTGCTTTTACATTATTCATATAGCCTGCCCATAACCTGAAACATAAATTATTTTCGTGCCAAAATTATCAAACTTAAATTTCATTTCCCTCAGGTTCTTCATCGCCCTCCTCAGTTTTTCCTGATGCTTTTTTTCACAATAGAACAGCAAGAAACCGCCGCCGCCAGCACCGAGAAGCTTTCCCCCCGTGGCACCGTTTTTAAGACCTTTTGTGTAGTAAAGATCGATTGTTTCTTCGGTTATCCCTTTTGAAAGTTCCCTTTTCAGCTTCCAGTTTTCATCCAGAATCAAACCCATCTGCTCGATATTGCCGTTTGAAAGTTCCCGTCTTAGCTGCATCGCAAGTTTTGCCATTAACGCCAGATTCCGGCATACTTTTTTGTTGTTTGCCGTCCGGCTTTTCTGGTTTTTCAAAATCGACTTTGCAGGCCTAGTCACCCCAAGATAAAACATCAGCAGATTTTCTTCCAGCTTCCCCAATTTCCCCGGCGACATAATTACCGGCTCGACATTGACGCCGCCGTTCGGGTAAAACGTGATGCAGTTCAGCCCTCCGTAAGAGGCTGCATACTGGTCCTGCTTGCCGATAGGCTCTTTGAGAATCTCTATTTCAAGCTCGCACGCCTCCCTGGCAAGCTGCTCCTTCGAAGGATACCTGCTCGTGTAGGCGTATAAGGTATGAAGCAATCCCACCGTGAACGATGATGATGAGCCCAGCCCCGTGCCCGCCGGTATGTCGGCAATCGAGTTTATATCCATCCCTTTTAAATCGAATTTCTTGAGTACTTCACGCACTATGGGATGTTTGATTTTGTTAATATCCTCTACAAGCTCCGTCTTTGAATACTTAACCTGTGTCTTCTGGTCAAAGAACGGGTGCGCAAAGATGAACATATATTTGTTAATAGTGGTGCTGACGACACAGCCGGCCTCCCGCGAATAAAATTCCTTAAGGTCCGTCCCGCCGCCCGCAAAACTTATTCTAAATGGTGTCTGTGTGCCTATCAACGTAATACTCCGGTATTTATTACTTTGTTTGATTTCCTGACGGGACTTTCGTTTTGATTAAGAATAAAGTCAACAGCCCCGTAAAGATTATTGAAGATATAATCCGGCTGGCAGTCATACTTGCCGTCTTTGCCAGCGTAACCTGTCTTTACAAGGATTGTTGTCAGGCCGGCATTGATACCCGTCATAATATCCACCGTCCTGTCACCGACAAAAAACGAACCGGCCATATCAATATTGAATTCCTCTGTTGCCTTCTGCAGAAGTGCAGTTCCAGGTTTTCTGCATTTGCATTCAATCTTCAGTTCGGCTCTTTCTCCTTCAAAGCCCCTTTGGGGATGATGAGGACAGTAATAAATTTTATCGAGATATGCGCCGCTGCTGCCGAGGTCACTATCGAGTTTGGCATGTATAATATTCAATTCTTCTTTGCTGATTAATCCTTTGGCAATTACAGGCTGGTTCGTTGCCACTATACACAGGAATCCTGATTTATTTATTCTTTTGACGGCGTCGGCAACTCCGGACAGCAGTTTAATCTGCCCTGCTGAAATCAGCGGATAGTCTTCATAATTTATTACACCGTCACGGTCTAAAAATATTGCTCTTCTTTTATTTTTTTTGTTTAACTTGGCAACCCTACCTTCGATTACATCCCTTTCAACTTCTTTGAGCCTTTCAATCGTTCCGACATCTTTTATGTATTCTGCGCTGCCGTACGCATAAATTGGTTCACCTTTTTCGATTAGTTTTGGAAAAATATCTTTTCCAAAATCCGAAAAGGTATTTTCAGGAATATATTTGAAGATTTGCGGCGACAGAATAAAGAGGCCTGCGTTAACCAGATTCCTGTAAAATTTATGTTTATCGTGCGGCTTACTGTAAAAGGCGGTCACCTTACACTCATCGTCAATATCCAGAAGGTCGCTGTCGGCAGGGTGGTCGTTCGGATGAACAACTATCGTGGCGGACGATTTCTTATTCAAATGAAAAGAGACAAACGAATCAAGGTCAATATCCAGCATTATGTCACCGTAAAGAACAAGAAAATCATCTGTAAGTGTATCTTCAAGCTGTTTCACTGCCCCTGCCGTGCCGAGGGGTGCATCCTCCCTTATGTATTGAATATTCACCCTATAAGCACTTCTGTCACCGAAGTAATTTTTTATAACCTCACCCTTATAACCTGACAGGATTATTACCTGGTTCAGGCCGCCTCTTGCAAGCATCTCAATCTGATGCTGCAGTATCGGCTTACCTGCCAATGCAATCATCGGCTTGGGAGTATTTTCGGTTAATGCCCCCATTCGTTTTCCCTGTCCGCCTGCTATGATTACAGCTTTCATTCGCTTATAAGTTCCTTTATGCTCATTCTTACTGCGTCATCTGATGAATATTTTGCCTTCCAGCCGAGCTTGTTTATTTCCGTAAGGTCATATTCAAAAGCCGGCACATCGCCAACCCAGCCCCTGTCGCCGCCCGTGTAGCAAATGGAGGTTTCCAGATGTAACTGGTCGATAATCATTTTTGCGATTGTCTTTACTTTTGTTCTGCTCTCGACCCCGATATTGAAAACATTTATTTTTTTATGTGAGTGGTTTCGGACAAAAACAATCGCATCAATCAGGTCTTTTACATAAAGATACGGCTTGTTTTGCTCACCATCTCCAAGAACCTCGATTTGCGCAGGATTATTTTTTATCTTATTGATTAAATCGAACAAAACCCCGTGAGTCGCACGCGGACCGATTACATTCGGAAAGCGTAATATCCAAGCCTGCAAATTATAATTTTCGGCAAACGAAGAAATAAAAGCCTCGGATGCAAGCTTTGCAGCACCATAATGTGAAAGGGGAAACAGAGGCCCGAAATCTTCGGAAATCCTGTTTTTCGTCTCACCATAAATAGCCGAAGAGGAAGAAAAAATAATTTTCCCGACCTTGTATTGATTCATCAGTTTTAGAATGCTGTATGTCGTCATTAACGTGTTATTCATATCAACATCGGGATTTTTACTGCTTTGAGCAATATCGGAATTTGCAGCGAGGTGATACACCTCTTCAAATTTTTCTTTTTCAAATATGCCGGCCATCTGTGCTGAATTCAGCAGGTCCTGCTTATAAAAATGAAAATTGTTTTTTTGCAGCAGGTGCGATATGTTGGATTCCTTCCCCAAAGAAAGATTGTCAATCGCTGCAACCACATTGCCGCCTTCTACAAAATAATCGCATAAATGGCTGCCAATAAAACCCACCCCCCCTGTAACAAGTATCCTTGTCATATCAAGCCTTTTATTACTCCTGCCCTTTTCTTCGCATACCGGATAGCTCTATCAATTCCGTACAATCGATTGACATACCGGATAAAACGCAGAGTTTTTGTTCACCGCCACGCAGTTCCACGCACCTTCAGGGTTCTCGTCGAGGTACCCACCGTCTCTCAGTCTGTATATTTGATAATCCGGACCGAGAACCGAGCTTATTTCTGATAACTGATAATGTTCACCCCTGTTATATTCGAATATTATCAATGGCAAATTTTGTTTAATAAAAGCGGTGCCACCTCTTAAAACAAAAGGCTCTGCTCCTTCGACGTCAATCAATACAAGATATGCAAGGCTGTTACTTTTGATTTCATCATCAAGGGTTGTGCAAAGTATTTCTTTAGTATCACCGCCCTTTTCTTCGGATATGCAGCCGCTTAATCCTTTTCCCCTCGTGAACCTGAAGTGTACTTTTTTAGCTTTGTCTGCCACGGCTTTGGGAATTATTTTTACCTTATCGTATTCGTTGATAGCTGCGCTTAACCTGCACGATTCAGCGAGGTCTTCGTCCGGCTCGAAGCCGACGACACTATCAACATTTTCGTAACCTGCTGCATCAATTACCATTTCGCCAACCGCGGCTCCGACATCAATAAAACCAATTCTCGCATCTATCTTCGGCAGGATTTTGCTGAAGAAACAATGGGTTTCAGGCTCCGGAAATCTGCCGCAAACAAGTAATGAATATCTTCCTGCGGCTTTTGGATAAAAGTAGTATTTTCGTCCATTCACATTCATTGTATGTTCGAGCCTGATTTTCCTGCACAGAAAGCCCAGACCCGGCAGGTGAATATTGAAATGCTTATGCATGAAAAAAACAATATGGCCGTAAATCCTTGCCAAATAAATCCAAATCATAATCCCGCTTCCTTAGTTTTAAATTTTACACTTTAAGTTTTAAGCTTTTTGAACATCGCCCGCTGATTTCGCACCTTCAGTTCTGCCCGCCAGCACCTCCAATGCATTATGAAGCCAGGTTTCGCTGACAAAACCATAAAGCACCATCGGAAACCAGACAATATCACTCCAGATATTAGGTGTGGTTGAAAAGCCCGCCAACCGGCTCAATAAGTCTCCTTTAACATACCCGAAACGCGCGATGTCTTTGCGGTTCTTCCATACGGGCGGCGAACGATGCCATTTTATCAGTAAGAACTCCTGTAAATTGTGGAATTTCAGCTTGTCCCGCGTCCGCATCCACAAATGATAATCCTCGGCACAACCGAATCCTTCTTTGTAAGGCCCGAACGGTACAAGTTTTTCACGTCTGAAAACTACGCTCGGGTGACATATACAGCAGTGCTCACTCAATTTGCAGGCGATTTCGTTGTGCGACTGGGGCAGTATTATTTCCTTCGCCTTTTCCTGCTCCCGGCCGTCAATGCCCCAGTAAAAATTCGAGCCGACAATATCTATGTCACTATGTTCTTCCAGAAAACTGATTTGCTTTTCTAATCTTTGCGGATGATACGAAATATTCACGTCGGCTCTCGCAATATAAGGTGTATCGGTCAATGCAATGGCCCTGTTCAGAGATGAAGCCAGTCTTACCCTGCTTTCATAAGCGACTAACTTAATTCGCTTATCTTTGGCTGCATATCCGGCAAGGATTGTTCTAACCTTTTCCTCGCTGCCCCCATCAACTATTATAAACTCGAAATCTCTGAAAGTTTGAGACAGCATCGTTTCTATGCCCCGCATCGGGGTCCTGTTGAAATTATAAACCGACATTACTACTGCTGCTTTTGGCATCTTTACCTCTTGAATCCTCAATTATTGAGCATAGCTTTATAAGTTTCGATATATCGTTCCGCAACGGCTGTGATGGAGAATCTTTGTTCAATAGTTTTGCGTGCTGCTGTGCCGAGTTGATAACGAAGTTCGGCGTCACCGGCAAGCTTTATGATTTTGCTCTTCAAACTTTCGACGTCATTACTTTTAAATAAAATACCGTCACTGCCATTTGTTATAATATTTTTATTCGGCTCGATGTCGGCAGCAATAACAGGCAGGCCGTAAGACATCTGCTCAAGAATCGCATTGGACATTCCTTCCGTGCATGAGGGATGGACCGCTATGTCAGCAGCGCCGAGATAATCTTCAACATTGTCAACATGCCCGGGAAGGAATATCCGGTTGCTCAATTTATATTTTCTTACCATATCGACAAGGCCGGCCAATTCAGAACCTTCTCCAAGAATATATGCACAAAAAGACGGGATGTTGCCGTTCGAGTCCGCCAGGGCATTAATAAAAAGGTCTATACGTTTGTTCGGCAGCAGATTTGAAACAACCACAAACATAATTTCGGATAAACCTGCAAGTTTTTCCCGAAGCTCTCTTTTGCGATTTGAATCCGGAAGCTCAAATAACGGCACGCCATTCGGTATCTGAACAAGCTGCCTATGTTTGTAGCCTGTTTCAAGACAACGCCTTTGGCTGTCCCCTGTTAAAGTCACAACTTTATCTACCTTGAGAAGCATCCTCGAAAACAGCCTGCCGGTCACCGGTTTCTTTCTTATACTTATGGGTGTAAATTCCGACTCGCCGTTCGCTATCTTGGTTATGAACGGTTTGCCTGCAAGTCTGGCCACTTGTTGACAGGCGACCGCTGACTCTCCGCCCAGATGGTCATGAATCAAATCGTAGTGCTTTCTATACTTCCAGAGAAATAGCGACAAATTCAACATAAAACTATAAGAATTGAGCCGCCTTTTTCCATTTACAACCAAGGCAGGCTCTGCAATCCGAAATATCCTGTAACCATCCATTGTCTCTTCCCTTGCCACATCCCGGCGTCCTGCCAGACTTGTCACAACAGCAACTTCCACTCCTTTATCTGTAAGAACACGGCAGAGCCTCTGAAGATGTCTTTCCGCCCCGCCTGCCTTTATGGGGGCAAACCGCGGCGAAACCATAAGCACTCGCAGTTTTTTGTTCATTTGTGTGCCTTATCTTTTTTATGAATTGATAGGTAAATCCGGCCTGCGGCCCAAAAACCTTTGCTGAATCGCTGCAAACTGTCCGGTTTTTGAAAATAAGGAATCAAAACCAATTCCCCAGCAGAGCGAACACAAAATCATTTGAGAAAGTCCCCACCGCCCGCTGAATCCCACGATAAATAAAATAGCCATCAGTGCAAAGCTGAAAAGAAGAATACTCAAAAACTCTGTTTTATATTTGCGCAAAATTATCCACAGACCGGTAAGTGTTACGATAATATTGAGGTATCGCCAGATAGCGCCTATTCCGTCAAAAATCCAGTCAATCGAAAGTTCCTCAAAATCTTTTTTGTCGCCAAATAATGCACGTATCGGCGCCAGGCCGCCCGCAAAAGTCCCCTGTAATACTTTTATCGCATATATCGCACATCCCGCCGGATTGCGCATCACCGTCACCGCCACATCCTTTGCTGATGATGCACCAGCAAAAAGTGTGTCTTCGGCATAAGTTGACTGCATATACCCTTGTCCTAACACATCTACCTGCTGAACAAGCTGAACTTTTAACATTAAAACAAAAACGAGCAGCATCATCAAATATGCCAGCTTGCGATGAGGAATCTGGTACCTGTTCAACAGATAACACGCACAAGCCAGGAAAACCATTATAGCCATTGGCCATCTTAAAATTGACAGGTATAACATTATAAGGGCAAAGTAAGTCACATTCTTCGGCTGAATACCTTTTTGGAAAATATACATGGTGTAATAAAACATATTCACTATACACCATAGAATCAGCACATCCTTTCGGAGATACAAGGTCTGGCCAATCATTTCAGGAAAGAAAACAGCAAAAAAGAACGCCATCTTTGCCTGACGGCCGCGACCCAAAACAAAGGAGAGCAAATCGTACACCCTGATTGCTATGTGCAGGCAAAGGAGCATCTGAATCAGCTTTGGCGCCAGGGTATTTTCTCCGGTCAGTAAATATATAGGCGCCAAAAAATACCCTGAATAACCGGAATAATTCATCTTTATCATATCAGGGGTAATGATAAAATCGCCCTGCTTAAAATAGTCTATCACATCCAGCGCCGCATAATGATATGCAGCCGAATCCCCATACAAAAAGTCCCCCTGCAGATAAAAATACTGAATCCATAGAGTCAGGGCCAGCTGAACGGCAAAGGCAAGGAAAATGGAAACGGATAAAAAACCGCGGTCCGCCGGGGGCGTCCTCCTGACAAAGCTCCTTGCCAGCAGAAAATAAAAAAGAATCACACAACAAATTACAGCCGCATCCATCATAAAAACACCCATCTATTACTCAGATAGTATTACGTGAAAAATATTTATTCTGCCTGATTAGGACATCACTGACAGTTAAACCGCCTTCATTGTTAAAAGTATGAACACCAAGAAGGTCTTTATCCCATCTCGGCTCTATCCGGCTTATTTCGGTCTCTTCATATTCGGTTTCGCTTAACTTTTTCACCTCGTTGAATCTGATTCCATACCCGTAGCAATACGAGCAGTCCTGTGAGGGCCTGTATATTTTCCCATTATTTTCAAATATTTTACCTGACATTCTTGCATTCCTGACATCGGACACAATCAGGTTGTGGGGGTAAGACTTCCAGTTGTCGGCGACTGGACTGTCGGCATAAAACAAATATAGCTCTTCGTTTCCCGAAGCACCTTCATTTTCTACTATATTTGTAAATAGCCACCATTTCCCGTTATGCAAAAACATAGCACTTTCCCTCGCATTTACGTTTTTCATAATGTGTTTTTCGAACAGCCGCTTATCAGGGAAATTAACACAGCGGTATATCTCTATTGAATTGTTTTGACTGCTTTCAGGAATCATATAATAGTTTTTGTCCCATCGTAATACGAAGGGGAATGAAATATGATACGGCCTTTCGAGAACAACTACAGGCTTGTTAAACCTGCCGTCACCGTCAACCTCAAGGAGAGAGATATGTCCTTTATCCTGTTCGTAGAGAAATTCCTCGAAGAAAATATATTATTTCTTATTTTCGTAAATGACAAAGGGGTCGGCCCAGAACGCCCCTTTTGGCGGTGTAAGTCTTTTGAATTTCCATAATGAACTGCTGTTTTCCTTGTCTGCTGTTTGTTTGTCCTAATTAAAACTTCTGTTTCCATATTCGTCCCCGTTTCAGCAATTGCACCCGATTACATTGAGAAGTTTTTCGATAATCTTTTCAACGCTGTGATTCTCTTCCGCATATTTCCTGCTCAAATTACCTAACCTCAGCCGTTCTTTTAGATTGCACATCAGCAAATCGATTGTTTCTGCAAACTTCCCGAAGTTGTTCGTTGCGGGCAGCACTACTGAGTAAGAATTTGTCTATATAAACTGATATATTTGTCGGCAATATCATCCATATCACACCGGCTTACAATCGTATCCCTCGCTTTTAATCCCATTTTTCTTGCCTTTTGGGGGTTTTTAAGCAGGTATATGATTGCGCCGGCAAGCTCTTCGACATTATCTACCGGCACAAGAATTCCATTAACATTATTTTCAATCAAATCCTGGCTGCCTGAAATATCCGTAGCCACACAGGGAAGTGCGTAAGCCATTGCTTCAATCAGGGCGTTGGACATTCCTTCGCGTCTTGAGGGCAAAACAAAAACATCGGATTCCGCAAGATATCCGCAAGTATCTGCGACCGGGCCCGTTAATATAACGGAATCGCCGATTCCAAGTTCTGAAATATAATCACGCAGTTTTTGATTTACTGGGCCTCCCGCAATATAAAGCCGGCCGGCCGGCACCTCGCTGCTGACGGTCTTCCACGCCCGCAGTAGTATATCGACGCCCTTAACAGGCCGATGGAGATTGCCTGCAAAAAAACATTTAGGATACAAATTGGCCGATCTGCGGGGCATCAGCGGAATCTCGATACCGTTTGGAACTCTGGAAATCCTGTTCTCACGTATCCCGATTTTTCTAAAATTGTTTTCAATTACCCTGCTCACAGCGATGACATGGCAATTCTTGACGATGAACTTCTGTATAAGTCTGCCGAATGGATATTTGCCTATCTCCAGTATCCCGTTCATCGTGGAATCTTTTATTACCACTTTCTTGCCGAGTATCTTTCCGAACAGAGCAAAAACAAAACCGAAATAATTGGAAATATTATGAACATGAATGATTTGAACATCTTTCCGGGCACGCCATAAAAAACGAAAGTAATACCAGAACAGCGGCAGCATCTTTATAAACTGCTGTTGCAAAACACCATCTTTCTCCGTTCCTCTTTTATCGACTCCAGTTGTGGCAGCATCGGCCGATGTTTGTGAAACCCTCGTTTTTCTTTTACACCGAAAAACCCTTTTGGATAACGCCCTCAGGAAGCCGGGCGGATAAGCATCCCTCGAATACATCCGGTACACCGGCACGCCGGACAAAACTCTATTGCTTTCCAGTTCTGGCGACCCGTTTGTCAGCACATAAACGTTGATACCCTTTTCAACCAGTTTCTTGCTGAGTCTGAAGCACTGGATTTCCGAACCGCCTGCCTGAGGCGGAAAACCGCACGATACCATTGCCACCGTTAACGGAATTTTAGTTTTTTCTTTGCTGCTCAAACACATCGTAAAGTCTCGACAGGTTGATGCTTTGAATATCATTGTCTCGGCAGAAAACAATAAATCGTTCCACGATATCGAGGAATTGACCGCACTGTTCCTGCGTCTGGGTGTATGGGCTTTTGCCCGGCACAAGTTCGCAATTGTGAAACATCATGTTCAGGACAATGACCTTGTCTGATTTATATTTTCTCAGAAAATATTCGGCTGTTTTTTTTATTTCCCCGTTGCAGCAGTAAGAAGGCCGCAGCCAGATGTTTTGCGTTCTAAATAGTTTTCTTTTTCTGCGAATCGAAACCGGCACTTCGAGAATTTTGCCTTTCCGAACCGGCTTCAGCCTTTTATTGCCGCCGATAAAGAAAGGCTGCTCCGGGGCCTGTGTATAATCGACCGGTATTTGCCTTGACCGGTCAGCCCAGTTCACATTCGGGGTGACACTGGTGTCAACTTTGTAACCCAGCTTTTCAAGCGAGGATATTGTGTTGGTCCCTGCGCTGAATCTGCCCGCCCTGAACGAAAGCGGCTGGCGACCAAAACATTTGACAAAACGGTCGGTAAGGCCTTCCATTTTTGCCAGCTCAATTTCAGGCGGCAGAAAACACTGGTCGGCCTCCGCTTTAATCCCTTCGTATCTGGAGTATTGCCTGACCGGCTCCATAAACTCAGGATGCAGATGCGTTCCAAGCTCAAATTCGCCTTCCAGATTTTGCAAAGCGGCAATACTTCTTTCGTCTTCCATCACGACATTATTAACAAGATAAGTTGGACAAACTCCATACCTGTTAAACAGAGGCTGCAGTCTTTCTTTTATGCCGATTCCGACACCCTCAAAAGTCAGCGGACTGGAATAATGCCAGCTCGGCGTGCAGTCAGGTTCTACGTCAATGGTAATTGTAAAGTACCTCAATGTCTCGAAAACTCCAACATAACATTTTTGCTTCTTGGGGCGGCAACGCCAAAATCACCAATCAGGTCTTCAGGCTGCCTTAAATCAGGGATGCCCAGTAAATCCTGGAGCACGCAGTACTCAGGCCTCAGATGTCCCTGATGCCAGTTCATCTGTGCATCCCAGTACCCGGGACATCTTGCCACGAGCAATCCGACAAAACCATAACTCATTTCACAAAAATACGGCTCACGATTTTGTCCATACAGCCAGTCGTAAGCCATTGACTGAACTCGCAGTTTTCTTGACACCTCGAAAGCCTTCTCTACAAATGTCAGGTCGATACCATCCAGAGAATAATCAATCAGCCCGCTCCCAGACGAACGAAAATCACCGGGGCGGTTCATCCTCCTGAAGGCAAATGCCCGTTCACCTATAACCGTAACCCTTGTGTCATAATCGTTGTGGGGCAGGAACTTCTGAAACATTACCAGGTCCTTATATACCTGCCAGAACAGCACCGTATCTGTGCCAAGAATTTGCCGATATTTTCTGCCTGCCCATAATCGCAGATTCTTTCGCAGACTGTAGTTGTACCAGCGAAGATTTCCCATCGTCGGCGTCTGCCCCGACTTTATTCCGGAGCCGAACATCCTGTTAATAATTTTGCCGGCCTCCTTAAATGAATGAACCAGAACCACATTCGTCGAGCCTGCTCCGCCGGGCAACTTAAAAACAACAGGATAAGAAGCTGTCCTTGCCCATTCCATTGCTGCTGCGAGGTCAAAAAATACCCACCCCGGCACCATCGGCAACCCTAAGCTCTGCGCCTGATAATACTGTTTAATCTTGTCGTCATAAGTCCAGGCAGTTGCCGTATTTGGATAGCATTTCTTGCCCAAATCATTTTCAATAACAGGAATGATAACCCCGGCAATATACCGTTCCTCATCAGGCACGCTGAACCTGTATATGAAGGCGTCGATTTCGTTAACATCACGCCAGAAAGAACTGTCTGCAATATGCAAATGGCAGCTGTTAATGCCGTTGTATTTCAAAATTGACTCGAAACACTGATGAAACGGCGGTATCTTCCTGCCTCTCGATAAATGCAATCCGACTAACAAGTGAATTCTCCTTATTTATAAATGCGTTTCGTAATTATCAACATAATCTAACTTCAATATCGCAAATACTTCCCTTTGATTTTCATAATCCCCGAGTTTGCGAACCCGGCAGTTCAATTTACCGACAAGATAATCTATCGAATGATTGTATTCGTAGTTTTTGGATTGAACCGTATCGATGATTATTTCGCCGCCTTCTATCAGGTGGTTGTTGATATACTGTGAAATCTTCGCCTTCAAAACTTCCTGCTGAATATGGTGAATCCAGTTCACCATAACGATTGTATCGAAACAACCATCCAGTTCGGTTGCAGGAAAATCAAATATCCTGAATGTGATTTTTCCGTTCGGCTTAATTCTCGACAAAAACGCCCCAGCCCGCAGCACATTCGCTTCCCTTTCTAAGCCGAGCCTGTTTTCGTATTTGACATTACGGATAATATCGCCCAGCCCGCAGCCTATCTCCACAATCGAACGCTGCCTGTTACCGGTATATGAATTTAAATATCGAATAATATCCTGAGCATATTTGTGCTCAGATAGCGGGCTGATATGCCACCTGTCGAATCGAAAGACAAGCCATAACAATATTCGCGGAAAACGCCATAGCCTGGTTTTGATAAATTTAAGGAGTTTCTTTGCCATAACATCAAAATAATAGAAGAGACATTCCTAATCTCTTTAGACCGGCACCACTGATTTACGCATTCGTTTCTTAGTTTTATGTTTACTGTCAATTCTTTCCAGTTCTATATGTCCCGACCAGCTGACAGGGGCAACGAAGTCAAAACCTATCAGGTCGCGTATATTCGAGAGACGGTATATACCTTTATCGAGATTACTGAATATCTCTATGTCTTCCATATTTCTCTGAAGTATTTTGTAGGATTGAATATCAAGACAGTTCTTCAATGTATTTATTTTTTTGTAATCAAACCCCATCAGTTTGACCGCGAGCATGTCAACTGCAAACGAATTATGTCCACATATCAGCATATCGCATCGTTTCGGCGTCGTCTTCATCGGTCCTTCGCCTTCGCCGCATATTATACCGTCAACAAGGTAAAGCAGTTTTCTTTGTTGAGTATCCTGCAATTTTCCCTGCTTATCGCAATACATAACCACCCTGTTCAGGTCTGCAATTGTTCTTGAAATTGTATCATTACCCCACCAGGAACCTTCAAAATAGTTGTCTATGAACGGCAGCACCTTCTTTGTGGCGTGCAAGGCCCTCTCGAATGTGTAAAGTGTTTTTTGCCACACCGGATTTTTACTCCTCCACCGCATATCCCAGCTTTTACTGATTAACCTTTTTCGCAAACTCTTATGCAGATATTCATCTTCGCCTTCCTCGATGCTTCCCTTGCGATGGTGCGGCAGCCAGTCTTTATTGCCGTTTATCCCAACAAAATTTTTCATAGCACAGCTATAACCTGCCTTGCGGTGCGTTTTTATTTTTGGAAGGCTGATAATCACGTCCGCTTCAAGAACATCTCTGTGTACACAATACTCATGCACCTTTTTATTGTGGTGCAAGGTCATCTCCGAAGGGTTATATTCGGTAACGCGAAATTTTTTAAAATCATCATTATATTTGCTGAGCATGCTGCTGGAACCGAGGTTAACTCTGATATAATTAGCTGGAAAGGTTTCTTTCTGCTTCTTTTGTATAACTCCTTTGTTGTCCTTGGTTGCATAGCTTAGTCTGAAGTCGGTCACCTCAATATCGAATTTCTTTGTCTTATACAATTCTTGTATTTTATTGAGGCAAAGCATTTGGCACAGCTTTTCAAAATCAGCCGTATGTAGCGGGGCATCGCCGATGATTATTCTTCCCTGTCCTTTTAAGGCGATATAAACATAGTCGATTACGCAGCGGATTATTGCAGGGCTCGTAACAACCGAATATACATCTGCATTTTGCTGGTGATTATAGTGCAGCACCATATTTGGCTTGATGAGAACCGTTTGTCCCGGCCTTATAAATTCGCCCAGCGGATTCCAGCCGGCAGTATTGTAATTTGCTTTATCATACC
This sequence comes from uncultured Phycisphaerales bacterium, assembly GCA_963710355.1. GTDB lineage: Bacteria > Planctomycetota > Phycisphaerae > Sedimentisphaerales > Anaerobacaceae > Fen-1359. Next base: position 33,066 of record CAVPZU010000003.1, on the reverse strand, counting down.
CGCATAAATGGAACATCTCCCTTATTGCCTGATAAATGCCATTCTTCTTCGAGAGCAGTTCGAACAAATATTCAGGATAGTCTGTATCCGGCGACAAATACTCGTCCATCCGATCGTATCGACTGTCTGTTGTTTTATACAGAAATAGTTGATTATTGCAGTTCATATTTGAAGAATAATAAATATTGAGCAATGCCCCCTTAAAAAATCATGGGCGTCCTTTCAACGTAAAAGGGAACGTTTCCATATAATAGTCAAATGCCTTTATCAGGGCTTGACTTGAAAAGCGACTTTCATAGATTGCAAGCGATTTCTTTCTCAAATAATCATAATCCATTTTCACAATGTTCATTATGGCTTCGACAAGCTCAAATGGGGAATCGGGATCGACCAGAAAACCATTCTGTCCATTTTCCACAAGATCCGAAACGCCTGAATCTTTACTAACGATCAAAGGTGAACCAAGAGCTATCGCTTCGGTCGCAAACATGGAATGGCCTTCGAACTTGGAAACCAAAATCGTTGCGTGAACCTGCTTTTGGAGCATGTGGATAACAGAATTAGGTAATTGCTTGAACATAATGAATTTATCTTTTATACCGAGTTCCTGCAATATGCCTTCAAAGTCATTCTTGTAGTCACCTGCTCCAACCAGAATAATCTTTATTTTGTTATATAGATCCGGAGCCTTGGACTTTATTATCTTCATCGCATAAGCGATCAACTCAAAATTTTTTTGCTGATACCCATACTTATTCATTCGCCCTAATGATAAAAAGGAAAACTTCGCCTTCCTCTGTACATTGTTAATGATTTCGTTGGCCAATACTACTTCCTCGTGTGCAGGCAATCTGTTTCCCGCAAGTGCAAAAGGTGGAAAATTGGGAAGCAATCCAAAATTTTTATCAAGGAGCCCGATGTCATTATTGCAATAATAAGTCTTGAAGAATGATATATAATATGGAGTGGTTGAAAATATATTATTTACTTTCTGTGATAATTTCCTGGCACAAGAGAATTTTTTTATGTAACACTTATCTTTTGAACTTAAGAATACTTCTGTTTCAGTACATCCATGTATTCTTACTCCGATTCGATTGGGGTGCAGCTTGATATATTTAAGAAATTTAAGTGAGAAATCAGCATCCTCAAAGGTTTCTATCAAAAGAAAATCAAATTGCTTGGTTGCGAAAAATTGTTTTAATAATCGCATCTCCTGGACTTCATTAATCACACGATTAAGTCCTTTAAGAACTCTCTTTGCAGGCGGCATTCGGTGGATAACCAAATTGCGAATCTCTAATTCCGCATTATCCTCCAATTGTTTCCTTGTGAACACATGGATTTCATATCTTCCTGTGAAAGCAAGCCATGAGGTTATGTTCACTATGGCATTAGAATAGCCGCCATTAACCGGATAGTAGTCCGGAACGAGGAATAATATTCTTTTTTGAACTTTGTTTACCTGCACAATTTATGCTCCTTGCCATGAAAACAATGGCTGGAGTTGTTGTTTAACCTCGAGCCCATCCATGATGGACTTTGCTAACCCTTGAAACTCCCAACGCCCATACCGCCCGAGTTGATGTATCCCGTGTTGTTCCAACAAATCCAATGATTCATCTATCGACTGCGTTTCAGGATACCTCCACGTATAAGCCACTTCAATCCAGTTGTGGTCTATGACTTCGATGTCATCTATAAATCCCCAGGACGTTAACTCCGCGGAAATATCGTTGTAAAGAGCGCTAATTTCTTCGTCTCTGGGTTTTTTCCCGAAATAGGCCTTCTCCACATAAATGCTTACCCTATCGTTGTGCTGTCTTGAGGAAAGAGGTAAAAAAGAATCGCTGACGTTGCTGTAAAAACCGACCCGGTGAAAACCAGCCTTACTTTTGGGGATATACAGCCAATGGTCGTCAGGGCATTTTTCCCCTTTTTTGCGCCTATGTTTATGACCAGAACAGAAGTGTATGGACACTCATATTCATCGGTTGGAAGATTAGTCATTTTAAATACCTTCACTAATGGCAGTGTTGAAATTAAAGTATCGTATTTGGCAGTCCTCCCACAGTCAAATACGACCTCCTTACTGGAAGTATTTATCTTTACAATTCTACTGTTGTAATCTATCGTACACTTTGATGCTATTTTTCTCATCAAATCATCCAATCCATTATTTGGATAAATGTAGGTAGAATTGTATCCAACCTCTTCTATCTTTTCATTGAGTCCCTTCACGATGGTTTCTTTGTCCACGGGACTTTTGTATTGGTCCTGCGGTGCGATTCTGGTGAAAAGACCAGCGGTATATAATTCATGAAATGGAAAAAAGAACAGTTCACATAAGGTCTTGCCGAAATGTAATTCAAGCCACTCTTCCATGGTGCTGCACTGTTTGTTATGATCAGAGACAACAATTTCATGCAATGCCTTTTTAGCAACATCGTTCTCCAAATAAGCCAAATGGTTTTGTAATGGGTAAGGTACATAGTGTTGATTATCTGGAAAGTATATAGCGGATTTCCTTGTGTAGGTTTTTATTGGAGTTAAATTGTTAATGAACTTTGAAACGCTGTCGTCTGTCCCAAAAATCCAATGTCCGCCTCCTATTTCGAATCTGTACGTTTCGTCGTCATCGCGATGAAATGTCCTTGTGCCTCTTTTGTTTACATAATAAGAGGCGCAGATACCGCCCGGAATATTCTCTGCTTCATGAATATGCCAACGGGTGGACAACCCTGCGCATAACCCCGTAACCCCTGCCCCTAATATCAAATTTTTATCCTTCATGATTATCCTTTTGTTATACTTCTAAAATAGCCCACATAAGAGGTCAGGTTGAGACCGAAAAAACAGCTTAGTATTAATAGTCCTGAGATATATGCAATGGTGACGATGGTAATGTTTAAGAACAAGTTTATTTCATACAGCGTCGTTCTCAAGAAATAAACCATGAATAATACGATCGCATTGAGCAGAATTATCTTGACCAGATAGATTAGGACCCCTTTATATTGAATCATAGGGAAAAGCCACCTGAGAAAAAAATAAGCTATAAGAACATTAAACGTGTGCATAAACAGCAGAGACAAGGGATATCCTATCACACCAATAAATTTTACTGCGAAATACGTAACAGTAATAAGTGTGATATTAAGCAGAATTTGAAACCAGAAACCCTGCTTTAGTTTTTGTCCAGCCATGAATAATCTTGCCACCAGTGTGTTCACCGCCAGCAGTGGAAGAAGCAGGGCTAAATATTTCAAGAATACAGCGGAAAGCTTGACTGAGTTTTCGTTGAAAGCGCCTCGCTTGAACAAAACTGTTACAATCTCGTTACTACAGATGAAGATAATGAAACTTGCCGGCACGAGTATAAAAATAAGCGTCTTCGCCGATGAAACGAAAATACTGTTCAGTTGTCTGGTGTCCTTCCGGGAATAAAGCTCATTGAACTTAATGGCAGCCACCGATGAGAATTGCCCGGTAATCAGAGAATCCGGAAGGACGGCCACTCGCTGGCCATAATTCAGGGATGATATGATGCCCAGCCCGAACCCGCTTAATAGGTAAGACGGAATAAATGTCGCCAGCGTGGTTGTAAATTCTCCCGTTAAACAGTAAAAAACATTTCTGATGTTTTGAGAGCCTACCTGCACAATCCTGAATGCAAATCGCCACTGCAGCACCCTGACCATCAGGTACACCAGAAAACACAGTTGAAGGATATAGGCAGTTATCAAGCCGATAAGAAGGCTCAGCATCCCCAGCCTGCTGTGAAAACAAAAAAGAAACGCCAGGCTGACAATACTGTTGAGCATGCCGGCAATCATCGGAATGGTAAAAAACTTATATGATTTGAGAACTTCAACCAGATACAGCGACAAAAGTATAAGAACAAACAAAGGAGCAGAAAAAAGAACTATACTCGAATTGGTTCGCAGGTTCTCTGTGTTGAATTGTGAAATGGCCGTGAAAACACCCACCGGATTTATCATCAAAATACAGGTAACAGCCGCACCGATTACAATATACAGCCAGAAGAAAAAATTGACAAATTCCATCGAGGCCTTTTTGCCGGCTTGGGCGGTCAATCGCATGGATTCAGGAATAATAACCGATGTGTTAACATTGGCGAGAAATGTTGTCATCAGCATCACCGTGCCAATGCAGTAGAAATACACATCGGTCTTTACCTGCGTTCCAAAATAGTATGCAATAGCCACATTGGTGACAAACGCCAGAACTTTCGCCAGCGCATTAAAACCGGAAGAAAGGACTATGCCTTTTTTGTAAGATTCTATCTGTAACTTGGATTTCCCTGGCAAACGGTTATAAAACATAACTTACTCTTCGAACCAAAAACGGCCGGCTAAAAATTGAACAAACTCCGTCCCTGTGAGAATACGGAAACTCCGTTTGTAGTTTGCGGAAGCTTTTGAGTAAAACCAAACCCCTGCCCGAATTGTATTCTCTGCAACTAATCCTTTTATCAGATAAATTATTCATTTTTCTTTAAATTCCGTGGCTTTTTATCTTACCTTTGGGAAAGTTAGTTATGATATTGCAAGCATCTCCGCCTTTCGCCCGATTCCCACGATGCTGTATTCGTCTATCAGCCGATTGAATAGTCTCGCTCTTCTGCCCGCCGATTCTAATGAACCGTTTGTCTTGATTCTAACCTCGAGCTCCAGCAGGGATTCCGACCGCCTGTCACGTATCGGGATTGTCATTTTTATCACGTTCCTGCTGTCTATGTTTTTCTTTTCCTTGCACCACCTTAATAACTCCTTTTCGCCGCTGCGCCGAACCAATGGCAGCGTTATCGCCGTAAAATCCATCTTCTCGCCCGCCACACAGACCGACTGCCACCACTGCTCGAATGTTGCTGCTCGGCAAAAATAAAGCCTCGCATTTTCAAATCCTTCCTTTTCGTGACTGACAATGTTTGAATCGATGTACTTTTGCCTTAATGTCCATAGCGTTTGCCTTAACCTAACTAATCCAGTCACTCTGAAAATGAGGCCTAATAGAGTCAGAATACTCGCAAATATAAGTATCGTCCGCCAGCTTCGTGTCACTATCATAAACATCCCGAAGCCTGCAGCCAGAAGCGTAATCAGGTATGCACCAAGAACTATATGACGCTGCTTTAAACCCAGCGCAAGCAGTCTGTGGTGGAAGTGTTCGTTGTCCGGCGAAAAAAGCGAACGCCTCTCGATGAATCTGCGCAACACCGAAAAAAGCGTATCGAATATCGGAATTCCCAGCGCCAGTATAGGCAGCGTTAAACTCACAACTGCCTGGGTCTTCGCCGCACATATAATGCTCGCAGATGCTATCGTAAAGCCCAGAAACAGGCTGCCGCAGTCCCCCATAAAAACTTTGGCAGGATTAAAGTTAAAATACAAAAAACCCGTCAGAGCCCCAAGTAGAGACAACGATATGACCGTCATAAAATGCTGCCCAAAGTGGATGGAAAGAACCGCCAGTACGCCGCAGGCGACTGCGCTTAGCCCTGCAGCGAGACCGTCCAGACCGTCGATAAGGTTGACCGCATTGGTGATGCCCACTATCCAGAGAATCGTCACGGGCCACGAAAAAATCCCAAAATTGACCAACACATTTTCGCTTATTGATATTGTGCTGATGCGATAACCCATCGCACATATTGCAATTGATGCCAAAAGCTGACAGAGCAGCTTGGTTTTCGCCCGTAAATGCCTGATGTCGTCGATGAGCCCGACAATAAAAATAAAGGCAGCTGCAATAAACAATACCGCAGTCTTTCTGACCTGAATATCCGCTGAATGGTCTAATCTGTCCCCAAAAAACGTATACAGAATGACTGCTATAGCGGGTACGAAGATTGCGATTCCGCCGACCCGCGGGATAGGCTTACTGTGAAGTCTGCGGACATCAGGCCTGTCCATCACATTGAATTTGCGTGCAATGTAGATTGTCAATGGCGTTATAATCAGGGCCAGCAGCAGTGAGATTAAATATATTAGCGAATATTTTACCATTTTTTGTGCGTTTTTGTCTTCTGCGCAAACTCCGTCCCTGTCGGTACACCGACAAGGTTTTTTCAATCAGCAGTCCCGATTTTATCGGGATTGTTCTTAACTGTTCTTGTTTTTGTCCATTCACCATCCTCTGTTTGACTTTATTGCGTTTTTGCTTCCTCAGCAGATTTGCCTCGGCTGACTGAAAGTTCGGCAACAAGGTCCTCCGCCTCTTTTAACTGCGGCTCTAATTTAAGACAGATATTCGCCTGTTGTATTGCATCATCGATTTTGCCTGACCTCCATAGCAATTTTGTCAGATTCAGCCTCCATCTGACAACTCCATAATTGAGAGCCAGCGCACGCCGGTAGAGTTCTATGGCTTTTTCCTCTTTTCCCTTTTGGTTGCCGTAAACTTCTGCCAGCGAAATAAGCAACGGCGGCGAAGCATCCGGTTTTTCGCACTCTTTTTCGAGTAAATATATCAATTTTTCTTTAATTTCATTAAGCAGCTGTTTGTGTTCGCTGCTGTCGCTGATGATTTCTGCAATTATGTTGAGTCTGTCGATGTCATCGCCGGCAACTGCCATTGCAAGGTCAGGGCGGTCTGCCTGTCTCGTGTAGAGAACCGCTACATCTCTGAATAGCTGGCCGTCAATCGCAACCGCCTTCTTTAGCTTGGCCAGCGATTCTTCTGCCTTTCCCTCCATAATGTCGTCAAACCCCGCTACAAAACACACTATCGCATCGCACGGCGCCAACTGCAGTCCCTTCCGGATATTGGGTGCTCCCCTCGGGTCGCCGAGAACAAATTTTTCAATCTGCCCCATTATGCAGTAAGGTGGTCCGAATGTCGGGCATAAAAATCGTCCCTTGTCAAGCTCGTTAACTATCGACAGAACTGCCGGCATCGCCTCTTCCGTAATGACTGCCTTGCCTTCTTCGTCGGTTTGTCTGCTAATCGCCCGCCACCGATAGACGTTCAGCCAGTATCGGTAATTAACATTATCAGGCTCATAACACACCGTTTTTATTGCCCGGCTGATTAATTCTGCGTATTCCGCATCGCTGCACTGCCAGCCCTTTTCAACAAAGGATTTCTCAGCCCTCAAAACATTTTTCCACGCCGCATCGGCCATTCTCGCATTGTCCGCACCGACCATCGACCACAAAAAAAGTCCGGCTATACCTAAAAATCCGGTTATCCTGAGTATCGTTGAGGATTTGGGCGGCGTCTTTATTGCCGATTGCCGCTCCCCCTTTTCCTGCGAATTCAACGCAACTATTAACCCGCACAATACGGCAGACAAAAATCCGTTTGCGGGTATATGCTGGCCGAAATCCGTCAGGCTTTGAAACAGTATTGCCGCAAGACCGAAGCCCAGTCCGTAAGTTGCCCGGCTGACCGGCGAATTCGCTCCCGATACATTCTTGGTATAATTTCTCCAGATTATTATTCCGAGTATTACCAGCAGCACCAGACCGACAATTCCGGTTTCTTCGAGCACCTGTGCATATTCATTTTCCGCATGGGTCGATATTGCCTTGATTGTCGAGTTGTCATACATCGGATAAACAACCGGATGTGTCCCCAGCCCTGTTCCGAAAACCGGAAATTGACCAAAGCAAACCGTCAGGTCCTTCAGCACCTGCCATCGGTCCTCATAAGGTTTGAAATTCCGCAGAGTTGAAAGCCGCTCACAGACGGCGTCAAAACCGGTGTAAAGAACACATGAGAATGCCACGAGCGCTACCACCGCCATTATCCAGCCGTGTCCCTTGTGTGATTTTCTTAAAACCATCACCAGTGTAGTAAAAACTGCAGCGAAAATTATCGCCGCCATCCCGCCTCTCGATAATGACATAAATACCGTTGCAGCACCGATGCTTATGATGGCAATGAGAATCCAGAAAAATCTTGCTGCCGATGAGCCTAAGTATTCGAAAATCGCCGGCGCTGTAATCTTTCTGCCTCCAAAATCTTCGCCAACCTTCATCAATAATAGTGCAATAGCCGCTCCAATCGACAGGTTCATAAATTGCCCGTAGTGGTTGTGGTTGACAAACGGGCCTGAATATGCCGCTCCGCTCTTTGTTGCAATTATCCAGTATATCCTCCCGTTCCCGAAAATGTCCTGTGTCAGCGCTGTCAGGGCAACGAAACCGCCGACCATCGAAATTGTCATCAACAACCGTTTTACCTGCCGAATCGTTCTGTATGTATTCACAACAACAACGAAAACCGCAAATATCGCCAGTATCAGCCGAAGGTCATGCCTTGTCGCATTCGGATAAAAACTTAACGTCATTGTGGATATACTTTTACCATATCCCGAATCGCTCAATAGTTCCTCTCGCAGCCCGGCTGTATTTGGAGAAATAACATTTACAAACCACTGCGGCAGGCTGATTAGCTGAAATACTGCCAATAGAAGGAATGCGGCGACTGGTAAATAAGACCAGGATCGAATTAGTTTTGTTTGTGGATGAAATATGTTCTTCAGGATAAAACAGATACAAATAATCCCAGATAAGCCGATGGCAATTTCCTTGCTCCAGGCCCTTACCCCACCCAAATACAGCGGTAATATCACCAGCAGAAACCCGACCAGTATTTCAATAATCCTGTCGATTTTACCCGGTACCTGCAGGTCTTCTGAATTTGTTTCGTAATCCTTCATTTTCCCCCAGTTCTGTTTTCACGCCTTGAATATTCTGAAGCTCTTGTCCTTCGATGACTCGTGCGGGATTTTCTATGCAGACCAGCCTTGCAATCTCTTCGCCCCTTTGTCTGCAGATCATCTCGAATGCCGCCCTCATACACGGCGGCCGCCCCGACGTACTGTGTGCATCTGTTGCAACTATCAGCGGCAGCGGCATACTTAATATCTGCCACGCCGCCTTTTGGCTTATCGTCCCGAACTTACCCAGCAGACTGCCCGCTGTTATTTGAATACCACACCCCTTTTTAGCCCAAATCTGTAGTATCTTCGGCTGCACCGATAAAAACTGATGCCTTTCCGGATGCGATACTATCACTTTAATCCCTCCCGCCAGCAATTCGTCTGTCAGCGTCTCAATATTTATCAGTACATTTTCCGGCAATTCCAAAAGAAGATATTTGCCTCCGTCCGCCACCGTCAGCAGCTCTTTCGACCTGATAAGCTCAATTATCCTTTCATCAATTCGCACATCCCCGCCCGCAAGGACCGTAAGCGGAATCTCATTTTTTTGCAATTGGCTGTTCAGCTCGGCTACCTTCTCTTTTATCTTTTTTGCGTCATTATTTCTGTCGAATCGGCCGAGCTGGTGCGGCGTCGCTACCACCGTCCCTATCCGGTCTCTGGTCAGAAGCCGGCAAAGGGAAATCGACTCAACCATCGTTGCCGGACCGTCGTCTATTCCCGGCAGACAATGACAATGAATATCCACAAACTTTTCTCCCTGTGCCTGGCCACTTGCAGGCGGATTTTCCTGTTCAAAATTTTTCTCTTCTTTGCTCATCGTTGTGTTTCTGTTGACCTTCCTGCATTATGCATTTACTTCCTGTGCCTCTTTCGCCTTTTCTTTCCTGTCGTAATAACCATACCCGTAGTCATATCCATAGCTGTAATAGCCATACCTGTGGTAATTGTAATACCTGTTGTATCTGCTTTTGAGCTGCGGCACATCGTTGACTACCACTCCCAGTAAATGAGCTCCTACGCCGACCAGGTTGTCGCACGCCAGTTTGCTCATCTTCTTCGTGCTTTTTTCTGCACACAATACAAGTATCGTTATGTCGCATATCGCTCCCAGTATCTGGCTATCCGCTACCGGCATCACAGGCGGCGAATCTATAAGCACCCTGTCATATCTGCTCGATAGTTCGTTAAGTATTTTTCCAAACGCTTCGCTGTTAAGCAGCTCCGATGGATTTGGCACCTCCGCTCCGCATGCCAGAATGTCGATATTGTCTATCGGCCCTCGCTGGATTGCATCGTTCAGCGGAGTATTTCCGGTAATTACATTTGACAGACCTCTTTCCCGACCGAGGTTGAAAATATTATGTTGCATCGGCCTGCGGAAATCACAGTCTAATATTATCGTTTTCTGACCTGCCTGTGCCATCGTAAGACCGAGGTTACTTACTAATGTGCTTTTCCCGTCACCCGCCGTCGGCGATGTGATTAGTATCGTCTTTGCCTGACCCTTTGGCACCCCGAAAAATATCGATGTCCGAATTGTCCGGTAAGCCTCCGCCGCGATTGATTTTGGCTGAAGATGGACTTTCTGTCCTCGCATGATATAAGTATTATTCTCGTCGCTTTGCCTTTTATCAGCCGTTGCCGACAGGTTAACTGCAGTCCTCGAAACCGACTTTCGAATGGTTGAGGTCGTCTTTATCTCCTCGTCGCTCTTCAGTATTGTTTGCAGTTCCTCGAGCTTCCGCGCAAAACCGCCCGCAGGGCCTTTACTCTCTCTGCCGATGCCTCTTCCCTTGTGCTTGTCCGTTGTCCTGTTTGCTCCTTCTGCAGGCTGTGCCGTCCCAATCGCACTCAGCGTCTTCGTCATTTCCCTGCGGACCTTCTTCCAGATACTTTTGATATTTACCGCACTTCTTTGCTGACTTGAGATGTTTGGTATGATTCCCAACACAGGGATGCTCAGTACCGCCGACACTTCTTCTGCCGAGCGCAGACGGTTGTCAAACTGCTCACGCAGAAATACAAGTCCTAAGCTGGCTATCAATCCCAAAAACATCGCAAATGTTATCACTTTTGCCTTTTGAGGTTTTGACGGCGTTTCCGGCGTCCGGGCAGCCTCAAGTATATTGATGTTTAATGCCCCCGTATCCTCTGTCACGTTTAATTCCTTTATTCTTTCGTCGAGTATCTCGCACAGCCTTTCCGTCCTCTTTATTTGGGAATTCAGGATGGAAAATTCCGTTGTCTTAACCCCTGCATCCTGTGCCACCTGCTGCTGCTCTTCGCAGGATTTTAGAAGTTGATTTTCCGTTTCCTTCGCCGTCAGATACCTTTGATGAAGTATTTCGGTAAGTTCTCTGGTTTTCTCGTCGAGCCTGCTCGTTTACTTTGTCTATCCGCGCCTTGACAGCCTTTACCGCCGGGTGATTTTCTGTGCAGTTCCGAAGCAGTTCGTCTAACCTCACTTCCAGTTGTGTCAGTTGTGCCTCAAGCTGCGATTCTCTCTCCCTGGTTGTTTGATTGACCGCACCGGCTGGCAGCATCTGTGCGAATTGTCTTATCTTCGATGGGTCATCTTTCATATTCAGAGCCGCTTCGTATTCCGTCTTTGCGTTAATTGTTGTCAGTTGGGCCTGCGTCAGCGCATCCGAAAGTTTCGCATATCGCTGTAAGACTATATGTCCGCCGCTGCTGTCGCTTATCGCCACCAGCCCGTTCTTCTGTGAAAACTCCAGCATCTCCTTCATCTGGTCGGATAATTCCTGGTCCCGTTTGGCTTTTTCCTTCTGCAGTATCTTTAACACCTCCAGAACCGTCCCTTTTTTATGTGTAGTGTGGTATTCCACATAGCCGTCGATTACTGCGTTGACGATTTGTGCCGCCTCCGATGCATATGGCGAATCGAACGATATTGTGATTATGTCGTCCTTCTTGCCGACCGTAACGTCCAGCTTGTTCTTTATATACGCAACAATATTGTCGATATTGTTGAACGTCTTACAACTTCTTATCAGAGGATTATTTGCGGCGCTTGCAACGATGGGCGTCGATTTTATCAGCTCTCTTTGTGTATATAGATAATTTTTCGAATCGCTCATAACCGTCGCATAATCCGTTATCAGCTTCGGGCCCGTTTGCTCAACGTAGAGCCTTGCCGTTCCCGTGTATATTAGTTTGGCTGTAAGAAGGTATATAAAGCCGACAGCAATCGAAATAATTATTGTTGCAAATATAAGTCGTTGATGACAAAGCGCCATCTCAAGAAGCCCTCTCTGCGTCGTCTCTTTGTTTTGGGCAGAACCTATATTCGTATTCTCCGCAAAGTTGCTCGAATCGGCTTTATTCATATTTTTCCCCCTTTCTGTTCGGCTCTTTACTTTTTAAAAACCATTGGGATTTATATAAGCACCGAAGTTAATTCTGAATACCTGCGAAAAGAACAGATTTGTTTGCGTCTGAAGTGTCGGCTCCACCGATACTATGTCGCCCGGCTTGATTATCACCTTCGAGGCCTTGTCTGTTGCGCTTTTATCAATCTTGAATATCGCTGCCACAACTTTTCCGCTGCTGTCTTTCCTGTATATCTTTGCGTAGTGCGGGTCGGTTATAAAATCTACTCCGCCTGCTGTTGCTATCGCATCAATGAGGTTGTATTGTACGTTTGTCGGATATGGAAAAACCCCGGCCTTCATCACAAGACCGGTTACCGTAAATTGTCGCATATCTATATGCTCGCGAACCTTGCAAACTACCGCCGGCATTGTCACTACATATTCCGGATAATACGTCTTCGCTATCGTCTCTTCTGCCTCGGACAGCGTCTGATTGACGACGTTTATTTCGCCGACTATCGGAAGCGGTATATTCCCTGCATCGTTCACCCTGCAAAGGTATGGTTCATTCTCGTGCGGCAGGGCAATCACATCTTTAAGGATAACAGGCATCTGTATCTCCAGCACATCACCAACCGAAACTATATAACCTTCGGTGGCAGCTCCTCTTGTTGCCTCAACGGTTGTTTTGTCTGTTAACTGTTTTTCTCCCGCCTTTTCAAACTCTTTGACCTGCTTTGGCCCGGATGCCCCGGGGCCGTTGCATCCGCCTGCCGCCAGCACTGTTAAAACAAAAAATATTACGCTCATATAATGCATTGAACGCCCGACCACACTGTCTTTTGAGATATAGAAACTCTTCGATTTCATTTCATATCCCCCATACAGGACTTTTAATCATTAAACCCCAAATTACTAATACAATCAGGATATTCGGTATTCGAAGTAGGGCAGTATACAGGACCTTTAATCATTAACCCCCAAATTACTAATACAATCAGGATATTCGGTGTTTAAAGCAGGTCCCCCATATAGGACTTTTATTCATTAAAACCCAAATTACTATTACAATCGGGATATTCGGTGTTTAAAGCAGGGCGGTTTAGAACAAAAATATATTTTCCCCCGTCCTATAAAAGTTCAGCAGGTTCATCAAAATACCAGTTTTCTTTGACAAAAAAGACCTCTTGCAAATTCTTTTTTTCATCCCCGTTTATTCGTCCGATAATTATTCCCAATTCCTCTCCATCCAAATACAAACTTGCTTACCGACCGCCAACCGCAAATCACTAATCACGAACGACTGTCTGTTGACTTAAATGGTTTATTGTGATACAATATAGTCATAATTACGGGGCCGGGTGATTGATTGTTATTGCGCACCTCAAAGTTTTTTCCCACCGGAAAGTTGAACGGATTTGTTGGGCATCTGTATTTGTTTGTTATCGCAGATTTGTTTTAGAAGGATAAAATGTTTAAGGTTGTTTTGAGTGCCGCTCTCTTTTCGCTTTTGTTTTCGTTCGGCTGTTCGGGCATTCCTCAACAACTTGCCGCTGCTGATGATGAATGCCTTGACAGCCAGGCCGTTATTGAAGCCAGGATAGTGCAGCACGACACCTGTCGTATTAAATACCACAACCTCTGGAATACCGCACGTTTTATGGTTGTCGACGGCTCCTTCGATAATAATAAAAAATATCCGGTAATACTCGATACCGGCGCCTCGCAGTCCGTTTTTGTTAAAAGCTCCCATATTCGGGAAAACAGACTGCCTTTCTCTTCCGTAAGAGAAAACGTTAATGGCTTTGATGTCAGACCCTGTTCAATTCCAAAATTACGGCTCGGAAATATCAGTTTCGTTGATTGGCCCGCCTTTTATCTCCAGCGAAAGGGCGGTTTCGGCCTGTTTGATTTATTGACCCCCGAAGACAATTCCATTATTATCGGCTTGCCGACCCTCAAACTTTTTAAATATATCGTTTTTGACAGCATCACAAGAGAAGTCGAATTTTCTTCCGATAAATCCTTTGAACCGGCACAGCCGAACCTTTGGCAAAATTATCCTTTTTCTATCGAAGAAGACTTGAATGGTAACGCCTTTCTTTTTGTCGATATTCCTGTTGCCGGCCGGGTAATTCATCTGCAGCTTGATACCGGCAGCGGCAACGGCTTGGCTGTTCGACAGTCCCTTTGGAACAAAATCCGCACGAATATCCCCTCGGTCAAAATGAAAACAGGCTGCGAACTTTACCCCTATATTGGCCGCCTCAATTGCACAAAAACCACAATCCCAAAATTACAGGTTGGCGACCGACTCGTTAACAACGCGCTCATTTCCGTTTTTCCTGACGATTGCCCGCTCCTTGATGAAAGTGAGGCTTTATTGGGAATGCAGTATTTCCTCGACACCGCCCTTGTGCTCGATTTTGAGAAATCTCTTTTGTGGGTAAAAAATTAAAAGCCGTCAAAACTTTCTCCAGACTTTGCCTGTTGAAAATCTTGACGGCTTGTTTTCGTTGAGATTTTCTGTTCGTAACTGTTCGATAGTAATACGTTAGGTCATACCTAAAAGCCCCCCATTTCAAATCCATCTGTTTTAATCAGATGGGCTTCTATCATTATTATTGTTGTTGTTTGCTATTGCTATGCCTCCTGCTGTTGCTCCTGCTACGACTCCTGCCGTTCCTGCACTCATCCCAATTATTGCCGGTGCCACCGCTATCTTCATTCCGCCGATACCAGGTATCGTCTGCACAAGTACCTTGCTTACTGTCAATGCCGACCCTGTTGATAACAGGTATCCGGAACTTTGCAGCCCAAATGTCTGAGCTGACGCTGCACAAATCGTAATTACCGGGTTCAGTGCGCCTTCACACGCCGTTGCCGCACATGTATTCGATGCCTCAACCGTGTTCACCAAAGAGCTTTTTATCCATTGCGGCAGCGACACCTTTTTCGTCACTTTCAATTCGTCTTGTTTCAGACCGAGCTTTCTTATCAATTTTTCAAAGTCCTTGCTTATGCCGTTCAGTCTGACAGGCAATCCTTCTTCATCGAGCCTGTATGTTGCTACTTCGTTGCGCAAATGCTCATCGTAGCCGTTCATTTTTGTCGTCGCATCGAATACCGATACGCTCAGGTATATCTCTTCCACATCTGTGTCAAAAAGATATACTGAGTTTATCGTGCATTTGACCGCTTCTGTCTTGCCGTTCGGACCGCTGATATTTACCGTAAATGGCTCCGACAGAGCGCGCACCGCTATCATTTCGTTTTCGTTTGTTTTGAAACCTGCAGCGTTCAGGCTGAACTTTATTTGTTCCGGAAGCTCATAGCCGGGCGTCGAAAGGCTGAAAGTTTGTTCCCAGCTTTTTCCAATATCCTGACTTGTAATCTTCTTGAGGTTTTTGATACACTGATTGTTTATTGTCTCGAGAAAAGACAATTCCGGATTCTGCGACAGCATTTGGCGCGTATTTTTGTCCACCGAAAAAACCATTTCCTTGGGGACCCGATCCTTGTACTCTGCAGCTATATCATCGCTCTTTGAACTTATTGTATAGTTGACTACATCGTTGGGCTGGTTCTCTTTCCGGACGGTATAGGTGTTTTCCGTCTGGCTTCTGTATTGTCCCTTGCCGCTGTATTCAATTGTCGAAATCATTTTGAAATTGTAGTTGCTTGTCTCTCCATAAACGGCCATCGGTCCTTGCAGAAACAATAGACACATTCCAAGCACAAATAAGATTTTTACTGCCTTAAATTGAACCTTGATTTTGTCATTCTTCATAAATAAAACCCCCTTTTCAAATTTTGGTCTTGACATTTTTTTAACCCCCATTTTGCACTCTTGTTTTTCAAGAGCCTTGAATAATTATCGAACTTATCGTCTGTAATGGAGTGCTTCTGAATAAAAAAAGTATTATTTTTAGTTATAAGACCTGTTTTTCCTTTACTTTCCTCTTCTTCTTTGCTTCTCAATTGTCTTACCGGACGTTTCCGCTCAAAGACTCGAAAAATTTACCATTGAAAATCTGAATTTAAGTAATATAATCCTATAAAACCGAAAGCCTTAATCGGCTGTTCTATTCTGCTATTATTGGGGAATAGTGTAATGGCAGCACAACTGACTCTGGATCAGTTAGTCAAGGTTCGAATCCTTGTTCCCCAGCATTTTTCACCTGTGGTGAAAAATGCAGAGCAATTGAAAATTGAACAATAGAGCATTAGAACAGGGGAATTTCCAATTGCGGTCTATTTTCTATTGTATATGTTTAGCCCCCACCCCCGTGGTAGGGGTTGCAGAGCCGCGACCGTGGGGGAGCGGGTATTTAGCCTGACAAAATTCCTTTTGACCTGCTCTGCGGGGAAGAGTAGGATATATTCTGAGATACCGGAATAATTTAACTTATAGCTATTCTGGTTTGGAGTATTATGCGGAAGAAGATCCAAAAGGCAGTTCTATCAGGAAACCATATAATTAGAGGTTGGGCAGGACATCGATAATGGAGATACTACATGACTTCGGACGAATATAACCCCCCAAAAGGCTCCGGTGTTATCGTTAATGATTTCTCTTCCTTCTGTGAAGGAGACATAGAACCTACTCTCAACAAGAAGATTCACAGCCTCATTGATTCTACTGATGATTATATTATCTACATAGATGATAATTTCTTTGTAGAATGGTCGCTCACAGACAAATATGACGATACGACGATACCTAAGCTTTGGGGCTATTGCCAATAGATTGCGTCTACTCGAAACGCTCTCAAGGACGTCATTACGTAAATCCCAAATTAAAGCGTTTGGCGAACTCCTCGCTGAAAGCATGGCACGCGTTATAGGCGACAAAGACGAGACAAACTCACACAGAGTCCTGGACATGGCTGAATCCTATCTCCTCGCAAGGTCAGTGGAGAACGCACGCGGTTGGTATGTATGTGGCGCGACACTCATTGCGTTGCCGACTTTTTTGATTGCATGTGCTCTGTGGCTACTAAGATTATATGTCGTTCCCTTTTTTGGCAGCAATGCATTCGAAGTAATCCTTGGCGCTTTACTCGGTGGCACTGGAGCGTTGTTTTCCGTACTTATCCGTGCAGAAAAAATACAGATGGATCCCACTGCTGGACCTCGCATTCATTATATCGAAAGCACTTCGCGAGTATTGGTTGGAAATATAGGTGCTCTTCTGATCGCCTTAGCGATAAGAGCAAACATCATACTTGGCTTTACCAAAGCTACTGATTATTCATTTGCCTTATTACTTGTGATCTGCATGTGTGCCGGTGCTAGTGAAAGGCTCGTGTCGGGATTCATAAAGCATGTCGAAACTTCAGTCAGCTCAGAGACCAAGGAGGGATAAAATAATGCCCAACAAAAAGAACCAACAGACGGCCAACAGTCACTGATTCTGAGGGTATTTGGTGCGTTTGTGTTCATCAATCAAATTCCGCCACTACCGGCGTGTGGTCGCTTGGGCGTTCGGCGGTGCGAGGCTCTTTGTCGATGTAGCAGGCCTTGCATTTTTTGGTCAGCGCTTCTGTCGCCATTATATGGTCTAACCGCCATCCTAAATTTCGCGAGAACGAATTTCTCTCTCTGTAATCCCAGTACGTATATTGGCTGGCCTCTTTGCAGTGCTTGCGAAATAAATCTTCAAAACCCCACTGACAGACCTTTTTGAGGGCCTTTTTTACATCCGGATTGAAACAAACGTGTCCTAAAAAGCCCACAGGGTCATATACATCAATATCCTCCGGCGCTACATTAAAGTCGCCTAACCAGACAATCGGGTCGGTCCGCTTAAAATTTTTCTCAAAATATTCTCGCAGATGTTCAAACCACCTTAATTTGTACCGGAACATCTCAGATTCGGGCGAGTATCCCTGTGGTATATAGATATTGACGATTATTATTCCGTCCACCTCCGTTTTTAACAATCGGCTTTGGTCTTTAGGCTCGTCATCAAAGCCGGCCTGCGTCTTGGAAAGCCTTTTTTTGCTGAAAATTGCCACGCCATTGTAGCTTTTTTGGCCGGCATATACATATTTATAACCAGTTTCGTCGATGGCCTCGCCCGGAAAATCCTCATTCTGAACCTTTGTTTCCTGAACACAAAGGATATCGGGCTTATGCTTCGACAGCCAGTCAACCACTATCGGCAGCCTCGCCCGCAAACCGTTGACGTTAAAACTTGCAATCTTCATAAATCCGCCCTGAAAAAACTATCGTAAATTATCATCCCTGACCGATATTATATATGATTCTGTGTAATAATTGAAATACTATACAACAGAATATTGAAGAACGGTTGTCTGATAATAAAAACAGATTAGGTGCAAGCTGAAAAGGGACACAAAAATGTTCAGAAAATTGCTCCTGATAATTCTCTTGCTCTTTTTTCTCCTGTTTCTGACTAATTGCCAGACGGTTCAGGGTATCGGGGGCGATATCAAGTGGACAGGTCAAAAGAGCGCTCAAATACTTGAGGATTTCTAAAACCTGCTGCCTCTTGCCGCTCTGTTTGCTGTATTTACCCCGCCGGTTGTTTGTGGCTTGGCCACACCATAGGTAGGGATAGTATGTCTGTTTATTCCACGGCTAAAAACTAACAGCTCAAAACTAAACCCTTTTTTATGTGGGTTTTGTTGTCGAATTTTTCGTCATCCCTTTGGACGGTATTTCGATAATCGGAAACAGCATTTCTTTCTCGTTGCCTTCGGATGGGTTCGACCGGCTCACCATAGATTGTTTCCTTCCCTTCCCGATTGCGGATATGCTCCTGCCATCCTGCAGCCTGTTGGCTGGCGTGTAATTTTCGGATATTGTTAACAGGCTTAACAGGAAACTTAATAGGCTTTCCGCGCCCTCGTTTTCATTCACTCCGCACTCCATCAAACCGTCGCGGCAGCCTTTCGTCTTGAAATCGTAGACCGCAAGTCCCAGGTCGTTTTCACCCAGAAACCAGTCGAAGGCCTTCTTCTGCAGCTTCAGGAAACTGCCGTCGCCGCTCGCATCGTATCCCGCCTTTAGCATCATCACTGTGCTGGCGACCTCGATAGGCTGCTGGTCGAACTTCGCCTTCCTTCCGCCCTTCGGAAACCACCCTTGACAG
Organism: uncultured Phycisphaerales bacterium; assembly: GCA_963710355.1. Taxonomy (GTDB): domain Bacteria; phylum Planctomycetota; class Phycisphaerae; order Sedimentisphaerales; family Anaerobacaceae; genus Fen-1359. Next base: position 13,919 of record CAVPZU010000003.1, on the reverse strand, counting down.
CCTACAAAACTGAAATGGCTTCCGTTATATGTCTGCGAAAGCAGAAACCGGCAGGTTTTGTCCGCAACTTCCACATATTTGTCACCAAGCACCTGGCCTGCCGCATATAATGCGCACGGAAAAACCGCATTATCATAAACTAACCTGTTTTCAAACCACTGCCAGTCGTCCGTACTGTTTTGCTCATAAAGCGCCAAAAGTTTCTCCGCTGCAAATTCCATCCTCCGTTTTATTTCGCTTGCCCCCGGAAATTGTTTTAAATAGTCCGCCATCCCGAGAATCGAATAGGCAAGACCGTGCGGCATCTGTCCGTTGATATGTTGAGCGGAATTGTCGAAACGATCCTTTATCACCGGTATATATGCGCTCGATGGCGGGTTCGCCAATACTATTCCATAAGCCCATAAAACACGTCCATGGGTATCGTTAATCGCTTCATCCGCTGCCCACTCCTGTCAAACTTCATCAGGTTTCGCACGTATCCTTTTTCATCCTGCGAATGCATTATAAACGCCAAATAGGTATCCAGTAGCCTTAATGCCTGCACATCTGCATATTGTGCATAATACTTGGTCATCGCTATCACAGCCCGGGCGTTATCGTCCGTGCAGTAGCCGTTTTTTCTCTCCGGTATTTTAAAACAGGCGTGCTGAAATATCCCTGTGTCGTCAGTAAGTCTCCTTATATGAATCAGCGATGGTTCCGGCAATTCTATACTCGTTTTCTCCTTTACAGGCGACCCGGATGCTTCCGCACTTTTCCTCAACGGCTGCTCTACCGTGTTAAACAGCTTCCAGTACGCCTGTCCTATTTGGGGCCATATCCTGCTTCTGCCGTAATCGTATGCCTTCCTTCGCAGCGAATAATACAGAGAATCGTTCTTGAAGATCTCCACTATTGCCTCCGCCAGTTTTTTCGGATCCCCGAACTTTACTAATTTTCCGCGTCCATCCGCCAGCAGCTCCTCTGCCGCCCAGTATGGCGTCGATACAACCGCCTTGCCCGCCCCCACCGCAAATGATAATGTCCCGCTTGTAAGCTGTTCGGCATTTTGATATGGCGTTATATACACATCTGTCGCACACAGAAAATTATGCAGCTCCTCATCGCTTACGAATCTGTTCACGAACATCACGTGCTCGCTGCACCCCATCTCCTCCGCCAGTCGCTGCAGACCGAATCGGTAGCTTTCGCCCTCGTATCTTAATACCTGCGGGTGCGTCATCCCGAGGATTATATACAATACCGTTGGTTCCGACTCTATAATTGCCGGCATCGCCTTCAGCACCGTTTCTATCCCCTTGTTTCTGCTCAGCAGGCCGAATGTAAGGATTGTCCTTCTTCCCTCTATCCCGAATTTGTGCTTGTAATAACTGCTGTCCACAAACGGCAAATCTGGTATCCCATGCGGTATCAATTCTATTTTACTCTCCGCAATCCCGTATATGTCACGCAGCATCCTTATCCCGCGATCATTCATCACTATTACCTTGTGAGAACCGTTGCAAACCGCTACCGTTGATTTATGATATGCAGGCTCCGGCGACTCCAGCACCGTGTGAAGCGTTGTTATTACAGGCGCATTTATCCTCTCGATGAGCAGATTCAGATATGACCCGGCTTCGCCCCCGAAAAGACCGAATTCGTGCTGTATGTTCACAAGGTCAACGTGGCTGAAATTTATGTAATCTGCCGCGCTGATATAATCGTTTTTGACCTCCGGTCGAAATCTCAAACTTTACCGGCTCGCTGTACCCCTGCTCGCCCGTCTGCATTGCAACCACCAGCGGTTCAAAATTTTCTCTGCCGGCCAAAGAAATGCTGCTGATAAGGTCACTTGTAAAGGTTGCTATTCCACATCTTCTCGGCGGGTATGAGGAAACAAAAACGATTTTTTTCCAAGAACCTTTTCCCATCCTTTTGGGTTCCTTTTGATTTATCTCGCTTGTCTTTATGATTATAGGTTTTCAATTAAATTCTGTCAAGAATTGGTTCCGACAAGCTCACCATTTATGGATATGATTTTTATTGTTTCTCCAAACCACAATATATAGTAGCCCAAATGTGGCTCAACTACGATATATTGTGTATTAACCACAGTTTTCGAGTAATTCTACGGCTCTGAAGTTTATCCAGAATAAAAAAACCAAAAAAAACACTTTTTTCCTTGATTTTCTTTCGTATTTTATTAAATATACTACCAAAGTGATAGGAATAGTAGGAATAAGATGAATATCTCATCTCGGACAAGATATGGTATCAGAGCGGTTGCGGAACTGGCCTGTAATTACAGGAAAAAACCGTTATCGCTCAAAATTATTGCCGACAGGCAGGGGATTTCTGTAAAGTATCTCGAAAGGGTCATTGCTGCCCTGAAGACTGCTGGCATCGTTAAAAGCACCAGGGGCTCTCAGGGTGGCTACTTCCTTGCTAAATCTCCCGACCAGATTAAGCTTATCGAATGTTTTCGTTGTTTGGAAGGACAGGTTGCTCTCGTTGATTGTGTAAAGAACAGGGGAGCCTGCAGACGGTTTGCAGATTGTTTGGTTAAAGGCCTCTGGATTCAGGTTAATGACGCCGTCGAAAACGTCCTTGGGTCCTTAACCTTGCAGGATTTGGTTGATAGTGCAAAAAATAATGATATCCCGGATTATCAAATATAAAATTGTTCTGTCATTGCGAGGCCGAAGGCGGACGGCGGACTCGCAATGATAAGTTTTCTACCGAACAATATAAAATTCTAAACCGTCTTTTTTGAAAGTGAATATTATGAGTGCAATTTTCGCAGACATAACAGAGGTCATTGGCTTTACCCCCCTGGTCAAAATTAACAAACTTGCGCCGCCTGATGCTGCAGTTCTGGCAAAACTTGAGGCCTTCAATCCCTCGCACAGCATAAAGGACAGAATCGCATTGGCTATGATAGATGCCGCCCAGCAGCAGGGGCTGATTAACGAAAACACAATTATCATCGAGCCGACCAGCGGAAATACCGGCATAGGATTGGCTTATGTCTGTGCTGTAAGGGGACTTAAGCTTATTTTGACTATGCCCGAATCTATGAGCATCGAGAGACGAAAACTCCTTACCCTCTTCGGCGCACAAATCGTTCTTACCCCGGCAGAACGCGGTATGACCGGTGCCATTGAAAAGGCCGATCAGCTCATCAATGAAAATCCCGGCTCATTTATGCCGCAGCAGTTTAACAATCCTGCCAATCCGCAGATTCACAGGGAGACCACCGCCGAGGAGATTTGGTCTGATACCGATGGCAAAATCGACATTTTTGTTGCCGGTGTCGGCACAGGCGGCACCATTACCGGCTGCGGCGAAGTCCTCAAACAACGAAATAAAAATGTAAAGGTTGTCGCCGTCGAACCCGAAGATTCGCCTGTCCTTTCGGGCGGAAAACCCGGCCCGCATAAAATTCAGGGTATCGGCGCAGGTTTTGTTCCGCAGGTCCTCAACAGAAATATTATTGACGAGGTTATTCGCGTCTCGAACAAAGATGCCATACATACCGCTCGACAACTCGCCTCGAAGGAAGGTATATTGGCGGGTATTAGCTCCGGTGCAGCCGCCTGGGCAGCCTTCCAGCTTGCAGAACGTGCCGAAAATAAAGGAAAAACTATCGTTGTCATACTGCCGGATACCGGCGAAAGATATATTTCAACCGAAATGTTCGCAGACCTGTAAAAGGAAATTCCAACGTCCTTTTTTTCCATTTTCGAGGAATATAAAAAATGCAAAATGACTTAACAAATGAAACGATTGAAAAACTGGTTGACCAGATTACTCAAACTTACCAGGGCGACAGCGGCATAAATTTTATCGACACCGCCAATCTGCCCGTCCGCGATAAAATCATCCAGGTCCTCGATTTGTTGACCGAGCTGCTCTTCCCCGGCTACGCCGGTAAAAGAACCGTCACAAGGGCCAATGTCAGATTTGTTGTTGTCGATATCCTCTATCATATATATACCGAACTTTCGGAGCAGATTGAACGCGCCTTCAAATACCACTGCAGATTGGCCGATTGCCAAACAGGTGATTGCCGACAAATGGCCGAAGATGCCACTTTGCATCTCTTGAAAGAGCTTCCAAAAATCAGGGAATACCTAAAGGGTGATGTTGCTGCTGCCTTTGAAGGCGACCCCGCAGCGCAATCTTATGAGGAAATTGTTATTAGCTACCCCTGCATTGTTGCCATTTCCACCTACCGGGTTGCACACGAGCTTTATATTAAACAGGTCCCCCTGATTCCGCGTATAATGACCGAATATGCACATTCGATGTCCGGCATCGATATTCATCCGGGCGCTCGAAATCGGCAGAAACTTCTTTATCGACCACGGCACCGGCGTAGTTATTGGTGAAACGACAATTATTGGTGACAATGTCAGGATTTATCAGGGGGCCACTCTCGGAGCCTTAAGTGTCAGAACGGATGAAAAGGGCAGGGTTGTTCGTGGCGTAAAGAGGCACCCCACCATTGAGGACAATGTCACCATTTATGCCGAGGCTACCATTCTTGGCGATGTCGTTATCGGCGAAGGCACTACCATTGGCGGAAACGTCTGGATTCGCGAATCGGTTCCGCCTGGTGTAATTGTCTCAACCCCGCACGCCGACCTTGTTTATAAAGAAGGGAAAAAATAACCAAATGAAAAGCAGTTTGATTGAAAAAATTCATAAATTCAAAACACAACGCAGGGCCGTTATCCTTGCTCATAATTATCAGATGCCCGAAATTCAGGATATTGCTGATTTTACAGGCGACTCCCTCGGCCTTAGTATCGCCGCCTCTAAAACCGATGCCGGAGTAATAGTTTTTTGTGGCGTCCGTTTTATGGCCGAAACCGCCGCCATTCTTTCGCCCAAAAAAATCGTCCTTTTGCCCGAAAAAAACGCCGGCTGCCCAATGGCTGATATGATTACCGCAGACCAGCTGCGACAATTGAAGAAGCAGCATCCCGATTCAATCGTTGTTTGCTATGTCAACAGCACCGCAGACGTCAAGGCCGAAAGCGATTATTGCTGCACCAGCTCGAACGCCGTCGAAATTGTTCACTCTTTACCCAAAGATAAATCCGTCATCTTTGTTCCTGACCAGCATCTCGGCCAGTTCACCGCCCAGAAAACCGGCAGAAAACTTATCCTCTGGCCAGGCTACTGCACCTCACATGTAATTATAACTGAAGACGATATAAAAAATGCAAAATCGAGATACCCCGATGCTCTTGTCCTCGTCCACCCCGAATGTACCGAGCCTGTAAAGAAGCTTGCCGACCAGGTCCTCAGCACCGGCCGAATGCTCAAATTTGTCAAAGATAGCCCCGCAAAACGCTTTATTATTGCAACCGAGGTCGGCATAATTCATCCTTTGAAAAAGCAAAGACCGGATGCCGAATTTATACCGGCTTCTGAACGTGCCGTCTGCCCCAATATGAAAAAAATTACTCTCGAAAAAATTCTCTGGTCGCTCGAAGACCTGAAATTTAAGATTACCGTTCCGGAAGATATCCGACTGAAGGCCAAATCGGCCCTCGACAAGATGATTAAAATTTTGCCTGAACAATAGAAGGAAATATTATGACTGAAAACAAAAAGTATCATATCGAAACCCTCGCTCTGCACGCTGGCCAAACCGTCGATTCAGACACCCTCAGCAGAACTGTGCCCATTTACCAGACGACAAGTTTCCTGTTTAAGGATACTGCTCACGCAGCAGACCTTTTCGCACTCAAACAATTCGGCAATATCTATACCCGCCTGATGAACCCTACCAATGACGTCCTCGAAAAGCGTTTAGCTGCTTTGGAGGGCGGTGTTGCAGGCCTCGCCTTCAGCTCCGGTATGGCCGCCATAACTGCCGCTGTCCTCAATATCTGCCGCACCGGCCAGCACATCGTCTCCTCGAACTCGCTTTACGGCGGAACTGTCACATTATTCAGCCAGACTTTTCCCAGGCTTGGTATCAACACAACTTTTGTTGACCCCAAAAATCCAAAAAATTTTGCAGAGGCTATAAAACCCAATACAAGACTTATTTTTATCGAAACTATCGGCAATCCGAAAAATGATGTCCCTGATTATGATGCAATTGCTAAAATCGCACGCGATAACGGAATACCGCTTTTCTGCGACAATACCGTCACCTCGCCGATTCTTTTCAGGCCCATCGAATACGGCATCGACATTGTCGTCCATAGCTGCACCAAAATCATCGGCGGTCATGGAACAAGCATCGGCGGCATCGTCATCGATTCCGGCAAATTCAACTGGGCTAACGGCAAATTCCCCGAACTTGCCGAACCTGACCCCGCCTATCACGGCTTAAAATATGTTGAAACCTTCAAAGAGCTTGCCTACATCATAAAATTGAGAGTGACTTTATTACGGGATACCGGCGCCTGTATGTCGCCTTTTAACGCCTTCCTCTTCCTGCTGGGTCTCGAAACCCTGCATTTACGCGTCCCTCGCCATTGCGAAAATGCCCTCGCTCTTGCACAATGGCTCGAAAAACACCCAGCCGTCTCCTGGGTAAATTATCCGGGCTTGAAATCGCACCCGGATTACAAGCTTGCCCAGAAGTATCTGCCGAAAGGGCGGGGGGCTATTCTCGGCTTCGGCATCAAAGGCGGAAAAAAAGCCGCTATAAAATTTATCGAAAGCGTCAAGCTCGCCAGCCACCTCGCTAACATCCTCGATAGCAAAACTCTTGTTATTCATCCCGCCAGCACGACCCATCAGCAGCTCTCGGAGGCCGAGCAATTCGCCGCAGGCGTCACGCCCGATTTTATCCGCGTCTCTGTCGGCACTGAACACATCGACGACATTATCGCCGACTTCGAACAATCGCTCGAAAAGAGTTCTAAGTTTTGAGTTTTAAGTTTTTAGTTGTGGATTTTATTTCTATGGCAAATAGTATTATAAAAGAAAAAAGCTATTCCTTTGCCTTGCAAATTATCAAACTTTGCGCTAAATTGAAGGAAGATAAGCATTTTGTTATTGCAACACAGCTTTTAAGAGCGGAGACGAGCATCGGAGCAAATGTTGAGGAAGCTTTAGCGGGGCAAAGCAGAAAAGATTTCTTTGCTAAGATGTCCATTGCTTCGAAAGAAGCAAGAGAAACTAGAAGTCATCCCAAAACCTCAGAAAACGCCATTTATGGCACTGAAAAGGCCAATAATGGGGGTTTTGGGATAGGCTCTAGTTATTGGCTTCGTTTATTAGTGGATTCTAAAACCATCGACGGGAAACAATCTCAACAGTTGATAGCTGAATCAGAAGAGTTAATTAAAATTTTAACCAGCATAGTCAAAACCGGTTACAAAGGTAACTCAAAACTAACAGCTCAAAACTAAGGACTAATAATATGTGGGAATATACTGATAAAGTTATGGACCATTTTTTGAATCCGCGGAATGTCGGCGAGATTGAGAACCCTGACGGGGTGGGCGAGGTGGGTTCTCTTGCGTGCGGCGATGCTCTGAAACTCACCTTCAAGCTCGACAAAAACGGCAAAATCAAAGACGCCAAATTCAAGACCTTCGGCTGTGCAAGCGCTATTGCTTCGTCGTCCGTTCTTACCGAACTGATTAAGGGCAAAACCATCGAAGAGGCATCCAGAGTTACCAACAAGGAGATTGCGGATTACCTCGGCGGGCTGCCGGAGCAAAAGATGCACTGCTCGGTTATGGGCAGAGAAGCCCTCGAAGCAGCCATCGAAAATTACCACACCGGCGGCACAAAGAAGCACCAGCTTGAGGGCAAAATTGTCTGCACCTGTTTTGGTGTCACAGATAAGGAAATCGAACGGGTCGTCCGCGAAAATAATCTTACGACCGTTGACCAGGTCACAAACTACACAAAAGCAGGCGGCGGATGCGGCGGCTGCAAAGGAAAAATACAGGAGATTATCGATGGTATTTGGGGTAAAAAAGAAAGACAACCTGTTTCTCAAACGCCAACAGAGGAACATAAACTAACTAACATCCAGAAGATTAGGCTTGTTGAACGGACGATAAATGAGCAGATTAGGCCTGCGTTGCGGGCCGACGGCGGTGATATCGAACTGGTTGATGTTGAGGGCAATAAAGTCATCGTTGCCTTTAGAGGTATGTGTGCAGGCTGCAAAACCGCTGAGTTTACCTTAAAAGATGTCGTTGAGGCAAAGTTAAGAGAATTTGTTTCACGCGATATTGTTGTCGAAGAGCAAAAAAACCAGTAGTGGTTTGCGAGAAAAATGGATGAAGACGGTATATTTTGATAATAATGCGACGACAAAAGTTGCCCCGGAGGTTATCGAAGAGATGCTGCCGCTGTTTGGCGAGCTTTACGGCAATCCTTCGAGTATGCACTCCTTCGGCGGACAAATTGCTCTTATGATTAAAAAGGCTCGTCAGCAGGTTGCCTATCTCCTCGGCTGCGACCCTTCGGAAATCGTCTTTACCAGCGGCGGCACCGAGAGCGACAACGCCGCAATCAAAGGCGTTCTATCTGCTAATCCTGATAAAAGGAAAATTATTACCACCAGAGTCGAACACCCAGCGGTTCTGGCAACCTGCCGCGAACTCCAAACTCTCGGGTTCACCGTCGTCGAACTTACCGTTGACAGGCAGGGAAATCTCAACCTCGATGAATTGACCGAGCAGGTCGATGACAATACCGCCGTTGTTTCAATTATGTATGCCAATAATGAGACAGGCGTTATCTTTCCCATAGACCAGATTGCTGAAATCGTCAGCAGCAGGGGGGCAGTCTTTCATACCGATGCAGTTCAGGCCGTCGGTAAAATCCCGCTTGATTTATCGAAATCCAAAATTGACCTGCTCAGCCTTTCAGGACACAAACTTCACGGCCCAAAGGGTATCGGCGTCCTTTATATTAAAAAAGGCACGAGAATATCGCCTTTTATTGTAGGCGGTCACCAGGAGACCGGAAAAAGAGCGGGAACCGAAAATACCGCCGGCATCGTTGGAATTGGAAAGGCCTGCCGGCTTGCTGCACAATACCTCGATGACGAGAACATACGCATAAAGAAACTTCGCGATAAACTCGAAACGGAAATCCTCAAAAAATGTCCCGATTCCAGTCTTAACGGCGACAAAAAAAATCGCCTCCCAAACACTACCAATATCAGTTTTGAATATATTGAGGGTGAGTCCATTTTGCTTATGCTCGACAAATTCGGCATCTGTGCCTCCAGCGGTTCTGCCTGCACATCAGGCTCTCTCGAGCCGTCGCACGTTATGCGGGCTATGGGCGTCCCCTTTACCGCTGCGCACGGCTCCATCCGTTTCAGCTTGAGCAGGTTCAATACCGAAGACGAGGTCGATTACGTTATCGAAAAACTTCCGCCGATAATTAACAGGTTGCGACAGCTTTCGCCTTTTGTAAATAAGGCATAAATTGATATTATTTTATTTTTTACAGGTAACTATATGTCATTTATAGCTGCTTTCGTTTTGATTTTTATGGTCCTCGACCCGCTGGGAAATGTCCCGATGTTCCTTTTTGTCTTGCAGAATATCCCTCCCGAGAGGCGAAAAGCCATTATTATTCGTGAATTGCTTTTTGCCCTTGTTATTCTTATGATTTTTCTTTTTATCGGCCGGTATATCCTTGACGCCCTGCGTGTCACCGAATCTTCCCTCGGTATTGCTGGCGGCGTGATTCTGATGCTTATCGCTGTCAGGATGGTTTTCAGCAGTTCTGGCGAGATTTTCAAAGTTGAATTGGAAAGCGAACCTTTGATTTTCCCGCTTGCCGTACCTTTAACCGCAGGTCCTGCTGCGATGACTACCGTCATCTTAATTATGGGCAAAGACCCTTCACGCTGGTGGGATTGGCTCTTGGCGTTTTTTTGTGCCTGGTTTATATCTTCCGTCATTTTATTTTTCTCGAGTAATTTGAATCGTATTCTTGGAAGGAGGGGGCTTTTGGCCTGCGAAAGGTTGATGGGTATGCTTTTAACTACCGTTGCCGTCCAGATGTTTATTGATGGCCTGCGACAATCGAACATCCTGTAATTGTGGTAGTGTTTTTATATATAGTCCCTCGGGGGTTTGAGGTATCAGAATGAAGCGGTTCTTTAATTGGCAGATTAAGTTCGGCCTGGTTCTTTTAAGTCTGTCGGCCGTTGTATATTATATTCATTATTTGATTTTTAGAGACCTTCATCACATCCTTTTGTATCTGATTGGTGATATTGCCTTTGTTTTCATTCAGGTTCTGCTGGTAACCCTCGTCCTTGAAGAGTTCCTGCAATACAGGGAAAAGAAGGCTATGCTGAACAAATTAAATATGGTGATAGGTGCTTTTTTTAGCGAGGTAGGCACGGAATTACTGAAGACGTTTGCTACTTTCGATAAAGACTCTTACAAGATTACGCAAAAACTGGTTATAAACAATGATTGGTCGGATAAGGAATTTTTGAAAGTCCTCAACAGCGTTAAGGCCCATCAATATGATATTGACAGCAAAAGAGGTAATTTGGAGTCGCTTAAAGACTTTTTGAAGGAAAAAAGGCGGTTTTTATTGGGTCTTTTGGAAAATCCCAATCTGCTGGAACATGAATCGTTCACAAATCTCCTCTGGGCGGTATTTCATTTGACCGAGGAGCTTACCCAGAGGGTCAGGCTCAAAGAATTACCGGATGCCGACTACAAGCATCTTGCGGGTGATATGGGCAGGGTGTATAATTTATTGATTATGGAATGGGTGCAATATATGGAGCATTTGAAAAACAAATATCCTTATCTGTTTTCTCTTGCAATGAGGACGAATCCATTTGACGCCGCCGCTTCCGTTGAAATAAAATAGACGCATTGCTTAAAATGCATATAATAAATACGGTTTATTGTCGATTGTAAGATAAAGAAAGTTTTGTGTTTAAGGAGGCTTAAGATGGCAGATATCAAGAAAGAATTGATAACGATGTTGAATCACGCCCTTGAATTGGAGCATGCCGCCAGGATTCAGTATCTTGCGCACGCCGAATTAGTCAGCGGCCCTGGGGCGGAGGCAATTATTGAAAGGCTCAAAGAGATTGCCTCTGATGAGCTCAAACACGAAGAAAAGTTTCGTAATCTCATCGGCGGGTATCTCGGCGGCGAGCCTACGATGGGGCTTGCTGAAACGCACCGGGCCAAAGATATAAAGAAAATTCTGGAAGTTAATCTTAAGGGCGAAAAAGAGGCAATCGACTTTTACAAGCAGATTTACCGGAAGGTGATTGAAAGCCAAAGAGACCTGCAATACCAGTTCGAGACGCTCGAGCATGAGATTCGCCATGTGATTGTTGACGAGCAGGATCACATCGTTGAGCTTTCTTTATTACTTGGCTAAACATTAAAATAACTCGTTTCTATGCCCACGTGTTAGGTAATTCTGATAGGACTATCCGATGCCGTTTAAGAAAATTGGTCTTTTCGACCCGCTGGTGCGTGGCATTCTTGTTAGCGGCTACACAGCTCCAACCGAAGTTCAGTCACAGGTAATTCCCGCCGCAATTGCCGGCAGCGATATTATTGGCTGCGCACAGACCGGTACAGGCAAAACTGCTGCCTTTGCGCTGCCCATTTTGAACCGCCTCTGCCACGAGCATGCAACCAAAAGGAAAATTACAAAAGCGCTAATTCTTACGCCGACCCGCGAGCTGGCGGCACAAATCGAAAAGGAAATAATTTCTTATGGCCGTTTCCTGAATTTGCACACCCTCGCCGTTTATGGGGGCGTAAATATTAAAAGCCAGCTAAATGCGCTTCGGCGGGGCGTTGACATCGTTGTTGCAACTCCAGGACGACTTATGGACCACATGCAGCGAAGAACCATCGATCTGCGGAGTATCGAAGTCCTCGTTATTGACGAAGCCGACCGTATGTTTGATATGGGTTTCATTAACGATGTGCGGAAAATTGTCGCCGCCTTGCCGCAAAAACGACAAACTATGCTTTTTTCGGCTACAATACCGCCGGAAGTAAAGGCCCTCGCCGCAGGCATACTCAAGTCCCCCAAAATTATCCAGATTGGCCGGCAGCGAAACCCCATCGAAACGATTACACAGCATATCTATTCTGTCCAAAGGGAGCAGAAAATGGCTCTTCTGTTGCACATGCTCAAGAATCAGCAGATGTACTGCGTGCTGGTCTTTTCCCGCACCAAGCACGGCGTGGATAGAATCAGCCGGCAATTGAAGCAAGCAGGTATTATATCGGTCTCGATTCACTCCGGCCGCTCACAGTCGCAGCGGCAAAATGCAATGGATGGCTTTAAAAACGGTAAATTCCAGGTTATGGTTGCAACAGATATCGCCGCCCGAGGAATCGATGTCGAGGGAATCTCGCACGTTGTCAATTTTGATGTGCCGACCTTTGCTGAAGACTACATTCATCGCATCGGCCGCACCGGCAGGGCGACCGCTACAGGCGACGCCATCACGTTTGTTTCGTATGATGAGGACAAATACCTTCGCCAGATTGAAAAATTTATCGAGCGAAAATTTACCCCGGAAAAATGTGCCGGTTTTGACTATGCAGCACCCATTCCGCAGCATTCGCGCCAGGAAGATAAATCTCATCCCGCCCGTCACTTTGCCAAAGCTGCTTCCATGGGGCATAAATCACATCCTTCCCGCAGACATTCATGGAGAGGTTCCCGCCACTAACCAATTTTTAATGGTATCGGGCAGATATTGGGTGTTGGCTATCCCGATTTATCGGGAAATTTGAGGTTTTCTACAAAGCACTTTGATTTTTGAACTTATACCAATTACAATAATTAAATGCGCTTTATAGGATATTCCGATACATACCATAGTAACCTGATTTATAAAAATGATTGATATGGAGGTTATTATGACAGTAAAGGAATACAAAAGCGTAAAAGAGTTGTTAAAATCAGCAAAATCTCAAACAAACGCCCGCCTCGCAGGAAGAATCCAGGCTGTTGCGCTCGCCCAGCAGGGATATACTTGTGTCGAGATTGCACAAATGACCGCATATTCTCGAAGGGCGATTCAAAGCTGGGTAGCAAAGTATAACACCCATGGCATCGATGGTCTGAAGGAACAGCACCATTCAGGTCGAAAGCCGAATCTGCCTGCAGCCAGTTATGAACACTTTTCATCCCGTATCGATGCTGGTCCTACAAAGAACGATGCAGTAGCAACACTGTACGGCAAGGACATTCAAAAAATCTTGAACAAGGAGTTTGGCGTAGTTTACAGTCTCAACGGTGTTTATCAGCTGCTGCATCGTCTGGGGTATAGTTATTTGGCTCCGCGACCTCGGCATCAGAGGGCGGACATTAAAGCACAGCAGGATTTTAAAAAAACATCGGCGGGAGGCTGGAAGTCATAGCTGCATCTCATCCTTACAAACGGTTAGAGGTATGGTTCGAGGATGAAGCTCGTTTCGGTCAGCAGGGGACATTGGCAAGGGTTTGGGCAAGACGCGGCAGTCGCCCGGCTGCTGTTAAGCAGACTCAATATGAGTGGTTGTATGTAATATCAGCAGTATGTCCGCAGACCGGACAATCGGTAGGTATGTTATCACCGTATATCAGTACAGAGGTTATGAATGTTTATCTTAAGCAGTTCGCAACGGAGATTGCTGCGGATGTTCATGCGGTTCTGATTTGGGATCAGGCTGGTTTTCACAAGTCTAAGGAACTTGTCGTACCCGAAAACGTTACCATAATAGAACTACCAGCCTATAGTCCGGAATTGAATCCTGTTGAGAATTTGTGGCAATATCTTCGCAGCCATTTTTGGTCAAATCGAAGTTATCGAGATTATGATGACCTTCGCGAGGCCGCATGCGAGGCGTGGCAAAGGGTTTGTCTTACCGCTGAATTGGTTAAAAGTATATGTCGAGCTAACTACATCGAGCGCAATTAATTTATGGAATTGGTAT